>CAVXBH010000034.1:0-163149 GCA_963759945.1 uncultured Solirubrobacteraceae bacterium | reverse complement strand
GGATGGCCGTTGCCGAGGATCGACCTGCCGCGGGTCGAGGGCGTCCGCGACGACGCCTACTCGAGCCTCGCCGGTCGCTACGGCTACGCCGCGCACGAGGTGCTCGGCGTGGCGCGCGAGCGCGGCGAGTGGGCCCAGCCGATCCTGCCCGGGCATCCCGACCTGCTGGCCGAGGCGGTCTTCGCGGCCCGGCGCGAGCAGGCCCAGACCGTGGGCGACGTGCTGCTGCGCCGCACCCGGCTGGCACTGCTGGACGCGCGCGCCCTGCTCGGGGAACCGGAGACCGTGCTGCGTGTCGCGCAGGCCGTCGGCGAAGAGATGGGCTGGGACGACGAGCGCGTGCGCACCGAGGCGGAGGCGTTCCGCACCGAAGCGGCGGCAGAAGGCCTGCTCGTCTGATGGCCGCGCGCTCGCCGATCGCGTCGAGACGGTCCTCGGAGGGTCTGCCGGCGACGAGCGCGCGGCCCTTGAGCGGCGCGAGCGCAACGGGGCCAGCTACGCCGACATCGCGGCGGAGCTCGACATCCGGCGCGAGCAGGTCGCCGATCTCCTCGTCGGGGCGCGGCTCCGGGTCGCCGAGGAGCTCGACGGCACGCCGCCACCGGACCGCGTGACGCCGCAGTGCGGGCCGGCGCGCCGGGTCGCCTGCCGCCCAACAGGACGGCGAGCCGGTCACGGCACGCGACCTCGACCGCGCCGCTGACCACTTCGCCGAGTGCGAGCCCTGCCGGCTCGCGCGGCGCTCGCTGCAGAGCGCCCGCCTCGCCTGCCGCGGCTGGGCGACCGCTCCGCCTCCTCCGCCGAGTCGCCAGCGCCCGGCCCGCCGGTGCCGCCGCCCTCAGCGGCGCCGGCTGGCGGTTGCCGCCGGAGCGGTGGTCGCGCTGCTGCTCGCGCTGGCCATCGCGTTCGGTGGTGGCGACGACGACTCCCTTCCGCCCGCGCCCGCGGCCCCTGCCGTCGGCGAGGGCTCCGTGGACGCCGACAGCCGTCGACGAGATCTCCCCGCCCGGCGAGCAGTTCTGCGCGCCGGACGAGCCGAACTGCGAGGATGACCGGCCGTGACCGCACAGATCATGGGCGTCCTCAACGCGACGCCCGACTCCTTCTCGGACGCGGGCGAGCACCGCACGCTCGACGACCGCCTGCGCCGCGCCGAGGCGCTGCTGGCCGCGGGCGCCGACCTGCTCGACATCGGCGGTGAGTCCAACGTCACCAACCGGCCGGCGGTGACGGTGCGAGGAGGAGCTCGAGCGCGTCGCGGTCCTGATCGAGCGGGTGGTCGGGGAGCTCGGCGCGACGGTCTCCGTCGACACCTACAAGGCACCGGTCGCCGCGGCCGCCGTCGCGGCGGGCGCCTCGATCGTCAATGACATCTCCGGGCTCGCCGACGACGAGCTGGCCGCGTGTCTGCGCCCGCACCGGCGCGGCGCTCGTGGTGATGCACACCCCGGTGGCGCCCAAGCAGCAGTCGCTCGACGACACGCCGCGAGCACGACGTCGTCGGCTGGCTCTCCGAGCGCATGACGCATGCCGCCGAGCTCGGCGTCGAGGACGTGATCCTCGACCCCGGGCCCGACTTCGGCAAGACGCCCGCCCAGACCGTGGCGATCCTGCGCGACCTGCCCGCGCTGGTGGCGCTCGGCCGACCCGTCCTGCTCGCCGTCTCGCGCAAGGACTTCGTCGGCGCGATCGTCGCAGCGCGGCCCGCGCGAGCGGCTCGCCGGGACGCTCGCCGCGATCGGCTTCGGCGTCGACGCCGGGGCCACCTACCTGCGGGTCCACGACGTCGACGCCGTCCGCGACTACCTCGCCGTCCGCGCCGTCCTGCGCGGGGAGGCGGAGCTGCCCGCGGACGCACGCGTCCCCGAGCACCTCCGCCGCGTCGGCTAGGGTTCGCCGACAGTTCCCCGCCGCTGTCCAACGCGACGGGACGCCTACGAACCCAATTCCAGGAGGACCCTGAATGACTTCCGTGCTCGACCGCGATGCCCTCGAGGGCAGCCCGCTCGCCGACCTTCACGTGATCGCGAACCAGCTCGGTGTGGACGGCTACCGCCGCCTGCGCAAGGCAGACCTGATCGACGCGATCGTCGCCCGCCAGACCGGTGAGGAAGTGGCCCCGGCCGCTCCCGAGGAGGACGGCGCCACCGACGAGGACGCCCCCAAGCCGCGCCGCCGCCGCTCGCGCTCCCGCCGTTCGGCCGAGGCCGACGACGAGACCACCGCCGCCGTCGAGGCCGCCGACAAGGCCGACGACGAAGAGGAGGAGGAGCCGCGCCGCGGGCGCAACCGCCGCCGCTCGTCCGCCGGTGCCGGTGCCGGCGACGACAAGCCGGCCGCCGCACCCGCGGCCGCCGCCGAGTCGATCGAGGGCATCATCGAGCTGCAGAACAACGGCTCCGGCTTCGTCCGCCCGAACCACCCCGACACCTCCGACGACGACGTCTACGTCTCCGCCGCGCAGGTCAAGCGCTGCGAGCTCGTCTCGGGCGACCGCGTCAGCGGCCCCGTCCGCTCGCCGCGCCGCTCCGAGCGCTACCCGTCGCTCGTCCGCGTCGACACGATCAACGGCAAGTCCGCCGACGAGGTCGCCGGCGAGGGCAAGGGCACCCGCTTCGACGAGCACAAGGCCACGTTCCCGACCGAGCGCCTCGAGCTCTCCGGCGACGACGTGACGATCAACGCCGTCCAGTGGCTCACGCCGTTCGGCAAGGGCTCACGCGTCGTCGTCAGCGGCGGTCCGCTGTCGGGCAAGTGCGACCTGCTGCGCCGCATCGCCGCCGCGCTCCCGACGGAGGGCCTCGAGACGAAGGTCGTCCTCGCGGGCGTCCGGCCCGAGGAGGCCGGCGAGTGGGGCGAGGACGTCAGCCGGCGTCTTCCTCGGCGCCTCCGCCGACGCGCAGGGCCAGGCCATCGAGCAGGCCGTCGAGCTCGGCCGCCGCGTCGCCGCCCGCGGTGACGACGCCGTGGTCATCATCGACTCCCTCGACGGCGTCGCGGCCCAGGTCGCGCGCCGCGCGATGGCCGCCGCCCGCAACATCGTCGACGGCGGGTCACTCACGGTGATCGCGTCGGCCGCCGCGCCGCTCGGCGGCGAGACCACCGTGATCGCGCTCGACGGCGCGCTCACCGGCCTGCGCCGCTTCCCGAACCTCGACCTCGCCTCCAGCGGGTCGATGCGTCCCGAGCTGCTCGTCGGCGACGCCGGCGCGGAGAAGATCGCCGCGGCCCGCGCCGAAGCCCGCGCCGCGACCGTCCGATCAGCGGACCAGGTCCGCGATTCAGCGGGCTGTAGGCGACCTTGTGCCAGTTGGGCTCTGGAGAGAGCTCAATTGGCTCGGCGTCGCGGTCCGGCTGTACGTAGCCGAACGAGAGGGTCTCGCCGCAGAAGACGATCTCGAGCTCGCCTTCCTTGACGCGCTGGTCCAGCCAGGCGGAACGGAAGACGAGCCGGCGCAGCCAGTGCACCAGCGAGCGGTCGGCGGGGCCGACGATCTCGGGCCAGCAGTCGTTGACGTGCTCGCCCAGGGCGGAGGCCGGATCGGCCACCTCGCCGTTGACGGTCAGGTTGACGAGGTCCTCGAGCTCGGGGCCGTCGAGGCGCTGGTCGACGAAGCCGAGCTTGACGCCCGCCTGCTCGACGCGCTCGGCGAAGTCACGCTCATTGAACGTGAATCGCAACTCGCCGTACTCCAGGACGTAGTCCTGGCCAGAGTCATAGTTTCCGCGTCGTAGCTGGTCCATACGAAAGAATCGCCCCGGCACTCCCAAGTGCCCGGGCGAGGCGTCGGCATCCTAGTCCGGACTCCTCCATCAGTTCATCGGTTGGCACGGATCGTGCAAAAAGTCGGAGAAGATTGACCCTCCGGTGACTAGGAGGAGCGTGAACGACACGCTTCTTCTGGTCGAGGACGACCGCCAACTGGCGACGTTCCTCGCTGACAATCTCACAGCCGACGGCTTCGAGCTACTCGTGGCTGGATCCGTGCGTGACGCACGGCGCATCCTTCAGGACCGCTCCTGCAACGTGGCGATCGTCGACGTCGAGCTGCCCGACGGCTCGGGTCTCGATCTCCTCGAGAGCCGAGAGCACGCACCCCGTCCTCGTCCTTTCGGGGCGGGCGTCGGAGCTCGACCGCGTGCGCGGGCCTGGACCGCGGCGCGGACGACTACCTGGTCAAGCCGTTCCACTACCCCGAGCTGCTGCTGCGCGTCCGCGCGCTGCTGCGGCGCACGGCCGGCGGCACGGTCACGCGGCGGGGCCTGCGGCTCGGGGCGCTCGAGCTCGACGTGCCGACGCGCATGGTCCGCCTGCACGGCGAGCCGGTCGACGCTGTCGGCCAAGGAGTTCGCGCTGCTGACCGCGCTGGCCGCCGACCCGAACCGCGTGTTCACCAAGCAGGAGCTGCTGCGGGACGTCTGGGGGTGGCGGGTGGACGGCACGACGCGGACGCTCGACTCGCACGCGTGCCGGCTGCGCCAGAAGCTCGGCGTCGCCGGCGACCGCTTCGTGCTCAACGTGTGGGGCGTCGGCTACCGGCTGACCGACGCGGCGGTGGCGTGATCATGCCGAGCCCGCTCGCCCATCTGCGCGCGCCGCGGCTGGCGGCGCGCGCCTCCCACGAGGTCCGCGGACCGCTGACCGTTGCGCTGCTGCTGCTCGACGACATGGTCGACCGGGGCGACCTGGCGCCGCACGCCGCCCACGCGCTCGACCTCCAGCTGCGGCGGGCGCGCCTTGCCGTCGACGACCTCGCCGCCGCCGCGTCCGGATCGCGGGCGCGCGATCGGCTGGAGGTCGTCGCGGTCCGCAGCCTGCTCGAGCAGCTCGCCGCCTCCTGGCGGATCAAGGGCGTCCGCGTGACCGTGCCCGACGACGACCGGCTGCTGCTCGTCGACCGGACGCGCGTCGCGCAGGCGGTGGGGAACCTGCTCGCCAACGCGCTCGAGCACGGCGCCGGGCTCGTCGAGCTGCGCGCCCGCGTCCTGGAGGAGCGGCTGCGACTCGAGGTCCGCGACCAGGGTCCGGGCCTGCAGGCGCCGCTCGCGGAGCTCGCGCGCCGTCCCCGCGGTGCGCGCGGGCACGGGTTCGCGATCGCGTCGGCGATCGCCGAACGTCACGGCGGGCGCCTGCTCGCCGCTCCGAGCGCGTCCGGCGCGACGGTGGTGCTCGAGCTGCCGGTGCGCGGATGAGCCGCCGGCGACGGGGCCTGCTGCTCGTCGGTCTGGCGCTGATCCTCGGGTCGCTGGCCGCCGCCGACGTGCGCCGGCGCGAGGCCGCGCTCGACGCGCGGCTGGCGCCGCTCGTCCCCGTGCTCGTCGCGCGCGGCGACCTCGAGCCGGGCACGCGCCGTCCGCTTCGGTGACGTCGAAGCCGCGTGAGGTGCCGGCGCGCTGGGCGCCGGTCGACGCCGCGGCCGCACCGGGGGACGTGGCGGGCGCGGTGCCGGCCGTGCGGATCCCGCGCGGCGCGTACGTGACCGCCGCCGCGCTGACGGCCGGCGAGTCGACGCCGGGCGGCGCGCTCGTGCAGCGCGGCGAGCGGGCGGTCGAGATCGTGGCTGCGGGCTCGGCGGAGCTCGTCGCGGCCGGCTCGCGCGTGGACGTGCTCGTGACGCGCGAGGGGTCGGGGACGCGGCTGGCGCTGCAGGACGTCGAGGTGCTCGCCGCGCGGCCGACCAGCGACGCCACGGGCGCGGCGCGCATCGCCGCGACGCTGCGGGTCACGCTGCGCCAGGCCGTCTACCTGACCGCGGCGCAGTCGTTCGCCCGCGAGCTGCGGCTGCTGCCGCGCGCGGCCGGCGACACCGGCGTCCGCGGACCGATCGCCGTGGGGGAGGGACTGCGATGAGCGACGCACTGGACCGCTTCGCGGACGACCTGCGCGACCGGCTCGTCGACGCGCCGTCGCGGCGGCGAGCCGGCCGAGGCGCGGATCGCGGCGCTCGTCGAGCGCGAGGCGCCGCTGCTCGACGCCGCGGCGCGCGCCGACCTGACGCGGCGGGTGACGGAGCGGGCGCTCGGCCTCGGTCCGCTGCAGGCGCTGCTGGAGGACCCGGCGGTCGACGAGATCATGGTCTCCGGCCTCGCCCCGGTGTGGGTCGAGCGGGCGGGCCGGCTCGAGCGCGACGGAGGTCGCCTTCGCCGGACCTGGCGGCGCTGCGCGACGTCATCGAGCGCGTGCTCGCGCCGGCCGGCCGCCGGGTCGACGAGGCCCAGCCGATGGCCGACGCGCGCCTGCCCGACGGCTCGCGCGTGAACGTCGTGATCCAGCCGCTCGCGGTCGACGGGCCGGCGCTGACGATCCGGCGCTTCCGGCGCCGCGCCTTCACCGGCGCGGACCTCGTGGCGGCGGGCACGCTGACGCCGCCGCTGCTCGACTTCCTCGCCGCGCGCCGTCCGCGGGCGCTGCAACGTGCTCGTCTGCGGCGGCACGGGCAGCGGCAAGACCACGACGCTCGAACGTGCTCGGGGAGTTCCTCGACCCCGGCGAGCGGATCGTGACGATCGAGGACGCCGCCGAGCTGCGGCTGCCGCAGCCGCACGTCGTCCGGCTCGAGGCGCGGCCGCCGTCGCTGGAGGGCCGCGGCGAGGTGACGATCCGCGCGCTCGTCCGCAACGCGCTGCGCATGCGGCCCGACCGGATCGTCGTCGGCGAGGTCCGCGGGCCGGAGGCGCTCGACATGCTCGGCGCGCTGTCCTGCGGGCACGACGGCTCGCTGTGCACCGTGCACGCCGGCTCGCCGGCCGAGGCGCTGCGGCGCCTGGAGACGCTCGCGCTGATGGCCGGCGTCGGCCTGCCGCACGACGCGATCCGCGAGCAGGTCGCCGACGCGCTGCACCTCGTCGTCTGCCAGGCGCGCCAGCCCGACGGCGCGCCGCGTCGTCACCGAGGTCGCCGAGGTCGTGCGCGTCGCCGGCGGCGCCGGCGTCCGCACGCTGTACACGCTGCGCGACGGCCGCCCGCGCTGGCGGGCGGCGCTGTCGGACCGGCTGGCGGGACGGCTGGCGGCGTGACCGCGCTGATGGCGTTCGCGGCGGCGGCTGCGCAGGCCGTGGCCGGCGTGTGGGAGTTGCTCGCAGCGGTGGAGCGGGTCCGGGTCATCGAGTGGGTGGACGTGGCGGTGCGGCCGCTCGGGCGTGCGCGGCGGGAGGGGCGCTTGCCCAGCGCGCCCGAGCAGCGGCGGCTCGCGATCTTGGTCTGCGGCGGCCTTCTGGCGGGCGGGTGGATCGTGGCCGGACCGGTCGTCGGTGCCGCTGGCGGCGGTCGCCGGCCCCGCGGTCGCTACGGGACTGCTTTCTCATCGAAGGAAGGCGTACCGGGAGAAGCTTGCGCTCGGCGCGCCGCAGGCCGCGCGGGCGCTGGCGGCGGCCCTGGGCTCGGGACGCTCGGTCCGTGCGGCGTTGGGAGAAGCCGGCGCGGGACTCGATGGGCCGGTGGGGCATGAACTACGGGCATTGAGGAAGGAGCTCGAGGCGGGGGCGTCCACCGACGCAGGCGCTGCTCGGCCTCCGTGCGCGTGCGGGTGGGAGGGCGTGGGACTCGCTCGTGGCCGCCGTGCTGGTCCAGCGATCGGCGGGCGGCGACCTGCCGGGGCTGCTGCGGGACCTGGCCGCCGCGCAGGAGGCCGCCGCCCGCGTCGATCAGGACGCCCGCGCGGCGACGGCGCAGGCGCGCTTCACCGCGCGCCTGGTCGCCGGCCTCCCGCTCGGCGCGGTCGTCCTGGCCGAGCTCGCAAGCCCCGGCTTCACCGCCGGCCTGCTGAGCAACCCGCTCTCGCTCGTGATGGTCGTCCTCGCGGCGCTGCTCCAGGCCGTCGCTTTCGTCGCCGTCCGCGCCATCACCCGCCGCCTCGCCGCCCCATGAGCATCGAAGCGTGTCGCCCGGCGGTCGAATATCCACACCAAGCGCGACACAGACGGGTCTCTGATCGCGGTGCGCGTTCGCGGCGGGCGCGTTGCTCGCGGCCGGGATCGTCGAGCTCGCCGGTGCGCCGCGCGCGGCCCCGCCGCGGCCGGACCCGCCGCGCGTTGATCGTCCTCGGGCACCGCCTGGGCTCTCCCTCAATGCCAAAGGACCTGAGCGACCGCCTCGAAGCGGCCGGCTCACCATTGAGCCTGGCCGACGCCGGCGCCCTCAAGGCGGGCGGCGCGGCGGTCGGCGCGCTCACCGGCCTGCTGCTCGCCACCACCGCGCCCGGCCGCCTCGGCCTGCTCGTGCCACCCGCCGCAGCGGCCGCCGGCTACCTCGCCCTCGACGTCTGGCTGCTCCTGCGCACGCGTGCCCGCGCGCAGGCGATCGCGATCGAGCTGCCCGACGTGCTCGACCTGCTGCGCGTGACGCTCGAAGCGGGCATGCCGCCGACCCGCGCGCTGGCCGAGGTCGGCCACCGCCACCGCGGCACGCTCGCCGCCGAGCTCGCGCGAGCCGCGACCCGGAGCGGCCTCGGCGTGCCCCGGCGGGAGGTGCTCGCCGGCCTGCGCCGGCGTGTCCCGGTCGACGGGATGGGGGCCGTCGTGACCGTGCTCGAGCGGGCGGACCGGCTCGGCACCCCGCCCGCCGAGGCGCTGGGTGCGCTGGCCCGCGACGCCCGCGAGGCGCGTGGCCGCGCGCGGGCCGAAGCCGCCGCCCGCGCGGCGCCGAAGATCCAGCTGATCGTCGCGCTGCTGCTGGTTCCGAGCGTGATGCTGCTGGTCGCCGCGGCGCTGGCGCCCGCGCTGCTCGACGCCGTGTGACGCACACTGTGCGCCGTGGAGCTGTCCGTTCTCATCCCGACCACCGGCCGCGTGGCCTACCTGGAGCATGCGCTCGCGTCCATCCGCGCCCAGCACGCCGGCGAGATCGTGGTCGTCGTCGACGGCCCGGATCCGATCGCCGAGGCGCACGGTGCGCGGGTCGAGGTGCTCGGCAGCGCCGCAGGGCATCAACGCCGCCCGCAACCGGGCCGCAGCGCTCGCCGCGGGCGACCTGCTCGCCTTCCTCGATGACGATGTCGAGCTGTGGCCGACCTGGCGGACCGCCCTCTGGCTGCGGCCGAGGCGCACCCGGACGTCGCGCTGCTTCGGCGGCCCGATCCGCCCGCGCCTCGAGGGCCCGCGCCGCACGGCTGCGGCCGCCCGCAGGACGCCCCGGTCACCGCGCTGGAGCTCGGTCCGCAGACCGCGACGCCGACTTCGCCTGGGGCGCGAACTTCGCGATCCGCCGCTCGGCCTTCGAGGCCGTCGGGCCCTTCGACGAGACGATCAACCACTGCGGCGACGAGGAGGACTGGCAGCGGCGGCTGAAGGCTCAGGGCGGGCGGGTCCGCTACGTCGCCGCCGCCGGCGTCGACCACCGCCGCGCCGGCGACGACGCCCGGCTGCGCGCGCTCGCCCGCGGCGCCTACCACCGCGGCCGCGCCGCGCGCGCCTACGACGTGCGCAAGGGGACGGCGCCGCCGATGAGCGCCGAGCTGCGCGTGCTCGCCGGCACGCTCGTTCCACGTCGCCCGCCACGGGTGCGCCGCCGGCCTCGTGCCGGTCGCGCGCACCCTCGGGCGTATGCGTGACCGCTACTTCACCTTGATGGCGAAGAGCGAGCGGAACTCGTCGTCGTCGACCTCGGAGCCGGCGACCACGAGGTCGAGCATCTCGAGGTAGGGCCGCACCTCGGCGTACTCCGGGTCGTCGATCGCCCCATCTGACTCCGCCAGCAGGATGATGCCCGCGTAGTCGAGGATGAACGAGGGCGCGACGCCGTCGATCGCGTCCGACGCGCGGTCGTAGAGGCCGGAGTCCTTGATCGTCTCCGAAGCGTTGAGCCCGTCCTCGGCGGCCAGCTCGCCGACGGCGAAGACCACGCGGCCGTTGCCGGAGGCGACGACCAGCGGGCCGTTCGGCATCCCCAGCGGCAGCGTCCACGCGCTGGTCGGCGCCGTCGATGCTCGTCTCGCTGACCGGTGCGCCGTTGCGCTTTGCCGCCGGCGATGAGCTTCGGGAGCGCCTCCTTCGCCGCGTCCTCGTCGCTGGCCTGGATGACGACCGCGCCGTCGAGGTTCGGGATCGCGTCGCCACGGACGAAGACCGCGAGGTCGCCGATCCAGCTGAAGACGTCCCGGTCGAGGTTGAGCCCGGTCTGCTGCTCGAACTGCCCGGTGAGGGCCGCGCCGCCGAGCGCACCGGCGAAGGTCTCGATCGTCTTCTTGATCGGTCGCTCCGACGTCCTTGTAGCCCAGCGCGAACCAGCTCTGCGCGGGCATGTCGGCGAGCAGGTCGGGCGACTCGCCGCTGATCAGCGACCCGAAGGGCCCGAAGCCCTCGGTGGACGAGGCGGAACTCGCCGCGAACCGCGTCCGGCTCGGCCACGAGGGCGCCGGTGATCGGCGTGCCGTCGCCGAGGAACTGCTCGAGCACCTGCTTGCCGGCGGGGTCGAGCGCCGGGTCCTGCTGGGCGAGCTCGACGAAGGCGGCGGTGTCGATGTACAGCGCGCCGAGCCGCTCCTCGGGCAGCTCGTCGAGCGCGTCGATGAAGCGCTCGGAATCGCCCAGGCTGTCGGCCTCGAGCGAGTCCAGCGCGCCTTGCAGGTCGTCTTCACTCTGGCCTACGAGCAGCAGATCCTCGGTCACCACGGCCACCGCGTCGTCGGCGGACTGGTAGCTCTGGAGGTCCCCGAGCTTGCCGCCGGGCTTGGTGTCCTCGCTCTCGGAGATCGCCGTCTCGGCGGCCTCCGCGTCGGTCACCGCCACGGACACGATGAAGCTGGGCTCGTCCGCCGTCAGGTTGTAGACGCCGATCGCGCTCTCCGAGCCGAGCCACGGCTCGATGTCCTCGGCGTAGCTCTGGCCCTCCTTCGACAACTGCTCGTCGAGCAGGTCGGTCAGCGACTTGTCGCCGAGGAAGCGCTCGAGCAGGGCGTCGACGTTCTCGCCCTGGTCGCCCTCGGGGCGCACGACGGCCTCGAGGAAGACCGGCGCGTCGGCCGGAATCGCCTGCGCGGGATCCGTCCCACCGCCCGCCACCGTCTGCGTGCCGGCGTCGTCGTCGCCGCCACATCCCGCCACCGCAACCGCGGCCAGGAGGACCGGAACCAACCTCTGCAAGCGCATGTGCGGAACCGTATCCCGGGCGCAGGATGCCTGGCAAATGCAGGTAAATCAATTAGTCCGGCGTGTCCGAGTGAGGACGTGGTGGGACGAAAGTTGCGCAAAGTGTTGCGTTGTGGGACGAAGTGGGCTACAACTCCTCGGGACAAGCCGGTCCGGGGTGGCGGGGCTCCTCCCACTCCGCCACCCCGGATCGACTGAGTCCCTCGTCTTCGCCCTGTCATGCGCCTTGCCCTTCCACGGCATTCACGATCACTCGCTGGACTCGAAGAACCGGCTGACGGTTCCTTCGAAGGCACGCGCACAGTTGGCGGATGGCGTCACCCTCTCGATCGGGTTCGAGAGCTGCCTGCAGGTCTGGCCGTCGGACGAACACTCGAAGCTGGTGCAGCAGGCGCTGGCGCCGCTGAACCCGTTCAGCACGGAGGCCCGCGAGCTCAAGCGCCTCTTCTACGGCAACACGACGGCGACCGAGCTGGACTCGGCCGGCCGGATCATGGTGCCGCCGAAGTTCGCGGCAGCACGCGGGGATCGCCAAGGACGTGACCGTGATCGGCGCGGGCGAGTGCCTGGAGCTGTGGGACGCGGCGACCTGGGAAAGCCACAACACCGACCTGGTCTCCAGGGCGGCTGACCACATCGCAAACGTTGGCCATCCTGCTTGAGATGACGCGCGAGCACGTTCCGGTCCTGGCCGGCGAGCTGATCGAGGCACTCGATCCGCAGCCGGGCCAGACGATCGTCGACTGCACCCTCGGTGCGGGCGGCCACGCGCGCCTGGTCGCCGACCGCATCGGGCCGAGCCGGCACGCTGATCGCGATCGACCGCGACCCGAGCGCCGAGGCTCACGAGCCGCCGCCGAGTCTCGGCGTGCGCTTCGTGCGCGCGCGACTTCGCCACCGGCCTCGCCGACCTGGCCGACGGAGGGCATCCGCGCGGACGCCGTCTACCTCGACCTCGGCATGTCCTCGATGCAGGTCGACCAGCGCGAGCGCGGCTTCTCCTACGCCTACGACGCGCCGCTGGACATGCGGATGGACCCGCGACCACGGCGAGTCCGCCCACGACGCCGTCAACACCTGGGACCAGCGCCGCCTCGCCAAGGTCATCCGCGACTACGGCGAGGAGCGCTACGCCAACCGGATCGCCTCGCGAGATCGTCCGCCGCGCGGCCCGCTCGAGACCACCTTCGAGCTCGTCGACGCGATCACGGCCGCGATCCCCGCGCCCGCGCGCTTCGCCGGCGGCCATCCCGCCAAGCGCACCTTCCAGGCGCTGCGGATCGCCGTCAACGACGAGCTGGCCCAGATCGACGCGGCGCTGCCGCTGGCCTGGGAGCTGCTCGCGACCGGCGGCCGCCTCGCCGCGATCTCGTTCCACTCGCTCGAGGACCGGCGCGTCAAGCGCTTCCTCGCCGATCGTGCCCAGGGCTGCGTGTGCCCGCCGGATCTGCCGATCTGCGTCTGCGGCCACGAGCCGGAGGCCGAGCTGATCGGCCGCGGCGGCGTGGTGCCGACGCCCGGCGAGATCGCCGCGCAACCCGCGCGCGCGCTCCGCGCGTCTGCGCGACGGCGGTGAAGCTGTGAGCCGCGCCCGTGGAGCCGTCGCCCGGCGCGCGGTGCCGGCGCACCCCGCGCCGCGTCTCCGGCCCCGTCCGCCCGTCCCCGTGCCCGTTCCCGGGCGCCCGCGGCCCGAACACGCCGCGTCTCGGTTCCGCATCCGACCTTCGGCGCGACGCTGCGCGCGCTGCCCGACCACCGGCTGCTCGACACGCTGCTGCGCAGCCGCGCGTGGATCTGGCTGCTCGGCATCGCGCTCGGCGGCATCGTCTTCATGCAGGTCTCCCTGCTGGGCATGAACGCCGGCATC
The DNA here is from genome assembly GCA_963759945.1 of uncultured Solirubrobacteraceae bacterium. Taxonomy (GTDB): domain Bacteria; phylum Actinomycetota; class Thermoleophilia; order Solirubrobacterales; family Solirubrobacteraceae; genus DATLGB01. Next base: position 150,197 of record CAVXBH010000034.1, on the reverse strand, counting down.
GGCTCGTCCGTCGCGCAGTCGACCGAGCTCGAGCACGCCAACGCGCTGCTCGGCCAGGAGGTCGCGGAGCTCTCCAGCGGCGTGCGCATCGAGGAGGCCGCGGTCGCCGGCGGCCTGGTCTCGCCGGACGCCGGCGACGTCGGCTTCCTCACCGCGCGCGGCGGCATCGACGCCGAGCGCGCCGTCGACAACATGACCGCGCCGTCAGCGACATCGCCCTCGGCATCATCGCCTCGGGCGGCGCTCCGCCGGACGCGGCCACCGCCGCCGCGGCCGCGCGTCGAGGCCGAGACCGCCCCGGTCGCTCCGGTGCCGACCACGCCGTGGTGCCCGAGGAGCCCGTCGCCACGGCCGAGCCCGTCGTCACCACCGCACCGACCGTCGAGCCGGTCGCCACCGCGGCCCCGCCGGTGGACGACTACACCGCCGACCGCCACCGGAGCGGCGACAGCTCCGTGAGGCTGATCGACCGCCGCGTCGGCCTCGTCTTCGCCCTCTTTCTCGTCGGGCTCGCGTCTCGCGGCCACCAAGGCGCTGTGGCTCGGCGTCGTCCGGGCCAACACGCTCTCCGACGCGCGCGTCGGTCCAGCAGCGCACCACGATCAGCGTCCCCGCCGCCGCGCGGGGCGATCACCGACCGCCACGGCGAGCAGCTCGCGGTCTCCCAGCCGGCGATGACGATCGCCGCGACGCCGTACCTGATCGAGGACCCGCTGGACGCCTCGCAGAAGCTCGCGCCGCTGCTGCACCGCGACGAGGCCGACGTGCTCGCCGATCTGTCGCGGACCGACACGGGCTTCGTCTACCTCGCCCGCAAGCTCCCGCTCGAGGACGCGGAGAAGGTCAAGGACCTCGGCCTCGCCGGCCTCGAGTACATCGATGAGGCGATCCGCACGTACCCGCGCGAGTTCCTCGCCTCGCAGCTGCTCGGCTTCACCGGCACGGACAACACCGGGCTCGCGGGCCTCGAGCACCAGCACGACGCCGAGCTGCACGGGGAGGACGGCCAGCGCCTGCTGGTCAAGGACGCCCTCGGCGACCCGATCCAGCTCGACGAGGAGCGCACGGCCGTCCCCGGCCACGACCTCGAGCTGACGATCGACGCCCGCATCCAGGAGCGCACGGAGGAGATCCTCGCCGAGGTCGGCGAGCGCTACCAGCCGGCCAAGGGCGCGACCGCGATCGTCATGAACCCGCACGACGGCGAGCTGCTCGCGGTCGCCAACTGGCCGCGCGTCGACGCCAACAACGTCGAGGATGCGCCCGAACTGGGCCGCGCCAGAACCGCGCCGTGCAGACCTCCTACGAGCCGGGCTCGACCTTCAAGGCGTTCACCATGGCCGCCGCGCTGCAGGACGGGCAAGGTCACGCCGGACGAGGTGTTCCAGCTTCCCGTCGCAGATCCTGGTCGCCGACCGCTGGATCGGGGAGGCGCACGACGGCTCCTACGGCACGCAGACGGCCGCGGGATCATCAAGGTCTCCTCCAACGTCGGCACCGTGATGATCGGCCAACGCCTCGGCGCGACGCTCTTCGACAAATGGATTCGCCGCTTCGGCTTCGGCTCGACCACTGGCGTCGACCTGCCGGGCGAGCAGACCGGCATCGTGCTCGACCTCGACAACTACTCCGGCTCCTCGATGGGCAACCTGCCGATCGGCCAGGGCGAGGCGGTCACGCCGATGCAGATGGCGCAGGCCTACGCCGCCATCGCCAACGGCGGCATCCTGCGCTCCCCGCGCATCGTCAAGGCGGTCGGGGGACGCCGAGACGCCGACGCCCAAGGGCAAGCGCATCCTCTCCGAGAAGACCGCGCGCCAGATGCGCGACGATGCTCGAGGGCGTCCTCGGCCCGGGCGGCACGGCCTCCGGCGCCGCGATCGAGAACTACGTGCTCGCCGGCAAGACCGGCACCGCGGAGAAGCCGGACCCGATCTACGGCGGCTACTCGGACTCCAAGTTCGTCGCTTCGTTCGTCGGCTTCGCGCCGGCGCAGGACCCGGAGCTGCTCACCCTCGTCATGGTCGACGAGCCGCAGGGCGACATCTACGGCGGCTCGGTGGCCGCGCCGGCCTGGCGCGACATCATGAGCTTCTCGCTGAACTACCTGCGCATCCCGCCCGGCTAAGTGCGGCAGGCCTACCTGCGACGTAGGATCAGCGGCCTATGCGTGCTCTTGCCGTCTCGGCCTGGTCCTCGGCGCTCTTCGTCTCGTCGCCCTCACGTCCGGGGGCGGGACGGTCGTCGGCGCAGGTCGGCTACGGCACGCCGACCGGCGCACGCCCGGCGCCGACCGCCGCGCCCGGCGGCGGCGGCGGCGGCGGTGGTGGCGGCGGCGGTGGCGGCGGCGGCGGCGGATCGACGCAAAGCCCAAGGCCAAGATCGCCCTGCTCGGCGGCGGCTCGGTCAAGACCGGCCTGCAGGTGCGCGTCCACTTCAACACGCGCCGGCAAGGTCCGCCTCCAGGCACGCGCGGGCGGCAAGGGCGTCGGCGGCACCTCCGCCAAGTTCGCCGAGAAGGGCAAGAAGCTCAAGCGCATCCGCTTCAAGAACCTGGCGAGCCGCCGGTGAAGGTCACCATCACCGCCCGCGGGCGCAGCACGAATGGCCGCAAGGCCGCGGTCGTCAAGAAGCGCAAGACGATCCGCCATTAGGCATCTGCGTGCGCTCCTTCCTTCCCCTCGGCCTGATCCTCGGCCTCCTGGCGATCGTCGCGCTGGCGTCGGGCCGCGAGGCGTCCGCCAAGCCGTCGCAGGTCGGCTACGGCACGCCGACGGCCACACCTGCCGCGACGTCGACGCGCCACGGCCAGGCCACGGCAACTGCGACGGCGACGGCGCGGCGACGTCCGACGCGGCGGCGGTGCTGCGGCGCGGTGCGGCGGCGGCGGCTCACCGTCACGCCCAAGGTCAAGATCTCGCTGCTCGGCGGCGGGTCGGTGAGATGGGCCAGCAGGTCCGACGTCTCGCTTCAACACCGCGGGCAAGGTCCGCCTGCAGGCTCGAGCCGGCGCCCGGGGCGTCGGCGGCACCTCCGCGAAGTTCAGCGGTCAGGGCAAGAAGCTCAAGCGCATCCGCTTCAAGAACATCGGCGCGCCGCCGGTCAAGGTGACGATCAAGGCCCGGGGGCGCAGCAGCGACGGTGTCAAGGCGAAGCTCGTCACCAAGTCGAGGAGCCATCCGACACTGAGCCGGGTTGCGAGAAGAAGTGAATCGTGGTTCACTTCTTCAGACGATGCCGTACCGGCCGACCGAACGGACGCGAGCGCGCGCCGCCGACAACCGCGACCGGATCCTGCGGGCCGCGCATGACCAGCTCGCCGAGGGCGGCTTCGCGTCGGCCTCCGTTTCGCGCCGTCGCGGCGCGCGCCGGCGTAGCCACCGGCTCCGTCTACCGCCACTTCCCGTCGAAGGCCGAGCTGCTCGCCGAGGCGTTCCGCCGGGCCTCCCAGCGCGAGGTCGACGCCGTCGGCGGCGGCCGGACTCGGTCGAGGAGGGCCGTCGAGGTCTTCGTTCGCCGCGCGCTGGCCGCGCCCGTGCGCGCCTACGCGCTGATCGCCGAGCCGCGCGACCCGGCGGTCGAGGCCGAGCGCCTCGCCTTCCGCCGCGCCTACGCGGAGGTCTTCGCATGCGCGCCCTCGGATCGAGCCGCGACCCGGTCGTCGCCGCCGCCGCTCGTCGGCGCGCTCGGCGAGGCGCTCGTCGGCCCGCTGGCCCAGCCGCGACCGCGACCCGGACGAGCTCGTCGCGCATCCTGCAGCGCTTCTGTCGTCAACGCCATCCGAGGAGCGCCCATGTCCCTGCCTTGAGACGCCCGTCGCGGGGGACCCACGAGGTCCTCAACCAGGTCCCGCCGCTCGTGGACGTCAACCTCTTCGCGACCGACCTGCCGCTGCGGGAGGCCGTCGAGCGCGAGGGCGGCGGGCTGGGCGGTCGACCGGCTGCACGAGGCGGGCGCCGTCGCCGGCTCGGCCGAGGCGCAGGAGCACGGCCGCCGGGCCGATCGCAACGAGCCGCGGCTGCGCACCCACGACCGCTACGGCAACCGCGTCGACCGACGTCGACTACGACCCGAGCTGGCACTGGCTGCTGCGCGGCGCCGTCGAGCGCGAGATCCACTCGCTGCCGTGGCGCGTCGCCGCAGCCCGGCGCGCACGTCGCGCGCGCGGCGCTGGAGCATCGTCTGGTCGCAGCTCAACGGCGGCGTCATGTGCCCCGTCTCGATGACCTACTCGGCGATCCCCGCGCTGCGCCACAACGCCGAGATCGCGGCCGAGTGGGAGCCGCGGCTGACGGCTGCCGCGACTACGACGGCGGCGCGCTGTGCGGCATGGCGATGACCGAGAAGCAGGGCGGCTCCGACGTGCGCGCCAACACCACGCAGGCCGTGGACCTCCGGCGGCGGCTGGTGGGAGATCACCGGCCACAAGTGGTTCTGCTCGCACCCGATGTGCGACGTCTTCCTCGTGCTCGCCCAGGCGCACGGCCGGCCTCGTCGTGCTTCGTGGTCGAGCGCGGGCCGGGCATGGAGATCCAGCGCCTGAAGGACAAGCTCGGCACGCGCTCGCTGGCGTCGTCGGAGGTCGAGTTCCGCGCCGCGCCCGGCGCGGCTGCTCGGCGAGGAGGGCCGCGGCGTGCGCGACGATCATCGACATGGTCACCCACACGCGGCTGGACTGCGTCATCGGGACGGCGTCGGCCATGCGCCGCGCGGTCGCCGAGGCGGTCAACCACGCCCGCCACCGCTCCGCGTTCGGCGCGCTGCTGATCGACCAGCCGCTGATGGTCAACGTGCTCGCCGACCTCGCGCTGGAGTCCGAGGCCGCGACGGCGACCGCGCTGCGGCTGGCGCGCGCCTACGACGAGGGCGACACGCTAGCATGCGCCGCTTCGGCACCGCCGTCCTGAAGTACTGGGTCTGCAAGCGCTCGATCCCGATGATCGCCGAGGCGCTGGAGTGCCACGGCGGCAACGGCTACGTCGAGGAGGGCGCCGATGCCGGCGATCCTGCGCGACGTCGGCGTCAACGGCATCTGGGAGGGCTCGGGCAACGTGATGGCGCTCGACGTCCTGCGCGCGATGGCGCGCGAGCCCGAGGGCCTGCCGGCACTTCCTCGCCGAGTGCGAGCTGGCCGCGGCGCCAACGCGCGGCTCGACGCGCACCTCGACGCGCTGCCGGGGACGCTCGCCGGCCTCGCCGACGACGCGCAGTGGCAGGCGCCGCGCGCGTCGTCGAGGACCTCGCGCTCGCCTTCCAGGCGTCGCTGCTGGTGCGCACCGCGCCGCCGCGCCGTGGCCGACGCGTTCTGCGCCGGCCGCCTCGGCGAGGCCCGCGGCCGCGCGTTCGGCACGCTGCCGCGCGGCGTGGACGGCGCGGCCGTCGTCGCCCGCGTCCTGCCGTAGACCACGTGCGCCTTGGCCGCTAATACGCTGACCCCAGCAGATCGCGCTGGCGCGCGGCCCGGCGCGTCTGCGACGCTCGGCGACGTGGACCGCCGCGCCTGGATCGCTGATGTGGACTGCTCGCGCTCATCGTGGGGCGCGTCGTACCTGTTCATCAAGCTCGGCCTCGAGGATCCTCGAGCCGGTCTTCCTGGTCTCGTCCGGCTGGCGCTCGGCGCGCGGTGCTGCTCGCCGCTGGCGCGCGCAGCGCCGGCGCGCTGGCGCCGCTGCGCGGCGCGCGGGCGGCCGCTGGCGGTGCTCGCGCGCGATGCAGGTCGCGGTCCCGTTCGTCCTGCTCACCTACGGCGAGGACCACATCTCGTCGTCGCTGACCGGGATCCTGGTCGCGGCGTCGCCGATCTTCACCGCGCTGCTGGTGACCGCCGGGCGTCGGCCAGGAGGCGCAGATCGCGCCGTGGGCGCTGGGCGGCATCGGCGTCGGGATCGTCGGCGTCGGCCTGCTGTTCGGCGTCGACCTGACCGGCTCGGGCTACGGAGGCGCTGGGCGGCGCGATGGTCGTGGGCGCGGCGCTCGGCTACGCGCTCGGCGCGCTCTACCTGCGCCGGCGCTTGCTCGGCGTCCCGCCCGATCGGCGTGGCGGCGGCGACGATGACGATCAGCGCGCTGATGGTGCTGCCGATCGCGCTGTTCCAGCTGCCGACGGACGTTCCCGTCGTTCAAGGCCGCGCGCGGCGTGCTGACGCTCGGGCTGCTCGGCACCGGCGTCGCGTTCTCGATCTTCTACACGCTGATCACCGAGGTCGGGGCGGCCAAGGCGTCGGTCGTCGCCTACCTGGCGCCGGGCTTCGCGGTCGCCTACGGGGCGATCTTCCTGGACGAGCCGGTCACGGCCGCGCGCGATCGGCGGGCTGGTGCTGATCCTGGCCGGCTCGTGGCTGGCGGCGGAGGGCCGGGCGCCGTGGCGGCGGGCCGCCGTCCCGAGCCCGTCCCCGTCGCGCACGTAGACTCTGCCGCGCATGGACCTTCGCGAGCTGCTCGGCGAGCGGCCGGCCGGCGTCGAGGTGGCCGATCTGGCCTTCGACAACCGCGCCGTGCAGCCCGGGACGCTGTTCTTCTGCGTGCCCGGCTTCACGCGCGACGGCCACGACTTCGCGCCCGACGCGGTGGCGCGCGGCGCCGTCGCGCTCGTGGTCGCGCGGCCGCTGGGCCTCGGCGTCCCCGAGGTCCTGGTGGACGACGTCCGCGCGGCGATGGCGGTCGGCCGCCGCGCGCTTCGCCGGGTCGACCCGACCGCACGGCTGCGCACGGTCGGCATCACGGGGACCAACGGGAAGACGACGACGGCCTTCCTGATGCGCGACCTGCTCGAGGCGGCGGCGTGCAGACCGGCCTGCTCGGGACCGTCAAGTCGGTCGTCGGCGGCGAGGAGCGCGCGGTCAAGCACACGACGCCCGAGGCGATCGATCTGCAGCGCACCTTCGCGCGAGATGCTGGCGGCGGGCGACGAGGCGTGCGCGATGGAGGTCTCCTCGCACGCGCTGGAGCTGCGCCGCGCGGACGCGATCCACTGGGCCGTCGCCGTGTTCACCAACCTGACGCAGGACCACCTCGACTTCCACCCGGACATGGAGGCCTACTTCCAGGCCAAGCGCCGGCTGTTCGAGGCGGCGGACGCGGGCGCGCGGATCGTCAACGTCGACGACCCGTACGGGCGCCGCCTCGCGGAGGAGTTCGACTGCGTGACGTTCGGGCTCGACGACGAGCGCCGACTACGGGCCGGATCACGCTCCGCGGCCACGTGCGGGTCCCGCTGCCGGGGCGCTTCAACGCTCAACGCGCTGGGCGCGCTCGCGGCGGCGCGGGCGCTGGGCGTCGACGCTCGCCGCCGGAGGCGCGTCGGCGCGCGTCGGGCTCGTGCCGGGCCGCTTCGAGCCGGTCGACGCCGGCCAGCCCTTCACGGTGCTCGTCGACTACGCGCACACGCCGGACTCGCTCGACAACGTGCTGCGGGCGGCGCGCGAGCTGGCCGGCGCCGGCCGCGTGATCTGCGTCTTCGGCGCCGGCGGCGACCGCGACCGCGCCAAGCGGCCGCTGATGGGGGAGATCGCCGGGCGGCTGGCCGACGTCGCGATCGTGACCTCCGACAACCCGCGCTCGGAGGACCCCGAGGCGATCCTCGACGAGATCGAGGCCGGCATGCACGGCGCCGCACGAGCGCGAGGTCGACCGCCGCGCGGCGATCGCGCGGGCGATCGAGCTGGCCGAGCCGGGCGACGTCGTCGTGATCGCCGGCAAGGGCCACGAGCAGGGCCAGGAGTTCGCCGGCGGGCGCAAGGAGCCGTTCGACGACCGCGTGGTCGCGGCGGAGGTCCTGGCGTGAGGGCGTGGCTCGAGCGCGCGGCGGCGGGTGACGCGCCGCGGGTCGTCATCGACTCGCGCGAGGTCCGGCCGGGCGATCTCTTCGTCGGGCCTCGCCGGGCGAGCACGTCGACGGCAGGCGGTTCGCCGACGCGGCGCGCGAGGCGGGCGCCTGGGACGTGCTCATCGGCCTCGAGCCGCTGCAGGACCTGGCCGCGCCAGTGGCGCCGGCAGCTCCGACCGCCCGCCCAGGTGATCGGCATCACCGGCTCGGTCGGCAAGACCTCGACGAAGGACATCCTGCGCGCGCTGCTGGCGCCGCAGCGCCGGGTGCACGCGAGCCGCGCCAACTTCAACACGGAGATCGGGCTGCCGCTCGAGATCCTCGCCGCGCCGGCGGGCACCGAGGTGCTCGTCCTCGAGATGGGCATGCGCGGGCCCGGGCAGATCGCCGAGCTGGCCGCGATCGCCGAGCCCGACGTCGGCGTGATCACCGCGATCGGCGAGGTCCACCTGGAGCTGCTCGGGTCGGTGGAGGCGATCGCCGCCGCCAAGAGCGAGCTGCTCGCGCACGTGCGGGTCGCGGTCGTGCCCGCCGGGGAGGACCGGATCACGGTGCCCGAGGGCGTCGAGGAGGTCCGCTTCTCCGACGACCTCGGAGACGTCGAGCTGCCCTTCACCTCCGCCCACATGCGCGCGCAACGGCGCTGCCGCGGTCGCCGCCGCGCGGGCGATCGGCGTCGAGCCGACGGGCGCCGTGGAGGTCGAGCTGTCGGCCATGCGCGGCCAGGAGGTCGTGACGCCGCGCGGGCGTCACCGTCGTGGAGGACTGCTACAACGCCAACCCGCTGTCCATGCGTGCCGCCCTCGACGACCTCGCCACGAAGCGGCCCTCCGGCCGGCGCGTGGCCGTGCTCGGGGACATGCTCGAGCTCGGGCCCGACGAGGTCGCGCTGCACCGCGCGATCGGCGCCCACGCGCGCGAGACCGGCGTCGACGTGCTCGTCACCGCCGGCCCGCTGGCCGCGGAGATGGCCGAGCCCTTCGGCGGCGACGCCCGCGTCACCGCCGACGCCGACGAGGCCGCAGCGGTCGTCCGCGACCTGGTGGCGCCGGGCGACCTCGTGCTCGTCAAGGCGTCGCGCGGCGTGCGCCTCGAGGCCGTCACGAAGGCGCTGGCGGGCTGATGCGCAACGAGAGCCTGCTCGGCGAGGTCCTGGTCGGCGGCACCGCCTCGCTGCTGATCTGCGTCTTCCTGTCGCCGAAGTTCATCCAGTTCCTGCGCGTCAAGGAGTTCGGGCAGCACATCCGCGAGGACGGGCCGCAGGAGCACCACGCCAAGGCCGGGACGCCGACGATGGGCGGCCTGATCATGTTCACCGCGATCACGGTCCCGTTCCTGTTCCTGCTGATCTCGGACCGGACGCCCGGGCCCGACCAGGACCGCGCGCTGGGCGTCATCGGCGTGGCGCTGGCCTGCGCGGCGCTCGGCTTCGCCGACGACTACACGAAGATCGTCAAGAAGCGCTCGCTCGGCCTGCGCGGCCGCACCAAGCTCGCCGTCACGGTGCTGATCTCGATCGGCCTGTGGCTCTTTGCGACCGAGGTCGCCGGACTGCCCGACACCCTGCGCCTGCACATCATCGACGCGCACGATCGACGTCGGTCCGGCCTACCCGGTGATCATCTACCTCGTCCTCGCGGGCACGACGTCGGCGGTGAACCTGACCGACGGCCTCGACGGACTGGCCGCCGGCTCCGCGGCGATCGTCCTGCTCGCCTACATCGCCATCACCTTCATCACCGGGCTGACCTCGCTGGCGCTCGCCGCCGCCTGCCTGGTCGGGGCCTGCGTCGGCTTCCTGTGGTTCAACTCGTTCCCGGCGTCGATCTTCATGGGCGACACCGGCTCGCTCGGGCTCGGCGGCGCGATCGCCGCGCTCGCCGTGATGACCCAGACCGAGCTGCTGCTGATCATCCTCGGCGGCATCTTCGTGATCGAGGCGCTCTCGGTCCTGATCCAGGTCGCCTGGTTTCAGACCCGCGGGCAGCGCGTCTTCCTGATGGCGCCGATCCACCACCACTTCGAGCTGAAGGCCTGGTCGGAGACCAAGATCATCCTGCGCTTCTGGATCGTCGCGGCCGCCATGGCCGCCATCGGTTTCACGATCTTCCAGCAGTCGTTGACGAACTGAGCCGATTCCGTGCCGATTCGCGCACGCCCGGGCCGATCACGCCCGATCGCGCATACGAATCCGGCCCATGGACATCGACCAGCTCATCCAGATCGTCGCTGACATCCCCGAGGGCCACTGGGCCAGCTACGGCGACGTCGCCCGCGCGGCCGGAGGCGAGGACGTGCACGCCCGCACCCTCAACGGCCGCTTCATCCGCGGCGAGTTCACCGGCGCCCACCGCGTCCTGAAGTCCGACGGCACCGTCGGCGGCACCGCCCTCGGCGACCCCGCCAAGGTCCGCCGCAGGCTCGAGAAGGAGGGCCTGCAGTTCACGGGCGGCAAGGCCGACCCGGCGCGGCGGGTGCGGCCTGAGGTTCCGTGCTGCTCGTCGAGTGACGGCGCGAGGGGTGTGTGCGTGCGATAGCGTGCGCTCTACGCGCTGCGCGGTTGGAGCACACACCCGGCCGATCCCGCCCCCTTACCTGCCCAGTGGCTGCGCATAATGGAGCGATGCCGCGCGAGCGACCGCCACTTCCCGACGGCCCGGTCGTCGTCGTCGGGCTCAAGCGCAGTCGGCCTCGCGGTGGCGAAGCGGCTCCACGCCGCCGGGATCGAGGTGCGCGCGTGCGACGCCGGCGCCGCCGAGACGGCCGAGCTCGCGGCGCTCGGGATCGACGCGCGCGCGCCCGACGCAGGGCTCGCCCTGCTGCCCGGCGCGCAGACGCGTCGTCAAGAGCCCAGGCGTCCCGCAGGAGGCGCCGGTGATCGTCGCCGCGCGCGAGCGCGGGCTCGACGTCATCGGCGAGCTCGAGGTCGGCTGGAGGGCGCTGCCCGACCACGAGTTCATCGCCGTCACCGGCTCCAACGGCAAGACGACCACCGCGGAGTGGATCGGGCACGTCCACCGCGAGGCGGGCCTCCCGGTCGAGGTCGCCGGCAACGTGGGCACCGCGCTCTCCTCGCTGACGCCGTTCGACGGGCGCGACGATCGTCTGCGAGTGCAGTTCCTTCCAACTCGAGGACACCCGGCACTTTGCGCCCGAGGCCGCCGTCCTGCTCAACCTCCAACCGGATCACCTGGACCGCCACGGGACCTTCGAGGCCTACACCGCGGCCAAGCTGCGGATCTTCGCCAACCAGGGCAACGACGACGTCGCGGTCGCGCCGTTGGGCCTGGGCATCGAGGACCTCGGCGGCTGCGCGCGGCGCGTGTGCTTCGGCGCCGGGCCCGGCGCCGAGCTGGCCGATCGCGCCGGACAGCTCTGGTGGGACGAGCAGCCGCTGATGGCGGTCGACGAGATCGCGCTGCCCGGCGCCCACAACCGCTCCAACGCGATGGCGACCGCGGCCGTGACGCCTCGCCCGCGGCGTCGATCCCGACGCCGTCCGCGCCGGCCTGAGCACCTTCGCCGGGGTCAGGCACCGGCTGGAGCTCGTCGCCACGATCGACGGCGTCGCCTACGTCAACGACTCCAAGGCCACGAACGTCGACGCGGCCGTCACCGGCATCACGAGCTTCCCCGGCGGCGTGCACGTGATCCTCGGCGGCCGCGGGCTCACGGGCGATCTCGACCCCTCTCATCGATGCAGTTCGCCGAGTACGCGATCGGCCGCCTACCTGATCGGAGAGGACGCGCCGAAACTCGCCGAGGCGCTTGCCGGACGGCGGTGGTCGCGGGCGACATGGAGCGCGCGGTCGCCGCGGCCGCGAGGGCCGCCCGGCCGGGGGAGACCGTGCTGCTCAGTCCGGCCGCGAAGTCCTTCGACCAGTACGCGGACTTCGAGGCGCGCGGCGACCACTTCCGCGCGCTCGGTCAGCGGTGGTGGTTGACGACCTCGATGTTGTTGCCGTCGGGGTCGAGCGCGAAGGCGGCGTAGTAGCCGGGGTGGTACTGCGGCCGCTCGCCGGGCGCACCGTGATCGCGGCCGCCGGAGCGCAGCGCCGCGGCATGGAACGCGTGCGACGACGGCGTCGTCGTCCGTGCCGAAGGCGATGTGGACGTGCTCGCTCGGCGCGCCGGGGTCCTCGACGAGATGAAACGAGGCGCTGCCGCCGCGGAAGATCTCGAAGCCGTCGTTGTTGATGCGCGGCGTGAAGCCCGTGCACTCGGAGATCGCCCTCGTAGAAGGCGCGTGAGCGCGCGCCGTCACGGACCCGCAGCCACACGTGGTCGATCACGCCCGGTGGGCCGGAGTTGTCGTGCAGGCAGGCCTCGATCGAGTTGCCGTCGCGATCGCGCAGGAAGCCGCCGACGTAGTCCGGCCCGTACTCCGGGCGCGGGCCGGGCGCGCCGTCATCGGTGAAGCCCGCTTCCAGGCCGGCGCGATGGAAGCGTTCGATGGTCTCGACATCGGGCGCGACGAGGCCGATGTGGAGGCCGCGGGTGATCTCGTGCTCGGCGTCCGGCGGGAGAGATCGCGAAGTCGTCCCATTCGATGAGCCGGTCGCCCTCGTACGTGGGCTCGACGCCGAGGCGCGGACAGCAGCGCCACGTAGGGCGCCATGTCGGAGACATAGATGCCGACGTGGTCGAACACGCGCAGGATTATGTCTCGCCGGGGCGAAGGGGCGCGGAGATGTTCCGTCGTCGCGCTCGGCCCGTGCAGCAGCCCCTCGAACACCGGCTGCTGCTGACGGCGACCTTCTGCCTGCTCGCCGGCGGCGCGGTCATGGTCTATTCGGCCTCCTCGGCGCGCACCCTGCTGGAGGGCGGCGGCAACGGCACGCCTATCTCGTCAAGTACCTCGCCTACGGCGCGGTCGGGCTCGTCTGCATGCACCTGCTCTCCCGGCACGGCCTCGAGACCGTCCGGCGCATCACGCCGCTGCTGCTGATGGGCAGCTTCGTGATGCTCGTCGCGGTGCTGATCCCGGGCATCGGCGTCGAGGTCAACGGCGCCCGCCGCTGGCTGGGCGCGGGCCCGCTGCAGTTCCAGGCCGCCGAGGTGATGAAGCTCGCGCTCGTCCTGCACACGGCCGCCGTCATCGCCCAGCGGCCCAAGCTCACCCGCGACCTGCGCAAGCTCACCGGCCCGGTCCTGATGCCCGCGGGCGCCGCGATCCTGCTGATCTTCATGCAGCCGGACCTCGGGACGTCGCTCGTGATCGCGTTCACCCTGACCTCGCTGCTGCTGATCTCCGGAGTGCCGGTGCGCCACCTTCTGATCGCCGCCGGCGATCGGCGCCTTCGTGGTCATGGTCTTCGCGCTGATGGAGCCCTACCGCCGGGCCCGCCTGACGGCGTTCCTCAATCCGTGGGCCGACGCGGGCGACACCGGCTTCCAGGCGGTGCAGGCGCAGATCGCGATGGGCTCCGGCGGGGTCTTCGGCCTCGGCCCCGGCCAGTCCGTGCAGAAGATCTTCTACCTGCCCGAGGCGCACACGGACTTCATCCTGGCGGTGATCGGGGAGGAACTCGGCGCCGCGGGAATCATCTGTCTGCTGTTCCTGTACGGCATGATCGCCTACGCGGGCCTGCGGACCGCGAAGGCGGCCAAGGGCATCTACGCCAAGCTGCTGGCCGCCGGCCTCACTTCACTGATCCTGTGTCAAGCCATGCTCAACGTCTACGCCGTGCTCGGCCTCGCCCCGCTGACGGGCGTGCCGCTGCCGTTCATCTCGTCCGGGTCGACCTCGCTGATCGTCCTGCTGTGCGCGATGGGGCTGCTGCTGAACGTCGCGAGCGGCGGCTCGGCGCACCTGCGCGCGGTCCCGAAGGGCAGCAAGGATGAAGATCGTGATCGCAGCGGGGGGGACGGCCGGGCACGTGGTTCCGGCGATCGCCGTCGCGGACGCGCTGCGGGCTGAGGGCGCGGAAGTCGTCTTCGTCGGCGGCGAGCGGGCCGAGGCCGAGCTCGTCCCGGCCGCCGGCTACCCGCTCGAGCCGATCCGCGCCGAGGGCATCAGCCGCTCGAACCCGCTCAAGGCGGCGCGCGCGGTCGGGAAGGCCACGGCCGGGCTCAACGACGCGCGCAAGATCCTCGCCCGCCACCGTCCCGCCGCGGTGCTCGGCGGAGGCGGCTACGTCGCCGGGCCGATCGGGCTCGCCGCGCTCGCTCGCCGCATCCCGCTCGTGCTCACGGAGGCCGACTCGCACCTGGGCGTGACCAACCGCCTGCTGGCGCCGCGGGCGCGCCGCGTGTGCCTGGCCTTCCCGATCGAGGGCCGCGAGCCGCCGCGCTACCGCGTCACCGGCCGGCCCGTCCCGCCGCTGGACGCCGACCGCGCCGGCGCCCGCGCTGCCTTCGGCATCGGACCGGACGAGCTCTGCGTGCTCGTGTTCGGTGGCTCGCTGGGCGCCCGCTCGATCAACATCGCGGCGCTGGAAGCCTTCGCCGATGCGCCCTTTCGCGTCCTGCACGTCGCCGGCCGCCGTGACTTCGCGACGCTCAGCGGGCGGCCGGGGATTCATCCCACTACGACCTGCGCGACTACGTCACGCCCTTCGGCCAGGCCCTCGCCGCCGCGGACCTCAGCGTCGCGCGCGCCGGGGGCTCTGTCTTCGAGCTGGCGCAGTACGGGCTGCCGGCGGTGCTCGTTCCCTATCCGCACGCCGCGGCCGACCACCAGACCGCGAACGCCCGCTGGATGGAGCAGGCCGGGGCCGCGGTGGTGATCGGCGACGCCGAGCTGACCGCGCAGCACCTGGCCCGCACGGTGGGTGAGCTGGTCGCCGACCCCGGCCGGCTGGCGCAGATGGCGACCGCCTCACGCAGGCTCGCGCGGCCCAACGCCGCCGCCGACATCGCGGCCGAGGTGCTCGAGGCGGCCACTCGGTGAACGGCCGCAAGCTGCACTTCGTCGGGATCGGCGGAGCCGGCATGTCCGGCCTCGCGCTGATCGCGCACACCCTCGGCGCCGAGGTGACCGGCTCGGACAGGGCCACGGGCGGCCCGTACATCGAGCGCCTGCGCGCCGCGGGCATCGAACCGTTCGCGGGCCACGCGGCCGAGCACGTGCCCGCCGGGGCCGAGGTCGTCTACTCGACCGCGGTCGGGCCGGAGAACCCGGAGCGCTCGACAGGTGCCCCGGAGCTGCACCGCGCTGCGTTCCTCGCCGAGCTGACGCGAGCTCAAGCCGGCGATCTGCGTGAGCGGGACCCACGGCAAGACCACGACCACGAGCATGATCGTCCACGCGCTGACCGCGCTCGGCCTCGACCCGGCCTACGCGGTCGGTGGCGAGGTGCGCTCGACGGGCACGAACGCGGCGTGGGGGGACGGGCCGTGGTTCGTGGTCGAGGCCGACGAGTCCGACCGCTCGCTGCTGCAGCTGCACCCACGTATCGCCGTGGTCACCAACGTCGAGATGGACCATCACGAGACCTACGGCTCGCTGCGCGACATCGAGGAGACGTTCGCCGCCTTCGTGGCGAAGGCCGAGCACGCGGTCGTGCCGCCGTACCCGCCCGCCGAGGTCGAGCTGACGGTGCCCGGCGAGCACAACCGCTCCAACGCCGGTGCCGCTCTGGCCGCCCTGGAACTGGCGGGCGTCGACGTCGCGGCCGCGGGAGCGAGCCTCGCGTCCTTCACCGGGGCCGGCCGCCGCTTCGAGGATCTCGGCACCTTCAACGGCGCGCGCGTGGTCGACGACTACGCCCACCACCCGACCGAGGTGGCAGCGACGCTCGCCGCCGCGCGAACCGTCACGGACGGGCGCATCGTCGCCCTCTTCCAGCCCCACCTCTTCTCGCGGACCCAGGCCGAGGCCCGCGGCTTCGGCACTGCGCTCGCCGCCGCCGACGTGGCGATCGTCAGCGGCATCTATCCGGCACGTGAACGCCAGGAGGACTTCCCGCAGGTGACCGGGCTGCTGGTCGCCGAGGCGGCCGCCGACGCCGGCGGCCGGGTCGCGTGGATGCCGACGCTGGCCGATGCCGAGCGCCACCTGCGCTCGATCGTGCGCGAGGGCGACCTCGTGCTGACGCTCGGGGCCGGCGACGTCGACTCGGTCGGGCACGCGCTAGTGGAGGGCTGAGGGTCGCGGCGTCGAACCCGACGCCAATGGCATCGCGTTGATGCACCACTGGCGGCCGCTCGCAGCACTGGTCTCCGTGGCGCTCGTCCTCGGCACGGGCTGGCTGTGGTTCCGCGATTCGTCCTTCGTGACCGTCGACCGGGTCGAGGTCATCGGCCTCTCCTCGAGCGAGGCCGAGGGCGTCCAGTCCGCGCTCGAATCCGCCGCGCGCGGGATGACCACGCTGCACGTCAACGAGGAAGACCTGATGGCCGCGGTCGAGCGCTACCCGTCCGTCGCCGACCTGCGGGTGCAGGCCGACTTCCCGCACGACCTCGTGATCGAGGTGACCGAGCGCGAGCCGATCGCGCAGGTCGACCTCGCCGGTGACGTCGTCGCCGTCGGCGCCGGCGGCCGCCTCATGCGCGGCGTCGAGCCGGCCGGCAAGCTGCCGGTCCTGCACGCGACCCGGCTGTCCCCGGGCGATCGCCTGACCGACCCGGAGGCGCTCGCGGCGGTGACCGTTCTGGCCGCCGCGCCGGAGCCGCTGCGCGAGCGCGTCAAGACCGTTCTCTGGAGCCCGACCAAGGGTCTGCAGCTCGACCTGCGCAAGGGGCCGGACCTCTTCTTCGGCTCCTCCGGCCGTCCCGAGGCGAAGTGGATGGCGACCGCGCGCGTGCTCGCGGAGCCGAGCTCCACCGGTGCCGTCTACCTCGACGTCCGCGTGCCCGAACGTGTGGCCGCGGGCGGCCTCGGCGAGCAGCCCGAGATCGATCCGCTCGAGTCTCAAGCTGTACTCGAGACTACGCCTACTCTCGACCCTTAGTCGAGGGTTAGGCTGTTTGCAACGACCCTTGCGCACCTGGGGTCTCGTTGACATCTGCGCCGAAAAGCCCCTAACGTGCGGGATTCCGAGCCACCCTTCGGAACGAGTGCGAACCTCAAGCTCAGCTTCACCTCTAGGGAGTCATGGAATCCACAGGTAGCTACCTGGCAGTGATCAAGGTCGTCGGCGTCGGCGGCGGCGGCACCAATGCCGTCAACCGCATGATCGACGCAGGCCTCTCCGGCGTGGAGTTCATCGCCGCGAACACAGACGCCCAGGCGCTGCAGATGACGGACGCCGACATCAAGCTCAACGTCGGCCACCAGCTCACCAAGGGCCTCGGCGCGGGTGCGAACCCGTCCATCGGCCAGGGTGCCGCGCAGGAGTCGCGCGACGACATCAAGGAGGCGCTCAAGGGCGCCGACATGGTCTTCGTCACCGCCGGCGAGGGCGGCGGCACCGGCACCGGCGCCGCGCCCGTGATCGCCGAGATCGCCAAGCACGAGATCGGCGCGCTCACCGTCGGCGTCGTCACGCGCCCGTTCGACTTCGAGGGCTCCCAGCGCGGCCGTCAGGCCACCGACGGCATCGACCGGCTCCGCGAGCAGGTCGACACGCTGATCACGATCCCGAACGAGAAGCTGCTCTCGATCGTCGAGCGCCGCACGAGCATCCTCGACGCCTTCCGGATGGCCGACGACGTCCTGCGCCAGGGTGTGCAGGGCATCACCGACCTGATCACGATCCCGGGCCTGATCAACCTCGACTTCGCCGACGTCCGCACGATCATGCAGGACGCGGGCTCGGCCCTGATGGGCATCGGCACCGCGTCGGGCGAGTCCCGTGCCGCCGAGGCGGCCAAGATGGCGATCTCGAGCCCGCTGCTCGAGGAGTCCGTCGAGGGCGCCACCGGCATCCTGCTCAACATCACGGGTCCGCGCGACCTCGGCCTGTTCGAGGTCAACGAGGCGGCCGAGATCATCCACTCGGCAGCCGACGCGAACGCCAACATCATCTTCGGCTCCGTCATCGACGAGGGCATGTCGGACGAGATCCGCGTCACCCTGATCGCGACCGGCTTCGACATGCAGAGCCGCGCCGGCCTGCGCGACTGGCGCCCGGCCTCGCGAGGCCAGGAGGGCGGCGGCGGCGGCGGCGGTCAGCGCCGCGGCGGCCCGCCCGACCGTGGCCCGCGCATCGGAGACCGGGAACGCTCGTCGCTCGAGATCTCGGACGACGACATCGATATCCCTCCGTTCCTGCGCTAGTCGCCCGCTGATCACCGCCTGACGCCGATCGTCGACCGCTCGCGTACGAACGCCAGCCGGCGTCAGCGAACGCCTACCGCAGGACGGTGAGCCCGGGCGCGAGAGCCGTTGGTTTCGAGTACGACGGCACGGGCTCAACGTTGCGGGCCAGCAGCGCGAGGAGCACGTCAGACTTCAGCTGGTCGCTCGGGCCGTAGGCACGCCCAGCGCCATCGCCGACTCCGAGGGAGGGGAGCTTGCCACGAGCTCCTCAATGCGTGGGCGCGCAGGAACTGCGCCGCTCCGGAGTCCGGGGCTTCGATTCCGACGCCCGGTTCCGGGAGCCGGAACCGTCGAGCGCGGTTCACACGACCCGGAACCCCGCGGCTCGGTTCGCCGCGAGGCGCGTCATCGAGGCAGCTCGCGGCACGGAGGCGAAACTCCCCCTCCCTTACCTGCCCAATCTGCGCGTTCCCGGCCCGCCACCCGCGGTGGCGCACCGGACGGGACCGGCCCTAGCGGCGCTTGGCCTTCGACGTCACCATCTCGACGGCCGTGGCGGCCGAGGAGGCGTACGCCTTCGCCTTGTCCTTGACCACGGACCGACCGGGAGGGGCCGGCTTGAGGTTGACCTTGCGCAGGCGCCCGTTGGTGCGGTGCACGCGCGAGGCGCGGGCCGTGGCCGGGGTGCGCCAGGTGATCGAGAAGGAGACGGACGGGTCCGGGCCGTTGCGGACGAAGTGCGGTGCGTCCGGGCGCACGTAGACGCCGTCGCCGGGCGACAGGGCGAAGCAGTGGGCGGAGTCGGGCTCCTGGGAGAGGTTGCGGTGCCCGCCGAGGTAGATGCGCTCGAGCTGGAGCTGCTCCTCGACCGTGTCGTCGAAGCGGCCGACGTGCATCTCCTTGGTGCCGCGGATCTGGAGCAGGAAGTTGTGCTCGGGATCGACGTGCGACGGCGTCATCGAGTTCGGCGCCGAGATGAAGATGTAGCCCTCCTGCAGCGTCATGCCGCCCTCGGGCTCCGACAGCGCGCGGACCTCCTCGAGGCAGTCGCGCAGCAGGGCGGCGTAGATCGCGTCCTGCTCGACGTTCTTGAGGACCATCCAGGACTTGTTCTCCTCGATGGTGCGGACGATCTCGCCGGGCGTCATGTCGAGCGACTGCACGCCCTGGTTGTCGGGGCCGACGATCGTCGGCAGGTCGCCGAGGTTGTGCTCGACGCTCGACTCCGGGCAGGCGGTCGGCCAGGCCGGCGAGGCTGTCCAGGCCGAACAGCTCGTGGCCGGAGAGGTCGTGGGTGACGGCGATCGACTCGCGGCCGAACGCCGCGGAGAAGGCCGCGGGATCGAAGGTCAGGTGGCTCATGCGTCAGTTTCCTCTTGGCGTCGGTTGCGGATCGCGACGGCTGCACGGGCCTGCAGCCGTCCGGCGCGGCCCAGCGCGCCCGCCCCCGGCACGATGACGGACACGAGGTGCCGCCGGTCGGGCCACAGGCGATTGATCATCTGATTGGAAGGATCGGCGCACGAGTCCTCCCACTGAAGGGTCTCGTCGCTCGTGGAACAGGTGGACGTTGTCGACCTGCAGCTGCACACCGGGTGAGTATCGCGCGTACTCCTCGTCCACTCCGAGCTTGAAGCAGAAGACGCCGTCGCCCGCGCGCAGGTTGCACTGCATGGCGAGCGTCCGGTCGCCGCCGGTCAGCGCGACCAGCTCAAGGCGGCCCGCGGCCGCGAAGGCCGCGCACGCTCTCGCGGAAGAAGTCGCCGTGGGCGGCGGAGCGCATCGCCGTGCCCGCCTCGCCCTTCCAGCCCGACGCCTCGAGCCCCAGGAACGCGTCGACCGCCGCCGGGCCTCCGTCGGTGACCGCGAAGGCCAGCGGCGCGCCCTGCTCGGCCTCGAAGCGCGTGCGCAGGCGCCGGTACTCGCGCCGGCGCTTGGAGGCCATCGTCGTCTCGACGTAGTCGTCCTGCGGCCGCCGGTGCAGCGCGGCCCGCTCCCACTGGTTGAAGACGATCCCGCCCGCGGCGAGCGGGCTGTCGTGCGGCAGCGCCGGCAGCGGCACGAGCGCCGCGCCGCGCCGCAGACCCGCGACCAGCTCTGCGCCGGCCGCCTCGTCGGCGACCAGCGGCGCCCCGAAGAAGCAGTACGGGTGCTCCCAGGTGCCGTGCGAGCGGGTGGGCATGCCGCGCCACCGCGAGAGCCGGACGACGGGAGCCATCGCGAGCCACTCGCCGCCGCGCTCCACCACGGCCAGGCGGACGTCGCCGCCGCCCTCCAGATGCCGGACGCGCGGGCAGCACGAGTTCCGGCTCGAAGAACGGGTTGGCGACGGCGGCCCGCGCCGCGAGATCGCGCCACCGGTCGACGTCTGCCTCGGCGGGCCGCAGCTCGAGCACGGCGGGTAGTCTCGCGCAGATGCGCCGGACTCCCCTCTACGAGCGCCACGCGGAGGCCGGCGCGCGGCTCGTTCCGTTCGCCGGCTGGGAGATGCCCGTGCAGTACGCGAACGGCATCCGCGCCGAGCACGAGGCGGTGCGCGCCGCGGCCGGCGTCTTCGACGTCTCCCACATGGGGGAGATCGAGACGCGCGGCCCGCAGGCGGCCGAGTTCCTCCAGCGGCTGCTCTCCAACGACGTGCGCAAGATCCCCGAGGGCGGCGCGCAGTACAGCGTGATGTGCCTCGAAGACGGCGGGATCGTCGACGACCTCTTCACCTACAAGCTCGCCGAGCAGCACTTCCTGACGGTGTCCAACGCGGCCAACCACGCGAAGGACCTCGCGTACTTCCAGCAGAACGCCGAGGGCTTCGACGTCGACGTCAACGACCGCGCGGACGACTTCGCGATGCTCGCGGTGCAGGGACCCGACGCGCGGGCGATCGTCGAGCGCCTGTCCGACGGCCGGCTCCCCGGCCGCTTCCACTGCTGCTCGCGGGTGGTCGCCGGCGCGCCGCTGCTGGTCTGCGGGACGGGCTACACCGGCGAGGACGGCGTCGAGCTGCTGCTCGACCCCTCCGACGCGGTGCGGGTGTGGGACGCGCTCACCGAGGCCGGCGTGCACGCCGATCGGGCTGGGCGCCCGCGACACGCTGCGCATGGAGGTCAACTACCACCTCTACGGCAACGACATGGACGAGTCGCGCAACCCGATCGAGGCCGCGCTCGGCTGGGCCTGCAAGGAGGCGACGGGCTTCGTCGGCTCCGAGGCGGTCGCCGCCGCGCGGGCCGACGGCACCGCCGAGAAGCTCGTCGCCTTCGAGATGACCGGCCCCGGCATCGCCCGCCAGGGCAACCCGATCGCCGGCGGCGGGGTCGTCACGTCCGGGACGATGTCGCCGACCCTCGGCGTCGGCATCGGGATGGCCTACGTGCCCGCGGACCGGGCCGAGCCCGGCACCCCGCTCGAGATCGACGTCCGCGGGACGACCCGCACCGCCGAGGTCCGGGCGAAACCTCTGTATAAGAAGACGGATGGCTGAGAATCCGAGCGACCTGAAGTACCACCCCGAGCACGACTGGGCGCGGGTGGACGGCGACAGCGCCACCCTGGGGATCACCTGGTACGCCCAGGACTCGCTCGGCGAGATCGTCTTCTTCGATCCCGCCGCAGGCCGGCGCCACGATCAAGAAGGACGAGCCGTACGCCGAGGTCGAGTCCGTCAAGGCGGTCTCCGACGTGATCGCGCCCGTGTCCGGCGAGATCGTCGAGGTCAACGAGGCGCTCGGCTCCGAGCCCGAGAAGATCAACGACGACCCCTACGGCGACGGCTGGCTCGTCAAGGTCAAGCTCTCCGACCCGGCCGAGCTCGACGAGCTGCTGGACTCCTCCGCCTACGAGGCGACGCTCGACGGCTGAGCCAGCCGCGCGGGTTCCAGCCGGATCGCCAGCACGGCCACGTCGTCCCGGCGTGGCTCGGGCACCGAGGCGAGCAGGGTGGGGGCGAGCCGCTCCGGGTGCGGGCCGACGTCGCGGACGAGGTCGACCAGCGCCGCGAGGCCGTCGTCGATCGAGCTGTCGGGGCGCTCCACGAGCCCGTCCGTGTAGAGGATGAGCGTGTCGTCCGGCTCCAGGCGCGTCTCCGCCTGATCGCGCTCCGGGCGCGCCCGGCCCGATGCCCAGCAGCGGCGAGCGGCCCTTCTCCAGGAACTCGGTCTCGCCATTGGCGCGCAGCACCAGCGGTGGCGGATGGCCGGCGCTCGCGTAGCGCAGGACGCCGGTGCTCGGATCGAGGATCGCGTAGAAGACGGTCGCCAGCGGGCGGCCGTCGAGCAGGCCGGCGAAGTGGTCGAGGTGGGCGAGCGCTGCTGCCGGCTCGGACAGCAGCAGCGCCGACGAGCGCGTCGCGCTGCGCAACTTGCCCATCGTCGCCGCGGCGGCGAGGCCGTGCCCGGCGACGTCGCCCACGGACAGCGCGATCAGCCCGTTGCCCGTGTCGACGAGGTCGTACCAGTCGCCGCCGACCGCGGTCTCGCCCTGGGCGGGCTCGTAGCCGGCCACCGCGTGGAGCACGTCCGGGATGCGGAGATCCGGCAGCAGGCTGCGCTGGAGGACGAGCGCGATGCGCCGCTGCTCAGCCAGCGCCTCGTCGCGGCGCGCGTCGAGGCGGTCCAGCCGGCGCGCCGTCAGGAAGGTCAGGAGGATGCCGATGCCGAGCAGGACGACGAGCGCGGCGATCTCGGCGTAGAGCGCGCGGTCCAGGTCGCCGAGCACCTCCGAGCGCTTGCGGTCGACCACGACCAGCCAGCCGGTCTGGGGCAGCGTCGCGTAGCCGAGCAGGCGGTCCCCGTCCTCGCTGGGAGCCACGGCAACGCCGCCGCGCCCGGCGCGCATCTCCTCCAGCGGATAGCCCTCCGGCGCGGCCGTGAGCTCCTCGAGCGGCCCGCCCGGGCCGACGACCAGGTTCCCCGCGCCGTCGACGACCGTCGCCTGTGCGCCCTCGAGGAAGAGCAGGCGCTGCAGCCCGCGGCTGACGCGATCCAGGCGCAAGGAGGACGCGATCGCGCCGGCGGCGCTGGAGACCGGAACCGCGAAGGCGATGATCGGCACGTCGAGTGACGCGGCTGGTGAGCGCGTCGCTGATCCCCAGCCGCCCGGCGAGCGCGCTGCGCACGTACTCGCGATCGGACAGGTCGACCGGCGGGTCGCCGGAGGGCCGGGTGGACGACACCTGCGAGAACCCCTGCTCGTCGACGAAGCCGAGGCTGTCGAGATCGGCGGCCTCGGCGGCATCCACCAGATATGTGCGCAGCTCGGGGCTGACGTCGCGGACGGTGGGGCTGGCGGCGACCGCGGCGAGCACGGCGAAGCGGTCCTCGAGGTAGCCGCGGGCGTTCTCGGCCGCGGCGGTCGCGAGCTCCGCCGCCTCCCGCTTGCGCTCGTCGGAGACCGCATCACGATGGTTGAAGGCCAGCACCGCGCCGACCACGGCGAGCACCAGCAGCGCGGGCAGCGCGGTGAAGGTGAGCCCGCGGCGCGTGCGCAGACGCGGAGGAGTGGGCGTCGGCGCCATCGGGCGCATTGTGTCGGGTTTGCTCGCTAGCTTGGAGCGACGTGAGTCGCTACACGTCAGCAACCGACGCCGACCGCGCCGCGATGCTCGAGGCGATCGGGGTGGAATCGGTCGACGAGCTCTTCGCCGACGTACCCGAGGCGCTGCGCTTCGAGGGCCAGCTGGACCTGCCGTCCGGCAAGCCCGAGCAGGAGGTCTACACCTACCTGCGCGACCTCGCCCGCCGCAACGTGTCGACCGAGGACGAGCTGTCCTTCCTGGGCGCCGGCATGTACGACCACTACGTCCCCGCGCTGGTCGACTCGATCTCGTCGCGCTCGGAGTTCCTGACGCCGTACACGCCGTACCAGCCCGAGGTCTCCCAGGGCGGCCTGCAGGTGATGTTCGAGTACCAGACGATGATCTCGGAGCTCACGGGCCTGCCCGTCTCCAACGCAAGCGTCTACGAGGGCCCGAGCGCCCTCGCCGCCGCCGGCTATCTGGCGAAGGTGCACACCGGCAAGACCCGCTTCGTGGTCTCCGAGGGCGTGCACCCGCACAGCCTGGAGACCCTGCGGACCACGAGCGCCGGCTGGGGCACGACCGTCGAGACGGTGCCGCTGCGCGACGGCCTCACCGAGCTCGAGTCCGTCGGCGACGACGTGGCCGCGGTGTTCCTCGCCCAGCCCAACTTCTACGGCGCCGTCGAGGACCTCGAGACGCTCGCGCCGATCGCCAAGCAGACCGGCGCGCTGCTGATCGTCCAGGTGGACCCGATGACGCTCGCCGTCCTGCGCCCGCCCGGCGACTTCGGCGTCGACGTCGCGGTCGGCGAGGGCCAGCCGCTCGGCAACCGGCTCGACTATCGGCGGCCCGAGCTTCGGCTTCTTCGCCGCCCAGGAGGCCTACCTGCGCCGGATGCCCGGCCGCATCGCGGGGGAGACGAAGGACGTCGACGGCAAGCGCGGCTTCGTGCTCACGCTGCAGACGCGCGAGCAGCACATCCGCCGCGAGAAGGCGACCTCGAACATCTGCACCGCCCAGGCGCTCAACGCGCTGATGGGCACCGTCTACCTCGCCTGGCTGGGCAAGCAGGGCTTCTCCGAGCTCGGCGAGCTGATGCTGCGGCGCACGGACTACGCGCGGGAGACGCTGTGCGCGCTCGAGGGCGTCACCGCGCTGCACGAGCAGCCCGTCGTGCGCGAGTTCGCCGTCTCGCTCGACGCGCCCGTCGATGCCGTGCTCGACCACTGCTTCGCCGAGGGCGTCAACCCCGGCTTCCCGCTGCGCGAGGAGAACGGCCTGCTCGATCGCCATCACCGAGCAGCGCTCGCGCGCGGACATCGACCGGCTGGCGCAGGTGCTCGGCGCCGCCGTACGGGAGACACGCCGGAGCGGCGGGTGTTCCCATGACTGAGACGATCTTCGAGATCTCCGAGCCCGGCCGCCGCGCCTTCGTGGCGCCGGAGCTCGACGTGCCCGAGAAGCCGCTCGACGAGCTGCTCCCCGCGCGCTTCCGCCGCACGGAGCCTGCGCGGCTCCCCGAGGTCGCCGAGCCGGAGATCAACCGCCACTACAACCGGCTCTCCAAGCGCAACTTCGACCTCGACACCGGCTTCTACCCGCTCGGCTCGTGCACGATGAAGCACAACCCGAAGCTGCATGAGCGCGTCGCGGCGCTGCCCGGCCACGCCCGGCTGCACCCGCTGCAGGACCCGCGCCGCGCCCAGGGTGCGCTCCAGCTGATGTGGGAGCTCCAGTACGCGCTGGCCGAGGTCTCGGGCCTCCCGCACGTCTCGCTGCAGCCCAGCGCCGGCTCGCACGGTGAGCTGGCGGGCGTCCTGCTGACCCGCGCCTACCACGAGGCCCGCGGCGAGCACCGCCACAAGGTGCTCGCGCCGGAGACCAGCCACGGCACCAACCCCGCGACGGTGACGATGGGCGGCTACGAGACGGTCAAGGTCGCCGTGGACGCCGACGGCAACGTCGACCTCGACGACCTCAAGGCCAAGGCGACGGAGGACGTCGCCTGCCTGATGCTGACCAACCCGAGCACGCTCGGCCTCTTCGAGACCCAGATCTCCGAGATCGCCAAGGTCGTCCACGACATCGGCGCCACGCTCTACTACGACGGCGCCAACCTCAACGCGATCATGGGCAAGTCGCGCCCGGGCGACATGGGCTTCGACATCGTGCACTTCAATCTGCACAAGTCCTTCACCCAGCCGCACGGCGGCGGCGGCCCCGGCTCGGGCCCGATCGCGGTGTCCGACCGCATCGAGCCCTACCTGCCGCGGCCCCAGGTCGTGCGCACGCGAGAGCGGCAACGGCGCGGGCCCGACCTTCGACCTCGACTACGACCGGCCGCAGTCCATCGGGCGCCTGCGCGGCTTCCAGGGCAACTTCGGCGTCTTCGTCCGCTCCTACGCGTACATCCTGTCGCTCGGCGGCGACGGCCTCCAGGAGGCCTCGGAGACCGCGGTGCTGAACGCCAACTACCTGATGGCGCGCCTCAAGGAGCTGTGCGGCGAGCACCTCCCGGTGGCCTACGACCGCCGCTGCATGCACGAGTTCGTGCTCTCCGGCGCGCCGATGAAGAAGCAGCTCGGCATCCGGATCGCTCGATCTGGCCAAGCGGCTGCTCGACCATGAGTTACCACCCGCCGACCGTGTACTTCCCGCTGGTGGTCGACGAGGCCCTCATGATCGAGCCGACGGAGACGGAGACGCGAGAGACGCTCGACTCCTTCGCGGAGGCCGTCGCGGCCATCCTCGCCGAGGCCGCCGAGGACCCGGAGGTGGCGCGCACGGCGCCCCACACCACGCCGGTTCGCCGGCTCGACGAGGCGGGGGCCGCCAAGCGCCCGGTCATTCGTCAACCCATGGCCTGACATCCGGCTCATCCGTCGCGCCGGAAGTGCCGATGTACGCGGGGATGGGGTCTCATCGCCCACGTCTTCTGCTGCGCTTCGCCGTGACGAGTGCCGTCGCGATCGCGCTGCTGGGCGTCGTTCTTATCGCCGAGCTTCGGTCGACCATCCGCGGGCAGGCGCTCGAGGAGGGCCGCCAGCTGGCCGAGCTCGCGACCCGGCTGAAGATCCAGGCCGGAGTTCAAGGAAACGGACTTCGAGAAGCCCGCCGACACTTACAAGACGGCGCGGCTTGGACGCGCTGGTCGCGCGGGAACTGAGCGCCAACGAGGTCGTCCGCGTCAAGGTGTGGAACTCCCGGGGCCTCGTCGTCTATTCCGACGATCCCGAGCTCCAGGGCGAGCGCTTCCCGGTCGAGGGTGACCTCGCCGCCGCGCTCAGGGGCAAGACGATCGCCGGCATCGAGGAAGCCGACGACGCCGAGTCGGCGCACCGAGCGCGGCTTCGGCGACCTGATCGAGACCTACGTGCCGCTGCGCTTCGGCGAACGGCCCGATCGCCGGCGTGTTCGAGGTCTACGTCCCCTACGACACCGTCGCCGCCGACGGCGAGCGCAAGCTGCGCCGCACGGTGCTGATCCTGCTCAGCGGCCTCGTCCTGCTGTGGGCGACGCTCTTCCGGCTCATCACGGGCGCCTCGCAGCGCCTGCGCCAGTCCGCCGAAGAGAACCGCAAGCTGGCGCGCGAGGACGGCCTCACCGGCCTGGCCAACCGCACGAGCTTCACCGAGCTGGCCTCCGAGGCACTGGCCCGCCGCCCCGAGCACGCCGCCGTGCTGCTGCTCGACCTCGACCGTTTCAAGGACCTCAACGACTCCCTCGGCCATCACGCCGGCGACCTGCTGCTGCGCGAGATCGGCCCGCGCCTGGAGCTGGCGCTGCCGGAGGGCACCGTCGTCGCCCGGCTCGGCGGCGACGAGTTCGCCGCCCTGCTGTCGCCGATCAAGGACCGCGCCGAAGCGGTCACCGCCGCCGAGCGGGTCCGGGACTCACTCAACCGCCCGGTCGAGATCGAGGGCATCGCCGTGTCCGCCGAGGGCTCGGTCGGCATCGCCCACTACCCGGACGACGGGCCGGACGTCGCCACGCTGCTGCAGCGCGCCGACGTCGCGATGTACGAGGCCAAGGAGCGCCGCATGGGCGTGGCCAACTACCAGCCCGACGCCGACCGCTCGAGCCACGAGCGCCTGCTGATCCTCGCCGACCTGCGCGAGGCGATCGAGCGCGACGAGCTGCTGCTGCACTACCAGCCGAAGATCTCGCTGGCCGACGATTCGATCGTGGGTGTCGAGGCCCTGGTGCGCTGGCAGCACCCGGAGCGTGGCCTCGTCGGGCCCTTCCAGTTCGTGCCGCTGGCCGAGCACACCGGCCTCATCGGCCCGCTGACGGCCTGGGTCCTCGAGCGCGCGCTCACCGACGCGCGCGGCTGGTGGGACCGCGGGCACCGCATCAGCGTCGCCGTCAACCTGTCGGTCGCCAACCTGGTCGATCCCGCGCTGCCGACGCCTCGTCGCCCGACTTGCTGGCCGAGACCCGCCTCCCGCCGTCGGCGCTCGAGTTCGAGATCACCGAGAGCGTCCTGATGACCGAGCCGGAGAAGGCGCTGCGCACGCTCGGCCTGCTGCGGTCGATGGGCGCGACCCTCGCCGTCGACGACTACGGCACGGGCCACTCGTCGCTCGCCTACCTGCACCAGCTCCCCCTCAACACGCTCAAGATCGACCGCTCCTTCGTGGCGACGATGGCGGCGGAGGGCGGCGTGATCGTGCGCTCGACCGTCGACCTCGCCCACTCGCTCGGCCTCAACGTCGTCGCCGAGGGCGTCGAGGACCAGGCGACCTCGGCCGCCCTGCGCGCGCTGGGCTGTGACGTCGCCCAGGGCTTCCACTACGCCCGGCCGGTGCCACTCGAGGAGATGATCGAGCGGCTCGAACCACCGCCGTTCCGCGCGACCATCGCGGGAACGGACGCCGACTTCGATCTCGAGCCGGCGACCGCTCCCGCCGCCCTCTAACGCGGGCAGCTCCCGTCGTGGGTGTGTCCGTGCTCCCGTAGGAGCGCGTTCGCGAGCACCTCAGCGGCGACGGCCCGGCCGGCCACCGCCCCGTCCTCGTTGGAGAACGGGAAGTGCAGCCCGCCGACCACCCGCGAGAGGCCGGCCTCCGCGGCGGCCTGCGAGAAGCTGCCGTAGCTGCGCGTGCCCGTCTCGATGCCGTTCGTCGGGTCCGTGTGCAACGAGAACGAGAGGCTGTCGTTGCAGAAGAACCCGGCGAGGACCGCCGCGCCCGCCGAGCTGAACGAGCTGTGCCCGGACGTGTACTCCGGTGACGAGCCCGCTGTGCCACCGCGCGGGCTCCAGCCCGGCTCGGCCTCGGTCAGCGGATTGCCGTCGAACTCCGCCTCGCGTATCGCGCGCCGCGGCCGCCACGAGTGGAACGCGTACTTGGTCGCGTAGGTCGGCGCCACCGTGTCGGCCAGCGCCATGCTCTCCAGAGCGAACAGCCGCGCCGTCGCGGTCAGCGACAGGTCCTGGCCGGCGGAGACGGTGGCGGCGACCTGCAGCCAGGCGCCCGGCGGCTGGTTCGTTCTGCCGCCCAGCGCCCAGAAGTCGTACGTCGCGCGCTTGGCTGGGTCCGCCGGGCTCGCAGCGCCCAGCGCCTTCACCTCGTCGAAGGCCGCCGCGTACTCCGGGCTCGTCAGCGGCGGCGGGCCGTCGCTGACGTAGGCCCCGGCGTCGGCGATCGCGAACGGCTCCAGGAAGCGGAACTGCGCGCCCGGCCACGCCTGCTCGAAGGTGCCGATGGAGGGATCGCCCGGCTGCACGTCCTCCGGCGTCGAGCCGTCACCGCTGCGCGCGGCGAGAACGGCACTCGCGACCTCGGCGCCGTACTGGCGCCCGCGCTGCGCCTGCTGGGCGGACGAAGCCGCCGCCAGGTCCTCCGCGAGCTGCGTGTCGTACTCGGCGACGAGCGCCGGGAACGTCGCGGCGAGCACGTCGTGCGCCGCGGCGGCCGCCGCCGCGCGCGGATCCCCCGCGGCCGAGCGCCGTGCCGGCACGATCGCCGCCTCACGCGGCGCGCCGCCGGCGGTGGCGTTGACCGCGTCGTACATCGCCGCGTCGACCATCGCGTAGAGCCGCGCCGCGCGGGCGTCCGAGAGATTCCCGGCACGCACGGCGTCGAACGCGAGCTCGTTCCAGCTGCGCACGACGGAGCCGTCGTGTTCGGCGGCCTGCGCACCGCCTGCCATTGCGACCGCCGCGAGCAGCGCGGCGGCAATCGTTCTGCGAATCATCCTGCGACCTCCCCCTGTTGTTTGTCCATAGCGTTTTCGCGTCGGGTTCCTCAATCGTTCCTGGGTGCTCATCCGCCGTCTCCGAGGATGATCCCGGGGGCATGCGGTTCACCGACCTGCACCCAGCCGGCGCCCCAGCGCACGCGGCTGCCGCCCGGCGCGACCTCCTTCACCTTCACTCGATAGCGGCCGGCCGGCAGGTCGTCGCCGACCGCGAAGCGACCGCTCTTGCGCGCCGTCCGCGCCGCCCGCACCTTCCCCTCGCGGACCAGCTTGATCTCGAGCGACTCGGCGGTTCCGATCACGACCTGGCAGCGCACATCCGCCCGCGCGCCACGCATGTGACCGCGGGTTTCGGTCGGCGGCGGCTCCCGGGCGGCTTGGAGGCCGCCGGCCCCGTGGCATCGTCGATCCGCGCCGTCGGCTGTGCGTAGGTGGGCACCGCTGGAGCCCGCGTCCATGCGATCCAGACGCGGGGCCCGCCCGCACCGGGCTCGCCGGCGGAGGTCTTCGTGTCGGACGCGATGGCCACCACGGCAGTGCCTGCAGCGAAGACACCGACGCTCGGTCCACCGGCCCCGGTGCCGCCGGCGCCCCCTTCTCCGCCCGTTCCGCCGAACCCGCCACTGCCTCCGACTCCGGCGCCGTTGGGGCACCCGTCCGGATTGTCCGCCCCGTCCGTCTCGCCGGAGGCGCCCCAACCGCCGTCGCCACCGACGCCTCCGAGCCCGCCGGTGCCGCCCTCGCCGCCGTTACCTCCGTCTCCGCCAGCGATCTCTCCCCCCGAGATCCGCACCGCCGAGTTGTAGGCGTAGACACCGAACGATCCTCCGCCGTTGCCGCCCGGCTGTCCTCCCTGTCCACCGGTGCCGCCCGCGCCTCCACCTCCGCCGGCACCGCCACGAAGATCCTGACACCCCTCACGGTGGACGCTGGATCCCACGGCACCTCCGCCGCCGCCGGACCCAGGACTGCCCGGCCCGCCGGGACCGCTCGAGCCCAGGTTCACCCATGTCGTCTTCGCGCGGCTCAGGTCGGGAGGCGCTTCAGCTCCGTAGGCGCCCCGCGCCGCGGAGCCGACACTCGTGGTGGGGGAGAGGTCGACCCCTTCCCCGTCCCGGTAGGGCTCGCGGTTGAAACCGCCCCGACCGCCACTCGGTCCTTCGCCGGCCGCGCCCGTCCCCTCACCGGACGTCGGGCTCCCTCCGGTGCCACCGCGATGGCCGGGACCGCCGCCGCCGGCACCGCCCGCATCGCCCCCGCAGTCCTCGAGAATTGCGGGGATGTGCCGGTAGCCCCCGCATCTGCCGGCTGCTCCCACCGCACCCCCCTCGCCTCGTGCCCCCTTCTCGCCCCAGTGGGCCCGGCCGCCCGTCGCCTCTACGGAGACCAGCGTCAGGTCGGAGCCGTTGATCGCGCGTAGCGCGTACGAGCTCTGCCCGAAATTGGTGCCGTCCGGACCGTGGATGGTGAGCAACTGGAGCTCGACCCGCTCGGCGCCGTCGGCGAGAACCGCCTCGCGAGATCGGCGCCGCGGCTCGCGTCTTCGGTGCAGACCCGATCACCACCGCGTCGGCCGCCGGACGGCGCCAGCTGGAGGTGTAGCCGCCGTACACCGAAACCCCGTCCGCCAGCGTGAGGTGCTGGGCGTAGAGGCCGGGCTGCACGAGGACCGCGGTCCTGCCGGTCGTGGCCGCCTTGGCGATGCCGGCGCGGATCGTCCGCAACGGGGCCGCTCTCGTCCCCTCTGCGTTGTCGTTGCCGGTCGGGGCGACGAACACCGAGCGCGCGAGCTTGCCGTCGATTCCGTCGCAGTCGGCGTCGACGAAGCGCGTGTCGGGCAGATCCGGCGCGCCCGGGTAGACCGTGGCGTCGTAGGGCGCGGCAGTCCCCCGAACGCACGCCGTCTCCGTCGTAGTCGGTCCCGGGTGCAACGGCCGCGCCCGCCGGAGCGGACCAGCACGACCGCGGCGGTCCGCCGCCGACATCTGCCCCCCGCATCGTCGACCCCCGCCCCGCTCAGGCCGCCGCAGGCGACGGGTCGGAGCGCACGACGACCGTGTCGACGACGGGGATGATCTCGTCGACCGGCAGGTCGGCGAGGCTCGCGTGACGGCGGATGGCCTCGGAGCTCGTCGCCTCGTAGATGCAGACGGTGCCGACGCCGCCGCTGCCCTCTCCGAGGACGTAGCTGCGGATCCAGCGGACGTCCTCGGACATCTGCTCCTCACCGACCTGGGTCGAACGCCCGGCGGCCGCCTCGAGCTCGGCGCCTGAGGTCCAACCGTCCCGCCGCAGGATCGCGTACAGGTTCATGACATGCCTCCCGTTGGTGTTTGCCTGCTGTGCGGCGAAAACTACGCCCGGGGTGGGGCGGGCGAATCGGGAGAACTCCCTATCTTTTCCCTACTCGCGGACGGGCCGAGGAGGCCGTGCTCGGTGGCGAAGAGGCTGGCGGCGACGCGGCCACGCGCGCCGATCTTCCCGTAGATGTGCTGGATGTGGTGGTCGACGGTCTTGAGCGTGATGTGCAGCTCCGCCGCGATCTCCTTGCTCTTGCTCCCGCGGGCGACGAGACGCAGCACCTCGACCTCGCGGGCGGTGAGGCCGGCGGGCCGTTCGGGCCGACGAGCCGAACGATGTCCCGCGGCGTGCAGGACCGCTTCGACCGCCTCCCCGTCCAAGCGGCCGGCCCGCGCCTCGTCGCGCAGTCCGTTGGCCGCGGCGACGGCGGGCAGAGCGGCCCGGTGCGGGCGCGGTTCGCGCAGCGCGGTGTACACGTCGGCGGCCGCGAGCAGTCGGGCGGCCGATGACAGGGCGTCGCGCCGGAGCCCCCGCGGGTAGCCCGAGCCGTCGAGGCGCTCCTGGCTCGTCGCGGCCAAGGCGGCGCAGCGGCTCCAGGGCGGGGGAGGCGCTGAGCATGCGCTCGGTCAGGTACGGCCGCATCCGGATGCGCTCTCGGTCGGCGACGGTCAGCGGCCCGGGCTTGTCCCAGATCGCATTGGAGACCCCGAGCCTCCCGAGGTCGTGGAGAAGCCCCGCGGTGCGCAGGTCGGCGACCTGGTCTCGAGGCAGGCCGGTCGAGCGGGCCGCCTGCGCGGCGAGGTCGGCGACGGCGCGGGAGTGGCCGAGCGTGTGCGGCGATTTGAGGTCCACGTAGTCGGCGATCGCCTCGAGCGCGCCCGTGGCCTCCGCCTCCGTGAGCCGTCGCGCCAGGCGCGGCTGCGACGCGATCATCTTCTCCCAGAGAGGCGGGCCGCTCAGCGGGGCGAGGATGTCGGACGCCTTCTCGCAGAACAGGTCGGTGATCGCGGGATCGAAGTGGGAGCCTCGGCGTGCGCGCACCGTCTCCACCGCCGCCTCGACGCCCTGCGTGCGGTGGTAGACCTCGGCGACGTCCGCCAGCGCGACGATGCGAACGGGCAGCGCGATGTCGTTTCCGGACGCCTCGCCCGGGTCTCCGTGGCCGTCCCAGCGCTCGAACACCTGCAGCAACGCCTCGCGCACTTCATCGCTGAGCCCGAGCCGCAGCGCGAAGTCCCCGGCCAGCGTGCAGTGGATGATGCGCATGCCGTCGACCTCGTTGCGCCCGTAGCGCCACGAAGTCGGCGAGGGTGCGCGCGCGCTGCAGCGGGGGCCGCCCGAGCCCGACATGGCGCATCACGAACGGAGGCTGCTTGCGCGGGGTCAGATCCGTCGTGTAGATGTCGGCGCGCATCTGGATGTCGTCGCCGAACCAGCGCGCCTGCTCGTGGGAGTCCGCGTGACAGCCCACGAAGCCGATCAGCGTCACGAACGAGACGATCTCGGCGTCGGTGGGTTCGAGCCCGGCTCGCTCGGCGAGGCCCAGGGCGATCACCCATTGGCGCAGCACGTGCTCCATCGGCTGGCCCAGACCGAGGTCGATCCCCAGCGACAGCACTGCCATCAGCTCCCCCAGGCTGGGCTGCACGGGCGCAAGGCTACGCTTCCGCGCGCCGATGGTCATCTTCTCGGGCATCCAGCCGACGGGGCGTAAGCACCTCGGGAACCTGATCGGCGCGATCGAGCAGTACGTCGCCGGCCAGGACCGGGCGGACCCGGCGATCTACTGCGTCGTCGACCTCCACGCGCTCACCGTCGCCTACGACCCCGTCGAGCTGCGGGAGCGGGTCTACGACACGACGGCGATCCTGCTCGCCGCCGGCCTGGACCCCGAGCGCTGCATCCTCTTCCGCCAGTCCGACGTGCACGAGCACACCGAGCTCACCTGGATGCTCGGGGGCGTGACCGAGCTCGGGCGCCTGAACCGCATGCACCAGTTCCGCGACAAGTCGGTCGCGCAGCGCGAGCTGGTCTCCGCGGGGCTTCTCTACTACCCGGTGCTCCAGGCGGCCGACGTGCTCGCCTACCGCGCCCACGAGGTGCCGGTGGGAGAGGACCAGCGCGAGCACATCGAACTGATGCGCGACGTCGCGCTCCGCTTCAACGCGCGCTTCGGCGAGACGTTCGTCGTGCCCGAGATCCGCGTGCCGCAGGTCGGCGCGCGCATCGGCGACCTGCAGGAGCCCGAGCGCAAGATGTCGACGTCGGCTGCGTCGCCGGCGGGGACGGTGCTGGTGCTCGACGAGCCGGACGCCATCCTCAAGAAGTTCAAGCGCGCGGTGACCGACTCCGGCAACGAGATCGCCTACGGGCCGGACAAGCCGGGCGTCTCGAACCTGCTCGACCTCTACGCCGCGGTCAAGCGCATCACCCCCGACGAAGCGGTCGCGGCGTTCGCCGATGCCCGCGGCTACGGCGACCTGAAGACCGCCGTGGGGGAGGCGGTCGTCGAGCACCTGCGCCCGATCCGCGAGGAGTACGAGCGCCTGCGCTCGGACGAGGCCGAGCTCGAGCGGATCCTGGCCCTGGGGGCCGACAAGGCCCGCGCGATCGCCGCCCGCACGTTGCAGGATGTGCGTGCCCGCATGGGCGTCGGACCGTCCTGAGCCGTCGATAGGTTGTGAGGCCGTGTCGACGGTCGGCGACCTCGAGCTGGATCTTGACGTCTTCGCGGGTCCCTTCGACCTGCTGCTTTCGCTGATCCTGCGCGAGGAGCTGGACCTGCTGGAGGTCGATCTCGCGGACGTGGTGATCGCCTACGTGGACCACCTGCAGGAGCGTGAGGAGCTCGATCTCGAGGCCACGACGGAGTTCCTGGTGCTGATCGCCGCGCTGCTCGAGCTCAAGTCGCGGCTGATGCTGCCGGGCGAGGAGATGGACGAGCTCGACGACCTGGCCCCGGGCGAGGCCGCGGACGAGCTGCTGGCTCGGATGCTCGCCTACGCCCGTCACCGGGGCGCTGCCCAGTGGCTGCGCGGGCGCTTCGAGGAGGGCCAGGGCCTCCTCTACCGCGCGGCACCGCTGCCGCCGGCGCTGCGCCGCGCCCCGCTGGAGGGCGCGGAGGCGGTCTTCGACCCCGACCTGCTCGGCGCGGCGATCGGCGGCCTGCTGCGCCACCCGCCGCCGCTGGACCTTCGCCACATGGCAACGCCTCAGGTCGCCCTGTCCGATCGGCTCGGCGTCCTGCGCGGCCTGCTGCAGCGCGGTTCCTTCGCCTTCGAGGAAGCGGTCAGCGGCGCGGACCGGATGACGGTCTGCGTGACGCTCTACGCCCTGCTCGAGCTCTACAAGCGCGGCGAGGCGGCCTGGGAGCAGGACGAGTGCTTCGGCGACATCCAGGTGAATCAAGCGCCCAGGGCGGTTGATTCAGCCGTGGCGGTGGCGTCGTGACCGGCCTCGCCGCGACGCTCGAGGCGCTGCTGTTCCTCGCGCCCGATCCGGTGAGTGCGCGCGACCTGGCGGCCGCCGTGGAGGTGGAGGAGTCAGACGTCGTCGAGGCGCTCGGCGAGCTGCGCCACCGGCTCGACGGCCACGGCGTCGTCCTGCAGGAGGTCGCCGGCGGCTGGGCGCTCGCCTCGCACCCGGACGCCGAGGACGCCGCCCGGCGCCTGCTCTCGAAGCCCCGCCCGCCGGCGCTCACGCCGGCGCAGGCGGAGACGCTGTCGATCGTCGCCTACCTGCAGCCCGTCTCCCGGCCCGAGGTGGCGAGGATCCGCGGCGTGGCGTCGGATTCCGCCGCGTCGGCGCTGCTCGAGCGTGGGCTGATCGAGGAGGCCGGCCGCTCGCAGTTCGGTGCGGTGCTCTACCGGACGACGCCGCTGTTCGCCAAGCTCTTCGGCCTGCGCTCGACGGACGAGCTGCCCGACCCCGGGCAGTGGGACCCGTCGCCCGAGGACGAGGCCGCCCTGCGCGACCGCCTGCTGGCCGCGGGCACCGCGCGTACGGGCGCCACGACTGGTTGACGTCACCCGCATCGGGGCAGGCCCTCATGCATGTGGCTAGGCACTCTCACCGTTCTGCTCATCATCGTCGGCATCGGCACGACCGTGGCGGGCCTCGGTCCGCTGGGTCCGGTCCTGATCGGCGGCGGCATCGTCGCGGCGATCGCCTACTTCGCCGGCGCGGCGCAACAGGGCCGGGAGTCGAATGAGCCCGAGTCCGTTCCCGGAGGCCACAAGGCCACCGGCGCGGCTCACGAGGGCCAGAAGCACATGACGCCCGACACGCTCTAGCGCCGCACAGGCGCGGTGTGAGAGGGTGGCGGGGATGCCCCGCCGCCCTGCTTTCGCCGCTGTCCTCCTCCTCAGC
This sequence comes from uncultured Solirubrobacteraceae bacterium, assembly GCA_963759945.1. GTDB lineage: Bacteria > Actinomycetota > Thermoleophilia > Solirubrobacterales > Solirubrobacteraceae > DATLGB01. The sequence goes on along the minus strand of CAVXBH010000034.1, from coordinate 113,846 downwards.
CTGCTCGCGCCGACCGCCGCGTCCGCCGTCACGCCCATCGCTCCTCCCATGCAGCTGCCGGGGCGGGCCTCGACCACGCAGGACTGGCTGCTCGGCGTCAAGCCCGGGACGCCGACGCCCGCTGGCGCCAGCCGGGCGGCCCCGGGCACGCTGGTCGTCGCGAGCGAGCGTGCCCGGTCGGTGGCCGCCGGCCTCGGTGATGCGCTGGTCTTCGCCGAGCCCGATCGCCGCATCGCTCGACCGGCGAGCGCGCCCGACACCGCGCTCGACGGCTGGGCGCGGGGTGCCGTTGTCCTCTCGTCCGTGATTCCGCCCGCCAACCCCGTTCCGATCGCGGTGATCGACGATTTCGTCGACCCGACCACCCCGGACCTGGCGGCGACGACCGGCTACCTCAACGCCACGCAGTCGAGCACGATCGACGGCCCGCACGGGACCGAGGTCGCCTCCGCCGCCGCCGGCATCCTCCAGGGATCAGGGGTCGCGGGCGTCTTCCCCGGTGCGCCGATCGCCTCCTACGGCATCACCTATCCGGCGTCGTGCAGTTCCGTCGTCAAGGGCATCGAGTCCGCGATCCGCGCGCGGGTGGCGATCATCAACATGTCGCTGGGCGGGACCGAGCCGTGCTTCTCCCAGTACGTGGCGGTGCAGCGCGCCTACGGCGTCGGCATCCTCGTCGTCGCGGCCGCCGGCAACGAGTTCCAGGAGGGCAACCCGGTCAACTACCCGGCCGCCTTCCCGCACGTCATCTCGGTCGCGGCGCTCGGCCGTGACCTCGCGCCGGCGTCGTTCTCGACCTCCAACGCCGCCGTCGACATCGCCGCCCCGGGCGTCGAGGTGCCGATGGCGATTCCGCCGAACTTCGACGACGACGGCGTGGTCGACGGCTTCACGGTCGCCAACGGGACGAGCTTCGCCGCCCCGATGGTCGCCGGCGGCGCGGCGTGGATCCGCACCGCGCGGCCCGGGCTCACCGTCGGCCAGCTCGGTGACGTTCTGCGCTTCTCCGCTCGCGACGTCGCCGCCCAGGGCTACGACAACGACACGGGCTGGGGGCTGATGGACATCGCCGCCGCGCTGGCGGCGCCGGAGCCGGTCAACGACCCGATCGAGCCCAACGACGACATCTTCTTCGTCGACGGCCGCGCGTTCTCCAAGCCCGACCGGGTGCGGTGGTCCGGCACCGGCACGGCGAAGATCGTCGCAACGAGCGACCAGGTCGAGGACCCGACCGACGTCTACCGCATCCGCCTCAAGCCGCGCAGCCGTTCGCGGATCTCGCTGAAGACCACCTTCGGCGAGGCCCAGGTCGCCGTCTTCAACCGCACGGCCAAGACGGTCTTCAGGTCGACGCGGCAAGGTCTGCTCGCCGAACACCTCCGGCTGCGTCGTCACCTACCGCGGGCAGCGGCACGCCGCTGGCCTACGTGGCCGTGCGAGCGGGCGGCAACCAGTCGCTGAACGCGAACTACACGCTGAGCTTCAAGCGGCTCCGCTAGCGCTGTCGAGCGCTTCGAGGGCGTCGCGGACGCCTTCGAGGCCGATCAGGCTGACGTCGCGCCGGGGACGAGCTCGGCGGTCAGCGACCGCGCGAGCAGGTCCGCGTCGTCGGGCTGCGTGCGGCGCAGGAGCATCGCGAACTCCCCGCCGCCGACGAGGGCCGAGCGCGTCGTCCGTGCGCAGCCGCTCGCGCAGCGACTCGGCGACGTGCACGAGCACGCGGTCGCTCAGCACCTCCGTGTTGAGGTTCGAGCAGCAGCAAGGTGCCGCCGGCGTCCTCGGCGCGCTGGGAGTCGAGGTGGCGCTGCAGCACGACCAGGAAGCGGCGGTGATTCGGCAGGCCGGTGAGCTCGTCGAGCTCGGCGAGGCGGCGCTGCTCGAGATCTCGGTCGCGCTCCACGGAGACGTCGGTCAGGCTCACGACGCGTGCGCCGTCGGCGAGGCCGGCGGTCGTCACGCGCAGCCAGCCGGCGCCGTCGCGGCCGGGCAGCATGCCGATGTCAGGCAGGCCCAGCGAGGACGCGCCGAGGCCGACGAGGGTCGCCGGCGTCATCCCCAGCAGCCGAGCCGCCGCGGAGTTGCATGCCGCGACGCGCTCGTCGGGGCCGATGACGATCAGCCCATCCTCCAGCGCCTCGACGGCGAGTAGCCCAGTCCGTGGCCATGGAGCGGTTTATACGCGAGCGGCCAGCTGACCGCAGGCGGCGTCGATGTCGCGCCCGCGCGTCAGGCGCACCGTCGCGGTGTGCCCGTGCTCCTCGAGGACGGCCTTGAACGCGTCGATCGCGTTACGGCCCGAGCCGGTGTACAGCCCTCCGGTCGGGTTGTACGGGATCAGGTTGACCTTGTAGATCCGGCGATCCAGCAGGGTCGCGAGTTGGCGCGCCTGCGCCACCGTGTCGTTGACGCCGTCGAGCATCAGGTACTCGACGAAGATCTTCCGGCGGCGCCGGGCGTAGAACGCCTCGCACGCGTCGAGCACCTCGGCGATCGGGTGCTTCTCGTTGACCGGCATGATCTCCGAGCGCAGCGCGTCCTCGGGCGCGTGCAGCGACAGCGCGAGCCGCAGCGGCATGTCGAGCTCCTCCGCCAGGCGGCGGATGCCCGGCACCCAGCCGACCGTCGAGATGCCGATCCGGCGGTGGCCGATGCCGACGTCCGGCAGCCGCTCCGCGGCGCCGAGCACGTTGTCGAGGTTCATCAGCGGCTCGCCCATCCCCATGAAGACGAGGTGGTCGACCGCTTCGATGCGGCGGAAGTGCAGGACCTGGTCGAGGATCTCGTCGACGGTCAGGTTGCGGCCGAACTTCATCTGGCCCGTCGCGCAGAAGGTGCAGGTCAGCGGGCAGCCGGACTGGCTGGAGACGCAGACGGAGCGGCGGCCGTCGCGGTAGCGCATCAGCACGGACTCGAGCGGTCGCCCGTCGGCCGTCGCGAACAGCGCCTTGACGGTGCCGTCGCGCGCCTCGCGCTGGTCGCGCAGCTCGAGGCGTCGTGAAGGGGACGTGCTCCTCCAGCCGCGCGCGCAGGTTCGCCGGGAGGTTGCTCATCTCGGCGTAGGACGTGGCTCCGCGGGCCTTCCAGCTCCAGATCTGGCCGGCGCGGTAGGCGGGTTCGGCGGCGAGCACGTCCACGCCTGTCAGGCTAGATGCGCATGCGACTCGGCAAATACCTCGCGCACGCCGGTGTCGCCTCGCGGCGCGCGTCCGAGCAACTCGATCTTCGACGGGCGCGTCATGATCGCGCGGCGAGGTGGTGCGCGACCCGGCGCGCGACGTCGACGACGACAGCGGTGTCTCGGTCGACGGCGAGCCGCTGGTGATCGGGCGCAGGAAGGAGGTCGTCTACGCGGTCAACAAGCCCGTCGGAGTCGTCTCCACGGCCAGCGACCCGCAGGGCCGGCCGACGGTCGTCGACCTGATCACGACCGAGGAGCGCCTCTATCCGGTCGGCCGGCTCGACATCGATACGAGCGGGCTGCTCCTGCTCACCAACGACGGCGAGCTCGCCGACCTGCTCACCCACCCGCGCTACGGCGTGCCCGAAGACCTACGTCGTGACCGTTTCGCGCGCCCCCGTGCGCGGCAACCAGCTCGAGCGGCTCTCCAACGGGGTCCAGCTCGACGACGGTCCCACCGCGCCCGCCAGGACGCGCAAGCTCGCTCCGGACCGCTTCGAGCTCGTCATCCGCGAGGGCCGCAAGCGCCAGGTGCGCCGGATGGTCGAAGCGGTCGGCCACCGCGTGAAAGCGCTCGAGCGGTTCGCGATCGGGCCGCTGCGCCTCGAGCGGCTCGCCCAGGGCGGGCACCGCCGCCTGAACCACGAAGAGGTCGAGGCGCTGCGCGCCTCAGCGCGTCCTAGCGGTCTCGGCGATCGCGGCGATCCGCTTCGCCACGCCGGAGCCGCGCTCTTCCATGCACGAAGTGGCCGGCGGGCAGGCGGTCGAAGCGCGGTCAGGCCCGCCGCCTTGCGCGCCTGCTTGCCGTAGACGTCCATCGGCAGCGCCTTGTCCTTCGACCCCCACAGGATCTGGACGGGGTAGGGGACCTTGCGCAGCACGGAGCGGTACTTGTCGCGCTTCTTCTTGGTCAGCTCGAAGCCGCGCATGATCTTCAGGAAGGCCGCGCCGCCGTCGCCGCGCTTGAGCAGGTCGTAGTAGACGTCGATCTCCTGGGCGTTCAGTCGCTCGCGGTCGTAGACCGCCATGCGGTACATCAGCTCGCGGAACGTCCGCCGCGTGGTCAGCCGCAGCGCCGCCTCACCGATGCCCGGCTTCGCGAACTGGTCCATGGGAAACGGCCGCACGAAGGTGTCGACGTCGACGATCGTGTTCAGCAGCGTCAGCGACAGCACCCGCTTGGGCATCTTGTGCGCGAGCTCGAAGCCGATCGGCCCGCCGATGTCGTGCACGAGCAGGTGGAAGCGGTCGAGCTCGAGCGCGTCGACCGCGGCCTTCGTCCAGTTGCCGAGGCCGGTCCACGTGTAGTCGAAGTTGACCGGCCGGTCGGCGAGGCCCAGGCCCGGGAAGTCGAACGCGACCGGCCGCAGCGAGCGCGCCGCGACCTCGGCGATGACTCGCCGATAGCTGAAGCTCGACGCGGGCACGCCGTGCAGGCACAGCACGGGGTCGCCCTTGCCCTGCTCACGCACGAAGCTGCGCACCCCACCGGCCTCGAAGTACCGGCCGGCGCGCTCATGGCGGGCGAGGATGTCGGCTGCGGTGTCGACGGGCGGCATTCGGCGCCGCGAAGGCTATGGGCTCGGGGGCCCGGCTCGGCCGGCCTAGCGCGAACGATCGGCCTCGCCACCCCTAGGCTCGCGCCTCATGCGCCTCTACGCCCTCCGCGGCGCTCACACCGTCGCCGAGGACGACCGCACGGCGATCCTCGCCGCCACCGACGAGCTGATGCGCGAGCTGCTCGACCGCAACGGCCTGGCCGCCGAGGACCTCGTGTCGTGCATCTTCACGCTTGACGCCGGACCTCCACGCCGAGTTCCCCGCCGTCGCCGCGCGCGAGATGGGCCTGTCGAGCGTCCCGCTCATGTGCGCCCAGGAGCTCGCCGTCCCCGGCGCCATGGAGCGCGTCATCCGGGTCATGGTCCACTGCTACCTGGCCGAGGGCCGCGAGCCTCAGCACGTCTACCTAGGCGAGGCCCGAGCGCTGCGGCTCGACCTCGAGGGCGCGCAGTAGGAGCGCCGCACGTCCCGCTCCCGCGCGGGCGGCGGGCACGGCCGAGGCCGATGGACCGGTAAGCGACCGGGGTCAGAGCTTCACTCAGGGGTCCGTCCCTGTTTTGGAAGCCGGTTCGGCGGTCGGAGCTTCACTCAGGGGTCCGTCCCTTTTTGGAAGCGGCTTGGCGGTCGGTTGAGCGTCGGCGGCCGTCGCTGGCCGGGGCCCGCAGGGGCGGTGAGGGTCGCGGCTGTACCTTGGGCTTCCGATGGAGTTCGCGCAGAAGCTCAGCCGCCTGAAGGTCTATCCCGCCGCGGATGGCTACGCGCTGGGCGACGAGTACGCGCTGATGGCGTCCAACGAGACGCCGTACCCGCCGCTGCCGGCCGTTCGGGACGCGGTGGCCGAGGCTCTGTCCGGCGTCAACCGCTACCCCGATCCGTCGAACACGCGGCTGCGCAAGGCGCTGAGCGACCGCTACGACGTGCCCGCGAATCGGATCGCGATCGGCAACGGCTCGTGCGACATCCTGCTCGCCGCAGGGGACGCGCTGCTCGAGCCGGGGGCGGAGGTCGTCTACGCGTGGCCTTCCTTCTCCGTCTACCCGCACCTGGCGGCGGCTTCCGGCGCGCGGGCGATCGAGGTCCCGCTCGACGCCGAGCACACGCACGACCTCGCGGCCATGCTCAAGGAGATCACGGTCGCGACGCGCCTGGTGATCGTCTGCAACCCGAACAACCCGACCTCGACGGCGCTGCCGCTGGACGAGATCGCGGCGTTCGTCGCCGAGGTGCCGCGCCACGCCGCCGTGATCCTCGACGAGGCCTACTGCGAGTTCAACCTGCTCGACGACCCCGACGCCTCGATCGCGCTGCTCGACAAGCACCCGAACCTGGTGCTGCTGCGGACGTTCAGCAAGGCGTACGGGCTGTGCGGCCTGCGCGTCGGCTACGGGCTGTGCGGGTCGAGCGCGTTCCGCGACGCCGTGGACGCCGTCCGCCAGCCCTTCTACTGCAACGTCGCCGCCCAGGCCGCGGCCATCGCCGCACTCGGCTCGCAGGACGAGATCGCCACCCGCGTGGAGACGAACCTCGCCGAGCGCATGGGGCTGACCGAGGGACTGCGGCGCCTCGGCATCGACGCCGCCGAGTCCCAGGCCAACTTCATCTGGTTCGACCTGCCGACCGAAGAGGTCGAGCCCGAGATCGTCTCCGGGCTGCAGGAACGCAAGATCCTCGTGCGCGCCGGCACCCCGCTCGGCCGCCCCGGCGCGCTGCGCGTCACCGTCGGCACCGCCGAGGACAACGAGCGCTTCCTTGCGGCGCTCGGCGAATTGCTCTAGCGTCCGCTCGACTCATGGGCCGCCGCACCACCACCTTCCGCGCCTATGAGTATCCGGCCTTCGCCTGGCGATTTACGCAGGCGCTCGGTCGGCGGTCCCGCTAGTCAGCCGGGGCACCCGCCTTCCTCTGTGAGAAGGCCCACGGGCCGAGCGCCGCTCCATCCCCGCGCAGTGCCCGCACCCGTAACCTCTTCAGAGATCAGAACAGGCCTTTCCACATGAACCTCGTACGCAATGACCCGGTCCGCGATCGCCGCATTGAGCGGGTCGTTCCCCTGGTCACCCCGGCGCTCGTGCTGCACGAGCTGCCGCTCACCGACGAGCGCGAGGAGATGGTCGCCCGCGGCCGTGCCGAGATCTCGGCGGTGCTCGACGGCGATGACGACCGCCTGCTGGTGGTGGTCGGGCCGTGCAGCGTGCACGACGTCGACGCGGCGCGCGAGTACGCCCGCGGCCTGGCCGCGGTGGCCGCGGAGTACTCCGGCGAGCTGTGCGTGGCGATGCGGGTCTACTTCGAGAAGCCGCGCACGACCACCGGCTGGAAGGGTCTGATCAACGACCCGCACCTCGACGACAGCGGCGACGTCAACACCGGGGTGCGCATGGCGCGCCGGCTGCTGCTGGAGGTGCTCGACCTCGGGCTCTTCATCGGCTGCGAGTTCCTCGACCCGATCATGCCGCAGTACATCTCGGACACCGTCTCCTGGGGCGCGATCGGCGCACGGACGACCGAGAGCCAGACGCACCGGCAGCTGGCGTCGGGCCTGTCGATGCCGGTCGGCTTCAAGAACCGCACGGACGGCAACGTCCAGGTGGCGGTGGAGGCGTGCCGGGCGGCGTCGTCGGCGCATGCCTTCGCAGGCGTGGACGTCACCGGAACGCCCGCCATCCACCACACCACCGGCAATCCCGACTGCCACGTGGTCCTGCGCGGCAGCCGCGGCGTGCCCAACCACACGCCCGCGGAGGTCGAGCAGGCGCTGGCGACGATCCGCGCCGGCGGCCTTCCCGAGCGCCTCGTGATCGACTGCTCGCACGACAACAGCGGCAAGGACTACCGGCGCCAGCCATCGGTGGCTTCGGAGGTCGCGGCGCCAGGTGGCGGCCGGCAACCGCGCGATCGTCGGCCTGATGCTCGAGTCCTTCCTCGTCGAGGGCCGTCAGGACCTCACGGGCGCAGAGCTCGTTCGCGGACAGTCGATCACCGACGGCTGCATCTCGTGGCCCGACACCGTGGCGACGCTCCAGGTGGTCGCAGAAGCCGTGCGCGCCCGCCGCGTCGCTTGACGATGCGGATCGCGATCGTCGGCGTCGGCCTGATCGGCGGTTCCATCGGCCTTGCCGCGCGCGAGCGCGCGGGCGCTCACGTCACGGGTTGGGACCCGGGTGACGGGCGCGCTCGACGGCCGCCGTCGCGCGCGGCGCGGTGGACGCCGCCGCGCCATCGGCAGCAGGCGGCGGTCGCCGGAGGCCGACGCGGTGTTCGTCGCCACGCCGGTCGGGCACCTGCCGGAGGCGGTCCGGGCGGCGCTCGGCGCCGCCGGCACGGGGCACGGTCGTGACGGACGTCGGCTCCACCAAGCGCGCGATCACCGCCGCGGTCACCGACGCGCGCTTCATCGGCGGGCACCCGCTCGCGGGCGCCGAGACCGCCGGCGTCGAGCACGCCCGCGCCGACCTCTTCGACGGCGCGACGTGGTACCTCACGCCGACGGGCACCACCGAGGGGATCCTCTACGAGCGGCTGCACCGCCTGCTGGCCGAGGTCGGCGCCCGCCCGCAGGCGCTCGACGCCGAGACCCACGACCGGATGATGGCCGCCGTCAGCCACCTGCCGCACGTGCTCGCCAACGTCCTCGTCGCCCAGGCGGCGCGCGCGCTGGACGCCGAGGGCGAGCGCCTGCCCGCGACCGGGCCGAGCTTCCGCGACGCCACGCGCGTCGCCGGCGCCCCGACCTCGATCTGGGGCGACATCTACCTCTCCAACGCCGACGCGCTCGGCGACCTGCTCGACGACACGATCGCGCGGCTGCAGCGGGTGCGGACCGCGCTGGGCGCCGGCGACGCGGACGCCATCGCCACCTGGAACGACCACGCGGGCGACGACCGCCGCCGGCTGCTCGAGGCGCACCTCGAGGGCGCCGACGTCGTCCGCCTGCGCGTGTCCGTCCCCAACCGGCCGGGCGTCGTGGCCGAGGTCGCGCTCGCCCTCGGCCGCGCAGCGATCAACATCATCGACATGGCCCTGCACCCCGCCGCCGACAACGCCACTGGCGTGATCGAGCTGTGGGTCACCTCCGACCAGGCACCGACCGCCCGCGAGCTGATCGCCGGGCGCCTGCGGCTGCCCGTCTCATGAGCCGCCAGTTCTTCCGGGCGGGCGGGGGCGAGTTCCGGCTGCGCGGGACCGCCGTCGCCCCGCCGGACAAGTCGATCTCCCACCGCGCCGCGCTGCTGGCCGCGATGTCCTCCGAGCCCGTCTTCGTCACCAACTACCTGCAGGCCGAGGACACCCTGTCGACGCTGCGAGCCGTGCAGCAGCTCGGCGCGCTCGTCGAGGAGCGCGACGACGGGCTGCTGATCCGCGGGCCCGGGCCTGCGCGGGGCCGACATGCCGACGCTGCCGATCGACGTCGGCAACGCCGGGCACGCTGATGCGGCTGCTCGTCGGCTGGCTCGCGGGGCAGAGCGGCGGCGGCATGTGGACGCTCGACGGCGACGACTCGATCCGCAAGCGCCCGATGGGCCGCGTCGCCGACCCGCTGCGCCTGATGGGCGCCGAGCTCGAGACCGCAGCCGGGCGGCCTCGCGCCGATCCACATCTCCGGCCGCGCGCTGACGGGCATCACCTACGAGCTGCCCGTCGCCTCCGCGCAGGTGAAGTCGTGCCTGCTGATCGCCGGGCATCCTCGCCGACGGGCGCACGACGGTGATCGAGCCGGTGCCCACCCGCGACCACACCGAGCGCGCGCTGGCCCGCGGCGGTGTCGACGTCCGCCGCGAGGGCCGCTCCGTCAGCGTCGGCACCCTCGACGAGCTCGAGATCGAGCGCATCGACGTCCCCGGCGACCCGTCCTCCGCCGCCTTCCTCGCGGCCGCCGCCGTGCTCGTCCCCGGCTCGCGGATCGTGATCGAGGACGTCGCGATGAACTGGACGCGCGTCGGCTTCTTCCGGATCCTCGAGCGCATGGGCGGCATCGTCCTCGGCCCGCTCGAGGCGGCCGGCAGCCCACGGACCCGACGAGCCGATCGCCGAGCTCGACGTCACCCACGGCCCGCTGATCGGGACGACCGTGGAGGCCGACGAGGTCCCGCTCGCGATCGACGAACTGCCGCTCGTGGCACTGCTGGGCTGCTTCGCCGAGGGCGAGACGATCGTGCGCGGCGCGGAGGAGCTGCGCCACAAGGAGTCCGACCGGATCGCCACCGTCGTCGAGGGCCTGCGCGGCCTCGGCGCGGACATCGAGGCGACCGAGGACGGCTTCGCGGTGCGCGGCACCGGCGGCCTGGACGGCGGCACGCTGACCGCCCACGGCGACCACCGGCTGGCGATGCTCGGCGCGGTCGCGGGCCTCGCGTCGCGGACCGGCGTCGAGGTCGACGGGATGGAGGCGGCCGCCGTCTCCTATCCCGGCTTCACCGACGACATCGCCGCGCTGATCGATAGCGGGACCGCTTAGCCTCACAGGCGTGGTCATCGCCATCGACGGGCCCGCGGGCGCCGGTAAATCCACCGTCGCCCGTGCCGTCGCGGAGCGGCTGGGCTTCACGTACCTCGACACGGGGGCGATGTACCGCGCCGTCGCGCTCGCCGGGACGGCCGACTGCGACATCGAGTTCGGCGAGGACGGTGCGGTGCTGGTCGACGGCGTCGACGTCTCGGACGAGATCCGCACGGCGGCGATCGCCCAGGAGGCGAGCCTGCGTGCCGCCGACCCGGAGGTCCGGTCCGTGCTCGTCGCCAAGCAGCAGGCGCTGGTGGCGACGGGCGACTGGGTCGCCGAGGGCCGCGACATCGCCACGGTCGTCGCGCCCGACGCCGAGCTCAAGATCTACCTGACCGCCTCCTCCGAGGAGCGCGCGCGGCGCCGCGAGCTGCCCGAATCCGAGCTGCGCGCCCGCGACGAGCGCGACCAGGGGCACGGCCGGTCCACGCTCGAGGCCGCGCCGGGCGCCGTCGACCTCGACACGACCGGCCTGTCCATCGACGAGGTCGTCGAGCAGATCGCGGCGATGGCCTCATGAGGGTCGCGATCGTCGGATATCCGAACGTCGGCAAGTCGTCGCTCGTCAACCGCCTGACGCAGTCGCGCGAGGCGGTCACGCACGAGACCGCGGGCGTCACCCGCGATCGCCGTGAGATCGAGACGGATTGGAACGGTCGCCTGCTGACCCTGATCGACACGGGCGGCATCGACTCCGACGACGACGACCCGCTCGCCGTCTCGATCGCCGACCAGTCGCGCGCCGCGCTGCTGGACGCCGAGGTCGCCGTGCTCGTGGTCGACGCGCGTGCGGGCCAGCGGCCCGGCGACTCCGAGATCGCCGACATCCTGCGGCGCTGGGGCAAGCCGGTGCTCGTCGCGGCCAACAAGATCGACTCGCCGCGCGACATCCCGCTGGCCCACGACTTCTACGGGCTCGGCCTCGGCGAGCCGCTGCCGGTCTCCGCCGCCCAGGGCCTGGGGACGGGCGATCTGCTCGACAAGATGGTCGAGGTCGGCCCGGACGAGGACCCCGACCCCGAGGACGAGGCGCTGTTCCGCCTGGCCATCATCGGGCGCCCGAACGTCGGCAAGTCCTCGCTGCTGAACTCCTTCCTGGGGGAGGAGCGGACGATCGTCTCCGACATCGCCGGCACCACGCGCGACCCGATCGACACGGTGCTCGAGGTCGACGGGCGCCCGATCCGGCTCGTCGACACCGCCGGCATCCGGCGAGCGGCGAAGGTCTCCGAGTCCGTCGAGTACTACACGTCGCTGCGCTCCCAGCGGGCGGCCGAGCGTGCCGACGTCGCCCTCGTCGTCTGCGACGCCACCGACGGCGTCACCACGCAGGACCTGCGCATCGCCGACCTGGCCATGCGCGCGGGCTGCGCCACCGCGCTCGTGCTCAACAAGTGGGACCTCACCTCGGGCGACGACTTCGACCTCGAGCGCGAGCGTCAGACCGTCCTGCGCAAGCTGCGGCTGCGACCCAAGCTGCTGACGGCGAGCGCCCTCACCGGCCGCCACGTCTCGCGGCTGCTCGTCGAAGCGGTGTCGCTGGCGGACCGCCGCCGCCACCGCATCCCGACGCCCGAGGTCAACAAGTTCCTCGCCGACATCGTCCAGATCCGCCAGCCGCCGGCCAAGCAGGGCCATCGGCTGAAGCTGATCTACGGCGCCCAGATCGGCGTCGACCCGCCGCGTCTGTCGATCCAGATCAACTCGCGCACGCGCGTCACGCGCGACTACGCGTACTTCGTCGAGAACCGCTTCCGCGAGCGCTACGGGCTCGACGGCATTCCGGTGATCATCGATTTCGTCGAGCGCAAGCAGCGCCGCCGGTCCGAAGACGGTCGCTAGCCTGCCGACCTTCATGACCGAGTACGCCGAGAACGAGTACCTCTTCACGTCCGAGTCCGTCACGGAGGGTCACCCGGACAAGGTGGCCGACCAGATCTCCGACGGCGTCCTCGATGCCGTCCTCGCCGAGGACCCCTACGGCCGCGTCGCCTGCGAGACGCTGGTGAACACCGGCCTCGTCGTGGTGTCGGGTGAGATCTCGACGACGACCTACGTCGACATCCAGGAGATCGTCCGCGAGACGATCCGCAAGATCGGCTACACGGACGCCGAGCTCGGCTTCTCCGCCGACTCGTGCGCGGTCCTGAACGCGATCGACAAGCAGTCGCCCGACATCGCCCAGGGCGTCGACGCCGCGCTGGAGAAGCGCTCGGACCCGTCCGACGACGACGAACTCGACGTCGCCGGCGCAGGCGACCAGGGCATGATGTTCGGCTACGCGTCCAACGAGACGCCGTCGCTGATGCCGCTGCCGATCCACCTCGCGCACCGGCTGGCCGAGCGCCTGACCGCGGTCCGCAAGGACGGCACGCTGCCCTACCTGCGCCCCGACGGCAAGACCCAGGTCTCCGTCCGCTACGTCGACGGCCGCCCGTGTCGCCGTCGAGAAGCTGCTGATCTCCACGCAGCACTCCGAGGACGTCGAGCAGCCGCAGATCGAGCGCGACCTGTGGGAGCACGTGGTGCTGCCGACGATCCCGAGCGAGCTCTTCGACGCCGACACGCTGCGCGGCGAGTTCCTCGTCAACCCGACCGGTCGCTTCGTCATCGGCGGTCCCGTCGGCGACGCCGGCCTCACCGGCCGCAAGATCATCGTCGACACCTACGGCGGCATGGCCCGCCACGGCGGCGGCGCCTTCTCGGGCAAGGACCCGTCGAAGGTCGACCGCTCGGCCGCCTACGCCGCCCGCTACGTCGCCAAGAACGTCGTCGCGGCCGGGCTCGCCGACCGCTGCGAGGTCCAGGTCGCCTACGCGATCGGCGTCGCCCACCCGGTGTCCGTGATGGTCGAGACCTTCGGCACCGAGAAGGTCGCGCCCGCGAAGATCGCCGAGCTCGTCGACAAGCACTTCGACCTGCGTCCGGGCGCCTTCCGCGAGTACCTCAAGCTGCACCGGCCGATCTACCAGCAGACCGCCGCCTACGGCCACTTCGGCCGCGAGGGCGCGGACTTCACCTGGGAGCAGACCGACAGGGCAGACGCGCTGCGGGCCGAGGCCGGCCTCGAGGCAGCGGGCGTTTCCTAGCCCGCTCGCTTTCTTGGATCTCGGGGACCCGAGTGGGGTCCCCGTCGTGGTGCTCGACGGTCCCGGCTCGCGGGCGTTGCCGCGCGTCCTGGCGCCCGCCGCCGAGGCTGCCGGCGTGCGGATCATCGGGCCCGACCGCCCGGGCGAGGGTGGGTTCGAGGAGGTCGCGGCGCGCGTGCTCGAGCCGCTGCCGGAGCGCTTCGGGATCGTCGCCCAGTCGGGCGGCACGCCGTACGCGCTCGCGCTCGCGCTGGCAGCCCCGGAGCGCGTGATCGCGGTGTCCCTGCTCGGCGCCGTCGCGCCGGGCATGGCGCTCGGCGGGCCGATGAAGCCGATCATCCGCCTGTCGAACCGGCTGCCGATGCTCGCTCCGCACTTCCTCGCGCCTGCTCAGCCACACGGACCCCGAGAAGCAGGCGCAGCGGTTCGCCAAGGACCTCCCGCCGGCCGACCGCGCCGTGCTCGAGGACCCGGCGATGTGGGCGATCCACGTCCAGGCCGTGCCCGAGATCTTCGAGAACCGCCGCGGCCTCGTGCACGAGCTCCGCATCCTCACGTCGCCGTGGAGCATCGATCCAGCGGAGGTCACGGCGCCCGTCGCCCTCTGGGTCGGCGCGGAGGACAAGGCGCATCCGCCGGCGCACAGCCACGCGCTCGCCGCGCTGCTCGGCGGCGCGCGGGTCACCGTCGTCCCGGACGCCTGGACCTTCGGGCTGGTCCGGTCGTTCCCGGACGTGCGTGGCGCACGCAGCCGGCCTTTAGAGTCCGGCCGCATGGCCGAACTCGTACTCGTCACCGGCGGCTCCGGCTTCATCGGCGCCCACTGCATCCGCCGGCTCTTTGCCGACGGCTACCGGGTGCGGACGACCGTCCGCTCCCTTGAGCGCGAGGCCGAGGTGCGCGCGACTGGCCGGCGACGGGGCGCTCGAGTTCGCAGTCGCTGACCTGACGTCCGACGACGGCTGGCCGGCCGCGGTCGCCGGCTGCGACTTCGTGCTGCACGTCGCGTCACCGTTCCCGCTCGGGGCGCCCAAGCACGAGGACGACCTGATCGTCCCGGCCCGCGAAGGCGCGCTGCGCGTCCTGCGCGCCGCCGCCGACGCCGGCGTGCAAGCGCGTCGTCCTGACGTCGTCGTTCGCCGCCGTCGGCTACGGGCACGGCAGCGGCACGTCCGACGAGACGCACTGGACCGACGTCGACGGCCCGGGCGTCAGCGCCTACGCCAAGTCCAAGACGCTGGCCGAGCGTGCCGCCTGGGACTTCGTCGAGGCGCACCCCGACGGCCCTGAGCTCGCGGTCGTCAACCCGGTCGCCGTGCTCGGCCCGCCGCTCGGCCGCGACCTCTCCACCTCGATCGAGATCGTCAAGCGGCTCATGGACGGCTCGATGCCGGGCACGCCGAAGGTCGCCTTCGGCCTCGTCGACGTCCGCGACGTCGCCGATCTGCACGTGCGCGCCATGACGGCGCCGGAGGCGGCGGGCGAGCGCTTCCTGGCCATCGGCGAGGACTTCCGCTGGATCAGCGAACTGGCGGGTGGCTGCGCGAGGACCTCCCGCCGAGCGCGCGAAGAAGATCCCCACGTCGCGAGCTGCCCAACGTCGCTCGTGAAACTGGCCTCGAGGTTCGACGGCTCGCTGCGCCAGCTCGTCCCCGAGCTCGGCGTGCGCAAGCACGCGACCAACGAGAAGGCACGCACCGTGCTCGGCTGGGATCCGCGCAGCGACCGCGAGGCGACGGTGGCGACCGCGAAAAGCCTGATCGAACTCGGGCTCGTCTGATGCTCTACCTGACCGAGGGCGGGCAGGAGACGGAGCTGATGTACAAGCACGGGCACGAGCTGCCCGAGTTCGCGATGTACCCGCTGCTCGACGACCCGCGGGCGATGGCGGACCTGACGGCGATGTACACGCGGGTGCTCGAGGTCGCGGCCAAGCACGGCTTCACGGCGTTGATCGGTGGTCTCGACTACCGCGCGAGCCCCGACTGGGCGGGGAAGCTGGGCATCTCGGCAGCGGGCCTCGAGGAGTACCAGCTGCGGTCGATCGCGTTCCTGCGTGACGTGGCGAAGCCGTTCGAGGACGTGCAGTTCGCCGGCTGCGTCGGCCCGCGCGGGGACGCCTACGAGCGCGGCGGATCGATCACCGCCGACGAGGCCGAGGACTACCACTCGGTCCAGATCGCGACGCTGCGCCAGGCCGGCGTGGACATGGTGAGCGCGATGACCTTCAACAACGTCCCCGAGGCGATCGGGGTCGCGCGCGCGGCTTCGCAGCGCCGGCCTCCCGCTGTCCATGGGGTTCATGGTCGACGCCGAGGGCCGGCTGACCAGCGGGACCGTTCCTGAAGGAAGCCGTGGAGACGGTGGACGCCGAGACGGGCGACGCGCGGCCGGACTTCTACGGCATCAACTGCTCGCACCCGCTCGAGTTCGAGCCTGCGCTGGTCGACGGCCCGTGGCTCGAGCGCCTGCGCTCGCTGCGCCCGAACGCCTCGGCCAAGGAGAAGATCGCGCTCTGCCAGATCGGCCACCTCGAATCCGGCGATCCTGCGGCGCTGGGCGCCCAGATGGGCTCCCTGGCCTCCCGGCTGCCGCACGTGGACGTCTGGGGCGGCTGCTGCGGCACCTGGGACGACCACCTCGACGCCATCGCGGGCGAGGTCAAGCGGCGTCGGGAAGCCGCGCCCGCATGACCGCGGACGGCGTCCGGGCTCTGGTCCATCAGCAGGTAGCGGCGGTCCAGGGCGGCGGCGACGGCGCCGAGGGTGCCTGAGCCGGCGAAGGGGTCGAGGCAGAGGTCGCCCGGGCGCGTGGAGGCCTGCACCATGCGGCGGACGATGCCCTCGGGCTTCTGGGTGGGGTAGCCGGTCTTCTCGCGGCCGGTGGGCGAGACGATCGTGTGCCACCAGACGTCGGTCGGCAGCTTGCCGCGGGCGGCCTTCTCGGCGGTGACGAGGCCCGGGGCCATGTAGGGCTCGCGATCGACCGACTCGTTGTCGAAGAAGTAGCGGTCGCGATCCTTGACGTAGACGAGGATGGTGTCGTGCTTGGCGGGCCAGCGGTTGCGGGCCTTGGCGCCGTAGTCGTAGGCCCAGATCGAGCTCGTTGAGGAAGTTGTCGCGGCCGAAGAGGCCGTCGAGGTGGACCTTGGCGTAGTGGGCCTCGCGGTAGTCGAGGTGGAGGTAGAGGGTGCCGCTGGGGGCCAGGAGGCGGTGCATCTCGCGCAGCCTGGGTCCGAGAAAGGATGAGATGTAGTCCTCGTACGTGTCACTGAAGGAGGGGGAGTCGGAAGGCGTGCTGCGGTATCGCTTGCCTCCGAAGCCCGTGCGGTCGCCGTCGGGTCCTCGACGACGCTGAGGCGGGCTCGGGACTGTGTGCGGCCGGTGTTGAACGGCGGGTCGGTGTAGATCAGCTGCGCGATCGCGTCGGGTTGCGCGCGCATCAGTTCCAGGTTGTCGCCTTGGAGGATCACCCGCCGGTGACCGTAATACGGTCGCCGGTCGTGATCGCTCGGGTTGAGCCGCTGACGACGACCCGCAAGGTGTCCGGGCCCTTCGACTACAAGGTCGATGAGGGGGCGTCGAGGTGGGGTCGGTGGTGCGGATCCCGTTCGGGCGCCAGACGCTCGATGGCGTGGTGGTCGGCCTGGCGGGCTCGACCGAGGTCGAGCCCGAGAAGCTCGTGTCGGTGACTGCGGTGCGGCCGCAGTCGGTCCCGCCGGAGCTGGTCGACTGCGCTCTGTGGATGGCGGCGGAGTACTGCTCGACGCCGGCTCGGGCGCTGGGGCTCGTGCTGCCTCCGAAGGGGAAGGCGCGGGTCGAGAACTGGTGGAGTCAGGTAGGGGAGGGGGACGTGACGGAGCGGCAGGCCGAGGTGCTCGCGCGCCTGCCGGGCGTCGCGGGCGGCGATCTCGCCGTTTGCGGACCCTCGAGAAGAAGGGGCTGGTGAGGGTGGAGGAGCGGGTGCGCCGGCGAGCTCCCCTCTCGATGCCCATCGAAGACGTCCGGCCGGAGCTGACGGCTCGAGCAATCTGCGGCCATTGCTGAATTAAGCATCCAGGGGATGAACGACTCAGCATCACTGCTGCACGGGGTGACCGGGTCGGGGAAGACCGAGGTCTACCTGCAGCTGGCCGAGCGGACGCTGGCCGAGGGGCGGGGCGTGATCGTGCTGGTGCCGGAGATCGCGCTGACGCCGCAGACCGTCGCCCGGTTCGCGGCTCGCTTCGGCGACACGGTTGCGCTGCTGCACTCCGGGCTGTCCGAGGGCGAGCGCTTCGACGAGTGGACGCGGCTGCGGCGGGGCGAGGCGCGGGTGGCGGTCGGGCCGCGCTCGGCGGTCTTCGCTCCCGTGCGCGACCTCGGGCTGATCGTCGTCGACGAGGAGCACGACTCGTCCTACAAGCACGAGGGGGACCCGCGCTACGACGCGCGGCTGGTCGCCCGCTGGCGGGCGGCCTACCACGGCGCGGCGCTACTGGTCGGCACCGCGACGCCGCGCCCGGAGACGTGGAGGGAGCTGCGACACGTCACGCTGGCGCGGCGCGTCGACGGTGCGCCGATGCCGCCCGTCGAGGTCAAGGACATGCGTGGCGCGCACCATCCGCTGCACCCGGACACGCAGCGCGCGCTGTCGGAGCTGGCGGCCCGCGGCGGCAAGGCGATCGTGTTGCTCAACCGCCGCGGCTGGTCGAACTTCCTCACCTGCCGCGACTGCGGAAAGGTCTGGAGCTGCCCGAATTGCGACGTGGCGCTCGTGCTGCACCGGGCGAGCAACTCGATCACCTGCCACCACTGTGGCCACCGCGAGCGAGTGCCGACCCGCTGCGACAACTGCAGGTCGACTGCCGTTGCGCGGCATGGCGTGGGGACGGAGCGGCTGGAGGCCGAGCTGGCGGGGGACCTCGGGTTGCCGGTGTTCCGCCTGGACGCGGACACGGGCGCGATCAAGGACGCGGTCCCGCGACTGCTGGCGGCGTTCCGGGCCGCACCGTCGGGGCTGCTCGTCGGCACGCAGGTCGTCGCGAAGGGCCATGACTTCCCGGACGTGTCGCTCGGGGTGGTGGTTGACGCCGACCAGACGCTGCGCTTCCCCGACTTCCGCGCGGAGGAGCGCACGTTCGCGATGGTCGCGCAGCTCGCGGGCCGTGCGGGACGGGGCATCGCCGGCCGGGTGATCGTGCAGACGCTCTCGCCGGAAGCCTCCTCGATCCGCCACGCCGCGCGCCACGACGCGGCCGGCTTCCTCCAGGAGGAGCTCGGCCGCCGCAAGGCGCTCGGCTATCCGCCGTTCGCCGACCTGATCCGCGTCGTCTGCACGGCGGAGGACGGTGCCGCGGCAGCTGCCGCGGCCGGCCGGGTCGCCGACGGGCGTCAGCGCGGGGGAGCGGCTCGGACCGGCCCCGCTCTTCCGCCTGCGCGGTCGCGAGCGCTGGCAGTTCGTGGTCAAGACGACGCGCCGCGCCGAGGCGGTCGCCGAGGTCGGCGCAGCGGTCGAGGCGGCGGCGACGGACCGGGCGCTGCGCAACGTGGCGTTCTCGGTCGACGTAGATCCGCAATAGCGCGGTTAAACTGCACGACCGTGTCCGACGAGCCCGTGGAAGTCGAAGCGGAAGAAGAGCACCGCCCGCCGGAGCTCGACCCCGAGATCCGCGCCCGGCGCGACGCCGCGCTGCGCATGGTGCGCAAGTACGGCGACCCCGTCCTGCGCTCTCGTGCGCTGACGATCGACCACTTCGACGACCGCCTCGTCGAGGAGGCCCGCCGCATGGGCCAGGTCATGGACGACGCGCTCGGCATCGGTCTCGCCGCCACGCAGGTGGGTCTCATGCACCGCGTCCTGGTCTACCGCGTTGAGCAGGACGCGCCGGTGGCCGCGCTGGTCAACCCCGTGGTGCAGTGGAAGTCCAAGGACGAGGAGATCGCCGAGGAGGGCTGCCTCTCGCTGCCCGGCGTCCTCGTGGAGGTCGAGCGCCCCGTCCACATCGAGGTCGCCGGCCTCGACGAGCGCGGGCAGCCGCTGGTCATCGAGGCGTCCGGCCTCGAGGCTCGGGTCATCCAGCACGAGATCGATCACCTCGACGGCGTCCTGATCCTCGACCGCACTCCTCGCGCGCAGCGCAAGGAGGCCATGCGAACTCTGCGCGAGCGCCTCGAACAGCTCGCCCCGGCTTGAGGGTCGCCTACCTCGGCACGTCGGAGTTCGCCGTCGCCGTGCTGGAGCGGCTGGCCGCGTCCGAGCACGAGGTCGCGCTCGTGGTCACGCGGCCCGACCGGCGCCAGGGTCGCGGGCGCAAGCTCTCCCCACCGCCCGTGGCGACGGCCGCTGAGGCCCTCGGCCTCCCGCTCGCGCAGCCCGAGGACGTGCACGACCAGGTCTTCGGCGACGTGGACGCGCTCGTCGTCTGCGCGTTCGGCGCGCTGATCAAGGAGCCGCTGCTCTCGGCCTACGAGATCTTCAACGTCCATCCGTCGCTGCTCCCGCGCTGGCGGGGCGCGGCCCCGATCGAGCGGGCGATCATGGCGGGCGACACGGAGACCGGCGTGGCGATCATGCAGCTCGAGGCCGGCCTCGACTCCGGCCCCGTCTACGCGATGGAGTCCGTGCCGATCGCGCCCGACGACGACTACGGGACGCTGTCGGCACGACTGGCCGAGCGCGGCGCGGAGCTGCTCGTGCGAGGTCCTCCGCGACCGCCCGGAGCCCGTCCCGCAGAGTGGCGAGCCCGTCTACGCGGAGAAGATCACGGCGGACGACCGCACGCTCGAT
This sequence comes from uncultured Solirubrobacteraceae bacterium, assembly GCA_963759945.1. Classification (GTDB taxonomy): domain Bacteria; phylum Actinomycetota; class Thermoleophilia; order Solirubrobacterales; family Solirubrobacteraceae; genus DATLGB01. The sequence continues at coordinate 93,751 of CAVXBH010000034.1, read as the reverse complement.
CCCCAGCGGATCGACCCGCTCGATCGTCCGCGCGCTGCGGCCGCACATCGGCGCGCGCGTGCCGCTGGAGGACGGTTCCTTCCTCGGCGTCTGGGACGCCGGGGCGGACGGCGAGCTGCTCGAGGTGCAGCCCGCAGGCGGGCGCCGGATGCCTGCTGACGCGTGGCGACGGGGAAACCCGTCATCATTGGCGGCGGTGAGGAGGGGACTCGCACTTCTGGTCGGGCTGATGGTGCTCGTCGGCGCGTCCGCACGCGCCGAGGAGCCGGTCAACGTCCCCTGGACCACGCTGCTGCCGGCGCTGCCCAGCGACCCCGGCACGACCGGCGGCCCGCAGCCCGGTTGCCGCAAGGCGTCGATGAAGTGCGTCGACCACACGATCCGCCGCCTGCGCAAGACGCGCAACCGCTACGGCTGCGACCACCGCGCGGTCTTCGCCACCACCTACCTGACGCTCACGCAGGTGATGCGCCGCACGATGCGCTCAGATCCGAAGATCTTCCGCGACCGCGCCGGGATCATCTACCAGGTGGCGCTCTTCTCCCGGATCTACTTCCGCACGCTGAAGGCCTACGAGCGCGGCGAGCCGGTCGACCGAGGCCTGGCAGATCGCGCTCGACGCCGCCGGCGAAGGCGACGAGCAGGGCGCCGGCGACATGCTGCTCGGCATCAACGCCCACGTCCAGAACGACATGCCCTTCATGCTCGCCGCGATCACGCTCCGCGACGCCAGGGGCCACACCCGCAAGGACGACCACGACGCCGAGAACAAGATCCTCGACGACGCCTACGACGAGGTCGTCCGCGAGGTCGCGCGCCGCTACGACCCGCTCGCATCGCTCCAGCTCGAGTCCACCGCGCCCGCGTCCGACATCTTCGGTGCCGAGCTCGTCAAGCTCTGGCGCGAGAGCGTCTGGCGCAACGCCGAGCGCCTCGTCAACGCCAAGAGCGACGAGGAGCGCAAGTCCGTCGCCGACTCCATCCACGCGCAGGCCGCCGCCACCGCGTCGCTCATCTCCACCGCCGCCACAGGCCCGCCCGGCTACCGCGCCACGCGCGACGCCTACTGCGCTCAGCGCTCGCGGTAGCGCGCGTCGAACAGGCAGTAGACGGCGAAGGCGATCAGACCCGCCGCGAGCGTGCCGAGCAGGACCGGGCCCGGCCGGTGCATGGGCGACCTCAGCCAGGGCCCCGTCGAGGGTGATCGCTTCCTTCGCCTCGTACTCGACGGCCGCTTTGATCAGGAACGCGCCGATCAGCCCGAAGACGACCGCACGAGCGCAGTAGCCCGCGACGCCGACCGCCACGAAGACCTTCTCGGTCGCGGCGTGCATGTTCTCGGTGCGTGACCGCTCGCAGAACTTGCGCTGCAGGCCGGTGCGCAGCTGAGCGAGACCCTCCAGCGCGACGACGGCGCCGACCGCGCCGACGATCTGCCGGCCGTACTCGAACTCGAAAACCCCGCCGGTGGCCGCGTCCGCGCCGATCGCCGAGCCGCTTTCGATGCCCGTCAGGATCTGCACCGTCGTCACGCAGAGGAAGCCGTAGGCGAGGCCCGAGATGAAGGCGGACACGCGCTCTTTGAACCCCTCCGCACGGCCGGTCCACGCGCTGCCGAGCCGCCAGGCCGAGTAGGAGAGCAGTGCGACCGCCAGGGCGATCAGCAACGCCGTGCCGCCCGGCTCGTCGGCCAGTGTCCGGATCGCGCCCTGCTGATCGGCGGTCTTGCCGCCGGCGCCGAGCGCGAGCTGAAGCGACAGCACGCCGACCAGGGCGTACACCGCGCCCCGTCCCAGCAGGCCGATGCGCCCGAGCCATTCCAAGTGGCGCACCTTACGGCTCGTAGCGTGGACGGCGTGGCGACGGCGGCGGTCTCATCCAGCGCGGGTGGTGGCGTTCCGGGTCCTGATGCGCGTGTTCGAGGAGGGGGCCTGGGCCGACCGGGCGCTCGTCGGCGAGGCGCGCCGGGCCGAGCTCGACGTGCGCGACCGCGGGCTTGCGACCCAGCTCGCCTACGGCACCGTGCAGCGCCGGGCGACGCTCGACCACCTGATCGAGGTCCTGGCCGGACGGCCGCCGGAGAAGCTCGACGCCGAGGTGCGAGCCGCCCTGCGGCTCGGCCTCTTCCAGCTCGCCTTCCTCGAGCGCGTGCCCGACCACGCGGCGGTGGGGGAGGCGGTGGAGCTGGCCAAGGCGGAGCGCCCGCGTGGCGCGGGTCTGGTCAATGCCGTGCTGCGGCGCGGGACACGAGAGGCGAAGGCCCTGGTGGCCGCACTGCCGGACCGCACGCCCGGCCGAAGCCGCGCTGAAGTACTCCTACCCCGAGTGGATCGCCGCAGGGTGGTGGGAGCAGTGGGGACCGCAGGAGGCGCGCGCGCTGATGGCGGCGGGCAACAACGCGCCGGAGGCCGCCGTCCGGGCGAACACGCTCAAGACCACGCGCGACGAGCTCGCTGCGGCCCTGCCGGTCGCCAGCCGCCCGGCGGAGAGCCTGCCCGAGGGGCTCGTGCTCGAGGCGCCGTTCGACGTGCACGGCTCCCAGTTGTGGGAGGAGGGGCGGCTGATGCCGCAGTCGCGCGCCGCGCAGGCGGTCGGCGCACATCGTCGACCCGCAGCCGGGTGACCGGGTCCTCGACCTGTGCGCGGCGCCCGGGGGCAAGACGACGCATCTCTCGGCCCTCGGCGGGCGGGTGACCGCCGTCGAACGCGACGAGACCCGCGCCGCGACTGCTCGAGCGCACCGTGGTCCGCATGGGCGCCGAGGTCGACATCGTCGTGGCCGACGCCCGCGCCTACGAGGCGGCCGAGCCGTTTGACCGCGTCCTCGTCGACCCGCCCTGCACCGACCTCGGGACGCTCGCCGCGCGGCCCGATGCCCGCTGGCGCAAGCAGCCGGACGACGCCGAGCGCCTCGCCGTCCTGCAGCGCGAGATCCTCGACGCGGGCGTCCGCGCGCTCAAGCCCGGCGGGGTGCTCGTCTATTCGACCTGCACGATCTCGCCGCCCGAGAACGAGCGCCAGGTCGCGAGCTTCGGTGCCGACCACCCCATCTGGGACGATCCCGCTGTGGTCCAGACCCTGCCGCACCGTGACGGAACGGACGGTTTCTTCGTAGCACGGTGGGTGAAACCACTGTGACGGACGAGATCGACCTCGGGCCCGTGTGCCCGGGCTGCTCGGAGCCCTGGCTGCGCCCGACGAACCTGCCCGGCCGCTACCGCTGCGTGAACTGCCTGACGCGGTTCGAGCTGCGTTCCGTCTGCCCCAACTGCGGGGAGCACTCGACGATCGTGCGCATGTCGAACACCGCGATGTACCAGTGCGGGAAGTGCCGAAGCTCGATGCTCGCGCCCATATGACCTGGGCCGGGGTCGCCCCCTCGATCCTCAGCGCGGACTTCGCGCGGCTCGGCGAGCAGGTCGCGACCGTGCTCGACGCCGGCGCGACCGTCATCCACGTCGACGTCATGGACGGCCACTTCGTCCCGCCGATCACCATGGGCCCGCTCGTGGTCGAGGCGATCGCCGAGCAGGTCCACGCCGCCGGCGCGCGTCGTCGACGTCCACCTGATGGTCGACCGGCCCGAGCGCCACGTCGCGGCCTTCGCCGAGGCCGGGGCGGACGGCATCACCTGTCACGTCGAGGCGACCCCGCACATCCACTACGCGCTGCAGGCGGTCCGCGACGCGGGCTGCCGCTCGGGCGTCGCGCTGAATCCCGGCACGCCCGCTGAGGCCGTGGCCGCGCTGGCCGGCGACGCCGACCTCGTGCTGGCGATGACGGTGAACCCCGGCTGGGGCGGCCAGCCGTTCATCGACGCCTCGCCCGCGAAGCTGCGCCGCCTGTGCGAGCTGCACCCCGACGCCGTGATCGAGGTCGACGGCGGCATCGGCCCGGACACCGCAGCGCCTGTGCGCGGAGGCCGGCGCGACGCTGTTCGTCGCCGGTTCGGCGGTCTACGGCAGGGACGATCCCGCCGCCGCCCTCCGCACTATCGCGTCGAGGATCGAGGGAAGTCGGAGCTGAGCACGCGCGGGTAGTTGCCCGTGCTGTCCTTGAAGGTGAAGGGCTCCTGCACGACGCAGCCCGGCTGCCCGGCCGACCCCGGCCTGCGCTCGCCGCCGATGTGGTCGCAGTCGAAGTTGGGCAGGATGTTGAAGCCCTCGCGGTAGGTGTTGAAGTTCAGTGCGTCCGGCGCGAGGTAGGCGTTGCCGCGGTTGTCGGAGGTGCGCTGCGGCGCCACCAGTGTCTGCGACCCGGCGACGATGAGCTGTGGCAGCACGTGCCCGCCCGAGCCGGCGATCTGCGTGCTGGCCCGGCCGCGCAGCGCCCAGCCCGGCATGTCGAGGAAGTTCGTCACGGTTCCCTGCTGGAGTTGCAGCCACTGGATGATCGGATTGAGCTGGGCGAGGAACGGGCCGGTGGCGCGAAGCACCGGGCGCAGACCCGTCAGCACCCGCGACAGCGACGGCAGCCCGTCCTCCGAGGCGGCGATCACCGCAGGGAGGGCGCCGAAGAAGGTCTCGAGGTCCGGGGCGGTGCGCCGCAGGTCGGCGAGCGTCGGAGCGAGGTCGCGAGCAACGGGCCCGAGGGAGTCGACGAGCGGCTTCGTGTCGACCGAGAAGCGCTCGAGCCGGGCCAGCGTTGCGCGTGACTCGCGCAGGAACGTCGGGAAGATCTGGATCGACTCGGCCAGCGCCTCCCGCTCGGACGCGGTCGCCTGGAGCCAGCGAGACGTGTCGGCGATGAAGGCCCGGTACTGGGCCTCGTCGCGGGTGATGGCCTCGAACACGCCGCCGGTGTTGCGCACCAGGTCGCCGACCGTGTCGGCATTGCGATTGAGGACCGTCAGCAGGTCCGCACCCTCGTCGGAGAAGCCTGCGATGTTGCCCAGCGCGGCGTTGAGATCCTGTCCGCGCCCGTTGATCGCCTTCGCCGAGTTCGCCTGCCAGCGCTGGAAGTCGGCCACCGTCTCGGGCGGGAACAGCTCGAGCACCTCGTCGAGCTCGACCGTCGGCGCGACACGGGCGTCGGCGAGCCGGCCCCCTTCCGCGAGCTGACCCGCGTCGGACGCGCCGAGCGTCATCTCCACGTAGGTCTCCCCGAGCAGCGTCTTCTGGCGCAGGATCGCGCGGGCGTCCTTGTTGACGGGTGCGTAGGCACGGTCGATCTCGAGCCTCGCCAACGTGCGGTTGCCGGCCGGATCGCTTTCGAGCTCGACCACGCGCCCGACGCTCACGCCCGAGACGCGCACGTCGGCCTCGTCGGCCAGCGTCGTGGCCTCGGGGAAGGACACCTCGAACTGGTAGCCCTTCGGCTTCAGCGGCACCGGGCCGCCGAAGGACAGCCACAGGAACAACAGCAGGCCGAAGCAGGAGAAGGCGAAGACCACCATCGCCGCGAGCTGCGCCCGGGTGGTGCCGCGAGTGCTCACCGTGACTCCTCCTGCAGCGTGGCGCGCGTCTCCCGCGCGATTTCCTTGGTCGCGCGCGGGACGTCGATCGAAAGGGTCGACGGGTTGTTGCACTGCTCGGAGAGCACGCCGGTGAGGCCCATGAGGAACTCGAGCTCCGGCTGCCCGTTGACCAGTGCGGTGAGCGTCTGGCAGGTGCCGGTCAGGAAGATGGGCCGCATCGGGCCGTTCGCGTCGTCGATGTTCTGGAGGTTGGTCGTCTGGTGCGCCAGCCAGGCCAGCCAGAACAGGTACCCCTCGTCGCGGCCCTCGACGTCGGCTCCCTCGGCGCCGCCGGAGTTGAAGCCGAGCAGGTTGAAGAGATGGTTGATGCGCACGAAGCTGCCGGTCAGATCGGGCAGCGAGCTCGCCAGCCCGCGTGAGGCCGTCCGCAGGTCGCTGACGAGCGGACGCGCCTCGCGCACGAACGGCCGCACCTCGTCCGCGATCACCGGCGTGAGGCGGCGGGCGATCGGGGTGACGACGCCGTTGGCGCGGTCGAGCGCCGCGAAGGTCGGAACGAGCGCATCCGCGGCGGGGCCGAGCTCGGCCGCGAAGCGCTCGACGTCGCCCAGCGCGGACGTCGTCGCCCGCAGCGCGCCGGGCAGCCGATCGACCGTCGCCGAGAGGTTCTCGTCCTCGGACGCGAAGGCCTCGAAGACGCCAGCCGAGGTGTCGACGAGGCCGGCCAGCTCCTCGTCCTTGCCGGCCAGCTCGCTGGTGACGAGCGCGAGCCCGTTGATGGCGTCGCGCAGGCCCTCGCGCTCGGCCGCCACGGCGGTGTTCACGCGCCGCAGATCGCGTGCGGTCGGGCCGAAGCGGCGGAACAGCCCCGCGAGGTCCATGCCCCGGCCTTCCAGGCCCCGGGCCGCGCCGCCGATCAGCAGCTGTAGGTGCTCGCGCGTGTCCGTGTCGAGTTGGGCGAGGAACTCGTCGAGGTCGACGTCGGTGAGCGTGGAGCGGGCCGGGATCGTGAAGCCCTCGCGCGCGAGGGGCGAGTCGGGATCGCCCGGGTCGATCTGCAGGAACATGTCCTTGAGGCCGGTTCGCGGGCGCAGCAGGGCGCTCGTGCCCTCGGCGTGGATGAGGTCGTCGAAGCGCTTCTCGATGTCGAGCCCGATCACCGCCCTGCCGTCACGCAGCTCGACGTTCGCGATCAGGCCGATCTTCACGCCCGCGATCTCGACCGTCTGGCCCTGGCCCGGGGTGACGGCCTGGGCGTTGGAGAGCTCCGCGTACATGCGCACGGGCTTGTCCTGGAAGATCGGGAACCGGAAGCGCTGATTGGTGAGGATGACGCTCGAGACGGCGCCGGCGATCACCAGCAGACCCAGGATCGCGGCGAAGTCGCGTGCGTGCTCGCGGATCGCGCGCTTCACCGGATCGACCGTCCTTCGCGCAGCGCCTCGAGCTGGCCGAGGTTGTCCGTGGCCTCGGCGATCGCGTCGACCGCACCCGCCGTCAGGTCCTCGGCCTGAACCGGCGTGTCCAGCCCGCGTCGCAGGAGGTCGGCCCGCAGCGCCGCGATGGCAACGCGCTTGGCCTTCGCGTAGCGCTCCTGATAGACCGCGCTGGTGGTGTCCACCTGCGTTGTCGCGGGCGGGCCGATGGGGTTCGTGTCGAGGTCGGGGCGCTCCTGCGTCTCGCACGGGACCCGGGGCCGCAGCGGCGGGCGGTTGATGGTCGGGGGCGGGTTGGCCCCGGCGACGGGGAACAGCGGGATGCCGAAGAGGCCGCTGCCCAGCTGGAGCGTCTCGGCCCCGCCCGAACCCAGCACCTTGAACCAAGGCCCGTTGGCGTCGAACGAGCGGCTTTCGCCATTGAGGCCGGGGAGGAACTTCGCCAGTTCCTCGAAGACCGGTCCGCTGGCGGGGAAGGCGTCGTCAGGCACGGTGTCGCGCGACCAGGGCAGCACGACGCCGTTCAGGCACGACGCCAGCGGACGCAGCTGACGCCACAGCGGAAGCGAGCGCTCCGACAGGGAGACAAGGGCCGGGGTCGCCGCGCGGAGGTCGCGACTGAGCCCGCGCAGCTCGTCGTCTCCCACGAGGCCCGACAACTCGGCGACCAGGGGACGCAGCGCCGCGACCGCGGGCAGCGACGATTGAAGGCCCGGTAGAGCCCGGACGGCCAGGCGGCGGACGGACGGGAAGGAGGCGTTGAGACTGTCGAACGCCGGCCCGGCCGCGTCCAGGGTGCGCGGGAGCTCCTCGACGGCGTCCGCGAGGTCGTCCGACTCGGTGGCGAGCGCGCCGGCCGTGGTATTGAAGTTCGCCAGCAGCGAGCGCAGACGGGGCGGCGAGCGATCCAGCGCGGCGGCCGTCGTGCCGAAGTCGCGGATGGAATCCGACAGGTCGTGCGGACGGCGGCCGAGCAGCGCGTCGGCGACGATGGCCGTGAAGCGGAAGGCGGGCGCCTGGTCGCGCAGCGACCGGTTGAAGCTCTCGTCCAGGCCGGAGTCGAACGCGGAGGCGAACTCCGACAGCGTGAGCCGCAGATCCTCGCGGGTGTCGAAATTGAGCGCCTTGAGGACCTGGTCGAGCTGCACCGGGGTGTCCGTCTGGGTGACCGGGATGGCGTCTCCGTCCTCGAGCTCCGGCGCAGACGGCGAGCCGGCGGTCAGGTCGACGAAGAAGTTGCCCTCGAGGAAGATGCGCGGCCGGATCTTCGCGGTCGCGTCGGCGTGGATCGGCATGCCCTCTTCGTCGATACGCAGCGTGACCACCGCCGAGCTCGCGCCGGGCTCGGTCGGCTCGACCTTGGACACCTTGCCGATCTCGACACCGGCGATCCGGACCGGCGAGTTCTTCTTGATGTTGTTCGACGAGTCGAAGCTGGCCTTGATCTCGAAGTGGCTCCGGAACGGGATCGACTTCGTGAAGCCGAGGTAGGTCCCGGCCGCGACCACGACCAGCGCGATCAGCCCAGCGGCGAAGGGAGAGAGGCGCGAGCGCTTCACGGCCGGAGGTCCCCAGGATCGATGCCGGGCGAGCCCTCGGGGCGCGACGTGAAGGTCTGGCGCGCGGGCACGCGCGGCCGGCCGTCGAACGTGGTGCCCTGCAGCCCGGGCGTGTCGGCGTCGCCGACGAGGCCGGTCGAGGGGTCCAGGCCGTCGGCGTTGAAGTCCACGAAGCCACGCTGACCCTGCTCGCAGTCGGCGTTGCCGTTCTCGTCGACGGCCGCGCCGTAGGGCTGGGCGTGGAGCCCCTGGATGGGATCAGCGGCGCCGAAGGAGCCGAGCCCCATCGCTTCTCCGTTGTTCTCCTTGACGCGGATGCGCTGGACCTGGCCGGTCTGGTCGCGGTCGGTGATGTGGTCGGCCAGGTAGGTCCACGTGTAGTTCCAGTAGTTGCAGACCGTGACGTGGGGGCCGATGTAGCGCGCCAGCGGGTTGACGGCGTTCATCGTCTCGGTGAGGCCGGCGACGCCGATGTCGCTGGCCGGGTCGCGCGCCAGCTGCGTGAGCGCGCCGAAGGTGCCGACGAGGCGTCGGTTGAGGGCCGGCGTCGCCTGCAGCGGCTCGATGCCCGATTCGAGCGCCGCCTGGATCGGGGGCGCGGACAGGCGCAGCTCGCCCGCGGCGAGGCTCAGCTCGTCCGACACGCCGGCCAGCGAGCGCAGGAACGGACGCGAGTTGGCGAGCGCCGAGGTGCCGACCTCGAGCGTTGGCGGCGTCTCGGCGATCGTCTCCTGCAGTGCACCGGGGTCCCGTGCGAGCGCCTCGAACGTATCGGCACCCGCACGAAAGCCGTCCGCCGCGGTCTCCGCCAGCGGCGCGGTCAGTCTGGCCGCGTCGCCGAGCTCCTCGAAGAACGTCTGCAGGCCCGTGGACGGGGCGGCCAGCAGGGTCATCGTCGGCGGCACGGCCCCCAGGAAGCGCGGAAGCGATTCGAACGCCCGGTTGAGGTCGAGCCCACGACCGGCGAAGGCGTTGCCGAACTCGGTCAGGTTGGCCTGGACGTTCGAACGCGTGCGCTCGTCGAACAGGTTGAAGAACTCCTGCAGCTCGGGTGCCAAGGCCTCGGCGCCGACGCGGATGGTGGCCCCCTCGGCGAGCGTGTCGGCGGCATCGCCTCGGTTGAGCTCGACGTACTTGAGTCCGAGGGCGGAGCGCGGGCGCACCGTGACCTCGGAGTCAGCCGGAATCGGGCCGGCGTCCGCGTCGAGTTTGAGCAGGAGCTCCGCGCCGATCGTGCCGTCGGACCGTTGCGCCGTCTCGATCTCCGTCACCGTCCCGATCCGGTGGCCGCCCTCGCGCACCTCGTTGCCCGCCACGAGCTGTGCCCCGTTGGGGATCTGCGCTCGGAGCTCGTAGGTGGGGACGAACGGCAGGCCGCTGTTGGCGTTGTAGGCCAGGAAGACGGCGACGATCACCACGAGGATCGTCACGGCGCCTACGAGCACCGGATTGCCGAGCGCCTGTGGTCCCGCGGAGCGCTTCATGAACCGAGGAGGAAGTCGAGGAGGTCCTGCTGCGGTGGGGGTGAATCGCCGCGCAGCGGGTCGGTCAGCGGATCCGTGGCGTCCGGTAGTTGGTCGACGAGGTCCTGCAGCGGCTGCAGGCCGAGCAGCGGCTGTTCCTCGTCCGTGGTCGGCGTGGGCGCCGGGGTCGGGCTCGCGCCGGGAGCGGCGGTCGCGTCGGGGGCGGCCGTCGCGTCGGGGTCGACGGGCCCGTCGTCGCCCACCGGTCGCGCGCCGGAGTCCGTCGAGCGTGTCGCCGCCTGCGGATCCGGGTCAGGCGTCGTGATGCCCGGCTGGTTGGGGCCGAGGTTCTGGTTGCAGCGGTCGTACTCGGCGCGGGAAGCGGCGCTCGCGTTGACGTCGTCGGCGGTCGTGTACTCACCGCACGAACCCGCGCTGAGGTTGATCTTCAGCGAGTAGCCGCGCTGATCGAACAGGTTGATGGCGAGCGACTGGTCGTAGATGTACTGCAGCGGAGCCTCGAGGCCCGTGTAGCCCTTGCCGCCGGGGGAATCGGGGTCTTCTTCGACCGCGAAGCGGCGGTTGTCGAGATGGTCGAGAATGACGTCGAGGTTGTTGGCCGGCTCGGGGCTCCGGAGGCCGAGCTCCTCGAGCTCGTCGACCAGCGAGGTCGCCTCCCGGGAGGCCGTCCGGCCGGCGCGCGAGGCGTCGCCGAGCGTGTCGACGGCCGGATCCGAGGCCCGCGCGAACGGACCCAGCGTGTCGAGCAGCGCGGTGACCGATGGTGCTGCGGCGCGCAGGTCCGCCAGAGCGGGCGCCTGCAGGCGCGCAGCGGTTCCGAGATCGACCATCGTCGGCTCGAGCTGCTCGAGGAAGCCCGGGAACCGGCGCACCGTCTCCGCCAGCTCGGCGCGGCGTTCGATCGTCGCCGCGGCGGCGTCCCGCGCCTCGACGACGAAGTCGCCGACGTCTTCGCGGCGCCGGCCGAGCACCTGCAGCACCTGACCGGAGTCGCGCGCCAGGGACGCGAGCGTCCGGCGCTTCTCGGCCAGCAGAGCCAGCACGTCGTTGGTCGTGTCGAGCGCGGGCAGGGCGCGCCGGATCGTGGCCTGCACGTCGTCGCCCCGTGCGGCAAAGCCGACGCCCAGCTCCGACAGGATGATCGAAAAGCGCTCGGCGATCGGCTTGCGCATCACGTTGAGCACCAGATCGGGTGGAATCGGCGAACGCGTCTGCTCGACGGGAACGGTCGCCCCGGACGCGAGCAGCTCCCCGCGCTCACCCGGCTGGCAGTCGATGAAGTACTCGCCGATCAGAGATTGCGGCTTGACCGTGCACTCGGCGCTGTCGCGCAGCCCGCCGAAGCCGCCCGTGACCTCAGCCACCTCGACCTCGACCACTGCGCGCGCCGTTCCCCGGTCGACGTCGAGGTCCGAGATCGAACCGACGACGACGCCGCCCACCTTGAAGTCGGCGCCCGATACGAGCCCGAAGGCGTTGTCGAGCACGATCTTGTAGGTCGTCCCCTTCGACGCCGAGCCGGCGCCCAGCGCAACGAGCGCGCCGACGGCGACGATGGCTACGGCGACGATGACCAGGGCGCGCCTCATGGCCCGATCGGCACCTGGGTCTCGTCGCAGTTGAAGTCCTCCGACGGCTTGAAGATCGCGCCGCGCTCGATCGAACCCGGGCAACGGTTGTTGCGGCCGAGCTCTGCACCGGCGGCGAGCACGTCGTCACGCAGCGCCGGGGGCACGGGCACGAGGCCCAGCCCCGGTGTGAAGGTGAAGGCCGAGAGCGCCAGGCCCGCGCGTGAGAAGGCGCCGGTCGCGTCGTAGGCGCCGCTGGTCGAGAAGTCGTCGAACCAGCCGGTCAGGTCAGGCGCGTAGGGACGGAAGAAGGCCATTTCCGGAGCGCCCGTCTCCAGCGCGTCGCTCAACGCAGCGAAGGTGGATGCTCGCTCGGCGCCGTTGGCCCGGACGCGCTCGGTGGTCGCCGCTGCCACCTCGGGCTGGATGCGGAGCAGCTCTCCGAGGTCGTTGCCGGGGCCGGGTCGCCCGAGTGTGCGGGCCAGATCGCGGAAGGTCGGCCGCGCGTCGCGGGCGAACGGTCTGAGATCGGCGAGCAGCGGGCGCAGATCGCGCACGACGGGCTCGGCGGCGTTCACGAGCGGATCGACGTCGTCGAGGGTTCCCCGCAGGTTGACGAACGTCGTGTTGGACTTGCGCAGGAAGGCCGGCAGGCGGCTGATGGAGTCGGCGAGCTGGGTGTCGCGGCTGGCCAGCGCGGTTGACACCTGCCCGAAGTTCGAGACGAGCCCGGCCACGTCCTCGCGCTGGGCCTCGACGTCCGTGACCAGCTGAGCGGAGCTCACGATGAAGCGCTCGAGCTCGTCGTCGTTGCGGTGCAGCTCGGCGAACAGCCGCTGCGAGGCGGAGAGCAGTGGGTTGAAGTAGCGCGTTGCTTCGTTCGCTTCGGTGGTTCGGCCTTCCGTGGCGTCGGCGAAGCCGGTGATGATCGTCCGCACGGCCTCGCGCGTCGGCGGGTCGAAGGTCGCGAACAGCTGATCGAGGTCGACGGCGGCCTCCGTCGTCTCCGCCGGCAGGACGGATCCGGACTTGATCGTCTCGCCGTCCATCGGTCCCTGCTGCAGATCGATGTAGCGGTTGGCCACACCGGAGAGCGATGCCTGGCGGATGATCGCCCGGGTGCCGCGCCGCAGTGGCGCGTAGTCGTCGTTGACGGTGATCGCGATGACCGCCAGGCCGTCGTCGGCCAGCCGGATGCCGGTGACCTTCCCGACCGGGGTGCCGGCCACCTGGACGAGGTTGCCCTTGACGAGCTGGCTGGCGTTGCGCACGCGCAGCTCGACCTCGTAGCCAGAACCGCCTCCCTTGAGCAGCACGAACACCGCCGCCACGGCGAGCATCAGCACGGCGGCTGCAACCACCCGACGTGCCATCAGACCCCCGCGACCGCGCGCACGGGAAACCTACTTACCGGTAGCGGGGCGCTCCAGTCACGCTCTGGTCCGCCGTCAACGCACGCGTAACGTTCAGGGGGTGGAAACGCTCCGACCGGCGCCGGGCGTCGAGATACCGGTCAGTGAAGTGGTGATTCGTGCCAGCCGGTCGTCCGGGCCGGGTGGACAGCACGCCAATGTCACCGCTTCGCGGATCGAAGCGTCCTTCGAGGTCGTCGCGTCGAACTCGTTGACGGAAACGCAACAGCGCCGGATCGTCGCCCGCTGGGGACCGGTCGTGCGCGCCGTGGCCCAGGAGACCCGCAGTCAGGTCCGCAACCGGGAGCTCGCACTCGAGCGCCTCGAAGCACGCCTCGCCACCGCGCTGCACGTCCGTCGCTCGCGCACGGCGACACGTCCGACCCGCGGTTCGCGCGAGCGCCGGCTGTCCGCCAAGCGCAAGCAGGCTCGGCGCAAGCAGGATCGCCGTCGACCCGACGACCAGTAGGCCTCAGTCGCGCAGGGCGCCGCCGGGCCAGCCGCCGCGCTCGCCGACGAGCGCGATCAGCGCCGGCACCAGCAGCGTGCGCACGACGAACGCGTCCAGTAAGAGCCCGACCGTCATCACGAAGGCGAGCTCCCGGAAGGGCTGCAGCGGGACCAGCGCGAGCAGCGCGAAGGACAGGGCGAGTACGACTCCGGCAACGGTGATCGCCGCCGCGGCGCGTGACCCTCCGAGCACGAGCGCCGTGCGCAGGTCGTGGTGCCGTGCCTGCTCCCATACGTGTCCGGCGAGGAAGACCGTGTAGTCCGAGCCCAGCGACAGGAGCAGCACAGAGGCGACGAACGGAACGTAGTAGGTGAGCTCGGAATAGCCGAGCAGACCTTGAAACACGTAGACGGTGAGCCCCAGGGCGGCGGCGAGCCCGAGCGCGCTGGCGGCGAGCATGTAGAGCGGCGCGACCAGGGCCCGCAGGAACAGCCCCATGATGAGGGCGATCGCGAGCGCGGCGATCGGACCGATGCGTCCGAGGTCCGCGCTGGACCCACGGACGACCTCCGCCGCGATAGCGGTGTCACCGACCAGGGACATACGTGCGTCGAGATCGCTGTCGACGAGGGCCCGATCCAGGCGACCCAGCGTACGGATCGCGCGGGAGCCGAGCGGGTCCGAGTCGAAGATCGCCAGCATCCGCGCGGCGTCGCCAGATGGTGCGTAGACCGCACCGAACTCCACCTTCAGCTGCTGCTGGCGGGGCCCGATCATCGCCGCGACGCCGCGCACGCCGGCAAGCCGCCGCTGCAGCTCGATCAGCTCGGCGCGCTGCCCCGTGACGGCGTCGCCCTCGACGAGCACCACGGTGGGCGACAATACGCCGGGCACGAATCCACTGCGCACCTGCTCGTAGGCCTCGCGCGCGCCCGAGCCGTTCGGCAGGCCGCGGATCAGCGTCTGCCCGGTGTCCAACCGCGTCAATCCGGTCGCCAGAATTCCGAGCGCCACCACGCAGCCGACCACCACGGTGACCGGCCGGCGGGCCGCCAGCTCGAGGCTGCGGGCGCGCGGTGGCGCCGGCGCGACGGCCGGAGCACGTGGTGACGGCCAGAACACGCGAGCGCCGCAGATCGCCAGCATCGCGGGCAGGAACGTCAGCGCCGCCAGCAGCCCGATGGCCACGGCCACCGCGACCCCCGGCCCGAAGGCGTGGAAGAAGCTCAACCGGGCGGCCAGCAGGGACAGCATCCCGGCGATCACCGCCACGCCGGCGGTGGCGATGATCCCGGCCTGGTCGGCGATCGTCCCCTCGGCCGCCTCGCGCGGGTCCTCTCCCTCCGCCAGTCGGCGCCGGAAGCGCGACAGCAGCAACAGTGCGTAGTCGGTGAGGATGCCGAAGAGCAGCACCACCATCACCGGCTCGACCTCCTTGGGCATCGGCAGCCCGATCTCGTTGCCGACGCCGGAGACGAAGTGGACCGCCACCACGTAGGGGAGGGCGATGCTCACCAGCACGAGGAACGGCGCGACCAGTGAGCGGAAGTACAGCCCGACGGCGAGCGCCACCAGTAGGACGGTGCCGAGCTCGACCAGCGGCAGCCGCTTGGCGATCACGTCGACCTGCGCGGCGCGCGCCGGCAGCGCGCCGGTGACGCCGGCGCTGTCGGCGAACGGGCTCACCTGTGCCTCGACGAGAGCGAGCGCTGCCCGATTCGTCCGGCCCGTCCCGTAGTCGGGGTTGGTCAGCAGGTACGTGATCGCCGTCGTGTTGCGGTCGCGCACGAGTCCGTCCGGCCCGAAGCGGTTGATCAACGGGAACGCGCCGAGCACGGCCTTGCGGTGAGCCGGTAACGAGCCGGCCGAGAGCAGCGCTCCCAGTTGCGTCACGCGCTGGACATCGGCGCTGCTCAGCTGAGGCAGCTTGCGCTCGACGACGGCGACGCGGCTCAGCACGGGGAAGCCGAATAGCTCGGCAGCGCGCCGCTCGGCGTCGATCGCCGGCGAGTCGGAGGGCACCAGCGCGCCGAGCGAGCCGCCGCTGCCGACCCCGGGCAGCACTGCGACCGACAGTATTGCTGCGAGCACCCACGCCGCGACCACCGCCCACCGCGCTCGGACCACGAAGGCGGCGTAGCGGCGGCGCATCACGCGTCCCGGACACCGAGCCGGCGCAGTTCGGCCCGCGCCAGCTTCGCGTGACGGCCGGAGGCCAGGTCGGCTACCGGATCGTCGGTGATCGCCTGGAGGCGGTGCAGAGGCAGGTGGACGACCGCGCGGCGAGCCAGCAGCTCCTCGAGCTCACCCGAAAGTCGCCCTTGAGCCGTGGCCTGCGCGATGCTGCGCCGGTCGCGCCCGGTCTCGATCCGATCGGGGAGGTAGAGCATCAGCATCGGCAGGCTCGGCGCCAAGGCGATCGACAGGGCCAGCAGCAGCGAAAGGTCTCGTGCGGCCGTGCGGCTGCCCTGAGCGGTGACCTTTGCGGCCTCGCCGGCTTCACGGATCGGCTCGGCGGGCGCGGCCAACTCGTTACCGACCACCGGCAGCCGGTCCAGTCCGGCGAGCGCCTTCCCGGTGTCCGACACCGCCTGGCCGACCCGCTCCACGCTGCTCGAGATTCGCCCGAGGTCGCGCACTTCGAAGCCCACGCGAACACCGACGACGAGCCAGAACGTCACCCAGGCGATGACGAGCAGATCGGCGACGACGAGCCAACGCCCGGACGGCAGCAGCGTGCGCCGGGTCAAGGCTCGACGAGCCCGTGCCGGATGGCGTAGTGCGCCAGCGCCACGCGGTCGGTGACGCCCAGTTTCGCGAAGATCTTGCCGCGATGACGGTCCACGGTCTTGACGGAGATGACGAGCTGGCCGGCGATGTCCCGTGTCGACAGCCCCTCGGCGATGAGCTTGGCCACCTCGGTCTCGCGGCGTGTGAGCCCCGGGGCGCTCCCCCCGCCATCAGCGAGGCTCGCGCGGGCGGCCGGGGCCACGCCGGCCGGGAACGTGAACGGCGCGCCACGCAGTGCGGCTCGGCAGGCGCAGAGGAGCTCGCGGGCCGCCGCGGACTTGAGCACATAGCCGGAGGCACCGGCGTCGCGCGCCTCGAAAACGTAGCGCTCGTCGTTGTGCATCGAGAGCAGCAGGACGCGAAGGGCGGGCCGGTGCTCGGAGAGACGCCGGACGGCTTGCAGCCCCGTCAGGCGTGGCATCGAGATGTCCAGCAGCGCCAGGTCGATATCGTCGGCGAGGGCGCGCCGGAAGGCATCCTCGCCGTTCGCGGCTTCGGCGACGACCTCGAAGTCGGGCTCGCCATCGACGATCAGGCGCAGGCCGCTGCGGACGAGTTCATGGTCGTCGGCCAACAGCACGCGTGCCTTGAGCGGTACTCCCATCAGACCTCGACTTCGAAGCGCAGACGGCCGATCATGCCATCAAGCCTGTGCGTGAGGGCCGGGCCGTCGAGGCCGAGGACCTCGCAGACATCTGGAAGTGGGGTGCCCTCGAGCACCATGCCGAGGATCGGCAGGTCCTCAGGATCGAGCCTCCGGCTGGCGTCCTCGCGCACCGCCGCCGACACGGGCGGCAGGACGCGCTCGCCGGCCGCCACCGCCCGGATCAGCTCGAACAGGCGCTGGGCGGGGATGCCTTTGCCGGCGACGCCATCGGCACCGGCCAGGACGGCGGGAATAGCCAGCTCCCCGCCGGCGTAGGCCGTGTAGAGGAGCACACGAGGGGGCAGCGGCCGACTCTTTATGGCGCGGCAGACCTGTAGTCCGTCGCTACCGGGCATGTGATAGTCGAGCAGCACGAGGTCCGGGTCAGTGGTATTGAGCACCGGCCAAAGGTCGGTCTCGCGCTCGGCGAACCCGACCGGCACGAGGTCCGGTTGGGTGGCGAGCACGGTCTTGAGCCCGGCACGAAGCGCGGGGTGGTCGTCGACAACGGCGATGCGGATCATCAGTGGTTGGCTCCCTTTGGGATGTGCAGGGTCACGACCGTGCCCGAACCGTCAGCACCTGGGCCGATGTCGAGCTTGGCGCCGATCGTGGTGGCGCGGCTGTGCATCACGCGCAGTCCGTTGGACGCGATCCGCGACTCGGGCGGCATGCCCCTGCCGTCATCGCGCACGATCACGTGGGTCCCGGCGTCCTCCTCGGACAGAGTGATGTCGATGCGACTCGCGTGCGCGTGCCGCGCGGCGTTGATCAGGGCCTCGCTGGCGATCCGGAACGCGTGGGCGGCGGACAGCGGTTCAAGCTCGCCGATGTCTCCGTTGACGCTCAGGCGGGGCCCGCCGGGCACCGCGAGCTCCCGGGCGCGCTCGCGCAGCGCCTGGCCGAGCGGCCGGCCCTCGAGCGGAGAGTGCAGCTCGGCCAGGCTCGTGCCCATGTCGGCGGTCGCGGCCTCGAGCTCGCCGAGCGCCTGCGCGACGACGGTGCGGGTGACCTCCGCAGAAGCGCCCTCGAGCGAGCTGAGCACAAGGTGGGCGGCGTGCACGCGCGCCTTGGCGGAGTCGTGCAGCTCCCACGCGATCCGGCGCCGCTCCGCCTCGATCGCCAGCCGTTCCACTCGGCGCCGCTCGACGTCGAGGTCGCGCAGCGAATGGGCGGCGTAAGCGACGCCGAACGCGACCAGGACCGGCGCAACGAGGTGTGTGGCCAGGGTCTCCAGCGTGGTCTGGCTTTCCGTCGCCAGCACGTCGGGACCGATGAACAGGCCCATGACGAAGTACACGAGCGAGAAGGCCATGCCCGCGCCGACGGCCTGTCGCACCGGCAGGGTGGCCGCAGGGACCACGAGCGACACGACTGCGAGCAGGAAGAAGGGGCTGCGCCAGTCGCCCGACAGCGCGATGAGCGTCAGGGCGATGCCGGAGTCGATCAGCCACGTCGCGCGGTGGCTCAGGAGACCGGGTGTGAACCGCACCGCCAGTGCTGAGATCAGCAGATACAGACAGCCGGCGGCGACCAGCACGAGGTCGTGGGAGGTCACACGATGCAAAAGCAACAGTGCCACGGCCGTCGCCACCGCAACCAGGCGGATGCTCAGCACCAGTCGCATCCACGTGGCCTGTGATCCTCGCGATCGTCCGGGTAGTCCCACCCCCTCAGTCTGCCCGCAACGGGTCCTGCGCGGTGTGAGGGTGCACCCCCATCTTGGCCGGCAGTCGCGCGACCACGCGCGTCCCGCGGCCGGGGACGCTGAACAGCTTCAAGGAGCCACCCGCAGCCGCGGCCCGTTCGATCATCCCGTGAATGCCCGAGCCTGAGCCGTCCATGACCGCCAGGCCGTTGCCGTCATCGGTGACGGTGAGCACGGTGTACGCAGCCTCGCGCGTCACGGCGATCGAGACGGCGCCGGCGCCCGCGTGACGCATCGCGTTGGTGCACGCCTCCTGAGCGACGCGATACAGGGCGAGCTCTCCTTCGCGTGTGAGGCCGCGCAGCGCGCCCGCAGCGATGGTCCGCCCCCACGGGGCCTCCCTCCGCGACGTTGAAGCTGGCCGCCAGCGACAGCAGCGCGTTGGCGAGCCCGAGGTCGTCCAGCATCTGGGGCCGCAGCCGACGCGCCAGCCCGCGCACGCTCTCCTGCGTCGCTTCCAGCGTCGCGCGGACCGCTTCGAGGCGGGCGTGCGCCTGATCTGGCGACCCCAGGGCAGCGTGGTCGACCTGCAGGAGGGCGACGGTGATCAGCTGACCGACCTCGTCGTGCAACTCGCGGGAGATGCGCCGGCGCTCGGCCTCCTCCGCGGCCACGAGCCGCCGCGCGCTCTCGACGCGCTGACGCTCGATCGGCTCCGGCGACGCATCCGGTGCGTCGGGCACGGATGTAGGTCTACTGGTGCGAGCCAGGCCGTCGCGGGGCGACCCGCGATCTACCGCCCGATCAGCGGAGCGCCCGAGAGGGCGATGACGGCGTCGTCGGCCGTCGCGTGCAGCTCGAAGGTGTGATCGAGGCCCGTGAGCTGCAGGGCGCGGCCGAGCGGGCCGTCGTTGGAGCACGCCAGTGCGAGCCGGCGACGGGCACGGTTGAGCCGGCGCAGGCCGCTGACCAGCGCGGTGATGCCCGTCGAGTCGACGAACGACACGTCCCCCGCGTCGAGCACGACGTGCCGCTCGGACGTGCGGATCGCCTCATCGATCGCCGAATCGAGGCGGCCGACCGTGGCCGCGTCGAGTTCTCCCGTCGCCGTGATGACGACGACTGGTTCTGTCTGGTCGATGGCGACCGTGAGGGGCTGTCCCGCGCTCATGATCATCGTGAGGTACCCATCGGCCTCGGGGCTTATCCGACCCATCAGGGGAGCACCCCAGGATTTTCGGCCGAAACCAGAACCATCGTCCAGGGAAAGGGCGATCTGCTCTCGACAACGGCGCCGAACCGGCCCGCCAGGCGGGTGAAAGCGGCCCGCGACCAGTGGTTGACGTGTCCCGGCGTGTTGCCGAGATCGCGGATATAGGCGCCGCGGGCGAGGTTCGTCGCGCGCCAGACGGGCTCGCGCGGGACGGACAGGAGCAGATGCCGCCGCGCGACCCGGGCGAGCTCGGCCAGGGCCGCCTCGGGGTCGTCGACGTGCTCGAGGACCTCGATCGCCGTGACCGTGTCGAACGCGCCGTCCTCGAAGTCCAGCGCGGTCGCGCTGCCCGTCCGGAACTCGAGGCCGGGCCGCGCGCGGGCCGCCCACTCGGCACGGAGCTCGGGGTCGTCGAGGTCGATCCCCACGACGGGCCGCTCCGGGCCGAGCCGCTGCGCCCAGCGCTCCGTCAGCACGCCCTCGCCGCAGCCGACGTCGAGCAGGGACTCGGGGGCGGCGCGGGTGAAGAGGTCGTCCAGCGCGGATTCGAAGCCGGCCATCAGCCGCCTGGCGACCGGGTTGCGTCGTCCCGTACTTGTCGTACGTGTTGCCGGTCGGGACGACTGTCACAGCTCGACGCGGCTCGCGCACGCCGTCACCCTCGTAGTGCGAGGGCGCGACGCCGAGCTCGAGCTCGACGCGCCGGACGCGCTCGAAGACCCGCTGGAGCATGATCCGCTGGCCCGAGAGCAGGTCGCCGATGATCCCGAGCGCGGCGAGCACCACCGAGGCGTTGATGAGCACCGCGCCGACGATCAGCGACTGCACGTGGCCGTTGCCGTCACCGCCGAGGAAGGCGACGAAGAAGCGCGCGAACACCGCCAGTCCGATGACGCCGAGCACGGCGGCCGCGGTGAGGAAGACGCGCAGCGGCGCGTACATCGCGTAGACGCGGAAGATCGCCGCGCCGTTGCGGCGCACGTACTTGCCCGTCGAGTCCGACGAGCCGCGACTCGCGCAGCTTGGGATTGGTGCGCACGGGCACGTGGTCGACCGACACCTCGAGCCGACCCGCCTGGATGAGCGTCTCCAGCGTGTAGGTGAAGTGCGAGACGACCTGCAGGCTCAGCGCCGCCTCGCGGTTGTAGGCGCGGAAGCCCGATGTCGCGTCGGGGATGTTCGTCCCGGAGGCGCGCCGCACCACCCAGGACCCGACACGCTGCAGGAGCTTCTTGGTCGGGGAGAAGTGGTCGATCGTGTCCGTCTGCCGGTTGCCGACGACCATGTCGGCCTGCGCGGGCGACGATCGGCGCCACCAGCGCCGGGATGTCCCGCGCGTCGTACTGGTTGTCGGCGTCCGTGTTGACGATCACGTCGGCGCCGAGCTTGAGCGCCGCGTCGAGGCCGGCCTGGAAGGCGGTCGCCAGGCCCTTGTTCTCGTGCAGGCGCACGACGTGCTCGACGCCCAGCTCGCGGGCGACCTCGACGGTCCGGTCGCGCGACCCGTCGTCGATCACGAGCCACTCGACGGTGTCGAAGCCGGGGACCTCCCGCGGCAGCGCGGCGAGCGCGATCGGGAGGCAATCCTCCTCGTCTTTGCAGGGGATCTGGATGACCAGCTTCACCGCACCGAACGATACGCTCCCGCCGGGATGCCGCGGTGGACCTTCCTTGCGTTCGCCGGGCTCTGCGTGGCCACCCTCGCCGGCACGCTCCTGTACCCGACGTATCCCACGTACGACTCGTACTACGCGCTGCTGTGGGGCCAGGAGCTGCTCGACGGCCAGCTGCCCGGCTTCGAGGGCTTCCGCGCGCCGACGCAGCACCCGCTGGCGATCGTCGTCGGCGCCTTGCTCAACCTGTTCGGCGACGTCGCCGACCGGCTGTGGATCTTCGTCATCCTCGCCGGCTTCGTCGCCCTGGTCGCGGGCATGTACCGGCTCGCCGCCGTCGCCTTCACCCCGCTGGTCGGCGTCATCGCCGCCGCTGCTGCTGATGAGCCGCTTCGACTTCGCCTTCCTCGCCGTCCGCGGCTACATCGACATCCCGTACCTCGCACTCGTCGTCTGGGCGATCGCCCTGGAGGCGCAGCAGCCCCGCCGCGGCACCGCGGTCTTCGCCCTGCTCGCCCTCGCCGGCCTCCTGCGCCCCGAGGCCTGGCTCCTCGCCGGCCTCTACTTCCTCTGGACGCTCCCGGCGTGAAACAAGCGGGCAGGCCACTTGTTTCGGCTGCGGTGGGCGGCGTGGGCGGGGGTGGCGCCGGTGCTGTGGGTGCTGACGGACCTGGTGGTGACGGGGGACCCGTTCTTCTCGCTGAACTCGACCAGTGCGTCGGCGGAGGATCTCGGGCCGCTCGGTGGGGCTGGGGGACGTGCCGAGCGCGGTGCCGGACTTCCTGACGGAGATCGTGAAGCTGCCGGTGATCGCGCTGGCGGCGATCGGCGTCGTGGCGGCGGTGCTGCTGTTCCCGCGTCGCGCGCTGTGGCCGGGGGTGCTGGCGGCGTCCGGCGTCGTCACCTTCGTGGCGATCGCCGCCGCCGGGCTGAGTGCGATCGAGCGCTACCTCGTGGTCGCCGCGCTGGGGGCGATGGTGTTCGCCGCGGTCGCACTCGGCGGGTGGACGCTGCTCGAGCGCGGTCGGCTGCGAAGCGGGTGGATGGTGGCCGCGGGGCGTTGCCGTGGCGCTCGGCGTCGTCTACACCGCGACGAACGTGGACCTGCGGCGCTTCGACGACGAGCTGTCCTTCCGCGGTGACGCGCACGCGTCGCTGGTGCGGCTGCTCGACGACCCCGAGGTCCGCTCCGCGCTTGAGTGCGGCGAGCTGACGCTGCCCAACCACAAGCTCGTTCCCGACGCGCGCTACCTCGCCGACCTGCCGGCGGACGCCGTGCGCGACCGGGTGCGCTCGCGTGAGCAGGAGGCCGGCGTGGCGGTCGTCGTGCTCGGGCGCTTCGCGGTCTTCAAGCACGCCTGGAGCAACGACTTCGACCCCGCCGCCGACCAGCTGCCGCCCGCCGGCTTCGACCTGGTCGCCCGCACCGACGACTACGCCGCCTATGCCCGCTGCGCGTAGGCGATACCCGTTCCTGATCGCCGTCCTGGCGCTGATGGCGGCGGCGTTCGGGTTGCGCCTGTGGGGCCTCGAGGTCGGCCTGCCGTACGTCTACAACGTCGACGAGGGCGCGCACTTCGTGCCGCGGGCGGTCGGGATGTTCGACCACGACTACGACCCGCGGTACTTCATCAATCCGCCCGCGCTGACGTACGTGTTCCACGTCCTGTACTGGCTGCGCTTCGGCGGGGAGGAGACGCGGGAGCTCGTCGCCACCGACCCCGGCCTCGTGTTCGGCTACGCCCGCGTCACCGTCGCGGTGCTGGCGGCGCTGTCGGTCGGTGCGATGGCCTGGGCGGGGACGCGGCTGTTCGACCGGCGCGTCGGGTTCGTCGCCGCCGCGCTGCTCGCCGTCGCCTTCCTGCCGGTCCACTACGGGCACTTCGCGCTCAACGACGCGGCGCTCGTGCTGCCCGTCTGCCTGGCGATCGCCGGCGCGGCCGGGATCCTGAAGACCGGCCGGCTGCGCGAGTTCGCGCTCGCCGGTGCGGCCGTCGGCGTGGCGGCGGCCTTCAAGTACACGGCCGGCATCGCGCTCGTCGCGGTGATCGCAGCCGCGCTGCTGGCGCCGCGCTGGCGCTGGCGCGGGCTGCTCGCCGTCGGCACGACCGCGCTGGCCGGGTTCCTGGCGCTGAACCCGTACGCGCTGCTGAACTTCGAGGCGTTCCGCGCCGGCCTGGACGAGCAGTCCTCCGCGTCCTCGGACGGCGGCGAGAAGCTCGGCCTCGAGCTGATCCACCCGCTGCGCTACTACGCCCAGACGCTCCTGTGGGGGCTCGGCGCACTGCCCGTGATCGCGGCGGTCGCGGCGGCGCTGCCGCTGTGGGCCAGGCGCTACCGCGTGGCGATGGTGCTGCTCCCCGCACCGCTGCTGTTCTTCGCGATCATGGGCTCGCAGGACCGCTTCTTCGCCCGCTGGGCGCTGCCGGCCTATCCCTTCCTGATCCTGCTCGCGGCCTGGGGCGCGGTCACGCTGCTGGAGCGGATCCGCCGCCTGCCGGGATGGTCCGTCGCCGCGGCTCGCGGCGCTCGCGCTCGGCGCGCAGGGCCTGGTGCTCTCGCTGCACAACGACGTCGTGATGACCCGCGACGACACGCGCGAGATCGCGCGCGAGTGGATGCTCGCCAACATCCCGGAGGGCTCGAAGATCGTGCTCGAGCCGATCGCGCCGGACGCCTGGGCCGAGCCGTGGGTAGAAGCGCGCGACCTCGCACTTCCGCATCACGCCGGAGGGCAAGAAGGCGCTCGTGCGCAGCCCCAAGCTCGAGGACTACGAGTACTCGCTGCGGCCCGACCTGATCGACCACTACGAGCGCGAGGGCTTCTGCTGGGTGATCACCGGGTCGGTCCTCGCCGGCCGGCCGTACGTGACGCCGGACCGCGCCCCGTACGCGATCAAGTACTACGAGGCGCTCACGCAGCGCGCGGACACCGTCTACTCGCTCAGCCCGCTCGCCCAGGGCGCCGAGCCGACCTGCCGTTCTCCTTCGACGACTCCTACAACTGGCGCCCGCTCGACTACGAGCGGCCCGGTCCCGAGATCACCGTGTTCCGCCTCACACGGCGGCAAGTGCACCTAGGCCCCGTAACCTCCTGACAGCGTGTCGACGCTCCTCGCAGCCGACGAAGTCCATCTCGCCCGGGCGATCGAACTGGCCGAGCGGGGGCAGGGCCGCACGTCACCGAATCCGGTGGTCGGCGCGGTGGTGGTCCGGGACGGTGTCGTCGTCGGCGAGGGCTTCCACGAGGCCGCCGGCCGGCTGCACGCCGAGCGTGAGGCGCTGGCCGCGTGCGGAGACCTCGACGTCACCGGCGCGACGATGTACGTGTCGCTCGAGCCGTGCGCCCATCAGGGCCGGACGCCGCCGTGCACCGAGGCGATCGTCGAGGCCGGCATCGCTCGCGTGGTGATCGCCTCCGACGACCCGTCCGAGCACGCCGCCGGCCGCGGGCCGGGCATCCTGCGCGACGAGGGCATCGAGGTCGTGATGGCCGACGGGGCGCTCGCCGCCGCCGCGCGCCGGCTCAACCAGCCCTTCCGCAAGCACGCCCGCACCGGCCGCCCGCATGTGCTCTTCAAGTCGGCGATGACGCTGGACGGCAAGGTCGCCACCCGTACCGGCGACTCCAAGTGGATCTCCGGCGAGTCCTCACGCGCCCGCGCGCACGCCTGGCGCGCCGAGCGCGACGCGGTGGTCGTCGGCATCGGGACCGCGCTCGCCGACGACCCCCTGCTCACCGCCCGCTTCGAAGGCGTCGAACGCCAGCCGCGCCGCGTCGTCTTCGACTCCGAGGGCCGCCTGCCGCTCGACTCCCAGCTCGTGCGCGGTGCCGCCGAGGTGCCGCTGACCGTCGTCGTCTCCCGCGCCGCCCCGCGCGCCGCCACCGACGCGCTCGAGGTCGCCGGCGCCGAGGTGATCGTCTCCGTGGGCGAGAACGAGCCCGCCCGGGTGCGCTCCGCGCTCGACCAGCTCGGCTCCGTCCGGCATCACGTCGGTGCTGCTCGAGGGCGGCCCGCACCTCGCCGGCGCCTTCCTCGACGCCGGCGAGGTCGACCAGATCGCGCTCTTCATCGCCCCCGTCGTCGTCGGCGGCTCCAGCGCGCGCGACCCGCTCGAGGGCGAGGGCGCCGAGCGCATCTCGGAGGCTGTGCGCGCGCTCTCGCTCGAGACGGAGCGCATCGGCGAGGATGTCCTCATCTGCGCCCGGATGAGGGAGTGGTAACCGTCTTCACCGGACTTGTCATGGATCTCGGAGAGGTGCGCGTGGTCGAGCAGACCGCCGACGGCGTGCGTCTGCACGTGGGCACGCCGCTGACGAGCGAGGTCTCGCCGGGCGACTCCGTGGCGGTCAACGGCGTCTGCCTGACCGCGACGACGATCGACGACGGCGCCTTCACCGCCGACGTGATGAACGAGACCCTGCGGCGCTCGTCGCTGGGCTCCGCCGAGGTCGGCTCGCGCGTCAACGTCGAGCTGCCGCTGCGGGCCGCCGACCGGCTCGGCGGCCACGTCGTCCAGGGTCACGTCGACGGGCTCGCGCGCGTCGCTGGCTGGACGGAGGACGGCTTCGCGCGGCGGCTGCGGGTCGAGCCGGAGGACCCGACGCTGCTGCGCTACGTGGTCGAGAAGGGCTCGATCGCGATCGACGGCGTCTCGCTGACGGTTGCTCGCGCTGCGACGACGACGGGGTCTCGAGGTCTCCCTCATCCCGGAGACGCTCGAACGCACGAATCTTGGATCCCTTGGGGAGGGGAACCTCGTCAACCTGGAGGTCGACGTGCTCGCGAAGTACGTGGAAAGGCTGGTGGCTTATGACCGTGCGTGAGCGCGTGTTCTCCCCGATCGAGGAGGCGCTGGACGAGATCCGCGCCGGTCGGATGGTCGTCGTCTGCGACGACGAGGATCGCGAGAACGAGGGCGACCTCACGATGGCGGCGCAGTTCGTCACGCCCGAGGCGATCAACTTCATGGCGACGCACGGGCGCGGGCTCATCTGCCTGTCGCTGACGCCCGAGCGCTGCGAGGAGCTCGGCCTGGACCTGATGGCGGCCAAGAACGAGTCGCCGTTCGAGACGCCGTTCACCGTCTCCATCGAGGCGCGCGAGGGCGTCACCACCGGCATCTCGGCGGCCGACCGCGCGCGCACCATCCAGGTCGCGATCGACCCGGAGTCCGTGCCGCGCGACCTCGTGCAGCCGGGCCACGTCTTCCCGCTGAAGTCCAAGCCGGGCGGCGTGCTCGAGCGCACCGGGCAGACGGAGGCGGCGGTCGACCTGGCGCGCCTCGCCGGCCTCAATCCCAGCGGCGTGATCTGCGAGATCATGAACGAGGACGGGACGATGGCCCGGGTCACGGACCTGATCCCGTACTGCGAGCAGCCACGACCTCAAGATGATCACGGTCGCCGACCTGATCGCCTACCGCCGCAAGCACGACAGGCTCGTCGAGCGCGTCGTGGAGACCGGCCTGCCGACCGTCTACGGCGAGTTCCGCGCCGTCGGCTACCGCTCGCTGGTCGACGACAAGCACCACGTCGCGCTGGTCAAGGGCGACGTGGACGGCAAGGACGACGTGCTCGTCCGCGTGCACTCCGAGTGCCTGACCGGCGACGTCTTCCACTCCTTGCGCTGCGACTGCGGCGAGCAGCTCGAGTCGGCGCTCGCGCAGATCGAGCGCGAGGGCGCCGGCGTGCTGCTCTACCTCGCCCAGGAGGGCCGCGGCATCGGGCTGCTCAACAAGCTGCGCGCCTACAACCTGCAGGACGAGGGCTTCGACACCGTCGACGCCAACCTCCAGCTCGGCCTGCCGGTCGACCTGCGCGACTACGGCATCGGCGCGCAGATCCTGGCCGACCTGGGCCTGAGCTCGATCCGCATCCTCACCAACAACCCGAAGAAGATCCGCGGCCTCGAGGGCTACGGGCTGTCGGTCACCGAGCAGGTGCCGATCGTCCACGCCTCCAACCCGCACAACGAGCGCTACCTGGCCGCCAAGCGCGACCGCCTCGGGCACAAGCGCTGCACCACCAGGGCACCAAGCTCGACGAGCAGATGATCGCCGACGAGCACCGCCGCGACGCCGATGCCGATGGCTGAGGACTTTGCGATCGTCGCGGGAACCTTCTACCGCGAGCTGGCCGACCGGCTGATCGAGGGCGCCCAGCGCGCGCTGCCGTCGCAGGCCGACGTCTTCGAGGTGCCCGGGGCCTTCGAGCTGCCGCTCGCGGCCAAGCTGCTCGCCGAGTCCGGAAAGTACGCCGGGATCGTCTGCCTCGGCGCGGTCATCCGCGGCGAGACGACGCATTACGACTACGTCTGCAACGAGGCGGCGCGCGGCATCCAGGACATCGCGCTCGCCACCGGCGTCCCGTGCGGGTTCGGCGTGCTGACCGTCGAGAACTACGAGCAGGCGCTCGAGCGCTCAGGCGAGGGCAAGCGCGACTCCGGGGCCCACGCGGCCGAGGCCGTGCTGGCGGTCCTTCAGATCAAGAACGCGCTCTAGCGCCGGCCCGCGGCCAGCGCCCAGGCGACGAACAGCGCCTGAATCGGCAGGCGGCCCCAGAGCGCGGGCTTGGGCACTTCCTTGAACTTGTCGGCGTTGAGCGCCATGTAGCAGTTGGCCGGGAACACGGCGAGCATCGTCGCCGTCTCCCAGTAGCCGCCGAGCCGCCGCACCTTCGGGTCAGGATGCATCAGCGCCGCGCCTCCGGCCGCCTCCGCGACGCCGCTGAGGTACACGAGCTCGCGGTGCGCGGGCAGCTGCGGCGGCATGATCCGCATGTACGTCTTCGGGATCACGAAGTGCATGACCCCGGCGAAGATGTAGAACGGCCCGGCGGCCGAGAGAAGACGTTTCATCCACGCGCATTCTTGCGCGCGGCCTTCAGCTCCGTCTTGACGTCCTTGTTCTCGTTGTCGCCGAAGCGCGCGAGGCGGTCCTCGAGGTACGGGATCGCCTCGTCAGGGCGGCCGGCGCGATTCAGCGCCGCGCCGAGGTTGTAGAGGGCGTAGCCGCACGGATCCATCTCCACCGAGTCGCCGCACGCCTCGACCGCCTGCTGCGACGCCGCGATCGCGCCGTCGTAGTCGCCGGCCTCCAGGGCCTCGAAGCCCTCGGCCTGGAGCGCGACCGGGTCGCCGGGGCCGCCGGCGCCTCGGTGGTCGGCTCGGGGGTCGGCTCCGGGGTGGATTCGACGGTGGGCTCCGGCGTCGGCTCCGGGGTTGCCTTGGCCGTCGGCTCGGGCGTCGGCCTTCTCCTTCTCTCCTTGGCCGCGGCGGCCGGCGTCGCCCGGGCCTTCGGGTCTCGCCGCCGGGTCGTCGCCACCGCCGCTGAGGGCGATCGCGACGCCCGCCGCGATCACGAGTGCGGCGGCGAGCGCCGCGAGCAGGCTCCCCGTGCGGCGCTGGGCCGGATCCGGCGGTGTCGCCATGGCGCGGGTCGCCTTGGTCGGCGGCGGCGGCGGCGAGGACGGCGGTGCGGCGGCGGCCGGGGCCGACTCGAGCGCCGCCTCCAGTGCCTTGACGAACTCACGCGAACTCGGCCAGCGGTCCGCCGGGTCCTTGGCCAGCCCGCGCCGCAGCACCTGCTGCGCCTCGGCCGGCAGGCCGGGCGCGTCCGGCGGCGGGTCGTCGATGTGGGCGCGGGCGACGGCGGCGAAGCCGGTTGCGATGAACGGCTTGTCGCCCGTCAGCAGCTCGTAGGCGACGACCGCCAGGGCGTAGCGGTCCGACGCGGCGGTCGCCGGCTCGCCGGCGGCCTGCTCGGGAGACAGGTAGGCGGCGGTGCCGAGCACCTCGCCCGTCTGCGTGAAGCTGCCCGTGTCGTGGGCGAGGCTGGCGATGCCGAAATCGGCCACGCCGACGCGTCCGCGGTCGTCGAGCAGCAGGTTGCCCGGCTTGATGTCGCGGTGGACGATGCCGCGGGCGTGCGCGGCGTCCAGCGCATCCGCGACCGCACCGAGCCACTCCATCGCGCGGCGGCGGCCGACTCGCCCGGCGCCCTCGATGGTCCCGCCCTCACGCCTCTCCATGACGATGAAGGCGCGTCCGTTGAACTCCCCGACGTCGAAGATCGTGACCACGCTGGGGTGGTCGGAGACGCTCGCCGCCGCACGTGCCTTCGCGCTCGAAGCGCGCGCGGGCGGTCGGGTTGTCGTTGAGATGGTCGGCGAGGACCTTCACCGCCACGGGCCGGTCCAGCACGGTGTCGTGCGCCGCGTAGACCGAGGCCATACCGCCGGCGGCGATACCGCCCTCGAGGCGGTAGCGCTCCGGCAGCGCGAAGGGCTCGAGTGACAGACTCACCCATAACGGCTACCCCGCTCGTCCGCGCACTAGACTTGCCCGTCGCTCATGGCTCGCGTTTGCCACACCTGCGGTAAGGGTCCGTCCTTCGGAAACAGCCGCTCCCACTCCATGGTCGCCACCAAGCGGCGCTTCGACCCGAACCTGCAGAAGGTCCGGATCGTCGAGAAGGGCGTCAAGATGCGCGCCCTCGTCTGCACCCGCTGCCTCAAAGCCGGCAAGATCACCAAGGCCTAGAGCGGCTTGGCGCCAGCCGTTAGGCTGGCCCGCTGATGCAGCCGCTGGACCCGAGCCTGGTCCGTTTCACGGCGGTCGTCCAGGGCGCGCTCTCCGCGCTCGAGGCGCGTCGCCAGGAGATCAACGACCTCAACGTCTTCCCCGTCGCCGACGGTGACACGGGGGACAACATGGCCCTGACGCTGCGCGCCGTCGTCGACGAGCTCGCGCGCCTGGCCGACGAGGGCCCGATCGACGAGGTCGGGCGGGAGCAGATCGTGGAATCGGTCGCACGCGCCGCCCTGCTGGGCGCGCGCGGCAATTCGGGCGTGATCCTCTCCCAGCTCGTGCGCGGCGCCGCCGAGGTCCTGATCTCCCGGCCCGGCCAGCTGGTCGACCCGGATCTCGTGACCGCGGCGCTCGCCCAGGCCGCCGACCGCGCCTACAACTCCGTCCGCGAGCCCGCCGAGGGCACGATCCTCACCGTCGCGCGGGAGATGTCCACGCGCATGTCGTCCGAGCTCGCGCACAAGCCGCGTGGCGAGAAGTACCTGGAGGAGACCGGGGACCCGGAGCTTCAGAACCGCCTGATCGCGAACATCCTCGAGAGCGCGCTGGAGACGGGGGAGACCTCGCTGCGGCGCGGACCGGAACTGCTGCCCGTGCTGCGCCAGGCCGGGGTGGTCGACGCGGGCGCCTACGGGCTGCTCGTGGTGCTCAGCGGGGTGCTCGGCGTCCTGCGCGGTGACGCACCGCCGCCGCTCGCCCACCACGCGCCCGCCAAGGTCTCGCACCCGCAGCACGGGTCCTCGACCTACCGCTTCTGCACCAACTTCGCCGTCACCGGCCGCGGCCTGGACTCGGGCTACTTCATCCCGCTGCTCGAGCAGATCGGCGACTCGGTGCTCGTCGTCGGCGACTCGGCCACGCTGAAGGTGCACGTGCACACGGACGACCCGGAGCGCGCCACGGCGACCTTCGCCGAGCACGGCACGATCTCGCACCTCGACGTCGCCGACATGCGCGAGCAGGTCCTCGAGCGCGCCGAGCGGCTCGCCGCCCAGGCGCCGGAGGAGTGCGGCGTGCTCGCCGTCGTCAGCGGAGCGGGCATGGCGGAGATGTTCCGCTCCATCGGCGCGACACCGCTCGACGGCGGACCGACGCTCAACCCGTCCACGTACGAGCTGCTCGCCGGCATCCACTCGGTGCCCGCCGAGGAGGTCGTCGTCCTGCCCAACTCGTCCAACGTCTTCATGGCCGCCGAGCGCGCCGCCGACCTGTCGGACAAGGTCGTCCGCGTCGTGCCGTCGCGCTCCCAGCAGGCCGGCCTCGCCGCCGCGGTCGTGCTCGAGGGCTCACGCAGCGCGGCCGCCAACGCCCAGCTGATGGGGGAGGCGCTCGACGCCGTCCGCACCGGCGCCGTCACCGAGGCCGCCCGCGACGACGGCGACTCCCGCTTCCGCGCCGGCGAGGCGATCGGCTTCATCGACGAGGAGCTCGTGGCCTGGGGCGAGCCGGAGGCGACCCTGCGCGAGGTCCTCTCGACACTCGGCTCGGGAGCCGAACTGCTGACGGTGATCGAAGGCCCCGACGCTCCGCTCGAAGCGTCCGCGGTCGCCGGGCTCGTGCCGGACGGCATCGAGTACGAGCAGTCCCAGGGCGGCCCGCCGTCCTACTGGTGGCTCCTCGCCGCTGAATAGCGCCATCCGTGTCGCCTAGGCGTGCATATCTGCCACCTAGGCGACACAAACCGTGAAGCGCCGGGGCGACGGCGACAATGGGATCCCCGTGGGACCCACCGCCTTCGCCGATACCGCCCCTCTTACCAGCCCTCCTGCCGACGGCCGGCGCCCCAAGGCCGTCTGAGCTGAGCGCGACCACGCCGTGCGGGGAGAGAAGGCCAAGGAAGCCGCCGAGGTCCTCGGCATCGAGACGCTCGCCGACCTCTTCGAGCACCTCCCGCGCGCCCGCACCGAGACGCAGACGATCGCGTCGCTGCAACCCGAGGAGACCGCGACGGTCGTGGCCGAGGTCCGCACCATCACGAGCCGCTCCGTGCGCCGCCGCGGCATGAAGCCGCTGGTGACCGCCACCGTCTCCGACGCGACCGGGATCATGGAGGCGACCTTCTTCAACCAGCCCTGGCTGCAGTCGCGCTATCCGCCGGGCACGAAGCTGATCCTCACCGGCAAATACCAGGCCCGCAACCGTTTCCGCGTCAACCAGCACGCGGTCACGCAGGGCGCCGTCGGCGCCGAAGTCGCGACCTATCCCGGCCACGGACGGCCTGATGAGCAGCCAGATCCTCGAGCTCGTCCAGGACCACCGGCCGCTGATCCAGCACACGATCGAGACGCTGCCCGCGCGCCTGCGCGCCGAGGAGAAGCTGCCGACCCGCGCCGAGGCCCTCGACGAGGCGCACTTCGGCAACACGGAGAAGGGCCGGCGCCGCCTCGCGTTCGACGAACTGCTGCTCACCCAGCTCGCCTTCCTCACGAGGCGTCTCGCGCGCAGGGACCACACCCGATCCCTTCCCCTCACTGAAAAACGGACCATCACCGCCGCCTGGACCGACTCCCTGCCGTTCACTCTCACCGAGGACCAGGCGAAAGCGCTCGCCACGATCGACGAGGACCTCGCCGACGACCGGCCGATGCAGCGCCTGCTGATGGGCGAGGTCGGCTCGGGCAAGACGGTCGTGGCCGTCTACGCGATGCTGCGCGCCGTCGAGCACGGCGCCCAGGCGTGCCTGATGGCGCCGACGGAGACGCTCGCCGAGCAGCACTTCGCCACGCTGCAGCGCCTGCTGCCGGACGCGCTGACGTCCGCCGCGCTGCTCACCGGCGCGACCCCGCAGAGCCGCCGCCGCGACCTGCTCGCCAAGCTCGCCTCGGGCGAGCTGCAGCTGCTGGTCGGCACCCACGCGCTGATCGAGGAGCCCGTCGAGTTCGACAGGCTGGCGGTCGCCGTCGTCGACGAGCAGCACCGCTTCGGCGTCAACCAGCGCCGCGCGCTCGACGCGAAGGGTCCGGGCGCGCTCACCCCGCACGTCCTGCACATGACCGCGACACCGATCCCTCGCACCCAGGCGCTGACCGCCTACGGCGACCTGGACACCACGACGCTGCACGAGCTGCCCGCGGGCCGCAAGCCGATCACCACCCACGTCGCCAACACGCAGGCCGAGCGCGACCGCGCCTACGCCCGCATCGAGGAGGAGCTCGATCGCGGACAGCAGGCGTTCGTCGTCTGCCCGCTGGTCGAGGCGTCCGAGGCGCTCGAGGCGCGCGCGGCCACCGAGGAGTACGAACGGCTCAAGCGCGACGTCTTCCCGGACCGCCGCCTCGTCCTGCTGCACGGGCGCATGACACCACGGGAGAAGCAGGAGGCGATGCTCGCCTTCGCCGCGGGCGGCGCCGACGTGCTCGTCGCCACCACCGTCATCGAGGTCGGCATCGACGTCCCCAACGCGACCGTGATGCTCGTCGAGGACGCCGAGCGCTTCGGCATCAGCCAGCTGCACCAGCTGCGCGGCCGCGTCGGTCGCGGCGAGCACGCCTCGCTGTGCCTGTTGTTCGGCTCCAAGGAGTCCAAGCGCCTGCAGGCGCTCGCCGAGCACGCCGACGGCTTCCGCCTCGCCGAGATCGACCTCGAGCTGCGCGGGGAGGGGGAGCTGATCGGGGTCCGCCAGTCCGGCCTGGGCAGCTTCCGCTTCGCCCAGCTGCCCGAGGACGCCGCGCTGCTGGCCCGGGCCCGTCACCACGCGCAGGCGCTCGTCGCCGACCTCGCAGACGCACCCGCTGCTGGCGGCGGCGCTCGAGGAGCGCTTCGGGGCCGAGATCCTCCAGCCCATCGCGGCGTGAGGGTCATCGCGGGCGCCCACAAGGGCCGGCGGCTGCAGGCGCCGCCGGGCGCGCGGCCGACCGCCGATCGCGTCAAGGAGGCGCTGTTCTCCATCCTGGGCGCCGAGGTCGTCGATGCGCGGGTGCTCGACCTGTTCGCCGGCTCGGGTGCCCTGGGGATCGAGGCGCTGTCGCGCGGGGCGGCGAGCGCGACGTTCGTCGACCGCGACGCGCGCGCCGTCGCGGCCGTCCGCAAGAACCTCCCGGAGGCCGACGCCGTGCGGGCCGAGGCGGCGGGTTTCCTGCGCAATCGCGCAGCGCAATACGATCTCGTCTTCCTTGACCCCCCGTACGAGCTCGCACAGGGCATCGGCCGGGAGCTGTCGCAGGCTGTCGCCACCGTGCTCGCTCCCGCGGGCCTCGTGGTGTCGGAAAGCGACAGACGCTCCCCGCTGGACCTGCCGGACCTCGTGCTCACCGACGAACGTCGCTACGGCGACACCCTGATCCGACTCCATCGACATGCCGACTAAACGAATCGCCGTCTGCCCGGGCTCCTATGACCCGGTGACCAACGGGCACGTCGACGTCATCACCCGGGCGTCGAAGCTCTTCGACGAGGTCGTCGTCGGGGTCGTCAACGCCTCCGTGCGCAAGGACAAGGCGCTCTTCCCCGCCGAGAAGCGCTGCGAGTTCATCGAGCAGGCGACGGCGCACCTGGGCAACGTCCGGGCGCAGCCGTTCGACGTGCTCGTCGTCAACTTCGCGCAGGAGCTCGGGGCGGTCGCGATCGTCAAGGGACTGCGCGCGATCTCGGACTTCGAGTACGAGGCGGAGATGACGCAGCTCAACCGGCGCCAGGCGCCCGACGTGGAGTCCGTCTTCATCATGGCCAGCCCCCAGTACAGTTTTCTTTCCTCCAGTGGGGTAAAGGAACTGGCGATCTTCGGGGGTGACATCTCCGACTACGTGCCAGCGCATGTGGAAGGTCCCTTGAAGGAAGCCCTGGCCCGCTAGCGAACTGCACGACACGCCTATGGACGTCCTGGTACTCATCGACAAGCTCGACGATCTGATCCACAACGCGAAGCGCACCATGCTTCCGGGGTCCGATCAGGTGCGCCTCGACCGCGAGGAGGTCTACGACATCCTCGATCAGATGCGGGCCACGATCCCCGAGGAGATCAAGCAGGCCCGCTGGATCGTCAAGGAGCGTCAGGAGATGCTCGCCGAGGCCAAGCGCGAGGCGGAGCGGATCGTCAAGGAGGCGCGCGAGAAGCAGGAGCAGCTCGTCTCCCAGGAAGAGGTCGTCAAGCAGGCCGAGCGGTCCGCGGACGACATCATCGAGGACGCTCGCGCTCGCGAGCGGGAGATCCGACTCGGCGCGGAGGACTACGCCGACGAGATCCTCAACACCCTCGAGGTCAACCTCTCGAAGTTCATCGCAGCGGTGCAGCGCGGCCGCGAGCGACTGCAGGGCAAAGACGAAGCCCCGGTCTAGCCGGGGCGCCGGCCCAGCAGCAGCCGGCGCACGCGCGATCTGACCTGCTCTTTTACGACGGCGGGTTGCTGCGCCATGCGCGCCGTCACCTCGTCGGCGATCGTGTCGGCGAGCTCCGGCCGTGCGCGCATGATCGGCTCGTACTGCAGGCTGCCGATCTCGTAGACGGTCGCGCCGTCCACCGCTCGGACGGTTGCCGCCCGCGCCGCGCCCGTCAGCAGCGACATCTCCCCGACGATCGCCCCACGCTCGAGTGTGGCCACCGCGGCGTCATCTCCGTCATCGCCCCGCACCAGCACCTCGACGGCGCCGTCGACGACCACGAACAGCGACGACCCCTGTGACCCCTGGACCACGAAGCGCTCGTGCGGGCCGAGCTCGAGGCGCCGTGCGCCGCTGATGAGCAGCGCCAGCTCCTGGCGGCTCATGGCCCGGAACACGGGCGCTCCGGCGATCAGCTCGACGACCTCGGACGGCGTGTGCGACACCGGTGGCGCGGATGCGGTCCCGACGAGCAGCGGCTCGTGATAGCCGTCGCGCGCCTGCAGCGCACCGACCCGCGGCGACCCGATGACGTGCGCCTCCAGCAGGCTCACGGAGATCGGGATGCACTCGGGCCCGGTGTGATCGGTGAGTGAACGCGCCTTCGCCCAGTCGGCGACCTCGTTCATCGACGCCCGGTACTGCCGGCAGGCGGAGGTGAAGAGGCCGTCCTGACCGGAGAACAGCCGGTTGCGGTGCCAGAGGACGCGCTCGCGGGCCGGCTCGGGCAGGAAGGCGAGCTCCGGGAACGCGTCGGAGGTCTGCCGCATCACGGCGCGCTCGGCGTCCCGGAAGACGCGCTGCCAGGTCTCCTGGGCATCCACGAGGTTCGGGCCCGCCAACTCCATCGCGTGGCGCAGGTCCTCGTGGTGGACGTGCAAGAAGGCGAGCGTGGCGCGTCGTTTGCGCAGCAGGTTCAGTGCTGAAACCGGACCGGCGCGGGGCGTGCCGGCGCGTGGGAACGCGATCGTCCGCAGCTCCCAGCACCCCCGCCAGCCCGTCGGGTTCAGGCGGCGCCGGATCTCGGCGTAGCGCGACGACGTCTCGAACGCCTCGCGCTCCGCGGGCGTCAACAGGTCGCCGACCTCGTCCCTGACCGCCTCGACGACTCCGAGCCCGGTGAGCAGCTCGAGGTAGAGCCCGACGCGCAGCAGCCAGCCCGGATCCGGGAGGAAGCGCTGTTTGCCGACGATGTCGGCCGCGACCCCGCGCATGTACAGGTCGGCCTTGTCCATCCCGATGCGCAGCACGGGGTACCAGGGGTGGAACGCGACGCCGGGGTTCTCGCGGCGGGCCGCCTGCGACTGCCGCTCCGTGTCGGCGGTTACCAGTCGCTCGGCGATGCGGTGGTAGAGCGCGCCGAAACGGCGGCCGTCGGCGCAGAGCAGCGTGGCGTGTGATTCGGCGACGGGCGCGCCCCCGCGATCGATCCGCACCTGGACGTCGATCGTCTGGCTGAACTGGTGCTCCAGGCCGAAGCGCTCCTCGCCCACGGCGGCGATGACGTCATCCGGGTCGATCTCGATCGCGAGACGCTGGCCGCCGGAGTGCGCGAGATCCACCTCGACGAGTGCAGGGCGCCCCTCGTCATCGAGGGCGAACATCCGTGGCGTGACCAGCCGGCGCTCCCAGCCCGGCAGCGGGCCGGCCTCCGAGCTCAGGGTCAGCTCGACGCGGTCACCGGGCTGCGCCCGCTCGACCGTGTACAGGACGAATGCCCGGTTGTCCTGATCGGTGTCTCCGAGGACCAGCGCGGTGTCGTCGCTCGACCCCAGACCGGGATGCGCGGCCTCGTCGGTCGGCCGCCGGCCGGGGGTGAACGGCACGACCTCACAGGTGGTCGGCGACTCGCGCACCGCGCCAGTCTGCCCGACCTGACGGCTCGCGGCTAGAGCAGCGCGGTCTGGTCCGGATCGACGGCGATCCGCATACGGCGCTGCACGACGGGCGCAGGCTGGTCCCCGGCGACCACGAGCCTGTCGATCTCGGCGAGGTGGGCGCGGACCGTCTCACCCATACCGGTCAGGATCTCGCGGGCGTTCTCGATCGCGGTCGTCGCGTTGGTGAGCTGGCCCTTCATCCGCCGCTCCTCCTCGAGCGCCGTCACGGCACGCTCGACGACGGCGCGGACGGCCGCGGAGTCGAGCCCCTCGGTGTCGTTGCGGGCCATCATCACGCGGAAGCGCGCCATCGCGTACGCCACGCGCAGAGCGGTGTCGCTGCCCTCCAGCGGGTCGTAGACCACGAAGACCTTGTCGCCGGCGGCCTCGCGCAGGGGCGTGGTGCGCGCAGGCAGGACGTCCTCGGAGGGGACGACCCAGATGCCGTAGTCGGCGTCGCGCTGGGACATCGCCTCGTCGAGGTACGCCAGTGCCGCGTTGCGGGACGTCTGGGAGTGCTTGGCCTCGACCACGATCCGCCCGCGTGGCGGGCCGGCGCAGCCCTCGATGCCGACCACGACGTCACCCTTGCGTCCGCCCATGCCCGCGGCGTCGCCAACAGGCTCCGCGAGGTCGCCGTGGCCGCCGGCGATCGCCTCCATGGCGTCGAAGACGGCCTCCTCGTACGGACGGCCCTTGGCCGTTGAGCGGTGGTGCTCGGCGGCGACCTCGGTCGCCTTCTCCTTCTCCGCGTGCAGGCGGGCCACCTCGGCGCGCAGCTCGACGACCTGCTCACGCATGGCCACCGTCTCCGCGACCTGCTGCTGGGTGACACGCAGCACGCCGTTCTTGAAGTCCGCCAGCGGGTTGGAAGCGTCGGCGGAGGAGAACTGGCGGACGATCTGGTCGCGGTTCTGGCGGCCCGCCTCCTCTACGGCGGCGCGGATCTTGTGCTGCACGGCCCCGGCAGAACCATCGGAGAAGAGCCGCTCGAGCTCCGAGGCGAGCTTGTCGTTGGCTTCGTCGAACTTCTTCGCGAACGAGGCCGCAAGATTGTTGGTCGACTGCTCCATGTTGGTCTGGACGATCTCGACGGTCGCCCCGACCTGCTCGCGGTCGAGCACCCGCGCTCCCGTCTCGATCGCCTGCAGCAGGGACCGGACCGGATCGTCCGCGGCGCGAACGAACTCGAGCACCGTGGTGTCGGTGATCGTGAGCCCGTTGACCACGATGCGGTCGGGAAAGACGGTGACGGGTCTGAGGGTCGTTGCAGCTTCCATTGCGGACGAAGTCGCAACCTACGCCCCGCACCTGACAGAACTACCGTGCCGCCGATGGCGCGGGCCGAACTCGAGGAGGCGCTGGGCGACGGGTCCAGCCCGGCGCGCGTGCGCCAGCTGCTCGAGGCCGAGCTCGCCCGCGGGGCGGCTGAGCTCGACAAGCCGCGCGCGGGCCGCGACGAGCCGGTCACCGTCGCCTTCGCTCCGGGGCTGGTCGCCGTCGTCCCCGTGCCCGCCTCGACGCGCGCCGATCCTGAACGACACCGGCTCGCCGGCCCGCTGCTCGTGGCGCTGCGCGACGTGGGGGAGAGCGGCGTCGACGCGGGCGAGTTCGCCGGTTATCTCGCTCTCGCCGTCGACGGCGACGCCGAGCTGGCCGCGCTCGCCTTCGACGACGAGGTCGCCGGCGTGGACCGGCTGCGCGCCGCCGCGCTGTTCGTCCCGACGCTCGAGATCGCCGACCGCCGCCCGCTGCTGCCGCCCCCGGCGGCGGATGGCGCCGGCCGACCGCATCACGACGCCGATCCGGCCCGTCGCGTGGCGCGACGCATCCTTCAGACGCTTGACGGCAAGCGCAAGTGGGGCGGCTTCCACACCGAGTTCACGCACGTGCTCCGGGGTTTCGAGGGCAACGAGCGGCGCCTGGCGATCGAGACGGGGGAGGCACTCCTGCGCGCCGGGCTATTGAGGGAGAAGCCGAGCGTCGGCCAGCGGCACGTGTCCCTCAACAGCCGTCGTGCGGGCGAGATCCGCAGCCTGATAGACGATGGCGTTCTACCGGCAGACTTGAGTCTGCCATTGACATAGAGTCGAGAACCATGCCGTCGCTGCCGTCGCGCGTGTCCTCCAAACTGTTTCTGGTCAAGACGCTGGCCGAGGCCGGGGTCCTGCAACCGACGTGGCCCGACCGCCTGGTCACGGCCGCCAACGCCCTGATCCGCTTCGGGCCGACGCCGGCCGCCGGCTACAAGGCCGCTGCCGCGCGGATCCCGAACAACACGGCGGTCATCGACGAGCGCGGCACCGTCACCTTCCGGGAGATCCACGAGCGCTCCAACGCGATCGCGCACGCGCTGTCGGACGCCGGCGTCAACGAGGGCGACAGCGTCGGCCTGATGATGCGCAACCACCGCGGGTTCGTGGAATCGCTGGTCGCCTGCTCCAAGCTCGGCGCGCACGTGTTGTTCCTCAACACCGCCTTCAGCGGTCCGCAGCTGACCGAGGTCTGCAAGCGCGAGAAGCCCAAGGCGGTCCTCTACGACGAGGAGTTCGAGGAGGTCCTGCACGACGCCACGCGGCGCCGGCTGCGCTACATCGGCTGGTACGAGGCGGACACGGAGCGCTCCGACCCGACCCTTGACGAGATCGCCGAGGGTGGGCGACACCTCCGACGTCATCCCGCCGTCGTCGCCGGGCAAGGCGATCATCCTCACGAGCGGCACGACCGGCACGCCGAAGGGCGCCTCGCGCTCCCAGCCGAAGTCGCTCGACCCCGCCGCCTCGCTGCTGAGCCGGATCCCGCTCAAGGCGCGGGAGAACACGCTGATCGCGGCGCCGCTGTTCCATGCCTGGGGCTACGCGCACTTCACGCTCGGGCATGGCGCTCAACTCGACGCTCGTGCTCAAGCGCAAGTTCGATCCGGAGGGCATCCTGTCGCTCGCCGCGCAGCACGAGTGCACCGCGCTCGTGGTGGTCCCGGTGATGCTGCAGCGGATCCTCGCGCTCGACGACGAGATCCTCGACCGCTACGAGCTGCCGCACCTGCGGGTCGTCCCCGTCTCGGGCTCCGCGCTGCCCGGCTCGGTCTCCGAGCGCTGGATGGACCACTTCGGCGAGAATCTCTACAACCTCTACGGCTCGACGGAGGTCGCGTGGGCGAC
This sequence comes from uncultured Solirubrobacteraceae bacterium, assembly GCA_963759945.1. GTDB lineage: Bacteria > Actinomycetota > Thermoleophilia > Solirubrobacterales > Solirubrobacteraceae > DATLGB01. The sequence continues at coordinate 53,567 of CAVXBH010000034.1, read as the reverse complement.
CATCGCGACGCCGGAGGACCTGCGCGCCGCGCCCGGCACCGCCGGCCGCATCCCGCGCGGCACGATCGTCCGCCTCTACGACGACGACTCGAAGCCGATCGACGAGCCGGGCACGACCGGCCGCATCTTCGTCGGCAACGACCTCCAGATGGAGGGCTACACCGGCGGCGGTGGCAAGGACGCGCTCGACGGTCTGATGAGCTCGGGCGACGTCGGCCACTTCGACGAGGAGGGCCGCCTGTTCATCGACGGCCGCGACGACGACATGATCGTCTCCGGCGGCGAGAACGTCTTCCCGCAGGAGGTCGAGGAGCTGCTGTCCTCGCACGACGCGGTCGAGGAGGTCGCGGTCTTCGGCGTCGACGACGAGCAGTTCGGCCAGCGCCTGAAGGCCGTCGTCGTCAAGCGCAAGGGCAAGAGCATCAGCGAGAAGGACATCAAGGACCACGTCAAGAAGAACCTCGCCGGCTACAAGGTCCCGCGCGAGGTGGAGTTCATCTCCGAGCTGCCGCGCAACGCGACCGGGAAGGTGCTCAAGCGCGAGCTCAAGGACGAGTAGAGGTGCCGCAGATCACGGACGTCTTCGAGCTGGAGCCCCTCGCCCTACGCGACGGAGAGGGCCGCCGCTTCGAGCTGCACGTGCGCGCGGACGATCTCGTCTACGGCGGGCAGACCTATGAGGTCTCACCCGCCCCGATGCCGGTCGTCCTCGACATCAGCCGCATGGCGCACGGCGGCTACGCGCTGCGGCTGCGCTTCGAGGCCGGTCTGGACGGGCCCTGCATGCGTTGTCTGGAGCGCGCCCGGCGGACGTACTCGGCGGACGTGCGGGAGGTGAACGTCCCCGGCGGCGGTGACGAGCTGTCGTCCCCTTACGTGAACGAGGCGAACGACCTCGACCTCGCTGCCTGGGCGCGTGACTCGCTCGTGCTGACGGTCCCCGACCAGATCCTGTGCCGCGACGACTGCGCCGGCCTGTGCCCGATCTGCGGCGCGAACCTCAACGAGGAACCCGACCACGCGCACGAGAAGGAGCCCGATCCGCGCTGGGCGGCTCTGCGCGACCTGAAGCTCGGCTGAGCTCGGCTACAGTTATCCGCCGCCCATGGCCGTTCCCAAGCAGAAGCAGTCGCACTCGCGCACAACCAAGCGCCGCTCGACCCACAAGGTCCCGGTCACCGCTGTCCACGAGTGCCCCCACTGCCACCAGCCGCGCCGCCCGCACCGTGTGTGCGGCAACTGCGGTTACTACAAGGGCCGCGAGGTCGTGGCCCTTGAGCACGGCCACGACCACGATCACTAAGTAAGTGAGTTCCGTCGTCGTCGCGCTGGACGCGAACGGCGCTGACGCAGGCCCGGCCGAAGTCCTCCGCGGCGCCGTGCGAGCGGTCGAGGCCGACCCCGATCTCCGGGTGCTGGTGTTCGGTGACGTCACCGAGTCCCCCCACGATCGGGTCGAGGTCGTGCACGCGCCGATCTCCGTCGCCAAGGCCGCCGATCCGGTGGTCGCGGTGCGCGAGCAGCCCGAGGCGTCGATCGTCCAGGCGGTCCAGGCCGTCGCCGACGATCGGGCGCACGCGCTGGTGAGCGGCGGGTCGACCGCGGCCGCGCTCGCCGCCGGCGTCCTGCGCATCAAGCGCGCCCGTGGCGTCCACCGCCCGGCGCTCGCGCTGCTGATGCCGGTCCCGGGCAATCCCTTCCTGCTGCTCGACGCCGGCGCCAACGTCGGCGTCCGCCCGGAGCACCTCGTCCAGTTCGCGCACATGGGCGCCGCCTTCATGTCCGCGGTGCAGGGCATCGAGCACCCGCGCGTGGCGCTGCTGGCCAACGGGACGGAGTCCACGAAGGGGACCGAGGCCGTCGTCACCGCCCATGAGCTGCTGCGCGACATGCCGGGCTTCGTCGGCAACGTCGAGGGCTTCACGGTCGCGGCCGGCGACGCCGACGTCGTCGTCACCGACGGCTTCACCGGCAACGTGATGCTCAAGACGATGGAGGGGACCTCCAAGGCGCTGATGGAGGCGATCCGCAGCGCGGCGATGAGCAGCACGCGCGGGAAGGCCGGTGGCGCGCTGCTGCGGCCGGCGCTGCGCGGCCTGCGTGACGAGATCGACCCCGAGCTGCAGGGCGGCGCGGTCCTGCTCGGCCTGCGGCGCCTGGGCGTCGTCCCGCACGGCTCCTTCTCGGCGCGCGGGATCGCGGTCGCGGTCGGTGTGGCCGCCCGCGGCGTGCGCAGCGACGTCGTCGGGCGCACGCACGCCGCGCTCGAGGAGGCGGGGGCGCTCCGCAGGGCCCCGTCTGCCATGACAGGTAGCGTGGACTGAGTCATGACCCGCGAAGAAGTCTTCACCCTGATCCGCGACCACCTGGCCGACGAGCTCGAGCTCGATCCCGAGCGGATCACCGAGGAGACGCGCTTCAAGGAGGACCTGGACGCCGACTCGCTGGACCTCTACACGCTCGTCCAGGAGCTCGAGGACACCTACGGCGTGAAGATGTCCGACGAGGAAGCGGCGCAGATCACGACGGTCCGCGCGGCTCTGGACTTCGTCGTCGCGCGCGCGCCAGTCAGCTGAGACCTTGGAGGAGCTCCGGCAGCTCTTCGAGGCGCTGCCGGAAGAGCTGCGCCGTCAGGCCCTGACGCACTCCTCCTGGGTCGCCCGCCGCTCCGACGCCTACGAGCGACTCGCCTTCCTCGGCGACTCCGTGCTCGAACTGGCGGTCACGACCCACCTGTGGCCGCTGCTTGACCCCGACGGCTTCGGCGCGGGCCAGCTCACCCGGGTGCGGGCGATGACCGTCTCGCGGCGGTCGTGTCGCGCCGTCGCGGAGCGCCTCGAGGTGCCCGACCGGCTCCGCAGTCTCGCGCCGGACAGCTCGCCGGCCAACGAGGCGCTCACCCACACCGAGAGCGTGCTCGCGGAGATCTGCGAGTCGGTGATCGGCGCGTGTTATCTCGTGCACGGCTACGAGGCCACGGCGGCGGCGGTCGTCGAGGCGTTCGCGCCCGAGCTCGACCGCGCGCTGGAGGGTCCGCAGGACTTCAAGTCCGCCCTGCAGGAGCGTCTGGCGCGGACGGGGGAGACCGTCGGCTACCGGGTGATCGAGGAGACGGGCCCGCCGCACGACAGAACCTTCGAAATTGCGGCCTTCGTCGGCGGCGAGGAGGTCGCCAGGGGGACCGGACGGTCCAAGAAGGACGCAGAACAGGCCGCGGCGTCCGCCGCGTTGGATTCAATGGCGAGCGCCTAGTGCACCTTCGCTCCATCACCCTGAAGGGCTTCAAGTCCTTCCCCGACCGCACGCGCCTGGAGTTCAGCCCTGGCGTGTCGGTGATCGTCGGCCCGAACGGCTCCGGCAAGTCGAACATCACGGACGCGGTGCTGTGGGCCCTGGGCGAGCAGTCGCCGCTCAACGTCCGCGGCCAGTCGATGCAGGACGTGATCTTCGCCGGCGCGCACGGCGTGCAGGCGCGCGGTGAGGCCGAGGTCGAGGTCGTCATCGACAACGAGGAGGGCGTGGACCTCCCGATGTCGGAGATCGCGATCTCCCGCAAGCTCGATCGCGCGGGGGAGGGCGGCTACTCCATCAACGGCGCGAAGTGCCGGCTCACGGACGTCACGGAGGTCCTTTCGGACACCGGTCTGGGCAAGGAGATGCACTCCGTCGTCTCCCAGGGCCGCGTCACCTCGATCGTTACCTCCAAGCCGCGCGACCGCCGCGTGCTGATCGAGGAGGCCGCCGGCCTCGGCAAGCACCGCAAGCGCCGCCGCCGCGCGCAGCTGAAGCTGGAGCGCACGCAGGACAACCTGGACCGTGCGCTCGACGTCGAGCGCGAGGCGCGCTCGCGCCTGCGGCCGCTGAAGCGGCAGGCCGAGGCGGCTGAGCTGCACGAGCGGTTGGAGCGGCAGACTCTGGAGGCGCGGTGGACGGTGTCGCGCGATGCCGTTCGGCGGGCTCTTTTGGCATTGAAGGAGGGGGAGGCGGCCGCTGCGGCGGCTCGCTCGGCCGCTGCCGAGGTCGACGGCTCACTCCGCGAGGTCGCCGCTCGGCGCGAGGCGGCGGAGACGGCGCTGACTTCGCGCGGGTCCGAGCGCGACTCGCTGTCCTCCCGCTTTCACGCGGCTCGTGGCGCCGCCGAGCGGATCGAGGCGCGTGAGGAGGCGGCGCAGGCCGCTGCCGAGCGGCTGGGCGATCGTGCCGTGCGCCGCCGGGCGCTGGTCGAGGCGCTCGAGGGTGAGGCCGCCGGTGACGAGCCCGACGACGACGGCGAGGCCCGCATCACCGCGCTCGAAACGGAGCTCAACCAGCTGTCCGTCGATCGTGCCGCCCGGCTGGAGCGCGAGCTCGCCGAGCTGACCGAGCGCCGCTCGGCCGCCGCCGCGGCTGTCGAGGCTGCCGCGGCCGTCGTTGGCGAGCGCGCAGCGCTGCAGGGCTGAAGCCGATGCGTCGTTCGAGTCAGTAAGGGCGGCGCGCAGGGAGGCCGAAGGCGTAGCCGACAAGGCCCGTCGCGAGGCCGCGCGGGTGGGCGCGGAGCTCGCTGCCGTGAACCAGTTCCTCCGCGGAGCGGGCGGCGCCCCTGGCGGCGGCCGGTCCCTCGGCGACGTCCTGCGCGCGAAGCCCGGCTACGAGCTCGCCCTCGCCGCGGTCCTCGGCGCCCGCCTGCGCGCCGCGCTCGCCGACGACCTCGTCACGGCGCAGGCGCTGCTCGCCGACGCGGGTCGCGACGGCGGCGCCGCCCTGGTGTTGCGGTCTGACTGTCCCGCAACGGGACGCTTGGCAACACACCGCCGTCGGGCTCCCCCCTCATCGACGCAGTTGTCGTGAGTGACGCATCGGCCGAGCCCCTCGCACGCGTGCTTCTCGCCGACGTCACGGTCGTCGACGAACTCCCGACCGGACCCTTCGACGGCGTCGCCGTCACCCGCGACGGCCTGGTCTTCGACGGCCGCATCGGCGAGCTCCGCCGCGTGCCGTCAGGCGGCGAGGACCGCATCCTCTCCGAGCGCAACCGCCGCGACGCGCTGATCGCCGAGTCCGAGCAGGCGATCAGGCCGAGCACGCCGCCAAGCAGGCGGTCGAGCAGGCAGTCGAGGCAGCCCGCGCCGCCGACAACGCCCGCGAGGAGGCCGACCGCGCCGCCCGCGCAGCAAAGCGCGAGCACGCCGACGCCGAGGAGGCCGAGCGCCAGATCGCCCGAGCGGCCGAGCAGCTCAAGAAGACCCCCGACGACGCCGAGACCGCCACCCGCCGAGCACAGCTGGGAGCCGCCCTCGACGCAGAGCGCCGCCTCCTCGCCCGAGCCGCCCGAGAACGCGAGCAGCGCAGCCAACGGATAGCCGCGGAACGGGCCCGCGCCACGGACGATGAGACACTCGCCCCCCTCGCCGAGCAGTTGTCGTCAGCCCTGTCCAGCGCGCGGAGTGCCATCACCGAACGCGTCGAGCAGTTCGAGGCCGCGTTGCGCGAAGAGCGCGAGGCCGGCGAGCAGCTCGCCGGCGAGCTGCGCGCCTGCGCGCAGGAGGAGACACGGGTCCAGGCGACCCTGCGCGAGCGCAACGAGGCCGTCACCGGTGCCGAGGTCCGCGCGCAGCAGGTGCGCGACCACGCTGCGGACGCCGAGCGCGACCTCAACGGCCTCGCCGAGAAGCCTCGGGCTCGAGGCGACGCCCGCAGAGGAGGACCTTCCGGAAGAGGAGCGCGTGGCGCTCGCCGGGCGCATCGAGCGCCTGCAGCGCCGCCGCGAGCAGCTCGGCCCCGTCAACCCGCTCGCCAAGGACGAGTACGAGGAGGCGGTCGCCCACGTCGAGGAGCTCGAGACCCAGCGCGAGGACCTCGAGTCGGCCATCCGCGAGCTGCAGGGCATCATCAAGGACACCGACGCACGCATCAAGCAGGCCTTCGAGGAGACGTTCGCCGCCACGGCGAAGAACTTCGAGGAGGTCGTCGCGCCACCTGTTCCCCGGCGGTCGCGGCCGGCTGCGGCTCGTCCGCGAGGACGCCGGCCCGCGCCCGGTGCTCGGCGGCGCCGACGCGGAGAGCGGCGAAAGCGCCGAGGGCGCCGAGCCCGAGTGGACGAGGAGGACGGCCCGCGCGACGAGAGCGAGGCGCTCGGCGTCGAGATCGAGCTGACCCCGGCCGGCAAGTCCACCAAGCGCCTCAGCCTGCTGTCAGGCGGCGAGAAGTCGCTGACCGCGCTCGCCTTCCTGTTCGCGGTCTTCCTCGCCCGGCCGTGCCCCTTCTACATCCTCGACGAGGTCGAGGCCGCGCTCGACGACCTCAACGTCGACCGCTTCCTCCAGCTGCTGCGCCAGCTACTCCGACCGCGCGCAGTTCATCGTCGTCACCCACCAGAAGCGCACGATGGAGGCTGCCGACTGCCTCTACGGCGTCTCCATGGGCGGCAACGGCGTGTCGAAGGTCGTCAGTAGACGGCTTCCGCGCGCGGCGTAGGTTCCTCGGCCTTCGTCGGCGACAGCAACCGCGCCGCCAGGATCGCCGCCGACGCCGCCGAAGAGGTGGCCCTGCCAGGAGATCCCGTCCTGCGGGATCAGCCCGCTGAGCAGCGTCGTGCCCCAGACGGCCGCCACCACCGCGCCGACCGCGAAGTGCAGCAGCGACTTCGTGAAGAAGCCGCGCGCCACGAGGTAGCCGGCGTAGCCGAAGACGAGGCCGGACGCACCGATGTGCACCGAGTTCGAAGAGGCGAACAGCCAGACGCCGAGCCCGCCGACCGCGGCCACGGTCGCCGACACCGCGGCGACGCGGGCCAGGCCGCCGAGGGCGATCAGCCCGCCGAGGATCACGAACGGGATCGTGTTGCCGATCAGGTGCGACCACGAGCCGTGCAGGAACGGCGAGAAGACGACGCCGTCGAGGCCGCCGACCGACGCGCGGCCGGATGCCGAAGTCGTAGTCGAGGTTGTCCGCGCCCAGCGCGTCCACGATCTCGACGACCCACATGACCGCCACCATCGCGCCGACCAGCATGAGGCCGGCGATGCGGGGGTCAGAGTCGCTTTTCTCCCCAGTAGGTGGCGTAAGGGTTGCGGTTGTAGTCATCGATCTCCAAGTATCCCGCTGACGCATAAAGCGCGCGTGCGTGAGGCTGCTCCGCGCCGGTGTCGAGGCGCACCCGTTCGTAGCCGAGGTCACGGGCGAGCGCCTCGAGCTCGCCCAGCAGGCGCCGCGCGTGCCCGCGGCTGCGGGCCTCGGGCGCGACGTACATGCGCTTGATCTCGCCGACGCCCTCCGTCGAGGCGCTTGACGCCGCCGCCGGCCGACCGCGCGGCCCGTCCTCGTAGAGGACGACGAAGCCGCCGCCGGGCGGGCTCAGCTCCTCACCGGTGGCCGTCGGGGCGCCGGGCTGGGCCGTGTAGATCTCCAGGAGCTCGTCGACCATGGCGTTCGCGAGTGCGAGCGCGTCGGGGTGTGTGCCCGGAAGGCGCCGGAACTCCACGTGCCTATCGTGCCCGATCCGATGGCCCGGGACTGGTTCGACCTCTTTGTCATGGCGGACGGCGACGCCGCTCGCGCGGCGGCCCCCGCCTCCGAGGAGGAGCGCGGCGAGGAGCGCACGGGCTTCTTCCGCCGGCTGCGCACGAACATGCGCAAGACGCGTGAGGCGCTGCAGGCCGAGGTCCAGGCGACGCTCTTCCAGGGCGACCTCGACGAGGAGACCTGGGAGCGTCTCGAGGAGGCGCTGATCTACGCCGACGTCGGCGCCAAGACGACCGCGCAGGTCGTCGCCCAGCTCGAGCAGGAGGCCGAGGCCGGCGAGCTCGTCGGAGGCGAGGCGCTGTCCGGCCGCCTGGCCGAGCTGCTCGCCGACCTCGCCCGCACCGGCGACGACCACATCGACCTGCGCCCCGACCCGACGGTGATCCTCGTCGTCGGCGTCAACGGCACCGGCAAGACGACGACGATCGGCAAGCTCGCCTGGCACCTGCGCAAGGAGCTCGGCCAGAAGGTGGTCATCGGCGCGGCCGACACCTTCCGCGCCGCCGCCGTCGAGCAGCTCGAGCGCTGGGCCGAGCGCGCCGAGTGCGAGTTCGTCCGCGGCCGCCCGGAGTCCGACCCGGCCGCGGTGGCCTTCGACGCCGTGGCACGCGGCCGCGAGATCGGCGCCGACGTGATCATCGTCGACACCGCCGGCCGCCTGCACACCCAGAACAACCTGATGGACGAGCTGGTCAAGATCCGGCGCGTGATCACCAAGCAGCTGCCCGACGCGCCGCACGAGACGCTGATGACGGTCGACGCCACGACGGGCCAGAACGGCCTACGTCAGGCCAAGCTGTTCGGTGAGGCGGTCGACGTGACCGGCATCATCCTGACCAAGCTCGACGGGACGGCCAAGGGCGGCATCGCCCTCGCCATCGCCAACGAGCTCGGCATCCCGGTCAAGCTGATCGGGATCGGCGAGTCCCTCGAGGACCTCCGGCCGTTCGACGCCGAGGCCTTCTCGAGGGCTCTGCTCACGTAAAGCTCGGCACATCGCCGAGGACCTCCGCGGGCTGGGTGAGCCGCCACGGCACGCCGGACGGGTCGCGGAAGCCGGCGTCGATCGCCGTAGAAGCGCTCCTCGGGCTCCTCGGTGAACTCGACGCCCCGCGCCTTGAGCATCTCGTAGTCGCGGCGGCAGTCGTCCGTGTTGAGGATGCCGCCCATCATGCCGCCGAGGGCGAGCAGCTCGGCCTGGCGCTCGCCGATCTCGGGGCCGTAGGGGCCGGCGCCCGTCGGCATGATGCACAGGTTGAAGTCCGGGTTGTCCGGGTGGTTGAACGTCAGCCAGCGGTGGTCGGGCGCGATCGGCACGTCGGCGGAGCACTCGAGGCCGATCTTCTCGGTGTAGAAGGCCTTGGCCTCGTCCTGGTCGCGGCAGAAGATCATCATGTGGGAGATGGAGTTCATGCTCCGTACCTCACCACGCCGCGGCTCAGATGCGCTTCTCGAAAACGACCGTCCGCATGCAGGACGGAACCCGCGACGGCTCGTTGCCCTCCCGGTAGGCGCTGGGCGTCACGCCCAGCCAGCGGTGGAAGGTCGCGCTGAACGAGCCCAGCGATCGGAAGCCGACGTCGAGCGAGATCTCCGTGACCGGCTTCGTCCGTCTCGCGCAGCTGCAGCGCCGCCCGCTCCATGCGGCGGGCGATCAGGTACTGGTGCGGCGTCGACCCGTAGGCCTCCCGGAAGGTGCGGGTGAAGTGCGTGGGGGAGACGTGCGCGCGCGCGCGAGCGCCGCGACGTCGAGCGGCTCGGCGTAGCGCGCGGTCGCGAGGTCGCGCGCGCGCAGCAGATGGCGGGCGAGATCGACGTTCACCGCAGTCAAGGTAGATCCGCCGTGGCCACCGAGTTCGACCACCGCCTGGCGCCCGCCGATCACCGACTGGCTGTGTCCTCGTCACCTCGTGTGGCAGAGCCACACCACGGTTCCTGCGTCCTTGCCAGACGGCGCCGGCGACGCCAGCCGGTCGGCCGAACCCACGGAGCGGCCACTTATGGACGCATGGGTGTTCTGGCTGGCGGCTGCTGTGATCCTCGGAGTCGGGGAGGCGCTGACCACGAGTTTCTTCCTCGCCCCCTTCGCGGGCGGCGCGCTGGCGGCGACGATCGCCAGCGGAGCGGGGGCCGGCTTCGGCATCTCGCTGGCGATCGCGCTGGTGATCTCCGTCGTCCTGCTCGCGGCCCTGCGGCCGCTGGCGCGATCGCACAAGCGCACCCCGCCGCAGATCCGCACCGGCATCGCGGCCCTGGTCGGCCGCGAGGTGCTCGTGCTCGAGCGCATCACGCAGGACGGCGGTCTGGTCAAGCTCGAGGGTGAGCAGTGGACCGCGCGTTCCTACATCGAGGGCCAGACCTTCGAACCCGGCGACCGTGTCAACGTCGTCGAGATCCGCGGCGCCACGGCGCTCGTCACCGACTAACCAAGGAGCAACTTCATGACCGGCGGCGTCGTCGCACTGATCGTCCTACTGATCTTCGTCCTCTTCGTCGCGGCGGCGGGGGTGAAGATCGTCCCGCAGGCCAAGGCCGGCGTGGTCGAGCGCCTCGGCCGCTTCCAGCGCACGCTGGACCCGGGCCTCGCCCTGCTCGTCCCGTTCATCGACCGCATGCGGCCGCTGATCGACCTCCGCGAGCAGGTCGTCTCGTTCCCGCCGCAGCCCGTGATCACCGAGGACAACCTCGTCGTCGGCATCGACACGGTCATCTACTTCACGGTCACGGACCCGAAGGCCGCCACCTACGAGGTCGCCAACCCGCTGCAGGCGATCGAGCAGCTCACCGTCACCACGCTGCGCAACGTCATCGGCGGACTCACGCTGGAGGAGGTCCTGACCTCCCGCGACCAGATCAACACGCAGCTGCGCGCCGTGCTCGACGAGGCCACGGGCCGCTGGGGCATCCGCGTCAACCGCGTCGAGCTCAAGTCCGTCGAGCCGCCCCGGACCGTCCAGGAGGCGATGGAGAAGCAGATGCGCGCCGAGCGCGACCGCCGCGCCACGATCCTCACGGCCGAGGGCATCAAGCAGTCCTCGATCCTCACCGCCGAGGGCGAGAAGCAGTCCGCCGTCCTCAAGGCCGAGGGCGCCCGCACGTCGGCGATCCTGCGCGCCGAGGGTGAGGCGAAGGCGATCGAGACCGTCTTCCAGGCGATCCACGACGGCGCCCCCGACGAGCGCCTCCTCTCCTACCAGTACCTGCAGATGCTGCCCCAGCTCGCGCGCGGCGAGGCCAACAAGATCTTCGTGATCCCGTGCGAGTTCAGCCAGGCGCTGGGCAACCTCGGCGGGGCGGTCAGCCGCTTCGGCGGCCAGGGCCTGCCGCCGGCGTCGCCCCCGAAGCCACGGGCGAACACCGGCGCGGACGAAGCGGCTGCCGCCGCGGCCGCCGACGCCGAAGGCGGCCGCCGAAGCGGCCGCCGAGGCGAGCGCCGAGGCCGAGAACGCGACGTCGACGCGGGGCCTCGGCGAGGGCGACATCACGCCGCCGCCTCCGCCCGCAGCGGCCTAGGGGCTGCGAGCTATGCGCTCCAGGGTGGCGCCGACCTGGAGCGCGATGATGCGCGCGCGGCCGATCTCGAAGCGGCTGAAGGGACGGCCGCCGGCGCTGTAGGCCTCGAACAGGCCGATCGCCCGGCCCGCGCAGGAGACGGGCAGCATCAGCATCGAGCGGTAGCCGAGCGAGTTGAGGAGCTCGACCTCGGCGGGGTCGGCGTCGGGGTCGGTGACGTGCACCTGGGCCGAGCCCTGCTCGCGCAGCAGTTTCTCGGTCGCCGGGTAGTCGGCGATGCGGAAGCGCTCCTCCGCGCGGTCGGGCCCGGAGCGGCCGATGACGACGAGCTCCTCGCCGTCGACGATCGAGATCAGGGTCTCATCCGCGCCGAGCTCGGCGGTGATCGCCTCGATGACCTCGCGGAACTCGGGGTAGGTCGTGGCCTCCGAGAGCCGCCAGCTGAGCCACTGCAGCCGGCCGTCGACGGCGAGCCGGTCGGGCGCGGTCGCGCCGGTGACCGACATCGCGGCCGACGACGAGCAGATGTGCGCGGCGTCCGGATCGATGCCGACCCACGGCCGGGCCGGGCGGCCGATCGCGTAGCCCTGGGCCAGTTCGACGTCGAGGTCGGCGAGCCGCTCCACGTCCTTGAGCTCCTCGACGCCCTCGGCGCAGATGGTGATGCCGAGCTCCCGGCCGTAGCCGACCAGCGCACCGATGAGCGCCGTCTTGACGGGATCGACGTGCACGCGGTGCACCAGCGCGCGGTCGAGCTTGAGCATGTCCGGCGCGACCATCATCAGCTCGCGCAGGCCGGCGTAGTCCGAGCCGGCGAGGTCGACGGCGAGCCGCGCGCCCCGGGCGCGGATGTCCTGGCGGGCGGCGCGCAGGGCGCCCTCCTCGACCGGCGGTCCCTGCCCGGTGAGGTCGATGACGATGCCCTCCAGCGAGTCCGGCAGCTCGCGGGCGACCTCCGGCGAGACGAGCCCGGCCGGCGACAGGTTGATGGTCAGGAAGGTGCCGTAGGGACGGCGGTTGGTCGCGAGCGCGCAGCGGACCGCATGCGCCTCCAGGCGCGCACCCATGCCGAAGCGGTGGGCCTGTTCGAACCAGCCGGCGACGTCGCGGCTGCCGCGCATGAAGCGCGCGAGCGCCTCGTAACCGACAGCGAGGCCGGTGCGCAGGTCGACGATCGGCTGAAACAGGGCAGCCACCTCGTCGCGTTCGATCGCCTCTTCTATGTCGTGCCGAGCGCGGCCGGGCGAGTCCGACATCAGGGACATATCCTCACGTATCGGTGTTCGACTCACTCTCCGAGAGACTTCAAGGTGCACTTTCCGGCGTCCGCGGCCGTGGAGCGCTGACCGACGAGGACGTCGCGAAGGCGATGCGCGAGATCCGCCTCGCCCTGCTGGAGGCCGACGTCAACTTCAAGGTGGTCAAGGCCTTCACCGCACGCGTGAAGGAACGGGCGGCCGGGGTCGAGATCACCAAGCAGCTCAACCCGGGGCAGCAGGTCGTCAAGATCGTCGACGAGGAGCTCACCGCCCTGATGGGCGGGCAGGCGGCCGGCATCACCTTCTCGCCCCGCCCGCCGACCGTGATCCTGATGGCCGGCCTGCAGGGCTCGGGCAAGACCACCGCGACGGCCAAGCTCGCCAAGCACCTCAAGGAGAACCACGGGTCCTCCGTCGCCGTCGCGGCCTGTGACGTCTACCGCCCGGCCGCGGTCGAGCAGCTCGTCAAGGTCGGCGGCCAGGCGGGCGCGACCGTCTACGAGCAGGGCACGGACAAGGACCCGGTCGACATCGCCCGCTGGGCGCGCGAGCAGGCGGTGCGCGACGGCAAGGACGTGCTGATCGTCGACACGAGCGGCCGCCTGCACGTCGACGAGAAGCTCATGGAGGAGCTGCGCAACATCAAGAAGGTCGTCAAGCCGCACACGGTGCTGCTCGTCGTCGACGCCATGACCGGCCAGGACGCGGTCAACGTCGCCGAGCAGTTCGCCGAGGTCGCGCAGTTCGACGGCGTCGTGATGTCCAAGCTCGACGGCGACGCCCGCGGCGGCGCGGCGCTGTCGGTCAAGGAGGTCACCGGCAAGCCGATCATGTTCGCCTCCACGGGCGAGAAGCTCGGCGACTTCGAGGCCTTCCACCCCGACCGCATGGCGCAGCGGATCCTCGGCATGGGCGACGTCCTGTCGTTCATCGAGAAGGCCGAGCGCCAGGTCGACGAGGACGAGGCCAAGGAGCTCGAGGCCAAGCTCAAGCGCAACGAGTTCGACCTCGACGACTTCCTCGGCCAGCTCAAGAAGATCCGCAAGATGGGCCCGCTCACCTCGCTGCTCGGCATGCTGCCCGGCCTCGCCGGCCACCAGCTCGGAAAGCTCAACGTCGACGAGAAGGAGTTCGACCGCATCGAGGCGATCATCCTGTCCATGACCGCGCGAGGAGCGCCGCAAGCCCGACATCGTCAACGGCCGCCGCCGCAAGCGCATCGCCACGGCTCGGGCACCTCGGTCCAGCAGGTCTCCCAGCTGATCAAGCAGTTCGGCGAGATGCGCAAGATGATGCGCGGCCTCCAGTCGGGCAAGATGCCCGACCTCGGCGCACTCATGCGCGGCCGCTGACGCGCGGTCTTCGCACTGCATCACTGAGGAGAGCTCGTCCGGCCAGCTTGTGCACTTCGGGGGTCGGTCACGCCCGAAAGTGCACAACCAACGCCTGAACCCGCTCCCTACCTGCCTAACTGGCGCGCAGGAAGGTCAGCACCGCCAAGACCCGCCGGTGGTCGTCATCCGTTGCCGCCAGGTCGAGCTTCCCGAAGATGCTCGAGATGTGCTTCTCGACCGCTCCGAGCGTGACGACCAGCGCCCTCGCGATGGCTGCGTTGGTGCGGCCCTCGGCCATCAGGGAGAGGACCTCGGTCTCGGCGCGGCGTCAGGCGCTCCAGCGGAGCGTCGCCCGCGCTGCCTCGCGACTGCACGAGCTCGGCGACCACCTCGCGGTCGAGGGCCGTGCCGCCGGCCGCCACGCGATGGACGGCGTCGAGGAAGCCCGGGATGTCGCCGACGCGCTCCTTGAGCAGGTAGCCGATGCCGCCGTGCCCGGTCGCCAGCAGCTCCGCCGTGTAGACCGGTTCGACGTACTGGGACAGGATCAGGATCGCCGAGAGCATGCTCGACTTGCCGAGGTCCTCCTCGACCATCGTGTCGAGCGCGCGCTCGATCGATCCGCCACCGGCCTGGTCCACGGTGGTGCGGGATAGGCGTCGGCGGTCTCGGCTACCGCCGCCTCGACGCCGCCGACATGGTCGGAGGCCTCGACGGGTCGCCCCGCAGCGTGGCGACCACGAGGAATGCGCCGTTGCCGTGCTGCGGCGCGGTGACGTCGGCGACGTGCGGCGCGGTGCGCAGGCGGGTCTGCAGATCCGCGCTCGCGGCGGCGGCGTCGGGACCGCTGAGGACGATGCGTTCGCGGCGGCTGGTCGAGCCCGGCAGCGGCGATGCGGGCGTCGGCCCGGACGCCTCGCCGGTCTCCACCCTCGGCGTCGGTCAGCTCAAGGTGCCGGCGGCCGAGCCGGCGAAGGCGAGGCGGCCACGAAGACCAGCCAGAGGCGAGCGTGCGGCGCGGATGCGCACCGAGGCGCCGGCGTGCGGCGCACGAATGAGCGTGGGGATGGCATGCCCGGAAGGCTCCGCGCTACGGCCTTCGAGTCTCTGGTGGGCGGCATCTCCGCGCGAGCCCGCCGCCAGAACTAAGGTGGGGATAACCCCCGCTACCCTCTCGTGTCGCTTATGGCCGTCGCAATGCGTCTCACTCGAGTTGGTGGCAAGAAGGACCCCGTCTGGCGGGTCGTCGTTGCCGATTCCCGCGCCCCGCGCGACGGTCGCTGCATCGAGACGATCGGGCGCTACAACGCCCAGACGGACCCGTCGACGATCGCGCTCGACGAGGATCGTGTCCGCTACTGGCTGCGCCACGGTGCCCAGCCGTCGGACACGGTCAAGAAGCTGCTGCGGATCCAGGGCATCAACTAGTACCGCGGGAGGAACCACTAATGCCGGCGGAGCTCCTCGAGTACCTGGCCAAGGCGCTCGTGGACAAGCCCGAGGCCGTCGAGGTGAAGGCCTTCGACGACGACGGTGCGCTGGTGCTCGAACTATCGGTTGATGAGGATGACTACGGACACGTCATCGGACGCGGAGGGCGAACCGCCTCCGCACTCCGCACCGTCGTCAAGGCCGCCGGGTCCCGTGCGGACCGGCGAGTCCTCGTCGACATCGTCGACTGAGCTCCTCCGCGGAGATCGGCGTCGTCGGCAAGCCGCACGGCCTCGACGGGTCGTTCTACGTCGTGCGTCCCGAGCCGGGTGCGCTGGCCCATGGGCTCGAGACCTCGCTCGGCGTGATCGAGCGACTCGCCGGCACCGCGCAGAAGCCGATCGTGCGGCTCACCGGCGTCCGCGACCGCAACGGGGCGGAGGCACTGCGCGGCCGGTCCTCTGGTCGCCGCCGTGGAGCTCGAGGAGGGCGAGTGGCTCGGCGATCAGCTCGTCGGCCTGGCGGTCGTCGACGGCGATACCGAGGTCGGGTCGTCGCCCGCGTCCGGCGTATCCGTCCTGCGAGATCCTGGAAGTCGGGCGACCGGCTGATCCCGCTCATCTACGACGCCGTGCGCGACGGTGGACCTCGACGCCGGCCGCATCGACGTGGATCTGGGGTTCCTCGGATGGACATTGACGTCTTCACCCTCTTCCCGAACTGGTTCGACTGGTTCCTCGCCCAGCGCCACGTGCGCAACGCGATCACGCTCGGGTCGACGCTCGAGGCGGTCGACTACCGCGAGTCCACCACGCTGTCGGGCAAGTCGGTCGACGACACGCCGTTCGGCGGCGGCGCGGGGATGGTCCTGCGTGTCGACGTCGTGGACTGGGCGCTGCAGGCGCGCTACGGGATCGATCCGGTGCAGTTGCGTGACACGCGCCGCGTGGTCGCGCTGACGCCGGGCGGCCGGGTGCTCGACGAGGAGCTCGTGGTCGAGCTGGCCGCCGAGCCGGCGCTCACGCTCCTGTGCGGGCGCTACGAGGGCTTCGACGAGCGCATCGTCGAGCACTTCTGCACCGACCAGGTCTCGATCGGGCGCTATGTGCTGGCGGGCGGCGAGCTGGCGGCGATGGTGGTGCTCGACGCCGTCATGCGCAAGCTCCGGGCGCGCTCGGTGACGCCGCGTCGGCTCACGAGGAGTCCTTCTCGGACGCGCTCGAGGGTCATCCGGAGTACCCGCACTACACCCGGCCGCGGACTACCGCGGATGGGAGGTGCCCGAGGTTCTGCTCAGCGGCCACCACGCGCGAATCACCGAATGGCGCAAGCAGCAGAGCCGCAAACGCGCCCGGGACCCCAGGTGGTCCGCTACAGTGACGCGCCAGCGCCCGCCTTACCAGCGGGCCTTTTTCTCGCCATGAGCACCGTCATCGAAAGCCTCGAGCGCCAGCAGCTTCGGCGCGTCCCCAGATTCCAGGCTGGCGACCGCGTCCGCGTCCATTTCCAGGTCGTGGAAGGCACCCGCCGCCGTACCCAGGTCTTCGAGGGCGTCGTCATCAAGCGTCAGGGCGAGGGCGTGCGCGAGACCTTCACGGTCCGCAAGCAGTCGTTCGGCGTCGGTGTGGAGCGCACGTTCCCGCTGCACTCGCCGAAGATCGAGAAGATCGAGGTCGCCGCCCGCGGTGACGTCCGCCGCGCGAAGCTCTACTACCTGCGCGGCCGGGTCGGCAAGTCCGCCCGCGTTCGCGAGCGCCGCTACGTCGGTCCGGAGGAAGTCGTCCAGGCTGGGCTGCTCTCCGACGAGCTTCAGGGCGCACGGACGCGGAGGGCCACACGGCGGACGAGCCGGAGATGGTCGAGGAAGCCGCGGTCGAGGCCGGTGTCGAGGTCGAGCAGACGCCCGAGGCCGAAGCCCGCCGCTGCGAGGCGCCCGCCGCCGAAGAGGCTCCTGCTGAGGAGCCTGCCGCCGAGGAGGATGGCCCCGCCGCCCGCCTGAGGCCGAAGCCAAGGCCTGAGCCTTGCCCGGGCTCAAGAAGCCGGAAACCGCGCTCGGGTCGCTGCTCGAGCTCGTGATGATCGTGGCGGTGGCCCTCGGGCCTCGCGCTCGGCATCCAGAAGTTCTTCATCAAGCCGTACCGCATCCCGAGCGAGTCGATGGTCCCGACGCTCGAGATCGGCCAGCGCGTGCTGGTCAACCGCATCGGCCACTCCTTCTCCAAGCCGAGCATCGGCGACGTCGTCGTCTTCCATCCGCCCAAGGGCGCCGAGGTGGCCCGCTGCGGCGTCGCCGCACCCGCCTGAGCAGGTGTGCCCGGAGGCCGTCAACGCCAAGGACGACGTCAACTTCATCAAGCGTGTCGTCGCTGGGCCGGGCGACACCCTGAAGATCATCGACGGTCGCGTGATCCTCAACGGCAAGCCGCCCGAGGAGCCGTTCATCGAGCCCGTGCGAGCCGGGCGGCGGGTGCAATTTCCCCCGCGAGGTCACGATTCCGGCCGGTCACTACTTCATGATGGGCGACAACCGTGGCTCCTCTGACGACAGCCGTTTCTGGGGCCCCGTCCCCGACGACTGGATCATCGGCGGAGCCTTCGCGACCTACTGGCCTCCCGGCCGCATCGGGCTGCTGTATCCGGTCAAGTCCGATCTCAGGCATCAGGGGCGAGGCAAGGCGCCGCAAGCGGTCTCCGGGATCGCGCCTGTTCGCCCACGATCGCGGGCTGGGCGTCCGCTTCGTCGCGGGCGCGGACGAGGCCGGTCGCGGCTGTCTCGCCGGCCCCCTGGTCGCCGCCGGCGTCCTGTTCGACCTCGAGAAGCTGACGCTCTCCGACCGCCGCGCGCTGTCCGCCCTCAACGATTCAAAGCTCCAGTCCGAAGAGCTGCGCGAGGAGATCTACCCGCGCGTCATGCGCATCGCTGCCCGCGTCTCCGTCACCTCGCGCTGCGTCCGCGGCATCGACGCCCGCGGCCTGCACGTCACCAACCTGGCCGCACTCAGCGACTGCCTGCGTCGCGTCGCCGTCCCCGGCTGCCTCTGCCTTTCCGACGGCTTCCCGGTGCCACCGACCGGCCACGATCAGCGCCCGATCGTCGGCGGCGACCGCACCTCGGCCGCCATCGCCGCCGCCTCCGTGATCGCCAAGGTCACCCGCGACCGCTTCATGCGCCGTGCCGCGGAGCAGTACCCGCAGTGGGAGTTCGAGGCCCACGTCGGCTACTCGACCCCCGAGCACCGCGCCGCCATCGAGCTCCATGGCGTCTCCCCGCTGCACCGGCTGTCCTTCCAGTCGGTCGCCTACTCGCAGCTGGCGCTGTAGCCGGGCGCACTTGGCGGGGTCATGGCCCCGCTGACTGCGGCTGCGAGCACGATGAGAGGGCCCATCGCGCCCCCAAGGGTGCTCGCGGCGCTGGCGGACCCTCTCTCGATGCCTATCGGCCGGTGGAGAATCGGCGCAGATCCTGTGCTGAATCGGCACGGCTCCGTCTAGATCCGTAACGCGCACCCCGGTTGGGTTCCGGGTGACCACGGACGCTCGACATCGGCTCGGATTGCAGGGGGAGGAGTACGCGGCGGAGCACTTCGCGCGGCTCGGATTCGAGGTGCTGGCGCGCCGGCACCGGACGCGGTTCGGTGAGCTGGATCTGGTGGCGCGCGACGGTGGGCTGCTCGTGTTCTGCGAGGTCAAGACGCGACGGGCGGGGTCGGGGCGGCCGTTCGACGCCATGTCGGAGCTCAAGCAGGTGCAGGTGCGGCGGATGGGCGTGGCCTGGCTGAGCGAGCAGGAACACCGCTTCTACGACGCGCTGCGCTTCGACGCGGTCGGCGTGGTGCTGACGCCGGCCGGCGAGCTCGTGTCGCTCGATCACCTCGAAGGCGCGTTCTGATGCTGGCCGCGGTGACGTCGTTCGCGATCGATGGCGTGCAGACGCGGCGGGTGACCGTCGAGGCGGACGTGCGGCTCGGACTGCCCGCGTTCAACGTGGTCGGGCTGGCGGACAAGTCGGTGCGGGAGGCCCGCGAGCGGGTGCGCGGGGCGATCCAGAACACCGGCTTCGTGTTCCCGCAGCAGCGGATCGTCGTCAACCTCGCGCCGGCGTACCTGCGCAAGGAGGGGCCGCACTTCGACCTGCCGCTGGCGATCGCGGTGCTGGCCGCGAGCGGGCAGATCGATCCGGCGGCGCTCGAGGAGTACGCGTTCATCGGCGAGCTGTCGATCACCGGTGACGTGAGCCCGGTGCGCGGCGCGCTTGCTGTCGCGGAGGGGGCGCGCCGGGCGGGCTGACCAAGCTGATGCTTCCCGGCGTCGCGCGCGGGGGAGGGCGGGCTGGTCGAGGGGGTGGAGGCGCTCGGGGTCGAGTCGCTGCCGCACGCCGTCGCGGTCCTGCGCGGGGAGGCGGACCCGGTGGCGGTCGATCCGGAGCCGTCCGAGGACGCCGGCACCGCCGAGGACGTCGTCGACCTCGCGGATGTACGCGGCCACGGCGGTCTCCTCGAGGCGGTCGTCGTCGCGGCGGCGGGCGGCCACAACCTCTTCATGCACGGGCCGCCGGGCACGGGGAAGACGATGCTCGCGCGTCGGCTGCCGACGCTGCTGCCACCGCTGACGCGCGAGGAGGCGGTCGAGGTCACCCGCATCCACTCGATCGCCGGCACGCACCACGGCAGCGGCCTGATCGCCGAGCGGCCGTTCCGGGCGCCGCACCACGTGATCTCGCCGTCCGGCCTGGTCGGCGGCGGCGCGACGCCGAAGCCGGGGGAGATCACCCTCGCGCACCGAGGGGTCCTCTTCCTCGACGAGCTGAGCGAGTTCAACCGCAACGCGCTGGAGGCGCTGCGGCAGCCGCTCGAGGACGGTCGCGTGGTCGTCGTGCGCGCGCAGCGCGTGCTCACGTTCCCGACGCAGGCGATGCTCGTCGCCGCCTCCAACCCGTGCCCGTGCGGCCTGGAGGAGGAGCGCTGCCGCTGCTCGGCGGCCGAGCGCGCCCGTCACGACCGGCGCCTGTCCGGACCGCTGCTCGATCGCATCGACATCACCCTGCACGTCGGCCGCCCGAGTGCCGCCGGCCTGCGCGACGACGTCGCGCCGTCGTCGGCTTCCGTGCGCGAGCGCGTGATCGCCGCGCGGGCGGTCCAGACGGCGCGGCTGAGCGGCACGGGGGCGATCTGCAACGCGCAGATGACCCCGGCCATGCTGCGCGAGCTCGCCGAGGTCACGCCGTCCGCGCGGCGCCGCCTCTACGAGCTGCACGACTCGGAGGCGCTGACCGCGCGCGGCCACCACCGCGTCCTGCGCGTCGCGCGGACCATCGCGGACCTGGCGGGCTCGGCGGTCGTCGGGCCGGAGCACATCGACGCGGCCGCGTTCCTGCGCACCGAGCCGGCCGTGGGGCTCGCGGCGTGATCGACGCCTGCCCCGACTGCCTGCGTCGCACCGAGCTGATCGCCCGGCTCGCGGGCCGGATCGAGCACGAGTGGCGGCTGCGCCGCGGCCGGCCGCTGCTGCTCGCCCTCAGCGACGAGGAACTGCTCGACTGGGGCGCCGACGCCGACGAGCGCCGCCGCCACGCCGCGTTCGCGCCCGCCTTCGCGATCGACCGGCTGACCGCCGCCGGCCTCGGCGCGATCTGCGGCTGCTCGGAGCGCTTCCCGCCGGGCTGCCGAACTGGCCGATCCGCCGGCCGTGGTCCACTTCGCCGGCGACCCGGGTCTGCTCGGCCAAGGCGTCGCGCTGGTCGGCGCCCGCAACCCGCTGCCCTACGGCCGCGAGGTCGCCGCCGCGATGGCCCGCGGCCTCGCCGCCGCCGACGTGACCGTCGTCTCCGGCATGGCGATGGGCATCGACTCCGTCGCCCACACCGCCGCGCTGCAGGCGTTCCAAGGGGGCAGGCCCCCTGGAACGGCGGGCGGACGGTGGCGGTGCTGGCGACGGGAGCGGACCGGGCGTATCCGGCGCGGTCGCACCAGCTGCACCGGAGGATCGCGGCCGACGGCTGCGTGGTGTCTGAGTTCCCGCCCGGCCACCCGCCGCGGCGCTGGCAGTTCCCGGCGCGCAACCGGCTGATCGCGGCGCTGTCGGCGGGCACGGTCGTCATCGAGGGCGGCGAGCGCTCCGGGTCGCTGATCACGGCGGACTTCGCCGCGGAGCTCGGCCGCTTCGTCGCCGCGGTGCCCGGCCCGGTGACCTCGCGCATGTCGGAGGGCCCGCTGACGCTGCTGAAGTCGGGTGCCGAGCTCGTCCGCAACGCCACGGACGTGCTCGACCTGTTGCACGGCGCCGAGACCGCTCGCGGGGCGGCGATCATCGGCGGGGCGCTCGGCCCGGCTCGCGCCTCCGCCGCCGCGACCGGACCTCCCGCCGCACCTCGACGCTCTGCTGCGACGGGGTGGAGGCGGGTGAGGCGACCGGCTTCGACGTCGCCGCCGACCTCGCGGAGCTCGAGCGCCGCGGCCTCGTCACCCGCGTCTTCGGCGGGAGGTACATCCGCGCCGTACGCTGAACGGGCGTGAGGGTGCCCGTCGTGATCTCGATCGCCGGCTCGGATTCCGGTGGGGGTGCCGGCATCCAGGCGGACCTGAAGGCGTTCGCCGCGTGCGGCGTGCACGGGACGACGGCGCTGACGGCGCTGACGGCGCAGAACACGGTGGCGGTGACGGACGTGCAGTCCGTGCCGCCCGCGTTCATCGTCGAGCAGGTGCGCGCGGTGCAGGACGACCTGGGCATCGACGCGGTGAAGATCGGGATGCTCGCGACCGCTGCGACGGTGGCCGCCGTGGTGCAGGCGCTGGATCTGCTCGACGCCGGCACGCCCGTGGTCGTCGACCCCGTGATGGTCTCCGAGAGCGGCGCCGTGTTGCTCGACAACCCGGCCCGCAAGGCGCTCGTCGAGCTCCTGCTTCCCGCGCGCGACCGTGATCACGCCGAACCTGCCCGAGGCCCGCGTGCTGGCCCCGGACGTCGACTGACGAGGAGCTCCCGCACGCGCTCGCATGCCCTCGGCCCGGACTACGTCGTCATCACCGGCGGGCACCGCGAGGAGGCGACCGATCTCTTCTTCGACGGGACCGAGATCCACGCGATCCCGGGCCCGCGGC
The DNA here is from genome assembly GCA_963759945.1 of uncultured Solirubrobacteraceae bacterium. GTDB lineage: Bacteria > Actinomycetota > Thermoleophilia > Solirubrobacterales > Solirubrobacteraceae > DATLGB01. The sequence goes on along the minus strand of CAVXBH010000034.1, from coordinate 31,433 downwards.
ATCCCGACGGATCCGCCCACGGCTCAGGGTGCACCCACTCGAGTGCACTCGCCTCGCACCTGGCCCACGGCTACCCGCCGCTCGAGGCCGCGCTGGCGGCGCGGGTGGTCGCGTCGGAGGCCGTCCGCCACGGTCTGCGCGGCATCGGAGCGGGCGCCGGACCCGTCGACGTTCTCGACGTGGCGTCAAGACACCCGCCGGTCCCTGCAAGACCTCTGTCATAATCGGGCGTCGGATGAAGTTCCTGCGCATGCGGCCGGGTCACGGCGAACAGTTGATCGCCGAGGGTGACCCGGAGGTCGCAGAGGACGAACTGCGCCCTCGTCGAGGAGTTCCGGCGCCAGCTGGACGCCGGCATGTGGGCGGCCGTGCCCGTGACCTCGACGTGACGGCCAGCGCCGCGCGACCATGGTGCAGGACTTCGGTGAAGTTCCGCGCGACACGGACCGGGTCATCTTCTTCCCGCGCGCCGCGGGCGGCTGAGGCCGATCGTGGCCGTCGCCCTGATCGCAGCGGCGATCGTCGTGCTGGCCCTGCTGGCCGAGATGTTCGCGCCGGCGGTCCAGCGCCTCGCCGAGCGCATCAAGGCCGGCCGCGAGGCGCGTGCCGCCGGCATTCCCGTCTACGACCCCGGCCGTGAGCGCCGCGCCGAGGCGCGCGCCCGCGAGCTCCTGCGCTCCTGCGTGAACGAGGAGGAGTGGGAGATGTACCGCGACCTCGGCTTCCTGCGCGTCTGGGGCGGCGAGGGCGGCGGGCCGGAAGAGGGCTGGGACCTCGGCGGCGCTCCCTACGCCTACCTCGTCTACCCGCACAAGCCGATCGTCGCCTACCTGCCGCAGACCGGCCACCTGCTCAACGAGTACTGCGTCGAGTTCCCGGACGAGACGCGGCCGTTCGGCTCGCCGCGCCTGCCCGACTCCGACGACGTCCTCGCCAAGTGGATGGGCATCAAGGGCGACGAGAAGCGCCTGATCGGCTCGGCGAACCTGCACCTGCCCGGTCGCCAGCTGGATCCCCGCAGGGTCGCCCGCGACCTGTGGCGGCTGCGTCAGTGGGAGCGCGCTCGCCTCGAGCGTGCCGCGCGAGTAGCTTCCGCAGACCAGTCTTGACGCTCGCTCGACCCCAAGCATCAGTCCCGTCAGCTCACCGACGGGCCCAACCGCGCGGCTGCGCGCGCCTACCTGCACGGCATCGGCTTCGACGCCGAGGCCCTGTCGAAGCCGATCATCGGCGTCGCCTCGACCTGGATCGAGACGATGCCCTGCAACTTCCACCTGCGCGCGCTCGCCGCGAAGGTGAAGGAGGGCATCCGCGAGGCGGGCGGCACGCCGATGGAGCTCAACACGATCGCGATCTCCGACGGCATCACGATGGGGACGAGCGGGATGCGCACGAGCCTCGTCTCCCGCGAGGTGATCGCCGACTCGATCGAGCTCGTCGCCCGCGGGCACCTCTTCGACGCGCTCGTCGTCCTGGTCGGCTGCGACAAGACGATCCCCGGCGGCGCCATGGCGCTCGCCCGCGTGGACGTCCCCGGCCTGCTGCTCTACGGCGGCTCGATCATGCCGGGCGTCTACCGCGGCGAGGAGATCACGATCCAGGAGGTCTTCGAAGCGGTCGGCAAGCACGCCGCCGGGCAGATCACCGACGAGGAGCTGACCGAGATCGAGCAGGCCGCGAGCCCGGGCGCCGGTGCCTGCGGCGCCCAGTTCACCGCCAACACGATGGGCATGGTCTTCGAGATCCTCGGCCTGTCGCCGATGGGTTCGAGCATGGTGCCCGGCCGAGCACGGCAAGAAGCCCGAGGTCGCCAAGCAGGCCGGCCGCCTGGTGATGGACGTGCTCGCGCGCGGCCAGCGCCCGAGCGACATCATCACCCGCGAGGGCCTCGAGAACGCGATCGCCGCCGTCGCCACCAGCGGCGGCTCCACCAACGGCGTCCTGCACCTGATGGCGCTCGCCCGCGAGATGGGCGTCCCGCTCGAGCTCGACGACTTCGACCGCATCGCCGAGCGGACCGCCACCACCTGCGACCTCAAGCCGGGCGGCAAGTACGTCGCCAACGACCTCTACGAGGCCGGCGGCGTCCCGCTCGTCGCCCGCCGCCTCAAGGAGCTCGGCATGCTCCACGAGTCCGCCCAGACCGTCACCGGCCAGACGATCGGCGAGGTCGCGGACGCCGCCACCGAGACGGAGGGCCAGGAGGTCGTCCTGCCCGCCGACGCGCCGCTGAAGGCCACGGGCGGCCTCGCCATCCTGCGCGGCAACCTCGCGCCCGACGGCTCCGTCGTGAAGCTCTCCGGCCACGAGCGCCGCTACCACCAGGGCCCCGCCCGCGTCTTCGAGCGCGAGGAGGACGCCATGAGCGCGGTCACCGGCGGCACGATCAACGAGGGCGATGTCATCGTCATCCGCAACGAGGGCCCCGTCGGCGGGCCCGGCATGCGCGAGATGCTCGCCGTCACCGCCGCGCTCGCCGGCTCGGGGATGGGGGAGCACGTCGCGCTGCTCACCGACGGCCGCTTCTCCGGCGCCACCCGCGGCTTCATGGCCGGCCACGTCGCGCCCGAGTCGGTCAAGGGCGGCCCGATCGCCGCCGTCCACGAGGGCGACACGATCACCATCGACGTGGAGAACCGGCGCATGGACGTCGACCTCTCCGACGACGAGATCGCCGAGCGCGTCGCCGCCTACGAGGCGCCGGCCCGCGACGTGCCCGAGGGCGTGCTCACGAAGTACGCGAAGCTCGTCTCCAGCGCCGCCGAGGCGCGATCACCCGCTGACGAACGCGCCAGTCCGGCACTCGCCGCCTTATTCCCCGCGGACCGCGCCTACGGCGCCGATTCGTCCACCGTTATCGAGCCTCCGGCCAGACGCACCAGGTCCGTGTTGAAGCGGTCCGGGCGCTCGAGCATCGGCACGTGGCCGGTGCGCTCGTAGATCGATCAGCTCGGAGCCTCCGATCGCGTCCGCGAGCACCTGTGCGTGGGCCACGCCCACCAGCGTGATCGGCGTCGCCCCAGACGATCAGGGTCGGGACGTCGACGCGGCCGAGCTCGTCGCGCAGGGGGTAGGAGGCGAGCGCCTTGAGCGCCGGCAGGAAACCGGGCGTGCGCCGCGCGGTCAGGACCAGCTCGCGTTGCAGCTCGCGCGAGAGCTTGTGTGGCGCCCGGATGCCACCGAAGCGCAATGCGCTCTGGCGCAGGCGCGGGCGGCCGGCCGCCAGCGGCGCGGCGTCGGCGAGCGCTCTGCCGAGGACGCCCTCGGTGGCGTTGGCGAAGGTGACGAGCGGCTTGGCGCGCCGGTACTCCTGCCAGAGCACCGCGGCGCTGACCAGCACCAGCCGGTCAACCGCGACCGGGTACTTGAGCGCCATCTCCGCGGCGATGAATCCGCCCATGGAGTTGCCCACGACGGCGCAGCGGTCGATGCCCAGCTCGGTCAGCAGTTCCTCGACCAGCTCCGCGTAGCGGGTGATCGAGACCTCGCCCTCGACAAGGTCGGATTCGCCGAAGCCGGGCAGGTCAGGCGCAATGCAGCGGTGGGTGCGCGCGAAAACCGGCAGATTGGCGAGCCAGTTCTGCCAGGAGCCGCCGAGCCCATGGATGAACACCAGCGGCGGGCCATCGCCGATGTCCACGTAATTGATGCCGCGCCGGCGGTGCGTGAACCGCCGGCCAGTCGATGTCGAGCCATTCCATTTCAGGCTGCACTGACCTACAGTTTGCCTGCGCATGCGTTCCAAGGCTTTCTTCCTCGTCGCCGGCTTCCTGACCGTGCTCATCGCCGTCGCCGTCGGGGTGGCCGTCTACGACTCCAATCGGAGCGATCAGATCGCCCAGGGGATCTCCGTCGGCGGCATCGACATCGGCGAGATGTCCCGCGCGGAGGCCGAGGAGACGCTCGAGTCGCGGCTCGCCACGCAGCTGCAGGAGCCGCTCGTCATCCGCTACGAGAAGCAGAAGTTCAAGCTCGGCGCGAAGAAGTCCGACGTCACCGTCGACGTGAAGGCCTCCGTCGACGAGGCGATCGACCGCTCCCGCTCCGACAACGTGCTTCGCCCGCACCCTCCGCGGCCTGACCGGCGGGTACCATCAACGAGGACCTCGACGTGAGCGTCACCTACGACGAGGCCGCCGTCGGCGAAGCTGATCGACCGCGTCGCCGCCAAGCTCGACCAGGAGCCCGTCGACGCCAAGGTCGACATCTCCACCGCCGGCGTCGAGACCGTCGAGGAGCAGACGGGCATCGAGGTCAACACCGGCTTCCTCGCCAAGGCGCTCGAGCGCAAGCTCGTCACTCCGGACGCCAAGCGCGAGCTGCGCGTCCGCGTCTCCAAGAACAAGCCGGAGGTCACGACCGCCGAGCTGGCCGAGAAGTATCCGTCGGTGATCGTCGTCAACCGCTCCAACTTCACGCTGCAGCTCTACGAGGACCTCAAGCCGACGCTCAACTACACCGTCGCCATCGGCGCCGTCGGCTTCGACACGCCGGTCGGCCTCTACGAGATCCAGAACAAGCAGGTCGACCCCTACTGGACCGTCCCGAACTCCGACTGGGCCGGCAGCCTCGCCGGCCAGGTCATCCCGCCCGGCCCGAGCAACCCGCTCAAGGCGCGCTGGATGGGCATCTACAACGGCGCCGGCATCCACGGCACCGACGCGACGTACTCCCTCGGATCCGCGGCCTCCCACGGCTGCGTCCGCATGGCGATCCCCGATGTCGAGGAGCTCTACGAGCACGTCGACGTCGGCACGCCTGTCTACATCGGCTGACTCTCGGTTGCTGTCGGCGGGCCGACCGACTGCGGGCAGGTGAGGAGGGGGCAGCGAGCGGCTGCGGGACGCCGATCCGACTTATGGTCGCTATAAGACCCTCAGACGGATCGGCGGCGAGTACCGCTCCCGCTCCGCTCAGATGTTGCCTAGAGCGCGGCGAGAGCGCGGCGCAGCGATCGTCGACGCTCGGCACTTCTTCCCAGCCTTTGGCGAGCAGGGAGGCGTGGTGGTCTGAGTGGCGAATGCACAGGGCACCGATGTGCACTCCCCGAGTCCTCCTGCGCATGACGGCGTACCACAGCGTCGTCGCGTCCCCCGAGCCCTGGATCCGGTGCCAGGGTCGCGGCGGGCCGTCGATCGGGTCGGCGATGCCGTTCTCCGCCAGCTGCCGGCCTGTGGCGATCTGACCCGTGGACGTGTCGATGAAGAACTCGGCCACTGAGACGCAGACGCTACCCGGCGCCTGGCGGGAGGCCCTCTCGCTGTTCGACTCCGACCTGCGCACCCGGGGCGCCGCCGAGCGCACCCGGCGCGCCTACGGCATCGATCTCGGCCAGCTCGCGGGCTGGTGCGGCGCGCGCGGCCTCGATCCGGCCCAGGTCGACTACAAGACGCTGCGCCGCTACGCCGCCCATCTCTCCGAGCGCCGCGTGGCGCCCAAGACCGTCGCCCGCAAGCTCGCGGCCGCGCGCCAGTTCTTCGCCTCCCAGGTCGAGCACGGGCACATGGGCGCCAACCCGGCCGACCTGATGCCGTCGCCGCGACTGGGCCAGCCGCTGCCCAAGGCGATGAACACCGCCGACGTCGGAGCCCTGCTGGACCGGATCCCAACCACGACGCCGCTCGAGCAGCGCGACAGGGCGCTCTTCGAGATCGCCTACGGCTCGGGCCTGCGCGCGGAGGAGCTCGTCACGCTCGACGTGGAGTCCGTCGACTTCGACGGCGAGCAGCTCCGGGTCGAGGGCAAGGGCGCCAAGACGCGCATCGTGCCGGCCGGGGAGCACGCCCTGCACGCGGTGCGCGGCTACCTCGAGCGCGGACGGCCCGCGCTGGCGACCGACGAGGAGCCCGCGCTGTTTCTCTCGAAGACCGGCCGGCGCCTGTCCACCTCGGACGTCCGCCGCCGCCTGCGGGTGTGGGCGCGGCACGCCCGCGCCCAGGGCGCGGTGCACCCGCACGCGCTGCGTCATTCCTTCGCGACCCACCTCCTGGAGGGTGGCGCGGACCTACGGTCCATCCAGGAACTGCTTGGTCATGCAACCATCTCGACAACCCAGGTCTACACTCGCGTAGACTCGGCGCGCCTGCGAGCGGCCTACGCCCGCAGCCACCCACGGGCGTAAATCTCCTTGGAAACCAACGTCAAAGCCATCGAGCTCAGGGACCTCTGGAGGCGCTACAAGTCGACCGGTTCCGAGCGTGCCCGCGAGCAGCTGGTCGTCGCCTACTCGCCGCTGGTGAAGTACGTCGCCGGCCGCATGTCCTCGGGCCTGCCCGCGCACGTCGAGGAAGCCGACCTCATCTCCTACGGCCTGATCGGCCTGATCAACGCGATCGAGCGGTTCGACATCGCCCGCGAGATCAAGTTCGAGACCTACGCGATCACCCGCATCAAGGGCGCGATCATCGACGAGCTGCGCGCCCTGGACTGGGTGCCGCGCTCCGTCCGCGCCCGCGCCCGGGAGATCGAGCGCACGCACGGCAAGCTCGAGCACAAGCTCCACCGCACTCCGACGGACGAGGAGATGGCGGCGGAGATGCACATCACCGTCGACGAGTTCCAGGAGGCGCTGGTCAAGATCTCCAACTCGACGGTGGTCGCGCTCGACGAGCTCTGGGCGGTGTCGGACGCCAGCGGCGACCAGGTCTCGCTGCTCGACACGCTGCACGACCCCGACGCGCCCGATCCCCAGCAGCTGCTGGACGCCTCCGAGCTCAAGGACCGGCTGGCGGACGCGATCAGCGCCCTGCCCGAGCGGGAGAAGCTCGTGATCGCGCTCTACTACTACGAGAACCTGACCCTGCGGGAGATCGGCGAGGTCCTCGGCGTGACGGAGTCGCGCATCTCGCAGCTGCACACCAAGGCCGTGCTGCGCCTCAAGAGCCGGCTGCAGGGCGACAACCTCCGCGATTGAGCGACGAGGGCTCCTGGGCGCCGTTCGGGCCGGGGTCGGACGACCCGCCGGAGCGGGCGAAGCCCGCGCCACAGCCCGAGCCCGAACCGCGAACCGGAACCTCAGACCGAACCGAGCCGAGCCGAGCCGCCGCCGCCGATCACCTTCGCGCCTCCGGTTGCGACACCCCTGCCCACGCTGCCGGACCCGGCGGCGCCGCCCGCGCTCGGCTGGCCCGCGCCCGAGCCGCAGGAGCCCGCCCGCCGGCCAGCCGGCCCCGTGGCCCCCGTCGGGCCACCTGACCCCGAAGACCGCGCCGAGCAGCGCGACCATCTCGCTGGTCCTCGGCATCATCAGCATCGCCTTCTGCGGCTTCGCCGGGCCGTTCGCGATCCACTACGCCGCACGGGCGCGGCGCGAGATCGACGCCGATCCCAACCTCGGCGGTCGCGGCATGGCCACCTGGGGTCTCGGGCTGGGGATCGCTGGCGACCACGCTGCTCATCCTGCTGCTGATCCTCATCGCCGCCGGCGTCATCGCCATCAACTAGTGATCGCGCCGGCGTGGGCCAGCGCCCACGCCCAGGCGAGCGCGCCGACCACCGGCAGCGCCCACACCGTGATCCGCCGGCGCGCGACCCCGAGCGCGATCAGCGCCAGCGCCACGACCACCCACACCGCGCCGTAGTCGAGCCAGCGCCCGTCGGCGTGCCCGAAGAGCACGAAGGCGCGGGTCGCCCCGCACAACGGGCACGGCGCCCCCGTGGCCAGCTGGAAGGGGCACAAGGTCGGTCCGTCGAGCACCGCCTCCACGGGGATCAGCGCACCCGCGACGAGCGGCGCGGCGCCGACCAGCCGAGGGCAGTTCGCGGCCGCATTGTGTAGCTTTCTGCCACAAGGCACCGCACGAGGAGAGGAGCTTGGCATGTCCCACGCCGCCGCAGACAGGATTCGCAACGTCGCCCTGGTCGGTCACCGCGGGAGCGGCAAGACCTCTCTGATGGAGGCGCTGCTCTTCGAGGCCGGGGTGACGAACCGACTGGGGTCCGTGATCGACGGCACGACGGTCTCCGACGCCGACCCCGACGAGAAGGCGCGCGGCATGTCGATCTCCGCGAGCCTCGCCTCGTTCGACTGGGAGGGCACCAAGGTCAACCTGATCGACACCCCCGGCGAGCCGTCGTTCGTCGCCGACGCGCTCGGCGCCGTCCGCGTGTGCGAGTCCGCCATCTTCGTGGTCAACGCGGTGATGGGCGTCGAGGTCTCCACCCAGCGCCTGTGGGAGCGCTGCTCGGAGCTCGGCGTCGCCCGCCTCGTCTACGTGAACATGCTCGACCGCGAGCGCGCGGACTTCTTCCGCACGCTGGACTCGCTGAAGGCCGCCTTCGGCCCGCACGTCGTCGCCACCGAGATCCCGATCGGCTCCGAGCACGAGATCCGCGGCCTGATCGACCTCGTCGACATGAAGGCCTACGAATACACCGGCGCCGATCGCGAGAACTGCAAGGAGATCCCGATCCCCGAGGACCTCGCAGGCGATCGCCCAGGAGTACCGCGAGAAGCTGATGGACGAGGTCGCCGAGAACTCCGAGTCCCTGATGGAGCGCTACCTCGAGGGCGAGGAGCTCAGCCACGACGAGATCGTCACCGCGCTCGAGGACGGCACCGAGCACGGCCACGTCTTCCCGGTGACCTGCGGCGTCGCCACCGCGCACCTCGGCACCAACCGGCTGCTGGACGCGATCGTCGAGGACCTGCCCTCACCCGCCCAGCACGGCCGCGTCGAGCTCGAGGAGCTCACCCTCGAGCCCGTCGAGGACGCCGAGATCTTCGCCTACGTCTTCAAGACCCGCGCCGACGCGCACGTCGGCCGGCTCAACCTGTTCCGCGTCTACCAGGGCGTGATGGACGGCTCGACGACGGTGATGAACACCCGCACCCATCACAAGGAACGCCTGTCGATGGCGGAGTCCTACGGGCCGGGCGACATCGGCGCGGTCGGCAAGCTCAAGGAGACCCAGGCCGGCGACTGGCTGGCCGCGCGCGACCAGCCGATCCACATGCCGTCGATCAAGCTGCCGGCGCCCGTCATGGCGTTCTCGATCGAGCCGGCGCACAAGGGCGAGGAGGAGAAGGTCTACACCGCCCTGCACCGCCTGCAGGAGGAGGATCCGACGCTCGACCTGCACCGCGACCCGCAGACCGGCGAGCAGATCGTCGCCGGGCTCTCGCAGCTGCACGTCGAGGTGGTCGTCGGCCGCCTGCTCGAGCGCTTCGGCGTCGAGGTCACCCTCAAGCCGCCGCGCGTGCCCTACCAGGAGACGATCCGCGGCTCCGCCCAGGCCCACGGCCGCCACAAGAAGCAGTCCGGCGGCCGCGGCCAGTTCGGCGACTGCCACATCCGCATCGAGCCCTGCGAGGCGGACTTCGAGTTCGTCAACGAGATCAAGGGCGGCGTGATCCCGACGAGCTACATCCCGGCGGTCGAGAAGGGCGTCCACGAGGCGATGGCGAGCGGCTCCGTCGCCGGGTTCCCGCTGCGCGGCGTGCGCGTGCGCCTCTACGACGGCAGCTACCACACGGTGGACTCCTCCGAGATGGCCTTCAAGCTCGCCGGCTCGCTGGCCATGAAGGAGGCGATGGCCTCCGCCTCGCCCGTGCTGCTCGAGCCGATCATGCTGGTGACGGTCTCGACGCCGGAGGACCACGTGGGCGACGTGATGGGGGACCTCTCCTCGCGTCGCGGCCGTCCGCTCGGCACCGAGGCCGCCAATGGCATGACCGAGGTCAAGGCCGAGCGGCGACGTCATGGGCGACCTCTCCTCGCGCCGCGGGCGCCCGATCGGCACCGAGGCGGCCAACGGCATGACCGAGGTCAAGGCCGAGGTCCCGATGGCCGAGATGCTCACCTACGCACCGGATCTGCGCTCGCTGACCGGCGGGCAGGGCGAGTACACGATGGAGTTCGCCCGCTACGAGGAAGTGCCCGCGCACCTCGCGCAGAAGGTCGTTGAAAAGGAGGGTGCAGCCGCCTAGCGGCAGTAACATCTGGGGCCCGGCTCGTCCGGCAGGGCGCGAACATCGGCCTCGCCACCCCTAACCTCAGCGGCGGCGATGCCGCTGTGCTCCCGCGAGATCAAGACCAACCGGTCAGACCTCAACTGCGACGTCTGCGGGCGCACGCTGCTGCGCGGCGAACGCGCCGAGCCGTTCCTGCACGCCGGCCAGCGGCGCCTGGTCTGCGAGCTGTGCACCGTGCGGGCGACGCACGAGGGCTGGATCCGCGAGTCCGGCGCCGACGAGCTCTCGAGCGTGCCGCGGCGGCGGGGACGGGTCCGCGGCCGGTCGCTGTTCGGCCGCCTGCGCTCGCGCCGCGAGCCCGCCGAAGCAGAGCCCGAGGACGACATCGAGCTCGACCCCGCGCTGGCGGCCGAGCTCGAGCACCACCCGGTCGTCACCGAGCGCGCGCCCCGCCGCGAGCCCGATCCCGTGCCGGACTTCTCGCGCGAGCCGCGCCACGTCCGCGCCGTCCCGACGAACGCCGAGCTCAAGATGGAGCGCGCCGTCGACGTCTTCAACGCCAGCCAGCACGCGCGCACCGTCGCGGGCGTCGCGCGGTCGCTCGGCGAGCCCGAGGTGTCCGTCCGGACCTCGGAGGTCGAGCCCAGCGTCGTCAGCCTGTTCGTGATGTGGGAGCTGCAGCTGGTACCGCTTCGAGGTGGACCTCTCCGACGAGGCGGGCGGGGCCCGGCGCGTCGCCCAGGGCGCCGAGTTGTCCGAGCTCGAGGACAACGAGCGCATCGTCAACGCGACCGCAGACGAGCGCGGCAAAATCACGCTGGCCGCATGATCGACCCCGCCGGTCCGGTGCGCGGGGTAATCTGGCGCCCGTGATCTACTGCGTGGTCCCCGAGGAGATGGCCGACGAGCTCTACGACAAGCTCGTGAGCTACTACGAGGAAGACCCGAACGTGACCGTGATCGTGGACCGGCGCAAGCAGTCGCGCCGTTCACCCGGTTCCACGGGCGGGGGCCAGCGCGAGGTCCGCGACCGCCGGCGACGCACCGTGGCCGGCGAGTTCCTGGACATCGACACACCCGTCCGAAGCGCCCCTGAAGGTCGTCGTCCACGTCGACGGCGGCGCGCGGGGGAACCCCGGGCCGGCCGCCGCTGGTGCCGTCGTCTCCACGCCGGACGGCGAGGTGCTCGACGAGGCGAGCGCGTTCCTCGGCCGGGCGACGAACAACGTCGCCGAGTACCGCGGCCTCCTGCTCGGGATCGAGCGCGCGCGGGCGCTCGGCGCGACCGAGGTCGAGATCGTCAACGACTCCGAGCTGATCGCCTACCAGGTCACCGGCCGCTACAAGGTCAAGCACGCCGACATGAAACCTCTGGCGGCGCAGGCGCAGGCGGAGTTGTCTAACTTCGAGAAATGGTCCATCAAGCCGGTCAAACGAGCGCTCAACGCCGACGCCGACGCGCTCGTCAATGCCTGCTTGGATGCGCACTCCTAGCGACGTTCGCCGTCCCCGCGTCCTCCGAGGCGCGACCAGGGCCTGACGTCCTCTACGAGAAGCCGGCGAAGGCGCCGCAGCTCGCCAACGCCAAGCCGTTCCGCGCCAAGCCCATCCTCGTTTCCGGAGCGTCCGCCTACCGGCGCGGCGAGTTCCTCTACCAGGACTTCCTCTACGACAGCCACGGCGCGGCCGGCGTGCGCGACCCCGCCGACCCGTTCGATCCCGTCGCCTTCACGTTCTCACCGAAGGCCGGTACAGCGGTCTATCCGCAGGAGCCTGAGTACGCCAACGACGCGGCCGACTTCGTGGAGGTCCGCGTCAAGCCACTGGCGAAGGCGACGTTGTTCCGCGTCACCTTCAATGTCCTGCACCCCGACACGGCGTTCACGATCGCGCTCGGCGATGGAGAGTTCGACCGCCTGGCCGTCCGGCGCCGGCGTGCGTTCGCCCGCGGCTGAGTTCCTCACCGTGCACGGCACGACCGTCGAGGGGATCCAAGGAGCCACCGCGACCCGCTCGGACCGCCGTCGGCAGGTCACGGTGCGGGTCCCGCGCGCGAGCTGGGATCCCGGTTCGGAGACCGTGCGCATGGCTGCCGTGGCCGGGCTGTGGGGTCAGACGGGCTACACGCGCATCTACAACGTCGCGTTCCGCGCTTCCGAGCCCATCCCCGACCTGGCCAGCATCCCGGCGGGCGTCACGATCGCCGATGCTGCGGCGGGCGCCGCCGTGCTCGGGACCTGGTGGCGGGAGAAGGCGCAGGCCGACGCACTGGCTCTCGGCGACGTCTCCGACTTCGCCGCCATGGTCGACTTCGGCAAGCTCCGCGCGGGCGTCCGGGACGAGTCGGCCGTCCCCAAGACCGGACCCGCTGAACCGCATCCTCGCCAGCCACCGGAGTTTCGGAGCGGGCGGCATCGACTACGGCCTGCTCTGCGGCGGTCTGACCTCCTTCGACGACGGCCCGTGCACCGGGGCGCTGGTGGGACAGCTGCAGCCGTACTCCCTCTACGTGCCGGACCGCCCGCGGCCGCCGAAGGGTTGGGGCTTCACGCTGCTGCTGCACTCCCTCAGCGGCAACTACAACCAGTACACGGGGACGAAGAACCAGTCGCAGCTCGGCGAGCGCGGCGCCGGTTCGCTGGTCGCCACGCCGTCCGGCCGTGGGCCCGACGGCTCCTACCGCGACATCGCGGAGGCCGACACCTTCGAGGTGTGGGCGGACGTCCGCCGGCGCTACAAGCTCGATCCGGGCTGGAGCGCCGTCAGCGGCTACTCGATGGGCGGCTTCGGGACCTTCCGCCTGCTGGCGCGCTGGCCGGACCTGTTCGGGCGCGGCTTCTCGGTGGTCGGCGCCGGCAGCCCCGATCGCACGCTACCGAGCCTGCGCCACACGCCGGTGATGACGTGGAACGCCGTCGCCGACGAGCTGGTCAACGTGGGCACGTATTCGGAGACGAACGCCGAGCTCGACCGCCTCGGGCTCAGCTTCTCGGCCTGGATCTTCCCGGCGGCCGATCACCTGACCCTCGCCACCAACGACGAGTACGGCCCGGGTGCCGAGTTCCTCGGCGAGCACCGCATCGTGCGCAATCCGGCCCACGTCACCTACGTCGTGGACCCGACCAGCGACTCCAAGCGCGCCGGCGCCATCGCCGACCACGCCTACTGGCTGTCGGGGCTGCGCGTCGCCGAGGGTGCCGAGTTCGGCACGATCGACGTGCACTCGGAGGGGTTCGGCCGGGCCGACGCGCCCGTGGCCGAGGTGGTCGCGGGCACCGGGTTCCTCAGCGGCGGCAGTCGCGGACCGACGCCCTACACGTCGCAGACGCGCGACCCGGAGAAGCCCGTCGCCGCCAAGCGGCGCAACCGGCTCGTCTTCGAGAGCACGGACGTCGCCACCGTCACGGTCGACCCGAAGCGCGCCCGCGTGAACTGCAAGGCGAAGCTCGACCTCGCGCAGGCGCCCGGGCTTACGGTGCGCCTACGCGGTTGCCGAAGCGGTCCTCGGCGAACGTGACCGTGACGCCCTCGGGCACCGCGAAGAGGGTTCCGCGCTTCAGGCGCACCGCGCCGGAGGAACTGCGCACGACACCACCGTTGGCAGCGACGGGCCGTGCCGTGAGGTCGATGTTCTCCAGCGCCGCGGGATAGCGGAGCTCGATCGCCGCCGGCGACGCGCGTCGCCGTCAACGCCTCTGAGGGACGGACGCGTGAACGACTTCGACGCGAGCCTGTACCGCTGCGCGGAGACGGCGAGCCGGTACCGGCCGATCGGCGCGTTGAGCGGGACCTCCCACTGGACGGTGTAGTCGCCTTCGGCGTCCGAGCGCCACAGGAACTGCACGCCGAGGTCGTCGGCGTAGCGCTTCCAGCGGCCCTTCACGCGCCGCTGGGCGGTCACGAAGGCGCGGCCGTTGGGCAGGTCGCCGCCCGCGGCGGCGCCCGTCCACTCGAGCTTCGCGCGCTCGAGGCGGGCGACGTCACCCGGCTGCTCGGTGATGGCGCCGGACTCGGCGCCCGGCGGGTACGGCTCGCCGTCGGGCTGCACGCCGTAGGACGGGTCGAGCTCGAACGGCTCGGGCGCGGCCTGCCTTGGTGGCGAGCGCCGCTCCCAGTTCCGTGAGGCGCTCGACCAGGAAGGTGCCCTCGTTGGGCCCGTAGAGGGTGGAGGCGCCCTCGTAGCTCTGCTGGCCGTACTCCTCGGGCGTGGTGATGTACTGGATGAACTCGTTCGCGAGGCCGGCGAGCACCACGCGTCGCACGCCCGGCATCGCTCGCGCCGACACCGCGCGCGGATCCGCGCGCCGAACTCCTTGGTGCCCTCGCCGGGAATGGTCGCCATCGCCCGGTCGCCGATCCGCCAGACGGCCAGCGGCACGGCCTGCGGGAAGTCGCCGACCGGGAGCGGCGACCTTGTTGCCCTGCTCGGGGGACGAGGTCGGGCTGGTGCGGCCCTCGAAGGGGACGCCGGTGATGTCGAAGAGCGGCCCGCGGCCCTCCTCGGAGCCGGTCAGGAAGCCGATGCCCGCCTGGCCCTCGTCGTCGACCGGCCCGGTGGCGGTCTCGCGGCCGCAGAAGCACGCGCGGCTCCAGCGCCCCTCCAGCGCGGGCTTGGCGGTCAGGCGCTTGCCGGCCCTGCGCCAGGCGCGGAACATCGCGCCCGCCTCGACGATCCCGACGCGGTTGGCGCCCGCCGGGCCGATGTTGGCGATGCCGGCGGTCTGGTCGCCCTCGGCGGAGTTGGGATAGACGTTGACGACCGTCTGGCGGCGCGGCACCTTGCCGGCCCGGCGCACGCGTGTCGGCGAACACCCGCCAGGCCGTCGCGTGATGGTCGCCGGAGTAGGCCTGGGTCTCCGAGTGCACGACGGTGCCGTGATTGGCGAAGTTCGACCACGCGCCGATCGGCACGCGGCGGCCGCCCTTGCGCACCTTGTCCACGCGCAGCACGTCGACGCTCGGGTCGATCGTGTGCAGGACGCCGTCCGGGTCCTGGTCGGCGCTGCCCTCGCCGTAGGCCATCTGGATGCCGTGGTCGGCGAGGTGCCCTTCGATCGAGCGGTTCTGGGTGAGGTTCGGTGATGCGGCCGCGGCCCCAGCCGGCGACGGCGCGCGCCCCGGTCGCGGTCGGCGGCCTCGATGGCGGCGGCGATCCGGTCGACGAGGAACGTGTAGAGCTGGCGATCGGCCGGCATCGGGCGCGAAGAACTCGTAGAAGCTCAGCGGGTCGTCGATCGTCTCGATCGACGGCGCGGCCGTGTTGTAGGTCGGGTTGTTGGCGTAGCCGCCCGGCCCGGAGTGGGTGTGGGTGGCGGCCATGATGATGTTGGTGCGGTCGAAGCCGCGGGAGGCGAGCCGCTCGGCGACCGCCTCCTGCAGGCCGGCCGGGACCGCGAACAGCTCGACGGCGACGAGCGCGAGCTTGCGCTTGCCCCGCTGGAGGACGAGCGCGCTGGTCATCAGCCGCGTGCTCGCGCCCTGCGCCAGCCGGTCGGCGCGCGTCCAGCCACCGAGGAAGTAGCCCGTCCGGGGCGGAGTGATGTCGGTCAGGCCCGCGCCTGCGCGCAGAGGCCGGGCCGCCTCGGCGCGCGTCGCGCCCGTGAGCACGGTCAGAACCACCGCAATCGCGATCCAGCGCATTTTCCGAGCTTATGGCAGACTCCACCCTGTACAACCCCTGTACAAACTGGCACGGATGGCCGATACACACCGGATGACGATGGTTGGGCTCGAGTCGTCCCTCGCGCAGGCGCGGGACCATCTCGCGGCGAGCATCGCTGTTGTCGACCATCTCGCGGCGAACCCGGCGTTCAAGCCGAGCGTCTACCTGGAGCGCGGCGGCCGGCTGCGCTGCATCGCCGCCCGCACCTATCTCCAGGTCTTCGACGGGATGCCGCCGTCCGCCGGCGTGATCGGCAGGACGTTCCGCACCGGCGAGGTCTTCCTCGAGCCGGACGTGACCGCCTGCGAGGACTACCTCGAGATCTCACCTGGCGTGCGCGCCGAGGCCTGTGCGCCCGTCCGCGCCGCCGGCGTCGTGATCGGCGCGGTCAACGTGGAGTCGCTCGCGCCGCTCAGCGCTGCCGACGCGGCGCTGATCGAGCGGGTCGCGGAGATGCTCGGAGCGAGCCTGGAGGCCTTGGGCGGCGGCCTGACGGAGACGCCGGCCCAGCGCCTCGTGCGCCACGCGATCCGGCTGGCGGACATCAGCACGCGCCGGCGCGCCGAGCGCGAGGTGCTCGAGGCGGCGGTCGACGTGGCGGGCATGGACTCCGCGGTCCTGATCGGTCACCGCCCGATCACGAGCTGATCATGCTCGACGGCATCGGGCCGCTGGCGCTGCCGCTCGCCAGCGCGCCGCAGGAGGCGCTCGCGACGGCGGTGTCCTTCACGCGCGCCGGCACCTCGTGCTTCACGGTCGGGGAGACCGGGGGCGACGACTTCAGCGGTCTCGGCCACCTGCGCGCCGCGGGGGCGAGGGCGCTGGCGATGCTCGCGCTGTCCGTCGAGCCGCTGCGGGTGCTCGTGGTCTCTCGAGCGAGCCGCAGGAGATCGCAACCGAGACGATCGAGCTGCTCGAGCTCCTGGCCGCGCATGCCGCAAGCGCGCTGCCGGGTGGCCGACCTCGTGATCGACCTGCGCGCGCAGGCGGCGACGGACCCGCTCACCGGGCTCGGCCACCACCGCGCGTTCAACGCGAAGCTCGCCGGCACGCGTCGACCAGTCGACCGCTGTGATCCTGATCGACCTCGACCACTTCAAGAGCGTCAACGACACGCAGGGCCACGCCGCGGGCGACCGCGTGCTGCGCGAGGTCGCCGCGATCATGCAGGCCTCCGTGCGCGACTCCGACGAGGTGTTCCGCATCGGCGGGGACGAGTTCGCCGTGCTGGCGCGGGCGCGCGACGCCGAGGAGGCGGTCGACATCGGCAACCGAGTGGTCGCCACGGTTCGCGAGCGCACCGTCGTCACGGCATCCGTCGGGGTCTGCGTCGCGCCGATCGCCGGCCGTCTCGACGAGGCGCGTGCTGCACGCCGATCGGGCGCTCTACGCGGCCAAAGACGCCGGGCGCGACCGCGCGCTGACTGCATTCGAGCGCGTAGCTCTCCCTAGGCTCCGGTGCTTGCCCCGGGGCCGAGCATCCAGGCGGCGCCGGCTCTTCGGACGCGGCGGCGACATCGCCATCGACCTCGGTACCGCGAACACCGTCGTGTTCGTGCGCGGACAGGGCATCGTCATGTCCGAGCCGTCCGTGGTCGCGATCGACCAGCGCACGGGGGAGGTCCACGCCGTCGGCGCGGACGCCCAGCAGATGATCGGCCGCACGCCGGCCTCGATCTCCGCCGACCGGCCGCTGCGCCACGGCGTGATCGCCGACTTCGAGGTCACCGAGGCGATGCTGCGCGCGTTCATGAGCAAGGTGATGAGCGGGCGCTTCAGCCGGCCGCGCGTCGTCGTCTGCGCGCCCTCCGGGATCACCGAGGTCGAGCGCCGCGCCGTCGAGGAGGCGTCGTTCTCCGCCGGCGCCCGCCACGTCGAGCTGATCGAGGAGTCGCTGGCTGCCGCGATCGGCGCCGGCATCGAGATCGCCGAGCCGATCGGCCGCATGGTCGTCGACGTCGGCGGCGGCACGAGCGAGGTCGCGATCATCTCGCTGGGCGGCCTCGTCGTCTCGCGGTCGCAGAAGGTCGGCGGCTACGACCTCGACGACGCGATCGGCAGCTACCTGCGCAACGAGCACCGGATGGCGGTCGGCACCCAGATGTCGGAGGCGATCAAGATCGACATCGGCTCGGCGATGGACCTGGGCGCGGAGCGGCAGACGCTGGTGCGCGGCCGCGACCTGCTGTCCGGCCTGCCGCGCGAGGTGGTGCTCACCTCCGCGGAGGTACGCGCCGCGCTGGAGCCGCCGGTCTCGGAGATGATGGGCGCCGTCCACGACGCGCTCGAGGAGTCCCCGCCCGAGCTGGCGGCCGACATCACCCGCCACGGCATCGTGCTGACCGGCGGCGGCGCGCTGCTCGAGGGCTTCCCCGAGCGGGTCGAGCGCGAGACCGGCATGTCGGTGAAGGTCGCCGACGATCCGCTGCTGTGCGTGGCGCTCGGCGCCGGCGCGACGCTCGAGGAACTCGACCGCCTAAGTTGATCGGCCCGTGCGCGCGAAACCGGCCAAGAAACTCGCTGTCGTCGCCTGCATGGACGCGCGCCTGGACGTTTTCCGGGCGCTGGACCTGCAGCCCGGCGACGCGCACGTGATCCGCAACGCCGGCGGCGTCGTCACCGATGACGTCGTGCGCTCGCTGGTCATCAGCCAGCGCCTGCTCGACACGGAGCGCATCGTGCTCCTCCAGCACACGGACTGCGGCCTGCTGAAGATCACCGACGACGAGTTCCGCGAAGCGGTGCACCAGGACGTCGGGATCAAGCCGACCTGGGCGGTCGAGGCCTTCGACGACCTCGACACCAACATGCGGCAGTCGATCGCCCGGGTGAAGGCGAACCCGTTCATCCCGCGCCGCGACAACGTGCAGGGCTACATCTACGACGTCGAGACAGGCGAGGTCCGCGAGTAGTCGGCCTGACGGGTTTCTCGTCCCGCTCGTGCGGAGCGGGGGTGCGGGGCGTGGTCCGGTGGGCAGGTAAGGGAGGGGAGCGCCCGCCGCGCGGCGGGCGCGAGATCGAACCCACCCACAGTCGGGATATGCCCGAGTTTGGATGGGTTCGCTTCGCGGGACCCGCGGAGCGGCGGCGCTCCCTCACTCCTTACCTGACCGCAGTTGTCGGACTCTCAGCAAACGCCAAGCCTCCTCATGTGTGCTGCTCGCATGAAGAGGCTCGGAATCATCCTCTGCGTGCTGGCGCTGCCGGGCAACCGCCGTCGCAGCGGTCGACCGCACCAAGCTTCCCCTCGGGGACCAGAAGAAGAGCTCGTCGCCGTTGCGCGACTGGGTCTACTCCTGCCAGAACGCCGACCCAGTTCGGCGGCGGCGCGGGGAGCGCCGGGCCGTGGATCGACGAGGCCGGCGGCACCTGGGACTCGACCGCGAAGATCGCGATCCAGGGTTCAGTGGCGTGGGACTCCGTCTTCTCGCGGAAGCTCGAGGCTCCGGCGTCACCCTCACTGGCAACGGGCTGCCGAGTTCGCCGACGGGGACCTTCCCCGTGGCGTCGAGCGATCCGGCCTACCAGTACGACCGCAACCCGAACTCCATCGGCTCCGTGGCCGTTCGAAACGACGCTCCCCGCCAAGCCGCCGATGCGCTGCCGGACCCCGACGCTGCGCGGCCGGACAGATCGGCATCTCGCTGCTCGGCGTCCCGATCTTCTCCGCCTTCGACGCGGCGCTGCGCGACGCGAACGCCTGGGAGGTGCAAGACGGCTGCGGCGGGCATCCTCGCCCAGCGCGGCGTCTACCACTTCCACAGCCTCCCGGCCTGCTTCGCCGACTACAGGAGCACCAAGCGCCACTCCAAGCTCGCGGGCTATGCGCTCGACGGCTTCGGCATCTACGGCTACCGCGGTGTGAAGGGCAAGCTGATGGACAACGCGAAGCTCGACGTCTGCCACGGCCACACGCACGAGGTGCGCTTCAACGGCTCCACGCAGCGGATCTACCACTACCACGCGACCCGCGAGTTCCCTTACCTGGTTGGCTGTCTGCCGCGGATGATCGATCTTCGCTCTGACACCGTCACGCGCCCGTCGCCCGAGATGCGGGAGGCGATGGCGGCCGCCGAGGTGGGCGACGACCAGTTCGGCGAGGACCCGAGCGTCAACCGGCTCCAGTCGCTCGTCGCCGGCCTGCTCGGCAAGGAGGCGGCGCTGTTCGTGCCCTCGGGGACGATGGCCAACCAGCTCGCGCTGAAGCTCTACACGCGGCCGGGGGACGACGTCATCGTCTCCGTCGAGAGCCACGCGGTCTGGCACGAGACGGGCGCCGCCGCGGCGCTGAACGGGGTGCAGTGCACCGAGGTGGGGGAGGGCGGCCTCTTCACCGCCGACGACCTGCGCGCGGCCGCCAAGCCGCGCGGCCACATGCTCTTCCCGCCCACGACGCTCGTCGAGGTCGAGAACACCCACAACCGCGGCGGCGGCCTCGTCTTCGACCCGGCCGAGCTGCGCGCGCATCGGCGAGACGGCCCGGGAGCTCGGCATCGCCAGCTACCTCGACGGCGCCCGGCTGTTCAACGCGGCGGTCGCCCGCGGCGACGATCCGGCGGACCTCGCCGCGCCCTTCGACCTCGTCTCGATCGCGCTGACCGAAGGGCCTCGGCTGCCCGGGCGGCTCGGTGCTGGCGGGCACGTCGCGGCGACATCGGGGCGCTCGTGCGCTACCGGCGCATGCTCGGCGGCGCGCTGCGCCAGTCGGGCTTCTACGCCGCCGCCGGGATCCACGCGCTCGAGCACCACGTCGCGCGGCTGGCCGACGACCACGCCAACGCGCGGCTGATCTCCGAGCGCCTCGGCCTGCCGCCCGGTGAGACCAACATCGCGGTCTTCCGAGCACCCGCAGCGCCGCGGAGGTCGTCAAGGCCGCCGCCGACCGCGGCGTCGCGATCCTCGCCTTCGGGCCCGGAGAAGCTGCGCTTCGTCACCCACCGCGACGTCTCGAGGGAGGACTGCGAGCGCGCGGCCGACGTGCTCGCCGCGGTGGTCTGAGCGCCGCCAACGACGCAACCACGTCAGCGACGCACCGGCGACCACGAACCTCGTCGGTTCGGCTCCGGAGTACGAAGCCGATCTGACTCAGTTCCTGCCGACGAGTGCCGATCCGACAGGCTACCGGCAGCAGCTTCGGCTGCCGGCTGCCCTTGTGAGACAGTTCTGCGCGATGACGGAGCTTCAAGCCGGGGCGCGTCTCGGCCGCTACGAGATCCAGGGTGTCGTCGGCCGCGGCGGGATGGGCGTGGTGTACCGAGCGATTCAAGACGGCCTGGAGCGTTCCGTCGCGCTCAAGGTGATCGCGCCGACGCTCGCCGAGGACCTGGACTTCCGCGCGCGCTTCCGGCGTGAGGCCAGGCTCGCGGCTTCGCTGGACCACCCCAACGTCATCCCGGTCTACGAGGCGGGTGAGGAGGGCAGCACGCTCTACCTCGCGATGCGCTTCGTCGACGGTCAGGACCTGTCGACGGTCCTCAAGCGCGGTCGGACCGCTGCCGCCGGACGAGGCCGTCGCGATCGTCGCGCAGGTCGCCGCGGCGCTCGACGCAGCCCACGACGCCGGGCTCGTGCACCGCGACGTCAAGCCGCACAACGTCCTGATGGCCGGCAAGCACGCGTACCTGACCGACTTCGGCCTCACGACAACGAACCGCCGCCGTCCCAGGCGCAGAGGCGCATCCCGTGGCGTGCGACGTCGTCCGAGCCGATCGCCGTGCGCGAGCTGTGTGTTCGCCTCAGCTCCGAGCGTCGAGCGACTGGACGTCCTGGTCAACAACGCGGGCGTGATGCCCGCCGAGCGCACACGCATCCGTGGACGGCCTCGAGCTGACCTTCGCCACCCACGTCCTCGGCGCCGTTCGTGCTCACCACGGCCTCGCGCCGTGCTGCGACGCCAGCGCGCCCGCGCGCGTCATCAACGTCACCTCCGGCGGCATGTACACCCAGGCGCTGCGCCGCCGGGCGACCTCGATGTCCGAGGACGCGAGTACTACGCCGAAGCGCTTCTACGCGCGCACCAAGCGCGCCGAAGTCGTCACTCACCGAGCAGTGGCCGACGCGCCTGGCGGGCACCGGCGTCGTCGTCCACTCGATGCACCCGGGCTGGGCCGACACCGAGGGCGTCCAGCACGCGATGCCGGTGTTCCGCAAGGTGGCCGGCCCGATCATCCGCAGCGCGGAGAGGGCGCCGACACGATCGTGTGGCTGGGCGGCGCGCCGGAGCCGCTGCAGAGCACCGGCAAGCTGTGGCACGACCGCGCGCCGCGCCCGACCACGTATCTGTTCGGCGCCGGGGAGGATCAGCGTGGAGGCGCGCGAAGAGCTGTGGGCGCGCTGCGAGGAGCTCGCAGCGCGCGCCGCCGAGCCCCGGGTCACTTCTTCTTCGTCTGCTTCTTGATCGCCTTGTTGAGGGCGCTCTTGCAGCCCGAGTACTGGGCGAGGTCCTTCGGCAGCTTGCGCTTGGCCTTCTTGAGCTTGGCCACCTTGTACTTCTTGGACATCTTGCCGTCGGCGCAGTCCTTGTAGATCGGCTTCAGGCCCTTGCCGGATGCGGCGGGGGCGCTGGCGGTCGGCGCCAGGCTGAGCGCCAGGGCGGCGGCGATGGCAGTTGCGGTCTTTTTCATCCGCCCCCCATACCCCTGGGACCGAAGGGCTAGACCGCGACGGGCAGGCGCGGTTCGTTGACGGCGGGCCGCCGTCCCAGGCCACGGGTAAGCGCCTCGAGGCGACCCAGTGTCTCGGTCAGCACGACCGGCGCCTGGGTGTAGGGCAGGCGCAGGTGGGCCTCGAACGTGCCGTCGACGCTGAACGCCGGACCGGGCGTGAGCGCGATGCCGTCCTCGGCGGCCGCCGCGGCGAGCGGCGTGGCGAACGCGCCGGGCAGACGGACCCAGGCGCTCAGGCCGCCGTGGGGCGTGACCACCTCCCAGCCCGGCGGGCAGAGCGCCGAGCAACGCCGCGCGGCGCTCGTGCAGGAGCGCACGGCGGTCCGCCAGCAGCGCGTCCCAGTCGGCCAGCAGCTCGAGGCCGAGAAGCTGGTCGAGCACCGCCCCGGTCATGTCGACGTTGGCGCGGACGGTGACCAACTCGGCGACGAGCCGGCGGCTGCGCGCGGATCCACCCGACGCGGACACCGCCCCACGCCGACTTGCTCATGGTGCCGACGGTGATCACGGAGGCGCCGGGATCGAAGGCGCCGAGTGGCGGCGGCAGCGCCGGCCCGTCGATGCGCAGCTCGGCGCAGGTCTCGTCGACGATCAGCAGCGTCCCGGCGCGGGCGCAGGCACGGGCGAGCCGCTCGCGGTCGTCCGCGCTCATCACGAGCCCGGTCGGGTTGTGGAAGTCGGGGACCGTGATGGCGAGTGCAGGTCCCACGGCGGTCAGCGTCGCCTCCCACGCGGCGGCGTCCCAGCCGCGCGGGGTGAGCGGGACGGCGACGGCGCGGGCGCGTGCGGTGCGGACGGCGGCGAGCGTCCGCGGGTAGGCGGGCGCGTCGACGAGCACCCGCTCGCCAGGGCCCGCCAAGAGCGTCAGCAGGAGATGCAGCGCGTGCTGGGCCCCGGCCGTGACGAGCACCTCGTCCGGCCGGCTCGGGATGCCGCGCTCCGTGAGCCGGTCGGCGAGCGCGGCGCGCAGCTCCGGTAATCCGGCGGGCAGGTAGCCGTCGGCGTGCAGGTGGCGCGGCAGCGCGGCAGCGGCGCGGACGGCCGCGTTGGCGAGCAGCGGATCGGGCGCGGGCAGCGCGGCGGTGACGAGGTTGACCACGCCCGGGCCGGGGTCCAGTTCCGGTGGCGCGGCCGGCGCGGAGCCGTCGGGCAAGGTCAGCCAGCTCCCGGCCCCGCGGCGGCTGGCCAGGTAGCCCTCGCCGCGCAACCGGTCGTACGCGCGGGACACCGAGCCGCGGCTGACGCCGAGCCGGACCGCGAGGTCACGCTCGCTGGGCACGCGGGCGCGGGCCGGGACGCGCCCGTTGACGACGAGCCCGCGCAGCGCGTCGGCCAGCGCCAGCGCCGTCTCACCCGGCCGGCGCCAGGTCGTCCCGAGCAGCTCGTCCAGCTCCTGTGGGCTGATCCTCACGACGCCATGATCGCGCGAATGGACCTACGGGTCAAAGGCCACTCTTGGCAAGATGGCCCCGTGCTCCTCCGGCTCGTTCAGCTCTACGTCGGTCTCGTCCTCTTCGGAGTCACCGTCGCGATGATCATCCTGTCCGGCCTCGGCAACGCGCCGTGGGACGTCCTGCACGAGGGGATGTTCGTCCAGACCGGGCTCGGAACGGGCTGGTGGGCGATCATCCTCGGCGCGGTCGTGCTCGCGCTGTGGATCCCGCTCGACGAGCGGGTCGGCCTCGGCACGGTGTCGAATGTGATCGTCGTCGGAGCGACCATGGAGTTCGTGCTCGGCGCATTCCGCTGAGGCGGACGACCTCCCGGTGCAGATCGCACTCGTGGCCGCCGGCGTGCTCGGAACGGCATCGCGTGCGGGATGTACATCGGCGCGCGTTTCGGCCCGGGCCCGCGCGACGGGCTGATGACCGGCATCGCCGCGCGCGGCCACTCCGTCCGCGTCGTCCGCACCGGCATCGAGGTGACCGTGCTCGTCGCGGGCGTGATCCTCGGCGGGACGTTCGGCGTCGGCACCGTGCTCTACGCGCTCGGCATCGGGCCGATCGTGCACCGCACGCTGCCGTTCTTCGATCAGGCCCGCTCGACGATGACGGTCGTCGACTTGACCACTGCGGTCGCCGGGTCGCCCGGCTTGAGCTCGAGCTCCTCCGCCGCCTCGCGCGACATCAGCGAGACGATCCGGTAGGGCCCGCAGGCGAGGTCGACCTTCGCCATGATCCCGTCCACCTCGACGGCGATCACGGTGCCGGTCATGCGGTTGCGGGCGCTCGTGTTGGCGTTCGGGCCGCGGCGCGCGCAGCAGTTCGGCGAGATCGGCCGCCGGCAGGAAGCGCTGATTGCCCTCGCGCACGAAGGTCACCTTGCCGTCGCGCTCCCAGCGGCGCAGGGTGTCCACGCTGACGCCGAGCGTCTGCGCAGCAGCGCCGATACGGATCAGATCTTGCATAGGTAAAACATAGGTACAGTGGCGCCGGTGCGGAACGCGTTGGTGGGGCTGATCATGACGGCGGCGCTCGTCTGGATGCGGCGGGGACGACGATGCGCTCGTCGTATCGGCAGCCTCATCGCTGAAGACGGCCTTCACGGAGCTCGGCGGAGCGAAGTACTCGTTCGCCGGCTCGGACGACCTCGCCGCGCAGATCCGCCAGGAGCGTCGACGTGGACGTGTTCGCCTCCGCCAACACCTCGCTCCCCCAGGCGCTCTTCGAGGAGGGCCTCGTCGAGGAGCCGGTCGTGTTCGCCACCAACCAGCTCGTCCTCGCCGTGCCCGCCGAGGAGGCGAAGGTCGCTTCGCTCGACGACCTCGCCGACGACGGCGTGACGATCGCGGCCGGAGCGCCCGACGTCCCCGTCGGCGCGTACACGCGCAGAGGTCCTCGACGCGCTCGGCGCCGGAGCGCGCGAGCCGATCCTCGCCAACGTCCGCTCGAAGGAGCCCGACGTCGCCGGCGTGGTCGGCAAGCTCACGCAGGGCGCGGTCGACGCCGGCTTCGTCTACCTCACCGACGTCGAGGCGACCGAGCGGTGCGCTCAAGGCGATCGAGCTGCCCGCCGGAGGTCGCCCCGTGACGTCGAGTACGGGGTGGCCGTGGTCAAGGGCAGCCGAGCGCCAGGACGCGGCGCGAGCCGTTCGTCGACGGCCTGCTGGACGGGGACGCCGCGCGACGCGCTCGAGGCGGCCGGGCTTCGGCCTACGCCGTGACCGCGTTTCGCGTCGCGACCGCTCGCGGCGCTGGCGCTGACGCTGCTGTTCCTGATCGTCCCGCTGGTCGCGGTCTTCGCCAACACGAGCCCGGGCAAGCTGCTCGACAGCCTCGGCGACCCCTCCGCGCGCGACGCGCTCTGGCTCAGCCTGCAGACGCCGCTGATCGCGCTGGCGATCATCCTCGTGGTCGGGACGCCCGCGGCCTACCTGCTGGCGACGCGTGCGTTCCGCGGGCGCGCCGCGGTCCTGACGGCGATCGAGCTGCCGCTGGTGCTGCCGCCGGCGGTCGCGGGCATCGCGCTGCTCGCCGCGCTCGGTCCGCGCGGGATCTTCGGGGCGCGCTCGAAGACGCCGGCATTCGCCTCGCCCTGGAGACGGCGGGCGTCGTCGTCGCGCTCGTCTTCGTCGCCGCGCCGTTCTACCTGCGCCAGGCCGATCGCGGCGTTCGGGGCGGTCGACCGCGAACGTGCTCGCGGCGAGCCGGACGCTGGGCGTCGGCGAGGCGCGCGACCTTCTGCGCGGGTCGCGATCCCCGTCCGCGCGGCAGGGGCTGGCCGCGGGGCTCGGCGCTGGCGTGGGGCCGGGCGCTCGGCGAGTTCGGGGCGACGCTGATGTTCGCCGGCTCGTTCCGCGGCATCACCCAGACCGCGCCGCTGGCGATCTACGACGAGCTTCTCGACGGACTTCCCGGTGCGCTGGCGCTGTCGGCGGTCCTCGTCGTGCGTGTCGGCGGCGCTGCTGGCTGACGGTCAAGCTGATCGGGAGCGCGCGGCTTGCTTGCGCGTTGAGGCGGCCGGCGGCGCTCGGGGCGGCGTTCACGCTGCGACGTCGCCGCTCGACGTCGCGCCGGGCCGCTGCCTGGCGCTCGCCGGGCCGTCCGGCGCCGGCAAGTCGACGCTGCTGCGCGATCGTCGCGGGCCTGCGTGCGGCCGGACCGCGGCCGGGTCGCGCTGCGGTGACGACGGTCTGGCTCGACACCGCGGCCGGGGTGGACCGTCCGCCCGGAGCAGCGCGGCTGCGGCTACGTCTTCCAGGACTACGCGCTGTTCGCGCACCTGCGCGTCTGGCAGAACGTGGCCTACGCGCTGCCGCGCCGCGACCGCCGGGCGGCCGCCGCGCCGCTGCTCGAGCGCTTCGGCATCGAAGCGGGCTGGCCGAGGCGCGGCCCGCGATCGCTCTCGGGCGGCGAGCGTCAGCGGGTCGCCCTCGCCCGCGCCCTCGCGGCGGACGCCGCGCGCGCTGCTCCTCGACGAGCCGCTGTCGGCGCTCGACGCGCGCACGCGCGCGTCGGCGACGCGCGAGCTCGCCGCCGTCCTGCGCGACGCCGGCGTCCCGGCTCTGCTCGTCACCCACGACTTCGCCGAGGCCGCGGTGCTCGGCGACGAGGTGGCGATCGTCGATGCCGGTCGCGTCGTGCAGCAGGGCGCCGCGGCGGAGCTCGCCGCCGCGCCGAGCGTCCGCGTTCGTCGCCGACCTCACCGGGGCGGTGGTCCTGCACGGACAGGCACGCGCAGCGGCCGGCGGACTCACCGTCGTCGACGCTCGACGGTGGCGGCGAGGTCGCGTCCACCGACGACGGGTCGGGCGCGGTCGCGGCCAGCGTCTTCCCGTGGGACATCACGCTCGAGCCGCCGGGCGCCGCCGCGCACCTCCTCCGCGCGCAACCGGCTGGAGGGCGAGGTCGTGACCGTGACCGCGGTCGGCGGGCGCGTGCGGGTCGGCCTCGATCGCCGGTCAGCCGCTCGCCGCGGAGGTCTCCGAGGCGGCCGTGGCCGACCTCGACCTCCGCCCCGGAGCTCGCGTGACCGCCACCTGGAAGGCGACGGCCACCCGTCTCATCGCAGCGTGAGCTTCGTGACCGTCCGCTGAGTCAGGGTGTTGGTGCAGCCGAGCCGTTTGGCCTTGGCGGTCGGCTTGGCGATCGCGTCGATGACACCCTTCGCCCGCGTCGCCGGCTGGCCGTCGCCATCACCCGAGAAACTCGAGATCGTGATCGTCTCGAAGTAGGTCAGCGAGTCGCGCAGGACGATCTCGCGCTTGCCCGTGTCCGGGTTCTTGCGGGAGCAGACCCCGCCGCTGTACTTGTTCTTGATGGTGTACTCGCCGCTGGCCCGGCTGTACTCCAGGCGCCCGCTCACGTCGGTGCCCTTGAGGTTGGCGTCGCACGCCCCCGTAGGGCACGTCGGCCTGATGTTCCAGACCTGCGGGTCGAAGGTCTTGCGCTTGTACTCGACGTCGTAGGTGCCCTCCAGCCGAGGGCCGTCGAGATCCCCGGGCGCGGCTTGTGCGGAGACGGCCGTGAGGCCGAGAACAGCGGTGAGAACGACCAGGCAGCGGACGCGGTGCATGCCGCCGAACGCTACTTCACGCCGTTGAGCGCGCCACGCCCCGCCGCCTGGTGAATCAGTGGACCAGGTCCGCTATTCACGGCGGGCGACCTCTTCGCGCACGACTGGCGCGACCTGCGTCCCGAACGCCTCGATCGAGCGCAGCACGTCGGCGTGCTTGACCGCGCCGACGCTCATCTGCCCGACGTAGCGGTCGTGACCGAAGAGCTCGTGGCCGAGGAGGATCTTCTCGGCGACCTCCTCCGGTGAGCCGGCGGCCAGGGCGCCACCGGGCGAGCGCAGCGCCCGGTACTGGTCGATGCCCGAGGGCGGCCATCCGCGCTCGCGGCCGATGCGGTTCATCATCGCCATGTAGCTCGGCGCGAAGTCGCGCTCGTGGTCGCCGACGAAGGCGTGGGTGTTGATGGCGACCTTCCCGACGCTCGGATCGTGCCCGGCGCGCTCGAGCGCCTCGCGGTAGAGCCCGACGAGCGGCTGGAAGCGCTCGAGCGTCCCCCCGATGATCGCGATCGTCAGCGGCAGGCCGAGCGTGCCGGCGCGGACGACGGACTGCGGCGTCCCACCGACCGCGACCCACACGGGCAGCGGGTCCTGCACCGGCGCGGGCCACACGCCCGCGGCCGCGTGAGTCCGTCACGGATCTCGAGCAGCCGCTCGAGCTTCGTCGCGTAGAGGCGGTCGTAGTCCTTGAGGTCATGGCCGAAGAGCGGGAAGGACTCGGTGAACGAGCCGCGCCCGGCCATGATCTCGGCGCGCCCGCCGGAGATCAGGTCGACCTCGGCGAAGGCCTGGAAGACACGGACCGGGTCGTCCGACGAGAGCACGGTGACGGCGCTGGACAGACGGATGTCGCTCCGTCTGCGCGGCGATCGCCGCCAGCGCGACGGCGGGACGCGGAGACCACGAAGTCGGGGCGGTGGTGCTCGCCGACGGCGAAGACGTCGAGGCCCAGTTGATCGGCGAGCCGGGCCTCCTCGAGGAGGTCCGCCATGCGCTGCTGCGGGCTGATGCCGGAGGCGAGGTCGGCGAAGGTGGCGAGGCCGAGTTCCATTGCCCTCCATCATAGTTGCTAGACGCAAGGGTTTTGCCTCCTCGCCCCGGGCATCTCGCGACGGTGCCCTTCGGTGAACCCGCGACTCGATGGGTCGAACGCTCCCAGGTTCTCCAGAGGCTCGCCGGGTGGCGCGCGGTATGCGCGAGGAAGGCGCCGAACCTCGCCGCCGAGCGGGAGTTCGAGGATTTATGCGCGGTCAAGCGGTCGGCGCAGCCAGCGCCCCGAACCAGTTGTCGTGAAAGCACGCATGGCCCATGCTCGGCGCGAACGGGGTGGACGACTGCATCTCCGCGCTGCTGCGGCGGGATCAGTCCGGATCCGCAGGGGATCAGACCCGCGAGACCGCGCATGCCGCCGTGTGCCGGCAGGCAGTCATCGCCCTTCGTGAGGCGAGCCGATCGACGCCACGGCCATGCAGGCCTGCTTCGCTCAGATCTGCACCGACAATCGGGCGGGTGGCTGGCGGCAGCTGAAGGATTCGCGATGGTCGTCGGCCGCGCGCCGGTTCGCCCCGCTCCGACCCCGGCGACGACGACGAACGCGATCCCAGCCACGGCGGCCGGGCCGGGCATCTGCCCCAGAACGACGAGGCCCATCATGAGGGCGATGGCCGGCTCGAGGCTCATGAGCGTGCCGAACGCCGTCACCGTCAGTCTGCGAAGCGCGTGCATCTCCAGCGCGAACGGGATCACGGGCAACAGGATCGCGAGGCCGACGCCGGCCAGGAGAATCTCCGGCGTGAGGTCGCCCACCAGTGACGGGCCCGGCGACTGCGGTCGCGAGGAGTCCGGCGGTCGCCATCGAGACGGCGAGCCCCTGCAGGCCCGCGACCTCGTCGCCGACGCGTTGGGACAGCACGATGTAGAGCGCCCACGCGACGGCTGCGACCAGAGCGAAGGCGACGCCGACCGGATCCAGCGCCCCGTGCCAGGGCGCCGTCAGGAACAGGACTCCCGACCGCGGCGATCACCGGCCAGACCTTCGTGGCGCTCTGTCCGCGCAGGATCGCGACGCCGAGCGGGCCGAGGAACTCCAGCGCACTGGCGGTGCCCAGCGGGATGCGATCCACCGCAGCCATGAAGAACATGGTCACCACGGCGATGGCGACGCCCAGCCCCAGCGCCGCGACGAAGCCGTCGCGGCTGAACGCCTGCCGCCGGGGCCGGACGGCCGCGACGAGGATGAGCCCGGCGAAGGCGAGACGCAGACACGCTGAGCCCTCCGCGCCGATGTCGTCGAAGAGCCCGACCGAGGCGGCGATCCCCAGTTGCACGCAGAGCATGGCCAGAGGGCCATACCGGCACCGATCCGACTGGAAGTCACCACCGCATTCTCGGTGACGACACCGTTCGCGTCTACGTCGACTGACGAACACATCGTTCGATATTCTCGAACGATCGATCCACGCCGTCTTCACTATCTGCTCGAGCTGTCGCGCCTCGGCTCCATGCGCGCGGTCGCCGAGCAGGTCGGCCACACGACGTCGACCGTCTCGCAGCAGCTGAGCGTGCTCTCCCGCGAGGCGGGCACGCCCCTCTTCGAGCCCGCGGGCCGCCGGGTGCGCCTCACCCCCGCCGGGCATCGCCTCGCAGACCACGCCGTCACGATCCTCGCCGCGCTGGATGCGGCCAGAGTGGATCTCGACCCCGCCGCCGAGCCTGCCGGGGTCGTCCGGGTCGCTGGCTTCGCGACAGCGATCCGGAGCTCTCTGCTGCCCGTCGTGGGAGAGCTCGCGCGATCCCATCCGGCCGTGGAGTTGCACATCCGCGAGCACGAGCCGCCCGAGGCGATGGCCCTGCTCGCCGCCGACGACGTGGACCTCGCGCTCGTCTACGACTACAACCTCGCGCCTCGGAGCTTTCCCGCGGACGTCACCGCCCGGCCGCTGTGGAGCGCGCGGTGGCACCTCGGCGTTCCCGCCCGCGGCGAGCCGGCCGGGGCGGAGCGGGCTCCACGCGTCCTGCGACGCTTCGCCGACGCCGACTGGATCGTCAACTCACGCGACAGCGCCGACAAGAACGTCATCGTCGCCATCGCTGCGCTGGCCGGATGCCAGCCGCGGTTCACCCACCGCGTCGACAGCCTCGAGCTCGTACAGGACCTCGTCGCCGCCGGGCTCGGCGTCGCCCTCCTGCCCGCCGACGAGCCGCTGCGCGACGGCGTCCGGGCGATCGACCTGCACGACCCCGACGCCGAGCTGCGTTCCTACGCGGTCGCGCGCCGGGGACGTGAGGCCTGGGCGCCGCTCGCCCTCGTCTCGCGCCTGCTCGAGGAGCAACAAGACCGTCGCGCTTAGCTCTGACGACCAAAGCGATGCGCAACCTCGTCAACCTCAAGGACGTCTCGAAGGGCTACGGCAGCCGCACGGTGCTGCGCGACGTCACGCTCGGGATCATGGCCGGCGACCGCATCGGGATCGTCGGCGGCAACGGCCAGGGCAAGTCCACCCTGCTGCGGCTGATCGGCGGCGTCGAGGAGCCTGACGGTGGCGCGCTCACGGTGACGGGCGGCGTCGGCACGGCGTTGCTCGCCCAGGGCGACGAGCTCGACTCGAGGAACACGATCCGCGACGAGCTCGTGGGCGACCGTCCCGAGCACGAGTGGATGCAGGACGCGACGTTCCGC
>CAVXBH010000033.1:0-36944 GCA_963759945.1 uncultured Solirubrobacteraceae bacterium | reverse complement strand
GTGTCGTAGAGCGAGTAACCCAGGATGGTGAGCAATGCCGCGACCGTCGACGCCGTCACCTCCCGGCCGAGCAGGGCGTACACGCCGCCGGTGATGAGGATGTCGTGCATCAGCGCGATCAGCACCGGCACCGCGAACTTCCACTGGAACCGCAGCGACATGTAGACCGAGATCACGATCAACGACGCGATGATCGCCTTCAGCGCCGCGTCGGCGATCGTCTTGCCGAACGTCGGGCCGATGGAGTCCGAGGAGAACTGGGAGACGCCGTAGTCCTTGGTCAGCTCCTGCCGAACGGTGTCCACCTGCGGCGGCTTGAGCGTCGCCGCCTTGATCTGCACCACGTTGGCGCCGAGATCCGGGTTGTTGACCGTCTGGACCTCGATGTTCTCAAAGCCGCCGCGCTCCACGGTGGAACGGACGTTGTCGACGTCCACCTTCTGGTTGAGCGACGCCGTGATGCGCGTGCCGGCGTCGAAATCGATGCCGAGCTTCAGGCCCTTGCCCGCGATGCCCAGCGCGCCGATCAGCAGGATCAGGCCGGACATCGAGAAGAACCACCTCGACGCGCCCATGAAGTCCCACTGCATGCCGGCCTTCTCGGCCTTGGCGCCGAGCGCCGACTTGGACTTCAGCAGCTTGGTCCCGCGGAGCGACAGCAGAATGGCCTGGGTGGCGAGCACCGCGGTGAACAGCGACACGCCGTACCGACACCGAGGGTGAACGCGAAGCCCTTGACGCCCGCCGTCGCGAGGATGAAGAGGATGAACGCGACGAGGAACGTGACGACGTTGGCGTCGATGATCGTCGAAATGCCCTTCTTGTAGCCCTCGGAGATGGCCACGCCCGTGGATCTCCCGCGTCTGATCTCTTCCTTGACGCGTTCGAAGATGACGATGTTGGCGTCCGCGGCGACGCCGATCGTGAGGATCAGGCCCGCGATGCCCGGCAGCGTCAGGACGATCGGGATGAGCTTGACCAGCGCGAACAGGTACAGCGCGTAGACGGCCAGCGCGGAGACGGCGATGATGCCGAGGACGCGGTAGAAGGTCAGCAGGAACAGCGCGACGATCGCGAAGCCGGCGATGCCCGCCACGAGGCCCTGGTCGAGCGCCTGCTTGCCGAGCGTCGCCGAGACCTGCGGATTGCGAGATCCGCTCCAGCCGGATCGGCAGTGCGCCGATCTTGAGGAAGTTCGCCAGCTCCTGGGCGGACTTGATCGTGAAGGAGCCCGAGATCTGGGCGCCGTTGTTGCCGTCGATGCCCTCCGGCAGTTCTCGCGGAAGTTGATGTACGGGACCGAGACCAGCTCGTTGTCGAGCACGATCGCGAAGTGCTGGGAGAACTGCACGGCGCCGGCAACGAGTTGCCGCGCCGGCGAGCGCGTTGTCGGTGCCGCGGACGGCGATCTCCTTGGTGACCCGCTGGAACTGCTGGCGGCCCTTGTCGGTGAAGTCCATCGTGACGATGGGCTCGTTGGACTGCGAGTCGAAGTTCTGCTCGGGGTTGGTGATCTCGCGACCGTTGAGCCCCGGGTTGTCGTGCATCAGGAACCACTGGTCGACCGGCTTGCCCGGATCGCCGTTTGCCTTGTCCGGGGCCGGCCGCGGACGACCAGGATGCCCGCCGGGACCTTGATGGAGGTCGCGCCCTCGGGCTTCTTCCCGCCGGGCGAGCCCTCCCACAGCGCTGCCTCGTCGGTCTCGGGCTGCCCCTTCTCGACCGGCGTGCCGTCCTTGTTGAAGCCGTAGTAGCGCTCGTCGGAGGCCGCGGTGGTGTTCGCGTTCTCGTACGGGGGGCACTTCGACGCGGTCTGCACGGCGGCCTTGAGGCCGATGATCTTCTGGCTGGCCGAGAGGCTGTCGGTCGCCACCGTCGGCGCGTCTTGCAGTCGGAGTCCAGGAGGTTGAGCTCCCAGTCGTAGAAGGTCAGCTCAGCGGTGGTGCCGACACGGTCGGCGGCCTGCTCGGCGTTCTCGACCGCGGGCAGGTCGACGACGATCTGGTCCTTGCCGGAGCGGGTGATGGACGGCTCGGCGACACCCAGGGAGTCGACGCGCTTGCGGATGATGTCCACCGCGCGGTCGAGCGATTCCTGCGTGATCGTGGGCTGCTGCTTGGTCGGCTTGCCCTGGTAGACGAGCGAGACGCCGCCCTGCAGGTCGAGCCCCAGCTTGGTCTTCTTGGTGGCGATGACGGCCACCGACGCGGCGATCAGCCCGAAGACGAGGGTGAGGATGAAGATGTTGCGGCTGCGCTCGGACATGCGAAAGAACCCGACTTCTCGGTGCGGACTAGAAGACCTTCTGCGGGGTGAGGACCACCAGCAGCCCGCCGTCGTCATCGTAGGCGGGGAACAGGTCGGCGACGGCCGTTGCGGGGATATCGCCCTCCGCGTGGACGGTCACCGGCTTGGCCAGCTGCCGCACGCCCCACTCCAGCGCGGTCGACACGGGGTCGTCGCCGCTCGTGAACTCGAGGCCGAGCACGTCGTTGAGCTGGCGGCCGATCGTCTTCTCGTCCGACAGCCCGGTGAGCTCCTTGGAGCCGCGGCCGCAGGCGATGATCCGGCCCTGCTGGTCGCACGTGAAGAACGCGGCGTTGGGCGCCGGGTAGTAGTCGTCGAGCAGCTCGAACAGGAAGCCGAAGCCGCAGTTCGAGCAGCCCTTGGGGATGTTGCGGAAGCCGGCGGTGCGCTCGGACTCCGAGGAACGCCTACCGCAGTTGGGACAGATGAAGAGATGCGCCA
Source organism: uncultured Solirubrobacteraceae bacterium (assembly GCA_963759945.1). GTDB lineage: Bacteria > Actinomycetota > Thermoleophilia > Solirubrobacterales > Solirubrobacteraceae > DATLGB01. Next base: position 34,196 of record CAVXBH010000033.1, on the reverse strand, counting down.
TGGTGTGACCCGGTCAATCTAGGCGGACCGATGTAAGCGCGAGTTTAGGAGGCGTCCAGTAACGGTCTGCTCGCGTAGGAGACTCCGAAGGCTCCATGGAAATCGTTCTCGCTGCCCTATTCGCCCTGATCGCCGGTGCCGGCACCGCGGTCTCGCCGTGCGTGCTGCCGGTCCTGCCGCTGGCCCTGAGCGGCGCGGCGCACCGGCGGGCGGCGCCGGCCGCCCGGCATCGCGGTCGGCCTGGCGGCGTCGTTTGCGTTCGTGACGCTGGCGCTCGCGTACGTGATCGCGGCGCTCGACCTTCCCGACGATCTCGCTGCGCAACATCGCGATCGTCGTCGCTGCTCGTCTTCGGCGTGCGCTGGTGGTCCCGCCGCTGGCGGCCCGCCTCGAGGGCTGGCTGTCGCGGCTCGTGCCGCAGACGGCGGCCGAGCGCGGCGGGGACGGCTTCGGCTCCGGGCGTGCTGCTCGGCGCTGTCGCTCGGCCCGCTCTACGTGCCCTGCGCCGGGCCGATCCTCGCGGCGGTGCTGACCGTCCAGGCCTCGCAGGACCTCAGCGCGCAGCGGCTCGTCACGGGCCTCGCCTACGCGCTCGGGACCGCCGCCGGCGTCTTCTGGTCCTGACCGCGGGTCGCCGGCTGCTGGGCCGCCTGCGCGCCAACGCCGGCCGCCTGCAGCAGGGCATGGGCGCGATCATGGTCCTCTTCGCCGTGCTGACCCTCGCCGGGGCCGACGGCAAGTTCCGCACCGTGATCGCCGACGCGCTGCCGTCGCTGGCTCGTCACCCCGACCGAGAAGCTCGAGAAGGTCGGTCGCCACGAAGGCGGTCGGCATCAAGTCCGTCCTCCGGCTACAGGACGCCGGCCCGGCGCCGGAGTTCAACGGCACGCAGGACGTGGTTGAACTCCGAGCCGCTGACGCTCGCCGGCCTGCGCGGCCGCGTGGTCCTGATCGACTTCTGGACCTACACCTGCATCAACTGCATCCGCACGCAGCCCTACCTGAAGGCCTGGGACGCGAAGTACCGCGACGACGGGCTGACGATCGTCGGCGTCCACACCCCGGAGTTCGCGTTCGAGCAGCGAGCGCCGACAACGTGGAGCGGGCCGTCCGCGAGGCCGGGCTCGAAGTACCCCGTCGCCCAGGACAACGACTTCGGCGACCTGGAACGCCTGGCAGCAACCAGTACTGGCCGGCGAAGTACCTGTCGACGCGCGCGGCCACGTGCGCTACGCCGCCTTCGGCGAGGGCGACTACGAGGCAACCGAGGTCGCCATCCGCAGGCTGCTCGCCGAGGCGGGGCGCGACGAACCGCCGGACGCCCGGCCCCGGTGACGGCGCAGCGCCCCGCCGCCGGGACGCGCACGCCGGAGACCTACCTGGGGCCGGCGCGCGCGCAGGGCTGGACCCAGGACCCTTCGGGCGGGCGAGCACGACTTCGGCCCGGTGCCCGAGATCCTGCAGCCCAACTCGTTCGCACTCGCGGGATCTGGACGCTCGGACCCCGAGAACGCCAAGGCGGGCCGGAACGCGGGCATCCGGCCCGCTTACACGGCCCGGCGGGTCTTTCTCGTGCTGGGCGGCGAAGGGCACGTGCCGCGTGACGCCTCGACGGCAAGACGATCAAGACGCTCCACGTCGACAAGCAGGACATCTACACGCTGGTCGACCGCGCCAAGGCCGGCACGCGGCCTGTGACGCTGGACTTCGACGCCGGCGTCCAGGCCTTCGCGTTCACGTTCGGCTGACCGTGGTGCGCACAGCTCGGGCGGCTTCTGCGCCTCGGGTCAAGCCGGGCGGGTGCGCCGGCACGCGTCCGCTGGGCAGGTGAAGCGCGCGCAGGGTAGCCGGCCGCGCGCTGCGGCCGCCCGGATGCATGACGGACCGTACGGGGTTTCGATCGCTGCGGCAACGTGCGGCATCTGTGGAACGATCCGAACGCCGCACGGTCGATGCTCGCGCGTCGCGCCGCGGCGCGACGGCACGACTCCCGGCCGCCTCACCTGCGCAGACGGACACGGAGCGCGACCCCGGTCCGGCATGAGCGGGAACAGAACCGCGACGCGGCTCAGAAGAGCGCCGCGGCGGGCTCGGGGCCGAGCCCGAGGTGCGCGGAAGGCGTGCGGCGTCGCGCATGCGGCCGCGCGGCGTGCGCTGGATGAAGCCGCGCTGGAGCAGGTAGGGCTCGTAGACGTCCTCGATCGTGTCCGCCTCCTCCGCCACGGTGACGGCGAGCGTCGAGAGGCCGACCGGGCCGCCGCCGAAGTGGCCGCAGATCGCCTGCAGCAGCACGCGGTCCAGGCGGTCGAGGCCGATGTCGTCGACCCCGAGCATCTCCAGGGCGGCGTCGGCGGTGGCGACGTCGATCGCGCCGGTGCCGCGGACCTGGGCGAAGTCGCGCACGCGCTTGAGCAGCCGGTTGGCGACCCGCGGGGTGCCGCGGGAGCGCTCGGCGATCGTGCGGGCGCCCGCGGCGTCGATCTCGACGTCGAGCACCCGGGCCGAGCGGACCACGATGCGCGCGAGCTCGGCCGGGTCGTAGTGGTCCAGGCGGTGCTGGATGCCGAAGCGGTCGCGCAGCGGCGTGGTCAGCAGCCCGGCGCGGGTGGTCGCGCCCACGAGCGTGAAGGGCGGCAGCGGCAGCGTCATGACCCGCGCGCCGGCGCCCTGGCCGACCGTGATCGGCAGCTGGCGGTCCTCCATCGCGGGATAGAAGATCTCCTCGACGGCGCGCGGCAGGCGGTGGATCTCGTCGATGAAGAAGACCGAGCGCGGCTCCAGCGACGTCAGGAACGCGGCGACGTCGCCCTTGCGCTCCAGCGCGGGCCCCGCGGTCTGCACGAACGGCACGCCGAGCTCGGCGGCCAGGATCTGGGCCAGCGACGTCTTGCCGAGGCCCGGCGGGCCGGCGAGCAGGACGTGGTCGAGCGCCTCGCCGCGCTCGGAGGCGGCGTGCAGCGAGACCGACAGCTCCTCGCGCAGCGCCTCCTGGCCGACGAACTCGTCCAGGCGCCGAGGACGCAGGGTGACGTCGAGGTCCTCCGGCCCCTCGTCCGGCGTCGTGGACGAAGTCGTCCGGGGTGCGGATGCTCATCGGCGGGCCCCGCGCAGCGCGTGGGCGACCATGTCCTCGGACGAGCCGTCGGGCGCGTCGGCGAGCAGCTACTCGGCCTCCGCCAGCGCGAACCCGAGGCCGACGAGCGCGTCGCGGGCCTCGATGCGCGGGTCGTCCGCCGCGGCGCACGGTGATCGGCGTCCTCGGAGACGGACGCGGCCCAGCTTCTCCCGCAGCTCGACGACGATCCGCTCGGCGGTGCGCTTGCCGATGCCCGGCACGGCCTGCAGCCGCGCGATGTCGCCGGCGATCACGGCGCCGATCAGCTCCCGCGGCGGGCCGCCGGACAGCACGGCCAGCGCCACCTTCGGCCCGACGTTCTGGACGCCGATCAGCGCGAGGAACAGGTCGCGCTCCTCCTCGGCGGCGAAGCCGTAGAGGTGCATGCCGTCGTCGCGCATGATCAGGTGGGTGTGCAGCGTGCAGTCGTGCCCGATCGGCGGGCACCCTGGCCAGCGTCTCCGGCACTGACGTTGGCCCGGTAACCGACGCCGCCGCACGACACGACCACGTGGTCTGAGCGGCGGACCGCCACCTCGCCGCTGAGCGGGCGATCAAGCGACGGCTCCGGCCATGGCCGCGCGCATGGGCGCGGCGTTCGCGTGGCAGATGGCGACGGCCAGCGCGTCCGCCGCGTGGTCGGGCGTCGGCAGCTCCGCCAGCGACAGGACGGCCTGGACCATCCGCTGCACCTGGGCCTTGTCGGCGCGGCCGGATCCGCAGACGGCGCCCTTGACCTGCTGCGGCGTGTAGCTCGCGCAGTCGAGGCCGGCCTGGCCCGCCGCCAGCAGGACGACGCCGCGCGCCTGCCCGACCGCGAAGGCCGAGCGCGCGTTGGTGCCGAAGTAGAGGTCCTCCACCGCGACCGCCTCGGGAGCGTGCTCGGCGATCAGGGCCTGCACCCGGGCGTGGATGACCGCCAGCCGCGCCGCCGGCGCTTTCGCGCGGACTGGTCTCCACCACCCCGCCGTCGAGCGCCACCAAGCGGCCGCCACGCCGCGCGACGACGCCGTAGCCCGTGTTGGCGGTGCCGGGATCGATGCCGAGGATGACCACGTCCACCGGCCCCATTCTGCGCGGGGCCTCGGACGCCTCCTACGACGCGGCGGCGATGCGAGCGCTCATCGCCTCGGCAACCGCCATCAGCCCGCTCGCGGGCCGGATCATCACGACGAGCTCCGTCACGAGCCCGTTCTCGTCGCAGGTCAGGTAGTCCCAGCCCTGCAGCTCCTTGTCCCCGACGCGCGCGGCGAAGACCAGGCCGTGGGTGCCGGTCCTGCCCTCGAGCTCGTCCGTGTAGCGGAAGTCCTCGAAGACCTCGAGCACGTGGCCGAGCAGCTCCATCACGGTGTCGCGGCCCTCGTAGGGCTTGAAGACGGCGGGCGACCGGAAGACGACGTCGGGATGCAGCGCGTCGCGCATCTTGTCCTTGTCCCGCGCCTCGACGGCCTCGCGGAAGAGCATCAGATCGACGAGCCGGCGAAGAAGAGGAACCAGATGCCCATCGCGGCGCCGGCGGTCGTGACGGACCAGATCATCACGACGTCGAGCACCTTCCAGTTGCTGCCGCCCTTGCGCTCGGCGCGCATCGACTTCAGCCAGCCGGCCCGGTAGCGCTCCTGGATCCCGCCCGTCCTGCGGATGTAGTACCTGTCCAGCGACCCGAGGCACTTGCCGATGATCGTCATCCCCAGCGGGACGCCGAACAGGATGATCATGTACGGCCCGAGGCTCGGCTGCGTCGAGCTGACCATCTTCGAAACCGCGTAGATCAGGCCGATCGGGACGCCGAGCCACATGGCGATCGAGCCGATCGCCATCAGGCCGATCACGAGGACGCGGAAGAAGAAGCCCGCAGGCTTCCGCCTCGGCGCGGCGTCAGCCCGCGACTCGCTCGAGGACGTCTGCGTCGACATCGAAGTTCGCGTGGACATTGTCTACGTCGTCGTTGTCGTCCAGCGCATCGACGAGCTTGAGCACCTTCACCGCGGCGTCCTCGTCGAGCGGGACGCGCACCTGCGGCAGCTGGGCGATCTCGGCCGTCTCGACCTCGATGCCCGCCTCATCCAGCGCCGCGCGCACCGCGGTCAGCGCCGACGGGTCGCACAGGATCTCGAACATGTCGTCATCCGCGGTGATGTCCTCGGCGCCGGCGTCGATGGCGACCATCAGGTCGTCCTCGGAGTAGCGCTGGCCGTCCACCACGACCAGGCCGCGCTTGTCGAAGAGGTAGGCGACCGTGCCGGGCTCGCCGAGGCTGCCGCCGTGCTTGGCCAGCGTGTGGCGGATCTCGGAGCCGGTGCGGTTGCGGTTGTCGGTGACCGCCTCGATCAGCAGCGCGACGCCGCCGGGGCCGTAACCCTCGTAGACGATCTCCTCGAGCGCGGCCGCGTCACCGCCCTCGCCGGTGCCCTTGGCGATCGCGCGCTCGATGTTGTCCTTGGGCATCGAGGCGTCCTTGGCCTTCTGGACCGCGAGGCCGAGCTTCGCGTTGGTCTCGGGGTCGCCGCCGCCCTCCTTGGCCGCCACGGTGATCGCACGGGCGAGCTTGGTGAACAGCTTCCCGCGACGGGAGTCCACGATCGCCTTCTTGTGCTTGATCCCTGCCCATTTGGAGTGCCCAGCCATTAGTGGTCAGCTCCCCGCCTACGTCCGGCGCCTGGCATCCGCCGATCACCGCCTGCCTTTGTCCCGGTCGGGGCGATGGCGCCGCCATCGCACCCTCCCTGCGTCCGCGGCACGCGGCGCCGGCAAATGCCAGTCGATCGGTCGTAGACGCGGAGCTGACCACTGTCACAGGAGTGTAGATGCGACCGATTCCAGGCGCTCCGCGCAGCGGTCGGCCGCGAACGTCTCCCCCGGGCCCGGCAGCGGCCGGCCGTGGCGGGATCGCGGGCGAGGTCGAGCGCCTCGAGCAGCGCCGGGGCGACGTCCTCGCCGTCGAAGAGCACGCCGACGCCCGTCGGCCTCGCCGACGACCTCCGGGATGCCCTCGCGGTTGGCGCCGACGACCGGCGTCCCGCACGCGAGCGCCTCGGCCAGGACGAGGCCGAACGCCTCGCCCCAGCTCGGCAGCGCGCTCACCCAGGCCTCGCGGTAGAGCGCCGGCAGGTCGGTCATGTCGGCGAGTTCGACGCCCTCCACGCCGGCGAACGCTCCGGCGGTGCGGGCGTCGAGGACGAGCCGGGCCGTCGGATGCTCGCGCCGGACGGCCGGCATCGCCGCCACGAGCAGCTCCACCCGCTTGCGCGGCTCCCCGGCATCCGCCGCACACACGATCGTCGGGTCCGCGCAGGTCACGCCGCCGGGCGAGAACCGGACCGTGTCGACGGGCGGCGGCACGACCTGCGCCTCCACCCCGAGCCACTTCCAGAAGCCATCGCGGGCGAACTCGGAGAGCGCGAGCACGGCGCCGCAGCCCTCGACCGCCCGCTGCACGAGGGTGACCCGGCCGCGCCGCGCCGTCAGCCACGCGCGGTGCGGGACGCCCATGTTCCAATAGGCGCAGGGGCGGCCGGAGCGCGCGGCCGCGGCGGCGTCGGCCGCCTGCAGGCCGAACACGAAATCGTCGTCGCCGGCTTTCAGCGCCGCGTAGGTGAAGGGCGCGAGCTGGACGTGGGGCTCGAAACGGCGGCGCTCGAGCCGGTCGCCGGGCGGCCGGCGCAGCCGCAGGACCTCGACCCCGTCCTCCGTCGCCTGCTGCTTCGCGGCCTGGTGCGAGGTGACGATCCGGACGGCGTGCCCGCGCGCGGCCAGCGCGACCGCGGCATCGTGGGTCAGGCGCTCGGCGCCGCGCCGGACCTCCGGCCAGTACGTCGGATGGCAGAGGGCGACCTTCACAGCAGCAGCGATCGGTGGCGGAAAGACCCGCGCAGCAGCGCCGCCGTCTCCGCGCCGTCGATCGCGAAGCGCCCGGGCAGCTCGGTGGCCGAGCGCGCCAGGGCCCGCGGGTGCGTCCCGTAGACGCGGGAGGTGCCGAGCAGCCACGGAATCGCGAGCCAGGGCCGGCGGGCGAGCAGGCCGACCGCCGCGAGCAGCCAGCGGGCGTGCTCGATCTTCCACGCCCAGCCGCCGAGCGGGAAGACGCGCCGCAGCTCCGGATGGTTGCGGACCAACAGGGCCATGCCGCCCCAGCGCCACGTGCCGCGCAGCCGGCTGCGCAGGCCCCAGTCGACCGCGTGGTAGGTCAGCGCCCCCGGCGCGGCGACCACCGGCGTCCCGGCGGCGCGGGCGCGCAGGAAGAGGTCCGTGTCCTCCCCCACCGCGTCGGCGAGCGACTCGTCGAAGCCGCCGAGCGGCCTCGAGCACGGCCGCGGGTAGGCGATGTTGCACGTCTGGCCGATCACGTTGACCGGCTCGATCTGCTGCGAGCGCGCGTGCGGGGCGTGGTGGAAGACGTCCAGCTCGTCGGGGTCCGGCTGGGTCGCGCCCTGGACGATCGCGCCGCGGCTCGGCGGCGTCCACGAGCGCTTCGAGCCAGCCCGCCGGCGGGCGGCAGTCGTCGTCCGTGAAGACGATCAGCTCGGCATCCGTCGCCCGCCACGCAGCGTTGCGCTTGGCCGCCGGCCCGCGCCCGTCCGCGACGGCGACCGCCTGCGGGCGCGAGCGGATGCGACGCCAGCAGCGCGGCGGTCTCCGCGTCGGACGCGTCGTACCCGACCAGCACCTCGAACTCCCCCGCCTGCTCGGCCAGCGCGTTCAGCAGCCAGCGCAGCCGCAGGACGCGCCGGTACGTCGGGACGACGACCGCTACTCGGGCCACAGCTTCCAGGGCGCCTCGCCGTCGGCCCACAGGTCGTTCAGGCGCGTGGCGTCCTTGTAGGTGTCCATGCAGGCCCAGAAGCCCGTGTGCCGGTAGGCGTGCAGCGAGCCGTCCCCGGCCAGGCCCTCGAGCGGCTCGCGCTCGAGGATCGACGAGTCCCCGCTCAGGTAGTCGAAGACCTCCTGCTCGAAGCAGAAGAAGCCGCCGTTGATCCAGTGCTCGGCGCGCGGCTTCTCCTGGAAGCCCATCACCGTGTCGCCCTCGCCCATCACCGCGACGCCGAACTGCAGCTCGGGCCGGACCACCGTGACGGTCGCGGCGCCGTCGTGGCCGGCGTGACGGGCGGCGAGAGCCTTGAGGTCGATGTCGGCGACCCCGTCGGCGTAGGTCGCCATGAACGTTCCCTCGCCGAGATGCTCGCGTAGCCGCGCGATGCGGCCCCCGGTCTGCGTGTCCAGGCCGGTGTCGATCACCCGCACGCCGCACGCCGTCCGGCCACGTCTCGCCGTCCGCGAATGCCGCCAGCTTGTCGCACAGGTAGCCGCCGGCCAGGACGAAGTCGCGCGCGCCCTGGACGACGTAGAGCTGGATCACGTGCCAGACGATCGGCTTGCCGCCGATCTCGACGAGCGGCTTGGGCAGGTCGGCGGTCTTCTCCTGCAGCCGCGTGCCGCGGCCGCCGCACAGGATCACGACGGGCGGGAGCGTCATCGCGGGCGCACTGTAAGCGATTCGTGCTCCCGCACGACGGACTCGAGCCAGGCCGCCTCCGTGACGTTCGCGCGGCGGTCGCCAGCCCGCCCGCGCGCAGGCGTTCGCGCAGCCCGGCGTCCGCCGCCAGCCGGCGGATCGTCGCGGCCAGCGAGTCCGCGTCGCCGGCGGCGAAGAGGAGCGTGTTGTCGCCGTCGCGCAGGTAGTCGGACGACCCGCCGCGCCCCGTTGCGATCACGGGACGCCCGACCGCCATCGATTCGAGCGGCACGAGGCCGTATGGCTCGAACCACGTGACAGGAAAGACGTCGCGTCGGCGGCGGCGTAGACCTCCGGCAGCCGGGCCCGCTCGATGGCGCCCTCGAAGGTGACCGGTTGGCCCTCGGCCAGTGCCCGCAGCCGGCGCTCCTCGGCGGCGTCGCCCGTACCGACGATCCGCAGCGTCATCGACGGCAATGCGCGCAGTGCCTCGATCGCGGTGGCGATGCCCTTGCTCTGGTCGATCCGTCCCACGTAGAGCAGCCGGCCGGCCCAGGGCCGGGGCGCAGCGGGGACGAACTCTGCGGGCACGCCCTGGTGCAGGACCGCCCCCGGAAGCCCGAGGGCCTCCTGCAGCGCCCTTGAGCAGAAGATCCAGCGCGCGGCCCCCGCGATGTCCACCGCCCGGGTGAGCGGCAGAGCGCGCCACTTGTCGACGCGCGGGCCGTACTCGGGCCAGCCATCATTGACCCAGCCGATCGTCGGCACACGCGGGCGCTCCAGCAGCGACAGGGGCAGCCCGCCCAGCGACCACCACGAGACCACGTCCGGGGCGAAGTCCGCCAGATGGTCGTCGAGGACCGTGCGCGCGCCGCGCTCCACCCGCAGGCGCCCGAGCACACCGCGGCGGGGCCATGAATGATCGCGCCAGTACCACGGCAGCTCGCGGTGCACGTCCGGCTCGTCGATCCCCTCCCCCGGCGCGTCGCTGCACAGCACCCGGACCTCGTGGCCGGCGACCCGCAGCGCCCGGACCGCCGACTGCCACACCAGCTCGTACCCGCCGAAGTGCCTGGGCGGGTACAGGTTGCCGACGGTGAGCACGCGGGACACGCCCGTATCCTGCCGCGCCATGGCGACCGGTGAGATCTTCAAGGCCTACGACGTCCGCGGGATCTACGGCGAGCAGATCGACGGAGACATGGCGGAAGCGATCGGGCGCGGCTTCGCGCGGGTGATCGCAGACCTGTCCGGGACGCCCGCAGACCAGCTGCGCCTCGGCCTCGGCCGCGACATGCGGCTGCAGGCGCCGGAGCTGGCCGGCCGCTACCGCGACGGCATGGTCTCCGAGGGCGCGACGGTGCTCGACGCCGGGATGGTCGGCACCGAGATGGTCTATTTCCTCGTCGGTTCGGAGGATCTCCACGGCGGCCTGATGTGCACCGCCTCGCACAATCCCAAGCAGTACACCGGGGCCAAGATGGTCGAGAAGGGGGCGCTCGCCCTCTCCGGCGACCGCGGGCTGCAGGACATCCGCAAGCTCATCGACGCCGGCCTGCCCGAATTGGACCCACCCACCCGCGGTTCTGTAGAGGAGGTCGACGTCTCCGCGGGCTTCCGCGAGCGCGTCCTCTCCCTGATCGACCCGTCGAAGCTCAAGCCGCTGAAGGTCGTCGTCGACGGCGGCAACGGCATGGCGGGCACGATGGTCGGCCCGATCCTCGACGATCTCGGCCTCGATCTCGAGACCCTGCGCTGGACCCCCGACGGCAACATGCCCGACGGCGAGCCCAACCCGCTGCTCGAGGAGAACCGCCGGATCATCATCGACAAGGTGATCGAGACGGGCGCGGAGCTCGGCATCGCATGGGACGGCGACGCCGATCGCTGCTTCTTCATCGACGACAAGGGCCGCTTCGTGGACGGTGACTTCCTGACCGCGCTGCTCGCGCAGTCCGTGCTCGAGAAGAAGCCCGGCGCGCACATCCTCTACGACGTCCGCGCCTCGCGGGCCGTGGCGCACACCGTCGAGGCAGCAGGCGGGACGGCGCACATCAACCGCGTCGGCCACGCCTTCTTCAAGACCCGCATGCGCGACGAGGGCGGCGCGTTCGGCGGCGAGGTCTCCGGCCACTACTACTTCGCCGACTTCTTCAACGCGGACTCCGGGACGCTCCCGGCACTGCTGATGCTGGAGATGCTCTCCGAGCGCGAGGACAACCTGTCGGAGCTCATCGACGGCTTCCGTTCGCAGTACTTCATCTCCGGCGAGATCAACTCGGAGGTCGATGACTCGTCCGCCAAGCTGGTGGAGCTCGAAGAGCGCTACGGCGATGGGGAGATCACCAAGCTCGACGGGCTCTCCGTCGACTTCGAGGACTGGCACTTCAACGTGCGCGAGTCCAACACCGAGCCGCTGCTGCGGCTCAACCTCGAGTCGCTGGTCTCCGAGGAGGACATGGAGGCCAAGCGCGACGAGGTGCTTGCCATCATCCGCGGCGAGTGATCCACCGCCTGGAGATCCCGACGCCGTTCGGAGTCGGGGCCGTCAATTGCTATCTGGTCGAGGACGACCCGCTCACCCTGGTCGACACCGGTCCGAACTACGGCCGGGCGCTCGATGCGCTCGAGCGCGCCGTCGCCCGTCACGGCCGACGCCTCGACGACGTCGAGCGGATCGTCCTCACCCACCACCATCCCGACCACGAGGGGCTGCTCGACATCATCAAGCACCGCTCGGGAGCCGAGGTGGTCGCCCTCGACGTGCTCGCCCCGTGGCTGACCGAGTGGCGCGCGCAGCAACGCGCCGACGACAGTCACGGCGCGGCCGTGATGCGCCGCAACGGCGTCTCCGAGGACCTCGCATCCGTGCTCGAGGCGCTCTCGTCGCAGTTCCGCCAGTGGGGCTCCCAGCTCGAGCCGGACACGGTGATCGCCGACGGCGGCAGCCTGGCCTTCGCCGGGCGCACCTGGGTCGCGCACCACCGCCCCGGCCACTCCTCGACGGACACGATCTTCCACGACGTCGAGCGGCGTGAGCTGATCGGCGGCGACCACCTGATCTCCCACATCTCCTCGAACCCGCTCCTCTCCAAGGACCAGCCGCGCGCGCTCGTCACCTACATGGAGTCGATGCAGGCGACCGCCGCGATGGACGGGGTCGACACCGTCCTCGCCGGCCACGGCGACCCGGTCACCGACGTCGGAGGTCTCGTCGAATCACGGCTGAAGATGCACGAGCGGCGCGCGCGCAAGATCGCCGGGATGATCGACGAGGGCCCCATGACCGCACACGAGATCGCGCGGTCGATGTGGGGCGACGTCGCGATCAAGCAGGCGTTCCTCACCCTCAGCGAGGTGCTCGGCCACCTCGACCTGCTCGTGGCGGAAGGTGCCGTCGTCTCAGGCGAGCGCGACGGCGCCGGCACCGTGCACTTCGAGCGGGCGTGACACCGCGACGCGGTTGAGCACCTGCTCGAGCGCGTGCACGCAGCGGGCGTCGAGCTTCGTGCCCGCCTCGCGGCGCAGCAGCGCCAGGGCGTCCTCCCGCGTCCAGGCCGAGCGGTACACACGGTCGTCGGTGAGCGCGTCGTAGACGTCGCACACCGCCAGCAGCCGCGGCCCGATGCCGAGCTCGGGGCCGGCCAGGCCATGCGGGTAGCCCGAGCCGTCGAGTCGCTCGTGGTGCTGCTCGACGAGCCGGTGCACCTCGAGGTCGAAGCCTCCGAGCTCTTTGATCAGCGCGAGGCCGGCACCGGGGTGGCGCTTGATCAGATCGAACTCCTCGTCGGTGAGCCTGCCCGGCTTGCAGAGCACGCCGTCGGGCACGGCCAGCTTGCCGATGTCGTGCAGCAGGCCGCCGACGGCCAGATGGCGCAGCGTGGCGGCGGGCAGGCGCAGCTGCTCCCCCACCCGCACGGCGAGCATGGCCACGCGGCGCGTGTGCTCCTCCGTCGAGCGGTCCTTCTCCATCAGGCTCAGCAGCAGCGCACGGACGCGCGGGCCGAGGAAGCGCTCCTCCGCCGCGACGAGCTCCGTCGCGCGCATGTCACCGACCAGGGGCCGGGACGAGGTCTCCGCGAGCAGATCGAGGACGGCCGGCACGGCGACCATGGCCACGCCGAGGATCTCGAAGCCGTGGCCCGCGTAGAAGCCGACGCTGCCGTAGCCCTGGATCAGCTGCGGGACGAGCGCAACGCCGAGCCAGACGCAGCCGGCGGCGGCGATCACGTCACGAACGCGGCGCGTGAGGGCGAAGGTGCGCGCGGCGCGCAGGGCGATCATCGCGAAGAGGCCGCCACCGACCACGGCCAGCACGATCGCGGCCGGGGTGCCGGCCTCGGGCACACCGGGGACGAGGGACGGGAAGAGCAGGCCGATGACCCCGAGGTCGACCACCAGCAGGAAGAGTCCGGCCTGGCACATGAGCAGGCCGCGCGCGTCACGCGGGCGGCGCAGCGCCGGCAGCGCGGTCAGGGCGAGGATCGCGGCGCCCGTCGGGAGGGACAGGCCCCCGGCGAGGGCGACGACGCCGTTGTCGCCGACGATCACGTCGGGCGTGGCCAGCCCGTGGACGAGCAGCAAGCCGGTCATCGTCGAGAAGGCGGTGGAGAGCAGGACGGTGCGGCCGTCGCCGCGGCGGGCGCCGACGATGCTCAGGGCGATCGCGGCCGAGCCGGCGACGCCGGCGGCGATCGCCACCGCGATCGCGTGCGCCATCGGCGAGACGTTCGCGGGGTCGCCACCCTTCTCGTGCAGGAAGACGATCGGCAGCGCTGCGAGCCACGCCATCGCGGCAAGCACGCCAGGTCGGTGGTCGCGCAAGCGCGTCACCAGACGTGTTTCGGTAGAACGCCCCGAACGCTTTACCGGCGCTAGGGTGACTCGCCGCCCTTGGCCTACGAACTCTCCCATCTCGATTCGCTCGAATCGGAGGCGATCCACCTCATGCGCGAGGTGGCCGCCGAGTTCGAGCGACCCGCCCTGCTCTTCAGCGGCGGCAAGGACTCGATCGTCCTCCTGCGCCTCGCCGAGAAGGCCTTCCGCCCCGGCAGGTTCCCCTTCCCGCTCGTCCACGTGGACACGGGCCACAACTTCCCCGAGGTCATCGACTTCCGCGACCGCCGCGTCGCCGAGCTCGGCGAGCGACTGATCGTCGCCTCCGTCCAGGAGACGATCGACCAGGGCCGCGCGCACGACGACAAGGGCCCGCGCGCCTCGCGCAACCGCCAGCAGACGCAGACGCTGCTCGACATCATCGAGAAGCACGAGTTCGACGCGTGCTTCGGCGGCGCCCGCCGCGACGAGGAGCGCGCCCGCGCGAAGGAGCGGATGCTGTCCTTCCGCGACGACTTCGGCCAGTGGGATCCGCGCGCCCAGCGCCCCGAGCTCTGGAACCTCTACAACGGCCGCATCAAGAAGGGCGAGAACGTCCGCGCCTTCCCGATCTCCAACTGGACCGAGCTCGACGTCTGGCAGTACATCGAGCAGGAGAAGCTCGAGCTGCCGTCGATCTACTTCGCCCACGAGCGCGAGGTCTTCGAGCGCGACGGGATGCTCTACGCGGTGTCCGAGTTCGTCGAGCTGATGGACGGCGAGGAGACCTTCACCACGTCCGTCCGCTACCGCACCGTGGGTGACCTCACGATCACCGGCGCCGTGCGCTCCGAGGCGACGACGCTGACCGACGTTGTCATCGAGATCGCCGCCACCCGCGTCACCGAGCGCGGCGAGACGCGCGCCGACGACCGCGTCACCGAGGCCGCCATGGAAGACCGCAAGCGCGAGGGGTACTTCTAATGGACAACTCGGGCACGAAGAACCAGGCCGTCGCCAACGCGAGCCTCGTCCGCATCGCCACCGCCGGTTCGGTGGACGACGGCAAGTCGACCCTGATCGGGCGGCTGCTCTACGACTCCAAGGAGATCCTCGCCGACCAGCTGGCGCACATCGAGGACGTGAGCGAGCGGCGCGGCCTCGAGGTCGTCGACCTGGCGCTGCTGACGGACGGCCTGCGGGCCGAGCGCGAGCAGGGCATCACGATCGACGTCGCCTACCGCTACTTCGCGACCGGGCGGCGCACGTTCATCCTCGCCGACACCCCCGGTCACCCGCAGTACACGCGCAACATGGTCACCGGCGCCTCGACCGCCGACGTCGCCATCGTGCTGCTCGACGCGCGCGAGGGCCCGACGGAGCAGTCGCGCAGGCACACCTTCATCGCCTCGCTGCTGGGCATCCGCCACATCGTCTTCGCCGTCAACAAGATGGACCTCGTCGACTGGAACGAGGACCAGTACGACAAGATCGTCGACGAGATGACGGACTTCAGCGCGCGCCTGGATCTCGGCGACGCGACCTTCATCCCGATCAGCGCGCTGCACGGCGACAACGTCGTCGACCGCGGCGAGAACTGCCCGTGGTACGGCGGGCCGCCGCTGCTGTGGCACCTCGAGCACCTGCACGTCGCCTCCGACCGCAACCTGATCGACGTGCCGCTTCCCGGTCCAGTGGGTCATCCGCCCGCAGACCGACGAGCACCACGACTACCGCGGCTACGCGGGTCAGGTCGCCTCCGGCGTGCTCAGCGTCGGCGACGAGGTGCTGGTCCTGCCGTCGGGCAAGTCGTCGACCATCAGCCGCATCGAGGGCCCGCATGGCGACATGCAGGAGGCCTACCCGCCGATCTCGGTGATCCTCCACCTCGCCGACGACGTCGACGTCTCGCGCGGCGACGTGATCTGCCGGCCGCACAACCATCCGGAGCCCGTCCGCGAGATCGATGCGATGATCTGCTGGATGACCGAGGAGCCTCTGCGCCAGGGCGCGCGGCTGGGGATCAAGCAGACCACGCGCAACGCGCGGGTGATCGTCGACGAGCTGCGTTACCGCCTCGACATCAACACGCTGCACCGCGACCAGGAGGCCACCGAGTTCGGCCTCAACGAGATGGGCCGCGTCAAGCTGCGCTGCAGCGCGCCGCTGATCGTGGACCCGTACCGCCGCAACCGGGCGACGGGCAGCTTCATCCTGATCGACGAAGCCACGAACAACACGGTCGCGGGCGGGATGATCCTCGACCGCGAGCATTCGTGAGCGTCGAGCGCCAGCACTCCGAAAACGTCGTCTGGGAAGGCGAGGCGATCGAGGGCGAGCCGCCGCGAGGAGCTGCTCGGCCAGCGCGGCGCCACCGTCTGGTTCACCGGCCTGCCCGGCTCGGGCAAGTCCACGGTTGCCGCGCAACCTGGTCGTCGCCCTCGCCGAGCGTGGCGTGAACGCCTACCGCCTCGACGGCGACAACCTGCGCCACGGGCTCAACGGCGATCTCGGCTTCGATCATGAGAGCCGCGTGGAGAACGTCCGCCGCACGGCCGAGGTCGCCCGCCTGATGGCCGACGCGGGCATCGTCACCGTCGTCTCGCTCGTTCGCCCTACAAGGAGGGCCGCGACCTCGTGCGCGCCCTGCACGCCGACGCCGGGCTGCCGTTCCTGGAGGTCTGGGTCGTCCACGCCGATCGAGGTGTGCGAGTCGCCGCGACCCCAAGGGCCTCTACGCCCGGGCGCGCAAGCGGCGAGATCCCGCACATGACGGGCGTCGACGACCCCTACGAGCCGCCGGAGTCGCCGGAGCTCGAGGTCACCGACCGAATGGAATGCGACGCAGCCGTCGAGCGTCTGCTCGCACTCCTCGCGGAGCGCGGCGTCCGCTGATCCCATGGCGGCGAGGAAGGCGTGAGCGTCTTACTCGAGCGAACGACCGGACGATCTCCATAGGCCGCCGGTGCCGTGGCACCGACTGGCCCACGTCGTGCGGGTGCTGCCGGCGCGAATCCGCGCGCTCATCAGCTGAACTCGGCGTGCCCCGGGCCGCCACGGTGCTGGACTTCGGCTGTGCGGATCTCCCCTACCGCGACGCGTTCGGAGCCGACGTGGACTACCTCGCCGCCGACCTGCCCGGAAACGCCCGGGCGAACGTCACGATCGCCGATGACGGCACGGTCGACGTCGAGGACGCGAGCGTCGACGTGGTGCTCTCGACGCAGGTGCTCGAGCACGTCACCGACCCGACGCTCTACCTACGCGAGTGCGAGCGGGTGCTGCGCCCTGGCGGCCGGCTGCTGCTCACCACCCACGGGACGATGTTCTACCACCCGGATCCGGTCGACTACTGGCGCTGGACGAGCGCCGGTCTGCGCAAGGCGGTCACCGACGCCGGCCTCGAGGTCGACGCACTTCGAGGGCATCGTCGGCATCGCCGCGACGGGCCTGCAGCTCGTCCAGGAGGCCTTCTACTACCGGCTGCCGCGCCGCGTCGCGCACCTGTTCGCGCTCGTGCTGCAGACGCTGCGGCCGCTCTGAGCGACCGTGCGAGAGCACGCGAGAGCCGCGACATGAACGCGATGGTCTTCGCGCTGGTGGCGGAGAAGCCGGCTTGAGCTCGCGCTGGCAGCGCTTCCGCCACCGCCGCCAGCTCGCACGCATGGCCGGCCCCCGGTTGCTCGCGGCCTTCGCCGACGCCTACCCCGAAGCGGTGTTCGTGGAGATCGGCGCCAACGACGGCGGCGCCACGACCACCTGCGCCAGTTCATCCTCGACCGCGCGTGGGCGGGGCTGATGGTGGAGCCGCTGCCCGAGCTCTTCGCGCGCCTGCAGGCCAACTACGCCGGCGTCGATCGCGTGACCTGCGTGCAGGCCGCCGTCTCCGCGACGGACGGCGCGCGCCCCCTCTTCCACCTGCAGCCCGACCCGGACCTGCCGTACTGGCAGGACATGATCGCCTCGTTCGAGCGTGATGTCCTGGTCGCCCACGGCCGCGAGATCCAGGACATCGAGGAGCGCATCGTCACCACCGAGGTGCCGACCCTCACGTTCACGACCCTGTGCTCGCAGCCACGGCCTCGATCGCGTCGACCTGCTGGTCTGCGACACCGAGGGTCACGACTGGGCGATCCTGCGAGACGGTCGACCTCGAACGCCACCGGCCGCGCCTGATCGTCTTCGAGCACTTCCACCTCTGCCCCGCCGACCGCTCCGATGCGCGCGAGCACTTCACCGGGCGCCGGCTACCGAGCTGCTCGAGGAGGGCTTCGACACCTTCGTGCTCGACCCGTTTCCCGACGCGTCTGACCGCGCGCTTCCGGCCGCCTGGACCCCACGGTGGACGCGGTCATCGCCGCATGACCGTCGCTGCACGTCGCCTGCAGCGCGCGGCGCGACTACGCGCCGCACAGCGCGGCGATGCTGCACTCGGTCATCGCCGCCTCGCCTGAGCTCGAGGTCGTCGTCCATTACCTGCACGGGCCCGACCTGTGGCGCCGCGACGCTTGACAACTGCGGCGCACGGTCGGCGGCCGGCGGGACCTTCGATCCGCGCGAGGTGCCGCCGGGCGCATCGAGGGCCTCCACGGCGCCGAGCACATCGCCGCCACCGCCTGGTACCGGCTGCTGCTGCCGGAGCTGCTGCCCGACGTGGGCCGCGTCCTGTACCTCGACGTCGACACGATCGCCGTGCGGTCGCTGCGTCCGCTGGCCGAGCTCGACCTCGGCGGCGCCTATGTCGCGGCGGTCGAGAACGTGTGGGCGCCGTGGATGACGCATTTTCCGGCGAAGCTCGGCCTGCCGCCCGAGCAGGGCTACTTCAACTCCGGCGTCCTGGTCATGGACCTCGACCGCATCCGCGCCGACGGCCGCGATGCGGAGATGCTCGAGTTCGCCCACACGCGCGGCGACGTCATCACCTGGCTCGACCAGGACGTGCTCAACGCGGTCCTCGGACAGGCTCGCGCCTGACGCTCGAGCCGCGCTTCAACGCCATGAACAGCCTCGAGGTGTTCGACCACGCGGTCGAGGTCTACGGCGCCGACGCGGTCGCCGTCGCGCGCGCAGAACCGGTGATCCGCCACTTCGAGGGCCCCGGCGTCAACAAGCCGTGGCACCGGCGCTGCCCGTATGCGGATCGCTCGCTCTATCGCGAGCACCGCCGCGCCTCGGCGTTCGGCCGCCCGCTTCCGTTCAGGCCTTGATCGCCATTCGGCCCGTGTAGTCCGTGCGGTGCAGCAGCAGCGCCGGCTGGGTCGCGGCGTACTCGTCCGACGCCCGGCGCGCGCCGTCCCAGTGCCCGTAGTCGTCGACGATCAGCACGCCGTGGTCGACCAGACGGGGATAGAGATGCTCGAGCTCGTGCTTGGTCGACTCGTACCAGTCGGTGTCCAGGCGCAGCAACGCGATCCGCTCCGGCGCGTGCGCGGGCAGCGTGTCCTCCACGCGCCCGGCGTGCAGGTGGATCCGATCCGCCGGATACCCGCTCGCGGCCACCACCTCGCGCACCTGCTCCTCGGTGAAGCCGCCCAGGCCGAAGTGGTCCTCCTCGATGTCCTTCAAACGCCTCGACCGCCGACCGCTGGAAGGGCGAGGTGTCTGCGCTCGGTCGGCTCCGTCATCCCCTTGAAGGTGTCGAACAGGTGGACGTCTCGATCGGTTTCGCCCTCCTCGCTCAGCGCCAGCAGCATCGCCAGCACAGCGCCTCCCCGCCACACACCGCACTCGACGAACGCGCCGGGCAGGCCGCGCCGGACGCAGTAGCGCGCGGCGTCGATCACCGCCAGCAGCCGGCGGTGCCGATCAGGGTCAGGCCGTCGCAGCGCTCGAGGATCGCGCGGTCCGCCCCGCTAGCGGTCCGCAGCATCGGATCCTCCGGCGCGGAACGGCCGCTGTCGCCTGCCGTCGTCGCCTGAGCACGCGTTCCAAACCTACCCTGAGCGCGATGGCGCACGTTCAGACCAGTCCGTGCGGCCGGACGCCCGACCGATCAGGGGGCCTGGCCCCTTGATTGACGGAGCCGATCGGTGGCGGTGACGAGCGCGATGGCGGCGAGCATCAGCAGGAAGGGGTCGAGCGGGAGGCGGTAGCGCGGGGTGGCGAGGAACGCCGCCGCGGGCAGGAAGAGCCCCAGCGGGACGAGCCAGACGAACCAGGGTGCCTCGCGGGTGCGGCGCAGCAGCGCGCCTGCCGCGGCGAGCAGGAGCATGAGCACGACGGCGACCTCGAGCGGCGTGCGGACGTCCTGTGGCACGCCGAGCTGCTCGTACTCGATGTCGTCCAGGGGCTGGTCGGCGAGTCGCAGGGTCCGGCGCGTGTTCAGCCACAGCACGCGCAGGACGTAGCGGGGGTGCTCGAAGGCGAACTCGCGGGCGCGACTGCCGAGCTCGGAGCTGATGCGGGCCTCGTCGTAGCCGGGGCGGCCGAACAGCGGCGCCGCCTCGGGAAGCGTCGGCGGCAGACGGAAGTTGCCGTCGTTGAACGACGTCGCGTTATAGGTGCCGTAGAGGTTGAAGCCCTCCTGCGTCGCGAGTGGGACGAAGGAATCGAAGACCGTGTTGTTGCGGACGATCCATGGTGTGACGACCACGACCGTCGCCACGACCGCCACGGCGACGGCCGCCCACCGCCGCCAGAGGCCGATCGCAATCGCGGCGACGAGGACCAGGCCCACCACGCGCGTCAGCGCGGCCACGCCGCACAGCGCGCCCGCGAGCGCCGCCAGGGCGAGCAATCGCCGGCCCTCGGCCTCCCGCGCAAGCAGGGTGACGAGCACCGCGCCGAGCATCAGGGGCAGGAAGATCTGCTCGGAGACCAGCGAGCCGTTGACGTAGACGAGCGCGGGCGACACCGCCGCGAGGGCGCCGGCCACGAGCCCCTCCGGTCGGTCCCACAGCCGGCCGGCGACCAACATCAGCAGCACACGGTCAGGGTCCCCAGCAGGGCGCCCGCGACACGCGCGACCTCGGGGTGGTCGCCGAAGAGCGCGTAGAGCCCGCCGAGCCAGAAGGGGTAGCCGGGGGGCCGCAGCGCGGTCGGGCTGCCCGGCGCGGCCAGCACCGTGTCCGGGTAGCCGTCGCCGGCCGCGATCGACACGGCATGCCGGTTGTAGTCGCCGGCGTCGCCGATCAGGACGAGGTCGGGCCCGAAGACGAGGATGCCGACGCGCAGCAGCAGCGCGACGGCGAGGATGGCGAGCGCAACCCGGCGCATCGCGCTAGACGCGCGTCAAGCGCACGAGGTAGTGGGGATAGGGCGAGAGCGGGCTCAGCCGCCGGACGTCGGCGACCTCGAAGCCCACCGCCGCGAACACCCCCGCCATGTCCTCGGGCGAACGGCACTGGACACCCTCCCGCGCGACGACGCGGTCGTGGAAGGCGTTGAACGCATGCTTGGCACGCGGCGTCGTCGCGATGTCCTTGACGAGCACGGTGGCCCCTGGGCCGAGCACCGCGTGCAGCGACCGCGCCACCGCTCCTGCTCGCCGTATTCGAGGTGATGGAGCATGTCGAACACAAGTGCACCGTCGAACGGGCCCGGCGGGCAGGGCGTCCAGGACGTCGCCGGCCCGCACTTCGATTCGCGGAGCCGCCCGCGGCTACCGCCACGCGCCCGGCGTCGTGCTCGATCGCCAGACACCCGACCTCGGGTTGATCTGAGTGAGGAAGCGCTCGACCACTGCCGACGCCGGCGCCGAGCGACAGGATCCGGCCCCGCAGCGCGCGCGAGCTCGTCCCGGACCGGCCCAAGCGGGCGCGTTCGCCAGCCGCGCGGCCACGTAGGCGCGCGTGCCCAGGCCGAGGCACCCGGTAGGAGCGCCAGACGCGCAGCTCTGCTCACGTCGCCTCGATCAGGACGAGCGCCACGGCCAGCCAGGTCGCGCTGGCCGCCAGCATTCCCGGATCGCGGACGATCAGCCGAGCGGCGTCCTCGCTGCGTTCGCGCACGTAGATCAGGTACAGGTAGCGGAACAGCGCGTAGAGGACGGGCGGGACGGTGAGCAGCATCTCGTCCCCGGCCAGCGGCGATTCGGTGGCGTAGATCGTGTAGCTGATGATCGCCATCGCGGTGACCAGCGACACCATCTGGTCCAGGAACGGCACGGTGTAGTGCTCGAGCACCGGCCGGGTGCGGCGGCCGTCGTGCGCCTCGCTGCGCGCCTCCTGGCGGCGCTTGGTGAAGCCCAGGAACAGCGCGGCCGAGCCCGTGCAGACGAACAGCCAGCTCGACCCCTCGACGTCGACCGCGACGGTGCCGCCGACGACGCGCAGCAAGAAGCAGCCCGCGATCGCCATCACGTCGACGATCACCAGCCGCTTGAGACCGCAGCGAGTACGCCGCGGTGAGCGCGCCGTAGCCGGCCACGACCACGACCAGCTCGATCCGCACCACGGCCGCCACGCCCAGAGCCGCGACGGCGCCGGCCACCGCCACGCCGAGCGCGACCGACGGCGTGATCGCGCCGGAGGCGACCGGCCGGTTGCGCTTCTCGCGGATGGTCGCGGTCCAGCGGCGCGTCGAGCGTGTCGTTGAACGCATAGCCCGCGCTGGAGATCAGGCAGAAGGCGACGAAGGCCAGCCCGGCGTCGAGCACCGCGCCGCCGTCCGACAGCAGGCCCGCGAACAGCAGCGGCGCGAGCACGAGCGCGTTCTTGAGCCACTCCAGCGGTCGCGCGAGCGCGACGACGGCGCCGATCACGCCTTCGCCCGCAGATAGCCGGCCGCCTCCCCGAGCAGCCGGCGCTCGAAGAACAGCGTCAGCAGCGCCGTGAGGGTGAGGAACAACGCGAGCTCGGCCAGCGCCAGGCCGAGGGAGCGCGTCATCGATCACGGTGCGCAGGACCAGGATCACCGCGGCGGCGGGTGCGACCGGTGCCAGCGCGCGGAAGATGTGCGCGATGAAGGAGAAGCCGTGGAAGAGGCGCGCGAGGTAGACGCCACGGAAGACCAGCGCCACCAGCACGTGGCAGGCCAGACCGATCGCGTAGCCCGTCAGGTCGAACAGGAACAGCAGCGGGAGCGCCGTGACCATGAACCCGATCGCGGTGCCGACGCTGGCGACCGCCAGCGGCCGCGTCTCCCCCCGTGCCCGGTAGTACGCGCCCCAGTGCAGCCCGCTCTGGCCGATGGCCGCGGTCACGCCGGAGATCTGGAGCAGGACGACGGCATCCGACCAGCGCTCGGCGCCGAGCACGAAGTCGACGAGATCATCGGCGAAGAGGGTCAGGCCGAAGCCGAACGGCATCGCCCACATCAGCGCGATCCGGTTGGACTTCGACGAACGACTCGTGCAGCACCTCGACCCGGTCCGCAGCCGCGCAGATCGCCGGATAGAGCGTCTGCGTCATCAGCGCATCCAGCCGCGCCGTGAACGCGGAGATGTTCGCGCAGAGGGTGATGACGCCCGCCCCCGCGAGCCCGAGGTGGACGCGGGCCGCGACGAGCGCCGACCCGATCACCATGACGCTGCCGGCGGCGTTGACGAACAGCGGCCACGAGAAGGTCCAGTAGCGGCTGGCCGTCCCGCGATCGAAGCGAAACTTGAGCCTGTACGGGGACGTGAACACGGCCGCCGCCGCGGCCGTCCAGGCACCGGCCAGCATCCCGCCGATCAGCGCCCAGTAGCCGGCGCCCGCGATCGCCAGCGAGAGCGACGCCAGGGTCGTCACGACCGGCTCGATCGACTGCAGCGCGGCCGTCCGGCCGTAGCGCATCTGCCGGTACAGGACGAGATCGGCATCTGCAGCGCCCATGCGGGCACGAGGAACGCGAAGGCGATGGTCGCAGCCAGCAGGCGGTCGTCGCCCCAGACGATCGCGGTCAGCGGTGCCGTGAGGAGCACGAGCAGCATCCCGATCACGCTCACGAGCGCCTCGAGCGTGAAGGCCTTCTGGAACGCGACCTCCTGGTCGTCCTCGTCCTGCTGGATGTACTTGTCGCCGATCCCGACCTGCTTGAAGAACAGCAGCACGATGATCGTCACGAACACGATCCCGAACAGCCCGTAGTCGGCCGCCGTCAGAAACGCCCGCGAGCGCGAAGCCGCGGATCAGGTTCAGCGCGCTCGCACCGATGAGGAAGCTGAGGTTGATGACGGCGCCGCGCGCGGTGTGGCGCCGCAGGCCGCGGTCGCCGACGTACTCGAGACGGTCCGTGGCGGTCAAGGCGCCGACAGCAGCGTGGCGGCGGCGTCGCCCCCGATGCGCACGGCGTAGTTGGTGCCGCGGTCCTCGGGATAGACCTGGGTCGTGTTGGCCAGGATCAGCTTCGGCACGCCGGTCTGCAGCGGCGGGATGCGCTCGCCGTAGCCGAGGGTGACGATCGGCTGGGCGGCCGGCTCGCGGAACATCCACGCATTCTTGATCCAGCCGCGCTCGAAGGCGGGATTGATCTTGCGCAGCCCGGGCTCGTAGCGGTCGAGCACCTCGTCCATGCCCAGCGACGAGCAGCTCGTGGTCCTGCGGCAGGTAGTTGGCGACGTAGGCGAAGCGCCGCCCGTCGTAGCGCTCGGGCTCGACGAAGTTCGTGTGCTCGATGAGCCCGAGGAACGGCAGGTCCGGGTCGGCCACGTTGGTCCAGTAGAACGGCGACAGCTGCCGGTCGAGCTCGACCAGGACGCAGAGCGCCGCGTAGTAGTCGATCGCCTCCAGCTTGGCCTTGTAGGCGTCGTCGAGCAGGTGGCCCGGCGACGTTGAGCATGATGTCGTTGGGCAGCGTGCTGATGACCGCGTCGTAGCGCTCCACCCCGGCGGTCTCGAACTTCGCCGGGTCGTGACCGCGCGGAATGAGCCGTGCTTCGCCGTAGATGACGGCGAAGCCGTCGCCGTCGCCATCGACGCGGATCGCCGGGCGGTCGATCAGGACGTTCGTCCTCGCCGCCAGCTTCTCCAGCAGCAGCTCCCAGCTGTGCTGCGGGTAGCCGAGCTTCTCGCCGCGCGCCTCCTCACCCTCGAGCTGCCGGCGCAGCGTGAACTTCGACCACAGCCAGACCATCGAGATCTCGCCGGCGCGGTGGCCGAACTTCGCCCGCAGCAGCGGGCCCCACACGGTCTCCCACGCCCCGTTGCCCATCCGCTTGCGCACCCACTGCTCCGCGGTCACCTGCTCGTACGGCGTCTTGTCCTTGCCGAACTTCTGGACGGCGAGGACGGACGCGCCCATCCGCACCCGCCCGATCGGCGACAGCGGCTTGAAGCGCAGCAGGTCCATCGGGCTGGTGAACGGCCACTGCTTGCCCTCGATGAAGAACGACTGCGTGGAGTCGCGCCACTCGAGCTCGTCGGGCATCCCGAGCTCGTCGTAGAGGTCGGCGATGTGGCGGTCGGAGGTGAAGAGGTGGTGGTAGTAGCGCTCGAGGCGGTGCCCGCCGCCGACGTCGATCGTCGCCGCCATGCCGCCGAGGCCCGGCCACCGCTCGTACACGTCGCATTCGTGCCCGGCCTCGTGCAGGCGCAGGGCGGCGGTGAGGCCGGCCACGCCGGCCCCCAGGATCGCGACCCTCACTCGAAGACGCCTGCCTGCGGGCGCTCGGGCGCGTGCTCCACGACGACGTTGGTCGTCTCGCGCACGACGTACAGCGGCCGGCCCTTGACCTCTTCGTAGATGCGCCCGACGTACTCGCCGATCACGCCGATGGTCATCAGCTGGATGCCGCCGAGCAGCAGGATCACCACGAGGGTCGACGAGATGCCGGGGACGAAGATGTCGGAGTAGCGCGCGATGATCGTCAGCGGGATCGCGATGAAGGCGATCAGCCGCGATGAAGAACCCGATCAGGGTCGCGAGCTGCAGCGGGAAGTACGAGAAGCTCGAGATCGCGTCGAACGAGAAGCGGATCATCTTGCGCAGCGTGAACTTCGTCTCCCCGGAGGTGCGGGCGGCGCGCTGGTAGGTGACGGCGGTCTGGGTGAAGCCGATCCAGACCGTCATGCCGCGCAGGAAACGGGAGCGCTCCGGCATCGCCAGCAGCGCGTCGAGCGCGCGCCGGTCCATCAGGCGGAAGTCGCCCGAGTCCACGGGCAGCTCGAGCTTGGCCAGGCGCGCCATCAGCCGGTAGAAGACGTGCGCGGTGTAGAGCTTGAGCTTGGTCTCCCCCTCGCGGCTCTCGCGCACGGCGTAGACGACGTCGGCGCCCTCGCGCCAGCGCGCGACCATGTCGACGATCAGCTCCGGCGGGTCCTGCAGGTCGGCGTCGATCATCGCGATCGCGTCCCCGCGGGCGTGCTCCAGACCGGCCGTGATGGCCGCCTGGTGGCCGAAGTTGCGCGACAGCGAGACGAGCTTGACCCGCTCGTCGGCCTGCGCGAGCTCGGCCAGGATCTCGCCCGTGGCGTCCTTGCTGCCGTCGTCGACGACGACGAGCTCCCAGTCGAAGGGCTCGAGGGCCGCGACCACGCGCTCGTAGAGGGCACGCGCGTTGCCCTCCTCGTTGTGCATCGGCGTCACGACGCTGATCAAACCCGAGGCCCTCACCGGCGGTGAGGATAGGGTCAGCGCGCCGCTGTGCAGCGCATTTCCCCGCACGTCTACGACCGCGAATACTTCCTGTCGAACACCTGCGAAGGTGCCGACGAGTTCCACGCCGGCAAGGGCCTTTCCGCCCTCAAGCGACGCCAGTTCGCCCACCTCGCCCCCGGGCCCGGCCGGCGGGTGCTGGACCTGGGCTGCGGGCGCGGCGAGGTGCTGCTGGCCTGCGCGCGCGCCGGCGCCGACGTGGCCGGCATCGATTACGCGCGAGGCGGCGGTCGAGATCAGCAAGGACACGCTGGCCGAGGTCCCCGGCGCCGAGGTCCTCCAGGGCGACGTGACCGCCCTCCCCTGGCCGGACGCCTCGTTCGACGCGATCCTCTCGGGCGACGTCATCGAGCACCTGGTGCCGGAGGACGGCAGGGCGATGCTGCGCGAGGCGCACCGCGTCCTCAAGCCGGGCGGGCGCCTGTGGTCCACACCGCGCCCAACCGCCTGTTCCTCGACTACACGTGGCCCGTCGCGCGCTGGCCGCTGCATGGCCGCCGGCCACGGCGACACCGTCCGCGCGCTCGAGCACTGGGTGGACGCGAGCAAGAGCTATCACGCCAACGAGCAGACGCTGCACGGCCTGCGGCGCTCGCTGCGCTCGGCCGGGTTCGCCGCGCCGCGCGTCTGGATCGACGCCGCCATCGTGCGCGACGGCAGCCACCACACCACCGCGGGCCTGCCGGCTCGTGGTTCATGCGCGTCGGCCAGCAGGCGGCCTCGCTGCGCGTCGTCCGGCTGTTCTGCGGCAACGACCTGTGGGCGGTGTCGACGAAGTGAACGCCTGCGCCGCCTGCGGGGGCGGCCCGCTGTCGCTCAAGCTCAAGGTGCGGGCCGACCTCGACGAGCGCGGCCTGATCCCGACCACCGATGCCTACGGGCACGCGCTGGACGACATCGTCGAGTGCGCGACCTGCGGCGCACCGCCAGCTCGAGCACTGGCCCTCGGAGGTCGACCTCCTCGCAGCTCTACGTCGGCGCGCGCGCCGACCACTACATCGAGGAGTCGCGCGGCCAGGCCGTCACGGCGCGGGCGGCGCTCGAGCAGATCGAGCGCCACGTGAAGTCCGGCCGCTTCCTGGATCTCGGCTGCTGGGTCGGCTTCCTGCTCGTCGAGGCGCGCGGGCGCGGCTGGGAGGTCACCGGCGTCGAGCCGTCCGAGTTCGCCGCCGACTACGCGCGCCGCGAGTTCAAGCTGGACCTCGTCGAGGAGGACCTGCTGACGGCGAACCTGCCGCCCGCACTCGTTCGACGTGATCGTCCTCGGCGACGTCATCGAGCACCTCGTCGACCCGCTCGCCGCGCTCGAGCACATCGCCACCCTGCTCGCGCCCGGCGGCGTGCTCTACATGACCCTGCCGGACTCGGGCAGCTGGATCGCCCGCCGGCTCGGCGCGCGCTGGTGGAGCGTCCTGCCGACGCATCTGCAGTACTTCACGCGCGACTCGCTGCGGGTGCTGCTGGAGCGCGCCGGCTACGAGACGCTCGAGATCACCACGGCGCCGAAGACCTTCACCATTCGCTACTACTTCTCGCGCCTGAGCGGCTACTCGCCGCTGCTCGCGCGGGTGATGACCCGGTTCTTCAAGCTCGATCGGCTTCGCCGACGGCCTGTGGACGCCGACTTCTACGACCGCATGGCCGTGATCGCCGCGTCGTGGGTAACGTGCGCGGCAGTGGAGCTCGAGAGCGAAGTCCAGCGCGTCGGCCGTGAGCTGGCCGCTGCGCTGCCCTCCGCGGCCCGCCATCCGCTGAAGGCCGTCGACGACCGGGCGATGGAGCTGGCGTCCTCCGACGCCGAGCTCAAGGCGGCGCTGTTCCGCTTCGTCGACGTCGTCCCGGCGTGCCGCAACCTCGACGACCTCGCCCGCCACCTCTCTGGCTTCCTGCGCGAGGTCGAAGAGCCGCCTCCGCCCATCGCGTTAGCGATGGGCCTGTGCACATTCAAAGGCCGGCCGCGTCGCGCTCGGCTCGGCCGCCGCGGCCGGCGTCAAGCACATGGCGCACCGCTTCATCGTCGGCGAGTCCCCGGCCGCCGCGATGGGCGAGCTGCGCGGGCCTGTGGAAGGACGGCGTCGCCGCCACGGTCGACCTGCTCGGCGAGGCGACCGTCACCACCGCCGAGGCCGACAGCTACGCCGCGCGCTGCCAGGAGGCGATCTCCGTGCTGACCGAGGCCACCGCGCGGCTGGCCCGAGCGGGCGCACCTCGAGGCGCGACGCGCACGGCGCGCTGCCGCGCGCGAACCTGTCCGTGAAGGTCTCCGCGCTGACGCCGCTGCTGCGCGCCGACGCGCCGGAGCGCGGCCAGCGCGACGCCGCCGTCCGCCTGCGCGCGCTGCTGCGCGCCGCCCGCGACAAGGGCGCGCACCTGCACATCGACATGGAGTCGCTGGACTCGCGCGACGCGGTCACCGAGCTGATCCTCGACCTGCTCGCCGAGGAGGAGTTCGCCGACGGCCCGTCCGCCGGCGTCGTCCTCCAGGCCTACCTGCGCGACAGTCCCGACACGGCCGACCTGATCCTCGACTGGGCCGCGCGCGCCCAGCGCGCCCAGCCCGCTCACCGTCCGCCTCGTCAAGGGCGCCTACTGGGACCACGAGCTCGTCCAGGCCCAGCAGCACGGCTGGCCCGTCCCCGTCTTCGAGGTCAAGGCCGACTGCGACCTCAACTTCGAGGAGCTCACGCGCCGGCTGCTCGACGCGCGCGGGCCGGTGCGGCTGGCCGTCGGCTCGCACAACCTGCGCTCCGTCGCCCACGCGATCGCCTACAACCGCCTCACCGGCGGCGAGGACGCCGACCTCGAGCTGCAGGTGCTGCGCGGCCTCGGCGACCCGCTGCAGGAGGCGATGTCCGCCAGGGCTTCCGCGTCCGCGCCTACTGCCCGGTCGGCGATCTCGTGGCCGGCATGGCGTACCTCGTGCGCCGGCTGCTGGAGAACACCTCCAACGACTCCTTCCTGCTCGCCCAGTCGCAGGGCACCTCCGTGGACGACCTCCTGGCCTGACCCCGTTCCGTAACGAGCCGGTGCTCGAGCTGCGGCGCGCGCCCGTGCGGGCGTCGCTCGAAGACGCGATGGCGTCGCTGGACGCCGAGCTGCCGCTGACGGCGTCGGCGGCGACGCGATCGTCTCGGTCGACCCGTGCCAGAGCGACCGCGTGGTCGCGACGGCCGCCGCCGCGTCGCCGTCGCGAGGTCGACGCCGTGCTGCGCCGCGCGGCGCGCCGGTGGGACGCGCCGGCCGCCGAGCGTGCGCGCATCCTCAGTGCCGCCGCCGACATCCTCCGCCGCGACCGCCTGCGCTGCGCGGCGCTGGCGGTCCGCGAGTGCGGCAAGCCCTGGCCCGAGGCCGACGCCGACGTCTGCGAGGCCATCGACTTCCTCGAGTACTACGCCCGCGGCGCGCTGGAGCTCGACCGTTCGCTCGCCCTCCTGCAGGTCCCGGGCGAGCGCAACGAGCTGCGCTACGTGGCCGCGCGGCGTCACCGCCGTCATCTCCCCCTGGAACTTCCCGCTCGCGATCCCGCTCGGCATGACGGCCGCCGCGCTGGCGACCGGCAACGCCGCGATCCTCAAGCCGGCCGAGCAGTCGCCGGGCTGCGCGTCCGTCCTGCGCGACGCGCTGTACGAGGCCGGCGTGCCGCGCGACGTCTTCCAGCTCGTCACGGGCGAGGGCGACGTCGGCGCCAAGCTCGTCGCCGACCCGCGCGTGCACACGATCGCGTTCACGGGCTCCAACGCCGTCGGGCTCGAGATCGTCCGGTCCGCCGCGGAGGTCCGCGACGGCCAGCACCACCTCAAGCGGGTGATCGCCGAGATGGGCGGCAAGAACTGCGTCGTGGTCGACTCCGACGCCGATCCGGACGAGGTCGTCCCCGCGCTCGTGGCCAGCGCGTTCGCCTTCGCCGGCCAGAAGTGCTCGGCCGCCTCGCGCGTGCTCTGCCACGAGGCGATCCACGACGCGGCTGGTCGAGCGCCTCGCCGGAGCGATCGAGCTGCTCGAGGTCGGGCCCGCCGAGTCGCTCGCCACCGAGGTGCCCGCGGTGATCGAGGCGGAGTCCCGCGACCGCCACGCCCGCTTCGCCGAGCTCGGCGCCCGCGAGGGCCGCATCGCCGGCGCGGTGCTCAGAGATCCCCGGCGGCGGCTTCTACGCCGCCCCCACGCTGGTCGAGCGACCTGCCCGCGGACTCCGAGATCCTCTCCACCGAGCTGTTCGCGCCCCTGCTCGCGATCGAGCGCGTCCGCTCCGTCGACGACGCCGTCGAGCGCATCGAAGCGTCGCCGTTCGCCCTCACCGCGCGGCCTCTTCTGCCGCAACCCGGACACGGTCGACCGCGTGATCGAGCGCATGCCGGTCGGCAACCTCTACGTCAACCGGGCCATCACCGGCGCGATGGTCGCCCGCCAGCCGTTCGGCGGCAACAAGCTCTCGGGCACCGGCACGAAGGCCGGCGGCCCCGGCTACCTGCTGCAGTTCGTCGAGCCGCGCGTGGTGACCGAGAACACCATGCGCCACGGCCTCGTCGTCTGACCAGTCGGGCGCGTAGCGCGCGCCGCTGGAGCAGGCGCCGTACGCAGGCCGCCGGAAGCTCTCCTGGCTGAAGGCGGCGTTGACGCCGACGAGCGCGGTTTCGGCGACCAGCGTGGCGAGCCCCAGCGCGTTCACGCGCCGCTTTAGCCGCCGCTGCCGATCCGTCGCGTCCTTGGCTGCGCGTGTCGCCGTCGGCGAGCGGGACGGCGCCCTCCGGCGCGCTCTTGGAGAAGCGGACGCCCTCGACGGCGGTGGCGACGCCGGTGACGGCGACCGCGCCCGAGCAGGATGTCGCGGGCAGCGGCCATGCGGCGCTCGGGCCGCGTCAGCCAGCCGGTCGTCGACCTCCTGCGCCCGGGCGCCGAGCCCACCCGACGGTGACCGTCAGCAGCGACGACGGCGTTCACCGTGCCGTAGCAGCCGCCAAGCGGTGTTGACGACCTTGCCGCGCTCGCGCGGGTCGGAGATCTCGGTGACGGCCGGATGCAGCGCGATCCGCCCGAACAGGTTGCCGCCCATCAGGCCGGCCAGGCCGATGTCGTGCGCGGCGCGCCCGAACTGGGCGACGGGCAGGGGCGGGATCTTCACGAGGTCGGCCATGACGGTTCGCCTACCCGTCCAGCGCGGCACCGAACGCTCGCTCGACCTCCGCGCTGAACGCCCAGACGCGGACGTGCGGGATCGGCCCGGCGCGCAGCTCGCGCACCGCGATACGTGCGGCTCGTTCGATCGGGAAGCCGTAGACGCCGGTGGAGATCGGACGGGAAGGCGATCGTCTCGACGCCCAGCTCGGCGGCCACCTCGAGCGAGCGGCGGTAGGCGGACGCGAGCTGCTCGTCCTCGCCATCGGTGCCGCCGCGCCAGACCGGTCCGACCGTGTGGATCACGCCATTTGCGCCGGAAGCCTGTAGCCCTTCGTGGCCTTCGCGTCGCCTGTCCTGCATCCGCCGAGCGTCCGGCACTCCTCGAGCGAGCCGCGGCCCGGCGGCGCGATGGATGGCTCCGTCCACGCCCGCCGCCGCCCAGCAGGCTGGCGTTGGCGGCGTTGACGATCGCGTCCGCCTCGGCGTCCGTCGTGATGTCGCCCCTCAGGACTTCGATTCGAGCCATGCGTGAAACCTCGTCTCGCCCGCGATCTCGGGATGGAAGGCGATGGCCAGCAGGTTGCCCTGGCGGACGGCGATCGGGTGGTCGTCGACCGACGCCGAGCACCTCGACGCCCGGACCGTGCTCGGCGACCCAGGGGGCACGGATGAAGACGGCGCTGACGCTGCCGAAGCCGTCGATCTCGAGGTCGTCCTCGAACGAGCGGATCTGCCGCCCGAAGGCGTTGCGCTCGCAGCGCCAGTCCCCGATTCCGAGGTGCTCGCGGTCGAGCATGATCATCCCCGCGCAGGTGCCGAGCACCGGGATGCCGGTGGCGATCAGCTCGCGCAGCGGTCCGGCGAGGCCCTCGCGCTCGATGCCGAGCGTCATCGTCGTGGACTCGCCGCCAGGGAGCACCAGGCCGGTCAGGCCGTCGAGGTCCGCCGGCGTGCGGACCTCGCGCGCATCGGCGCGTCCAGCGCGCCGGCGGTGCGCCTCGAAATCGCCCTGGAGGGCGAGGACCCCTACCACCAGCCGCGCGAGGCGAGCAGCTGCCCGGGCTCGAGCTTGCGCGCCTCCAGCGAGCTCATGGCCTCCCCGAGCCCCTCGGACGCCTTGGCGACGCGATCGGGGTCGGCGAAATGGGTCGTCGCCTCGACGATCGCGCGGGCGCGGGTCGGCGGGTCGGACGACTTGAAGATGCCCGAGCCGACGAAGTTGCCCTCGGCGCCGAGCTGCATCATCAGCGCCGCGTCCGCCGGGGTGGCGATGCCGCCCGCGCAGAACAGGACCACCGGCAGCTTGCCCGCCTCGGCGACGGAGCGCACGATGTCCAGCGGCGCCTGGTGGTGCTTGGCGGCGGTGGCGAGCTCCATGTCGTCCATCACCGTCAGCGCCTTGATCTCGGACTTGATCTGGCGCATGTGCCGGACCGCCTCGACGACGTCGCCGGTGCCGGCCTCGCCCTTCGAGCGGATCATGGCCGCGCCCTCGCCGATGCGCCGCAGCGCCTCGCCGAGGTTGGTCGCGCCGCACACGAACGGGACCTTGAAGGCCCACTTGTCGATGTGGTTGGCCTCGTCGGCCGGCGTCAGCACCTCGGACTCGTCGATGTAGTCGACCTCGAGCGCCTCGAGCACCTGGGCCTCGGCGAAGTGGCCGATGCGCGCCTTGGCCATGACCGGGATCGTCACGGCCTCCTGGATGCCGCGGATCATCAGCGGGTCGGACATGCGCGCGACGCCGCCGTCGCGGCGGATGTCGGAGGGCACGCGCTCGAGCGCCATGACGGCGACCGCGCCGGCGTCCTCGGCGATCTTGGCCTGCTCGGCGTCGACGACGTCCATGATGACGCCGCCCTTGAGCATCTCGGCCAGGCCGGCCTTGACGCGGAAAGTGCTTTCGTCACGCATGAACTACAGGGTAATTCCGACTGGCGAGCCAAAGGAATTCCCTTGGCCCTACTTCAACTTGAAGGCCTTGATGCGGTCGTCGTACTGCGCGGAATCCCGCGCGTAGACCCCGTAGGCCAGCGCCTGCAGCAGCGACAGCAGGCCGGTGTGCGAGCGCACGAAGGCCGGCGAGTCCGACGAGTACCAGAGCGAGCGGTCCGCGAGGGTCGCCACGTCGGACAGCGAGGCGTCCGAGATCGCGAGCGTGGTGGCGTGACGGTGGCGGGCGATCTTCATCGCGCGCACGACGAGCGGATGCGGGCGGCCGGCGCTGAGTCCGATGACCATCGTGCGCTCGTCGATGCGGCCAAGGCGCGACAGCGACTCCTGCGACGGCGACGCGACGATCTCCGAGCGGACGTCGAGCAGCATCAGCAGGTGGCGCAGGTAGGAGGCGAAGAACGCCATCTGGTCGACGCCGGCGATCAGCACGCGCTCGGCGTTGGCGATCGCCTCGACCGCGGCCTCGACCTCGGAGCGGCTGATGGCCCGCGCGGTCTCCTCCACGTTGGCGAAGTCGGCGGCGACGGCGGCCTCGAACGGGCCCTGGTCGATCGAGAAGAGCGGCTCGGCCTCGCGGCTTGGCCTCGCGGCGGCGGTACTCCTCGCGCGCGGCGCCCTGGAGCTCGGGGAAGCCCTCGAAGCCGAGCGCCTGCGAGAAGCGCACGACGGTCGAGGAAGACGTGTTGGCGCGCCGGGCCAGCTCTTCGGCCGTGTGGAAGGCGACCTCGTCGAGATGGTCGACCACGTACTGCGCCACGTCCTTCTGCGACCGCGAGAACTCGTCGAAGCGCGACGAGATGTACGCGGAGAGCGTCTGGTGGGCAGAGGCGGCGGGGGGCATCGGCGCGGTTTTCGGCATTGCCGTGAGAGGGTTCGCGCCTCGCCGCGCCTATCCTGCCCGCCGCATGCAGGTTGTCCCAACGCGCCTCGCCGGGCTCCGGCTCTTCTCCCCCGTGGCGCACGGGGACGAGCGCGGCTTCTTCGTCGAGACCTACCGCGCTGACCGCCTGGGATCTGGGCGTCGAGTTCGTCCAGGACAACCACTCCCGCTCGCGCCGTGGCACGGTCCGCGGCATCCATTTCCAGACCGCGCCGGGCCAGGGCAAGCTCGTCCGCTGCGCGCGCGGCTCGGTGTGGGACGTGGTGGTCGACCTCCGCGGCGGCTCGGAGACCTTCGGCCAGTGGGAGGCGGTCGAGCTCGACGACGTGTCGCACCGGCAGCTGTGG
>CAVXBH010000032.1:0-24911 GCA_963759945.1 uncultured Solirubrobacteraceae bacterium | reverse complement strand
CCAGTACCACAACGCCCTGCCGGCGGGGGTGGTGTGGGCGCACGTCTCCACCGCCGCGGTGCTCTGGATCGCGCTCGTCTTCAGCTGGCTGGCCGCCGGTAGGGTCGCCCGTCCATGAACCGCCCGAGTGCGCAGAGCCGCCGCATCGCCTTCGTCATGTACTGGGTCCTGCGGCCCTTCACGATGATCTTCGCGCGGCCGCGGTTCGTGCCGCTGATCCGCCGGGTCGCTGAGGCGATCACCGCGCGCCCGCGGCGCGGCACCGTGGTCACGCCCGGCCCGGCAGGGGAGTGGGTGCGCGGACCCGGCGTGCCGGAGAACCGGGACGCGGCGATCCTCTACATGCACGGCTCGGGATACGTCGTCTGCTCACCGAAGACGCATCGCGGCCTGGTGTCGGAGCTGAGCCGCCGGGCCGGTCTGCCCGTGTATTCGATCGACTACCGGCTGGCGCCCGAGCACCCGTTCCCGGCGGCGCTCGACGACACCGTCGACGCCTTCAAGTACCTGCTCGACGAGGGCTACGCCGCTGATCGGATCGTGGTCGCGGGCGACAGCGCCGGAGGCCACCTGGCGATCTCGCTCGTCGCCGAGCTGACCGAGAACGAGCTGCCGGAGCCCGCCGGGCTCGTCCTCTTCTCGCCGCTGGTCGATCCCAGCTTCGAGACCGCCGCCAAGATCGAGTCCGAGGCGCGCGACCCGATGTTCACCGCCGGCGCCGCCCGCCGCATCCTGTCGCTCTACACGTCGTCCGGGGATCCAGCGGACGCGCGTCTGGCCGTGACCTCGGGCGATCCGTCGCTGATGCCGCCGGTGCTCGTCCACGCCGGCGATCGCGAGATGCTCGCCGCCGACGCCCGGGCGCTCGTCACGTGGCTCGAGGCCGCCGGTGTCGAGACCCGGTCCCGCATCTGGCCGGGCCAGATCCACGTCTTCCAGATGCTCTACGACCTGGTGCCCGAGGCCCGTGAGTCGCTCGACCAGGCGGCCGAGTTCATCCGCGAGCGGATCTACTCGTCCTCAGGGAACGGGACGTCGGCAGGCGAGCGACCGGCGCCCTCCTCGTCCCAAGCGGCGTAGGCCTTCCCGTCGCGGCCCTCGTGGGTTCCGTGGCCCCCGAGCGCCAGGAGCTCCAGGCGCTCCGTGCCGCGGTTGACGAGCTGGCGGCGGACGTCCGGCCCGACGCGCACGAGGTCACCCGTGCCGAGCACGTGCTCCTCCTCACCCTCGACGATCAGCGTGAGCTCGCCGCGCAGGGGGAGGTAGACCTCCTCCTGCTGCTCGTGCCGATGGATGCGGCTGCGCTGCCCGGGCTCCATCACCAGCAGGTTGATGCCGAAGCTCTCGACGCCGAGGTCACGCCGCAGGCGGCGGAAGCGGTCCTCGTGGGCGTCGGGGTCGAGCTTGGCGAGGCTCAGGTCGTGCGTCACAGGGCGACGGCGCGGTCGCGACCCGCACCCTTGGCGGCGTAGAGCGCGCGGTCGGCGCGGTCGAGCAGCTCGGCCCCGGAGTCGCCGTTCCACGCCGCGCTGCCGAGGCTGACCGTCACCTCGATCGAACCGTTGCCGGGCACCTGCACCGGCTCAGCCGCGATCGCGTCGCGGATCGAGGCGGCCAGCGTCGCTGCGCCGTCGGCGTCGGTCTCCGGCAGCAGCACGAGCAGTTCGTCGCCGCCGAGCCGGCCGGCGACGTCCCCGTCGCGCAGGCGCCCCTCGATACGGCGGCCGACCTCGATTAGCACGGCGTCGCCGGCGAGGTGGCCGTGCTCGTCGTTGATGGACTTGAAGTGGTCGATGTCGATCATCACGGCCGACAGCGGCGCGCTTGTGGCGACGGGCGGTCGCGACCAGCGTCTCGAGGTCGTGGCGGATGGCCCGGCGGTTGCGCAGCCCGGTCAGCTCGTCGAGCAGGACGAGTTCCTCGATGCGGTCGTTGTGGACCGTGAGCTCCTTGACCAGCGCCTTCGTGCGCGCGGCCGCGGTCGCGCGCGCGACGGCCTCCGCAGGGTGCAGCGGGGTGCGCAGGACGTCGGCCGCACCGCGGTTCATGGCCGAGACGACCACGTCGACGTCGAACACGTCGCCGACGAGCACGACGGCCACGTTGAAGAGCTCCCCGTCGCTCTTGAGCCGGTCGATGAAGGCGAGCGGCCCGTCCTCCACGTCACGGTGCACGAGCACGACGTCGGCCTCCAGATGACGGCACAGCTGCAGCGCGTCCGCAGCGTCGCGCGCGCCGTGAACCGCCCAGCCGGCATCGCCGAGCACGCGTGCGAGCTCGCCACGGGTCGAGCGGTCCGGGATGACGGTTACGGCTATCAAAAGGGGGCCCCTGTAACGCCTGTCTACCCTCGGTAGACCAAGCGTTCACTCAGGTGACTACCCCAAAAGATGCTTTTCCTTAACAGACACAAGACTTCTCTACCGGCGCCCGGCGAGGCGCTGCCCGGGCGTGAAAGCCCGCTACCCGTCCACGACGCTCACTTCGTCAACGGAAGACAGCTCAAGCCGCCCTTCCCCGAGCACCTCGAGACCGCCGTCCTGGGCCTCGGATGTTTCTGGGGCGCCGAGCGCATCTTCTGGGAGCTCGAAGGCGTCTACACGACCGCGGTCGGCTACGCC
This sequence comes from uncultured Solirubrobacteraceae bacterium, assembly GCA_963759945.1. GTDB lineage: Bacteria > Actinomycetota > Thermoleophilia > Solirubrobacterales > Solirubrobacteraceae > DATLGB01. The sequence continues at coordinate 22,290 of CAVXBH010000032.1, read as the reverse complement.
GGCGGCGAGACGCTCAACCCGACCTACGAGGAGGTCTGCTCCGCGCGGACCGGTCACACCGAGGCCGTCCTGGTCGTCTTCGACCCGGCCGTCGTCGGCTACGACCAGATCCTCAAGACGTTCTGGGAGGCGCACGACCCGACCCAGGGCATGCGCCAGGGCAACGACGTGGGCACCCAGTACCGCTCGGCGATCTACACGACGACGCCCGAGCAGGCGACCGTCGCGGCCGCGTCACGCGACCGCTACCAGGCGGCCCTGAACGAAGCCGAGCCGCGGCGAGATCACGACGGAGATCGCCCCGGCCGGACCGTTCTTCTTCGCCGAGGACTACCACCAGCAGTACCTCGCCAAGAACCCGGCGGGCTACTGCGGGATCGGCGGGACCGGCGTCGCCTGCCCGATCGGGGCAGGCGTCAGCGCGGCGTGATCAGACTTCGACCTTGATCTGGTCGCCGAGGTTGATCCACCGGAAGATGTAGTACGCGCTGTGGATCGGGACGCGGAGGCATCCGTGACTGGCGTTGTAGGCCGGCACGGATGCGTATCCGTGGATGGCGTAGCCGCGGATGAAGTAGTTGGAATGCACCATGCCCTTGGCGTTCGTCCCGATCGTCTGGGAGTAGAAGCGATACGTGCCGAGGATCGTGGGCGTGGCGGGCGCGCCCGACGAGGTGTGGAAGACGTTGACGACCTTGTCGCCGTCGACGAGCGCGAGGGTCTGCTGCGACAGGTCGGCCTCGACGTGATGGCCCATGCCGGGGTAACGGACCTTGTACTCGCCGTAGCCGTTGAGGACGCGGCGGACGATGTCGGCGTTGGGTGAGAACGACCGGCCGAGGTCGTTGACCTTGCGGTAGGCCATCACGGCGTCCGCGGTGTAGGAGTCGAAGGTGCCGGAGTTGGGCGCGGGGTAGGCCAGGGCGCGCAGCCTGCGGTTGAACAGGCGCGCGAGCGGGCCGTCCGAGCCGTAGCCCAGCGACGACGGGGCGAGCACGGACATGTACGTCCGCTCGGTGTCGACCTTGGCGACCTGCGTGGAGGCCTTGTGGATCACCTTGATCGAGGCGCCGCCCGGCGTCCGCAGCCGCACGGGAACCTTGAAGGTGCCGCCGGCCTTGACCGTCGCCTTGCGCACCCGCACCTTGCCGCCCTTCAGGCGGGAGATGACCTGGACCCGCTGGCCGGCGATGCCCGGCTTGAGCTTCCCGCGCACCATGAACTTGTCGCCGGTCAGCGCGAAGCGCTTCCCACCGTCCTTGTAGGTGCCGTCGACCTTCGCCGACAGCTGGGCCGGGGCCTGCGCGGCCGCGGGTGCGGCGGCGATCAGGGCGGCGGGGATGACGAGCACGGGGAGGAGGCGACGAGCGTTCATTGCGGGACCGGAGGTTACTGTTCGGGACCCGGCTCGGCCAGCTGCGGGCTCGGCGATGGGCCTCGCCACCCGTAGGCTTGCCGCGGCCATGGCGTCGATAGGAATTCCTCGGATTCCCCTGCTCCCGGACCCCCTGCGCCGGGTGCGGGTCCCGCGCGATCTGGGGCCAATCACCGGCCTCGGCATCGAGGAGCGGCCGGGCGACGGGATGACGCGTGACGGCGTCGAGCGCATCTGGGGCTCGGCGCGAGGCGCTCTTCCGGACCGGCGTCTACCCGGCGCTGACGCTGTGCGTCCGGCACTCCGGGCGCGTCGTGCTCAACCGCTCGCTCGGCTGGGCGCAGGCTCGGGGATGCGCCGGTCGGCGCCACGCCGGACACGCCGTTCGTGATCTTCTCGGCCGCCAAGGCGATGACGGCGACGGTCACGCACCTGCTCGACGATCGTGGCGCGCTTCCACATCGGCGACCGCGTCTGCGAGTACATCCCCGAGTACGCGTCGCACGGCAAGGACGCGATCACGATCGAGCACGTCCTCTCCCACCGCGCGGGCGTGGCGAACCTGCCCGCCGAGGCGCTCGACCTCGACAACCTCGGCCGCCGCGACCACCTCCTGCAGCTGCTGTGCGACGCCAAGCCGCGCACCCGGCCCGGGAAGCTGCTCGCCTACCACGCCATCTCGGGCGGCTTCATCCTCGCCGAGATCATCGAGCGGGTGACCGGCAAGTCGATCCGCCAGGTGATGCAGGAGGAGATCCTCGACCCGCTCGGCTTCCGCTGGGGCAACTACGGCGTGGCGGAGGCCGACGTCGACGCGGTCGGGCTCTCCTACCCGACCGGGCCGCCGCCGCTGCCGCCGGTCTCGACGCTGCTCGAGCGCGCGCTCGGCCTGCCGCCGGACGAGGTCACGCGGACCTCCAACGACCCGCGCTTCCTCACGGGCGTGATCCCGGCCGGCAACGTCGTCACCACCGCCGACGAGCTGTCGCGCTTCTTCGAGCTGCTCTTGCGCGGCGGCGAGCTCGACGGCGTCCGCATCCTCAGCGACCGCGCCGATCCGCCGTGCGACGGTCGAGCGCGCCTACCGCGAGTTCGACCTGACGCTCGGCGCGCCGATGCGCCACTCGGCCGGCTTCATGCTCGGCGCCGACGCCATGTCGCTCTTCGGCCCCGACACCGACAAGGCGTTCGGCCACCTCGGCTTCACCAACGTGTTCGGCTGGGCCGACCCGGAGCGCGACCTCTCCGTCGGCCTGATCACGTCGGGCAAGCCGATCCTGCACCCGGGGCTGCCGCTGCTGTGGGCGCTTACGCGGCGGATCGGCCGGGAAGCGCGGAAAGTCGACAGCTGAGCGCGCCGCAGGTCAGGCGCGCGGCGACGGCGCCCCGCAGCGGCACCGAGACCGTGGCGTTCTCCGGGCGCAGGACGTGCAGTCCGGCGCGGCGGTGGACGAAGTGCGCGGCCTTCTCGCGCAGCGCGCGCTCCGCGTGGGCCTCCGAGGTGCGCCACCCCGCGAACAGCAGCTGTTCGTCGTGCCAGAGCTCATAGCGCCAGCGGCGAAAGGGGAACCGCCCTACCGGCATGAGATGTAGGGCGTAGTGCAACTCCGGCTCGTCCGTCACCATGGCGCAATGTACCGACGGTCCCGCGCGCACCCGGCCGGGGAAGCTGCTCGCCTACCACGCCATCTCGGGCGGCTTCATCCTCGCCGAGATCATCGAGCGGGTGACCGGCAAGTCGATCCGCCAGGTCATGCAGGAGGAGATCCTGGATCCGCTCGGCTTCCGCTGGGGCAACTACGGCGTTGCGGAGGCCGACGTCGACGCGGTCGGGCTCTCCTATCCGACCGGGCCGCCGCCGCTGCCGCCGGTCTCGACGCTGCTCGAGCGCGCGCTCGGCCTGCCGCCGGACGACGTCACGCGCGACCTCCAACGACCCGCGCTTCCTGATGGGCGTGATCCCGGCCGGCAACGTCGTCACCACCGCCGACGAGCTGTCGCGCTTCTTCGAGCTGCTGCTGCGCGGCGGCGAGCTCGACGGCGTCCGCATCCTCAGCGACCGCGCCATCCGGCGGGCGACGGTCGAGCGTGCCTACCGCGAGTTCGACCTGACGCTCGGCGCGCCGATGCGCCACTCGGCCGGCTTCATGCTCGGCGCCGACGCCGTCTCGCTGTTCGGCCCCGACACCGACAAGGCGTTCGGCCACCTCGGCTTCACCAACGTGTTCGGCTGGGCGGACCCGGAGCGCGACCTCTCCGTCGGCCTGATCACCTCGGGCAAGCCGATCCTGCACCCGGGGCTACCGCTGCTGTGGGCCCTTACGCGGCGGATCGGGCGGGAAGCGCGGAAAGTCGACAGCTGAGCGCGCCGCAGGTCAGGCGCGCGGCGACCGCGCCGCGCAGGGGACCGAGACGGTGGCGGTCTCCGGGCGCAGGACGTGCAGACCGGCGCGGCGGTGGACGAAGTGCGCGGCCTTCTCGCGCAGCGCGCGCTCCGCGTGGGCCTCCGAGGTGCGCCACCCCGCGAACAGCAGATGTTCGTCGTGCCACAGCTCATAGCGCCAGCGGCGAAAGGGAAACCGCCCGACCGGCATGAGATGTAGGGCGTAGTGCAACTCCGGCTCGTCCGTCACCATGGCGCAATGTACCGACGGCTCCTGACGGCTCTGACGCTGCCCTCCTGGCGTGTGCGGCGCCGGCGGCGGCCCGAGTCGCTCCCGTTCTCGCAGGAGACCGTGGAGTTCCGGCGGCTCGGCGTCTGGTCGCCGGCGGACGTCGAGCCGCAGCTCGAGACGGTGGCGCCCGGCGTGACCCGGATGACGATCCAGGCGCCGGACTCCGTCGACGGCATCCGGGTCGGCTTCACGCGCGCATCCCGGGCGAGCGCTTCCTCGGCTTCGGCGAGCGGTCCGACGCGGTCGTGCGAACGGGCGGCGAGGTCGACAACCGCGTCACGGAGGGCCCGTACCAGCCGCTCGAGCTCCCGTTCGTCCGCGGGTTCGTCCCGCTGCCGGGACAGAACGACCGCGCCGACGCGACCTACTTCCCGATCCCGTGGCTGCTGTCGACGCGCGGCGCCGGGCTGCTGGTGCGCAACGACGACCACTCCGTCTTCCGCCTCGGGTCGCCGTGGACGGTCGAGGTCGACCACTCGCGGATGGTGCTCGAGCTGTACGCCGGGCCGCGGCCGGCCGACGCACTGCGGCGCTTCACCGCCCGGGTCGGTCGCCAACCCCCGGCCGCGGCGCCGTTCTACTTCGGCCCGTGGTGGCAGGCGAAGGGCTCGGAGGCCGCGTACTTCAAGACGCTGCGGGAGGCGGACGCGATCGGGTCGCTGGTGCAGACCTACACGCACTACCTGCCGTGCGGCGACCAGGTCACCGATCGCGAGCGCGAGAAGACGGCCCGCTTCCACGCCCTCGGCCTCGCGGTGACGACGTATTTCAACCCGATGGTCTGCACCGGGCACGCGGCGCGCTACGACCCTGCGGTTGCGGCGGGCGCGCTGACGAAGGACGCCGTTCGGCAATCCGTACCTCTACCGCTACACGGGCTCCGAGCAGTTCTTCGTCGGCCAGTACGACTTCACGACGGAGGCCGGCCGGACGCACTACGCCGACGCGCTCGCCGAGGCGGTCGGCGACGGCTACGACGGCTGGATGGAGGACTTCGGCGAGTACACGCCCGACGACGCCGTGCAGTCCGACGGCTCCACCGGCGCGGGCGGGCACAACCGCTACGTCGTCGACTACCACGCCGCCGCGCACGCCTACTCGCAGCGGGCACCGCGCCCGCTCGCGCGCTTCAACCGCTCGGGCTGGACGGGCGCGGCGCGGCACTCGCAGATCGTGTGGGGCGGCGATCCCTCGACGACCTGGGGCTTCGACGGGCTCGAGTCCGCCGTCCGCAACGGGCTTTCGATGGGCGCGTCCGGCGTCTCGCTCGTGGGGCTCGGACATCGGCGGCTTCTTCGCGCTCTCGGAACGCCAGACCACCCCCGAGCTGATGAACCGCTGGATCCAGTTCGGCTTCGCGTCCGGCGTGATGCGCACGCAGGCGAACGGCTTCACGCTCGGCGTGCGCCCGGGTGCGCGGGCGCAGCTCACCGACCCGGAGGTGCTGCCGATCTGGCGCCGCTACGCGCGGCTGCGGACGCAGCTCTATCCGTATCTCGCGCGGCGCACAGCGCCTCTACGACCGCACCGGGATGCCGATGATGCGCGCGCTCGCGCTCGTCTATCCGGACGATCCCGGCGGCCGTCGCGCGCGAGGACACGTTCCTGCTCGGGCCGGACCTGCTCGTCGCGCCGGTGGTCGAGCCGGGCGCGACGGAGAAGACGCTGTACCTCCCGAAGGGGCGCTGGGTCGACCTGTGGCGTTCGGTGCGGGTCCGGCCGGACACCTCATTGCGGCTCAAGCGCGCCGTGGTGTCTGAAGGGCGGCCGCGAGATCACCGTCCCGGCGCCGGCCGACGAGCTGCCGCTGTTCGTCCGCAAGGGCGCCGCGCTCGAGCTGCTGCCCGCCGCCGTCGACACGCTCGCCCCCTACGGGAAGGGCGCAGCGGTGCGGCTCGCCGACCGTCCGGGCCGCCGGACGGTGCTGGCCTGGGGCCGCAAGGCGCGGGTGCGTCAGCCGCGGACGCGGCGCCTCGACGTGCAGATGGCCTACGGGAAGCGCACGTGCCGGGCGCGCCTGCGGATGCGTTCCGGCATGATCACCGCATGTCAGCGGTGATTCAGGAACCGGGCCAGGGCGAACGCCACGTCGCCGGCGCCGCCGAGATCGTCGTCAAGGCGACGAGCGAGGACACCAACGGGACCTTCTATCTGGGCGAGGTGACGATCGGGCCGGGCTTCGAGGGCCCGCCGCTGCACACGCACGAGCGGCTCACCGACATGTTCTACGTGCTCGAGGGCGAGCTGACGGTGAACGTCGAGGGGGAGGACCGGCTGCTCCCGGCCGGCTCGTTCGCGTGCTTCCCGCCCGGCACGCCGCACTCGTTCTCGAACCCCGGTCGCGACCCCGTGCGGATCCTCAACATGAGCACCCCCGGCGGCTGGGAGCTCTACATGCGCGAGCTCGCCGAGGCATCCGTCGACGGCCCGCTGACGCCGGAGCAGATGGGCGAGATCGCCTCCCGCCACGATTTCCGGCCGGCTTAGAGCGTCGCGGCGAGCCAGCTGATCGCGGCGGGCACGATCGCCGGATCGATGTGGTGCGCCGCGTCGGTCTCGTGGTACTCGACCTCGACGCCGGCGGCCTCGATCAGGTCCCGAGCGGAGCGGGCGAAGCCGACCTCCATCACCGGGTCCTCGCGACCGTGGGCGATGAAGGCCCGCGTCTCGGGGCGCTGGAGGTCCGGGGTCCAGTCCTCGACCTGCGGCATGAAGCCGGAGAACGCCAGGATGCCCGCGACCGTCGGCCGCCCGGGATCGAAGCCGAGCGTGTAGCTCATCACCGAGCCCATCGAGAAGCCGCCCAGGACGGTGCGCTCCGGCGTCGTGCCGGTGCGCTCCCACAGCTCGTCGTGCAGTTCGGCGAGCGCCGTGCGGGCCTCGTGGAAGGTGTCGTGGTCCGGGAAGCCGACGCGCGGGACGACGTACCAGTGGCGGCCGGGCCAGCCCGGGATCGTCAGCGGACCGCGCGGGGTGACGACGTGCAGGCGGCGCTGCGGGTCGAGGACGTCCGCGAGGCCGAGCAGGTCGTGCTCGTCCGCGCCGCGGCCGTGGCAGAGGACGAGCAGGCCGGCCGGGTCGCCGGCGCTCGGGCGCTCCTGGAAGGCGAGCGTCACGCCGCGCGGGGGTTGTCGAGTGGGATGAGCATGCGCTCGAGACGGTCGCGCAGGTGCTCGTGCTGCGACGGGCAGTCGCAGCGCCTCGCCGAGGTGCTCGGGATCCTCGTCGACCGCGAAGCCCGGCGAGGTCGTCGCGATCTCGAACAGGATGCCCTGGCGGGTGCGGAAGTAGATCGAGTGGAAGTAGTCGCGGTCGATGATCGGCGTGACGTGCTGGCCCGCCTCGCGCACGCGCTCCTGCCAACCCGCGTGGTCCTCGTCGGCCGAGTGCCAGGCGATGTGGTGCACCGAGCCGGCGCCCTCGCGCCCGCGCTCGCGTCGACTGGTCGTACCCCCAGTGCACGTGGCGGTCCTCGTAGCCGAGCACGTACTCGTGGTCGCGCTTGTGGTCGAAGCCGAGCGTCTCCGTGAGCAGCTCGCGCGCCGACTCCGGATCCGCCGCGTAGGCGCGCGCGCCCTGCACGCCGGTGATCGCGAACTCGTCCGGGATGCTCGGGTGGTGCGCCTTCAGCGGCGGGTTGCCGTGCGTGTCCGCGTGCAGCTCGAGCGACAGCCCGTCGTAGTCCGAGAACGAGAGAACGCCGCCGGCCTCCGTCGCCGGATAGCCCGCCGCGTCGAGGCGGTCCTTCCAGAAGGCCAGGGCGTCCGGCCCGTCGACGCCGAGCTGCAGCGTGTGGATCATCCCCACGCCCGGGATCCCGCGCGGGACCCCGGGGAACTCGAACCAGGTCAACACGGTGCCGGGCGTCCCGTCCTCGTCGGCGAAGTACAGGTGGTACGCCTCCGGCATGTCGAAGTTGACCGTCTTCTTCACCATGCGCAGGCCGAGCAGGTCGGCGTAGAAGGCGACGTTCTCCACTGCGTCGCCCGTGATCATGGTGATGTGGTGCAGCGCCCGCAATCGCATGCGGCACGATCCTCGCACGTCGCCACTAGCGTCGCTCGGCAGATGCTTCCGCGCGAGGTCCGCATAGCTGCCGTGACCCCGTTGGCCTCGATCTTCGGCAGCGGGTTCCTCGTCATCGTCCCGGTCCTCGAGCGGACGCTCGGCGCCTGGTCCGTCGCCGGCATCGCGGGGGTGTGCCTGCTCGCCTGGTTCGTGGGCACGGCGATCCGCCACAACGTCCGCACGGTCGAGGACGCCGACGTCGGCCCTGCCACGCAGCGTCTCGAGCACGCGTCGGACCTCGTGATCGTCATCGCGTACGTCATCTCGGTCGCGCTGTACCTGCGGATCATGTCCCAGTACGTGGTCGACTTCGCGGGCGGCAGCGCGATCGCGGTCGAGCGCGGGCTGGCGATGGCGGTCCTCGGGCTGATCATCGCGATCGCCGTCGCCCGCGGCTTCGGCGGGCTCGACCGGGTGGAGCGCGTCGCGCTGTTCGGCGTGCTGGCGATCATCACCGTGTTCGGCGGTGCGCTCGCCGTCGACGACGTTCGGCGGCCCTCGGCGGTGAGCTGGGCCTGCCGCCCGTTCCCGACCGCGGTTTCATCGACGTCCTGCGCGTCCTCGGCGGCATCGTCATCACCGTGCAGGGGTTCGAAACGGTCCGTTACCTCGCGAGCGAGTACGACCAGGACACGCGCATACGAGCGTCCCGTTTCTCGCAGCTGCTCTCGGCCTCGGTCTACGTCGGGTTCATCGCCGTCTGCACGCCGGTCATGGGCCTCGGGACGAACGCAGGGACGGACGACACGCTGATCGACATCACGAGCCGCGTCGTGGCTTTCCTGTCGCTGCCACTCGTCGTCGCCGCTGTCCTGAGCCAATTCAGCGCCGCGACGGCCGACACCGTCGCGGCGGATGGCAACCTGCGGCGGCTGTTCGGGGAGCGCGCCGGCGGCGCGAAGGCGTACCTGCTCAGCGGAGCCGGAGCCGCGGTGCTCATCTGGACCGTCCCGACCTTCACGCTCATCGCCGTCGCGTCGCGCGCCTTCGCCGCCTACTACGCACTGCAGTGCGTGGTCGCGCTACGCACGGCGAACGGCGCCGCAGCCCGCATCGGCTTCGGCGCGCTCGCCATTTTGATGCTGGCCGTCACGCTCTTGGCGCGTCCGGCCGGCTGACGTCCGCGGCCACGGCCGACTCCTCCGAGGGCACGGGGGTCGAGCCGACGAACAGGTACTTGTGCAGGACGGAGCCGGCGAAGGCCCCGACGAGCGGGGCGACGATGAAGACGATCAACTGCGCGAGCGCCCAGTCGAGGACGAAGACCGCCGGCCCGATGCTGCGCGCCGGGTTGACGGAGGTGCCGTCGATCGGGATGCCCACGAGGTGGATCAGGACGAGCACGAGGCCGATCGGGATGCCGGCGAACGCGACGTTGGCGATCCTGTCCGTCGCCGCCAGCACCGTGAAGACGAGCAGCGCCGTGAGGATGACCTCGGCGATGATCGCGGCGATGATGGGGTAGCCGCCCGGCGAGTGGTCGCCGAAGCCGTTGGCGCCGAGGCCGCCCTCCTGCAGGTCGTAGTCGCCGGGGCCGGACTTCACGATGATCACGAGGACGAGCGCCGCGACGATCGCGCCGGCCACCTGGGCGATCCAGTAGCGCACCGCCTCGTCGCGGTCGATCTTCTTCGACAGCAGCAGTCCGAACGTGACCGCCGGGTTGATGTGGCAGCCCGAGATCGGGCCGATCGCGTACGCCATCGCGAGCAGGGAGATGCCGAAGGCGAAGGAGATGCCGAGGAGGTCCGACCCCGTCGCCCGCGAGCACCGCCGTCCCCACACCACCGAACACCAGGACGAACGTCCCCACGAACTCCGCCACTGCGCGTCTATTGGCCATGGGCCAAGCCTTCCAGATCAGCCGAAGTTCTGCCGCTCGCCGCGGTACGTCGGGACGGTCCCGACGATCTCGCCGCCGGCGACGAGGTGCAGCTCGTCGAAGCGCTCGCACAGCTCGCCCGCCTTCGCGTGGCGCAGCCAGACGCGGTCGCCGACTCCGAGGTTGGCGCCGAGGACGGGCGTCTGCACCTCGCCGGCGCCCTCGCGGTCGTCCAGGCGAAGCCCGGGCGGGTGGACCGGCGTCGGCAGGCGGTCCTTGCCCGCGCCGCCGGAGGCGACGTAGCCGCCGGAGAACAGGGTGGCGACGCCCGGGCCCGGCACGCGGGTGACGGGGAGGACGAAGAACGCGGCGGGGGCGGGGGTGAAGGTGGCGTAGTGGTCGAACAGCGTGGGCGCGAGCAGGCCGGAGCCGGCGGCGACCTCTGTGACCGCGGGCTCTGCCGACGAGGTCTCGAGGCTGCCCGTGCCGCCGGCGTTGACGATCTCGAGCTCACCCAGCGCGGCGACGATCTCCGCGCGGCGCTTCGCGAGCTCGGGCACGGACCGGCGCTTCATCGCACGCACGGCCCGCGACCTGTCGCTCACCCCGGCGACCTGCGACTCGTAGGCCATTACGCCCGCCAGGTGCAGACCGCGGCCGCGGATCTCGTCCGCCAGCGCGACGGCCTGCTCGACCGTGTGGACCGGCGATCGCTTCGCCCCGAACTTCATCCGCCCGCCGAAGAGCCACAGCCCCGCGTCCACGTCGATACAGACCCTCGTACCCCCGGGTCAGCCCCTCTATGTGCTCGACGCAGTCGACCATCAGCGTCACGCGGTCGTCGACGGGCGGCGGAGCGGGGTCCGGGTAGGCGACCAGGACGTCCTCGCGGTCCAGCCAGATCGCCTCGGGCACGCTGTAGGCGAGCACGCCCGCGGTAGCCAGGGTGCTCGAGCGCCCGGTCGATCAGTGCGCGGCAGCGGATCGACTTGGATGCGACGCGGATCGGCTTGCCGCCCGCCCGTCGCGCCATGTCCGTCACGATTGGCGTCGAACGCATCCAGATCCACCACCGCAAACGGAGGGGTCAGGTCCGCACATGCCACATCGAGCTCGCCCAGCCGGCTCATCGCGGACCGTCGGTCTGCAGGAAGAGGACGTCGCCGTCGAGCTTGCGCGCCGCGGCCATGGCCTTGCCGGTGTAGACCGGGTCGTAGTCCGGGTCCGCCTCGGGCAGCGGATGCCCGTAGCCGTCGCCGAGGAAGTCGCGCGTGAGATCGAAGGCGCGCGCATCGATCTTCACGTCCGACGAGCTTCGCGCAGCGGCGGGCCAGCCTGGCGATGCGGCGATGCGTGAGCGGCAGCTTGTCGTTGACGACGACGCCGTAGGGGCGCGTGCTCAGGCCGGCTGCCTGCAGGCCGACGACGAGGCCCGGCGAGCGTGCCGCCCGTGCCGACGGCCGTGACGATCCAGTCGGGCTCCGGAAGCTCGCCCCGGCGCACCTGGCCGCCGATCTCGAGGCCGGCGGCGACGTAGCCGACCGCGCCGAGCGGCGTCGATCCTCCGGCGGGCAGCGTCAGCGGCCGGCCGTTGCTCAGCCACAGCCACGGCGCTCTCGCCACCGTCCGCCGCTTCCCGCGCGTGAGGACCACGCGCGCGCCGGAGTTGCGGATGCGCTCGAACTGCTCGACGACGTGCGGGGTCATCGGCTGGTCGACGAGCGCGAGCACCGTCTCGATCCCGATCGCCCGCGCGTACAGCGCGGTCGCTAGGCCCCAGTTGGTGCCGCGGCCGCCGAAGGTGAGGATGCGCGACACCCCGTCGTTCTTGGCCTCGCCCGAGCAGCCACTCGAGCTTGCGCACCTTGTTGCCGCCCCAGCCGCCGTCGCCGAACTGTCCGTCGTCCTTGAGCCACAGGCGCTCGTCGAGCTGCCGGATCGGGGTCGGGCCGCCGCTGTGCAGCTCCAGGCGCGGGTGGTCGATCGCGAGGGTGGTCACGGTCCGAGGACGCGTTCGACGTAGGCGTTGGTGAACTTGCGTGCCGGGTCGAGCCGGTCGCGCACCGCCTGGAATCGCTGCCAGCCCGGGTAGCGCGGGGCGAGCGTCGCCGCGGTCTGGAAGTGGCGCTTGCCCCAGTGGGGGCGGCCCTCGAAGCCGTCCATGATCGCTTCGACGGCGCGGAAGTACGGCTCCCATGGCATTCCGCGGAACATGTGGACTGCGACGTACCCGGTCTCGCGTCCGCCAGCGGGGGAGAGCAGCGCATCGTCGGGCGCAACCAGCCGCACCTCGATCGGGAAGGGCAGGTCGAAGCGGTAGTCCAGGCCGCGCACGGCACGGACGGCTTCGACCAGGTGGGCGCGCGGGATCGCGTACTCCATCTCCGTGAAGCGCACGCGGCGTGGGCTGGCGAAGATGCGGTCGGAGCGGTCGACACGCCGTGCTCGATCCGGCGAGGCGGGAAACGGTCCGGTTGATCGCCGGGATCCATGTCGGGCGTAAGCGGCCGACCGTGCAGAACGCCTGCAGCGCATGGTTCTTGAGCAGGATGTCGTCGGCCCAGGCAGCCGCTCGACCGCGCGGTTCGGCGGGTTTGTCCGTGCGGTTGTTGGTCCGGGTCAGCGCGAGCGGGCTGTGGGGGAAGGTGAAGAACTCGAAGTGGTCGTTGGCCTGGCCGAGCTCCTCGAGGTGCTCGAGCGTCTCGTCGAGCGGCGCCGGCGCGTCGATGCCCTCGAGCGTGAAGACCGGGACCGCCTGAAGCGTGACCGCGCTGATGACGCCGAGCGCTCCGACGCTCACCCGCGCGGCGAGCAACTCGTCGCCCATGTCGAGCTCGACCACGTCGCCGCTTGCCGTGACGACCTCGACCGCGCGCACCGCAGCGGAGAGGTTCTCGAGGCGGGCGCCGGTGCCGTGGGTGCCCGTCGCCATCGCGCCGGCGATCGACTGCACGTCGATGTCGCCGAGGTTGGGCATCGCGAGTCCGTGCGCGGCCAGCGCGTCCGATAGGGCGTGGAGCGTGATGCCGGCCTCGACGCGGACCCGCCCGGTGGCGCGGTCGACGTCCTTGACGCGCTGCATTCCGTCGAGCGAGATCAGCGTCCCGTCGGTGAGCACGGCGTCGGTGAAGGAGTGGCCGGCGCCGGCCACGCGGACCTTGTCGGCGCACGCGACGGTGCTGCGCAGCTCGTCGAGGGCGTTCGGCCGCGCGATCGTCTGCGGATGGCAGACCTGATCGCCCGCCCAGTTACGCCACAACGATTTCGCCTCCGTCGGAGGGCATGCTCGCAACGCCCCGGAACTTCCAGCCCGCCGGCGGAGCGTCCGGGTCGGCCTCGATCCGCGTCTGGGCCGTCATCGTGCGCAGCACGACGTCCATCTCCATGTGCGCGAACGCGGCGCCGATGCAGCGCCGGACGCCGCCGCCGAACGGGATCCAGCTGTACGTGTCCGGCTTGATGTCGAGGAAGCGCTCCGGGCGGAAGCGGTTGGGCTCGGGAAAGAGGTCGGGATCGAAGTGCGTCAGCGAGGCGGCCAGGCCGATCCGCACGTCGGGTGGCAGGACGTGGTCCCCCAGCGGGTAGGGCTCGCGGGTCGTGCGGGCGCTGAAGGCGATCACCGGGCGCTGGCGCTGGACCTCGCGGATGAACGCCGTTCGGTAGGCGGGATCGGTCAGGCGGTCCTGGGTCTCGGGATTGCGGCGGATGCGCTCGACCGCCCAGGCGAGCGTCGAGGCGGTGGTCTCGTGGCCGGCGGCGAGCAGGGTGAGCAGCTGGTCGCGGATCTCGGCGTCCGTCATCTCCGTGTGCGCGAGCATGGAGAGGACGTCCTCGCGCGGGTCGTCGCGGCGCGCACGGTCGATCAGCACGTCGAGACGCCGGTCGACGTCTGCCCGCATGCGCAGGAAGCGGCCCCAGGGGGATCGGCGCCCGAGGTCGCGCTGGAACGGCCGGCCGATGATCGCCATCAGCGAGCCGAGGTCGACGAATGCCGGCAGGACGCGTTCGAGCTCTGCAGACCTCGCCGCCGCGCGCGCCGAACACCGCGCGCAGGATGGCCCGCAGCGTGATCGTGCGGAAGGACTCGAGCGTGCGGTACGGGACGCCGCGCGGCCAGCGCGCGATCTCCTCGGCGGTGATCTCCTCGATCAGCGCGTCGTAGCCGCGCATGCGGTCGCCGTGGAAGGGCGGCAGCAGGAGCTTGCGCTGCTGGAGGTGGCGGTCGCCGTCGATGACGAGCAGCGAGTGCTCGCCGAGCACCGGGCCGAGCGGATTCTTGTCGCCGCCGACGAGCAGGACGTCCGGCTTCTCCGTGAAGACCTGCCGGATCAGTTTCGGGTCCGCCACCGCGACGATCGTCGCGAAGCCGACGACGCGGATCGTGAAGAGGTTGCCGTAGCGGCGCCGGTGGCGCTCGAGGTAGGGCCGCTGGCGAGCGAGCGCGCCGAGCGTCTGGACCAGCGCGGGGACGCGCGGGCCGGGTGGGAGCGTCTCGGCGTCACCGTGCGTCGCCCAGCCAGAACCGCGGGCCCGGTCCCGCTCGTCCCGCCCGGTCGTCCGGATTCGCCAGCGGGCAGGCGTCCATCGACAGGCACCCGCAGCCGATGCAGCCCTCCAGGCTGTCCCGCAGACGGCTCAGCTCCGCGATCCGGTCGTCGATGCGCTGGGTCCATGTGCCCGACAGCTTGGCCCATTCGGCCTGCTTGGGAACGCGGTCCGCCGGGAGCTTGGCCAGTTCGGCGCCGATCTCCTCGAGCGAGAGACCGATTCGCTGCGCGAAGACGATGAACGCGACCCGCCGGATGGTCGCCCGCTCGTACTGCCGGTGGCCCGCTCCGGTGCGCTCCGAGCGGATCAGCCCGCGCTCCTCGTAGAAGCGCAGGGCACTGGCCGCGACCCCGCTGCGGCGTGACAAATCTCCGATCGAGATCACTTGACTTCAAGCGTACTTGAAGGGCTACTGTTGACTGTGCAATGACTCCTGCGGCACTGTCGATCACCAATCTCGAAAAGCGCTACCCCACGGGTACCGAGGCGCTGCGCAAGGTCTCGCTCGAGATCGGCGACGGCGAGTTCTTCGGGCTGCTCGGGCCCGAACGGCGCCGGCAAGTCGACGCTGATCCACTGCACGACCGGGCTGGCGACGCCGACGGGCGGATCCATCCAGGTGTTCGGCCACGACGCGCTCGACGACTACGAGCAGGCACGGCTCGCGGTCGGCCTCGCCCCGCAGGAGCTCAACCTCGACTGGTTCCTCACCCTGGAGGAGTCGCTCGACTACCACGCCGGCTACTTCGGGATGCCGCGCAAGGAGCGCAAGGAGCGCGCCGCCGAGCTGCTCGACGCGTTCTCCCTGTACGAGAAGCGCAACGACCGCACGCGGACGTTGTCGGGCGGCATGAAGCGCCGGCTGATCCTGGCCCGCGCGCTCATGCACCGGCCGCGGCTGCTGATCCTCGACGAGCCGACGGCCGGCGTCGACGTCGAGCTGCGGCTCGAGCTCTGGCACTACGTGCAGCGCATCAACGAGGAGGGCACGACGATCCTCCTGACGACGCACTACCTCGAGGAGGCGGAGCAGCTCTGCGACCGCATCGCCTTCATCAACGACGGCCAGATCGTCGCGACCGGCACGACGGCCGAGCTGGCCTCGCGCTTCGGCGTCACGTCCCTGGAGGACGCCTACCTCGAGCTCGTCGGCCGCAAGGAGCTCTCGCGCTCGACGCTCGAGGAGGTCGCGTGAACCTGACCGCCGCGCAGATCCGCCTGCTCGCGCTGACGCGCCGCGAGGTCAACCGCTTCATGAAGATCAAGCGCCAGACGGTCGGCGCACCGCTGCTCGAGACCTTCCTCTACATCAGCGTCTTCGGCGCCGCGCTGGGCTCGCGCATCGATCAGCTGCACGGCATCGACTACGTCGTCTTCGTCGTGCCCGGCCTGATCATGATGGCCTGGGCGATGAACGCCTTCTCCAACAACTCGTCGTCGATCCTCCAGCAGAAGTTCCAGGGCGCGATCCAGGACCAGCTGTCCTCACCCGCCTCGCCGGCGCAGCTGCTGCTCGCCTTCTCGCTCGGCGGCTTCCTCCGCGGCGGCCTCGTCGCGCTGCTCACCTTCATCGCGGCGACGATCCTCATCGGCGTCCCGGTCGAGCACATCTTCGTCGCGATCCCGGCGCTCTTCCTCGTCGGCTTCTTCTTCGCCCAGCTCGGCGTGCTCGTCGGCATCCGGGCCGAGCAGTTCGACGACGTCTCCTTCGCCCAGACCTTCGTCCTGCAGCCGCTGATCTTCCTCGGAGGCGTCTTCTACTCCGCCTCACTGCTGCCCCAGCCCTTCGAGACGATCACCCACTTCAACCCGCTCTACTACATGATCAACCTCGTCAGGTACGGGTTCCTCGGCTACACCGAGGCCAACGTCGCCCTCTCCCTCGCCCTCCTGACCCTCGTCGCCGCAGCGCTCTTCGCCTTCAACCTCCGCCTCTTCAACCGCGGCTACAAACTCCGCGCCTAGTCCGGCAGCCGCTCGACAACCGCCAGCCGACGTTCCCCGTCCGGCGCCGACGGCAGCCGCCGACGCGCGAGGTCTTTGACACCACCGCGATCCTCCGGACCTAAGGCGTCCCAACCCTGCTCCAGGCGGCGCCACGCCCGCCACGCCCGCCCGACGTCACGGGCTTCCGCCAGCTCGGCCAAATGGCCCTCGGCGCGCCGCCGGTACTCACACTCGATCGGGGCGAAAAGACCGTCGAAGCTCACCACCACCTGTACGGCAGCCCCAACCTAAAGGGATCGAGTCTCGGCACCGGACATCGCCAACCGTCGCCGGACCGTCCGCTCGCTACAGCCCAGCATCTCCGCGATTTCCACAAACGTGTACCGATAGTTGAGCCTCGCCAACCGCACGAACTCAGCCTCCGAGTGCCGTGCAAATAGCTCTTCCAGCGGCGGGCGGGCCTGCTCCCAAGCCGATTTGGCGACCTCTCGCCCCGGCCGCTCCGACGGCGCGTAGCGGCCGACGAAACTGTGGTCGCCAACAATCGGCAGTGTCGGATCGAATTCCGGTAGCCCGGCCAGGCTGCTCGCGATTCGTCCGAACATCTCGCGAGCCTCGTCGGACTCTGGGTGCAAGAGTCTTAAGAACGGGTTCGGGTTCGACGAGCCCGACTTCGCCGCGCACGGTCGCTGCGAACGAACTCCACTGCCAGTCCATCGGGTCGGAAACCAAGCCGGCGCGGACAGGATTGAGCACGACGTAAGCGACGGCGGTGAGCAGATAGTCGTCGTCCTGGATGAGCTGTGGCCGGTAGCCCCCTTGAAGAGGCTGCCGTCGATACCACGTCGCTGGTTGAACGCCGTGGCGTAGCCCTTCTTGAGATCCCGCATCCCGGCGGACCGGTTGGGCTTCGGCGTCTGCACAACCAGGTGGAAGTGGTTGCCCATCAGGCACTACGCGATGAGTTCCAGCTGTGACGAGTTACGACGAATCGCAGGGTCGACATGAACATGCGCCGGTCCTCGTCGTCCTCGAAGATCGTGCGCTTGGCATTTCCCCGAGAAGTGAGATGGAAGATGCCATCGGGCACCTCGATGTAGAGCGGTCGGCTCATACCTCCTATAGGTCTGAGGCGAAGTAGCTCGCCGGGCTATTTGTCCGGTGCCGGGACTCGATCCCTTTAGGTTCGGCTCTTAGAGCGGCTTGGCGTAGATGATGAGGGCGTTGCCGTCGCCGAGGGGACGCTGGGCTCGCTCGGTGTAGCCGATGCGGGTGTAGAGGTTGCGGTTCTCGGTCATGAGCTCGTGGGTGAGGAGCCAGAGCTCGGTGTGGCCGTCTTTCAGGGCTACGTGCTCGGCGTGCTCGAGGAGGGCTCGGCCGATGCCGGTGCCGTGGGCGGTGGGATCGACGGCGACGTTGTCGATCCAGAGGTCGCCGTCGTCCAGGGCGAGGACGATGAGGCCGACGATCGCGCCGTCCGCTTCGGCGACGGTTACGCGGTGGCGGGCTATGACGTCGGCGTAGTCGTCGGTCATCGGGCGGGGTTCGCCGCCGATGCGGTCGACGTAGTGGCCGTAGGCCGCGAGGACGAGCTCCTTCAGGCGCGGGGCGTCGGTCGGGGTTGCGGGGCGGAGGTTCAGTCGTCGTCCTCGTCCGGCGGCCAGTGGCCGTGCTCGGACAGGTAGTCGCGGGCGGCCTCCTCGCGTGCGCGGTCCTTGTCGCCGCTGACGCCGACGCTGTAGAAGAAGGTGAAGAGCAGCAGCGACAGGCCGGCGCCGACCGACATGCCGAAGATCTCGTAGCGGATCGATTCGTCGCCGGCGACGAGCGCGACGAAGCCGACGAGGATCAGGACGCTCGGGATGCCGTAGCGCACGACCTTGAGCAGCATGTCTGGCACGCTACCCGGATGGCTTCCTCCGAGCTCCCCACCGTCGAGCAGGTCAATGCCGTGATGCGGGCGAGCATCCCGCTGATGGAGTCGTGCAACATCGAGCTGGTGGCGCTCGAGCCCGGCTACGCCCGGACGCGCTGTCCGATGGAGGGCAACGGAAACCACCTGGGCACGATGTACGCCGGTGTCCTGTTCAGCGTCGCCGAGGTGCTCGGCGGGGTCATGGCCGCCGTGACGTTCGACATGGCGAAGTACCTGCCGCTGGTCAAGAGCATGAACATCGACTTCAAGGCGCCGGCCCGCGCCGAGGTCTTTGCGGAGGCGCGCCTGGACGCCGACACGATCGCCGCGGCGACTGCCGCCGCCGACGCCGATGGCCGCGGCCCCTACGAGCTGCACGCGACCGTCTCGGACGCCGAGGGCAAGGTCATCGCGACGACGGTCGGCCAGTACCAGCTACGGCCGCATCGCTGACCCGCGGTCCGGGATCTCCGCGACGATGTCGTAGTGCGTGACCCGGTTCTCGCGCTCGATCAGGAAGCGGTCGTCCTCGGGATAGAAGACCGCCGCCTCGATGTCCTCGCCGGCGAAGCCGACGATCGCCTCGCGCGAATCCCAGAAGGAGAAGGTGATGAACTCGGTCTTCTCGCCCTCGTCGCGGCGCAGCATCCACGCGCCGCGGTTGCCCGCGGTCTCCCCGTACTCGCGGAAGCCGGTGTCCTCGATGTAGGCGGCGTACTCCTCGGCGTCGTTGAGCCGGACAGCGCCGCGCCAGATGCGTGCGATCATCGCTACATGCTCGCCGATAGCCCCGCCTTCAGCGGTTTCGCCGTATCCGACGTCGAAGAGGCCCGTTACTTCTACGAGGTCACGCTCGGTCTCGAGGTCTCAGAGGAGAACGGAATGCTCAAGCTGCACCTCGGCAGCGGCGGCGACGTCCTGGTCTATCCCAAGCCGGACCATCAGCCGGCGACCCACACGATCCTCAACTTCCCCGTCGGCGACATCGACGCCGCAGTCGACCAGCTCACCGCGCGCGGCGTCCGCTTCGATTCCTCGGAGATGACGGACGAGAAGGGCGTGATGCGCGGCCGCAGCAAGAACATGGGGCCGGACATCGCCTGGTTCACCGACCCTGCCGGCAACATCCTGTCGGTGCTGCAGACCGACTAGGCCAGCACGCAGAAGGTCTGCACGGTGCCGTTGAAGCAGACGAGCCCGGCCAGCTCGCCGTTGCCGTCGACGACCGGCGTGCGTGAAGCGCCGAGGTCGAGAGCCCGCTGCTTCGGATCCCCCGGCGCGAGCGTGGGGACGTCGGCCATCGTCAGCGAGCCGAGCTCGGCGTGGTCTTCAGCGCCCTCGAGGGACTCGCGCGTCAGCGCGCCGACGTAGCGCGCGCCGTCGGACACGAGCATCAGCTTCTGGCGCGGGCTCTCGAAGCGCGCCCGCGCATCGGCCACCGTGGCGGTGGACGGCATCGTCTCGGGCTCCGCCAGCATCACGTCCCGCACGAGCGGCCCCGCGTCAGCCACCTTGACGTTGGTCGTCGCTGCGCCCATGACATGCCACGATAGACCCGGTGCGGGGCGCCGACGACGACAACGACGGCAGCGCCACGGTCGACGCAACGCGGATCGTCGACACCCGCGATCAGGCGGGCTTCCTCGTCACGACCCTGACCTCAACCGGTGGAGAACTGGCGGAGGAGGAAGTGTCCGCGGGCTTCGCCACCGCCGGCGGCTGCAGCATCGTCGCCCTCTACGGCATCGAGGAGGACCCGACCCGCGCGCTCGCCGCGGAGCTGGGGCTCGATCAGTAAGCGCCGAACGTCACACACCGATGCCCTCGCGAGGAGGAGGCTTGCCGCCATGGAAATCGTCGACGGCGCCTGGATCTTCCTGGCCTTCATCCTGCTCATGGGCCTTGCGCTCGTGCTTGGTCTCTACACCCGCACCGGAAGTGGCATCAACCACCATCCGTACGGGAAGCGCTACGACGGCGCGCCGGGGGCCAACACCGACAACCGCCGCGTCACCGGTCGCGACGGCATCGCGACGCTCACCAGCCGCGGGACGCGCTGAAGCTGGCCACTGCTCGTCGGCGGAGTCGGCGCGTGGGTCACGTCGTCGCTGCTCTACGTCTCCGGTGATCTGCCGTGGTGGGTGACGATCCCGCTTGCTGACGAATACCGCCGCCTCCGCGAGCTCGCCGCACGCGACTGACCGTTACTTGTTCAGCGTGATGTTCAGTCGGCGCCGGACGGCGTCGGACGCCCGCTTGGTGTAGGCGCGCACGGTGAAGACCCCGGTGAAGCCGATCCCTCCGCCGCGCACAGACGCGAGGGTGCCGGCGAAGTTGACCGGGAAGCCGCTGTTGTACTGGGTCAAGGTGCCCGGAGCGGGTCCTTCGTTCGACGTGCGATGCCCGACCCGGTTGTCGCCGCACTCGTAGCTCGGCGAGGCCGACACGCTCCACGGGTAGCCCACGGACACGCTCACGTCGAGGTCGCAGCCGGCCTGGTAGAAGCCCTGCGACAGGTCGGCCCGCATGTTCCAGGTCTTGGTGGAGTCGCACCCCGCGCCCAGGATCGGCCAGCCGGTGGCGCTGATGGTCGGGTTCCTCAGCCGGATGTTCTCCCACTCGAGGGTGTCGCGGTCGGGGCTGTCCGGCCCGTAGGCGTACCGCCACGACCCGACCATGCGACCGGAAGCCTCGAAGAACACACAGCGGTTGAGCTTCGTCGAGCGGAACACCCAGTTCTTGACGTACGGCCGCGAGACCCGGTGCCACTCCTTGGCGGCCGCCGCCGGTGGCGGCGTGGGAAGGGCCATGGCGGCGAGGGCGAGAACGATGAGGGAGAGGAGAAGTCGGCGCACGCTTCGATGCTGCCCGGGCCCATGGCGATCCGATTGGACCTCTCACGAAGCTCTCACGATGCTCAAGCGACCCTCGTCAATCAAGGGGCCTGGCCCCCTGATTTAAATCGCTGCTCTCGCTCCTTCTGCCGCCGGCGCGGGCCGGGCATCCCGCCCGCGAGCAGGAACAGCTTTCGGGACGCTCGCGGGTCGGGACGCCGACCCGCACTACTCAGGGCCCGGACCCTGACAGGGGCGGAGGGGGAGCCCGACCCTCGAGCGTCCTGTTTTCGGACATCCGGGCTCGAGGGCGGGTTCCCTCCTCCGCACCAGCGCTCTCAAGGAGCAGAAGTGCCGAGCACGAAGGGCCGCACATGGCGGCCCTTCGAGGCAGACGACTATGTGAAGAGGATCAGCCGCAGCCGGTGTTGTTGCCGCAGGACGGGCACGTGTAGCACGAGCCGGTCCGCTGCATGATGCCGCCGCACTGGTTGCACGCCGGGCCGAGGTCCAGGCCGGCGAGCCGGGCCGGGACGACCGGCGGCTTCTCCGTCATCGCCGACGCGGCGGCGATGGGGGTCGAGCCCATGGACGGCGCGGCGGTCGGCTGGGCGGACGGCGACGGCCCGGCGGTGCCGCCCTCGGAGCCGACGGCGAGGTCCTGGCCCATCTTGCGGGCGCGGACGGCCGGGGTGAGGATGCCGAGCTCCTCCTGGACGTCGACGTCCAGGAAACGCGAGGCGAGCCAGCGCATGATGTAGTCCGGCAGCGACTTGGCGAACGGGATCTCCGGGTTGGTGGTGATCCCCTCCGGCTCGAAGCGCACGTAGGCGAACTTCTGCACGAGCGTCTCGAGCGGCACGCCGTACTGGAGTGCGATCGAGGTCGCCGTGGCGAACGAGTTCATCATCCCGCGGAGGGCCGAGCCCTCCTTGCCGATGTCGGTGAGGAAGATCTCCCCGACGGTGCCGTCCTCGTACATGCCGGCGGTGATGTAGCCCTCGTGGCCGCCGAGCGAGAACTTGTGCGTGATCGACTGGCGCTCGCGCGGCATCCGGCGGCGGGCCGGGCCCGCCTCGGACTTGGTCTTGGCGACCGCGTCCACG
>CAVXBH010000031.1:0-15717 GCA_963759945.1 uncultured Solirubrobacteraceae bacterium | reverse complement strand
CCGGAACCCAGCCAGCGCGGTTGCACGGTTCGGGCTTTCGTTGCGGCGGGAGCCCTAGGTAGCTCGTGGGAGGGTGGGCTACTCCCCCTCCCTTACCGGCCGATCTGCACGCTTTCGCGGACGCAGGCGCCTGAACTGAGCGTCGTCAGTGACGCGAGCGTGATCAGGCGCGGGACGGGGCGAAGGACCACGAACTGTTCCGGCCGCGGCGTTTGACTTCGCGACGGCGGCGTCGGCGCGCTCGAGCAGTTGTGCGTCGGACTCGGCGGTCTCCGCGACGGCGACGCCGATGGAGACGCCGACGCCGAGGCGTTCGCGGGTCTGGGCCTGGAGCTGCCAGGCGAGCTCCTGGGCTGCGCCGCGGTCGGCGGCGTCGACCAGCAGGGCGAACTCGTCCGTGCCGAGGCGGTAGGCGCTGCCGGGCTGGGGCGCGAGCTCCGAGAGCAGCGTCGCCATCTGGCGCAGGATGTCGTCGCTGGTGGCGGCGTGCTGTCGAGCTCGGCCTTGACGACGGCGACCTTGCGGCCGGCCTCCGCTGCGGCAGCGCGACGGCGCGGCAGGCGCGACTGGAAGGCCTGCTCGTGGCCGAGGCCTGTGAGCGGGTCGCGGGCGGCCTTGTCGCGCAGCTGGCCCACGGCGGCGAGGCCTCGCAGCTGCGCGGCGGTCTGCACGCCGAGCAACTCGATCAGTTCGGTGCGCTCGGTGTCCGGCGGCATCACCGACCGATCGGCGACGGCGAGCAGGCCGAGGCGCGCCCGGCCCACGGCGAGCGGGACGACCAGCAGGGCGCCGGCGCCGGCCTGGCGCAGCTGCTCGGCGACGACGTCGCCGCGGCCGGTGGCGTCGGCCATGCTGATCATCGACGTCCCGGGATCGACCCAGCCGGACATCCGCTTGAGGTCCTGGGCGGACAGCGCTTCGAAGGCGTCGACGAGCGGCCCGGCGCAGTGGTGCGCGTGGAGGCGGCCGCCGGCGTCGCGCAAGGCGATCATCACGGACTCCATGCCGGACACCTCGAGCGCTGCGGCAGCGGCCTCGCGCACGACCGCGTCCGGGTCCTCCATCGCCGCGGCGCGGGCGGCGGCGCGCGCGAGCAGCTGGCCCGGCGTCGGCTCCTCGAGCCTGCCGAACTCGGACAGGCGCTTGCCCAGCGCGGCGGCGGCGAGATCGGCCTCCTGGGCCGGCTCCTCGCCGATCGGAGTCGCCGACTCGATGCAGACGACGCCGACGACGCGCGAGCCTGCGCGGACCGGGACGCTGCGGGAGGTGTTCACCGAGGCGGCGGAGCGCAGGTAGCCCGGCGCGTCCCGGACGTCCGCGGCGGACACGACGGTGCCGCTGCGGTAGGCGCGGCCGACCAGACCCGCCTCCGGCGCGATGCCGTCGAAGAGCGAGTAGTAGCCGTGCGAAGCAAGGCAGCGCAGGCGCTCGCCCTGCTGGACGTAGATGGAGGGCAGGATGCCGAAGCCGGCGAGGTGGTCGACGGCGGCCTGTGCGGCCTCGGCCGGCGTGGTGGCGACGCTGACGGCCTGGTCGAGGGCCGACATGCGCTTGACGGCCGATTCGGTCAGCTTGGGACGCGGCCGACGGGGCTCGATCTCGGGAACCTCGGGCCAGGGCCGGCCCGGGCGGCCGAACAGCCAGCCCTGGGCGAAGTCGATCTGGCTCTCGCGCAGCACCTCGAGCTCCTCGCGGCGTTCGACACCCTCGGCGACGATCACCGCGCCGACCTCACGGGCGAAGGCGCCGAGCGCACGCAGCAGTGCCTGGCGGTTCGCGTCCTTGTCGATGTCGGCGACGAGCCCGCGGGTGAGCTTCAGGAAGTCGGGGCGCAGTTCGACGACGTGCTCGAGCGACGCGTAGCCGGCGCCGGTGTCGTCGATCGCGATCTGGGCGCCGCGGGCGACCCACGGAGCGAGCTGCTCGCGCAGCTCGGCGTAGTCGGAGATGTCCGTCTGCTCGGTGATCTCGATGACGAGCCGCGAGGGCAACTTGTCCGCGAGCATGAACAGGCCGGGATGGCGCGAGCGCGTCCGGGCTGATGTTGACGAACAGCAGCCGGCGCGAAGGCGGAGAGCCGGCGTTGGCCATCGCGGCCCAGCAGGCGACCTCGAGGTCCTCGCGCATGCCGATCTCGGCAGCCGCCGCCAGCGTGACGTCGGGCGGCATGTTCGACAGGCCGTCGGCATAGGGGAAACGGGCGAGCCCCTCGTAGCCGATCGGCTCCAAATCGGTCGTTCGCACGATCGGCTGGTAGACCGGCTCGATGTTGCCGGGTTCGAGCAGGCGCTGAAGATGCGCCAAACGGCGCAGAGTCGCGGCAGGCGCGTTCCGGAGAGAAGACACCATCCCCACTCTCTGCTCATCGGCCTGCCGCGAGTCGCGCTTTAGTGAACGGCCGCGTTCCGGCGCACTGCTGGACGGATGTCAGCCCGCGGACGCGTCCGACGCGACGACGCGAAGGCCGGTGGCGCCCGGCTCGACCTCGGGCACCTCGACGTCGGCCATGATCGCGTCGATCTCGCTCCGCTCGAGGACCTCGTTGCGCAACAGCGCGAAGGCCATCGCGTCGAGCTTGTCCCGGTGTGAGCGAACGATCCGCGTTGCCGTGCGCATCGCCTCGTCGGCGAGGTGCTGCTGCTCCTCGTCGCGCAGGTGGCGCGTCTTGTCGGAGACCTGGCCGCCCTCGGCGTTGATGCGCAGCGAGGTCACCGAAGTGCCCATCGCGTACTCGTGGACCATCGAGCGCGAGATGTCCGCCACCCGGTGCAGGTCGTCGGACGCGCCCGTGGTGACCGCGCCGAAGACGCACTCCTCCGCTGCGCGGCCGCCGAGCAGGACCACCATGTGGTTGATCAGCTCCTCGCGCGTCTTGAGGTAGCGGTCCTCCTCCGGCAGGTTCAGCGTGTAGCCGAGCGCCTTGCCGCGCGGGACGATCGAGATCTTGTGGACCTTGTTGACGCCGGGCAGCATCTCCGCGCAGATCGCGTGGCCGGCCTCGTGGAAGGCGACGACGCGGCGCTCGTGATCGGTCAGCGTCCGGCGCGACTGCATGCCGGCGATGACGCGCTCGATGGCCGAGTCGAAGTCCTTCTGCTTGATCTGGCGCTGGTGTGCCCGGGCGGCGAAGATCGCCGCCTCGTTGCAGACGTTGGCCAGGTCGGCGCCCGCGAGCCCGGCGGTCTGGCGTGCGAGCGTGTTGAGGTTGACGTCCTCCGAGAGCGGCTTGTTGCGGGTGTGGACCCGGAAGATGTCCTCGCGGCCGGCCACGCCGGGGGGCGAGACGAAGATCTGCCTGTCGAAGCGGCCCGGACGCAGCAGCGCCGGTGTCGAGCGTGTCGAGCAGGTTCGACGCGGCGATGACGACGACGTTGCCCGCCGTGCCCATGCCGTCCATCTCGACGAGCAGCTGGTTGAGCGTCTGCTCGCGCTCGGAGTTGTTGTCGGAGCCGCGCGTCTTGCCGACCGCATCGATCTCATCGATGAAGATGATCGACGGTGCCGCCTTGCGCGCCTCGGCGAACAGGCGCCGGATACGCGCGGCACCGAGACCGGCGAACATCTCGACGAACGACGCCGCCGACTGCGCGAAGAACTGCGCACCCGCCTCGCGGGCGACCGCCTTGGCGAGCAGGGTCTTGCCGGTGCCCGGAGGCCCGTGCAGCATGATCCCGGCCGGCACCACCGCGCCGAGCTCGGCGAAGCGCTTCGGATCGCGCAGGAACTCCACGACCTCCTGGAGCTCGGCCTTCGCCTCGTCCGCACCGGCGACCTCGTCCCAGCCGATGGCCGCCTTGGAGTCGGGCTTGATCTCCTGCGGCTTGGTCTTCGGCATCAGCTTCAGCGTCCGCCAGAGGAAGAACACGAGCAGACCCATGAACAGGATCGGCGCCCATGTGAGGATCTGGTCCTTGATGTTGTCCCAGTCGTACCAGTGGTACTCAACTGGGGGTGGTGTCACCGCCTGCGCGAGTAGACCAAGCATTCCCTGCTCCGTTCTCTGAAATCCGAGTCAGCTACTACAACGAAGTCATACCCGCCGATCAAGCTGATCGGACCATTATTCAGCCGCTTTGGGGTGCTGACCCCACGGCTTCGCCCTCCGCCTCCAGGATCGCCGCGAGGGCCGCGCGGCCGACCTCGAGCTGGCGCTCGTCGGGCTCGCGGGTGCCGATCGCGCGCTGGATCGCGAAACCGGGTGCGCGGAAGGCGCGGCTGAAGCGGCTGTCGGCGTGCTTCTCCGCGTAGAGGAAGGCCTCGACCGCCACCGCCGTGGAGGCGAGGGCGACCGCGCCGCCGGCCAGCGGGCTGGGGCGCTCGAGGACGCGGCGCAGCAGGAGCGTGCCCGCGAGGTTGGAGGCGGTCATCGGGGCGACGAGGTGCGAGCCGCAGCGCTCGTGCTCCTTGGCCGGGTCCCGAGCGTCGTCGGCGTCCTGCTCGTAGGCGGCGATCGCCTTGTGCTCGACGCCGTGGTACTGGGCGACCTCGCCGGCGCGGAGGGTGAAGAGCGCGGGCGCGATCGACAGGGCGGCCGCGCCGAGCTCGCCGGCGGTGGTGCCCCCCTTGCGGCGCTTGAGCAGCGCGCCGCCGGCCGTGGCGCCGACGGTGGCCGCGGCGACCGACGCGTGCTGGAACGGCAGGCGCGCCTCAGGGAGGCTGCGCTTGACGAGCGGGATGACGACCATCGCCTCGCGCGAGTCGGACGACGCCACGCGCGCCGGGGACGTTGTCGACGACGCGCAGGCGCGGTTTGCGACCGGTGGCGGTCTTGATCTGACCGTCCTTGGTTCGGACGGCGGCCGCCCAGTGCGTCGGGCCGTGGACGAGCAGGCCGTTGGCGAGGGCCATGCCGCCGAGGCGGAGCTTCTTGTCAGGTTCAGGCGTCACCGAGTAGCACTCCAGGTAGATGGGCGTAGAACCCGGCCGCGAAGGCGAGGTCGCGGACGTCGATGCGCTCGTCGGCTCCGTGGATCAGCGGCCACGTGTCGACGAGGGTCTGATGGCGCTGGGGGAAGAACCCGTAGGCGACGCAGTCGGGGAAGGCGTGGCGCCACCAGCGCGAGTCGGTGAAGGCGGGCAGGACGGTCGGGACGGCCTCGGCGCCCGGGTCCTCGGCGCCGATCCAGGCGGCGATCGCGTCCATGAGCGGTGAGGTCACCGGCGAGCGGTTGCCCACCACCTGCTCGAGGAACTCGAGCTCGAGATCGTCCGGGATGGCGGGCGCGATTCGCTCGGCGACCGCCTCGGGCTCCATGCCGGCGGGCGCGCGGCCGTCGACGCGCAGCTCCGCGGTGCCGGGGATCACGTTGATCTTCTCCGACGCGCTGATCATGGTCGGCGACACCGTCACCCGGAGGCCGCCTCGGCGAGCGCGCCGATCGGCCGGGCCCGCGCGGTGATGTTGGCGAGCGCGGTGGCGGGGTCGTCCGGGTCCTCCCCGAGCCCCTTGATCAGCCCGCGTGACTCGTCGTCATGTCGTAGGGCGTCTCGAGCGCCGCGAGGGCGGCGATGCACCGGCGCGAGCTTGACCAGCGCGTTGTCGGCGAGCACGGGCACCGAGGCGTGCCCGGCACGGCCGCGGGCGGTGACGCGGAAGCGGAAGGTCCCCTTCTCCGCGCAGCAGACGCCGTAGAGGCGGCGGTCGCCGTAGGGCATGACCGTGCCCGCGCCCTCGTTGAGCAGGTAGTCGCAGCGGGCGAGGTCCGGCCGCTCCTGCGTCAGCCACTGGGCGCCGAGCCGGCCGCCGGTCTCCTCGTCGGCGACCGCGAAGATCTTCAGCGCGCCGCGCGCGGGCCGCCAGCCCGAGCGCGCGAGGTGGGCGGCGGCAACCGCCTCGGCGGCCACCTGGGACTTCATGTCGATCGCGCCGCGGCCCCAGACGTGGCCGTCGTGGACCTCGCCCGACCAGGGGTCGCGCGACCACGTGGCGGGGTCGGCGAGCACGGTGTCGGTGTGCCCGAGGTAGCCGAGCACCGGGCCGCTGTCCGGGTCACCCAACGTGGCGACGAGGTTGGGACGGTCGTCCTCGGCTCCGTCGAGCTCGGTTTCGAGTCCCGCCTCGGCGAGGTAGTCGCGCAGGTACTCAGCTGCCGGACGCTCGTTGCCGGGCGGGTTGACCGTGTTGAAGCGGATCAGGTCGCCGAGGACGCGGGCGGTCTCCTCCTGTAGCTCCTCCACTGCAGTCACACTACGCCCGTGGACCAGCTCTTCGAACCGCCCGAGCCCGAGCAGCCCGACGAGCGCAACGCGCCCGGGGCGCCGCTCGCCGCGCGCATGCGGCCGGAGTCCCTCGACGAGGTCGTCGGCCAGCAGCACCTGCTCGCCGAGGGCACGGCGCTGCGGACGGCCATCGAACAGGGCGCCCCGCACTCGATGATCCTGTTCGGACCGCCGGGCACGGGCAAGACGACGCTGGCGCGGCTCGTCGCACGCGCGTCCGACCATGCCTTCGAGGAGCTGTCGGCGGTGGCGGCCGGGCGGCCGGAGGTGCGGGAGGTGATGGCCCGCGCCGGCGAGCGCCGCCGCAGTGGCCGCGGCACCGTCTTCTTCCTCGACGAGATCCACCGCTTCAACAAGGCCCAGCAGGACGCCCTGCTGCCCGCGGTGGAGGACGGCACCGTGGTGCTGATCGGTGCGACGACGGAGAACCCGTACTTCGAGGTCAACTCGGCGCTGATCTCCCGGGCGCGGATCTACGAGCTGCAGGCGCTGTCGGAGGACGACGTCGCCACGCTGCTCAAGCGCGCGCTGCCCGGCGTCGGCGACGACGTCGCGGACTTTCTGGCCGTGCGCTCCGGCGGAGACGCACGGACGGCGCTCAACGCGCTCGAGGTCGCCGCCGACACGGCGGGTGACCAGCCGCTGACGATCGAGCACGCCGAGGATGCGCTGCAGCGCAAGGCCGTCCTCTACGACCGCGCCGGCGACAAGCACTACGACTACATCTCCGCGTGGATCAAGTCGACGCGCGGGTCAGACCCCGACGCCTCGCTGTACTACCTGGCGGTGATGCTCGAGGGGGGTGAGGACCCACGCTTCATCGCCCGGCGGATGATCATCCTCGCCTCCGAGGACGTCGGTAATGCCGACCCGCAGGCGCTGCAGGTCGCGGTCGCCGCCGCAGGTGCCGTCGAGCATGTCGGCATGCCCGAGGCGCACTACGCGCTGGCACAGTGCGCCGTCTACCTGGCACTCGCCCCGAAGTCGGACGCGTCCGGACGAGCACTGCACGCCGCGCGCGAGTACGTCCGCGAGAAGGGCGCAGAGGACCCGCCGACCGCGATGCGCACGGCTGCATATCCCGCTGCAAAGGCCCTCGGGCGTGGCATCGGTTATGACAACCCGCATCGCCATCCGGCTCGCGTGAACGACCAGGAGCACCTGCCCGAGGGGCTCGAGAATCTGCGGTTCTACGCGCCTGACGGGGCAGAAGCTGATCTTCGCGATCGGCTCGCGCGCATCAGAAAAGCCCGCAAACGGCCGGAGTGAGACAGCGCACAGAGGTCAGATCTTCACGCCCGATTGAGTCTCGGGCGTCGTAATGGAAAGCGACCGCCTGTGTTCAACCGCACCTTTGCCCTTCCCGCCGGACCCCGCGTCCGCATCCGCCTCGCCGCCCGCTCGGATCGGTCGGCGGTCGTGCGCCTGCTGGCCGAGCGCGGCGTCGAGTGCAGCGACTTCGAGGTGCAGCGCCTGCTGACGTTCAACCCCGCCCGCCGGCGGGTCGCCTGCGCGCTCGCGCCGATCGACGGTCGCGAGACGCTGATCGGCATCGGGGCGATCGACCTGACGCCGGGCGCCGAAGTCGACACGCTGGTCGTCGACGAGCGCCTGACCGAGGGCCTGGGCGAGGTCCTCGTCGACGTGCTGACCACCCGAGCCGCCCGCGTCGCATAGCGTCCCGCCCATGAGTACCGTCGCGCTGGCCGCAGGGCCGCAGCCGCTGTGGGCCGCCGTGCCGGTGCGGGCGCGGGCGCGATACCTCAGGCGCGCGGCGCAGGCGATCCTCGACGAGCTCGACGATCTCGCCGGTGCGCTGGCCACGGAGGCGCGCGTACCGCGCACCGAAGCGGTGCTCGCCGAGCTGCTGCCGAGTGTCGCCGGCCTGCACGAACTGGCCGACGAGGGACCGGCCGCACTTGCTGATCGGCGTCTCGGTCGCGCCGCGATCCTGCGCGGCGGGCGGCGCGCGCTGCTCGCGCAGGCGCCCGTGGGCGTGGTCGGCATCCGCGGCGGAGACGGCTCGCCGTGGGCGGAGCCCGCGCTCGAGTCGGCGGCGGCGCTGCTGGCCGGCAACGCCGTTGTCCTCGCGGCCGCCTATGAGTCCCTGGGCCGGCGCTTCGCCTCCGCCCTCGGCCGGGCCGGCGCGCCGGACGACCTGGTTCAGGTGGTCGCACCTGACGCGGACCTGAGCGGCTGCGACCTCGTCAGCGAGGTCGGCGCGCCGGTTGACAAGGCGACGATGCTCGTGCTCGACGGGGCGCCGGTGGACCGCGTGGTCGCGGGCGCGCTGTGGGCCGCCTACGCGCGCGGCGGGCACGGCACGGCCTCGGTGGGCCAGATCGTCTGCGTGCCCGAGGCGGTCACCGACCTGCTGGTCCGGTTGAACGCGGGCGCGCGGCGCATCCGCGTCGGCGACCCGCAGGACGCGGCGACCGAGGTCGGTCCCCTGGCTTCCCCCGAGGACGCTGCGGCGGTGGAGGCGCTCGTCGCCGACGCCGAGGCCGCCGGGGCCACCCGGATGTGCGGCGGCATCCTCGCGGACGCCCGCTTCTGCCCCGTCCTGCTGCGCGGCGTCCCGCCCGAGGCCCGCATCCTCCACGAGCCGGTCCCCGGCCCGGTGCTCTCCGTCGTTGAAGCGACCTCGGAGGCGGAGGCCATCGCCCTTGCCGCCGCAGGTGGCCCTTCGGTGTCCGTCTGGGCGGGCGACCGGGCGCATGGCGAGCGCATCGCGCGATCGCTGGGTGTCGAGCTGACCTGGGTCAACGAGCACGGTGCGGCCGCGCCCGCAGCGCCGGTGCGGCTCGCGCGCCTGACCGTGGCCCGCCAGCTGGCCTCGCGCTCGATCCGCCTGCGCAGCGCCCGCTGGCTGCCCTACGACCCGATGCTCGTGCGCGCGTCGGAGACCGCGGCGCGACTGCTCTACGGCCGCGAGTCGGAGCGGGTCGAGGTCGTGCGGCGCGGGGGGCCCGCCTTCGCCCGCGTTGCCGGGCGCATGGCGCGCGAGACCCTACGCCGCGGTTAGCACTGCGGCTGCGAGTGCGTGTGCCGCGCCGTTGGCCTCGGCCGGGATCCAGTCGAAGCGGACCGTCCCGATGCGGGTGGTCTCCTCGTAGATCTCATCGCCGAGCGCCTGCAGCGCGGCGTTGCGCGGTGCACGGCGGCCGCACACGTGGTCGACGAGCAGCTTGGAGTCCGACTGCACGGCGATGTGGTCGAGGCCGCGAGCGCGGGCGGCCTGCAGGCCGGCCAGTACCGCGCGGTACTCGGCGAAGGCGGCGGAAGCCTGCCCGATCCGTTCGGCGTGCCCCTCGCCGCCGAGCACGTAGGCGATGGCGCCCTCGCCCTGCCGGGCTCCGCCGTCGCATGACAGCACCGTGTAGCCGGGCGGCGGGCCCGCGGGCGGACGTTCGGGCTCGGCGTTGGCCTTGGCGAGGGCGCGTCGCTCGCGATCGGAGTTGGCTCGGCCCGTCCTGCGTGGCTTACGCGGCACGCGCGCTGGGCGCGAGGCGCCACCGGTCCGGCAGCAATGGGACGACCATACGCCGAAGGTACTCCGCGCCGCCGCGCACGGCAAGGCCGCGCACCGGGTCCCACCGAAAGCCGTACTGGCGGCGCAGGTCGGCGGGCAACAGGCCGATCGTGACCTGGTTGGCCGCCTCGAGCGCCGGCCGGAACTTCAGTGGCACCGGCGGGCGCATGACGATGTCGATGGCCAGGTCGCGTGCCTTCGGGCCGACGTGCAGGTCACCCGAGGCGAGCATGTCGGCGACGTAGGCCTCGAAGGCGTCGATGTCCTTCGGCGTGTCCTTGTATGGCAGTCCGAAGAGCTTGCCCATGAGCCGGAAGTCCTGCCAGTAGGCCTCCTGCTCGTCGCGCGTCAGCGGGCCGACATAGCGCTGGTAGACGAGCAGGTTCGAGTCGACCAGGGTGGCGATGATCCACAGCAGCAGCTCGGGGTCGTCCGCCCGCCACGGCGTGCCGGCAGGAAAGCGGCCGGCGGGTTCCTTGAGCCGGCCGTGGACGCGGCGATGGATGGCGCGCACGGGGCGCGTCGCTGCGTCCGCCTCCTCCCGGGAGCCGAAGCCGATCGCGGTCAGGACACGCGCGGTGCGCTCGAGGCGCGGATAGGGCTCCGAGAGCATCGTCGTCGCCTCGAAGAAGCCCGCGAACGCGACCGGATGGGCGGCCTGCATGAGCAGGGAACGAGGGCCGGCGAGACCAACCGCCATCTCGCGGTTGACCCGCCGCAGCATGGAGTCATCCGTGAAGTAGCCGTCGACTGGCACAAAACCTCTACGGAGCAAGGGTACGCTTCAGCTCATGCCCGCTCAGGCCTATGCAGGCAAGGAATGCGTCTGCCAGTTCCGTCGCGGCATCTGCGACCAGACGTGCGTGCGCGACATGCTCGACACGCCGTTCTACATCGCGTGCCTGAAGCTGACCGGGCGGCGGTGCATCGTCGTGGGTGGCGGCGACATCGGGCTGGAGAAGGTCGAGGGCCTGCTCGCCTGCGATGCGTCGGTCACCCTGATCGCGCCCGAGGCGATCCCCCAGCTCGAGGCGATGGCCGCCGAGGGCTCGATCGACTGGGAGCGCCGCGAGTACCGGACGCAGGACCTCGAGCGCACGTTCATCGCCATCGCCGCGACAAACGACACCGACGTCAACATCCGCGTCTACGAGGACGCGGAGCGCCTGGCGATGCTCGTCAACATCGTGGATGTCCCGCCGCTGTGCAACTTCATCCTGCCGGCGATCGTCCGCACCGGGCCGCTGGCGATCGCGATCTCGACGGCTGGCGCCTCACCGGCTCTGGCGAAGCGCATCAAGCGCGAGATCGCCGACACCTACGGCGACCACCACGCCCGCCTGGCCGAGCTCCTCAACGAGGCGCGGGGGTGGGCCAAGGGCAACCTGCCGACCTATCAGGACCGCAAGGCGTTCTTCGAGGGCATCGTCAACGGCGAGCCCGATCCGATCGCCCTGCTGCGCGCGGGCGACGAGGACGGCGTCCGGGCGTTGATCGACGCTGCACGCAGCGCCGCCGTAGCGGTCTGAGCCGCCGGCTCGCCTGGGTCGTCCTCGCGGGGATCGTGGTCCTCGGCGCGGTCGTCGTCGACCGTTTCCAGGTCTGGGCCTACATCGACGAGCGGGCGCACTACTCGTACGTGCAGTCGATCGCGGAGGACGGCCGGCTGCCGGCGCTCGACGACCTCGCGAGTCCCGAGACCCAGGCGATCACCGACCGGACGTGGCCCTCCCCGAGCCCCACCGACCCGGCGACGCTCGGGCTCGGCGGGCGCAGCTACGAGGCATTCCAACCGCCGCTGTATTACGCGGTGGCCGCCCCGGCCTACGCGCTCGCCGGTGATCACCGCGACAAGGTCTTCGTGCTGCGCGTCTTCGACCTCCTGCTCTATCTGGTGGGGGCGGGGTTGCTGTGGCTGCTGTCCCGGCGGCTGGGTGGCGGTTGGACGGCGTGGACGGCCGGGCTGTTGGTGCTCGCCCTGCCCGGGTTGCTGGTCCGCGGCATCACCGTCTCGAACTCGGCGCTCGAGTTCGCGCTGGCACCTGCCTTCCTGCTGGCGGCCTGGACCGCGTGGGACCGGCGCTCGGCGCGCCGGCTCGTGGGGGCGGGCGCGCTGCTCGGGCTGTGCCTGCTGACCAAGCTCACGTTGATCGTGCTCGCGCCGTGCCTGGTGGTCGCCGCCGCCCGGGTGCGACAGCCGCTTCCGGTGGTCGCCTCGTTCGCTTTGCCGACGCTGCTGCTCGGACCGTGGCTCGTCGGCCACTACGACCTCAACGCCGCCGCACGCGAGCAGCAGACGCCGTACCTCTACCCCGGCGGCGTTCCCGACTGGGGTATCGCCGACCTGCCCGGCAGGCTCGCCTCGCTGCTCGAGGGATCGGTGCCGCAGGAGTGGTACGGGCAGCTCGACGTCTGGTGGGTCGGCCTCGCGGCGCGCGGTCTGGTGCTCGCCCTGTTCGTCGTCGCCGTGCTCTACGCGCGGCGCACCGCGTTCTTCGCGCTGCCGGTCGTCGCCGCTGTCGGGCTCATGGTCTTCACGCTGCTGTTCGAGCAGTGGGACGTCTTCCTGCTCCGCTACGCGGCACCCGTGCTCGCACCCCTGGCCGTCGCGGTCGCCGCCGTCGCGAGTACGCGCGCGCTGCGCAACGGCCTGATCGCGGCTGCGGCGCTGATCGGCCTGCTGTGGGTCGACCTCCTCGGCGCCTACCTCTTCACGGACGTGGGCGACTCACTCGGGATCTGACGTGCACCACCGCCCAGGCGGTGTACGCGGTGAGGAGGAGGTACAGCGGGCCGTAAGCGGTGAGCGCGTCGTCCGTGGTGAGCGCCCAGGTGGCGAACGCCGCGCTCACGAGCATCGACGCGCCGATCACCAGCGCGTACTGCCCGACGCGCTCCTTTCGCGGCCTGCCGCGCGACGGGTCGTAGCGGACGAGCCGCATCACACCCACGGTCTTCTCGACGACCGGAAGTGCAACAGCCGGCCAGAGGAACAGCATCGCCACGGTCCAGTCGGTCGCCACCCACGCAGCGACCCCGGCCGCAGCCAGTCCCCCGGCGAGCGCGAGGATCCAAAGACTCATGCCCTCACCCTGTCGGCAGACGACGAACCGACCGAAACTTGCGCATACCGCGAGTTCGGATCGGTTCGCTTGATTCACGCGCTTTCAACGAGGCTCACTTACGGTCCGTTAGATGAGAGTCGAGCGGCGCACTCTCGTTTGCTTCCTCGTCCTGCTCGTGGGTTGCGGGGCTATGGCGCTCGCGCTCGCTTCGGTCGGCAACCGGCAGGTCGTGTCGGTGGCGCGGGCCGCTCAGCCGCGAACACCGGACCTGATCGGTCTGCGCAGGACGCAGGTGCTGTGCCGATATCGCGGGACCGACGTCGAGCTGTTCATCGACGGATTTCGAGAGGACGTCCGCCGCCGGAAGATCCAGAAGGCACTCTGCACTGGCGGCATGCGCATCTTCCCTGATCCGGAGGTAGAGCGGCAACGGCCTCGAGCCGGTGAGCCACTGGGCGAGGACCAGACGATCCGCTTATGGACCCCGTGCTTTGAAGTCCACTGCGCGTAGGTGCCCGGCTTCGATCGTCAGGGGTGGGAAGAGCGCTGGTCGCAGGCGCTCGAAACGCATGGCGACGGCCTCGCGCAGCGGCCTCCGAGCGGGCGGCTAACGGAGCTCGCGCCAGGGCTGTCACCCGGGCGGGCGCTCGACGCCGGCTGTGGACACGGGGCCGAGGCGCTGTGGCTTGCTGGGCACGGGTGGGACGTGACGGCTGTGGACTTCGCGGCGACTGCGCTGGAGCACGGTCGGGAACAGGCCGACGCGTTGGGGCTCCGCGTCGAATGGCTCGAGGCCGACCTCGGGACCTGGTCGCCGCCGACCCAGGCGTTCGATCTCGTCGTCTGCATCTACGTCCACGTGGCTGGGTCGATCGAGAGCTTCGTACAGCGGATGGCCGACGGAGTCGCGCCGGGCGGGACGCTGTTCATGCTCGGCAAGACGACCGCGAAGGGCCAGACGCAGGTGACCGTCGCAGCCGCCAAAGCGCTGCTGACGTCAGACGACTGGGAGCTGACGGCGGAGGCCGCGGGCGAGGACGCCGTCGTTCGCGCTCGCCGGCGTGGGTAGAACAAGAGGCATGCCAGACCTGATCGCCAAGGCCGCCGACAAGGTCGGCGCGCACAAGATCACCACCCGCCCCAGCGAGCGACACGTGCGCGTCGAGCATGAGGGCACCGTGCTCGCCGAGAGCTCTCGCGCCTACGAGCTCGAGGAGACGCGGCTGCCGACGCGGTACTACCTGCCGCGCGAGGACGTCCGCACGGACCTGCTGGAGGCCAGCGACACCACGACGCACTGCCCGTTCAAGGGCGACGCGACGTACCTGTCGGCGCCCGGCGTTCCCGACGCCTTCTGGGTCTACGAGGAGCCCGACAAGGAGGACGCCAAGCCGATCCGCAGGATGCTCGCGCCCTATCCGGGGCGCGTCACGATCCTGGTGGACGGCGAACCGATCTAAGCAAGGCGTCCCCGCATGGCGAAGCGGACTTCTGTCGAGGACATCCAGGAGTGGCTTGTCGGCCTTGGGGCCTCGCCGGAAGAAGCAGTCGCGATCACGGACAACCTCGCCGCGGCCCAGCTTTCGCCGGCTCGCATGCGGCGGTGGCTGAAGCCCGACCAGAGCTACAGGATCGTCGACGCATGGCTCGACGACGTTCCATGGTGCTTGGCCGGGGAGTTTCTCGTCCAAGACGGGAAGGCCGACAAGGTGATCGCCGCCGCGGAGGAGTTCGCCGCAGCGAGTGGGGACGAGCGCTTCATCTCGACGACGCTTGCAGGAGCCAACCTCGACCTTGCCGTGCGCAAGCTCACGCGCGGCGACCCGTCGCATGCCGCCCGGGTCCGGCGAGTGCTCGAACTGCTGCTCGCCCAACTTCGGACGCCGACACGCGTAGACGAGTGCCTGCACACGACCTTCGGTGTGGAAGACACGCGCTTGGTTGACCACCTGCTCGATGATCGGTTCGAAGCCGTGCTAGCCAGCCTGGAAGGCGGCAGCTTCGATGCGTGGCATCACATGAAGACCGGGCGGCTCGACTACTCCGGCTTCTGAAGCCGGACGAGCGCGTTGACGGTCATGTGGCCGCGCCACTCGAGCTCGGCGGCCGGCGAGAAGGAGGCGAAGTCGACGGTCCAGCCGCCGTCGGCCTGCTGTTCGCCGGCGAGGCGCTCGAGGTCGGCGGCCCAGATGTCCTCGGTGAAGAGGCTCGGCGCGAAGTCGACCGCGCGCATCGACTCGTCCTCCGACCCGCCGACGACCTGCAGGACGCCGTCGGCCGGGACGTAGGGGCGCAACCGCTCGAGCGAGGCCTCGTCGCCTGCCGCATCGAAGAGCTGCGCGGCGAAGGCGACGGCCATCGCGAAGGGGTCGTCGCCCAGGCCGCCGATGGCGCCGCGGCAGTAGTCCGTCGCGGCCGCCAGCCACGGGTGGCGGGCGACGGCCGGGTCGTAGGCGGCGACCCGGTGGGCGGCGGCGGCGACGATCGCCGTGATCTGCAGCGACGGCTCGGTCGGGTCGGCGGCGAGCCAGAACGGCGCCGAGCCTTCCGGGTCGGGGACCGGGAAGGCGAACGGGAGGCCGCCGTTGGGCAGCGAGACCGCGGCGCACCAGTCGCACAGCTCGGCCGCGCGCGGCGTGACGTGCGGTCCGACGTCGGCGAAGGCCTCGAAGGCGTGCAGCGCGCCGCCGGGCTGGCTGGTGACGGAGCGCAGGTCGGGCTCGAGGCCGCGGCCGTAGCCGCCGTCGGGGTTGCGGTAGGCCTCGACGGCGGCGAGCAGCGCGTCCGGCGGCGCGTCGCGGAAGCGCACCTCGAAGCGCAGGCGGTCGAGCAGGCGCGCGTGAGTGGCGACGAAGGCGGCCGCGGCGTCGAGATCGACGGGCACGCGACCATGATGCCGGT
>CAVXBH010000030.1:0-10163 GCA_963759945.1 uncultured Solirubrobacteraceae bacterium | reverse complement strand
AGCGTCTGCGACGTGCGCGCCGCTGTGCTGACGGTCTCGACGTCGGTGTCCGCGCGTCAGGCGGAGGATCGGTCGGGGCCCGCGCTGGCCGGCCGTGCTGAGGCGGCGGGCTGCGACGTCGTCGCGATGGAGGTCGTTCCCGACGACTTCTCGCTGATCGAGGACCGGCTGATCCACTACGCCGACGAGGGCGTCGACGTGATCCTCACCACAGGGGGAACGGGCTTCACACCCGACGACGTCACACCGGAGGCGACGCGCGCGGTGATTCAGCGACCCGCCCCCGGGATCGTCGAGGCGATGCGCGCGGCGAGCCTCGCGCACACGCCGATGGCCATCCTCAGCCGCGCCGAGGCCGGCATCCGCGGGCACACGCTGATCGTCAACTTCCCCGGCTCGCCGAAAGCGGTCGAGGAGTGCTTCGCCGTCTCAGCGGCGCTCGGCCACGCCGTCGCCACGCTCCGCGGTGACTCCCGCCATTGAGGCGCGCGGTCTCGGCCGCGCCTACGGAGAACGCGTGGTTCTGAAAGACCTCACCTTCAGCGTGCCCGAGGGCGCGACGCTCGCCGTGCTCGGCGCAAACGGCGCGGGGAAGACGACGCTGCTGCGCATGCTGGCGACGCTGCTGCGGCCGCAGGCGGGGACGATCGAAGTGCTCGGGGCAGAACTCCCGCGAGCGGCTACAAGGTGCGCGGCAGGCTCGGCCTGCTCGCACACGAGCCTCTGCTGTACCGCGATCTGACCGCGCGGGAGAACCTGCGCTTCCACGCCCGCCTGCACGGTGTGCCTTTCACGCGGATCGACACGCTGCTCGACCAGGTCGGCCTGGAGTTGCGCGAGGACGAGCCGCTGCGCACCTTCAGCCGCGGCATGGTCCAGCGGGTCGCCGTCTGCCGCGCCTGCCGCACGAACCGGAGCTGCTGCTGCTCGACGAGCCCTACGCGAACCTCGATGCGGACGGCGTCGGGCGGGTCGAGCCGCTGCTCGCCACCGCCCGCACGCGCGTGCTCGTCAGCCACGACCACGCCGCCGCCCGCGCCGTGGCCGACCTGGTGCTCGAGCTATGAGACGAACGGTCGAGGCGCTCATCCGCAAGGACCTGCGCGCCGAGCTGCGCTTGTTCGAGGCCGTGCCGGCGATGACGCTCTTCATCGTCTCCGCCTTCGTCCTCTTCCACTTCGGCCTCGACCGCGACTCGGTGTCGGGCGACCTGGCCGCCGGCGTGCTGTGGGTCGCCCTGATGCTGACCGCCGTGCTCGGCATCAGCCGCATGTTCGTCACGGAGCGCGAGCAGGGCGGCTTCGACGCCTTCCTGCTCGCCCCCGTCGACCGCACGGCGATGTTCGTCGCCAAGGCGCTCACCCTGTTCGGCTTCCTGGTCGTCGTCGAGATCGTGGGCGTCGCCGCGTTCACCGTGCTGCTGCTCGATCCGGGCCTCGGCCAGGCACTGCCGGAGCTCCCGCTGGTGCTGCTGCTGGCGGACGTCGGGCTCGCGGTGATCGGCACGCTGGTGGGCGCGCTGGCGGTCCAGACGCGCGCCCGGGACCTGATCGCCCCGCTGCTCGCGCTGCCGCTCACGCTGCCGATCCTGATCGCCGGGGCGAACGCCACGGCGCCCCTCTTCGAGCGCGGTGGCGCAGGGGCGCTCGACGGGGACTGGCTGCTGGTCCTGGCTCTCTACGATGGTGTATTCGGACTGCTGACCTACGCGGTCTTCGACTACCTCCTGGAGGACTGACTCATCTCGTTCGGACGTGGCCTGAAGTTCTACGCCGTCGCCTCCACCGTGGCGATCGTGGCCGCGTTCGCGCTTGCCTTCTTCTGGGCGCCGCAGGACGCCGACCAGGGCTTCATCCAGAAGATCTTCTACGTGCACGTGCCGCTGGCGATCGTGGCGCTGATCGGTTTCGTCGCCGGCGGGATCTACGCCATCCGCTTCCTGCGCTCGGGAGACAAGGCGCACGACATGCGCTCGTACGTCGCCATCCACATGGCGCTGATCTTCGGCGTCGGCGCGCTGATCACCGGCTCGATCTGGGCGCGCGCTTCGTGGGGCAAGTGGTGGCTGTGGGACGAGCCGACGCTCGTCTCCTTCCTGATCGTCTTCCTGCTCTACGCGTGCTACCAGCCGCTGCGCTTCTCGATCGAGGACCGCGACCGCCAGGCGCGCTACGCAGCGGTGTTCGCGATCGTGGGCGGCGTCTTCGTGCCGTTCAACTTCATGGCCGTGCGCTCGGCCACGCAGGACATCCACCCGCGAACGCTCTCGCAGGCCGACACGCTGCCGGGCGAGGTGGCCGTCACCTTCCTCCTGTCGCTGGCGGCGATGGGGCTGCTGTACGTGACGCTGGCAAGTTCGAGCTCGTCGCGAAGACCACGCGCATCCGCGTCAAGCACCTGCGCCGCCGTCTCAGCGGCGAGGACGGCTTCACCCTCGGTCGCTCGGCCTCGCCGCAGGAGCTGGAGGGATGCCCGCGCTGCCCGACGGCACGGCGAGCAAGTACGTCGCCGCCGCCTACCTCGTCTTCCTCGCGTTGATCCTGATCTACGTCGCGATCATGGCCATCCGGCTGTCGCACCTGCAGGAGGACGTCGCGGCATCGCGGACGCCCTGGAGGCGCGTGATGAGTGAGCTGCTGCTGCTCGGCACCTCCTACAAGACGGCGCCGCTGGCGCTGCGCGAGCGCATCGCGCTGACGGAGACCGGCATGCAGACCCTGCTGGCCGAAGTGCGCACCGTGCCCGACGTGCAGGAGGCGGTCGTCCTCTCCACCTGCAACCGCACCGAGCTCTACCTCGTCGTGGGCGACCCGGTGGAGGCCGAGAGCGCCGTCGTCGCCTCGCTCGCGCGCCGCGCCGGGCTACGGCCGACGCAGCTGCTGGAGGGCGTCTACTCCGAGCGCAACTGCGACGCCGCCCGCCACCTCTACCGCGTGGCCGGCGGCCTCGAGTCCATGGTGGTCGGCGAGGCCGAGGTCCAGGGCCAGGTCAAGCGCGCCTACGAGCTCGCCCTTCGCGAGAGCACCACCGGGCCGATGACCAACCGCCTCTTCCAGGCGGCCCTGGCGACCGGCAAGCGCGTGCGCGCGGAGACGGGCATCGGCGCGGGCCGGCAGTCCGTCGCGTCCGTCGCGGTGGACCTCGCCACGGACACGCTGGAAGACCTCACGGATCGCCACGTCGTCATCGTCGGTGCCGGAGAGACCGCCGAGCTCACTGCGCAGGCGCTGCACGCCCGCGGGGTGACGACGCTGTTCGTCGCCAACCGCCGGCGCGAGCGGGCCGCGGCGCTCGCCCACCGCTTCGACGGCGCGACCATCTCGTTCGACGACCTTCCCAACGCGCTGTTGGAGGCCGACATCCTCGTCGCGTCGACGTCCTCACCACATGCGCTGGTGGAGGCCGAGGTGCTGGCCGAGGTCGTCGCCGAGCGCGAGGGGCGGCCGCTGCTGCTGATCGACCTGGCGGTGCCCCGCGACATCGAGTCCGCGTGCGGCATGCTGCCCGGCGTCACCCTCGCCAACGTGGACGACATGCAGGCCGTCGTCGAGCGCCACACCGGGAGCCGCCGGTCGGAGGCCGTCCGCGCCGAGGCGATCATCGAGAGCGAGATCGCGCAGTTCGCGAGCTGGCTCGGTTCGCTCGAGGTGATGCCGACGATCGCCGCGCTGCGCCGGCACGCCGACGCGATCGTCGCCACCGTCCTCGAGGAGAACGGCGCGCGTTGGGAATCCCTCTCCGAGCGCGACCGCGCCCGGGTCGAGGCCGTCGCCCGTACCGTCGCCCAGCGCCTGCTGCACGAGCCGACGCTGCGCGTCAAGCAGGCCGACGGCGGCGCGCGCCATGCGCGCATGCACGTCCTGCGGGATCTCTTCGGGCTCGCCGAGACCGAGCCCGTCCCGGATCCGGACGCCGAGCTCACCCGTTGAGGATCGGCACCCGCGGCTCGGCGCTGGCCCTGACCCAGGCCGGCTGGGTCGCAGAGCGCGTCGGCGGCGAGCTGGTGACGCTGCGCACCTCCGGCGACCTCGCGTTCGAGCAGGCCCCTGAACGCCGACGACAAGTCGCGCTGGGTCGACACGATCGAGCGGGCGCTGGTCCAGGGTGAGATCGACCTCGCCGTGCACTCGGCCAAGGACGTCCCCGGCGACCTGGCGGAGGGCACGGAGATCGTCGCTGTCCCCGAGCGCGAGGACCCGTTCGACGTGGTGGTCGGAAAGCTTCCCGGCCGTGTTGGGCACCGCCTCCCTACGACGTGCCGCCCAGCTGATCGCCTGGCGGGAGGACCTCGAGATCGTCCAGTTGCGCGGCAATGTGGACACGCGGCTGCGCAAGCTGGCCGACGGAGAGGTGGACGCGATCGTGCTGGCCGCCGCCGGGCTGAAGCGACTCGGACGCGACACCGGCGAGCGCCTCGACGCGCCCGTCTTCGTCCCGGCAGCGGGACAGGGCGCCCTCGCGCTCCAGGCTCGCTCCGACGACGCCGCAGCCCGAGCCGCCGTCGCCCCGATCGCCGACGAGCAGCGCTCTCCTGCCTGACCGCCGAGCGCGCCGCCGTGCGCGTCCTCGGCGCCTCGTGCCACACGCCCGTCGGCATCTTCTGCGATGGCCGCACCACGCGAGGCTTCGTCGGCGCCGTCGACGGCTCCTCCTGGGTGCTCGACGAGATCGAGGGCCTCGACGGCGCCGAGCTGGCGCGCCGCATGCTCGCCGCGGGCGCGAAGGAGCTACTCGACGCATGACGGCCTATCTCGTCGGTGCCGGGCCGGGTGACCCCGGGCTCCTGACCGTCCGCGCGCAGCAGCTGATCGCCCGCGCCGACGTGATCCTCTACGACCTCCTGATCGACACGGAGATCCTCGCCGGCGCTCGAGAGGACGCCGAGCTGATCTTCGTGGGCAAGCAGGGCGGCGGCCCGCAGGTCCCGCAGGTCGACACCAACGCGCTGCTTGTGGAGCACGCGCTTGCCGGGCGCGAGGTCGTCCGCCTCAAGGGCGGCGACCCGTTCGTGTTCGGGCGCGGCAGCGAGGAGGCGCAGGTGCTGCGCGAGGCGGGCGTGCGCTACGAGATCGTGCCCGGCATCACCTCCGGGATCGCCGCTCCCGCCTACGCGGGCATCCCCGTCACGCACCGGGACATGGCCGCGGGCGTCGCGTTCATCACCGGCCACCAGGCGCGCGACGGCGCGGAGATGGACTGGGACGCGCTCGCGCGCTTCCCCGGGACGCTCGTCTTCTACATGGGCGCGAAGGCACTGCCGCGGATCGCGGAGGGCCTCATGGGCGCCGGCCGACCCGCCGACGAGCCCGTCGCTGTCGTCGAGCGCGGCACGTTCGCCGACCAGCGCTCCAAGCACGGAACGCTCGCCACCGCCGGCGGCCTCGAGGCGCAGGCGCCGGCGATCATCGTGGTCGGACCCGTGGCGGCGTTCGGCGAGGAGCTCGCCTGGCGCGAGCTGCGCCCGCTGCACGGCAAGCGGATCGCCGTCACCCGCGCTCGTGCGCAGGCCTCGCCACTCGCGACCCAGCTGCGCGAGCTCGGCGCCGAGGTGGTCGAAGCGCCCGCGATCCGGACCCGCTCGCTCGAGGCTGAACTGCCTCTGCTGGCCGGCCACGACCTGCTCGTCGTGTCCTCACCCAACGGCGCACACGAGCTGTTCGCCGCGCTCGAGCGCTCCGGCACCGACACGCGAGCGCTGTCCGGGCACCGCGTCGCTGCGATGGGGCCGGGCACCGCCCGTGCGCTGCGCGAGCACGGCATCGTCGCCGACGTGGTCCCCGACCGCTCCGTCGCCGAGGGGATGCTCGAGGCGCTCGCCCACATCCCACTCTCCTCCGTCCTGCTGTTCCGGGCACGCGAGGGGCGCGACACGCTGCCCGACGGCCTGCGCGCCCGCGGCGTCGCCG
This sequence comes from uncultured Solirubrobacteraceae bacterium, assembly GCA_963759945.1. Lineage (GTDB taxonomy): Bacteria > Actinomycetota > Thermoleophilia > Solirubrobacterales > Solirubrobacteraceae > DATLGB01. The sequence goes on along the minus strand of CAVXBH010000030.1, from coordinate 4,257 downwards.
TGCAGGTGATCCCGCTCTACGAGACGATCGCCGAACCCGTCGAGGCCGACCTGTCGGATGTCGACTGGATCACCTTCACCTCGGCGTCGACCGTCCGATTCCTCGGCGACATCCCGTCCGGCCCCCGCCTCGCCTCGATCGGCCCGGCAACTTCCGCCGCGCTGCGCGAGCAGGGCCGCGAGCCTGACGTCGAAGCCGAGCCACACACCCCGGACGGCCTCGTAGCGGCGATACTCGCCGCACGTTGATCACCTTCCTCTCGGATTACGGACAGGCGGACGAGTTCGTCGGCGTGGTGCACGCCGTGATCGCGCGCATCGCCCCCGAGGTCCGGGTCATCGACATCGGGCATGGGGTACCGCGGCAGGACGTCCGCGCCGGTGCCCTGATGCTGGAGCGCGCGCTGCCGTTCACCCCGCCCGGCGTGCACCTGGCCGTCGTGGACCCGGAGGTCGGCGCCCGGCGCCGGGCGATCGCGGTGCGCACGGCCGAGGAGGACCGGCTGCTCGTCGGACCCGACAACGGTCTGCTGATGCTCGCGGCCGACAGCTTCGGCGGCTGCGTCGAGGCCGTCGAGATCTCCCGTTCGCCGTGGCGCCTAGAGCCGGTGTCGGCGACCTTCCACGGCCGTGACGTGTTCGCGCCCGTCGCGGCGCGGCTCGCCGCCGGCGAGGAGCTGCAGGCGGCGGGCGAGCCCTTCGAGACTGACGATCTCGTGAAGCTCGTGCTATCTCAGGCGCGGATCGAGAGTGACGCGCTCGTAGCTCACGTGCTCGGCGTGGACGGCTACGGCAACGTGCTGCTCGACGCCACGCACGACCTCGCGCGGACGACGCTGCGCCTCGGCGCGGTCGCTATCGGCGAGCGGTCGGGCACCTTCGCCGCCACCTTCGCCGACGTCCCCACCGGCGAGCTCGTCCTCTACGAGGACGCCAGTCGGCGGCTCGCCATAGCCATCAACTCCGGAGACGCCGCCGCCGAGCTGCAGGTGCAGCCCGGCGACGAGATCAGCATCAGATCGAGCTGACGTTCACCTTGTAGGCGCCGCGGCCGCCGGCGGGCACCCTGAAGGTGACCTTGCTCGACCCGGCGGCGAGCCGGCGGCGAGCGACAATGCGGCCGTTGCGGACGAGACGCGCCGTGCCGGCCGTCGTCGACTTGACCTTGCAGGAGACCTTCACCTCACCACGGAGGCGCAGCCGCTTCACGGTGCAACGGAAAGCGCCGGTGCCGGCCGGCCCCTGGGTGCCCGGCAGGCCCTGCGGTCCGACCGGTCCCGTCGGGCCGGCCGGGCCGCGAGGCCCTGATGGGCCGGCGGTGCCGTTCAGGCCAGCGCTGCCGGCCGGGCCGGTCATGCCCGACGGACCCGTGACGCCAGAAGGTCCGGTCACGCCAGAAGGTCCCGTCACGCCCGACGGACCCGTGACCCCGGACGGTCCCGTCACGCCCGACGGACCCGTGACGCCGGAAGGTCCCGTCACGCCCGACGGACCCGTGACCCCGGACGGTCCGGTCACGCCTGACGGGCCCGTGACCCCAGAAGGCCCGGTCACGCCCGTCGGACCCGTTGGACCCGTCGGACCTCCCTGCTGCGGGATGCCCATGCCGTTGAGCGTGACCAGGTCCGGTGTATCGGGCGCATCGCTGCGGATACGCAGTGTGCCGATCTTCTGCCCCGCGCTCTCCGGCGCGAAGCGCACCCGAACGGTGCACGTCTCGTCCTCGTCGAGTGTCCTGCCCGTGCAGTCGTCGCGGGTAATCAGGAACTCGTCCGAATCCGGGACCTGGACGCTGTTGATATCGACCGGGCCGGCGCCGCTGTTGGTCACGGTCGTGGCCTTCGTGGCCGAGATGGTGCCGGCCGGCTGATCCGCGTACGGCTCGATCGCAGACGCGTCGAGACCGGCGGCGGAGAGCAGCAGCCGGGTCGACGTGCCGCCGACGGCAAGGGCCACGATGTCGTCGCGGCCGTCCTCGTTGAAGTCCGCCGTCGTGAGGCGGTCGACGGCACGGTCGACCGGGAACGTCTGCCCAGCGCCCAGCGCCCCGCCGGGCCCGGAGACCAGAACGGACACGCTCGAGCCGCCGGTGTTGCCGACCACCACGTCGTCGCCGCCCTTGCCGTCGAGCTGGGCCAGCTCGATCGTCGTGGGTTTGTCGCCCACCGCGTAGGTCTCCGCCGGGGCGAAGCCGCCGGTGACGAGCCCACGGAGCACCGTCACCGTGTCATCAAGGCTGTTGGCGACCACGATGTCGGCTCGGCCGTCGCTGTTCAGGTCGCCGGAGTCCAGCGCCACCGGCCCATCCCCAACACCGCGGAAGGAGTAGCTCTGCAGCGCCCCAAACCCATTCGTAAGCACGACGAAGAGCTCGTCCGTGTCAGGAAGGGCGACCGCATAGTCGACTCCGGTCGAGCCGCCGAACTCTCCGATCGCTGCGCCCCGTTTGGTGCCGAAGAAACTGAGGTTGTAGTCCCTCTGCAGCCCGTTCGGGCCGGTCAGGAACACGGTGAGGCCATACGCGCCGCCTGGCACAATGAGGTCGGCAAGGCCGTCCTGATTGAGGTCCCCGACCGCTGGCGCTTCTGCCTCGTTCCCGACATCGGCGTTGTCCGGCGCGGGGATCTCGTTGACGTAGAGCTTGCCGCTCGCGGCGCTTACCGCTGCGAAGTCCCGACCACCGGGTGCCCCGCCGAGCTCGGTGACCGTTAGACCGTTCACCGGGGCGGGCATCGTGATGAAGTCGTTGCCTACGAGAGTGAACGGCCCGCCGGCTCCGTCGCCGGCGGCGTACCCGATGAGCGGACCGGCCAGAGGGTGGGTCACCGCCGAGACGATGTCGATGTTGCCGTCGCCGTTGTAGTCGACGGCGTCGATGCCGCCGTCGTAGGTGATCCCGTTGTTCGGGGCCAGTTCTCGCTGCGTGTAGCTCACCGCCGCAGCGGGCGCGGCGGAGGCGAGCACCGCCGCGAGAGGAGCGAGGCATATGACACGGCGAAGCATGGGATCCTTCCGAGGCATGGGTACGCACCCAACGGCCGCGACGGGCCGGAACCGTCGCGCTGAGCAACTTTTCGGTCAAATCGGGCGGCCTCGAGTCCACCTCCGGACGGTCGGCTCCACGAACGCGCGGGCGCGCGAGCTCGCGGCGGGTGGCGCGCCGCATGGCACGCTGGTCACCGCGACCGAGCAGACCGCGGGCAGAGGCCGCCAGGGCCGCCGTTGGACGGCTCCGCCGGGTGCGGCGCTCCTGATGTCGGTCGTGCTGCGCGAGCACGACACGCTGCTGCCGCTGCGCGCGGGCCTTGCCGTTGCAGACGCGGCAGGTGCTGGCGCGAAAGTGAAGTGGCCCAACGACGTGCTCGTGGACGGCCTCAAGGTCGCGGGCGTGCTCGTCGAGGGGCGCCCGCAGGAGGGCTGGGCGGTGCTCGGTATAGGGGTCAACGTCGTGGCTGCGCCGAGCGAGGTGCCGGAGGCGGGCTCCCTTGGGCGCGACGACGTCGAGGGGTTCCTGGCCGAGCTCCTACTGACGCTTGAGGCGCGGCTGGGCCAGGCGCCCGCTGCAGCCCTCGCCGCCCTGCGGGAGCGGGACGCGCTCCGGGGTCTGGCCGTGCGCTGGTCGGGCGGCGAAGGCATCGCTGAGGGGATCGACGACCGGGGCCGGCTATCGTGGGCGACGACCGCCTCGACGCCGGCGAAGTGCACCTCGTCTAGACCACCGCGCGGCCGGTGCGCAGCCGGCGGCGCACGTCCCACAGGTACAGGTTCATCGGGAGCTGACGTAGGAAGCGCGGGCTGCTGCGGTTCAGCCGGGCCAGGCGGCGCGTGATGCGTTCGAAGCGGACTTCGTCCCGTGCCGTCCACGGCAGGCCGAGCTCGGCGCGGAACTCCGGCGGCAGCCAGCCGAGGGTGAGGATCACGGGCGTGCGCCCGACGAGCCGGCGGACCGGCTTGGGCAGCCCGCGCAGGTGGGTGAGGTCCTGCAGGTACTTGCGCGACACGTCGTCCATCCGGATCCGCTCGATGCCCGCCCGCCAGTAGGCATCGAAGGCAGCCCGGTCCGGCGGCCACATGCCCTCGCGCACCTGCAGCGTCGTGCCGAGTCGCTCAGACCACGCGTAACACGCGTCGAGCTCCGACTCCGGCAGTTCCGGATAGAGCCAGTTGAGCGCGTCCTCGGTCCCCTTCCAGAGGCACGCTGCGACCCACATCTGCAGGTCGGGGTCGAACGCGTTGTACTGCACGGGGTCCTCGGGGC
>CAVXBH010000029.1:0-88715 GCA_963759945.1 uncultured Solirubrobacteraceae bacterium | reverse complement strand
GTGGCTTCGCCGTCCCAGTAGTCGCGCTCGTCGGAGCGCTTGAAGAGGTACCGCAGGTCCGGAGCGAAGACACCGATCTTGTCGCTGTCCGGATAGATGGTGGCGGCGCACGGAACGCGCTCGGAGACAATCAAGATGCGGGCCGGCTCGGCCGCGACGTTGAAGATCTGGTGCGCGCCACCGGGTCCGCGTTCAAAGCAGACGATGTCACCGTCCGTCAGTTGCTCTTCGCCCTCGGGCGTCCGCACCGTGGGCGTCCCGGAGAGGACGAACAGCCACTCCTCCTCGACGAGCTCGTAGTGATACGGGCATACGGCGTTTCCCTGTTGGAGCAGGATGACGTTGCCGGCGAGGCGTTCCGCGCCGACCTCCTTGCCGACCCTTGCGAAAGCCGCGTGGTACCTGCCGGGGTCGTCGTCGTCGAAGGCGAGCTCCCCGTCGAAGAGGTTGAAGACCGGCCTCATGCCTCACCCTCCCAGTAGTCGAGCGAAGTGTCGGTGGCGAAGTTTCCGCGGAGGTCCTTCGCACGGACGCCGACCTTGCCACTGTCGGGATACATGATGACGTTCGGGTCGCGCCGGTCGGAGAGGAAAAGCAGGCGTGCCGGCTCGTCACCCTCGTTGATGACCTGGTGCGCGCCCTCCGGGCCGAGCGGGAAGCAGACGACGTCGCCCGCCCGCAGCGGCTGCGTGCCGTCGGGCGTTCTCAGCGTTGGACCGCCGCTCAGGACTATGAGCCACTCCTCCTGACCGGCCTCCCAGTGGTACGGGAAGGAGCGCTGGCCGGGAGCCACCTCGAGCAACTGTCCGCCGATGTGAGCGGCGCCGATCGCGTCACCGATGCCGGCGTAGCGGACGCGGAAGTCGTCAGGGTCGCCGGCGTCGGACGCGAGCTCGGCGGTATGCCAGTTGAAGTGCCTCATGGCAACTCGTAGATCGTCACGACGATGGATCTTCGCGCATGAGCTGTCTCCCCGGCCGGCCGCATCCCAAGACGCCGGGCGACCGCGATCGACCGCTCGTTCTCCGGATGAATCAGCGAGACGATCCGGTGCCGGCCGGCGAGCGCCGCCACGGCGTGCCGCGCACCCTCGGTGGCGAGTCCGCGGCCCCACACGCCTCGTGCGAGGCGCCAGCCGATCTCGGTCGCCGACTGCACCTCCTCCGGCCAGTGCTCGCCCGGGTGGGCCGCGCCCGCGAACCCGACACAGTCGCCGTCGACCACCACCGCCCAGAGGCCGAAGCCGTGGGTCTCCCAGTGCGCGGCGATGATCTGCGACACGTCGTCGACCTGCTGCACGGGCAGCTCGCCGCCGAGGAACTCCGTCACCTCGGGGTCGCGGTTGAGTGCCTGCAGCCCGCCGCCGTGCCGGACGTGGTTCCAGCGCTCGTAGATGGCGGTCGCGCCCTCGACGCGCTCGGGATACGCCATCGCGCCATCGTAGGCTCGCGTTCGTGCTGCACCTACGCATCGTGGCTCCGGCCGAGCTCGCCGAATCAGCGGTGGAGGTTCTGCAGCAGAGCCGATCGGTCTGCAACGTCGTCCACCTCACCGGGGTCGCCAAGGCACCGGAGGGCGACCTGATCCTCGCCGACGTCGCCCGAGAGGACGCGAGCGTCGTCCTCGGGGACCTCAAGGCGCTCGGCATCGAGGAACACGGAGCCATCTCGGTCGACGAGATCGACGTGCAGCTCTCGCGCCGCGGCGACAAGGCCGTCGAGCACGCGCGCGGAGCACCCAGCGACGCGGTCGTCTGGGAGGAGGTGCAGTCCCGGACCTCCGAGGCCACGGAGCTCTCGGCGTCGTTTCTGGTCTTCATGGTCCTGGCCGCCCTGCTCGCGGGAGTCGGTATCTACCTCGACTCGCCCATCCTGATCGTCGGTGCGATGGTTGTCGGCCCGGAGTTCGGGCCGCTCGCCGGTTTCTGCGTCGCCGCCGTCTCCCGCCGCCCCGACATGGCGTTGAAGTCGTTTCGCGCGCTTGTTCTTGGTTTCCCGCTCGCGATCGTGACCGTGTACCTCTCTTTTCTCTTCTTCCGGGCCACCGGGCTCTCGTCTGAGGCGTTCGGAGAAGCCGATCACAGCTTCGCCCGGATCATCTCGAGCCCGGATTTCTTCGCGTTCTTCGTGGCTGCGTGTGCCGGCATCGCCGGAGTGCTCAGCCTCTCGACCGCGAAGTCCGGCGCGTTGATCGGCGTGCTCATCTCGGTCACGACGATTCCGGCCGCCGCCAATGTCGGCATCGCGGCCGCCTATCGCGACTGGGACTCCTTCGGAGGCTCCATGGGTCAACTCGGACTCAACTTCGCCTCGATCCTCATCTTCGGCACCGCGGCCCTGGCAATCCAGCGCGGCTTCTACGACCGCCGCCGTGCCCGTCACATCCGCGAGACCCCCGCCGCCCACCGGTAGTAACTGAGGAGGGGGAGCGAAGCGCCGCACCCAGCGGCGCGAACCGCGCGGATCCGTCACCGGAAACCGGCGATCGATCCGCTCAGTTCGCGTCGACCGGCGAACAATCTCTGCGGTTCACCGCACCGAGCGGCGTTGACCGGCGAATCGCGCGTCCTGGCTTCCGGTCTGAGCGAACTTCGCCTCTGCGCTTCCGGAAAGCGGAAGTGGGCGACCGCAGTTCGGTCGAACCGGAAGCTCAATGGCGCGGTCCGCACCGGCACCCTCAATGCCCATCGGTTCGGGTCAAGCCGCCGCTCGGGCCGTGAACTGGATGTCGAGCCCGTTCACCTGCTGCCGTTTAACGACGCCGCGCCGCTCGAAAGCGGCGCGGTGTGTGAATGTTCAAACCTGGCGGCCCTGTCTGTGGCCCGCTCCTCCCAGCGGCGGGCCGGCGGTTCAGCGCGGCATGGTGCAGACACCGGCACGAGCCGGAACCGCGCCGTCGCGCCGGGGGCGCCTGGGACGAGTGAGCGGCAGCCGATGGGGGTGCTCGCGCACGGGGAGAGTGGGCGGTGCGGACTCCGCAGAAGCGGGTCCGGAGAGTGAGGCCTCACCCAGGGTGGCGAACTCGAGCGCCGTTCCGAGGGCGCCCTTCATACGCTCCGACATGGAGCGCCGGGCCGACCGGTCGATCGTCGTTGTGTCGAACATGTGTTCCCCAGGTTCTCAACCCGGTCGGACGGAACACGTGTTCTGCAAGGGAAATTGCAGGGAGAGGCGTCAAGCCCCCAGGCTGTCCCAGATCTCCAGTTTCTGGCGCACGCGCTCGACGACCGCCAACGCGAATTCCGTGGTCCCGGCGTGGCCGCCCAGGTCGACGGTCTTGGTCCCATCGGCGACCGTCTCAAGCGTGCCTTCGTAGACGGCACGGGACGCGCGCTCGGCGCCCTCGACGCCGCGGACACCGGCCTGGGCCAGCAGCGCGCCGCCGGCGAGGATCATGGCCATCGGGTTGGCGAGGTCCTTCCCGAACAGCGTCGGCGCCGTCCCGTGCGGCGCTTCGGCCATTGCGACGTCGACGGCGAAGTCCTCGTCGAACGCCAGCAGCACGGACTCCGCGCCGGCAATGGAGCCGAACATGGGCATCACGAGGTCCGACAAGCAGTCGCCGTCGCGGTTCAAAGAGGGGATCACCAGGGGCGCGTCCGCGGCGCCGGAGATCAGACCGGCGTACATCGCGTCGACGAGCACCGGCCGGTAGTCGACCTCGGGGTGGCGCTCCGCGGCCGCGTCGAGCTCCTCCTTGAGCATGCCCTCGTAGACGGGGGACACGGTCCACTTCGGTCCGCCGTAGACCCGGCCGGAGGTGCGCTCCGCTGTGCGGAAGGCGAACTCCGACACGGCGCGGCAGGTCGAGCGGGTGATGCGCTCGGTTCGGTAGGCGGCCTCGTCGCCGTCCTCCTCGGCGCGGTGCTCCTCGGCGCCGTAGGCGTCGCCGACGGCCATCCGGACGACGGAGATCGGATAGTGGACACCGGCCACGGGACCGACGACGCCCGGGATGCGGCGCCCGGTCCGGACGATCACTTTCCCGTCGACGGCTTCGCGCAGCAGGCGGTTGGGCGACCCGACGTCGTCCTTGCCCTCCGGGGTGATGGTGGCGGCCTTCAGGCCGTAGCCCGCCTCCTTCATCGCGGCCGCCGCCTCGCTCACGCAGCCGTTGTCGGTGTCGCGACGCGCCGCCAGCGAGAGGTCGTGGCGCTCGAGCTCCACCTCGACGCCGAGCAGCTCCGGGTCCAGTACCGCGAGCGAGGCCTCGAGCAGCTCCTGCCCGGTCTCGTCGCCCTCGAGAACGATGATGCGCAGGGCCATGGGCGCGAGGCTACCCAGAGGCGCGGGTCAGCTGCACCACGCGCCCCGATTTCCCGCGTCCCAGCGACCGGTACCGGCGAACTGCTCCTCGAACGGGTGCTCGGGGTGCGCCATCTCGGAGACGTTGGCCGGCATCGCCGGCGGCGGCCCGTCGTGGGCCATCAACAGCGAGCGCTCCACCGTCCCGAAGCCCTCCGGAAGCGTTCCGAGGGGTCTGCCCCCTTGGAACAGGGTGATGCGCTTGATGTCGAGTTCTGCGGCCGCAGCGAGGGCGGGAGAGCCAGACTCCGCCGGAGATCTCCGTGCGCGTGTCGGCCGACCGGGCGTCCGTCTCGACGCGCGCGGCGAAGGCCGCCTCGATCACTTGGAGAGACCGAGCTCGTCCGCGCGTGCCTCGAGCGCGGCGATCACGAAGGCGACGTGCTCGTCGAACTCGATACCGAGGCCCTCGGCGCCGTTGCGCACGTCGTCGCGGGAGACCGCGGCGGCGAACGACGGCTGCTTGAGCTTCTTCTTGACCGACCTGGGTGTGAGGCCCTTGATGCCTTCCGGGCGGACGTACGCGCAGGCGGCGAGGAAGCCGCACAGCTCGTCGACTGCGAACAGGGTCTTCTCCAACGGCGAGTCGCGCGAGACCTCCAGGAAGTCCGCGTGCGAGGCGATCGCGCGGACCCAGGACGGCGGCGCGTCGCGACGCTCGAGCTCGGCCATGATCTCGCGCGGGTGGCCCGTCTCGAGGTCCGGGAAGCGCTCGTAGTCGGCGTCGTGCAGCAGCCCGACCGTGCCCCACTCGTCCGGATCTTCGCCGAAGCGCTCGGCGTAGGCGCGCATCGCCGTCTCCACCGAGAGCATGTGCCGGCGCAGGGAGTCGGACTCCGTCCACTCGACCAAGAGGGTCCAAGCCGCGTCGCGCGAAAGAGGCGTCGACATGGCTGTCACGCTACCGGCCGCCCCGGCCTCCTACGCTCTCGCTCCCTTGGAGAAGTTCGTCATCCACGGGGGCGTCCCGCTGTCGGGCGACGTCACCCCCGCCGGCAACAAGAACGCCGCTCTGCCGCTGCTGGCCTGTGCCCTCCTCACGGAGGAAGAGGTCGTGCTGCACAACGTGCCGCGCATCCGCGACACCCAGGCGATGGTCGACCTGCTGGCCGACCTCGGCGTGCAGGTGGACTGGGCCGAGGGCAACACCGTGCGCCTGGTTGCCGGTTCCACGCCGCGCACCACCGTCGACGCCGAGCTCGCAGAGCGCATCCGCGCGTCCTTCCTGCTCGCCGGCCCGCTGCTCGCCCGTTGCGGCGCCGCGCTGATGCCGCCTCCGGGTGGCGACGTGATCGGTCGCCGCAGGCTGGACCCGCACCTCGACGCCTTCATCGCCCTCGGCGCGCGTGTGGAGCACACCGCCACCGAGGTCCGCATCGAAGCGCCCGACCACGGCCTGCAGGCCGTCGACTTCTTCATGGACGAGCCGTCCGTGATGGGCACGGAGAACGCGCTGATGGCCGCCGCGCTGACGCCCGGCACCACGGTGATCCGAAACGCCGCCTGCGAGCCGCACGTGCAGGATCTCGCGCGGATGCTCGTCCGCATGGGCGCGGCCATCGAGGGCATCTCCTCGAACGTCCTGACGGTCCACGGGGTGACGCGCCTGGGCGGCTGTGAGCACGCCGTCTCGCCCGATCACATCGAGATCGGCTCGTTCATGGCGCTCGCCGGCGTGACCGGCGGCGAACTGCGCATCCGCAACACCGTTCCGGACGACCTGCGGATGATCCGGCTGGCCTTCGGCCGCCTGGGCCTGCACACGGAGCTCGACGGCGATGACGTGCTCGTCCCCGGCGGGCAGAAGCTCGTCATGTCGCGCGATCACGGCGGCTACCAGATCAAGGTGGAGGACGGCCCGTGGCCCGCGTTCCCGGCCGATCTGACCTCGATCGCCGTCGCGCTGGCGACCCAGTCCGAGGGCGCGGTCCTGATGTTCGAGAAGATGTTCGAGAACCGCCTCGTCTTCACGGACAAGCTCGTGGCGATGGGCGCCAACATCATCCTCTGCGACCCGCACCGCGCCGTCATCAGCGGCGCCACCCGCCTGCGCGGCTACAAGCTCGTCTCGCCCGACATCCGCGCCGGCATGGCGATGCTGATCGCCGCCCTGTGCGCCGAAGGTGAGTCGGAGATCGGATCGATCGAGCAGATCGACCGTGGTTACGAGCGCATCGACGAGCGCCTGCGCGCGCTCGGCGCACGCATCGAGCGCGTCGAAGCGTGATCGCCGCGGCGCCGCCGCCGGCCCCGGTGACGCGCGCCGCGACGGTGACCGAGGTCGTCGCGAACGGGTTCCAGTTCTCACCCGGGGAGGTGCGGATCAAGCCCGGCGACTCGATCGTGTGGCGCAACACCGGCGGCTCGCACAACGTCGCCTTCGACGACGGCAGCTACCGCAGCGGCGACCCGAACGCCCTGCCTCTGACAATGGGCGCGCGGACGTTCGCGCAGCAGGGCACCTACCTCTACCACTGCGAGATCCACGGATCGGCAGGCGGGGTCGGCATGCACGGCCGCGTCATCGTCGGGGACGCGGCGCCTGACGTGAGCCTCACGGACGTTGTCCTTCGGCGCCGCATCCGCGGCGGCAGGCTGCGCGGCTCGGCGGAGGCGACCCCGGCGGGCACCGAGATCACGGTGCGGATCCGCTTCCGGCACTCAGACGCGGGCGAGGCGAGTGTGACGTCGGGTGATGCGCCCACCCCGTTCGCGGTGCCGCTGTCGAAGGCGGTGCGAAAGGCCCGGCACCCGACGGTCGATGTCGTGCTGGAAGCGGGGGACGAAACGGTCCGCCGCACGCTTCGCCTGCAGGGTTAGCGCGGGCCGGCCTTGATCGCCGAGTTGGCGAGCCTGACCATGTTGCCCTTGCCCGTCGACTCCTTGAACTCGATCGTGTAGAGCGCGTCGCTCTCGAACCATGAGATGGACGGGAAGGAGCAGTTGGCGCCGCAGGTCGACTTGAGGTAGCGGCCCTTGATGCCCTGCTTGAGCTTGACCTTCTTGCCCTGGGGCCGCACGGTCTCGCCCTCGATGGCGTAGAAGTTGGCGATTCCGCAGACGCTCGCGCCGTTGCAGTTCCTCGCGGCGCCGATGGTCAGCGAGTAGCGGCCCCTGGGCACCGACAGCGACGACGGGTAGACCTTCCTGAACTCCGTCTTGATGGTCTCGGGCAGCAGGACGGCGATGCCGCTGCGGTCCTTGGCCTGGTCGAGGTGGTCGCCAAGCGTCTCGGGGACGTTGACGGAAGTCAGCGCGGCGGCGGCCGCGAGCAGAGGCACGAGCATTCGCGGACCGTATCGTCCCCGCCCGATGTTGCACCACATCCCCAGTGGAACCCGGGACGTCCTGCCCGACGAGATGCGCGAGCTGCGTTCGATCACCGACGCGCTGCGAGGCGTTTTCGACGATTCGGGCTACGGCGAGGTGTACACGCCGGCGCTCGAGTACGAGGCTGAAGTCGCCGCTGGACCGCGTTCTGCGTACCGGCTGCTCGACGCCAACGGTGACGCGCTGGTGCTGCGCTCGGACATGACGGTCCCGATCGCCCGGGTGGTCGCCACGCGCTATGCCGAGGTCGAACCGCCCATCCGGCTCTGTTACATCCAGCGCGCCTACCGCTCGGTGAAGGCGGGGCGCGGCGAGACGCGCGAGGCACTGCAGGCGGGCATCGAGCTGATCGGGGACGCCGACACCGCCGAGGCGCTCGATGTCCTGTGCCGAGCGCTCGACGCGACCGGGTTGCCGGACTACAGGATCGCCCTCGGCAGCGCCTCGCTGTACCCCGCCCTGCTCGACGAGGCCGGCATCGAGGGGGAACTCCGCGAGCAGATGCTCAAGGAGCTCTCCACCCGGGATTTCGCCGGCCTGGAGCGCGAGACGCAGAACCTCGACCCGCGGCTGCTGACGGTCCCGCAGCTGCGCGGCGGTACCGAGGTGCTCGACGAGGCCGGCGGGGTGGCCGACGGCCTGCGGGACCTCTACGCCGCGCTGCCGGAGGCCGTCCGGGCGAGGGTGATCTTCGACCTCGGCCTCCAGCGGCGCGAGCTCGGCTACTACACCGGCGCGATCTTCGAGGTGCTGGCGCCCGGATCCGGCATGCCGCTCGGCGGCGGCGGTCGCTACGACGACCTGTGCGGGCGCTTCGGCCGCCCGCTGCCCGCCGTGGGCTGGTCGATCGAGGTCGAGCGCGTCCACGCCGCACTCATTGGAGCCCGGAGCTAGATGCTGACCATCGCGGTTCCCCGCGGCGCGCTGTTCGCCGAGACCCTCGACCTGCTCGACCGCGTCGGCGTCGACACCGAGGAGGTGCGCGGCAACGACCGCAAGCTCCTTTTCGAGGACGCGGGCCTCGTCACGATGCGGCCGTCCGACGTCCCCACCTATGTCGAAGCGGGCGCGGCGGACATCGGCATAACCGGGAAGGACGTGCTGCGCGAGCAGGCCGAGCGCGAGGTGGTCGAGTTGATCGACCTCGGCTTCGGCACCACCACGATGGTCTTCGCCACCGAGGCCGGGCCCGACCCTGCCGCCGAGGCGCTGCGCCGGCTGGGCGTCATGCGCGTGGCGACGAAGTACCCGCGCTCCGCCGAGCGCTTCTTCGCGGAGACCGGCCGCCAGGCGGAGATCGTGGAGGTCAAGGGCTCCGTCGAGCTCGCTCCGCTGACCGGTCTCGTCGACGCGATCGTGGATCTGACGCAGACCGGCACGACGCTGCGCGAGAACGGGCTGGTCGTGCGGGAGGAGATCTTCGTGTCCAGCGCCCGGTTGATCGCGAACCCGGTCGCCTACCGCACCCGGGCGGCCGAGGTGGACGCGCTGCTGGAGCGCATCCGTGCGGCCTGAGGAGCTGCGCGCGCGAGTCCCGGCGGGCGCTTCGGTCGCGGAAGAGGTCCGCGCGATCATCGCCGACGTGCGCGCCCGCGGCGACGCGGCGGTGCGGGAGCTCGAAGCGCGCTTCGCGGTCGCCCACGCGGACGTCGTGGCTCCCGAGGAGGCGCTGCAGCTGGCCTACGACAACGTCTATGCCGTCGCCCGCGCATCGCTGACCGGCGATCGCGACGTGACGCTGCCGCAGGGGCACACCGTGCGCGTGCGCGAGGTGCCGGTCCGGCGTGCCGGGGTCTACGCGCCCGGCGGGCAGGCGCCCTACCCGTCCTCGGTGATCATGGGCGTCGCTACGGCGCGGGCCGCGGGGGTGGACGAGGTCGCCGTGTGCGCGACCCACCCGCTGATGGTCCGTGCCGCGGAGATCGCCGGCGCCGACGAGATCCACGCGATGGGCGGCGCACACGCGATCGCCGCGCTCGCCTACGGGACGGAGTCGGTGCGCCCGGTCGACGTGATCGTCGGGCCCGGATCGCTGTACGCGCAGGAGGCCAAGCGCCAGGTCTCGGACGTGGTCGGCATCGACGGCTTCGCCGGCCCGAGCGACCTGCTGATCATCGCCTCGGAGTGGCCGGAGGTGCTGAAGCTCGACGCGCTCGCGCAGGCCGAGCACGGCGCCGGCACCGTCGTCGCCGTCATCGGCGTCGAACCCCCGGCGGACCTCGGCGTGGAGACCGTGGCGGTGGCGGACATGGAGGAGGCGCTGGCCTTCAGCGAGGCGTTCGCGCCCGAGCACCTGCAGCTGATGGGCGCGGAGGCCGAGGCGCTCGCGCCGAGGGTGCGCAACGCGGGCGCGGTGTTCGTCGGAACCGGCACTGCCTTCGGCGATTACGTGGCGGGTTCGAACCACGTCCTGCCGACCGAGGGGGCCGCGCGCTTCGCCTCCGGGCTCAACGTCCGGCACTTCCTGCGCATCGTCAGCGAGGTCCACATCCCGCCCGCCGCGGCACGCACCCTGGCAGGACCCGGCGCGGCGATCGCCAATGCCGAGGGGTTCACCGCACACGCGGCCTCGATGACCGCGAGAATGGACTCCGAATGAGCCGCACCGCCGAGATCACGCGCAAGACTCAGGAGACCGACGTCAGCCTCAGCCTGGGGCTGGACGGCATCGGGTGCCGGCACCCGCACCACCGGGATCGGCTTCCTCGACCACATGCTCGATCTGGTCGCACGGCACGGGACGTCTGGACCTGCAGGTGGACGTCAGCGGCGATCTGCAGACGGGCTCGCACCACACGGTGGAGGACACCGGCATCGTGCTCGGGCAGGCGCTCGACCGGGCGCTGGGCGACCGTTCGGGCATCCGCCGCTACGGGCACGCCGTCATCCCGATGGACGAGGCACGCGCCGCCTGCGCGATCGACGTCTCCGGGCGGCCGTTCTGCGCCTTCGGCGGCGCCGAGCTTCCGCCGGGCGACATCGCCGGCTTCGAGCACGAGGCGGCCGAGGAGTTCTTCCGCGCCGTCGCCTCGAGCGCACGGCTGACACTGCACCTGGAGCTCCAGGCCGGCACCAACGTCCACCACATGATCGAGGCGTGCTTCAAGGCGTTCGCCCGCGCGCTGCGCGTGGCGGTCAGCGTCGATCCCGACGAGACGGGCATCCCGTCTACGAAGGGCGTCCTCTGAGCGTCGCCATCGTCGACTACGGGATGGGCAACCGCCGCTCCGTCGAGAAGGCGTTCACGCACGTCGGCGCGGATCCCGTCGTCACGTCCGACCACGCCCTGATCGCCGCGGCGGAGCGGATCGTGATCCCTGGCGTCGGCGCCTTCCCGGCCGCGATGGAGCGCTTCCACGCGCTCGGCCTCGTCGAGCTGGTGCGCGCGCGGGCCGCCGAGGGCACGCCGGTGCTCGGCATCTGCCTCGGCATGCAGCTGCTGTTCGAGCGCTCGACCGAGTACGGCGGGGCGGAGGGACTCGGGCTGCTGCCGGGTGAGGTCAGCGGCCTGCAGACGAACGGCGCGCGTCTGCCGCACATCGGCTGGAACCTCGTGCGCAGGGAGCGGCCGTCACGGCTGCTGGATTGCGACGCGGCCTTTTACCACGTGCATTCCTACGTCTGCCGGCCGTCGGACCCGGACGTGGTGGCGGGCAGCGCCGAGTACGGAGAGCGCTTCGCGTCCGTCGTCGAGCGTGGCAACGTCTTCGGTGCCCAGTTCCATCCCGAGAAGTCGTCGCGGGATGGCCTCTCCCTGCTGTCGGCCTTCCTCGGCGCGTGATCCTCTTCCCGGCGATCGACATCGCCGACGGGCGCGCCGTGCGGCTGCGCCAGGGGCGCTTCGAGGACGAGACCGTCTACGCGGACGACCCGTTCGAGGCAGCGCGCGACTGGGTCGGTGCCGGCGCCGACCACCTGCACGTGGTCGACCTCGACGGCGCCCGCGAGGGTGAGCCGCGCTCGCTCGAGCATCTCGAGCGCATCGCCGGCCTCGGCGTTCCCGTCCAGTACGGCGGCGGGCTGCGCAGCATCGAGGCGGTGCACGCGGCGTTCGCGGCGGGCGCCAAGCGGGCGATCCTCGGGACGGCAGCCTTTCGCGACCTCGACCTGCTCGACGACGCGGTGCTGACCTACGGCGATCGGATCGCCGTCGGCGTCGACGTCCGCGGCGGCAACGTCGCCACCGCGGGCTGGACGGAGACGCTGAAGCTGTCCGCGCCCGACGCGATCGTCGCCCTCCAGGATCGCGGCGTGCGCACCTTCATCTACACGGACGCCGACCTCGACGGCATGCAGTCCGGGCCGGTCATCGAAGACGTGCGGGCCGTCGCCGCCGCCGTCCGCGGCCGCTTCGTCTACTCCGGCGGCATCGGCACGGTCGAGCACCTGCAGGCCCTGCGCGACCTGCGCCTGCTCAACCTTCAGGGCGTCATCTCGGGCAAGGCGCTGTACGAGCGCGCCTTCACGGTCGAGGAAGGCATCCTCGCGCTGCGGTAGCGCCTAGCGACGGCGCACCTGACGGGGTCATGACCACGCTCACTGCGCCCGCGGGAACCTTTGGAGGGCCGATAGACCCCCTAAGGGTGCTCGCGGCGCTCCATCAATGCTGGTTGTTCATCCTGACGGCGACGTCGGGGTTGTCCGTAAAGACGGCATCGACGCCCATCGCGAAGTAGGCCTCCAACTCGCTCTCGAGATCCGCGTGAGCGGGCGTGAGGAACTGCGGCTCCGCCCGGAAGGTCCAGGGGTGGACCTCTAGTCCGAGGGCGTGGGCTTCCGCGACGAAGTCGGGGGTGACGAGGTGCTTCAGCGGTCCGACCGCGGTGGCGTAGGTCGCGACCTCTGTGAGGTCGATCGGTTGGGCGGTCAGCTGGACGCGAGGGAGGTCCGTCGGGATGCGGCGGAGGCTGTCGGCTTCGAAGGACTGCACCCAGGTGGGAACGCCGGTGCGGCGCACCGCCTCCAGCAGCGGCTCCTCGAGTGCCAGCCCCAGCGCGCGGAAGTGCGACGGGTGCTTCGTCTCGGGGTACACGGCCACGCCGAGCTCGGCCGCGAGCCCGAGGATCTCGTCGAAGGTCGGGATCTCGAACTGCCCGTCGTACCGCGTGTTGGCGGGCCGCACGTCCGGGAGGCGCTCGCGTGCGCGCAGCGTCTTGAGCTCGGCGAGCGTGAACTCCTCGGTGCGCCAGGGGCGGTCCGGGAACCTGACTGCGACGTCCGTGGTCTGCGCGATCTCGTTCTCGTGCCGGGCGACGAGCACGCCGTCCTTCGTGGACACCAGATCGGGCTCGATGAAGTCCGCGCCCATCTCCGCCGCCAGCCGGTAGCTCTCGAGGGTGTGCTCGGGTCGATAGCCCGAGGCGCCCCGGTGGCCGATCACCCTGACGTACGCTGCGCCGCCTTGCATTACAAGCGCATCATCCCCTGCATGGACGTCGACGCGGGCCGCGTGGTCAAGGGCACGCGCTTCATCGACATCCGTGACGCGGGCGATCCGGTCGAGCTGGCTGCCCATTACGACGCGCACGGCGCCGACGAACTGGTCTTCCTCGACATCACCGCGACGAGCGACAAGCGCGCCACGGTGGTCGAGCTGGCGCGGCGGGCCGCCGACGAGGTCTTCGTCCCGTTCACGATCGGTGGCGGCGTGCGGACGGCCGACGATGCGCAGGCCGTCCTCGACGCAGGTGCCGACAAGGTGTCCGTCAATTCGGCGGCGGTGGCGCGACCGGCGCTGCTGGAGGAGATGGCGCGGCGCTTCGGCAACCAGTGCGTCGTGCTCGCCGTCGACGCACGGCGGCGCGAGGATGGCGGCTACGAGGTCGTGGTTGCCGGCGGGCGGCAGCCGACGGGCCGTGACGCGCTGGAGTGGGTGCGCGAGGGGGTCGAGCGCGGGGCGGGGGAGATCCTGCTCACGTCAATGGACCGCGACGGCACCAAGGACGGCTACGACCTCGACCTCGTCGGTGCGGTCGCCGCCGCCATCGACGTGCCGGTCATCGCTTCGGGCGGCGTCGGCACGCCCGCTCACATGGTCGACGGGTTCAGCGCCGGCGCTGACGCCGCTCTCGCGGCTTCGATTTTCCACTACGGGGAGTTCTCGATTGAGGCTGTCCGCTCTGAGCTGACTGCTGCCGGCGTTCCCGTGCGGCCTTTTTAGCCAGCGCCTTCGGCACCAGGCCGTAGATGCCGCCGACACCGACGAGGTAGAGCTTCTCGAGGTCGGTGACCACGGTCGCGTAGCCGCCCTTCGGATACTCGAAGACGACCTTGCCGGTCTTGGCGTCCAGGCCGGTCGTGACCTGTCGCCCGCGGTTGGAGAAGTAGACGACGTCGCCGAGCATCGTCGCGGGCCCGGAGATGTTGCCGCCGTCGGAGTGCGTCCAGCGCACCGCGCCCGATCGAGCATCGAGCGCGTAGAAATTGCCGTCGTAGGAGCCGGCGTAGACGGTGGGGTCGCCGTTGCTCGGGGAGCCGACCGCGGGGGACGCGTAGACGTAGCCGCCGGTCTCCGTGCGCCAGGCGAGCTCGCCCGTCTCCTCGGAGAAGGCGTAGACGAAGCCGTCGACGTTGCCGGCGTAGACGCGGCCGTAGGCGACCGCCGCGGTGGCGTAGAAGCGGCCCGAGGCGAAGCCGAAGCTCGCCCCCTGGGTCGACGACTGCCACACCTCGGAGCCGTCCTTGGCGCGGATCGAATACATCTTGCCCGCGTAGTCGCCGAAGAAGAGTTTGCCGTCCTTGAGCGCGAGCCCGGCCTTGACGGCGCCGGACGCCTGGTAGGTCCACACCTGTTTGCCGTCGGAGGCGCGCAGGCAGTAGACGGTGCCGTCCTCGGAGCCGAAGTACATGCGCCCGTCCTCGACGATCGGCGAGGACTCGCTGCGCGAGGGCAGGTCGACCGACCAGTGCGTGTTCCCGCTCTTGGTCGAGAGCGCCAGGGCGCGGCCCGGCCCGCCCTGGTTGTTCTCGAGCACCGTGAGGAACAGGCGCTCGCTCTTGACGTCCAGATGCGGCGTGGAGGCCGACAGGTCTCCGATCTTCGACTGCCAGCGGATGTCGCCGGTCTCCTTGTCGATCGCCACGGCGACGCCGTCGTCGCGCAGGAGGAAGAGCGACTTGGCGGACACCACCGGCGGGAACTCGAGCAGCACGCCGGCCGAGTAGTGCCAGACGCGCTTGAAAGGCGGCCCGAAGTCCTTCGGCACCGCGACGAAGCGGCGGCGGTCGGGGCTGAAGCCGTAGGTGGGCCACAGGAACTCGGGCTCCTTCTGGCCCTTCACCGTGGCCGTGGGGGCGGGCTCAGGCGTGCCCTTCTCGTCCTCGAACGCCACGTTGGGGTTCGAGACGTTCCCAGGTTTCTTGATGAGGACGAACGCGACCGCGCCCGCGGCGAGAGCAGCGAGGATGCCGAGCGCGATCAGAATCCTTCGCCTCATCGGAGCCGAGGCCAGACTACGGTGCGCCCATGACGGCGACCTCAATGGCGCTCGACCTCGTTCCGGACTCCGTTCGGGGGCTGCCGGGGGTCTGGATCGTCGGTGGTGCCGTGCGCGACGTCCTGCTCGGTCGCGCGCCGCGTGAGCTGGACCTGCTGGTCGAGGGCGCCGCCGGCCCCGTGGTTCACGCGTTGGGGGAGCCGACCGCCGTCCACGAGCGCTTCGGCACGTTCACGGTCGCCGGCATCGATGTGACGGCGGCGCGGCGGGAGATCTATGCGCGGCCGGGTGCCCTGCCCGACGTGGAGCTCGGCGCGACCGTCGCCGAGGACCTTGCGCGCCGCGACTTCACCGTCAACGCCATCGCCGTGCGTGTGTCCGACGGTCACGTGGAGGCGTGGCCGGGCGCGCTCGAGGACCTCGACGCGCGCGTCCTGCGCGTGCTGCACGACCGGTCGTTCGTCGACGACCCGACACGGGCGCTGCGAATGGCGCGCTACGCGGCGCGCCTCGACTTCGGCGTCGAACCGGGAACCGCCCGGCTGGCGGCGGACGTGGACTTCGGCACCGTTTCGGGCCCTCGTATCGGGGCGGAGCTGCGCCTGGCGCTCACCGAGCCGCCGTCGGTCTGGGGCCGGCTGGCTGAGGTCGGCGTGCCGCTGACCGGCTTCGCCGTGCCGCCGTTCATCGACGATCTGGAGGGTCTCGCGGCGCTCTGGGCGCGTGCCTGCTGGACGCTCCTGACGTGGCGGCGCAGCTGGATCGTCTCGGCTTCCCGGCCTCGGAGCGGGCGATCGTTGCCGCCGCTGCGGATGCCCGCGCGCTCGCGGCGCGACTCGAAGCGGCGACGCTGCCCTCGGAGGTCGCGGCCGTCGCCGCGCGCCAGCCGGCCGAAGCGCTGGCCGTCGCCGCCGAGCTCGGAGCGCGGGCGACCGTCGAGCGCTGGCTCGAGGAGTGGAGCCACGTCCGGCCCGCGATCACCGGTGACGACCTCGTCGCCGCCGGCCTGTCCGGCCCGGCGGTCGGGAACGGGCTGCGGGCCGCGCTGGGCGTCGCGCTCGACGACGGCGCCGACCGCGACACCCAACTCGCCGCGGCGCTGAGGCAGCCGGATGAACGTCGTCTTCGGCGATCGCCACACCGACCTGGACTCGCTCGGCCCGGTCCGGCGCGGCCGCCAGGTGCACGGCATCACCGTTCTGCGCGACAGTGAGGGCGTGGAAGAAGCCGACGGCCAGATCGTCACCGACCGCGACCACGGCGCGCTCGTGCTGACGGCCGACTGCGTCCCGATCGCGCTGGAGTCGCCCAACGCCGTCGCGATGCTGCACGGCGGGTGGCGCGGCCTCGCGGCCGGGATCGTCGCCGAGGGTGTGGCCATGCTCGACGGGGTGGGCGGGGACATATATGCCGCGATCGGCCCGTGCGCGCGCGGCTGTTGCTACGAGGTCGGTGAGGAGGTCCACGCGCACTTCCCGGGCCACCGCGTCGGCGAGCGCAACCTCGCGCTCGAGGCGGTCGCCGCCGAGAAGCTGCGGGAAGCCGGCGTCACCGCCATCGAGGACAGCGGCCTCTGCACGATCTGCGACGAGCGCTTCTTCTCCTACCGGCGCGAGGGTGACGCCGCCGGGCGCAACGCGAGTGTCGTATGGCGCTGATCGTCGATCCGGAACCGGTGCGGGCCGGCATCGCCGCCGCCTGCGAGCGAGCCAACCGCGACCCGAACGGCGTCGAGCTGCTCGCCGCCGTCAAGTACCTCGAGGTGGAGGAGCTCGGCGCCCTCGCCGAAGCGGGCCTGGACCTCGTCGGCGAGAACCGCGCTCAGGCGCTCGAGGCCAAGGCGCAGAACTGGCCCGCCTTCCGCTGGCACTTCATCGGCCAGCTGCAGAGCCGCAAGGTCCGGCAGATCGTCCCGTACGCGCAGTTGATCCACTCCGTCGCGTCGGACTCCGCACTCGAGCAGCTCGGTCGCTTCGGCACTCCGGAGACCGAGGTGCTCGTCCAGGTCAACGTCGCGGGGGAGGAGGGCAAGGCCGGCGTCGCCCCAGCCGAGCTCGGCGCGTTCATCGCCAGCTGTCCCGTGCGTGTCGTCGGCCTGGCGACGATGCCGCCCGCCGTCGATGACCCCGAGATCAACCGACCGCACTTCCGTGCCCTCTCGCACCTCGGCCGCGAGCACGGCCTGCGCCATCTCTCGATGGGCACCTCGCAGGACTACGCCGTCGCCGTGGAGGAGGGCGCGACGATCGTGCGGGTGGGATCGGCTCTGTACCGTCGCTAGGCGTGCCGCCGATCCGCTGGAACACCTATCCGAACGCCTATCCCCTCGAGCTCGAGGGGCGCCTGGACCGCCACGTCATCACCAGCGCGCTGCTGGCCGACAACCCGCTCGGGGACCCCGCGGACCGGCCGCTCGAGGTCTATGTGCCGCCGGGCTATGACGACGAGCCCGAGCGCCGGTACCCGTCGATCTACGTGATCCAGGGGTACACGGGCACCGCGGCGATGTGGCACAACCGCTCACCCTTCCGCCCGACGCCGCCCGAGGCGGCCGACGAGCTGTTCGCCGGGGGCGGGGCGCCGCCGTGCATCGTGGTCTACGTCGATGCCTGGACGGCGTACGGCGGCAGCCAGTTCGTCGACTCACCCGGCACCGGCAAGTACCACTCATACCTCTGCGACGAGGTCGTCGCCTTCGTGGACGAGCGCTACCGGACGCTCGCCGCGCCGGAGCACCGCGGCATCACGGGCAAGTCGAGCGGCGGGTTCGGCGCGATGATCACGCCGATGCTGCGGCCCGACCTGTTCGGCGCCTTCGCCAGCCACGCAGGCGACGCGCTCTACGAGCTCTGTTACATCCCGGACTTCGGCAAGGTCGTTCGCGCGCTGCGCGAGTACGGCGGGTCCTTCGACGCGTTCTGGGAGGACTTCGCGTCGCGGCCGCCGATGAGCAAGCCGACGGACGACGAGCTCGTCCTCATCTACGGCGTCGCGGCGGCGTTCTCCGCCGACGGCGACGGCACGGTGCGGTTGCCGTTCGATCTCAACACGGGCCGTCTGGAAGAGGAGGTCTGGGCACGTTGGCTGGCCTGGGACCCGGTGCGGATGGTGCCTGACCACGCAGACGCGCTGCGAGGCTTGAAGGGCATCTACTTGGACGGTGGGACGCGCGATGAGTGGTATCTCGAGCTCGCTGCGGGAGCCATGAGGGACGCCCTCGCGGAAGTCGGCGTCACCGATGTGGCATGCGAGGTCTTCGAGGCGGGTCACGGCGGCATCGACTACCGGTATCCGCGTGGCCTGGCGTATCTGGCGGAGCGTCTGACGTAGCAGTCGTAGAATGGGAGGGGTTCGCGCACCCGTGGCGAACCACCTCAACGTCTATGGCCATTCGTGACCTGATGCATCGATCCGCCGTTTACTTCGGCCTCGCCGAGGAGCGGTACGACGACGAGCCCGAGCCGTCCCGGAGCCGCAACCCCGAAGTGGAGTTGCAGGACCGCTACCAGGAGCGCCCGAATGTGCGTCGCCTGCGCAAGCGCGGCGACGAGATCGACGACATCTTCGGCGACGACGACTCCGAGCGCTCGACCGGCGTCCTGCGCTCCGTTGCCCCGCCCCGCAACGGCGGCGGGCGCAGCGACGTGCGCGTGCACTTCGTCGTGCCCGAGAGCTTCAACGACGCCCAGGACGTGGGCAACAAGTTCAAGGACTCGATCCCGGTCATCCTCAATCTCCAGGGCGTCGACGGCGGGCTTTCGATCCGCATCATCGACTTCGCCTCGGGTCTCACCTACGCGCTCGACGGCGGCATGCAGAAGATCGCCGAGAAGACCTTCCTCCTGACACCGCGCAACGTCGAGGTGTCGGCCGAAGAAAAGGCCCGCTTGATCGAGCGCGGCTTCTTCAACCAGTCCTGAGCGACCGGCCGTACGCTTGAGGACTATGCAGGTCGGGCTCATCGGCGCTGGCAACATGGGCTCGGCGATGGCGCGCGGCTTGAGCGAGCCCGTGCTCGCGACGGACGCGGACCACGGCCGTGCCTCGGCTCTGGTGGATGAGCTCGGCGGCGAGGCGATCGAGGGGAACGCCGAGCTGGCCGAGCGGGCCGACCTCGTCCTCATCGCCCACAAGCCGGCGCAACTCGCCGAGATCGCTGCTGAAGCGGCATCCCACACGACCCGCCTGCTCTCCGTGCTCGGCAGGACCACGCTCGCCCAACTGCGCGAGGCATACCCGAACGCCCGGGTCACGCGCGTGGAGCCCAACCTGGCGGTCGCGCACGGCCGCGGAGTGCTCGTGGTGCCGGAGAACGACGACGATGACAAGGAAGTGCTGGCGCTGCTGGCGCGCCTGGGGACGGTCGTCCGCGTGCCCGAGGAGCTGATGCCCGTCGCCGGCGCGATCGCCGGTGTCGGCCCGGCCTACGTCGCGCTGCTGGCGGAGGCGTGGGCCGATGCGGCGATCAAGCACGGGTTGTCCGCACAACAGGCCGTGCAGCTCGTGCAGGGCACGTTGGCGGGCGGTGCCGAGTTGCTCGCGCACGCCGACACACTCGCCGTGCGCCGCGGGGTGACCTCACCGGGCGGCACGACGGCGCGAGGGCTGGCAGCACTCGAGCGCGAGGGCTTGCGGCGTGCCTTCGCTGCCGCGATGGATGACGTCGTGGAATTCGCGTCGCCATGACGCGCGATGACATCGCCGACTTCGTAGCGGCGGCGTTCTCCATCTACGCGCTGGTCATCGTCGCGTGGATCGTCATGCAGCTGCTCTTCTCCCTCGGAGTGCGGGTCCCGTTCTCGCGGCCGGCGAACGCCGTGCTCGACTTCCTGCGCGACTGCGCCGAGCCCTTCCTGCGCATCTTCCGCCGCCTCGGCCTCTCCTTCGGCCCGTTCGACTTCAGCCCGATCGTCGCTCTGATCGTGTTGCAGGTGGCCGCGGCGATCATCGTCGGCGCCATCCGGCCCGGATGAGGCCGACCGCCCGGGCCGCCGCGCTGACCGCAGCGGTGGTGGGGCTCGACCAGGCGACCAAGGCGCTGGCCCGCGGCGCCGTCGACCGCGGCGACAGCGACCCGATCCTCCCGGGCGTCGAGCTCGTCAACTCGCGCAACACCGGCATCGCCTTCGGCTTCTTCGAGGACGGCGGCATCGTGATCGCGCTGATCACGGGGCTCGCCGTCGTCGCCCTGCTCGTCTTCTTCTTCCGCAACCGCGAGAAGCGGGGCACCTGGGTGCCGACGGGGCTGCTGCTCGGCGGCGCGGCGGGAAATCTGATCGACCGTGTCTTCCGCGACGACGGCGTGACGGACTTCATCAAACTGCCGTTGTGGCCGGCGTTCAACGTCGCGGACATGGCGATCACCTTCGGGGTGCTTGCTCTGGTCTACGTCATGGAGAAACCGCGTGAGTCAAAGGCTTGACGTCCTGCTGGCGCCGCGCTTCGGGTCGCGCTCCGAAGCCGCCAAGGCGATCACCGAAGGAAGGGTCACGGTCGACGGCGTCGTCCGGCCGAAGTCCTGGGTCGTCCAGGGCACGGAGGCGATCGAGGTCGCCGATGACGAAACAGGCATCCAGGAGATGCCTCATTCATCACTGCCGGTCGTGATCGTCCACGAAGACGAGGACTTCCTCGTCGTCGACAAGGCGCCCGGCGTGATCGTGCACCCCGCGCCCGGCGTCAGAGGCGCGACGCTCGTCGACGCCCTGAAGGGCCGGATCGCCGGAGGCCCCGACCCAACCCGCCCGGGAGTCGTCCACCGCCTGGACCGGGACACGTCCGGACTCATCCTCTTCACCAGAAATCAGCGGGCATGGGAAGCCACCGACCCAAGAGAGATGACCCGCGAATACGTGGCGCTCGTCAAGGGAAGGCCACCGGCCCTGAAGGGCACTATCGATGCGCCTCTTGGGCGAGATCGTCGACGGAGAACCTTGCGCTCGAGCGACACGGACGAACCGAGGCCCGCGGTGACGCATTTCGAAGCGGTGGAGACCTTCCCTGACGCGACGCTCTCCATGTGCGCCTGGAGACCGGCCGCACGCACCAGATCCGGGCCCACTTCAAGGCCATCGGTCATCCCATCCTCGGTGATCCGGACTACGGCGTGCCCCATCCCGGGCTGAACCGACAGTTCCTCCACGCTCACCGCCTGGAGCAATGGACCTCGCCCCCGCCGGAGGACCTCGCCGCTACCCTCAACGAGTTCAGAAATCCGACCCCGGATGCCCCACCTCCTGTCACTGACTAGGGCGCCCGGACGCAGTCCCACCCAATAAGGAGAACCAAAATGGCCGAAGTCGGCCTCAGAGAGCTGCTGGAGGCCGGCGTCCACTTCGGCCATCAGACACGCCGCTGGAACCCGAAGATGCGCCGCTTCATCCACGGCGAGCGCGAGGGGATCTACCTCATCGACCTGCTCAAGACGCAGGATCTGCTCGATAACGCGAAGACCTTCGCCGAGGGCGTCGCCCGCCGCGGCGGCACGATCCTCTTCGTCGGCACCAAGAAGCAGGCTCGCGACTCCATCAAGGAGGTCGCCGAGAGCTGCGGCATGCCGTACGTCAACCAGCGCTGGCTGGGTGGCGTGCTCACCAACTTCCAGACGATCTCGCTGCGCATCAAGCGCCTGCACGATCTCGAGCGCTACCAGAGCACCGGCCAGCTGGAGCTGCTGCCGACCCAGGAGCGCATGAAGGCCCTGGCCGACCTCGCCAAGCTGCAGGCCAACCTCGGCGGCGTCAAGAACATGCAGCGCCCGCCCGACGCGATGTTCGTCGTGGACCTCAAGACGGAGGACATCGCCGTCAAGGAGGCCAAGCGCCTGCGCATCCCGATCATCGGCCTGGTCGACACCAACTGCGACCCGGACGGCATCCAGTACGTGATCCCCGGCAACGACGACGCGATGAAGTCCTGCGCGGTCATCACTGGCGCGCTCGGCGACGTCATCCGCGGCGGCCGTGCCGCGTGGCAGCAGGTCGAGGAAGAGCGCGTGCGCAAGGAGACCGAGGAGCGCGCCCGCAAGGAGGCCGAGGAGGCCGCCAAGCGAGAGGCCGAGGAGCAGGCCCGCGTGGAGGCCGAAGCCGCCGAGGCGGCCGCTCAGGCCGAGCGCGTCGAGGAGCGTCAGGCCGAGGCCGTCGCGAGCCGCAAGGCCCAGACGCCGGTCGAGCGCGGTGGCGACGGCACGGGCCGCCCGCACCCCGCTCCGACGGTCGACGAGGACCTGCCGCCCAAGCCGGCCCCGAGCGGCAAGCCCGCCTCGGCCGCCGTCAAGGCGAAGCCGAAGGCCAAGCCGAAGGCAAAGCCCAAGCCCGTGGCCAAGCCCGAGCCCAGCGCCGGTCCGCTCGAGACCGAGAAGCAGATTCGTCCGCGGCCCCCGGCCCCGAGACCACGAGCACCACCGAGGAGACGACGAATGGCTGACGTCACGGCCGCCATGGTCAAGGAACTCCGCGACAAGACGGGCGCGGGGATGATGGACTGCAAGAAGGCTCTGCAGGAGACCGACGGTGAGGTCGACAAGGCCGTCGAGTTGCTGCGCGTGAAGCTCGGCGACAAGGCCCTCAAGCTCGGCGGTCGGGAGACCTCCGAGGGCACGGTCCAGTCATACATCCACGCCAACGCGAAGATCGGCGTGCTCGTCGAGGTCGGCTGCAACACCGACTTCGTCGCCCGCAACCCGGACTTCGTGGACTTCGCGAAGGCCGTGGCGATGCACATCGCGGCGATCCCGAGCATCCGCTACGTCTCCGCGGATGACGTGCCGGAGAACGACCGCGAGGCCGAGCTGCGCGTCTTCGAGCAGCAGGCCGCCGACAAGCCGGAGAACGTCCGGCCGAAGATCGCCGAGGGGAAGCTGCGCAAGTGGCTCGAAGAGGTCACCCTCATGGACCAGCAGCACGTCAACGCCGACAAGTACGACGGCAAGACGATCGACGGCATCCGCAAGGAGCTGTCGGGCCAGCTGGGGGAGAACGTCGAGATCAAGCGGTTCGCGCGGTTCGCCGTCGGTGCCTGATCCCGCTTTCTCACGGATCCTGCTGAAGCTCTCCGGCGAGGCCCTCATGGGCAGCCGGGAGTACGGCATCGATCCGGAGAAGGTCGATCTCATCGCCCGCCAGCTCAAGCAGGTGCACGACCGCGGCGTCGAGATCGCGGTCGTGCTGGGCGCGGGCAACATCTACCGCGGCATCTCCAACGCCGCCGAGGGGATGGACCGCGCGACGGCCGACTACCTCGGCATGCTCGCGATCGTCATCAACGCGGTCACGTTGCAGGACCGCCTCGAGGCGCTCGGCGTCCACACCCGGGTGCAGTCGGCGATCGCGGTGGCCGAGGTCGCCGAGCCGTTCATCCGCCGCCGCGCCATGCGCCACCTCGAGAAGAAGCGCGTCGTGATCTTCGCCGCCGGCACCGGCAACCCGTTCTTCACGTCCGACACAGCGGCCGCCCTGCGCGCACAGGAGATCCACGCCGAGGCCATCCTGATGGCCAAGAACGGCGTCGAGGGTGTCTACTCCGCGGACCCACGCAAGGATCCCGACGCCGAGTTCCTGGCCGAGATCACGCATATGGAGGCGCTGCAGCGCGGCCTCAAGGTGATGGACTCCACTGCCTTCTCGTTGTGCATGGACAACGGGATGGACATCCACGTGTTCAACATGGATGACGAGACGAACATCGACCGGATAGTGTCCGGCGAGAGGGTGGGAACGCTGGTGCACACGCCATGACGATCATCGACGACTTTCTCGCTGACGCCAAAGAGAACATGGCGAAGTCCGTCGACGCGACGCGCACGAAGTTCTCGACCGTGCGGGCCGGCCGCGCGAGCCCGTCCCTGCTGGATCGCGTCGTTGTCGACTACTACGGCACGCAGACCCCGCTCCGGCAGTTGGCCACGGTCAACGCACCCGAGGCGCGCCTGATCACGATTCAGCCCTACGACAAGTCCGCGATGAAGGCGATCGAGCGCTCCATCCAGGAATCCGACCTCGGGCTGACGCCCAACAACGACGGAGCGATCATCCGCCTGCAGATCCCGGAGATGACCGAGGAGCGCCGCCGCGACATGGTCAAGGTCGCGCGCCAGGTCGCCGAGGAGGGCCGCATCGCCGTCCGCAACGTCCGTCGCGACACGATGCAGGACCTGCGCGAGCTGCGCGAGTCCGGCGACGTCGGCCAGGACGACGAGCACCGCGCCGAGGAGGCGCTCCAGAAGCTCACGGACGCCCAGATCGCCGAGATCGACACGACGCTGAAGGCCAAAGAGGCCGAGATCCTCGAAGTCTGAGCCGACATGCCTGCGCGGTATGTCGCGATCATCACCGACGGCAATGGCCGTTGGGCACAGCAACGTGACCTGGACGTGGCCGAGGGCCACCAGGCCGGCGCCGACACGGTCAAGGCGCGCCTGAAGGACGCGGTCGACCTCGGCATCGAGGAGCTGACCGTCTACTCGTTCTCCACGGAGAACTGGGGCCGCCCGGACGCCGAGGTCGAAGCGCTCATGAACATGTTCGCCGAGCGGATCCTGGGGGAGACGCCCGAGCTCAACGACTCGGGCGTGCGGATGCGCTTCATCGGCCGCCGCGAGGGCGTCGATCCCGATCTCATCCGGCTGATGGACTGGGCCGAGGAGCAGACCTCCCACAACACGCGTATCACCCTCTTCGTCGCCTTCAACTACGGCGGCCGGGCGGAGATCCTCGACGCGGCGCGGGGGTTCACCGGCGCGACCGAAGAAGAGTTCGCGGCCCGTCTGTACGCGCCGGAGATGCACGAACCGGACCTGCTGATCCGCACGAGCGGAGAGCAAAGAACGTCGAACTTCCTCCCCTGGCAGTGCGCCTACTCGGAGTTCGTCTTCACCCCGGTCCTGTGGCCGGACTTCTCCCGCGCGGACCTGGAGGATGCGTTGCAGGAGTACGAAGCGCGCAAGCGCCGCTTCGGCGGCAGATAGGGTCGCGCCCACTGTGCCCGGGGATTTCGCAGCTCGCGTCGCGGTCGGCGTGCCCGCGGCGGCACTCGCCGTCGTCCTGATCGTCATCGGCCAGGAGGCCTTCGCGCTGACCGCGCTGTTCCTGGGTGGCGCGGCCATGGGCGAGCTGTGGGGGATGTACGAGCGCGTCAAGCCGGTCAAGCTCGCAGGCTTCATCGCGTTGATCGCCTTCGTCGCCGGCGCCTACTACGGCGGTGAGCACCAGGTCCTGCTCACGGCGGTGGTGATCTTCCCGCTGATGTTCGGCCTCGCCCTGATGATGCCAGGCGGCCCTTCGATGACCGCGCGGCTGTCGCTGACGGCGATGGGCGCGATGTGGATCGGCTTCGCGGTCGCGCACGCGGTGCTCCTGCGCGAGCTTCCGCACGGCCGCGACATCGTCATCAACGTCCTCATCGGCACCTTCATCGGCGACAGTGGCGCCTATCTCGGCGGTCGCGCGTTCGGCCGCCGCAAGCTCGCGCCACGCGTCTCGCCGAACAAGACGTGGGAGGGCGTGATCATCGGCTTCGTCACCTGCATCGTCGCCGTCCAGCTCGCGGCGCTCTACCAGGACTGGCTGGACTTCGAGCACGCGATGTACCTCGGCATCGCCGTCGGGCTCGCCGCCCCGATCGGCGACCTGTTCGAGTCCCAGGTCAAGCGTGACGCCGGGACCAAGGACGCGGGCAACCTGTTCGGCGTGCACGGCGGAGCGCTGGACCGCCTCGACGCCGCTTTCTTCGCGCTAGTCGCCGGCTACTACGTGTGGGGAGCGATGTTGTGAGTCAGTAGGCGCGGACGACGCGAACGCGAGCCAGGGCACTGGCGAGCTTCGTGCCGCCGGCGTCGTAGCCGGTCACCTTCAGCGCGACACGGCCTCGGCGCGCGGCGCGCACCGACACGCGGCGCCCGGCGCCGCGGACATTCACGGACCGCCCACGGGGCAGCGTCACACGCCAGGTGGCAACTCGGTCGGCGTTCCGAGCCGCCCACCGCAGCGTCACGTGGCGGCCCTGACGGACCTTGCGTGGTGCGTACAGGCGGAGGCTCGGGTTCAGGGCCGGATTCTTCAGGGGCGCCACCGCCGGCTCGGCGCCCCAGTCGCCCTCCACGAGCCGGTGCATCGCCGCTCCTACGTCGAGCGCGCCCGCAGACACCTTGCCGCGTACTTTCGGGGTGGCGTTCGCAGTGGCCAGCAGCGCCTCGCGCAGCTCGGTCTGTGACAGGTCCGGGCGCGCTGCGGCAAGCAGCGCGAGGGCGCCGGAGACGAATGGGGTTGCCATCGACGAACCGCCGCGCAGCTCGTACTCGGCGCCGCTGACGGTGGAGAGAATGAACTGGCCGGGCGCGGCGAGGTGGACCGAGCGGGCGCCGAAGTTCGTGTCGGCGATCGCGCCGTCCTCGTTGCTCGCGGTGACGCTCAGGACGGCCGGGTCCTGCACGGAAGCGGGGTACATCGGCTCGACGTCGTTGTCGGTGCCCGCGTTGCCGGCCGCGGCGACGACGGTGGCGCCCTGGGCGGACGCGTAGGCCACGGCGTCGGCCAGCGGCGCGCCGAGGGAGTCGCTGCCCATCGAGACGTTGATGATGCGAGCGCCCTCGTCGACCGCGTAGCGGATGCCCGCAGCGGTCGTCTCCTGGCCGGATCCGGCAGCCGGGTCGTAGACCTTGACGGCCATGATGTGCGCGTCGGGGGCCAGGCCCATCCCGCCGATCCCATTGCCGGCGCGCGCCGCGATGATGCCGGCGACGTGTGTCCCGTGGCCGAGGTCGTCGGAGACATCGGCACTCCCGTCCACCAGATTGGCCCCGTGAAGGTCGTCGACGATGCCGTTGCCGTCATCATCGATGCCGTTGGCGGTCTCGTCGGGATTCGTCCAGAGGTTGGCGGCGAGATCGGGGTGGGTGATCTCGACGCCCGAGTCGACCACCGCGACGACGACGCCGGCGCCCGTGGACTGCTGCCACGCTTCCGGTGCGGCGACGGCGTCCAGCCCCCACTGGTCAGCGCGGTACTGGTCGGTACCAGCCAAGGCGGAGGAAGGGAACAGAGCGCCGATCGTGCAGACAGCCACGGCCAGGACGCGGGACGAGGTGCGAGGGCCCATGCCCCCACGGATCGGTGCGCTGTAGCACGCCGGCGATCAACCGGCGTGCTTGTTCGACGTATGTCCAGTCGGTCGTCTGGACGTCTGTTCGATGCGCTCAGCGGATGCGCAGCGGGGTGCCGACCGGCATCAGACCGGCCAGGCGGGAAACGTCTGCATTGCGCAGCCGGATGCAGCCACTCGAGATGCGGCCAGGTATCGCATTCGGGTCATTGGTCCCGTGGATGCCCACGATCGGCGGCCCGGTCCAGTCCACGGGTGCGTAGGCGTTGGTGAAGAAGATGTTCGTGCCGTACACCGGTCCGAAGATCGCGCCCTCCTCCCGATCGACGTAGAAATGACCGCCCGGGGTGGGCGTGCTCGGCTTGCCGATACCGACGGGGGCCTGCCACTCCGTGCGGCCGTTGCGGGTGAACGTCGCCCGCAACGTGCTCCGGTCGACGACCAGGCGCGTCTTCACGATGCGTACGGGATTGAAGGCGCGCGCGCGTGCCCACCCGATGCGACCGTTGGGCTCGCCGGGGATGCGTACCTGGTACCACACGCGGCCCCCGCGGTCGACGACACCGCGCAGGACGCCGTAGACCTCCCGCGTCTTCGAGGCGCTGACCAGCGAGAGCGCCTTGATGCGGCGGGCGCCGTCGCTCGGCTGCGCGCGCAGCGGGAAATGGCGGAAAGCGGTCGTCCAGCGTGTGAGCCGCTTCTCGTCGGAGAGGCGCAGCTGATCCCCAGGCTGCTCGAGAAAGCGCAGCGGGTCCTTGCCCGGAGCGAGCACCCCGGACGCCGTCAGCGGCGCCGGCCCAGCCCAGGCGGGCGCCGTGCTCATGAAGAGCACGGCGCCGGCGAGGGTGAGGATGGTCAGTAGGCGGGCCGGCACCTACGCACTCAGCGCGGCGACCGGGTGTCCGGTCGGGCGCGCACTCCTGCTTGACCCGCAGCGGCCGGTAGAAGTCCGCTTCGAGGTCGAGTCGCCTCTCCTTGAACGAGCCGGGCTTCCTCAGGAAGACCCTGGCGTGGACCTCCGCGCCGAGGGGGATCTCGTCCGCGGGGCCGCTGATGACCCATGTGCCGCGCGGGCCGTTGGCGGACCGGACGGTCTTGCGCGGTCCGCCCCGGGTGATCGTGAACTCGACGTGGTCGACCAGGCGGGCGGGCCCGATCGGCGCCATCGCGACGGCGTAGCCCTCATCGAGGCATCCCACCTTGGCGGCGATCGTCGCCCCCGATCTTCTTGTACTTGCGGTCGATGGGGGGCTTCACGCAGCGCTTCGCATTGAGGAACTCTGCTGTCGCGGGCGACGCGGATGTACGTCTTCTCCTCCGGGTCGAACGTACCGGGCCTGCGCACTGCGACGCGGGTCTTGAACTTTCCGCGCAACTTACGGAGCTGCCTCAGGCTGCCGCCGTACCGGAAGCTGCTGGGACCGTTGTTGGCCTTCTTCAGCTTCCTCACGACGCGCCCGTCGCGAAGGAACACGACCCTGACGATGTTGGCCGCGGAACCATCGACCCTGGTCACGGCAGCGAAGCGCTTGTCCGCGCAACTGACCGTGAGGCTCGCCGACATCTTCTCGAGGATCTCGATGTCGTCGCACGGCACGACGTCGTTGTCGGAGCCCTCGGGGCAGGGATCGTCGCACGGCGGGGCGTCGTTGTCCGAGCCGGGCGGGCAGGGGTTGTTGCACGGCGGGGTGCCGTTGTCGGAGCCGGGCGGGCAGGGGTTGTTGCACGGCGGGGTGCCGTTGTCGGAGCCGGGCGGGCAAGGAGTGACGGTCAGCGGCACGCTGCCCGCGGCCTTCAGCGGCCCGACCTTCTTCTGTCGTCGGCCCAGTACCAGCCGCCCGCTGTGGTCAGCGCGCGGGTCTGCACGCCGGCTGCGGCTGTATCGGCGTCCGTCGTGGGCGCCCGCAGGACATCGAAGGTGAAGTTGACGGTGCACTTGGTGCCCGGCGCGCCGAGCGTCACGTAGCTGTTGAAGGGCTGTGGCGCGAGCCTGTACATGCCGCTGGTCGCGTCGAGCGTCGTGACGTCGAACACGATGCCTTCGCAGGTCGTGCCGGCGGCGCCGGTTGCGGTCGTGGCCAAGCGCAGCACGTCCTTGTCGGGCGTCTGGCAGACGGGGATCGTCGTGCTGTTCGGGGACGCTTGCCCACAGGACGGCGTGATCGTGATTCCGGAGTCCCACGGGGTTCCGATGACCTCGCAACCGCTGTCTGCGGGTGCGGGGCTGTTGGTGCAGATGCCGATCGACTTGCCGTTGTCCAGCGCGAAGGGGACAGGATCACCGACGGCGCTGACCGTCACGCTGCCTGCAGCACCGACCTGCCCGACGTACACCGAGCCCGGGAGCGACGGCGCGACGCTGATGCCGGGCGCCGCCTGTGCAGCCGCCGGTGCTGCGACGAGCGTTACCGCCACGACCACGAAAGTCATTGCGCGGCGCAGTGCGCCGGTTGTACGAGCCATTCCTACTCCCAACTTCTTGTTTATCCGAACGTCTGCCCATGCCGACATTAGCTCTATTTACGAACATTTGTCGACATTGTGGGAAAATGCTCCCGTCCGTGATCGTCGACCGTTTCAGTCTGTGGTGCGTTGCGATCGCTCTGATGATGGGCCTGTGCCTCGCCCACCCGGGTCGTTCCGCGGGGGCGCCCGTGCTCCCCGATCTTGTGGCGGATCCGCCCGTCGGGGGCAACGCGCCGGTGGTCTACGGCGACGCCCAGGGGTCGCGACTCTTGCTGCGCATGGACGGATTCGTCCACAACCGTGGCCCGGGCGCCCTCGAGATCCGCGGCTCGGACCCGCTCGCCGGAAGCATGCGGACCGTGTCCCAGCGCGTCTACGACGACGCCGGGGCCTTCACCGACCGGGCCTCCGCGGCGGATCTCCTCTACGAGACCAACGACGACCACGCGCACTGGCATCTGCGGAACGCGATGCGCTATTCGCTGTGGTCGGCCGACCGGTCGGCCGAGGTGGCACCCAGCCAGAAGGTGGGCTTCTGCCTGGAGGATTCCGAGCCGATAGAGGCGCCCGCCGCGGCCACCGCCACATACACCGAGGACGCGGGACAGTTCTGCCGCAGCGGGGAGCCCGAGGCCGCGAGCGTGTTCATGGGCGTCTCCGCCGGGTGGCGCGACATCTACAGCTACGTGCTCGCGTTCCAATGGATCGACATCTCAGAGGCCGCACCTGGTCGCTACTGGCTGCGCGCGGACGCCGATCCCGACAACGTGATCGCGGAGACGGACGAGGTCAACCCGGGGGTGTACGACGCCGAGGTCTCCGTGGTCAACGGTCACCTCGCCGAGCCGGTCAGCGCCGGGAAGGTGCCGGCGGATGAGACGACGGCGATCGCGTTGGAGGCCACCACCTACGACGACGTGCATCTCGGCTCGCCCGGACCCCGCGAGTTCCAGATCGTCACGGCACCGACAGGCGGCACGCTCGATCAGCCGGTCGGGACGTGGTTCGCGGCCTCGAGCGTCCGTTACACGCCCAACCCGGGCTTCGACGGCGCGGACACCTTCACCGTCGCCGCGCGCGACGCGTCGAGCCCTTTCCCGCGCACGCCTCCCGCCGCCGCGGTGACGCTGACCGTCGCCGGCGGGCCGCCGCAGCCGGGGAAGCTAGGGATCTCGGGTGCCCCGAGGTCGGTGCGCACCTCGAGCTCGACCAAGCTGACGGCCACCGGTCCGGGCGTCCGAAAGGGAGTCCGCTGGCGTGTCGATGCAGGCACCATCAATGCGAACGGCCTGTTCCGCGCGCCGGCTCGGCCGGGCCGGGTCACCGTCACGGCACTCAGCGGCACCGGCGCGCGAGGCTCCGTTGCCATCCGGATCAGGCGCGCTCGCAAGCCGCGACCAGCGCCGACGATCAAGCCCCCGCCGGTTCCCGATCGTGGCCTGTCCGAGATCCGTCTGCAGTTGCACGAGGGAAGGCTGCTCGCTGCCGTGACCTCGGCGCGTTCGGGGCGGGTCCACTTCAACGCCAGCAGCCGGGGCCGGCGTTTCGGGAGCTGTTCGATGGCGATCCGCCGGGGCGGGTCCGCGACCTGCCGACTGCGCGCGCCGCGGCCGTCCGCCCGATCCGCGTTCCTCTGCCGGATCTCACGTCGGTTCGAGGCCACTCCGACGTCGAAGCTCGTGGTGCGGGCGCGGCTCGCACGCCATGGCAGGACGGTGGCGCGGCGCCGCGCCGCGCTCGGGGGCCCCAACCTGGGTACTCCGAACTCGTGAACGCGGGGGAGCAGACCGAGGACAAGCAGGACCGGCAGATGATCGAGCTGCTCAACGAGCTGCGCGTCGCCATGCCGGGCGTGCAGATCCTGTTCGGGTTCCTGCTCACGGTGCCCTTCGCACAGGGCTTCGAGAAGGTGACGGGCTTTCAGCGCAACGTCTACTTCGTGACGCTCCTGTTCGGCGGCGCTCGCGACCGCCTTCCTGATCGCACCGTCCGCCGCGCACCGCGTCCTGTTCCACCAGGGCGAGCGGCCGTGGCTGATCGAGCACGCCAACCGGATGCTGATCGGCGGACTCGTGTGCCTCGGCATCGCGCTCACCGGCGCGGTCCTGCTCGTGACGGACTACCTCTTCGACGGCGCTCAGGTCTTCGTGTTCCCGCCCCTGCTGGCGCTCACCCTTGCCGGGCTCTGGTTCGGGCGCCCGCTTAGCCGGCGCTCAGGCGCCGGCACCTAATCTCCGGTCCGTGAAGCGGCTCGTAATCCTCGGCGCCACGGGCTCGGTCGGCGCGGCAGGCGCTGGACGTGGTCGGCGCGTGCTCCGGAGGCCTTCACGCTCGTCGGCCTGAGCGCGCACTCCGACTGCGACGGGCTGCTCGAGCTCGCTCGCCGGCACGGGGTCGACCGCATCGCCTTGACCGATCCGGACGCCGGCGCGCGCGCCGGCCGAGCACAGCGACGTGCTCGTCGGCCCGGAAGGACTGGCGCGGCTCGTCGCCGAGTCGGGAGCGGACCTCGTCCTCAACGCGATCGTCGGCAGCGCCGGCCTCGGACCGACCATCGTCGCGCTCAGCGAGGGCATCGACGTCGCGCTGGCCAACAAGGAGTCGCTCGTCGTCGGCGGCGAGCTCGTCACGGCACTCAGCGAGGCGACCGGCGCGCAGCTGATCCCGGTCGACTCCGAGCACTCCGCGCTGCACCAGCTGATCGCGGGGGAGCGGCCCGGGACCATCGAGAGGCTGACGCTCACCGCCAGCGGTGGGCCCGTTCCGCGGGCGGACGAAGGCCGAACTGGCCGACGTCACCATCGAGGACGCGCTGGCGCACCCGACGTGGGCGATGGGCGGGAAGATCACGATCGACTCGGCGACGCTGATGAACAAGGGCCTCGAGGTGATCGAGGCGCACCACCTGTTCGGGACGCCCTACGAGCGCATCGACGTGGTCGTGCACCCGCAGTCGCTCGTGCACGCGCTCGTGACCCTGTGCGACGGCGCGTCGCTCGCGCACCTCGGCCACCCCGACATGCGCGTGCCGATCGCCTACGCCCTCCACCACCCGGACCGCGTCGAGGTGCCCGTGCCGTCGCTCGACCTGGCTGCGGTCGGCAGCCTCGCAGTTCGAGCCGCCGGACGAGGACACCTTCGCCTGCCTGCGCGCTGGCGCGTGAAGCCGCCAAGGCGGGCGGCACCGCCCCCTGCGTGCTCAACGCCGCCAACGAGGTCGCCGTGCACGCCTTCCTGGCCGGCCGCCTCTCCTTCGTCGGCATCGCCGAGGTGATCGAGGCGACGCTCGACGACGTCGGCGCGAGTCGCGTGCACTCCTTCGAGACGCTCTACGAGGCCGACGCCGCCGCCCGGGCGACCGCCGAGACGCTGGTGGGGTCACACGTATGACCGCTGCCGTGCTCGCCGCGCTGGGCTTCATGGCGCTGATCGTGCTGCACGAGCTGGGGCACTTCGTGGTCGCCAAGCTCGTCGGCATGCGCGTCGAGCGTTTCGCGCTGTTCTTCCCGCCGCTGCTGTGGAAGCGCCGCCGTGAGGGGTCAGAGACGGAGTACGCGATCGGGGCGATCCCGCTCGGGGGCTACGTGAAGATCAGCGGCATGAACCCGCACGAGGAGCTCCCGCCCGAGGTGGAGCACCGTGCGTACTACCGGCAGAAGCCGTGGAAGCGGATCGCGGTGATCCTCGCCGGGCCCCTTGTCAACATCGTGA
The DNA here is from genome assembly GCA_963759945.1 of uncultured Solirubrobacteraceae bacterium. Lineage (GTDB taxonomy): Bacteria > Actinomycetota > Thermoleophilia > Solirubrobacterales > Solirubrobacteraceae > DATLGB01. Next base: position 55,372 of record CAVXBH010000029.1, on the reverse strand, counting down.
TCGCCTTCGCGATCTACACGGGACTGACACTCGACAGCGGTATCGCCGTCAACGATTCGGTGGTCAAGGAGGTGGAGGTCGGCTCGCCCGCCGAAGGCGTGCTCCGCGCCGAGGACCGGATCGTCGCGGTCGACGGGAGGCCCGGTACCGCCGGCGACTTCTCCCAGCGCATCGGGACCCATGTGTGCGAGGGCGAGCCGGAGAGCGGATGCCGCGCCGAGACACCCGTCGTCCTGACGATCGAGCGCGACAACCGCACCTTCACGGAGGCCGTCCGCCCGGTCTTCGACCCCGACGAGGGGCGCATGCGGGTCGGGCTTCCAGCAGGACCCCGCAGTTCCGCGACGTCGGCGTGTTCGAGGCCTCGGGCCGCGCGCTCGACGACATGTGGTTCGTGACCACGACGAGCGTCGATCGGATCGTCGGCATCTTCGACGCCGAGAAGCGCAAGGACATCTCGGGCATCGTGGGCTCCTACGAGGTCACGCGGCAGGCGTTCCAGCTCGACATGCGCACGGCGCTGCTCGTCCTGGCGCTGATCTCGCTCTCGCTCGGCGTCATCAACCTCTTCCCGTTCCTGCCGCTCGACGGCGGGCACGTCTTCTGGGCCGTCGCGGAGAAGATCCGCCGCAAGCCGATCCCCTTCAGCGTCATGGAGAAGTCGGGCTTCATCGGTTTCGCCCTCGTCCTGATGCTGTTCGCAGTCGGTTTCACCAACGATCTCAACAGGCTGGCGGGTGAGGGTTTCCAGATAAGGTGACGCCAGCGTCAAAGTGACCCAGCGTCAGTTACCGGAGAGGGAGACATGGAGAGCAGCACAGCCGCGAAGCGTGCCGTCGATGCAGCCACGATGGCGGAGGCGTTTCGCATCACGGTCGAGCAGAACGCCGATCGCGTCGCGCAGCGCACGAAGGACGATGAGGTCTCGCTCACCTGGGGTGAGCTGCGCGACCGCGTCGATGCGCTCGCCGGAGGCCTGGCCGAGCTGGGCGTCGCCAAGGGCGACACCGTCGCGCTGATGTTCTCCAACCGGCCCGAGTTCGCGATCGCCGACCTCGCCGTGATGACGCTCGGCGCCACGCCGTTCTCGCTCTACGCGACGCTCTCTCCCGAGCAGATCCAGTACGTGGTCGACGACGCCGCCGCCAAGGTCGCACTGATCGAGGAGGGCCACTACGAGCAGGTCGACGGCGCGCGCAAGCTCGGCCTCGAGACGCTCGAGACCGTCGTCGTGCTCGAGGGCGCGACGGGCGAGAACACGATCGCGTGGGACGACATCGAGGGCTCCAACCCCGACTTCGACCCGAGCCGCACTGGCGCGCGCTCGAGTCCGAGGACCTGCTGACGCTGATCTACACGTCCGGGACGACCGGGCCGCCGAAGGGCGTCCAGCTGACGCATCGCAACCTGATGGCCGCCGTCGAGAAGATCGAGGACGTCGTCCAGTTCCCCGACGAGAGCCGCGTCATCTCGTGGCTGCCGCACGCGCACATCGCCGAGCGCGCCGCCCACCACTACCTGCCGATCGTCTTCGGCGATGAGCGTGACGACGTGCGCGAACCCGCGCGAGATCGTCTCCTACCTGCCCGTCGTCAAGCCGACCTGGTTCTTCGCGGTTCCGCGGATCTGGGAGAAGCTGCGCGGCGCGATGCTCGGCGGCGTCTTCACCCCGGGCTCCGACGACCGCGAGCACCTGGACGCGGCGATCGAGAAGGTGCGCCTCGAGCAGGCCGGCGAGGAGGTCCCCGCCGACGTCGCCGAGACCGCCGAGAAGGGCGCCGAGAAGTTCGCGCAGGTGCGCGGCGATGCTCGGGCTCGACGAGGCCGTCGCGGTCAACGCGGGCGCGGCCCCGACGCCGCCCGACGTGATCATGTTCTTCCACGCCATCGGCATTCCGCTCGGCGAGCTGTGGGGCATGTCGGAGACGTGCGGCGCCGGCACGGTCAACCCGCCGGACAAGATCAAGATCGGCACGGTCGGCCCGCCCGTGGAGGGCGTGGAGATCCGGCTGGCCGAGGACGGCGAGGTGCTGATGCGCTCCGACGTCGTGATGGGCGGCGGCTACCGCAACCTGCCCGAGAAGACCGCCGAGGCGATCGACTCCGACGGCTGGCTGCACACGGGCGACATCGGCCAGATCGACGAGGACGGCTACCTCAAGATCGTCGACCGCAAGAAGGAGATCATCATCAACGCGGCCGGCAAGAACATGTCGCCGGCGAACATCGAGGCGACCGTCAAGTCCGCCTCGCCGCTGATCGGCAACGCCTGCTGCATCGGTGACGCCAAGCCCTACAACACCGCGCTGATCGCGCTCGATCCCGACTTCGCGCCCGCATGGGCGCAGCAGAACGGCATCGAGGACACGCGATCTGGACGCGCTCGCCGACAACGAGAAGGTGCGCGAGCACCTCCAGGAGGCCGTCGACGCCGCCAACGCCAAGCTCGCCCGCGTCGAGCAGGTCAAGTACTTCACGGTGTCTGGGCGACTGGGCGCCGGGCGGCGACGAGCTGACCCCGACGATGAAGCTCAAGCGCAAGCCGATCGCGGAGAAGTACGAGTCCGAGATCGCCGCGATGTACGACAAGCCCCGGCAGTAGGCCGCGCACCACCCCTCCTATCCTGGAGGGGTGGCTTCACAGCGTCAGGTCAACGTCGGCGGCGTCCTCATCGGTGGGGGCGCGCCGGTCGTCGTCCAGACGATGACCAAGACGGAGACGGCCAACCTGGCCGCCACAATGGAGCAGATCCGCAAGGTCGCGGACGCCGGGGCGGACCTCGTGCGCGTCGCCGTTCCGCGTGATCGCGACGTCGAGGCGCTCAAGACGATCGTGCGCGAGTCGCCGATCCCGATCATCGCCGACATCCACTTCAACCACACGCTGGCGCTCAAGGCCATCGACGCCGGCGCGCACTGCGTCCGCCTCAATCCGGGCAACATCGGCGGGCGCGACAAGGTCGCCGAGGTCGCCGAGCGGGCGACCGCCGCAGGTACGCCGATGCGCATCGGCGTGAACTCCGGCTCGCTGCCCAAGCACCTGCATGCGCTCGAGCGAGAGAACCCGGTCGAGGCGCTGGTGACCGCCGCGACCGAGTGGGTCGCTCTCATGGAGTCGCTCGACTTCCAGGACTTCAAGGTCTCCATCAAGTCGACCAACGTCCCGAACACGATCGCCGCCAACCGCCTGCTCAGCGAAAAGATCCCGTACCCGCTGCACCTCGGCATCACCGAGGCGGGCACCAAGTGGTCGGGCTCCCTGAAGTCGGCCGTCGGCCTCGGCACGCTGCTCGCCGACGGGGTGGGGGACACGATCCGCATCTCGCTGTCGACCTTCCACGCGGAGGAGGAGGTCAAGGTCGCCTGGGAGATCCTCAAGGCCCTCAAGCTGCGCGAGCGCGGCCCGGTGCTGATCGCCTGCCCGACCTGCGGCCGCCTGCAGTTCGACATGGACACCGTGGTGCAGGACATCGAGCGCCGCCTCGAGGCCTACGCCGACCCGATCGAGGTCGCCGTGCTCGGCTGCGCGGTCAACGGCATCGGTGAGGCATCCGGCGCCGACTTCGGCATCGCCGGCGCCAAGGACATGGGCGTCATCTACTCCAAGGGCGAGGCCCTGCGCAAGGTGCCGACCGACCAGCTCGTCGACGCCCTCTTCGAGGAGATCGACCGCTATTACGACGCCGGCAAGGTCGTCGTCCGCGACGAGGACGCCGCCCGCGAGGGCGCCGAGCTGCTCGCGGAGATCGAGGCGGCGAACATGCACGACATGACGCCCGAGCGCCTCGCCGCGCTCGAGAAGGCGGCGGCGCTCTCCGAGGAGGAGAGTCCAACCGCCCCCCGCCGCTTCACCCGCGCCTGACGCCCGCTGATCACCGCCTGACGGCACCCGATCGCTGGGGTCACGTGCCTGAGGCACGCTTCCCGGCGACCGTGCACCGTCACGCGGCGCCAGCGAACGTCAGGACTTCTTGGCGATCAGCGACAGCGCGGTGACGAGGCCCGCGGTGGCCAGCGCGCCGCCTGCCGCCTGCTTGGGCACGTAGCCCGTCTTGAACGCGTGGGCGAACATCGCGGCGTCCGGCGCCTGGACTGCGAGCGTGAAGTCCTTCGCCCACTGCTCGCCACGCGCGTTGGCGATGGCGACGGCGACGTTGCGGATGCCGAACAGCCGCATCCCGAACTTGCCGATCCCGTTCATCTCCTTCGGCGACATGCCGTAGGCGGCGATCAGCTTGTCGGGCGCGACAACCGCGCCGATGCCGATAGCGGCTTCGATGATGACGATCGCGCGTTGCGCCTTGGCGGGTTCCATGCGATTGATTATCCCGGGGGCTGCGACTCGAGTGCCGCCACGCGCGCGTCGAGATCCTGCACGGTCTGGTCGAGGGTCTCGATGGCGCCGCGGGCCTCGGCGTCCTCCGCGACCGCGGGCGCAGGCTCCCCGACGGCCTCGACCTGCCCGGCGAGATCGTTCACCTGGTCGGTCAGTGCCGCCTGCTCGTCCGCGATCGCGTTCACGTCCGCCGCAGCCACGCCCTGCGGCCGGGCCTCGAGCTGATCGAGCCGCTTCTGGAGGGCCTGCACGTCCGCGGCGCGAACGCTTGAGCCGCGGTTCGCGTTGCGATCGTCGTCCTCGCGGAAGTACGTCCAAGCAGCGAGGCCGATGGCCAGGAGTGAAAGCAGCGTCGCGAGAGCGACCCACACCCGCAGCGCGCCGAGCCGATCCAGTACCTCCGCTCGGAAGACGGCGTCGTCGGGTGCGACCACGGTCTCTCGGTAGACGGGCTCGACGGGCTCGATCGGCCGGCCGAGGGGCCGCGTCGGTTCTTCGGGGGGCAGCGACATGCCCGTGGGCCTCTCCACGCCGCGGGCTCGCCAACCCGTGAAGGGCCTTATTGGGGTGCTTCCCCCAGAAGAGCGGCGGCGCGGTCCCAGCGGTCGATCTCGCAGCCGTTCTGGAGAGAGAACTCGGCGTCGACCGGTTCACCCTCGATCGTGCCCTTGATGGTGGCGGTGGCGTCGCCGCCGTAGATCTCGGTGCACGCGACGTTGCCCGGGGTGGGGGCGAGGTCCTTCGGCGTGAGGCCCGCGGCGTCGGTGACGGTCTGGGAGCTGCCGTTCACCGTCACGGTCAGCTCGGTGGCGGCGGCCGGCGAGGGAGCAGGTGCCTCGGCCTCGTTGTCGTCGCCGCATCCCGCCAGCAGGAGGAGTCCGATGAGCAGCATGCGTTTCATGTGAGCACCTCGTAGGCGGGCAGGGTCAGGAACTCCGCGAAGTGCTCGGAGAGCGCTACACGCTCGAACAACTCGCGTGCGGCCCCGCCGTCGGGGTGGAGCTCGTCGAGCACCGTGTGCACGGTGTCGAGTCCGACCTTTCCGTGGCGGAGCCACTGCCACACCTGGCCACGCGCGATCTCGGCGGTCGCAGCGTCCTCCATCAGGCCGTGGATGCCGGCGGCGCCGTTGCCGTCCAGCCAGGCCTGGATGTACCGGATGCCGACGTCGATGTCGTTGCGCAGGCCCTCTTCGGTGATCGAGCCATCGGTCGCGCTGACCGCGAGGAGGTCGGCCGCGCTGACCGAGACGTCCTCGCGCAGCACGTCGAGCTGGTTGGCGACGGTCGAACTCCTCGAGGGCGACCTCGACGGAGTCCGGATGCGCGACCCACGTCCCGTCGAAGCCCTGCCCGACCTCCCGTCGCTTGTCGGAGGCGACGGCTTCGAGCGCTCGCTGGTTGGCCGCCTCGTCCGTCCGGCTCGGGATCACCGCGCTCATCCCGCCCATCGCGTGCGCGCCGCGGCGGTGGCAGACGGACACGAGCCGCTCCGTGTAGGCATGCATGAACGGCGCGGTCATCGTCACGGCGTTGCGGTCGGGCAGGACGAACTCCGGCCGTTCGGAGAAGCACTTGATCATCGAGAAGAGGTAGTCCCAGCGGCCGGCGTTGAGGCCGGCGGCGTGCTCGCGCAGCTCGTAGAGGATCTCCTCCATCTCGAAGGCGGCGGGCACGGTCTCGATGAGCACGGTCGCGCGGATCGTGCCGCGGCCAAGACGGAGCTCGTCCTCGGCGATCTCGAAGGCGCGGTTCCACAGCCGCGCCTCGAGGTGCGACTCGAGCTTGGGCAGTAGAAGAAGGGACCCCAGCCGCGATCGGCGAGCGCCTCATGGTTGTGGCGCACGTAGAGGGCGAAGTCCATGAAGGCTCCGCATGCGTCGAGCCGCTTCTCCGGGAGATGCAGTCCGCGAACGCGGGCGAGCAGCACCGCCGGGTCGTCCGAGAGTGTCTTGCCGGGCGCGGTCAGGGTGCCCCGGATGGCGGCGGCGAGGTTCTCCTGGCCCTCGGTCATGTTCTTCCAGGTCGGCGAGTTGGAGTCCTCGAAGTCGGCCATGAAGCACTTCGCGCCGCTGTTGAGCGCGTTGATGACCATCTTCGCGTTGGTAGGTCCGGTGATCTCGACGCGCCGGTCCTCGAGCGCGGGGGGGACAGGCGCGATGCGCCAGTCGCCCTCGGTGGCCTCGCTGGGCTCGAGGAAGTCGAGGTCCACGTTGCGCCGACGGGCGTCGAGCAGCCGCCGGCGCTCGGAGTCGAGCTCGTCGTGCAGCCGGTTCAGGAGCCGAGTGGCCGGTTCGTCAAAGAGCTCCACAGGACCTCCATCGGGTGATATACGGGCAAGTCACGGCCTTCGTCACGGAGATGTGCCCGGATCTGCAGGGTGCACCCGGGGTTGGCGGCGACGATCGCATCGGCGCCGGTCGCCAGCAGCGCCTGCGCCTTGCGCCGGCCGAGCTCGGCGGCCGCCTTCGGCTGGGTGAGGTTGTAGATGCCGGCGCTTCCACAACACAGCTCCCAGTGCTCGGGCTCGACGATGTCGACGACGCCCTCGAGCAGCTTGCGCGGCTGCGCGCGAATGCCCTGGGCGTGGGCGAGGTGGCAGGCGTCGTGATAGGCGACGGTCAGACCCAGGTGGCGGGGCTTGCGCAGCGGCCGGAGGACCTCCGTGACGTCCTTGACCTTGTCCTTGAGGAAGTCGTACTCCTTGAGGCCCGAGCCGCAGCCCGCGGCGTTGACGACGATCGTGTCCACGTCCTTGAAGACCTCGGCGACCTCGCGCGCCCGGCGCTCGGCCCGGTCCGCCTCGCCCGAGTGCAGTTCGAGTGAGCCACAGCAATCCGGCTGGGTGGGGGAGTAGACCTCGTATCCCTCCGCCGCCAGCAGGTCGACCGTGGCACGGTTCACGTGGGGGAAGTAGGCGCGCTGCACGCAGCCCTGGAGGAAGCCGATCCGCTTGCCGGTGCCGACCCGCTCGGGAAGTGGCTTGACTCGCGGAGGTCGCTGGGGCGCGAGCCGGGCCAGGTCACTGAGGAAGGGGGGAGCGAAGCGCGCCAGCGGGAGCAGTGGCTTCAGCGCCGAGAGACGGCGGTGGTGCGGGAACATCGCGAAGATCGCCCTGCGCTTGAGCCGCTCGAGGCGGGGGCGCCGGTAGCGCTTCTCGATCTCGGCGCGAGCCCGGTTGACCAGCAGGTCGTACTTCACGCCCGACGGGCAGGCGGTCACGCACGCCATGCAGCCCAGGCAGCGGTCGACATGGGTGACGAGCTCGGGCGAGATCTCGCCGCCGGCGAGCTCCTTCATCAGGACGATCCGCCCGCGGGGGGAGTCCATCTCCTCCGACCACAGGTCATACGTCGGGCACGTCGGCAGGCAGAAGCCGCAGTGCACGCAGTCGCTGATCAGATCATCAAGCCCGGGTTGCATCGATTCTCGGGGTCGAAACGGTTCTTGAGGCTCTGCATCAACGCTCGCTCAGGTCGGCCGCGGAGCCCGAACGGGTCGTCCCGCCGAGCCTCTTCCGGTGCGTCGAGCACCATTAGGGGGCCTATGGCACCTCCAAGGGTGCCCGGCTCGGCTTGGAGCCAGATGGTTCCCACACCGGCGCGGCCAACGGCCGGGAGGCCTAAACGCATGATCGAGCGATTTCGGTCGGAAGTGCATGCACCCGCACCACAAAGTCTCCACGCTGCCGCGCACGTTGGCGCTCCCACAGCTCCGAGTCATCCTCGATGACCTCGCCGGCCAACTCGGCCGCACGGTCAGCCGCGGCAGAGCCGGCGAAACGAACCAGCAGCCATCCCTCCTCACCATCCCACGCCAGATCGAACGCCTCGGCCTCCAGCGGCAGCCGCGCCACCTCGATCGCCCGCCGCTGCAACGTCTCGGCATCGAAGGGCCCGAGCCGAGCCGTCGCCCACGTCGACGGCAACGGATGGCACCGGAACGCCACCTCCGTGATCACGCCGAGCGTCCCGAAAGACCCCGTCGCAAGCTTCGGCAGGTCGTAGCCCGCCACGTTCTTGATCACCCGTCCGCCGCCGCGCGCCATCGTCCCGTCGGCCAGCGCCATCTGCACCCCGATCACGAGGTCCCGCACCGCGCCGTACCGATGCCGCAGCGGCCCGGAGTCCGCGGTCGCCACGAGCCCGCCGATCGTCCCGCCACCCGGAGCGTCCACCGCCAGCATCTGACCCTCCGAGGCCAACCGGGTCTGCACGTCGGCGACGGGCTCCCCGGCCCCGACCACCACCGTGAAGTCGCCAGGCTCGTGCTCCCACTCCTCTCAATGCCGCAGTTTCGAACCCTGGGGCCGAGACCGGGCGCCCCCAGGGCCGCGTCCCGGATCCCACGATCCGCGACCGGCTCAGAACCGCTCAGCAACGCCCGCCTCCTCCAGTGGATGGCGCCGGTACACACCCGGGACCTCGCCGCACAGCCGCGGCGTGGGCATGACCTTGCCCGGGTTCGCCAGCCCGTGCGGATCGAAGGCGCAGCGCAGCATCTGGAACGCCGCCAGGTCCGGCTCGGCGAACTGCTTGGACATGTGCTTCTTCTTGTCGTGGCCGACGCCGTGTTCGCCGGTGATCGAGCCGCCGAGCTCGAGACACGCGTCGAGGATCCGCTCGGACAGCTCGCCCGGCGCGGCCCGCGTCCTCGTCCGTGTCGTAACAGACGAGCGGATGGAGGTTGCCGTCGCCCGCGTGGAAGACGTTGGCGACGCGCAGGCCGTACTCCTCGGACAGCTCGGCGATCCGGGTCAGCGCCTCGGGCAGCCGGGTGCGCGGGATGACGCCGTCCTGCACGTAGTAGGCGTGCGCGATGCGGCCCATGGCAGCGAAAGCCGCCTTGCGCGCCCGCCAGAAGCGCGCGGCCTCGTCGGCGTCCTGGGCGACGCGGACCTCGGTGGCGCCGCGGCGCGGCAGAAGGCCTCGACGTCGGTGAAGCGGGCGTCGCACTCGCGCTCGTCGCCGTCGAGCTCGACGAGCAGGGCGGCCCCGGCGTCGAGAGGGAAGCCCGCGTTGGCCATCGGCTCGGCGGCCTGGATGGCGAGGTTGTCCATCATCTCGATCGCGCCCGGGCACGACGCCTGCGCCGGTGATCGCGGTCACGGCCTCGCCCGCGGCCAGCGGTGAGTCGAAGAACGCCACGAGCGTCCGCACGGCGGCCGGGACCGGCACGACGCGCAGCCAGACCTTCGTCACGACCGCGAGCGTGCCCTCCGAGCCGACCAGCGCGCCGAGCAGGTCGTACCCGGGCAGGTCCGCCCGCGGCCCGCCGACCTCGACCACAGTGCCGTCGCTGAGGACGGCCTCGACGCCGGTCACGTAGTTGGTGGTGAAGCCGTACTTCAGGCAGTGGGCGCCGCCCGAGTTCTCGGCGACGTTGCCGCCGATCGTGCAGACGATCTGGCTCGAGGGATCCGGCGGGTAGAAGAAGTCGGGACCGACGGCCGCCGAGACCTCCACGTTCGTGACGCCCGGCTCGACGTGCGATGCGGCCGTTGTCGAGATCGACCTCCAGCACGCGCCGCAGCCGGCTGAGCCCGATCACGATCCCGTCCGCGACCGGCAGCGCACCGCCGGAGAGGCCGCTGCCGGCACCGCGCGCCACGAACGGGGTCCGGTGGTCGAAGCAGGCCCTCACGCACGCCGCCACCTCCTCGGCGCTGCCCGGCAGCACGACGGCGCCCGGCGTCACCGCGTAGTGCAGCAGCCCGTCGGACTCGTAGGTCCGCAGCTGGTGCGGGTGGGTGATGACGTGCTCCTCACCACACGCCGCGCGCAAGCGCTCGAGCAGCCCCTCCATCGACGCAGGTTCTACCGGCTTGTCAGGGCTAAAGCCTCGTGGACGAAAAGCCGATGCGGGTCGTGATGAGCGTCGCCGCCACGACTGCGCCGTCCCCCGGCTGGTATCCCGACCCCCGCGACAGCGAACTTCTGCGCTGGTGGGACGGGTCCGGGTGGACCGATCACCAGACAGACGCGCCGCGTCAGCAGGAGCCTCGCCGCGAGGAACCGGACGCGCCCGCCTTCGTCCTCGACCTCGCCGATGTCGTCAGCGAGGAGGACCCCATCGAATTCTCGTGGGGCGACACGATCGAGGCCTATGCGGTCGAGGTCGAGCCGGAGGCCATCGAGCCTGAGCCCGAGCCCGAGCCCGAACCCGAGCCGGCGCCCGCACCTTCCGCCGGGACCTTCGCCTTCCGCGCCCGCGCGCTGGAGGACCCGGCCAGGCCGGCGAAGCCCATCGCGCAGGCGCGACCCGTCGTCGCCTACAGCTCGCCACTGGACACCATCTTCTCCCCATTGCCCGCCACCGTCGCCCAGCCGGTGAATCAAGCGGGCAGGTCCGCTTGTTTCAGACGAACCGGAGCCGAAGGCGGCGGTCGTCGAGGCGCCGAAGCGTCCGCGGGTCCGCAGCACCGTCCCGCTGCGCGCGCTGAAGGGCAGCGCCGGGCTGGTGGTCGCCGCCGCGGCCGCTGCCGGCGTCACCAACATGATCCGCGGCGAGGACGACGCGAAGAGGCTCCCGCCCGCGACGGTCGCGATCTCACCGAGCGACGCTCGCTGCCTGAAGGAGTGGAACACGACGGCCAGCGCCGAGGCCGCCGACCTGCGCGTCACCCTCGGCCAGTTCACCGGCGCGTACGCGCGGGTGGGCCGGGTCGCGCCGCTGGCCGGGACCCTGATGGCTCCCGACAGCTGCGCGCTGGTCGTGCACGATCCGGCGACGGACACCGACGCGGTCTTCGTGTCCGGTGTCGAGGACCACCTCGGCTACCTGGACGTCACCTCGTACCCGCGGGCGCTCAAGCAGTACGAGACGCCCAAGTCGGCCAAGGCCGCCAACGTGGCGATCCGCGCCGATGGCACCATCGCCACCGGCGCGTAGTCACGCCTAGGCCGCCGAGAAGCGCTCTGCGACCTTGTCCCAGTCGACCGTGTTCCACCACGCGTCGATGTAGTCGGGCCGCTTGTTCTGGTACTTGAGGTAGTACGCGTGCTCCCAGACGTCGCAGCCGAGCAGCGGCGTCTTGCCGTCCGACAGCGGCGTGTCCTGGTTGGGCGTCTTGACGAGGTCGACGCCGCCGGAGCCGTCGGCCACGAGCCAGGCCCAGCCGGAGCCGAACTGGCCGATGCCGGCCTCCTTGAAGGCCGCCTTGAAGTCGTCGAAGGAGCCGAACTTGGCGTTGATGGCCTCGGCCAGGTCGCCGCCGGGCTCCCCGCCGCCGTCCGGGCTCATCGACTCCCAGAACAGCGAGTGGTTGTAATGGCCGCCGGCGTTGTTGCGGACGGGACCCTGCTTGTCGGACGGCAGTGAGTCGAGGTTCTGGAGAACCTCCTCGACTTCCTTGTCGGCCCACTCGGTGCCCTCCAGGGCGCCGTTGGCCTTGTCCACGTAAGCCTGATGGTGCTTGTCGTGGTGGACGCGCATCGTCGCCTCGTCGATGTGCGGCTCGAGCGCGTCGTAGTCGTACGGAAGATCTGGGACCGAATAAGCCATGTCAGGTGTCTTACCACGCGAGCACTGTGCAAACCGTGATCGAGGTGGTGAGGCACTCGCCGCGCCTTGCCTCGGGTCCGTCCACCTCCGCCACGATCCAGGTGCGTCCTTCCAGCGGCGCCCCGACCGGCCGCAGCTCGGGCCGCGGGGAAAGCAGCCGCGCGATGTAGTGCTCGGCGGGGACGGTGATCGCCGGATTGGGGTCCAGCACGATCGCATCGCCGGGCTCGTAGTCGTCCTCGATGACCGTGATCGCCTCGCGCAGCGGCGCGTAGCGCCCCGAGCCGCCGTGACTGAGGACGAGCCCGCCGGCGATGGCCGCGACCGCAAGTGCCAGCACCGGGCGCGGCGCAGCGGCCAGCGCGACGAGCATCATCGGCGCGGCCACGGTCGCGTAGCGGCTGAGCAGAAGGTCCGACCCCACCACCGCGGCGGCCACGAGCGCCAGCGGGGCGGTCGCGGCAAGGACCGCCAGCAGCCGGGATTGTCGCCAGATGAGCGCGACGGCAGCCACCGTTGCCACCGCGCCGACGAGCTGCGGCCAGTCGAGCCCGCTCGCCCAGCGGCCGTCGAACGGCGCCCCGAGGACGCGGCCGGCGCTCGAGACCGAGAACGCCACGTCGGTGAGGCCGCCGGTGCCGCCGTCGCGACCGAACTGGTCGAGCATGAGCGGGACCAGTGCCGCCTGCGCCAGAACGCAGGCGAGCACGTAGCCCAGCGCGCCTCGACCACGCTCCCGCACGAGCCAGACACACAGAGGCACGATCACCAGCAGCGCCATGTAGTGCAGCCACAGCGCCGCGACCGCCGCTACGGCGCCGATCCACAGCCAGCGGCCGCCGCGCACCGTCGCACCGACCGCCACCGTCACGGCCAGCATCACCCACACGTAGGCGCGCGCCTGCTGCGCGTACTGGAGGACGAGCGGGCTCGCGGCGCACAGCCCGGCCGCGATGAGCGCCTGGTCGCGCGATACGAACGCGCAGGCCATCCAGAAGACCGCGCCCACCAGCAGCACGCCGGCGATCACCGACGACGAGCGCGCACCGGCCTCCGAGACCGACCCGACGTGCCCCATCCACTCGTGCAGCCCGAAGTAGTGCAGCGGCGGAATGCGCTCGGTCAGGCGGACGCCGTCGTCGATCGCGCCGAGCGAGCGCTGCCCGATCTCGACGCTGTAGACCTCGTCGACGAAGAAGCTGCCTTCGCCGATGCCCAGGCCGAAGTGCACCGCGGCGAGTGCCATCAGTCCGAGCAGCCACGGCACCGCGTGAGCATAGAGTTCCGCTGATCGGCACAAAAGCTGTTTCTCTGCTTATCGGTGCGGCCGCGGTCGGCCTCATCGCGTCGCTCTGGCTGCCGTGGTTCGACGTGTCGCGCCCCGCCGAACTGGGCCCGGGTCGCGTCAACGGCTGGGAGGCGTTCTCCCGTCTCGACGCCGCGATCGCGGGCGCCGCGGTTCTCAGCCTGCTCTCCCCGCTCACGCTGCCGCGGCCTGTCGCGCGGCTGCTGGCCGCGCTCCTCGGCTCGGCCGCCGCCGTCGTCGTCATCTACAAGCTCGCTCGCCTCACCCTGATCCCGCCGCTGAGCGTCGCTCCGCAGGACTCCAGTGCCTTCATCCCCGCCGACCGTGCCCTTGTCGGCCCGTACCTCGCGCTCGTCGCTGCCGCCGTGCTCGCCGGGCTGAGCGGCCTCGAGACATGGCGCGGCCGCGCCGAGCGGAGCTGGCCATCAGCCGCGCGGATGGCTCTGGGCCTGACCGCACTTGCCGCGGTGCTGCGCTTCGCCGCCCTCGGCGAGCAGAGCGTCTGGTACGACGAGCTGGCGACAGCCGAGGTCATCGACGGCGACCTGTCAACAGCGTGGGATGCGTACACGGCGACCGAGGCGACCCCACCGCTCTTCTACGCGCTGACCTGGATCTGGACGCACCTGTTCGGTTCGGGGGACGCCGCCCTGCGGACGGTCTCGGCGGCGGCGATGACCGCCGCGGTGCCGGTCACGTTCCTCGCCGCGCGGTCGTTCGTGTCGGAGCGTGCCGCGCTGCTGGCGGCTGCGCTCGTAGCGGTCAACCCGACCATGGTCTGGTACGGGCAGGAGGCTCGGGCCTACGGGCTGCTCGTGTTGTTCGCAGCCCTTTCGCTGTGGGCGACCGGGCGCGTGCGGCGGACCCCGACGCCGGGGCCGGTCGCGGTCTGGGCGATCGTCGCGGCGCTTGCGCTGTTCGTGCACTTCTTCGCGATCTTCCTGCTGGTCGCCGAGGCGATCGTGATCGTCCGCGCCTGCCGGCCGCGGCCGCGTGCGTTGGCGCCGGCCGCGCTGCTGCTGGCACCGGTGGCGATCGCCTTGCTCGCGCTTGCCGACCGCCTCGGCGGTGGCGTGCGAACCGGCTTCATCGGCACGATCCCGCTCGGTGACCGCACGGGGGACATCGTGCGCGAGCTGGCCTCGAACAACACCTGGCTGATCAACGCCAACACCGGCACACCGCCCGCGGCCCTCGGCGTGCTCACGACCGTCGTGCTCGTCGGGGTGGTCATCGCCGCCCTCGCGCTGCGGCGGCGCAGCGGCGCGGCGATGCCGCTGTTGCTCGCCGCCGGCGCCCTGCTGCTGCCGTTGCTCCTCTCACCGACGAAGTACGACTACGTGCTGGACCGCAACCTGCTGCCGGCGTGGATCCCGCTGGCGATGGCGCTCGGGGCCGCGCTCGCGGTCCTGCCGCGACTCCCACGAACGGTCGCGGTGGCGGTGCTGATCGGCGCGGCACTGGTGACGAACCTGCGCGTCGCCACCGAGCCCGGTCTCCAGCGCGCGGACTGGAAGAGCGCGGTCACCCAGCTCGGAGTCCGTACGGAGGGCCGGGTGGTCGCGGTCAATCCGCACTTCAACCGCGGCATGGTGCCGCGCTACGGCGTCCGCGCAAGCCTGATCGGGCCGGCGGGCATCCGCACGCGGGAGATCGACCTGATCGGCGAGTTCGACGCGGCGAGCGTCGCGGCCGCCCTTCCCGGCTTCTCCGTGGTCGCCGGACGGCAGTACCCGCTGGTGAACGTCGCCGCTCTGCGCGCGCCGCACCGCATCCTCGTCACGCCGGCGAGCATCAGCGCGGCAGGGTTCGACCCCGTCGCCGTGCTGGTCGAGCCCTCGGCCCGTGCCGCCGACTGGATCCCCCTGGTGCTCGAGCGCATCCGTGGGTGGCGTGAGGCGATCGAGGGTGATCCGCAGGCGCTGATCGAGGCGGGGGAGGCCGCGCGTGCCGAACTCGAACCCGCGCCGGCGGACATCCCGGACGCCGCGAGCACCACCCGTCTCCTGATCGAGGCGAGTGAGCGCGGTGCGGAGTGGGCCGCGGCCCTCGAGTCAGATCCCGCCGAGGCGGCCGACGCGGCCGCGGCGTTCGACCGGGCGATCGCCGCCGTCCCGGGCGCCGCCGAGGCCGTCGCGCCGCTCACCGCGGTCGAGGCGACCCGCGCCCAACCTTAGACTCGGCTGCAGTGACCAGACTTTCCGGCTACCTGCTCCCCACGGAGCGCCAGGCGCCCGGCGACGCCGAGGCGCTCAGCCACATCATGCTCGTCCGCGCGGGCATGATCCGCCAGCTCGCCGCCGGTCTGTGGACCTACCTGCCCGCCGGCTGGCGGGTGCATCGCAAGGTCGAGCAGATCATCCGCGAGGAGATGGATGCGATCGGCGGCCAGGAGATGCTGATGCCGGTCCTGCAGCCCGCGGAGATCTGGCAGAAGACCGGCCGCTACGACATCGACGAGCTCTTCAAGCTCAAGGACCGCAAGGGCACCGACATGGTGCTCGGCATGACGCACGAGGACGTGCTGACCTGGCACATGAGCCAGATCCTGCGCTCGTACAAGCAACTGCCGCTGATCGTCTACCACCAGCAGACCAAGGAGCGCGACGAGGCCCGACCGCGCGCCGGCCTGCTGCGCACCCGCGAGTTCATCATGAAGGACTCGTACTCCTTCGACCTGGACCTCGAGGGCCTCGATGTCTCCTACCAGAAGCACTACCGCGCCTACGAACGGATCTTCGAGCGGGCCGGGCTGAACTACTACGCGGTCGAGTCCGACGTCGGGATGATGGGCGGCGTCGGCGCGCACGAGTTCATGGCGCCGTGCGCCGCCGGCGAGAACGACGTGGCGCTCGCGCCGGGCTACGCCGCCAACGTCGAGGTCGCGACGGCCGACCCGCAGCCCGTCGAGCTACCCGAGCCGCTGCCGGCCCCCGAGGCGGTCTCCACACCCGGCGTCACGACGGTCGAGGCACTGTCGGGCGAGCTCGGCATCGATCCCGGCGCATGCCTGAAGGCCTACCCCGTCGTCACCGAGGGTCGGGGCATGGTGATGATCGTCGTTCGAGGCGATCACCAGGTCAACGAGATCAAGCTCGCCAATGCACTCGGGCGAACCCGCGCGGCCCGCCCGGCCCGAGGAGATCGCGGAGAAGATCGGCCCGCCGGGCTACATCGGTCCGGTCGGGGCGCAGGTCCCTGTCCTGATGGACGCGGCGATCGGACCCGTCGGCGGTCACGTCGCCGGCGCCAACTCCGACGGCGAGCATCTGCGCGGCGTGGAGCCCGGTCGCGACTTCGCCTACGAAACCGTTGACGTGCGGCGTGTAGTTGAGGGGGACACCGTGGGTGGCAAAAGCATCCGAATCGAGCCCGCCATCGAAGTAGGAAACATCTTCAAGCTCGGCACCCGCTATTCCGAACCGCTCAACGCCACGGTCCTCGATCGTGACGGCAAGGCGCGCCACCTCGTCATGGGCTCCTACGGCATCGGCCCGGCGCGGATCATGGCCGCCGCCGTCGAGCAGCACGCCGACGAGGCCGGGATCTCCTGGCCGCGGTCGCTGGCGCCGTGGGACGTCGAGCTCGTCCTGCTCGGCAAGGGGCAGACCGAGGAGCGCGCGCTCGCCGACCGTCTCTACGGCGAACTCGCTTCTGCAGGACTGACCGTGCTCTACGACGAGCGCGACGACGCCGGAACGGGCCAGAAGTTCGCCGACGCGGAGCTCGTCGGCTGCCCGCTGCGCCTGACCGTCGGCCGCCGCACCCTGGAGTCCGGCGAGATCGAAGTGCAGGTCCGCCGGGGCCGCGAGACCCGCGCGATCCCGTCCATCGACGATGCGGCGCACATGGCGGCCGAGCTGTGGGAGACACTCCAGTAGAACGCGTTCCGGTCTGGGAGAAGCCGCGGCTCACGTTCCGCCGGCTCTTCGGCCTGGACCGCTCCGGACCCCCGCCGCCGATGACGCGCGCGGGCGCGCCGCTGAACCCGTGGACGATCCCGAACGCGATCGGGTTCGCCCGCCTGGCGCTGATCCCGGTGTTCTTCGTGATCGCCATGTCGAGCGAGGACGGCACCGGCAAGTGGCCGGCGATCCTCTTTGCGACGATCGCGTGGACGGACTACGCGGACGGCATCGCCGCCCGCATCACCGGCCAGTACTCCCGGCTCGGGACCCTGATCGACCCGATCGCCGACCGCCTGCTGATCGTCGGCGGGCTCGTGGTCTGCTGGAACTTCGACCTGCTGCCGCGCTGGGCGCTGGCGGTTCTCGTGTTGCGCGAGTTCGCGATGGTGGCGCTGGCGCGCTACGGCCTCAAGCAGGGCGTCGATCTCGACATCAACTGGGCCGGGCGCCTGGCGGTCTGGCCGGTCATGTCGGCCGTGTTCGCCGTCCTCGTCGACTGGTCGACGGTGGGCGAGATCCTGCTCTACATCGGCCTCGCGCTGTCGATCATCTCCTTCCTGCAGTACGCGCAGGTGGGTTTTGCAAGCCGGAAGGCTCAACCTGAGGTAGAGTCACCGACATGAGCATGGACACCTTCCCCGACCTCGGCTCGCTCTCGGACCAGGAGCTCAAGGATCTGATCCAGCAGCTGACCGAGGATGAGCAGGAGGTGTCCTACAAGCGCCGGATCCTGCACGGCAAGATCGACATCCTGCGCGCCGAACTGGTCAACCGCCTGCGCAAGAAGCACGAGTCCGGCGACGACGTCATCTCCGACGCCGACGTCAACCGACTCACGGACATCCTGTCCGGCCGCGCCGGCGGCCCCACCGAGGAGTAGCCCCGGCCGGAGGGCGAGCCTATGGCGCGCCATTGTTCAGAGTGCGGCTTCGTCAACGCCGAGGGAGCGAGTTACTGCTCACGCTGTGGCTCGTTCATCGGGTCGCCTGAGCCGTCCAAGCCGAGTCAGGGGACGACGGCCACTTACGTGATCGACGAGGCGACCGGCGAGCTGCGTCCGGTCGAGGTCGAGGACGTCACCTCCGGCGGCGGCGCGCTCGTGATCCGCTCCGGCGGCGGCCGCGTCGGCCAGTCGTTCCCGTTGCGCGGCGAGCGCATGATGATCGGCAGGACGCCCGAGGCGGACGTGTTCCTCGACGACGTCACCGTCTCCCGCGACCATGCATCGCTCGTGCACCGCCAGGGCGCGTGGCACCTCGACGACTCCGGGTCGCTCAACGGCACCTACGTCAACCGTCAGCGGATCGACTCGCACAAGCTCGAGGACGGCGACGAGGTCCAGGTCGGCAAGTACAAGCTGACGTACCTCGTCGGCTGATGTCAGCACCCGAGGCGCTGCCGCCGCCCTCGCCGGGCAAGTCGCTGACGATCGGCGCGGTCACGAAGGCGCTGGGCCAGGAGTTCCCGGACATCTCGATCTCGAAGATCCGGTACCTGGAGGACCAGAAGCTGGTGACCCCGCGGCGCACGCCGGGCGGCTACCGGCTCTATTCAGCGGACGACGTCGCGCGGCTGCGGACGATCCTGCGGCTCCAGCGCGACGAGTTCCTGCCGCTGCGGGTGATCCGCCAGGAGCTCGCGCGCGGCCGGTCGGAGGAAGCAGCCGCGGCGCCGGCGCCTGGCCCGCGGGACCTGCGGTCTACCACCCGGCGCGCCGGCGTCTCCGTGCGTGACCCAGGCCCGTCGACGACGCTCGAGGAGATGCTCGAGTCGACGGGCGCGTCGCGCCAGCTGGTCTCTGAGCTCGAGGAATACGGCCTGATCAGCGCCAGCGCGGGCGGAGACCGGGCCGGTTCGCCGCGCATGTACGACGACACGGACCGCGAGATCGTCCGCGTCGCCTCCGAGCTCGCCCGCTTCGGCGTGCACGGGCGCAACCTGCGCGTGTTCAAGACGTCGGCGGACCGCGAGACCCAGCTCTTGTCTCAGCTGCTGGCGCCGTCGCTGCGCTCGCGCAACCCCGAACGCCGGCGCGAGGCGCTCGACACGCTCGAGAACCTGGCGGCGATCGCGAGCCACCTCAATGCGCTGCTGCTGGTGTCCGACCTGCGCAAGCTCGTCCGCGGCGCCGGCTAACGGCCGCGTGCCCGCCCTGGAGTCCTTCATCCGTGACATCCCCGACTATCCCAAGCCGGGGATCGTCTTCAAGGACATCACGCCGCTGCTGCTGGACGCCGGGGCGCTCGACGACGCCATCAGCGGTCTGGCGGAATGGGCGGGACCGCGCGAGGTCGACCTGGTGGTCGCTGCGGAGGCGCGTGGCTTCATCCTCGGCGGCGGTCTGGCGCGGGCGCTCGGCGCGGGCTTCGTTCCCGCCCGCAAGCCGGGCAAGCTCCCGCACGACACGGTGTCCGCCGAGTACGTGCTCGAGTACGGCGTCGACGCGCTCGAGATGCACGCCGACGCGCTCGCCGACGGCGCCCGGGTGCTGATCCACGACGACCTGCTGGCGACGGGCGGCACGGCGGCGGCGCTGTGCGAGCTGGTCGAGGGCGCCGGCGCGCACGTGGTCGGCTGTGGCTTCCTCGTCGAGCTCGGCTTTCTCGGTGGCCGCAAGCGCCTGACCGGCCGCGACGTCCACGCCCTGGTGGCGTACGACTGATGGTGACCCGTCGCAGTCGCGTCGTCGCCGCCTCGCGCAAGGAGGTCTGGGAGCTCGTCGGCGACCCGTACCACCACCCGCGGTGGTGGCCCCGCGTGCAGCGCGTGGAGGGCGTGACCGCTCGCGGCTGGACCAACGCGCTCGTCTCCTCGCGCGGCAACACCGTCCGGACCGACTGGGTGGTGGAGGTCAACGAGGAGCCGACGCGACGGCGCTGGTCGCAGGAGGTCGTCGGCACGCCGTTCGAGCGGCTCTTCAAGCGCAACGCGATCGAGGCGCAGCTCGATCACGCCGAAAGCGGATTCACACGAGTGACGCTGACCTACGACCAGAAGCCGCGCGGGGTGGCCCGTCTGCTGCCGTTCATGCTCAAGCGCCCGATGGCCAAGCAGCTCGACGAGGCGCTGACGAACCTGGCGGCAGCGGTCGAGCAGTGAGCCGCCGGGAACAGGTCTTCCACGGCTGGGGAGAGCCGGGCGCCGGGCCGGGGCTGCCCGAGCGCGCCGATGCATGGCTGAGCGAGCACCTGGGCCTCGCCGGTGGCGTCCAGGAGCGCCCGCCCGCGCTCGATGAGGTCCGCCTGCCCGAACCGGCGCTGCTGCCCGACGTGCGCGCGCGCCTCGCCGCGGTGGCCGAGCTCGCAGACGACGACCGCATCCGCCTGCTGCGACGGGCCGGCAAGTCCTACCTCGACCTGCTCGAGCAGCGCTCGGGGGCCGTCGCGGACGCGCCGGACGCAGTGGTCGCGCCCGATTCGCACGAGGCCGTGGCGAAGGTCCTGCGGATCTGCGCTGAGGACCGGGTCGCCGTGGTGCCCTTCGGCGGCGGCACATCGGTCGTCGGCGGTCTGGCTCCGCTCGTCGGCGAGCAGGACGCGGTGATCAGCCTCGACCTGCGTCGCCTGGACGCCGTGCTCGGCGTGGAGGGGCAGCTCGTGCGGCTGCAGGCCGGGCTGCGCCTGCCGGAGGCCGATCACGCCCTGCGCCGCCACGGCCTCACCCTTGGGCACTTCCCGCAGTCCTACGAGTGGGCGACGGTCGGCGGCTGCGTCGCAACACGATCGGCGGGACAGGCCTCGACGGGCTTCGGGCGCATCGAGGAGAACGTCGTGGCGGTCCGCCTCGCCGCGCCGGCTGGCGACCTGCAGAGCCGCGAGGTGCCCGCCAGCGCGGCCGGGCCCGCCCTGCGTGAGCTGCTGGTGGGCTCGGAGGGCGCCTTCGGCGTCATCACAGAGGTCGCGCTCCGCGCCCGGCGGCTCGAGGCCGAGCGGCGCTACGAGGGCTGGCTCGTTCCGGGCTTCGGTGAGGGACAGTCCTTCCTGCGCGCGCTGGCGGAGGACGAGCTGGCGCCGGACGTCGCTCGGCTCTCCGACGAGGTGGAGACGACGTCGACCTTCGCGCTGGCCGGTCGCGAGTGGCTGAGCCGCTCGGTCGGGCGGCTGCGCCCGTGCCTGCTGATCTGCGGGTGGGAGGGAGCGGCGCGCGACCGCCGCCGCGAAACGGTCCGGCGGCTGCGCGGGCTGCGCGCACTGCCGCTCGGCGCGAGCGCCGGCCGCGCGTGGCTCGCCTCCCGCTACGGCGGCCCGCACCTGCGCGACGATCTGCTCGACCGCGGCGCGCTCGTGGAGACGCTCGAGACGGCGGCGACCTGGGAGCGCCTGCCCGGCCTGCGGTCGGCGGTTCTACAAGCGCTCTCGGGCCTGCACGTCGGCTGCCACGTCTCCCACGTCTATCCAACGGGCGCATCCCTCTACTTCACCGCCCTCGGCCTGCGTAATCAGACGGATCCCGCAGGCCAGTGGCAGCGCTACAAGGCGGCGGCTTGCGACGCGATCGTCGCGGCCGGCGGGGCGCTCACGCACCACCACGCCGTCGGGCGCGACCACGCGCCGTGGCTTTCCGGCGAGGACGGTGCGCTCGGCGTCGAGGCGCTGCGCGCGGTCAAGGCCCAGCTGGACCCCACCGGGATCATGAACCCCGGGAAGCTCTTCGCCTAGGGCGTGGGAGTGGGCGTCGGAGCGGCGCGGATCTTCTTGAGGCTGCCCTGCAGCACGGTCTTGCCGGGCTCCGTGCCGGGTTCGGCGGTCTCGAGGCTGATGATCACCTTGACGTTCTCGTTCTCGAGCAGCCACTCGGCGAAGTTCGGGGCATCCTGCTCCTGCGGGCCGGACGCCTGCAGTGTGCCGTCCTCGTCGGCCGTCGTGAACCCGAGGAAATGGTTCTCGGCGCCGCCCGTGAGCCAGATTCCGTAAGCCTCGTCCTGCTTGTTCGGCTTGAGGTTCTCGGCCTCGATGTTGATCGCGAACTGCCCGTCCGGAGTGGCGAACAGCACGAGCACGCCTTGTCCGTCGCCGCCGTCCGCCGCCTTGAGCGGAAGCACGCCCGTCGCCTGGAAGTCGCTGGGGTTCGTGGTGGCGCTCGCGGTCGCCTCGCCGGTGGTGGTCGGCGTGGACGCGCTCGGCTCGGGCTCGTCGTCGCCGCGGCCGACGAGGAAGATGATCAGCGCGGCGACGAGGATCGCCAGGCCGGCGATCAGCAGCGCGCCGCCGAGGCGGCTGGTGCTCTGCGGGGAGTTCTCGTCGACGGTTGTGCCGGTGACCGTGTCGGTGGCGGGAGCGGAGGCCGGGTCCGCCGCGACCTCGCTGAAGCCGAAGTCGGCGGGAGTGGTCTCCTGGGCGCGCTGGCGCGGGCGCGGTCGGGCGCGGGTGGGGGTGACCGGATCGGAGATCAGCGGGTCGGCGTCGCCGGCGACGACGGGCTCGGTCGGCTCGGGCTGGGCGACCGGTGCCGCTGCGGCGCCGGCGGGGATCTCGGGCAGCGGGGAGCGCGCGACGGAGGCCAGCTCGGTGACACCGCGTGCGCCCAGGAGCGGGCGGGCTGCGAGCCGGCCAGCAGGCTGCGAGTGGACTCGCGCTCGGAGACGGACTGCTGGCCGAGGAGGTAGTCGGCGATCGTCTCGCGCTCGGAAGCCGCGAGTGCCTCCCCGGGCGCGACGCGCTCCAGACCGCGGTGAGCGCGCTCGCGAACCGCTTCCGCCGTGATGCCCAGCAGACCGGCGAGGTCCGCGTACGAGCGATCCTGCTGGAGGACCAGCTGTACGACAGCGCGCTGATCGGGTGCGAGGGCGTCGAGGCTCACGGCGCGGGAAGCGTAGCCGAGCGGATAGCGTCAAAGCCCCGTATGACCGACGTGCCGATCGACCAGCAGGGCCTCAACGGCGTCCTCGGCTTCGAGTTCCAGCAGGCCGACGGCGACGGGGCCCGCGGAAGCTTCGTCGTCGACGAGCGCCATCTGCAGCCGTTCGGCATCGTTCACGGAGGTTGCTACGCCGCGCTGGCCGAGGCAATGGCGTCGATGGGCACCTACGTCGGCAACGGTGGCGACAAGTTCGTGGCCGGCCTTTCCAATCACACGTCGTTCCTGCGGCCGGTGAAGGCCGGCGATACCGTCACCGCCGTGGGTACGCCCAGGCATCGCGGCCGCACCACGTGGGTGTGGGAGGTCGACATGACCAACGGCGAGGGCAAGCCGTGCGCCCTCGTGCGCGTCACCATCGCCGTACGCGACCCCCAGTAGCTCAGCTCCAGGCGTCCCAGGCGTGCAGGAGCGGCTCCGGGTCGACCGGCGTCCCGTTCTCGTGGACCTCGAAGTGCAGGTGGCAGCCGACCGATGCCGCGTTGCCGGTGGCGCCGACCTCGCCGAGTGGCTGTCCTGTGCGTACGCGGTCGCCCTTCGCGACGCGCGGTGTGGTTCCCAGATGCGCGTACCAGTAGTTGCGGTCCGTCCGCCTGCCGTGCACGACCACCAGCCAGCCGTAGAGCACGGGGTCGTAGCGGCTGACCAGCACGCGCCCGCCTCGCACGGCGACGAGCGGCGTCCCGCAGGCGGCGTTGACGTCGTAGCCCTCGTGGATGCGCCCGCCGTTGCGGGGCGCGCCGAAGTACCCGATGCCGCCGCGGTCGACGTGCGGGCCGTCGATCGGATAGCGGTGGTCGTGGAACTCGAAGGTCCCGATCCGCTCGCCGCGGACCCGCACGGCGTAGCGGCCGTCCGGGGGCCACGGCGCCGTGGATCAGACCGTTCCAGCTCAGGCGGATCTTCGCCTCGCGACGATTGAACGTGCGCACGACTTCACTGGGACGCCTGACGATCTGCACGCGCGCGGGACCTTCGGCACGGATCTGCACCGGCGGTCCGTCGTAGAAGAAGATCACTCGCCGGCGGTGCGGCCCTTGCCGAGCCACGCGTCGACGAACTCGCCCAGCGCGGGATCGGACGGGTCGGTCAGCTCGAGCCGGCGTTGCCAGGCCAGGGCCTGGATGCCCCCGAGGCCGGGCCGTCTCACGAGGAAGACCGAGAGCCCGGCCGCGGCGATCTCGGGGTCGAATGCACCCGACGTCGCCCTGGCGAGCTGCACGAGCTCGGGCGGGGGCTTGGACGTGCCGTAGACCAGCGCGACGTTGCCGGCGGCCAGGGCGGCGACGAGCGCGTCGTCGGCCACCTCGCCCTCGGCCTGCAGCTTCGCGGCACCCGGTTCGCCGGACGTCGGAGGATCGCCGGGCTCGGTCTCCAGCACTCCCGGGCCCTTCGGCGTGCTGCCCGCGCCGACCTCGCCCGAGTCGCGGCTGTTGAAGATCGCCAGCAGTCCGAAGCCGCCGCCGACCACGATCACGACGCCGATCAGGATGGGGAGGAGGCGGCGCACGTTGGAAAGCAGTGTCTCCGGAAACGCGGACGTTTCGCAACCTTCAACAACGTGTACAATGTCTGTACAACGTTATGGATCTCCGAGACACCGCCACCTTTTCTCGCGTCTTCGACGAGCACCACCGTTCGGTGTTCGCGACCGCACTCCGCGTCGTGGGCGATCAAGCCCAGGCCGCCGATGTCACCCAGGACGTCTTCCTGCGCCTCTGGCGCCGGCCGGACGCCTTCGATCCGTCCCGTGCGGATCTCGGCACCTACCTGCGCCTGATCGCGCGGTCCCGCGCGATCGACCTGATCCGTGAGGGTCAGTCGCGCACCCGCACGACCGATCGCTTCAAGGTGATCGTCGGGGAGCAGGAGCCGCGCGTCGATGACCGGCCCGACCTGGTCGCGGAGCGCTCCGACGAGCGCCTCGCCGTGCGCACGGCGCTCCGTGAGCTGCCGGAGCCCCAGCGCGAGGCACTCGTGCTCGCATACTGGGGCGGCCTCACCGCCGAGGAGATCGCCCGCCACGAGCGCATCCCGCTCGGCACGGCGAAGTCCCGCATCCGCCTCGGCCTCGCCAAGCTGCGCAGCGAGATGGCGAACGTCGGCGGCCTCGCGGACCTCGCCGCCGCCTGACCAGCGCGCAGACCGGTTCCAAGGGGGCAGGCCCCTTGGAACGTGTGAGGCGGCGCACACTCGCCGCATCATCCGCTGGGCAGTGGTGTCCGTATAGAACAGACGTTCGACCATGCCGAACTGCGCGCGCACGGTGCGCGAGCAGACGGGGGAACCAAGGCGCGGCCATGACCGCGTAGGGGCGAAGGGGCCGTTGATGCGGCCCGAGCGGCGATCTCATCGTCGCGAGCCCGACAGCTAACCCCGTAGGCGCTCCCCAGGTCGAAGACTGAGGAGGTCCTCGTTCCGAGGAAGATTCTGCGCGCCGGCGTCACCGCCGGTGTGCTCTCAATTGCAGCGACCGGTGCAGTAGCGCCGGAGACCGGTAGCGCCGCCAAGGGTCCGCAGGCTTCTGCGTCCGACGGCTCGCTCGACGTGCGCACGCGCACGCGGCACATCCGCGCCGGCGAAAAGACCCGTGTCAGGGGCCAGGACGCGCCCGGCAAGTTCGTGCGCTTCCAGACCCGGACGAGGGGCGGTTGGTCGACCCTCGAGCGCGTGCGCGCGCATGCTGACGGCCATTTCGTCGTTCGCGCCCGGCCGGAGACCGCGATGAGCGCCAAGACGCGTGTGCTGTCGGCCGGCCGCACCGAAAAGGTCGGCCGCCTCAACGTCTACCGTCCGGCGCTGGCGTCCTGGTACGGGCCCGGCCTGTACGGCAACGCACTCGGCTGTGGCGGCACGCTGCAGTACGGCACGATCGGCGTCGCGCACAAGTACCTGCCGTGCGGGACCAAGCTGACGCTCAAGCACGGGTCGCACACGGTGCAGGCCCGCGTGATCGACCGCGGCCCCTACTCGGGTGCCCGCGAATACGACCTCACCCAGGCGACCGCTCAGAAGCTCCACTTCTCGGGCGTGGGCGTGGTTCTCACAACAAGGTGAGCTGACCGCCGCCTCCCCGACCCCCGGGGTCGGCGAGCGAGGCGACGCGGACGCCGAGCAGGCGCACGGGCTTCGCGGGGGCGTACTCCCGCAGAAGCTCGAGCGCCGTGGCGGCGACCACAGGTTCCTCGTTGGTGGCGACGGTGATCGTGCGGGCGCGCGTCACCGTCGTCCAGTCGGCGAGGCGCACCTTGATCCCGATCGTGCGGCCGCGGCGGTCGTTGCGCTGGAGGCGCTCGCACAGGTTCGTGGCCAGTTCGGCGAGCTTGGCCTCGAGCGTCTCGCGGTCGTCGATGTCGACGTCGAACGTCCGCTCGCAGGACTCCGAAACGGTGATGGTGTGCGTCTCGAGGCTGGTGGACCCGTGGAAGTGGGCGAGACGCCGCAGGCCCTTGAGGTCGTCGTCCGTGGTGTTCTGCAGCGCGCCGATGGTGGTGATGCCTCGGGCCTGGAGGCGCTCGGCCGTCTTCGGGCCGATGCCCGGGATCAGGCCGGGCGGGCAGGGGGCGAAGCGCTCGCAGGCCATCTCGCGGCTGAGAGCGACGAAGCCCTGCGGCTTCTCGGCGTCCGAGGCCATCTTGGCGACGAGCTTGTTCGGGCCGATGCCGATGCTGGCGTTGAGTCCGGTGGCCGCGCGGATCTCGGAGACCAGGCGCCGCAGCGACGCTTTCGGCGCGGGGTGATCGCTGACGTCCAGGTACCCCTCGTCGAGACCCGCGCGCTGCACCGTCTCCACGTTGTCGCCGACGATCTCCCACACGCGCTTGGACGCGTCCTTGTAGGCCGCGAAGTCGGGTGGGATGACGATCGCGTCCGGGCACAGCCGCAGCGCCCTCGAGGTCGGCATCGCGGACCCGACGCCGAACTTGCGCGCCTCGTAGGAGGCGGTCGTGACCACGGCGCGCGGGCTCGAGCCGGAGACGATCATCGGCTTGCCGCGCAGGCCGGGCCGGCGCAGCAGCTCCACCGACGCGTAGAAGGCGTCGAGGTCGAGATGAGCGATCACGTGGCGCACTGGTGTTCGCATTCTCGCGGCTACGGTGGATGGCACCATGCCGACTCCCGAGGAGATCGAACAGGCCGCCGGAATCTCGGCGGCGTCAGAGGACGACCGTCGCCGGATCTGGGCCGCCGCCCAGGCACACGCCGCGGCCGAGGGACGCGGGCCGGGAGCGGAGGACCTTCGCATCTCGGCCACGATGCTCGAGGCCGCGGGAGCCGTCGGTTCGGAGCACCTCGCCGCCGGGCTCGGCCGGGCGACCATCACGCTGATCGACTCCGAGGCGGGCGACGAGGAGGTCGACGTCTCCGTCGAGTTCTCGCCCCAGCTCGAGGAGCTCTCGGGCGACGAGGTCGCCGGGACGCCGGCTCAGCTGCTCGCCCTGGAGGTGCTCGAGAACGCCTTCGGCGACGGCAGCGGCGGCGAGATGAACGCGCCGCCTAACCCCGCCGCATAAGCCGCGCGACGGCAGCCATCAGCTCGTCCGTCCTGGCGTCCTGATCGGAGGCGCCGAGGACGCAGTGCTGCGCATGGTCGTCGAGCAACCCGAGCGCGACCTTGTCGAGCGCGGCCTGGATCGCGGAGATCTGCGTCAGCACGTCGATGCAGTAGCGGTCGTCCTCGACCATCTTCTGGATCCCGCGCACCTGGCCCTCGACCCGCCGCAGCCGCGTCTGCAGCTGATCCTTCGTCGCCGAGTAGCCGCGCTCAGTCGTCGCCATGGAGATCAGTTTACCCCGTGGGGGTATGGGCACCGTGGGCGTGGCTGTGGCCCTTGCCACGCCGGATCAGCGCTCGATTGGCCAGGAGGGCGAAGGGAAACGCGACGGCGAAGCCGGCGATCATCGGACCCCAGAAGAGGAGTTCGTCGAGGTAGGCGTCCATGGCGCCGGGATAGGCGGCCATGAAGGCGTTGTCGATCGTCTCCATGATCGTGATCGAGACGGTGTCCGTGGCCAGGGCGACCGGGACCACCGCTGCAACGGTCATGCCCGAGCGCAGCAGCGGGATCGAGGTCAGCGCGTAGCCGAAGAGGAAGGCCAGACCAACGGCCAGGGCGATCGACGCGACATCGCCCCAGCCCAGCGCGGTCGCTATCACCAGTCCGACGATCTCGCCGAGCACGCACCCGGTCATGCAGTGCAGCGTTGCCATGAGGCTCAAGCGGTTCAGAGCGTTCATGGCTGGGACCGTATCACATACCCCCTAGGGGTATCCCAAATCAGTACAGGGCGGCGGAGAGCTTGCGGCGCGACTCACGCGCCACGGGGTGCTCCACGCCCAGCGAATCGAGCACGCCGACGACCGCGCGGCGCAGCTCGTCCTTGCGATCCTGATCATCCGCAGCGGCGATCGCGGCGATCAGCGCGTCCAGTCCCGCCTCGTGCTCTCCGGCGTCGAGCAGGGTGAAGGCGGAGGCGATCGCGGGGTCGTCCTCCAGACGCAGCCGTGAGGCCAGGCCTTCGGCGGCGAAGCCCGGACGAGCGTCGACGAGCGCGAGCGCGCCCTCGCGGTCGCCCGCGGCGCGGAGGATCTTCGCCAGGCCGACGGCAGCCGCCGTGTTCGCGGGCTCGAGTTCGAGGGCGCGGCGCAGGTTCTCCTCGCCACCCGCGGCGACGAGCTCCTCGGCCTCGGACGGGACGAGCGCGTCGAAGAACTGCTTGACCTGTGCGGGCGGCAGCGCGCCCACGAACTCGCTGGCCAGCTTGCCGTTCTTGAAGGCCTTCACCGCGGGGATGCTCTGGATGCGGAACGCCTGGGCGATGGCGGGGTTGGCCTCCGTGTCGAGCTTGGCGAGGACGACCTTGCCCTCACGCTCGCTCGCCGCCTGCTCGAGGACGGGCGTCAGCTGGCGGCACGGCCCGCACCAGGCCGCCCAGAAGTCGACCACGACCGGCACCTGCTTGGACCGCTCGACGACCTCCGCCTCGAACGTCTGCTCCGTGACATCGATGACCATCGGCTGCGAGGCTAGAGGCATGCACCTCGGGTTCGACGAAGCCGGCGAAGGCGTCCCCGTCGTCCTTCTCCATGGCCTGACGGCGACCCGCCGCTACGTCGTCCACGGCTCCCGCGCCCTCGAGCGCGGCGGGCACCGGGTCGTCGCCTACGACGCCCGCGGCCACGGGCACTCACCGCCGGCGGAGCGCTACGACTACGAGGAACTGGCGGACGACCTCGCCCTCGTCCTCGATGACCGCGGCATCGACGCCGCCGTCCTCGCCGGCGCCTCCATGGGCGCCCACACGATCGCCACCTTCGCGCTGCGCCACCCCGAGCGGGTGCGCGCCGCCGTGATCATCACTCCGGCCTTCGACCCGGACGCGCCCGCGAAGCACGACTCGTGGGACCGCCGCGCCACCGGCCTGCGCGAGGGCGGCATCGAGGGCTTCGTCGCCGCGTCCAAGCCGTTCTCGAGCCCGGAGCGCTGGCACGCCGTCATCGAGCGCGTGATCCGCCAGCGGATGGCCGAGCACGACTCCCTGGACGCCATCGCCGACGCGCTCGAGCAGGTTCCGCGCTCGCGCCCCTTTCAAGCCTGGGACCAACTTGCGGCCCTCGCCGCGCCGGTCACCATCGTGGCTTCCAATGACGACGCCGACCCGGAGCACCCCTTCGCCATCGCCGAGCGTTACGCCGCCGCCTTCCCTGCAGGACGGCTCGTCACCGAGGAGGAGGGGCAGTCCCCGCTCGCGTGGCAGGGCGGCCGGCTCTCCCGCGTCATCGCGGAAACCGCCGCACAGGCGTAGATTCGCGCATGGCTCGCAGAACATCACTTGAGGGCAGCTTCGTGATGTGGAGGACGCGGTGAACCGCCAGGGCTTCAAGGACGTCGAGACCTCGAAGGAGGAGATCAGAGCAGGGATGGCGATTGTGAAGTGATGCACCACATGCGAGACTGACAACGGCCGTAAAAGCGGTTCACTGAACCCGGGAGTGGAAATGATCGTCGGTCGCCGGCTCTTTGCCGTGGCAGGGACAGCAGTGTTCGGTCTGGTCGGCTTCGGCTCACCGCAGGCGCAGGCAGCGGTGAGCTTCGTCCCCGCTACCTCGAACCTCAGCGTGCCCGGCGGTCCCGGGTCCGTCGTGATCGGTGATTACGACGGCGACGGAGTGCCAGATCTGCTCACCGCCAACAGCAGCACCGACTCCGTCACCATTCTGCTCGGCAACGGCATCGGCGGCTACACCCCGGCCCCGGTGAGCCCGGTGGCCGTCGGTGACAATCCGGTCTCAATCGTGACCGGGGACTTCGACGGCGACAACAGGCTCGACTTCGCTACCGCCAATTTGGGCTCCGACACCGTTTCGATCGGGTTGCGCCACCCCCAGGTTGGTCTGTTCGTCTTCACCGAATCCGTCGGCGATGCACCGATCGGGATTGTCGTCTCGGATCTCAACGGCGACGCGAAACCCGATCTGGCCACTGCGAATTCCGGCACCGAGGACGTCACCGTGCTGTTGAACAAGGGCTCTGGGTTCTTCGATCCGTGTGCGTGCGGTCCCGTTCCCACCGGTTTCGAGCCAACGTCTATCGCTGTCGGCGATCTGAACGGCGACAAGAAGCCGGATCTCGCGACCGTCCATCCAGGCCCGGGCAGACTGACTGTCCTGCTGGGTGACGGCAGCGGCGACTTCGCCGAAGCCCCCGGAAGCCCTATAGCCAACGACCAATTCACCTACGCCGTCGGGATCGCCGATTTCAACGGCGACTCCAAGCCTGACCTGGTGGCTGCCGGTGGCGCGGTCCTGGTCCTGCTGGGAGACGGCCGCGGCGCCTTCACACCAGCCCCCGGGATGCCCCCCTCCGCCAGCAGTTCGGGCATCGGCGCGATCGGTGATCTCAATGCCGACGGAAGTCCGGACCTCGCCCTCACCTACACCGGTGCCCCTCCTGGCGGCATCAACGTGCTGCTGAGCGACGGCGCAGGCAGCTTCACCCGCGGTCCGAGTACCCAGGGTGGTGAGTACCCGGCCGACGTCGCAATCGGCGACCTGAACGGGGATGGTGAGCCCGACTTCGCGACCGCCAACGCCACCTCCAACAACGTCACGGTGGTCTACAACCGGAACACGCCGGTGCGGGCGCTTCCGCCCGGACCCTTCGCATTCGGCGAGCAGCCGGCGAGCACGCTCTCGCTGGCGCAGGCCATCACCGTGCGGAGCACGACTGACGCCGCACTCCGCGTTCGCCGCGTCGCCATCACCGGCCCGAACAGCGCCGATTTCCTGGTCATCAGCGACGACTGCTCCGGCGAGCGGACCCCCGTGGGTTCCGTCTGCACCGTCGAGGTGCGGTTCGCGCCGCAGAACGCCGGCGCGAAGATCGCGACGCTCTCGGTGTTCGACAACGCCCAGAACGGATCGGGCGGCGTCCCGCTCACCGGCACCGGCATCGTCACCCCGCTCGGTCCGGCAGGACCGGTCGGGCCCACGGGGCCGCGAGGACCGGCCGGGCCGAACAGAAGGTGACCTGCACGGTCAAGAAGACCACGCGCGCGAAGCGGGTCAAGGTCACCTGCCGCGTCAACGTGAAGCGTGCCACGAACGCCACGCTCCGTCAGGGCGGCCGGACTGTCGCCCTGCGCCGTGTGGCCGCGGGCACGCGCCGGGTCACGTTCCGGCTTCGGTCGGGCGGAACGCGCGCCTTCCGGCTCGTGCTCGGCTGATCTAAGGTCGGAGCCGTGACGGACACCGGCTACAGCGGGACGCCGCTGCCGCAGAAGCTCGGCGTCAAGCCGGACAGCCGTGTGATGGTCGTAGCCGCACCGGAGGAACTGGTGCCCGCGATGGTGGGGGAGGGGCAGGTCGTCGCGGAAGGGCCCGCCGACGTGATCGTCGCGTTCTTCACCGAGCGGCCCGCCCTCGAAGCGGCGCTCGACGGGCTGCGCGCGCAGATGGAGCCGGCGGCTGGGCTGTGGATCGCCTGGCCCAAGCGCTCGTCAGGGGTGGCTACGGACATGACGGAGGACGTGGTGCGCGACGTGGCCGTGTATCCGGCCGGCGCCGTCCTCGTCGACAACAAGGTGTGCGCGATCGACGCGACATGGAGCGGGCTGCGTTTAGTCGTGCGCAAGAAGCACCGGTAGTTTCAGTCGTATGACCGCGACGCTCCCCGAGGACCAGCGACTCACAGAGATCTCGCCGCGGGCGTTCGAACACCCCGCCGACCGTGCGGCGACGGCGGCGCTGAAGTCGGTGCCCATGCTCGACACGGTCGTTCGCAAGCTGTCCGAGCTCGGGTACGAGAGGGCCTTTCGTGGCTCGTTGATGGCGAGTTCGGTCCGGATCGACGAGGACCAGATGCCGGACGTCTGGGCCAACCACGTGTCGGCTTATGCGCGGCTCGATCTCAAGCCCGTCCCGGACCTGTTCGTGACGCAGTTCCCCATCACGAACGCGGCAGCGGTCGGCGCGGGCAAGCCGTTCGTGCTGGTCAACTCGGCCACACTGTCGATCTTCGACGAGGCCGAGCTTCGCACCGTGCTCGGGCACGAGGCGGGCCACATCCTCGCCGAGCACGTGATGTACCGGACGGCGCTGATGATCCTGCTCAGCCTGTCGCGCTCCGGCCCGCTCGGGATGCTCGCCGGCATTCCGCTGCTGGCGGTGCGTCTCGCGCTGCTCGAATGGTTCCGCGCCGCGGAGATGAGCTGCGACCGCGCCGCGACGCTCGTCAACCGCGACCCGCT
Organism: uncultured Solirubrobacteraceae bacterium; assembly: GCA_963759945.1. Classification (GTDB taxonomy): domain Bacteria; phylum Actinomycetota; class Thermoleophilia; order Solirubrobacterales; family Solirubrobacteraceae; genus DATLGB01. The sequence goes on along the minus strand of CAVXBH010000029.1, from coordinate 22,714 downwards.
GGTGACCTGCCGCACCCTGATGGTGCTCGGGTCCGGCGTGCCGTCCAAGCGCCAGAACGTCGACGCCTTCATGCGCCAGGGCCAGGAGTACCGGGACGTGGAGGGCTGGCAGAAGCTCTCGCGGATGCGCTCCGAGCTCTTCATGACGCACCCGCACGCGGTCAAGCGCGCCCATGAGCTCATGAAGTGGGTCCAGTCGGGCGAGTACGACCGCATCGTCGCAGGCGACTACGTCCGCCGCGGCCAGGAGCCCGGCACGCGCGACGAGGCCGACGCGGCCACGCAGCACTACGCCGAGCGCTTCAAGGGCTTCTTCGACGACGCCGCCGACGGCGTCGCCAAGGTCGGCGAGCAGCTCACGGACGCGACCAACAAGGTCACGGACTGGCTGAAGCGCGACCGCAACGACGGCTAGACGGCGCGGACGTGGCGGCGCACACGCGCGCCGTTGATCTTCAGGGTGACGCGGTACAGGCCGGGCTCCGGCGGCCGGAAGAACGTGTTCACGGTGTTGTTCGTGATGGCGACCCGGCGCGATTCGACGCGGTAGGCGCGCCGGCCGACGCGGCGGTGGACGACCAGCTTGCCCCAGGTCGCGCCGCCGGGCTCGACGGTGCCGAAGACAGTGGTCCGCTCACCGGATCGCACCTGCCGTGGAGTCAGCGAGAGATCGATGAGCGGCCGGACGACGACGGTGATCGGTGTGCCCTCGACCGTCGGCCGCGTCCCGTCGCCTGCGAACGCCGCGCGCACCCGGCCCGAGCCGGGCAGGCTCAGATCGGCGGAGAAGTTGCCCGCGGCGTCCGTGGCGACCTCTCCGATGACCCCGTAGGCGGCTGCCCCCGTCGGGTCGTGGTCGGGCTGGTAGAGGATCTGGATGGTGGCGGCGCCCGGGCTCACCTTCGATCCGGCGAATCGCAGGTTCCCGCCAGTGAGATCGCGGTCTCCGGATAGATCAGCTCGGTCGTGTCGGCGCGCAGGGTGATGGCCGAGACGCCGCGGCCCATCTCCTCCGTGCGGCTGCGGATGGCGCCGAGCTGGGCGTAAAGCGCGCCGCCAGGACACGCGGTGTTGTTGCCGTCGAGGTGGCCACAGATGCGGCTCAGGCGAACCTTCGTGCCCTCCCGATAGCGATTGGCCTCACCGCCCTCGGACTCCACGAGCGTCGTGCCCAGGGGCGGGACGCCGTGGACGGCGAGCTTCCAGGCCAGGAGCTTCGCCAGCGCGTCGACACCGGCGCGACGGCAGGCGCGTCTGCGTGTAGTCGCCCAGGCACGAGACGCCGGTCGAGTGCGAGTTGTAGCCCTGCGACTGCGCACCGATCACGGCGAGGTCGATGCCCCCGTCACGGCCCTCGAAGATCTGGCCGTACTTGTCGACGAGGAAGTTGTAACCGATGTCGTTCCAGCCGTTGTGGTCGCGGTGGTAGCGGCAGATGCCGAGCACGATCCCGGCCGAATCCTCCGGCCGGTAGTCGTTCGCGGTGACCGTGTGGTGGACGAACGCGACCTGCACGACCCCGTACTCCGGCGGCACCTTCGGCGGCAGCCGCGACCCGCCCCACTGCGCCCGCGTGAACATCTGCGGCGCCCGCCCCGCCGCACTCGGCCGAGCCGATGAAACAAGCGGCCTGCCCGGTTGTTTCACGCTGATGAAGCGGGCGCGGATGTGGCGGGCGGCGCCGCGGTAGCGGACCTCGAGCTCGTCGGCCGGGCCGGTCCAGACGGGCTGGGTGGCGTCGTGGACGTGGGCCCAGGCCGACCACCGGCCGCCGGCAGGGCGGGCGCGCAGCTCGGCGTGCACGTGCGCGGTGGATCCGAAGTCGAGGCCGACGAGGTCGAAGCGCCGGGGCGCGCGCACGATGCCGCCGCCCAGCGGGACGTCCATGCCGAAGGCCGCCGCCGACGCGGGCCGCAAGGCGGCTACGGCAGTGGCGGCGCCGGCGAGCTCGATAGCGCGGCGACGGGTGAAGCGCACGTCCATGCAGATAACACGACCCCGAGGCAATCCCTTCGGTCCGCATGCGATCCTGCCGCGCGTGATCGACGAGGGAGCGGTCGAGCGGTGGATGACAGACCGCGGGCTCGGCGCCGGTCCGCTCGAGCACATGCGCCGCATCCCCGGCGGGCTCCAGAACGTCATGGTGCGCTTCTCAGCGCGACGGGCGCGAGTACGTCCTGCGGCGCGGCCCGGAGCACCTGCGCAAGCGCTCGAACGCCTCGATCCTGCGTGAGACCGTCGTGCTCGGCGCGCTGGCCGACACCGCCGTCCCGCACCCGCGGCTGATCGCCGCCTGCGAGGACCCGGCCGTGCTCGGCGGCGCGGTCTTCTACCTGATGGAGCCCTCGACGGATTCAACGCGAGCGTCGAGCTGCCGGACACCCACCGCGGCCACGAGCGCGGAGATGGCTTCGCGATCGTCGATGCGCTGGCGGCGCTCGGCGCCGTCGACCACGAGGCGGTCGGGCTCGCGGACTTCGGCAGGCCCGACGGCTTCCTCGAGCGGCAGGTGCCGCGCTGGCTGGCCGAGCTCGACTCGTTCGGGAGCGAGACCTTCACCCCGGACCTCCCCGGCGTGCCGGAGCTGTCGCGGCCTGGCTGCGAGGACACCGCCCGCCGGCTTTCGTCCCCGGGATCATGCACGGCGACTACCACGCCGCCAACGTCATGTTCGCCACCGGCGGGCCGGAGCTCGCCGCGATCGTCGACTGGGAGATGGCGACGATCGGCGACCCGCTGCTCGACCTCGGCTGGCTGCTGGCGAGCTGGCGGCTCGGCGGCGTCGACGGCGTCTTCGCCGGCCCGCTCGATGCAGGGCGACCTGCCCGGCCCGGACGAGCTCGCCGAGCGCTACGCCCCACGCAGCGAGCGCGACCTCGCGACCTGCGCTGGTACACCGTGCTCGCCTGCTTCAAGCTCGGCATCCTGCTGGAGGGCACGCACGCGCGCGCCCATCACGGACAGGCGCCGATGGAGACCGGCGAGCAACTGCACGCGACCACTCTCGCCCTCTTCGAGCGCGGGCCCAGGAGATGACATGATCGATTTCGAGATCCCCGCAGAGACGGCCGCGCTCGCGGACGAGATCCGCACGTTCGTCACGGAGCAGGTGATCCCGTTCGAGAAGGACCCGCGCCTCACCCAGCACGGGCCGACGGAGGATCTGCGCGACGACCTCGTCGCCCTTGCCCGCGACGCGGGCCTGCTGACCTTCCAGGCCCCGCGCAGCTTACGGCGGTCGCGAGCCGTGCCACGTCGACCAGGCGGTGCTCTACGAGGCGGCCGGCTGGTCGACGCTCGGCCCCGTCGCGCTCAACTGCGCCGCTCCCGACGAGGGCAACATGTTCCTGCTCGACAAGATCGCCGACGAGGCGCAGACGGAGGAGTTCCTGCGCCCGGTGATCGAGGGCCACCAGCGCTCCGTCTTCGCGATGACCGAGCCCGACGGCGCCGGGTCGGACCCCGGCCAGCTCAAGACGACGGCCCGGCGTCGACGGCGAGCGGTTTCGTGATCGACGGGCTGAAGTGGCTGATCACCGGCGCCAACGGCGCCCGCAGCGTGGATCATCATGGCCGACCTCGAGAACGACAGGGCCGGGACCGACGCTCTTCCTCTGCGACGGGCGGACGCCGGGCATCGTCATCGAGCGGGTCATGGACACCATGGACCGCAACTACGTCGAGGGCCACTGCGTCGTCCGCTTCGACGAGCTGCGGCTCGCGGCCGGAGGCGCTCCTCGGCGAGGCCGGCCAGGCCCTCCGCTACGCACAGCTGCGCCTTGCGCCGGCGCGCCTGACGCACTGCATGCGCTGGCTCGGCGCCGCTGCCCGCGCGCACTCCATCGCCGTCGAGTGGGCGAAGACCCGCACCGCCTTCGGCAAGCCGATCGGCGAGCACCAGGGCGTCGGCTTCATGCTCGCCGACAACGAGATCGCCCTGCAGCAGTGCCGCCTGGCGATCTGGTGGGCCTGCTGGACGCTCGACAACGGCGCCAAGGGCCGCCACGAGAGCTCGATGGTCAAGGCGACCGTGTCAGAGCAGCTCTACGAGGTGGCCGACCGCTGCGTCCAGGTGCTCGGCGGCATCGGCATCTCCGACGAGACGCCCGTGGCGATGATCTTCCGCGACATGCGCGCCTTCCGCCTCTACGACGGCCCGACCGAGGTTCACAAGTTCGCCATCGCGCGCCAGGTGCTGCGGCCGACCTCGGGATCGACGCCGAAGGCCTCCGCGTAGCGCTCGTGCACCTCGGGCCAGAGCTCGAGGGACTCCTCGCGTGACATCGGCACGCCGGCCATGAGCCCGTCGAGGGCGGCGAGGCAGCGGTCCCAGCCTGCGGCGCTGCGCGCGGAGGTGTCGACGTCGTCGAAGCGGTGGGTGAAGCGCAGACGGCAACCCGCGCCGTCCGGCGTCAGCTCGAAGGTCAGACGGTCGCCGTGCCAGTCGGCCTCCAGCCGCACGCCGGTCTCGAAGGACACGACCTCGAGAGCGTCGTCGGGGAACCACTGTGCCAGCTCGCCCGCGTCGGTGAGTGCGCGCCAGACACGCTCCACGGGCTGCCGGTAGCCGCGCTCGACCACGAGCATCGGACCGTCCTCCATCCGCACCGCGCGGAAGGACTGGCTCGCGATCATCCTGCGGGCGGGCCGCGGGTCCTGCCCGAAGCGTGCCGCGTAGTGCTCGACGAGCTCGCCGATCGGCCGGTGGGCGTCCTCCTCGCTGAGCGACTCGCCGCCGAGCACCGCCTCGAGCCGATCGAGGTAGGTCTCCCAGCCGGCCGCGTGCTGCGACGCTGGGCCGTAGGTGGTGGTGAAGACGTGCAGGAACACGAGCCGGCAGCCGTCGCCGTCGGCCTCGAGCTCGAAGGAGTAGCGCTCTTCCTCCCAGTTCCACGCGAGCCGGTGCGGCGGCTCCCACGCCGTGACGTCGTGCTTCGACCAGTCCACGGGGAGGACGAACCAGTCCACCGTCTCGTCGGTCAGCGCCGTCCATACGCGGTCGGGGGAGTGCGCCAGGCGGCGCTCGAAGCGCAGCGCGCTGCGTCCGTCGTCAACCGTGATCAACGTGCCATCCATCAGGGGTTCGCCTCCAGGTGTCGTTCGAGTGCGTCGAGCCGGTTCGACCAGAACGCGCGGTAGGGCTCGAGCCAGGCATCCAGCTCGGCGAGCGGACCGGGGCTGAGCGCGTACAGCCGGCGTCGGCCGTCGGTGCGGGCGTGGACGAGGCCGGCCTCGCGCAGGATCCGCAGGTGCTTGGAGACACCGGGCTGCGTCAGCCCGAGCGGTTCCACGAGCTCGCCGACCGATCGCTCCCGCGACCGCAGGAGATCGAGGATCTCGCGCCGGTGCGGTTCGGCGAGCGCGGCGTAGGTCGACATGACGACAACATATCACCGATCGGTTATATGTCCGCAGGCGGGCGTAGCATCGCTCACATGCCGGAGTCGGAGGACCGCACCCGCGCACGGGTGCTTGCCATCGCAGGTCTGATCGGGATGCTCGTCGTGCTCGTGATCGTCGTGTCGATGATCGGCGGCGCCGCCGGCGACGACGGGGACGAGACAGCCGATGCCCCGGAGGTGACGGCCACCGCGGAGGCCAGCGAGACGCCCAAGCCGACCCCGACGGCAACTCCGCTCGGCGCGGAGGAGAAGGCCGCGCGTCAGGAGGCCATCGACACGGTCATCAGCCGTGACTTCGAGGTCGTCGACAAGACGGACTGGGTGCCCGGTGACACGCTGCAGGTGCTCATCGGCCGTTCGACCAGTGGCGATCTGCTCGCGTTCTTCTTCGGCGAGGGCACCTATCTCGGCAACGACTCGACCGATCTCAGCTCGAAGCTCAAGGTCAAGAGCACGGACGACACCGCGGTGACGCTGCAGTACGGCATCTACGAGGACGACGACGATTCCGGCAAGCCGACCGGCACGCCGATCTCGGTGACGTTCCAGTACTCGGCGGGCGTCGTCGAGCCGGTGAATGCGCTGCCGGCGGCGGAGGACCGCCTCCGTTGAGGCTCCCTGCGGTCCTGCGGGAGGTCCCGCAGTTCCGCCTCCTGTTCGCCGGGCTCTCGCTGTCGGCGGTCGGGGACCGCATCACGTTCGTCGCGCTGCCGTTCGCGGTGCTCGAGACCGGCGGGGGCGCGGCCGAGGTCGGCATCGTCGCCGGTGCCACGACGCTGCCGTTCTTCCTGTTCTCGCTCGTCGCCGGCGTGCTCGCCGATCGGCTCGACCGGCGCACGCTGATGCTCGTTTCGGACGCGGTCCGGCTCGTGTGCCAGCTCACCGCCGGCCTGCTGCTGGTCGGCGGCGAGGCGGAGTGGTGGCATCTGGCGGTGATCGGCTTGGCCTACGGCACCGCGGACGCCTTCTTCCAGCCCGCCTTCTACGGATTGATGCCCGAGATCGTCCCGCGCGCGCAGCTGCAGGCCGCAAACGCGCTCAACGGCCTCGTCCAGTCGCTCGGCCTGGTGCTCGGGCCGGCGCTCGCCGGCCTGCTCGTCGTCGGGCTCGGCGCAGGCGGCGCGCTGCTCGTCGACGCAGGCACGTTCCTGGGCAGCATCGCCTGCCTGCTCGCGTTGCGCCGGGGCGTCGTCGAGGCGGTGGAGGACGACCCGGAGCCCGACTTCATGACCGGCCTGCGGGAGGGCTGGCATGAGGTGCGCACGCGTTCCTGGGTGATGGCGATGCTCGGCGGGATCGCTGCGTACCACCTGGTTGTGCTGCCGTCCATATTCGCGCTCGGCCCGGTGCTGATGCAGGACACCTACGACGGCGCGGCGTCGTGGGCGTGGATCACCGTCGGCTTCGGCGTCGGCTCCGTGATCGGACAGCTGATCCTGCTGCGCTGGCGTCCGAAGCGCGCGATCCGCGCGTCCGCGATGTGCATGTTCATCGCATCGACCCAGGCTGCGATCCTCGGCTCAGGGCTGCCCGTCGCGGCGATCGCCGTGCTCGAATGCGCCACCGGCGTCTGCGTGACCGCCTACTTCACGCTTTGGGAGACGTCCATCCAGGAGCACATCCCGGAGCGCTCGGTCTCCCGCGTCGGCAGTTACGACCTCTTCGTCTCCGTCGGACTGCTGCCCTTCGGCACGGCGATCTTCGGTCCGCTCGCCGAGCTCATCGGCCTGCAGGAGACGCTGTTCGCGATGAGCGCGATCGGCATCTTCGTCGCGGCGGCGGTACTCAGCGTGCCTTCCGTGCGGCAGCTCGAGCGAGCCTGACCGCCGCGGCGCGCGCGGCCTCCGTCTCGAGCACCCGGGCGGCGATCGCCTCGGCCTCGTCGCGGGGCCGCTGATGCCCGAAGGCGAGATTGACCACGAGTGGCAGCTCGATCCGGTAGTCGTGCGCCTCGGCGGACGGCTGGTCGGCCGTCCAGCGCGTCGCCTTGATCAGGTCAAGCAGGCCCTGCACGAAGGAGATGCCCGGCCGCCACGAACCGCGTCGGATGCCACGGCGGGCGACGCCACAGCAATTCGAAGCCGGGGAAGAGGACGACCGGGTCGGTCAGCCGCTCGAACAGGACGAAGCGCAGACCCTCCGGCGGGTCGCCGACCAGCACGTCCTTGGCGTCGACCACTTGCAGGCGCTCGTCGCGCAGCTGCCGCCGCCCGAATCGCGAGAAGTACGGCGTCCCGACCCACAGCGCTCGCGCCACGCCACGGCGGTCGAGGTCCTCGACGTCCTCGAAGACCCTCTGCGACGCCCACGCGCCGAGCGACTCCCCGTAGACGCACAGCTCGCCGACCTCGGTCCGCTGCCCGAGCCGTGCGAGCAGCTCGCGGTGCGTCTGCGCCGCGATCGGCACCTTGCGCCACAGGAAGGGGGTGCGCTTGTCGAAGTACTGGACGACCACATGCGCGACGTCCCCGTCCGAGAACCGCTCCTCGGCGGCGATCGGCACCGGATTCACGTAGCCGCGCAGCGTGGCGCTGCAGACCACCAGCCGGCGCTTCTCGAACGCGCCCAGGCGCTCGAGCTCGGCGATCGCGAGGTCGCAGCGGGCGCCGACGTCCGGCGCCGAACCCAGGCTCACGAACACGCGGACCGGGTCGCCGGCGAGCCCGGTCGTCGCTCCCGCGCAGAAGCGCTGGCCCTCGAAGTCCAGGCCGGGCAGGTCGTGCGAGGTGGCGGGTGGATACTCGTCGCAGGGGTAGGGGAGCGGCGGCCGGCCGCGGCGGCGCTTGCTCGCGCGCAACGCCAGACCCGCCACGGCAAGCGCACCCGCGGCGGCGATGGGCAGCGGATCGAAGCCCGGCGTGCGGCGCTTCTCCGGCGCCACCCAGCCCAGCAGCGCCGCGATCCCGGCGACGCGCGCGCCTGTTCCCAAGAGCGCCAGCGCGGGCTTCTCCTGATCGAGATGCAGCAGCGACGCGCCCGCGCCGAGGCCCGCCACGGTCAGCCGCGCCGCGGTCTCGCCGCCCTCCAACCGCCGGGCGAGCTGGACCACCGCGGACTCCGCCGCCCACCCCGCGGCGGCGCCCAGCGCCGCCGACCCGGCGGACACCGCGAGCTGCTCGCGACGGCTGCGGCGGATCAAGGACGGCGCGAACGACAATGCAAGCGCCGTTGCCGCCATGTATCGCGCGGTTTGCCGTCGGCTCATTGCGCGGTAGCGTGCCACGCGCGTGACCTTGGTGGAGAGGAGCCTTCGGGAGCGCGTAGCTGAACTGGCCGGCGAGGACGGCCTGCTGCGCGCGTTCGTGCTCGCCTACCTGCACCGGCATCACTCCGAGCAGGAGGACGCGGAAGCGGTGTTGGCCGAGGCACGCGGTGCCTTCGAGCTGATGCGCGCGCGCGGGACCCGGCCGGCGGTCGTGCGAGCGTTCACCCCGTCCCGGGCCGAGCACGGCTACGAGTCCGTCGGCTCGGTGGTGGAGACGGCGACGGACGACCTGCCGTTCCTCGTGGACTCCGTGGCGTCCCGGTTGCAGGCGCGCGGGCTGCTGGTCCGCCGCGTCATGCACCCGATCCTCGGGACCGACCGCGGACCGGACGGCGAGCTGACCACCGTCGTGGATCCGCACGATGCCGGCCGCCGAGAGTCCGTCATGCACTTCGAGCTCGACCGCCGCCTCGAGGCGGACGCGCTGACCGAGCTGGAGGCCTCACTCGAGCGCGTCCTCTCGGACGTCCGGCGCGTGGTCGCCGACTTCCCTGCCATGAGCCAGCAGGTCGGCCGCATGATCGAGTTCGCCCGCGCAGGCGCCGGCCCGCACGGCTTCGACGAGGTCAACGAGACGATCGCCTTCCTGCGCTGGCTGCTCGACGGCACCTTCACCTTCCTGGGCTACGACGAGTACGTCGAGCGCGACGGCGTGCTCACCCCGGTGCCCGGGGCGGCGCTCGGGCTGCTCGCGGACGCCCCGGCGCCCGGCCCGCGCATCTCGGACGAGCTGCTCGCCGTTGACAAGACCGACCAGCTCTCGCCCGTGCGCCGCCACACGCGGATGGACGACGTCTCCGTGGTCTACGACCGCAATGGCGAGGTGGGGGAGTGCCGCCTGATCGGGCTCTTCACGCGCAAGGCGTACACGTCGCCCGCGGCCGACACGCCGCTGCTCGGCCACAAGCTGCGGCGCATCCTCGAGGCCGAGGCGCTGATCGACGGATCGCACGATCACCGCGCCGCCGTGGCGATCTTCGGGTCCTTCTACAAGGACGAGTTGTTCGCCGCGCCGTGGGAGGACCTGCGGCGGATCCTCGTCGTCCTGCTCGCCATGCAGGCCGATGAGGCGGGAGTGCTCGGGCGCCGTTCGGCGGACGGGCGCACAGTGGCGCTCGTCGTGGCTGTCCCGCGGCCGCGCTACTCGGCGATGCTCGGCGAACGCATCCGCCGCCTGGTGCACGAGCGCTACGGGGCGAACGTGTCGCTCGAGTCGCATCTGGTCATCGACGAGCAGTTCGCTCATGCGCGGCTGCACTACGCGCTGCACGCGGAGACGGGCGAGCTCCCCGATCCGGACCTCGAGGAGCTGCAGCGCGACGTCTCGAAGCTCAGCCAGTCCTGGGACGACGAGGTCGAGCGGGAGCTGCGAGCCCGCCACAGCGCCCCGCGCGCTCACGAGCTCGCCAGCACCTGGTGCGAGCGCTTCCCGGACTTCTACAAGGCGGCCACGGAGCCCTGGCTCGCGGCGGGTGACGTCGACCGCTTCGAGCAGCTGACGCGCAACGGCGACGACCTCGTCGTCGGCCTGCAGCACGCCGAGGGGCGCTCCGGCGCCCGCACGCGGCTCGCGCTCTACAAGCGCGGGGCCAAGGTGCCGCTGTCGGAGATCCTGCCGATCCTCGAGATGCTCGGGCTGCAGGTGCACGACGAGCGGCCCGCGCGACTGGTCGGCCCCGACGAGCTCTTCGTGCAGAACTTCGGCGTGCGCGGACCGGACGGCGAGGCACTCGACCTCGAGGCGGTCGGCGACCGGCTTGCCGAGACGATCATCGCCGTCCGGCGCGGGGAGACGGATTCCGATTGGCTGTCCAAGCTCGTCATCGTCGCCGGGCTCACGTGGCAGCAGGTCGCCATTCTGCGCGCCTACCGGATCTTCCGCCAGCGCGCCGGCGCGCGGTTCGGCCTGCGCTACGACGGCGAGGCGTTCGCCGCGCAGCCGCACGTCGCCGCCAAGCTCGTGCAGTTGTTCGAGCTGTTGCACGGTCCGCCGGACCCGACGGATGACCCCGAGGCGTTGCGCACGGAGATCCTCTCCGACCTCGACGAGGTCGAGTCGCTCGACCAGGACCGGATCCTGCGCGACCAGCTCACCCTGCTCGACGCGACCCTGCGCACCAACGCGTTCCGGCCCGGGCGCGACGCGCTCGCGCTGAAGCTGCGCTCAGGAGACATCCCGGGCATCCAGGAGCCCAAGCCGCTACGTCGAGGTGTTCGTGCACTCCGTCGCGATGGAGGGCACGCACCTGCGCGGCGGCGCGATCGCGCGTGGCGGGCTGCGCTGGTCGGACCGGTTGGACTTCCGCACCGAGGTCTACGGCCTGATGCGCGCGCAGATGACCAAGAACGCGGTGATCGTGCCGACCGGCGCGAAGGGCGGCTTCTACCTCAAGCAACGGCCCGAGGATCTCCGCGCGGCGGTCGAGAAGCAGTACCGGCGCTTCATCACCGCGCTGCTCGACCTCACGGACGACGTCTCGGTCGCCGACGGCTCGATCGTGCATCCCGAGGGAGTGCAGGTCCTCGACGGCGACGACCCGTACCTGGTGGTCGCGGCCGACAAGGGGACCGCGACGTTCTCCGACACCGCGAACGCGCTGGCGGTCGAGCGCGGCTTCTGGCTCGGCGACGCCTTCGCTTCCGGTGGGTCGGAGGGGTACGACCACAAGGCGCTCGGCATCACCGCGCGCGGCGCCTGGGAGTCGGTCAAGCGGCTCTTTCGCGAGCGCGGGCAGGACCCCGAGCGCGACGAGCTGACCGTGGTCGGCATCGGCGACATGTCCGGTGACGTGTTCGGCAACGGCATGCTGCTGTCGCGCTCGATCAAGCTGCTCGCGGCCTACGACCACCGGCACGTCTTCATCGACCCCGATCCGGATCCGGAGGCGTCGTGGCAGGAGCGCAAGCGCCTGTTCGACCTCGGCGGGTCCTCCTGGGCCGACTACGAGGGCATCAGCGAGGGCGGAGGCGTCTGGCCGCGCTCGGCCAAGTCCATCGCCCTGCCCGAGCGGGCGCGTGCGGCGCTCGGCATCGAGGCTGAGACGCTCACCCCGGACGAGGTCATCCGGGCGATCCTGCGCGCACCCGTCGACCTGTTCTTCAACGGCGGGATCGGGACGATCGTCAAGGCGTCGCTCGAGACGGACGCCGACGCGCGCGACCGGGCCTCGGATGCGATCCGCGTGAACGCCGCCGAATTGCGCTGCCGCGTCGTGGGGGAGGGCGGCAACCTCGGCTTCACGCAGCGCGCCCGCATCGAGGCGGCCGAGCACGGCGTCGGCATCCACGCCGACTTCATCGACAACTCGGCCGGCGTCGACTGCTCAGACCACGAGGTCAATCTGAAGATCCTGCTCGACCTCGCGGTGAAGGGCGGGACCATCGACTCCGGCGAGCGCAACGCGATCCTGCGCGCCGCGACCGACGACGTCGTCGCCCACGTGCTCCAGGACTCCTACCGCCAGGCGCGCATCCTGTCGCGTGAGCAGGGCATCGCGCCGACGCGCATCTACGCCTACGGGGACCTGATGGACACGCTGGAGGCGGAGGGCATCCTCGACCGCAACGCCGACGGTCTGCCGACCGTGTCGGCCCTCGGGCAGCGCCGCCGAGCCGGCGTGGGCCTGCACCGGCCGGAGCTCGCCGTGCTGCTCGCGCACGCCAAGCGGTCGCTCACGGACGCGCTGCTGGACTGCGAGCTCATCGACGACCCCTGGCTGGAGCGCGATCTGCGCGGCTACTTCCCGCCGGCCGTGGTCGAGCGCTTCGGCGACCTCATTCCCGAGCACCGCCTGCGGCGCGAGCTCACGGCGACGCTCGTGGCCAATGAACTGGTCGACGCGCTCGGGCCATCCTTCGTCTCGCGCCTGTGCACCGAGCTCGGCGCGTCTCCGTCCGACGTCGTCCGGGCGTACCGCATCGCCCGCGACGTCACCGGCGCGATCGGCCGCTTCGCGACGATCGACGCGCTCGACTCGGGCCTCGACGACGAGGTCGCGATCGAGCTCATCGAGGGCGTCGAGCGACTCGTCGAGACGGTCACCCGCTGGTACCTCACCCACGCGCCGGAGGGCACGCTCCAGGAGCTCGTCGAGGCCGGCCACGAGGGCTTCGACGCGATCGAGGACGCGCTCGAGGCGTCGCCGCCCGAACGAGTCAGCGCCGTTCGCGAGCGGCTCGAGGCGCTCGGCGTGCCGGAGACGCTCGCCCAGGCCCATGCGCTCACGGACGACCTCTCCTTCGCCCCGGACGTGCTGGCGGTCGCCGCCGAGTGCGACCGCCCGCTCGAGGACGTCGGCCTCGCCTTCGCCCGGCTCGGCGACCGTCTGCGCTTCGGCTGGCTCGAGGACGAGCTCGACGAGCTGCCCGCCACTCAGCGGATGCAGCGCTGGGCGATCCAGGCCCTGCGCGACGACGCCCGCCGCGCCCGCCGCGGCCTCGTCGCCGCCGCCCTCACCGAGGCCCCCGACCTCGACGCCGAGGACGCCGTCGCCGCCTTCGTCGAGCGCCACTCCGGCGCGCGCCGAGCACCTCGCGACGGTCATGCGCTCGTTGAGCGTCGACGGCTCCGACCTGGCGGGCCTCATGGTCGTGGTGCGCGAGCTGCGCTCGCTGACGGGCTGACTGCAGCATTGAAGGAGGGAAGCGGAGCGCCGCCAGGCGCGAACCGCGGTCGTCGGGTTCCGGTTGGGCCTAACTGCGGTGGTCTGGTTCCGCTTTCCGGAACCTGATGACCACGGTTCGGCTCCGGCGGAACCAGCCGACCACAGTTCGTCGCGGCGCTCCGCACCCTCTCCCTCAATGCCGCAGTCGGCCGGCCCCGCCGACCACCACCCGAGTCTCAGGCGGCGCGGCTGAAATCGGACGGCAGCAGCACCGTCCAGCCGCGCAGGGCGGTCACGACTTCGTCGCGGCTCTCCGCCAGCAGCCGGACCTCCACGCCGGAGCCGACGTAGTGGTCCGGAGCTTCGACGACGCCGATGCCGGCGGCCTCCAGACGAGCGGCTGCGTGCGTGTCCCAACGAGGAAGGCGGAGGCTGACCGAGCTCATGGCAGCGGAGCGTTCCACTGCGCCCGGACGGAACGTCAGCGAGGGCCGACGAGGATCGCCTGCGTACTGGTGCCGACGCGACCGTCGCGGTCGGCGAACTCGCAGTGCGCGGTGGCCGCGCCGTGGGTGCCGAAGCGCGTCACGGCGTCCATCGCGATCCACTCGCCGGACGGCGGGCGCTCGAGAGCCACGGAGAAGTCCACGTTGATGAACATCCAGGTCTTCCAGTCCAGCGCGGCCGAGATGCCGCTGGCGGCGTCGCCCACGACGAGCAGGTGCTGCAGCGGCGTGATCGGCTCGCCCTCGACGAGGCCGACCTTCATGCGGGTCCAAGCCACCGCGAGGCCCGCTCTCGTTCCAGTCGCCGCGCAGGAAGCGCCACTCGATCGCGTCGGCGTAGGCGGTCTCGGGTCCGAAGAAGTTGGCCCGGTCGCGCGACGCTCCACGTCCTCCGGCGGCGCGGGACCGGGCGAGATCCCGTCCAGGGCGTCCGGCAGCTCCTGCGGCAGCGAGCGCATCCGCCATGCACGAGCGCGCATCAGCTCGGTGCCGTCCTCGGCGGAGACGAGCGTCGCCTCGAGCTGCTCGACGTTGCGGCCCGGGCGCAGCAGGCGGGCCTCGACGCGCATCGGCGCGACCGGAACGGGCCGCAGGATGTCGAAGGTCGTCCGCACGGTCTGGCCCTCTTCGATGCGCGAGGCGCCCTCGAGGGCGCGCAGCAGCAGAGCGGAGGGCGGCCCGGCGTGCTGATGATCGTGATTCCACGGTCCGCGCGTGTAGTCCGAGGGCACGAACAGCTCCCCGTCGCGTCCGTACAGCGAGTCCATCAGGCGATCTGCTCGAACAGCTTGTTGGCGTTGTCGGAGAGCTCGGAGAACTGCTTCCAGGTCTGCTCCAGCGAGGCGTCGTCGGCCGCGGCGGCCGCTGGAACGAGCAGCAGGTCGACGCCGAGAGCAAGCAGGATCCGCATGGCCGCGCAACATAGACGGCAGATCGCGTGCGCGGGGAGGAAAGCGCCGCGTCGGCGGGTAAAATCCACCTCCGGTGCCACGTTCGATCTTCAACGCGACGATCACCTTCGGCCTCGTGACCGTGCCGATCAAGATGCACACGGCGACGGACAACAAGACGGTGCGCTTCCGTGAGGTCCACGAGTCCGACGGCGCGCCGCTCGAACACCGCCGCGTGGACTCCGACACCGGCGAGCGCGTGGAGTTCAAGGACACCGTGAAGGGCTTCGAGGTCGGCGAGGACGAGTACGTCGTGCTGACCAAGGAGGAGGTCAAGGCCGCGGCGGGGGAGAAGACGAAGACGATCGGCATCGACGAGTTCGTGCCGATCGCCGACGTGGATCCCGTCTACTTCGCCAAGACCTACTACCTCGGCCCGCGCGAGGGTGGGGAGGACGCCTACCGCGCCCTGCAGAAGGCGCTGGAGGAGACCGGTCGCGCCGGCATCGGGCGCATGACCTTTCACGACCGCGAGTACCTCGTCGCCGTGCGCGCGCTCGGGGACGTGCTCGGGCCTGCACACGATGCGCTTCGCCGACGAGGTCGTCGCCACGAAGGACCTCGAGCTCAACACGCCCGATCGCGGGCCCTCCGAGCGCGAGATCAAGATGGCCGGCTCGCTGGTGGAGTCGCTCGCCGACGACTTCAAGCCGACGGAGTACGACGACACCTACCGGGAGCGCGTGGTCTCGATGATCGAGGCGAAGGCCAAGGGCAAGCAGGTCGTCCAGGTCAAGGAGGACGAGCCCGCCGAGGAGTCCGACCTGCTCGCCGCGCTGGAAGCCGTCTCTGAAGGGAATGAAGTGAGGAGCCGCTGATGCCCCGTTCGATGTGGACCGGATCGCTGAGCTTCGGGCTCGTCAACGTGCCGGTGATGCTCGTCACCGCGACGCGCGACCAGACGATCCGCTTCCGCCAGCTGCACGGCGAGACGAACCGGCCGATCACGGTCAAGCGCTACTGCTCCGCCGAGGACGTCGAGGTCGGCTGGGAGGAGGTCGCCCACGGCTACGAGATCGACGACGACAAGATGATCGTGGTCACCGACGAGGACCTCGCGTCCGTCGAGCCGCGCAAGACGCGCACGGTCGAGATCGAGACGTTCGTCCCGCTCGCCGACATCGACCCCGTCTACTTCAACCACCCGTACGTGCTGCTCCCGATCGGCGATTCGGAGGGCACGCTGCGCGCCTACCAGCTGCTCGTCGAGGTGATGGAGAAGACCGACCGCGCCGCGCTCGGCCGCTTCGTCATGCGGACGAAGGAGTACCTGGTCATCGTGCGCGCCCGCGACGGCGCGCTGTCGCTCGTCACCCTGCTGTGGCACGACGAGGTGCGCCCGTCGGACGAGATCGCGCCGACCTCCAAGGCCGAGAAGCGCGCCGTGCAGAGCACCGTCGCGCTGATCCAGGAGCTGTCGGTCGACTGGGATCCGGCGAGCTACGAGGACCGCTACCGCGCTCGGCTGATGGACGTCATCGAGGCCAAGCGCAAGGGCGGCACCGTCAAGGCACCCGAGCCCGAGCGCGAGCCCGCGGCGACGCCGGACCTCATGGCCGCGCTCGAGGAGTCGCTGGCCAAGATGAAGGGCGAACGACTGGTCGATCTTCCGAAGAAGGAGCTCGAGGAGCGCGCTGCCGAGGCCGGCGTGAAGGGCCGCTCCAAGATGTCCAAGGAAGAGCTGGTCGAGGCGCTTCAGTCCTGAGGACCGTTCGCGCGACCCGGTACGTCGCGCCGCTGCGCGAGGGCGGCTCGCTTCCCGGACTCGTCGAAGCCGACGACGACGGCCTCTACGTGTGCAAGTTCCGCGGCGCCGGGCAGGGCCCGCTGGCGCTCGTGGCCGAGGTGATCGGCGGTGAACTGGCGCGCAGCCTCGGCCTGCCCGTCCCCGAGCTGGTGCGCATGGAGGTCGACCCCGTGCTCGCCGATGCCGAGCCGGACCCTGAGATCCAGGAGCTGCTGCAGGCCTCCGCCGGGCTCAACCTCGGCGTCGACTACCTGCCGGGCTCGCTCGCGTTCGACGCCTCCGTCGCGGTCGACCCGGACTGGGCGGCCAAGGTCGTCTGGCTCGACCACCTGATCACCAACGTGGACCGGACGCCGCGCAACCCCAACCTGTTGTGCTGGCATGGCGACGTGTGGGTGATCGACCACGGGGCCGCGCTGTACCGCCAGCACGGCACGGACGACTTCGCGGCCGAGGCGGCCAAGCCGTTCGCCACCGACCACGTGCTGGCGCCCTTCGCGGGCCCGGCGCCCACGGGCCTCGAGCCCGACCTCGACGTGGTCGACCTCGTGCCCGACGAGTGGCTGTCGGCCCGCCGCGCGAGGCCTATCGCGCTTTCCTGGAGCGGCGGCTGGATGGCTGAGGCGTTCTCCTACACCGTGCTGCAGGTCGTGCCGCGCGTCGAGCGAGGCGAGCGCATGAACGCGGGCGTCGTCCTGTTCTGCCGCCGGCGCCGCTTTCTTGCGGCTCGCGTCGAGCTCGACGCCGAGCGCCTGACGGCGCTGGACCCGACCGCCGACGCCGAAGCGCTGCGGCGCCACCTCGAGGCGCTCGCCGCCGTCGCGGCGGGCGAGGGCGGCGACTCCGTCGCCCAGCTCGAGCAGAGCGAGCGCTTCCACTGGCTCGCCGCCCCGGCGAGCACCGTCGTCCAACCCGCCCCGGTCCACACCGGCCTCACGGACGACCCGGCGGCGACGCTGGAGCGGCTGTTCGCCGAACTCGTCGCGTAGGGTCAGCGCGCATGAGCCGACGGGTCCTACTGGCGGCACGCCCCGAGGGGCTGCCGGCCGACGAGCACTTCACGGTCGAGGAGGTCCCGGTTCCCGAACCGGGGGAGGGAGAGCTCGTCGTCGCGCTCTCCCACATCTCCCTCGATCCCGCCATGCGTGGCTGGATGCGTGACGTGCCCTCCTACCTGCCTCCGGTCGGGATCGGGGAGGTCATGCGCGCCGGCGGGGTCGGCGAGGTGATCGCCTCCAACAACGAGAAGTTCGCGGTCGGCGACCACGTGGTCGGGACCTTCGGCGTCACCGAGCACGCCGTGACCGACGGCGCAGGGGTCTTCAAGATCGACCTCGACCGCGCTCCCGCGCCGGCCTACCTCGGCGTGCTCGGCATGACCGGCATGACCGCCTACTTCGGCCTGCTCGACATCGGCCGAGCCCAAGGAGGGCGACACCGTCGTCGTCAGCGGCGCGGCCGGAGCGGTCGGGTCGATCGTCGGCCAGATCGCCAAGATCAAGGGCTGCCGGGTGGTCGGCATCGCCGGCGGCCCCGACAAGTGCCGCCACGTCGTCGAGGACCTCGGCTTCGACGCCTGCATCGACTACAAGAACGAGGACGTCGGCAAGGGCCTCAAGCAGCACTGCCCCGACCGGGTGAACGTCTACTTCGACAACACCGGTCCGCCGATCCTCGACACGGTGCTGACGCGCCTGGCCATGCATGCCCGCGTGGTCATCTGCGGCGCGATCGCCCAGTACAACGCCGACACGCCCACCGGCCCGGCCAACTACATGATGCTGCTCGTCATGCGCTCGCGGATGGAGGGCTTCCTGGTCTTCGATTACGCGAATCGCTTCGGCGAGGGCGTGACGGACATCGGCACGTGGATGGGCGAGGGCAGGCTCACCTACCGCGAGGACATCGTGCCGGCCGGCATCGACCAGTTCCCTACGGTCCTGCGCCGCCTCTTCGAGGGCGAAAACGTCGGCAAATTGGTCCTGGAGGTCCAGTCGTGAAAGCTTCGTTCACCATCACCCGCAGGATCAACGCGCCCGCCCAGAAGGTGTTCGACGCGATGACGGACCATCGCGCCTACCAGGACATGACGCCGCTGCGCAAGACCACGCTCGACAAGGAGGGCGTTCCGGCGCCCAACGGCCTCGGCGCCGTGCGCCGGCTCGCGCTCGCCGGCCCGCCGATCGTCGAGGAGGTCGTGGGCTACGAGCCGCCGACGTTCTTCTCCTACAAGGTCCTCAAGGGCCTGCCGGTCAAGGAGCAGTTGGGCGAGGTCCGGTTCCGCGACGTGGGCGGTGCGACCGAGATGACCTACACGGTCAGCTTCACAGCGGCGATCCCGCGCACCGAGCCGGTGCTCAAGGTCGTGCTCAAGCAGGCCATCAAGCAGATCATCAACGGCGTCGCCAAAAGAGTCGAATAGCTTCAGGAGCGATGGACGAGAAGCAGTTGGCCGCGCCGCTCTCCCAGCGGTCGCGGCAGTTCCAACGCACGATCGAGGGCTACCTCCTCACCGGCGGACCGCCGCGGTGGATGGAGCGCATCATGGCGGTGGACAACGGCATCGCGCGCGAGCGGCGCAAGCTGGCCGAGCGCTATGAGCGGCTGCGCGACGACTTCGCCGCGGATCCGGCCGGGTTCGCCGAGCGGTGGCGGGCGGTCGCGCGGGCACGGCGCTTCGACGAGCTCAACGAGCTCATCCGCCGCCACAACACCTGGTACCCGGTCGAGCGCGACCTCCCGGTGAACCCGCGGACGGGCGAGTTCGTCCTCGTGCACGGCCGCGACTTCCGGCGGCCCGAACTGGATGCAGCATGGGTGCTGGAGCACTTCCCGCCCTCGCTCTAGCCGCCGCGATCTCGGTCCAGGCCGACCCGTGGCAGGTCACCTTCACGCAGCGCGGCGGGCCGCCGCTGGTCACCCGCGGGCCGGTGGTCGACGGGGCACGGGCGGTGCGGGCGACCTCGGTGACGCGGGACGGCGCGGCCTACGTCGCCGAGCTCGCACTCGACGACGGCCGCACCGCGACGGTGCGGGTGACCAACGCGGCGAGGAGATCGTTGCGCCCGGGGTGCGCCGCCCGCACCGGCGAGGCGTTCGCGGCGGCGGACGACGAGCGCCTCTACGGCACGGGCGAGCGTTCGGATGCGCTGTCGCGCAACGGGCTCGAGACCCTCAACTACGTCGCCGACGGGCCGTTCCGCGAGGAGGACCGCCAGTACGTGAAGGCGTTCTGACGCCGCCGTGGGCGCAAAGCGACCGCGACGACGCCACCTACTTCCCCGTCCCGTGGCTGCTGTCGAGTCGCGGTTAGGGCGTGCTGTCGACGAGGACGTCACCAGCCGCTTCACGTCGGGCAGCGACGAGTGGACCGCCGACGCCGACGGCCGCCGGCTGCGCCTGCGGGTGTTCCGCGGCCCGACGCCGGCGGCGGCGCTGCGCCGCTTCACCGCCGCGACCGGTCGCCAGGCGCGCGCCTCGGCCCCGCACGCCTACGGCCCGTGGTTTCAGACCGGCCAGCCCAACGTGGTCCCGCCGGAGGAGGAGCGGCCGATCACCGAGACCCAGCGCGACGCAGGCGTATCGGTCTCCGTCGCCGAGACGCAGATGCACTACCTGCCGTGCGGCGCGCATCGTCGGCCGCGAGGACGCCGAGCGCGCGCGGGCCGACTACTTCCACTCGCAGGGCCTTGCGCGGCTCGTCTACTTCAACCCGCTCGTCTGCGTGAGCTACGACGAGGTCTACGGGCCCGCCAGCGCCGCCGGGCTCCTGCAGCAGTCCGTCGACGGCGTGCCCTTCATCTACCCGGCCTTCGTCGGCGGCGCGGGCCCGCGCGGACTTCACCTCGAGCCGCTCGCCCAGTTCGACTTCACCGCGCCGGGCACCGAGGACTTCTACGCCGGCCTGGTCGCCGACGCGGTCGCGACGGCGCCGACGGCTTCATGACCGACTTCGGCGAGTCGACCCCGTCGACCCTCGGCGACGACGCCCACAACCGCTACCCGCGGGAGTACCACTGCGCGCTGCAGCGCATCACGCGGCGCTTCGACCGGCCGCTGACGCGCTTCCAGCGCTCGGGCTGGACCGGCGCGGCGAAGTGCGCCGATGTCGTCTGGGGCGGCGACCCGACGACGGTCTGGGGCTACGACGGGCTCGCCTCGGTTCCGACCCAGCTGCTCTCGATGGGGCTCAGCGGCGTCGCGCGCTGGGGGACCGACATCGGCGGCTACAACTCGTTCGGCCCGCTCGAGCAGCTCGACGACGAGCTGCTCACGCGCTGGATGGAGCTCGGCGCGCTGCTGCCCGTCATGCGCACGAAGAAGTCCGGCCTCGCGGTGCCCTCCTACGACCGCCCGCAGGTCTACGACGAGGCGCACATCGACGACTGGCAGCGGCTGACCGCGCTGCACACCCAGCTCAACCCGTACCTGCAGGCGGCCGACGCGACCTACCGCCGCACGGGCCTGCCGATCGCCCGCGCGCTCGTGCTGCCGCTGGCCGAGATTCGCCGAGGCCCGCGACGCCACCGACACCTGGATGCTCGGCCCGTCGCTGCTGGCGGCGCCGGTGATCGAGGAGGGCGCGCGCGAGCGCAAGCTGTGGCTGCCGCCCGGCCGCTGGGTCGACTTCTGGCGCTCCGTCGACTACGACGCGAAGACCCGCCGCTTCACCCCGCACCGCCCGCGCATCCTGCGCGGCCCCGCGCCGGGTCACCCTGCCCGCCCCGCTCGGCCGCCCACCCCTGCTGGCGAGACAAGGGGCCAGACCCCTGGTCTCGCTTGACCCGTCGGTGACGAGTCGTTCTCGCCCTACGCGGAGCAGTCGAGGCGGCGGCATCTGCTCGGCATGCCGCGCGGGCGGCGCATCCGGCTGCCGCGCGGGCACCGCACGCTGGTCGAGCTGTGGGTCGCCCGCCGGCCGTCCGCGGTGCGCGTCGACGGGCGCCGCGTGCCGTTCCGCTGGCGCGCCGGCGTGCTCCGGGCCACCGTGCGCGGTCGCGTCATGGCATTGTCCCGCCCATGAGATTCGATCATGTCGGGGTCCTGGTGGGGGACCTGGAGGCCGCGAAGACCTTCGCGCACAGACGTCCTCGGCCTGGAGCCCGACCGCGAGTTCGAGGCCCCCGAGCACGGGCTGGCCGGCGCGTTCTTCGGCCTGGCCCAGGGCGACCTCGAGGTCTTCACGCTCGCCGACACCTACGAGGGCCGCCTTCCCGAGGGCGCGCCCGGCGTGATCGACCACGTCGCCGTCCGCGTCGACGACCTCGACGCCGAGCGGGAGCGGCTCGCGGCGCAGGGCGTCCGTTTCACCGGCCCGGCGCAGCCCGACCAGATCGACGAGCCCATCGAGCTGCGCGGCGCGCGCCATCTGTGGACGGACCCGGCCACCTCCGGCGGCTTCCGCGTCCAGCTGATCGAGAAGCCGCATCATGACCCCGCTCGCCGGCAGAACCGTCGTGATCACCGGCGCGGCCTCGGGCATCGGCCGCGCGCTCGCCCAGCGCCTCTCCAAGCAGGGCTGCCCGGCCGCGATCTTCGACTGGGACGAGGAGGGGCTCCAGGAGACGGCGGAGCTGCTCGGCGGCCCGGTGCTCGCGCGCAAGCTCGACGTCCGCGACCGCGGCGCCCAGATGGCGATGGCCGCCGAGGTCAACGACTGGGCGCCCGCCCCGATCGGCGCGGTCTTCAACAACGCCGGCGTCACCGTCTCCCAGTTGGTCGACGGTGCGGCCGTCGAGGACGACGAGTGGGTCGTCGACGTGAACTTCTGGGGCGTCGTGCACGGCACGCGCGCCTACCTGCCGATCCTGATCGAGCAGGACAGCGGCACGATCGTCAACACCTCGAGCATCTTCGGGATGATCGGCTTCCCGTCCCAGTCCGCCTACTGCGCGTCGAAGTTCGCCGTCCGCGGCTTCACCGAGGCGCTCAAGCACGAGCTGCGCGACACCGGCGTCCACGCGGTCGCCGTCCATCCCGGCGGCATCGCGACGAACATCGTCAACAACGCCCGCTTCCACGTCGACGACCGCGGCAACACGGACAAGACGGTCCTGCAGACCGACTTCACGAAGGTCGCGAAGACCTCGCCGGACAAGGCCGCGAAGATCATCCAGCGCGGCGTCGAGCGCGAGAAGGGCCGCATCATGGTCGGCCCCGACGCCGTCATGCTCGCCGCCTGCTGCGCAGCGTGCCGGTCCGCTACTACGACGTCCTCAAGCGCCTCGAGCCGATCGTCCG
>CAVXBH010000028.1:0-116404 GCA_963759945.1 uncultured Solirubrobacteraceae bacterium | reverse complement strand
AAGGGCGTGAGGGAGGGCAGGAAGACGGCGGTCCCCTTCGGTCCCTTCCTGGCCGTCGGCGGCCTCGCCGCGCTGTATGTGGGAGACGACATCGTCGACTGGTACCTGGACTCCTTCACCTGAGGGGCAAGCCGTAGACGGCTTGTTCAAGCCGCCCCCTGAGGGTGCCGATAGACGGTCTTGTGAAGGCCGTCAACCTCATTCCCTCAGAGCAGCGGGCATCCGCAAGGACCACCGGCAGCAAGCGCCGGAGCGCACCGCCGGAGGACGCCCCCGTCGGCGCGTACGCAATTCTCGGCTTCCTGGCCATGTGCATCGCTGCGGCGGCCCTGTACGTCATGACCTCGAACTCGATCAGCGAGAAGAAGGCCGAGCTCGCGAACGTCGAGCAGGAGGCTGACCAGGTCGAACAGCGGGCCCCCAGCTGCAGTCCTTCGCGGACTTTCAGCAGCTCGCCACCTCGCGTGAGCAGACCGTAACGCTCTGGCCCAGGCGCGTTTCCCCTGGTCGACGACCCTCGATGACGTGTCACGCGCACTTCCGGCCGACGTCTTCATCTCGTCCCTGGACGGCACCACCACCTCCGCCACATCCGGGTCGAGCCTCCGCGGCGCCATCCAGGCACCCTCGATCGAGCTCACCGGCTGCACGGACGACCAGTCGAGCGTCGCACGCCTCATGTCGAGCCTGCGCGAGGTCCGCGGTGTCACGCGCGTCTCACTGGCCAAGTCGGAGGCCATCGACACCGTCTCCACCGCCGCCGCGCCGGCCCCGGCGACCGCCGCGGACGGCACCGAGGCCGCCGTGACGACCGAGCCCTGCCCGTCCGGATCCCCACCCGCCTTCGACATGATCGTCTTCTTCGAGCGTGCCGCGCTGAGCCCGAACGCCAGCCCGAACGCCGCGCTACCGACGGGTGCGCCCGCCGGCCCGACCGGTGCCGCGGCGTGCCACGACGCCGCCGGCCGATCCGGCGGCCTCGACCACCACCACGACTTCGACCACCCCGTAAGCGGAGCGGCACGATGAACACCAAGAACCCACTCCTGATCATCGCGGTCGGCCTGGTCCTGGCCGGCTTCGGTTTCTACAACTTCGCGCTGAAGCCCAAGCAGAAGGAAGTCGACGCCGTCGCCATCGAGGTCGAGGACGCCCAGGCCCGCCTCGATGCCGCCCAGCAGCTGCTGGCGTCCAACACCCAGGCCAAGCAGGGCTTCCGCTCGGCCTACTCGACCGTCGTCCGGCTCGGCAAGGCCGTTCCGGGGGACGACGACGTGCGCTCCCTGGTGGTCCAGCTCGACCGCGCCTCCAAGAGCACCTTCGTGGACTTCCAGTCGATCGAGGTCGGTAGCGCCACCGCCGGCGCCCCCGTGGCCGGCATCGCCCCTGTGGGCACGGCTCCGCTGCCGCCCGGCGCGACGATCGGCCCGGCCGGCTTCCCGATGATGCCGTTCTCCTTCTCCTTCCGCGGCGAGTTCTTCCGCCTCGGCAAGTTCTTCCAGCGACTCGATGCCTTCGTCAAGAACAACAACGACCGCATCGACGTGACCGGCCGGCTGCTGACCGTGGACGCGCTCAAGCTCGAGCCCGACACCTCCGGCTTCCCGAACGTCAAGGCGACCGTGCAGGCGACGTCCTACCTGGTGTCGCCGCTGGAAGGCGCCACCGGCGGAGCCACTCCGGCCGGCCCTGAAGGCGTGGTCGTGGATCCTGCCGCACCAGTGACCGACCCGACCGTTCCGCCCACCACGACCGCGAGCATCCGATGAACTTTGGGAATCCCTTCAAGCAGCTCGTCGAGCGCAGGCTCTGGCCGGTCGCGCTGCTCCTGGTCGCCGCGCTGGTGGCGGTCCCCGTCCTGCTCTCCAAGCCGGCCGGGGACACGCCCCTGCCGCCGTCCACGACGGCCGCACTGGCCGATGACGCGACCGAATCCGTCGTCAGTCTCGGTGAGCCGACGACGCGCGAGGACGTCCGCGCCGTCCTGGGCGCCCGTAAGGATCCGTTCCGTCCGGCGCAGATGCACCGCGTGGAGACCCCGGACGACGGCCTGACGGACCCCGGCACGAGCACGGAGGTCGCCGGCGGCGACGACTCGCCCTCGACCACAGGTGGCGGCGAGCCGAGCCCGCCGAGCACGCCCGTCGATCCGAACCCGGACCCCGTCACCGAGCCGGCCTACGAGCCGACGCCTGAGCCGACGATCGACCCGGTCAAGACCTACGACCTCTACTCGCTGCAGGTGCGGTTCGGCCTGGTCGATGGTGAGCTCGTGACCCGAGAGGTCAAGCGCCTCACCGGCCTACCCGGCGGCACCAACCCGGCTGCTCTGTACCTCGGTCTGTCCGAGAACCGCGAGAACGCCGTGTTCCTCATCGACGCCGGTACCGAGGTCGTCGGCGACGGCAAGTGCGACCCCTCGCCCGAGAACTGCCAGACCCTGGTCATGGAGCCCGGGGAGACCGTCTTCCTCACCCGCGGCGAGAACCAGTGGGAGCTCGACCTCATCGACATCCGCATCTCCGAGACCACCGACGCCGCCGCGGCACGCGCATCGCGCGTCACGGTGGCCAAGGGCGGCCGCCGCGCTCTGCGCCACTTCAACGGCTCGGGCGGCTACCGCTACTCGAAGGCCACCGGCACCGTCCGCAAGCTGAACGCCCGGCGCGGCCTCAAGGCCACCGCCGGCGGCTCCAAGCTCCTTTCCGCCGGCGAGAGGCCGCCCGGCGCGAACCGACAGATCGGACCCGTTCTCGGGGCCGATCCGCGAGTTGGTCTCCACCGGTCCGATCCGACGGTTCGCCGGCACACTCCGGCAGTCGGGTCCGGGCCGCGCATACCTGGGCGACGGCGAAGCTCGCACCCATGGGAAAACGGAGCGGCCCAGACTGCCGCATGTCACTGCGCGTCGTCACGGCCGGTGAGTCGCACGGGCCCGGCCTGACCTGCGTGGTCGAGGGCCTGCCCGCGGGTCTCGAGCTCGATCAGGAGGCCGTCAACCTCGACATGGCGCGCCGCCAGCTCGGCCACGGCCGCGGCGGCCGGATGAAGATCGAGAAGGACTCCGCCGAGGTCACCGCCGGCGTCCGGCACGGGCGGACGCATGGGCGGTCCCGTCTCCCTGACGGTGGTCAACCGCGACTACAAGAACTGGGAAGAGCGGATGAACCCGTGGCCCGTCGACGCCGACGTGGCCGAGGTCCACACGCCGCGTCCGGGGCACGCCGACCTGGCCGGGGTCATGAAGTACGGGTTCTCCGACGTCCGCAACGTCCTCGAGCGCGCCAGCGCGCGTGAGACGGCGGCCCGCGTCGCCGGTGGGGCGCTGGCGAAGGCCTTCCTGCGCGCGGTCGGCGTCGAGATCGTCTCGCACGTGATCCAGATCTGCGGCGTGCAGGCCCCGCTGCGCGACGACCTGACCCTCGCCGACTTCGCCGACGTCGACGCCTCGCCCGTGCGCTGCCTCGACGAGGAGGCGGCGCGCGCGATGGTGCAGGAGATCAACGTGCTGCGCAAGCGCAACGAGTCGCTCGGCGGCGTCTTCGAGGTGCGCGCGTTCGGCCTGGTGCCCGGCCTCGGCTCCCACGTGTCCTGGGAGGAGCGGATGGATGGGCTGATCGGGCGCGCCATGCTCTCGATCCAGTCCGTCAAGGGCTGCGGGATCGGCGACGGCTTCGACCTCGCCGGCCGGCCCGGCTCCGAGGCCCACGACGAGATCTTCTTCTCCGACGAACGCGGCTGGTTCCGGGAGACCAACCGCTCCGGCGGCGTCGAGGGCGGCATGACCACGGGCGAGCCGCTCGTCGTCCGCGCGGCCGCGAAGCCGCTGCCGACGCTCACCAAGCCGCTGCGGACCGTCGACATCGCCACCCATGAGCCCGCCCAGGCGC
Organism: uncultured Solirubrobacteraceae bacterium; assembly: GCA_963759945.1. GTDB lineage: Bacteria > Actinomycetota > Thermoleophilia > Solirubrobacterales > Solirubrobacteraceae > DATLGB01. The sequence goes on along the minus strand of CAVXBH010000028.1, from coordinate 112,514 downwards.
TGCGCGAGCGCACGGACTCCGCCGTCGTCCCGGCCGCCGGCGTCGTGGGGGAGGCGATGCTCGCGATCGTGCTGGCGACCGCCTACCGCGAGAAGTTCGGCGGCGACCACATCGACGACGTCCGCGCCGCGATCGCTGCCTACGAGCAGCGCATCGGCTGGCAGCGCCGATAGGCATCGCGCCATGAGCCTGGTGCTCATCGGCTTCATGGGAGCCGGGAAGACCTCGGCGGCCCGGGCGGTCGCCGCGGAGCTGGGCACGCAGGCGGTCGACACCGACCAGCTCATCGAGCGCGAGCTCGGCATGAGCATCGAGGACTGGTTCTCCCGCCACGGCGAGCGTGCGTTCCGGGAGCGCGAGGAGGAGATCGTCCTCGGCGCGCTGGAAGCCGTCCCCGCCCACCCGGTGCTCGCCCTCGGCGGCGGCGCGGTGACCTCCGAGCGCGTCCAGGAGGCGCTCGGGAGCCACACGGTCGTGCTGCTCGACGTCGACGCCGACACCGCCTGGCAGCGCGCGGGCGGGCGGCGGCCGCTGGCGCGCGACCGCCAGCGCTTCGACGAGCTGCACGCCAAGCGCGTCCCGCTCTACGAGGGCCTGGCCGACGCGATCCTGCCCGCCGGCCGGCGCGACACCCTGCGCCTGGCGCTGCCGGCGGTCCAGGCGCTTGCCGGCCGGGGCCAAGCTCCTGTGGGGCGAGGCGGCCTCGGGCAGCTACCCCGTCTACGTCGGCGACGGGCTGCGACACGCTTCGCGGCCGTTGCCCGGACGCGGCTTCGTCGTCTCCGACGAGCACGTCGCCGCCCATTACGGGCCGGTCGACCTCGTCCTCGAGCCGGGTGAGCAGCACAAGACGCTGGCGACCGCCGAGCGCGTCCTGCGCGCCCTCGCCCAGGCGGGCATCGGCCACGGCGACCACGTCGTGGCGCTCGGCGGCGGGGTCGTGGGCGACGTGGCCGGCTTCTGCGCCGCCGTCTACCAGCGCGGCATCGAAGTCGTGCAGGTGCCGACCACCGTCGTCGCCCAGGTCGACTCCGCCTACGGCGGCAAGACCGGGGTCGACCTCCCCGAGGGCAAGAACTACGCCGGCGCCTATCACCAACCCAGCGCCGTGGTCGCCGACCCGGGCGTGCTCGCGACGCTGCCGGAGGCCGAGCACGCCGCCGGCTGGGCCGAGGTCGTCAAGACGGCGCTGATCGCCGGGGGACCGCTGTGGCGCCGGGTGCGCGCGTCCACGGAGATCGACCGCGACGTGATCGTCGCCTGCGCGCGCACCAAGCTGGCCGTCGTGGCCGCCGACGAGCGCGACGCCGGCCGCCGGCAAACCCTCAACCTCGGCCACACGGTTGGGCATGCGATCGAGACCGCGACGGGCTACGCGCGCTACCGCCACGGCGAGGCCGTCGGCCTCGGCCTGCTCGCCGCGCTGAGCCTCTCCAACCAGCCCTCCCTGCGCGCCGACGTCGCCGGGCTGCTCGCGGCCCGGGGGCTGCCGACCACCCTCGACCCGGCGGTCGCGCTCGACGCGGTGGCCGAGGCGGTCACGCGCGACAAGAAGCGCCGCGGCGGTGTCGTCGGGTTCGTCCTGGTCGAGTCACCCGGGGCGCTGCAGACCGGCGTGCCGGTCCCGGAGGGCGACCTGCGCGCCGCTCTGGAAGAGTTGACGGTGTGTCCGCACGAGTGAGAAATCGCATCTCGGTGATGCACGGCGTCAACTTCGACGTCCTGCACAAGCGCCCGGCGATGGTCTACGGCGATTTCAGCCTGTCGTCGCTGGAGCGGACGATCGAGAAGTTCGCGCAGGGCCTCGAGCTCGAGGTGCGCTTCTTTCAGTCCAACTTCGAGGGTGAGTTCGTCGAGGAGATCCATCGCGCTCCCGACTACGCCGACGCCCTCGTGCTCAACCCGGGTGCCTGGACGCACTACGCCTACGCGATCCGCGACGCGATCGAGGTCGCAGGCCTGCCCGCCTACGAGGTGCACCTGTCCGACGTCGAGGCGCGCGAGGACTTTCGCAAGATCTCCGTGATCCGTGACGTCTGCGTGGGCGCGGTGTGGGGGAAGGGGCCCGACGGGTACCGCGACGCGCTCGCCGCGCTCAAGGCCGCCATCGACCGATGACCCGGGCCGACCGCGTCGAGGCGCGCCTGGACGGCGTCGACGCCCTGCTCGTCACCGACCTCGTCAACCTCCGCTACCTGTCGGGCTTCACCGGCACCAATGCCCTGTGCGTGCTCGGGACCGGGTCTTCGCCGCTTCGTCACCGACTTCCGCTACGTCGAGCGCGCCGCCGCCGAGGTGGACGGCTGGGACCGCGAGCGCGCCGAACAGGCGCTGCGCGACGTCCCTGGCCACCGGCTGGCCGGCCGCCGTCACGCGCCTCGGCTTCGAGGACGACAAGGTCTCCGTCCGCCAGCACGCCCGGCTGCGCGAGCTCGTTCCCGAGCACATCGAGCTCGTGCCCGCGGGCGGTCTCGTCGAGCGCGAGCGGATGGTCAAGGAGGACGCCGAGCTCAGCGCGATCGCGACTGCCGCTGACCTCGCCGATGAGGCGCTCGGCCGAGCGCTCGAAGGCGGGCTGGTCGGGCGCACGGAGCGCGCTGTCGCGCTCGCTCTGGAGGACGCGATCCGCGCGGGCGGCGGCGCGCCCGCCTTTCCGACGATCGTCGCCGCCGGGCTGAACGGCGCCGCGCCGCACGCCACGCCCGGCGACCACGTGATCGAGCGCGGAACGCTCGTCACGATCGATTTCGGCGCCCAGCTGGACGGCTACAACTCCGACTGCACCCGGACGTACGCCGCCGGCGCCGTGGGGGAGGAGCTGACCGCGATCTTCGAGCTCGTCCTCGAGGCGCAGCAGACCGCGCTGGCCGCGATCCGGCCCGGCCCGGAGGGCCGCGAGGTGGACGCGATCGCACGCGACCTGATCACCGCCGGCGGCCACGGCGAGCACTTCGGCCACGGTCTCGGGCACGGTCTCGGCCTCGAGGTCCACGAGGCGCCGCGGCTCAACAAGACCGGCACGGACCGCCTTGCGCCGGGCAACGTGGTGACCGTGGAGCCCGGCGTCTACGTCCCCGGACTGGGCGGCGTCCGCATCGAGGACCTCGTCGTGGTCACCGCGCGACGGCGCCGCGCGTGCTGTCGAGCCACGCCAAGGAACTGACCATCCTGGACTGACGTTGTTCAAGCGAGCGGGTGGTCACGCCGATGTTCTCCTCGTATGGACGCCACCCGACGCACCTCAATGCTGCGCCGCGTCGCCACGGTGGCGCCGCTTGCGCTACTGCTGATTCCTGCCGCCCAGGCCGACGCCAAGGCCTCGAAGAAGTTCAAGCCCCCCGTCATCACCTCGGTGAGTCCGATGGAGGTCATGGTGGGCCAGCGCCTGACCATCAAGGGCCGCAACTTCCGCAAGGGCAAGCATCGCAACGGCATCGGCTTCAAGCGCGACGGCGCGCCCGTCGTCTTCGTGAGGTCCGACCTCTCCACCGAGAAGCTCATGACCGTCCGCGTGCCCGAGAAGCTCGAGAAGGTGCTCTACGGCGGCACGCCTGCCGTCTTCCACCTGCGCATCCTCACCAAGAAGTTCGGCCGCGCCTTCACGCCCGACAAGCTCTCCCCGACGATCGCCCCGCGTCCCGAGTCCGTCGAGGGCGGCCCGACCGGCCCCTCCGGTCCGGACCGGTCCTGGCACCGGTCGGCGGCGAGACCCCCGCCTTCGACCCGGCCGGCCCCGACGGCGACTGCGATGGCGACAAGGTCCTCAACAAGAACGAGGCCGGCGACATCGACAACGACCTGCTGACGGACAAGCTCGAGGACGAGATCGGCACGGACGGCTGCAAGGCCGACTCCGACTCCGACGGCGCCATCGATTCGGCTACGAGTACAAGTCCGCCGTCGACCTCAACGACGACGAGTACCAGCAGCCGCAGACGGCCCTGCCGTACCCCGGCAAGCGCCCGTACCCGAACCCGCTCAACAAGGATTCGCAGCTCGACTACGACGGTGACGTGCTCACCCTCCAGGAAGAGCACGACCTGTGGCTCAAGCTCGGCGGCCGCGCGGCTGACGAGACCCCGGAGACGTTCGCCGCCAAGAACCTCGACTACTCCGACGGCCTGCAGTACTCGCGCTACGAGCGCTGCCCCTCGGCCAGCAACCCGCGGCTGCGGCCCCGGTGACGCCGGCCGCCGCGTGCCGACCCTGCGTGCCGACGGCTACAACCGCCACCAGGAGTTCCTGACGTGGGCGGGCGCCAACGGCTACGCCGACGGTCCGCCTCGAGCAGACCGCGCCGGCCTGGGATCACGCCAACGTGCGCGCGCCGTTCGACATCCGCGACGTCAACCGCGACGGCGCCGTGACAGCCCGGCTGCGGCTACGAGGTCCTCTACTACGACTTCGACTGCGACGGCTACCTGTCCGACGACGAGCGCGACGAGGACGCCGACGGCCTGACCAACTACGACGAGGCGCACGGCCGCATGCAGCCGGGCTACTGGGAGGGCTGCTACGAGGACGAGGCGGTCTACTCCATCCCGTTCGAGGGCACCGACCTGGTGAAGGCCGACTCCGACGGCGACGGCGTGCGCGACGGCGCCGACGACAACGACCACGACGACGTGCCGAACATGATGGAGCTCAGCCGGCGCGACGCCTCGGTCAGCTTCACCGTCGAACCCGCCGCGGCCGCGTGGCTTCGACGACCGCGACAACGGCACGAACTGCAAGCCCGACGAGGCGCTCGACCCCGAGGAGCCGCAACCACCCGAACGACTACGGCAAGGTCCAGCCCTTCGATCCGTGCGATCCGGCGCCCTGGTCACGCACGCTGCGACCGGCATCCCGTGCTTCGGCACCGCCGCCGACCCGAACTGGTGGGCCCTGCAGTAACGGCTCCCCCGCAGCTCGAGCAGGTCCCGAAGCCCGCCACCAGGCGGGCTTCGTCGCGCTCGAGCTGGCGACCCGGCGGTGGCCGCCGTCCCGTCTAGCTCTGGCGGGTGACCCAGGCCTCTGGGTCGTCGGCCAGCGGGGTGATCGAGTCCGGCAGCCGGCCTGAGCCCAGGTCGGCCACCGAGACGTTCTCGACGACCTCGCGGAGGTTGTGGCGCACGGCGATCCACACGCGCTGGAGGGGCTCCGCGGAGCCCTTGTAGTCGACGTCCTCCGGGCGTTGTCCGCGCACCGTGGCCAGCGGGCCGTCGACGGCGCGCATGACGTCGGCCACGGAGATCTCCTCGGCGGGGCGCGCCAGCCAGTAGCCGCCCTCCGAGCCGCGCTGGCTGCGGATCAGCCCGCTCTGGCGCAGATCGGACAGGATGTTCTCGAGGAACTTGGGCGGAATGCCCTGCGCGGTCGCCAGGGCCTCCCCCTTGACGGGGCCGCCGCCCTGGGCCGCCAGCTCCGAGGCGGCACGCAACGCGTAGTCGGCCTTGGCGGAGATGCGCACGCCGTGAGACTACCTGCGCCTGACGCTCCACTCCGTCGTTCGGCTCACTCATGTGAGTTCGCCGCGACCGCGATCCGACGCCCGCCCCACCTGCTCACCACCTTGCTCCTCTCGGTGCTGCTGCAAGCGATCTAGCCGTCTGGTCGGGCGCCCGAGCATCCGCCCGACGCGCCGGTCCCGTTCTCACCGCCGAGCAGTGCGAACGCACCGTCGATGCGAGCGGCGAGCGTCCGCGCGATCGGGGGTGATCGAGGTCCGTTGCCACGCCGAATGGCACTCGGCATTGATCCGATCCGCGGTCACTCGCAGTAAAGACACCCATGCGCATTCGCATAGGTTCCATCGCTCTGACGACGAGCGCACTCGTGCTGCTCGTCTCAGGCACGGCCGGCGCGCGAACGGTGGTCCCCATCAAGGGGATCGAGTTCCGCAAGCCGTTCGTGCAGGTGAACCGCGGTGAGGCCGTCCTCTGGAAGGACAAGGACGGCTTCGTAAGCCACACCGTGACGAGCAGGGGCAACAAACGCTTCCACTCGTCGCAGTACCTGCAGAAGGGCGACAGCCACCGTGTGCGGTTCACGCAACGCGGCAGCTACCGCTACGTCTGCCGGATCCACCCCAACATGCGGGGCCGGATCCGTGTCGGTTGACCCCAAGGACACAGGAGACCATCACATGTCACTGCCCAACATCGAGCTTCTCGACGTCGACGGCGCGATCCGCGACGCCGAGGAAAAGGTCGCCGGCGACACCCGCGCGTCCTTCTTCCGCAAGGCCGCCGTCGGCGGCGGCGCCGCGCTGACGTCAGGCGCGTTCATGGGCATGCTGCCCGAGCTCGCGCTGGCCAAGCCGTCCAAGAAGCAGGATCTCGAGATCCTCAACTACGCGCTCACGCTCGAGTACCTCGAGGCGACGTTCTACACCGAGGCGGTCCGCAAGGGCGACCTCAGGGGCGACGCACTGCGTTTCGCGAAGATCGTCGCCAAGCACGAGCGCATCCATGTCACCGCGCTCAAGAAGACGATCAAGGCTCTCGGCGGCAAGCCCGTCAACAAGCCGCAGTTCGACTTCAAGGGCACCAACCGCGAGCAGAAGCCGTTCATTTCGACAGCCCTCGTGCTCGAGAACACCGGCGTGCACGCGTACCTCGGTCAGGTCGACCGCATCAAGAACTCGGCCATTCTGAAGGCCGCTGCGTCGATCATCACGATCGAGGCGCGTCACGCGGCCGCCATCGCGACCATCGTCGGCGACAACGAGTACTCCGACAAGCGCTCGACCTCGATCACGCCTGACGGCGCGTTCGATGTCCCGTTCTCCATGAAGAAGGTCCTGGGAGCGGTCGGCGACACCGGCTTCATCAAGGGCTAGCAGCGCCTGAGGGGCGGCCGGCTCAGCCGGCCGCCCTTCGTCCCCGTCCGGTGAGGAGAACTGATCCGGTCGGACCCAGTCTGCGAAGAAACAGGCAACCCCCGAACCGGAAGAGTGAGAGAGTCAAACCATGCCCAACATCGGACTTCCCGAAATGCTGATCGTCTTGGTGATCGCACTGGTCGTGCTCGGTCCCAAGCGCCTGCCGGACGCCGGCAAGTCGCTCGGCCGCGGCATGCGTGAGTTCAAGAACGCGATCACGGGCGGCGACAACGACGAGGACTCGGTCACCAAGACCCTCGCCGCAGCCCGCTCCGAGGTCTAGCCGTGCGGGCGGTGCTCATGATCAGCGCTCTGCTCTTCGTCGCCGGCTGCGGTGGCGATGACGAGAGCGAGGGTGGGGCACCGCCCCCCTCGTCGCCCGCGGCCGTGGAGACGCAGGCCCCGGAGCAGGCTTCCGGGGGCGACAGCGGGGCGACCGCGGTCGAGATCAAGGACTTCGATTTCCAGCCGGGCGATCTCACCGTCAAGGCGGGTGACGAGGTCACGTGGACCAACGTCGACTCGGCGAACCACAACGTGATCTTCGACGGCGACGCCGCGGAGAACATCGACAATCTTCGGCAGGACCAAAAGGGCTCCGTCACGTTCGAGCAGGCCGGGACCTTCAAGTACGTGTGCTCGTATCACCCATGAATGGAGGGCAGTGTCGTTGTCCAGTGAATTGACGCGAGCGCAGGTTCTGCGCCGCGGTGGAATGTATGCCGGGGCCGGGCTCGCGCTCGGTGCCGTACCGATCTCCTTCGCCCTCGGGCAGGGCAAGGGGGACGTTGACATCCTCAACTACGCGCTGACGCTCGAGTACCTCGAGGCGGCGTTCTACGCCGAGGCGATCAAGAAGGGCGAGCTCTCGGGCAAGGCCCTGAACTTCGCCAAGATCGTCGGCCAGCACGAGCAGGACCACGTCGACGCGCTCAAGGCGGTGCTCGGCTCCAAGGCCGTCAAGGCGCCCAAGGTCGACTTCGGTGACGCCACCGGCAAGGACATGTTCCTGCCCACGGCCAAGACCGTCGAAGACCTCGGCGTGAGCGCCTACCAGGGCCAGGCGCCGCTGATCGAATCGGTCGACGTGCTGGCTTCCGCCGGCGCGATCCTCGCGGTCGAGGCCCGTCACGCGGCCTGGGTCGCCGACATCATCGGAGACGATCCGGCACCGGACTCGTTCTCCACCGCTCTAGACATGAAGGCCGTGCTCGACGCGGTCGACGGCACCGGCTTCCTGAAGGGCTAACGGACATGATTGATCCCCGAAATCCCACATTCGCCGAACTCGACCGCGATGGCGCGATCGAAGAGGCGGCCGCCAAGGCGGGCGTCACCCGCTCGCGCTTCCTGCGTCTGAGCGCTTTCGCCGGCGGCGGTCTCATCGTCGGCGGCATCCCGGTCGCGTTCTCCCGCGCCCAGGGCACCAGCAAGGGCGACGTCGACATCCTCAACTACGCGCTGACGCTCGAGTACCTCGAGGCGGCGTTCTACCTCGAGGCCCGCGACAGCGGCGCGCTCTCGGGCAAGTACCAGACGTTCGCCGAGGTCGTGTACGAGCACGAGAAGGCGCACGTCGACGCTCTGAAGAAGGCGCTCGGGTCGGCCGCGGTGGCCGAGCCCAAGTTCGACTTCAAGGGCACCACCGGCGAGCAGAAGCTGTTCGCCGACACCGCCAAGGTGCTCGAGGACACCGGCGTGCGTGCCTACCAGGGCCAGGCCGGCAACATCGAGTCCAAGGACATCCTCGACCGCAGCGATCTCGATCCACCCGATCGAGGCGCGCCACGCGGCGTGGATCGCCAGCATCATCGCCGGCGGCGGTGGGACCGACTCCCGCTCCGGAGGCGTTCAACCCGGCCGCGGACATGGAGACGATCCTCGCTGAGGTCGCATCCACCGGCTTCATCGTCACGGAGTCCGGCGCGTCGCCGGCGTCGCCTTCGTCGGGCACGCCCAGCGTCGCCGGCTAGTTCTGTGAGGTCGTTCCTCGCCGGCGTCGCCGCCGTGCTCCTCTTCGTCCCGTTGGGATGGGTGGCGAGCGCGGCGCTGTTCGGCGGCGAGGACGGCAACGCGGGCGCTCGGCCCTCCGGGGTGAAGGCCGAGCGCTTTCGCGCGCGTGAAGCGCTCGCCGCGAGCGGGCGCTTCACGCTCGCGGCACACGTCAAGGGCGACAAGGTGCGCACGTTCAAGCACGCTGGCGAGCGCAAGGGATCAAAAGTGCTCGAGGCGCGCGTCCTGGACGGGCGCAAGCTGCCGCTGGTCCTGCTCGTCACCAAGCGTCGTGCGGACTGGGTGAAGGTCCAGCTCCCGACACGGCCCAATCTCTCCGAGGCCTGGGTCCACGAGCGCGACGTCCGCCTGCGGCACAACGAGTGGCGCCTGCGCATCGACCTCTCGGCCTACCGCGTCTACACATATCGCGGCGACCGCCTCATCTCCGAGCACACGATCGGCGTCGGGCAGTCCGTCACGCCGACCCCGCACGGCCGCTACTACCTGACCGACCTCGTCCAACCCGAGGACCCGACGGGCCTCTACGGCTCGTTCGCCTTCGGCCTGTCGGCCCATTCCGACGTCGTGACCTCCTTCGGCGCGGGCGACGGCCAGATCGGCATCCACGGCACCAACGACACGAGCACGCTGCAGTCGCAGGTCAGCCACGGCTGCATCCGCGTCGGCAACTCGGTGATCGAGAGCTTCGCCCGGCACCTCCCGCTCGGCACCCCGGTGCGAATCACCGCTTAGGGTCTGCGGCGTGGCGCACGACCACGCCCATCACCATCACGGGGTCGCGGCGGACGCCGATCGTTCCAAGCTGCTGATCGCGCTCGGGCTGATCGTCGGCTTCATGGCCGTCGAGGTCGTCGCCGGCATCGTCGCCGACTCGCTGGCGCTGCTCTCCGACGCGGCGCACATGCTCACGGACGCGGGCGCGCTGGTCCTCTCGCTCGTGGCCATCCGGCTGGCGCGGCGGCCCGCGCGGGGCGTGATGACCTACGGGCTCGCGCGGTCGGAGATCCTCGCCGCGGCGGTCAACGGCACCACGCTGCTCGTGCTCGGCCTCGTGATCACCTACGAGGGCATCCGGCGGCTGATCGAGCCGCCGCCGACCGAGGGCGGGCTCGTGCTCGCCGTCGCGCTCGTCGGCGTGGTCGTCAACCTGATCGCGACGGTGGTCGCTGTCACGGGCGAACCGGCAGTCGCTCAACATCGAGGGTGCCTACCAGCACATCCTCACCGACCTTGCGGCGTTCATCGCCACCGCGATCGCCGGGGCGGTCATCCTGCTCACCGACTTCCATCGCGCGGACGGCATCGCGTCTTTGATCGTGGCGGCGATCATGCTGCACTCGGCCCACGGGCTCCTGCGCGCGTCGGGCCGCGTCCTGCTCGAAGCGGCGCCCGAGGGCCTCGACCCGGACGCGGTCGGCCGCGCGATGGCCGGCTCACCCGGCGTCGTCGAGGTCCACGACCTGCACGTCTGGGAGGTCACCTCGGGCTTTCCGGCGCTGTCGGCGCACGTCACCGTCAGCGAGGACGCCGACTGTCACGCCGCGCGTGCCGGCCTCGCCAAGATGCTGCACGGGGAGTTCGGCATCGACCACACGACGCTGCAGGTCGACCACGAGCACGACCGACTGCTCTCGATCGAGGGAATGCCGTGAGCCGGTTCGGGCGCATGTGGCTGCGGATGGCGCCGATGGCCGACGCCCGTGGCGCGCGCGCACACCGGCGCCGGCTCGTCGCGGGCCTGTCCGGCACCGTGGTCGAGGTCGGCGCTGGCGCCGGCCTGAACTTCGACCTGTACCCGTCGGCGGTCGCCGCGCGTGCTGGCGCTCGAGCCCGACGACGACCTGCGGCGCGGCGGCCATCGAGGCGGCGACCGACCGGGTCGAGGTGCGTGACGGCGTCGCCGAGGCGATCCCGCTCGGCGACGGCGAGGCCGACGCGGTCGTCTTCTCGCTCGTCCTGTGCAGCGTGCCCGACCAGGCCATCGCGCTCGCCGAGACGCGGCGGGTCCTGCGGCCGGGCGGCGAGCTGCGCTTCTACGAGCACGTGGTCGCCGAGCGCGGTCCGGCCGGTTCGCGCTCCGGTCGCTCGATCGCAGCGGCCTCTGGCCGGCGCTCGGCGGCGGCTGCCATCCGGCCCGCGACACCGCCGCCGCGATCGCGCCGCGGGCTTCGAGGTGGGGGAGTGCGAGCGTTTCACGTTCCGCGCGGGAGCGGTCGCGCCACCGATCCCGCACATCCTCGGCATCGCTAGGCGCTGGCGGCGTGCGGCGCAGGCGGCCAACCGAACGTCGCCGAGCACCCTATCAGTGGCGGTACGCTCGCTATGCCGCGGCCTGCCAGGCGTTAGGCGGCTTCGGGATCGGGTTCGCGGCGAGTGCCTTCGCCGTGTGGACGAGCACGTGCGCCATCGCGTCGCCGGTCGTGTGGGTCCACTCCTTGTCGTCGGTCGTCGAGTACTCCTCGTCGCCGGGGCCGGGACCCTTGTTCCAGTATGTCCATGCCTGGCCCGGGAAGGTGAAGCCGATGTCGTTGGCGGCGCCCGCCATCTCGGCGATGCAGTGGTGCGCGCCGTCCTCGTTGCCGACGACGATGAAGCCGGCGACCTTGTTGTACGCGAGCGGTGTGCCGTCGTCGTCGGTCTCCGAGAGCAGCGCGTCGAGGCGCTCGAGCGCGCCCTTGATGACGCTCGAGGGCTGGCCGAGCCAGGTCGGCGTCGCGAAGACGACGATGTCCGCCGCGACGACCTTCTCGCGGATCGCCGGCCACTCGTCCTTGTCGGAGATCGGCTCGGAGACGACGCCGGGCTCGATCACCCGGTCGGCGAGCCGGATGTGCTCGACCTCGACGTCCGCCTCGGCGAGGCGGTCGCCGACGTAGGCGGAGAGGGCGTGGGTGCTCGACTCCTCGGGGGAGCGCTTGAGCGTGCCGTTCAAAAAGAGTGCGCGCATCCGGCCGCGCTACCCGGCGTCAGCGTTTGATGCGCACCTTCTGGCGCTTCGTGCCCACGCGGCCGACGGAATCGACCCCACGCGCGACGAGCGTCACGCGGCCCGCCGGACGCCGGCCCTTGCAGCTTCACGGCGATCCGCTTGGCACCGGCGCGCCGGAAGCGCTCGCCGGTCGCGACCACCTTTCCGCCGGATCGCACGGTCACCTTGCAGCGCACGATCTTGAGCGAGATCGCCTTGCGCGCGACGCACGCCGCGCGTCGCGGGCCGGTGCGCTTGACGCCGAGACGGAAGCGCTCGCCGTAGACCCCCTGCGCGTACTGCTCGATGCGCACGACGCCGTTGCGGACGCGCTGCGGGTGGTAGCCGACGCCGAACTCGTGCACGACCTGCTTGGTGGCGTAGGAGATCACCGACACGGAGTCCTCGCCGGAGGCGCTGATGTAGCAGTAGTCGCCGTTGATCGAGTTCGTCGACCAGTAGGGCTTGACGATCTCGTCGTCGACGATCGTCACGTCGAAGGTGTCGCGGTCGACCAGCGCGCCGTAGTCGGCCATCGTGCCGGCGACGCACAGCTGCTCGCCCTTCTTGTCCATCGCCAGGCCGTGGTGGGCCGAGTCGAGCAGGTAGGCGTCGCGCGGGATCCGCTTGGTCTTGTCGGGGATCGGGAGCTCCGCCACCCGGGTCACCTTGTGGTCGACGAGGTCGTACTCGACGAAGCCATGGAAGAAGGAGACCTGGAAGTACAGGAAGCGCTCGTCCGGCGACAGCGCCATCGGTCGCACCGCGGACGACATGCCGGGGAAGCCGGCCTTCTTGAGCTCGTCGCCCATGTCGATGCGCTCGAGGACCTCGAGCGTGTCCGCGTCGACGATCTCGAAGAACTCCTCGCCCTTGGCCGGGTTGGTGCCGGCCTCCGTCATGTCGACCGGCGTGTAGACCCGGCCGATCGCGGCGTGGTAGATGCGCTCGCCATCGGCGGAGTAGACGTTCTCGTGCGGCGAGTCGCCCGACGCGAACTCGCCCGTGATCTCACCCGTGGCCGTGTCGATGCGATGCACGACGTTGCCGGTGGAGGCGGAGACGAGCAGTTCCTTGCCGTCGCGCGAGATCGCCATGTGGTCGGACCGGTAGCCCGCGACCTGGGCGCGCCAGACGATCTCCTTGGTGGCGAGGTCGATCGCCACGACGTCGGCGAAGCTCGGGCGGCTCACGTAGATCGTGCGACCGTCATTGGAGGAGAAGACGTCGTCGTTGTACTGGTCGTGTCCCTCGCCGATCAGCTGCTGGACGGCGAGGAAGAAGGTGAGCGCGACCGGGTCGAGGTTGAGCTCCGCGAGCCGCTCCTCCTTGTCCGGGATGACGTTGATGCGATCGAGTCGCTCGAAGGTGTCCGGATCGACGATGTCCGTCGTCCCGTCCCAGTTGTTGCCGACCAGGATCACCGGCCGCGTCACGCCCGGCTGGGGTGTCGGGCCGAACGCACTGGCTCCGGCGGATGCCGGGACGACCAGCGAGAGCACGACCGCTGCGCACGAGATCCCCCTCATTTTCATGCCGGACGAGTCTAAGCTTGAAAGGTGATCTTGGAGCTGACCACGCCACGCGCCAACTGGTTTGCCGGCCTGGAGGTCGCGCTGACCCGCCCGCCCGGTGTCCCCGAGCGTCGTGAAGGTGAGGACCCCTGGAGCCCGCCTCCGACGAATCGCCCGCGCCGCATCGCGGACGACCTCGTCCTGGTTTCGCACCGCGATGGACGAGCCGTCCGCGAACGGCCTGCCGCTGCTCGAAGAGGCGCTTCCGTCGACGTGGGACGCGGCCGCCGACCCGGGCAGCCTCGAGCGCCTACAGCGCCTGGAGGCCCGCGGCGTCCTGTCCGCCGCCGGCTTTTTGCTGCACGAGCCCGACCTCGCTGCCTGACTCTGAGCTCGCGGGCCCTCGGCCGCGCGCTCCGGTTGGATCTGTTGGGCTTCGTCCTGCTGTCTGGTCGGCCTCGTCGCGAGCTGGGCGCAGGACGTCGCGGCGCCCTGGATCAACGCGGGGGAGGCTCGTATGGGCTCGGCGGTGCGCTTCGAGTCCGGCGGTGGCGACTACCGCGTGATCACCTCCAGGGTCACCCGACCGGAGCTCGAGCGGCACCGGCTGCACGATCACGACGGCCAACGAGCAGGAGCTGCGCGTGCTCGGAGGCGAGGGCGTCAACCCCAACGATCGGCTCGGCGTATCCCGCGTGCTGGGCTTCGAGGCACCGGCTGCGATGAGACGAGCATCACCTGTTCTGATCGCCACTCCGCTCGTCGACGCTCGGGCGCTTTCAGATCGTGTCCGCGGACGGGCCGGCGTCGGTCACCGTGCTCGTCCTGTTCGGCCTCGGCTCGGTGCTGCTCGTGGGCGGGATCGTGCTCGGCCTGCTCGCCTATCGCCGCGGCGGATGGGGCGGGACGACGCCCCGGCCCGGCGTCTGACTGAGCTCAGTCGCCGATCTTCCAGAACGAGTTCTTGACGGCGAGCCGGCCGTCGGGCGCGAAGGTCCAGAGGTCGCAACCGCGCACCTCAATGCGCTCGCCCGCTGTCGTGGTGCCGGTGAGCATCCACTCGGAGAACGCCGCGGTCGCCGTCGACGAAGTCGCCGTGGCTCTCGTCGTGGAACGTCCGGGATGCCTTCGAAGCGGCCCGCAAGCCCTTGCCGCACCGAGTCGGGCCCTGTGAAGCGCTCACCGCGCGGCGTGACCAGGACACAGTCGTCCGCGAAGTGGCCCATGATCGCGTCGAGATCATGGGCGTTGAAGGCGTTCAGGATCGCCTGCAGCGACTCGATCCTGCGCGACCGCTCGTCCATGGCGCCAGCCTAAATGGGTGATGGCGTCGTCGTGATCACCTGCGGCGCATGATCTCGATCAACCAGTTCAAGAACGTCCACCACCCATAAACGGTGAGCGTTCGTGGCAGCAGGCGCGGCCATTGCCCCGCGCCGCCCCGCGCCGTACCATCGGGAGCGTGCCGACAGAAGCTGAAAAGCACCGTTGGATCCAACGCAACGAGTCCGTTCGTAGGCAGGATCGCGAGCGGGACCACGGACGCTCAATGGCTGAGCTGATCGAGGAGACCGCGCGTTTCGAGCGTGGCAGTGTCCGAGCTGCGCGCGAACGTCGAGCGCTCGCGCGATGTTCGATCCGTATGAGCTGATCGGCGCGCTGGCGGGAGCCGGCGTCGACTACGTCGTCATCGGAGGATTCGCGGTGGGAGCCCACGGCTTTCCCCGCGCAACGAAGGACCTCGACATCGTGCCCGCTCCGGATGCAGAGAACCTTCGGAGGTTGGCTGGTGTGCTCCGGGACCTGGGCGCGGTGAACTACGGAACAGGCGACTTCGATCGGAACGAATTCCCGTTCGACCCGTTCGATCCGAGGGAGCTCAAAGAAGGCGGCAACTTCTTGCTTCTGACGCACGCCGGCCGCCTCGACGTCATGCAGTGGGTGCCCGGGATCGAAGCCGACCACGCATACGGCGTGCTCGACGCCGACGCAATCGAAGTGCCGTCCGCGACGCGCGCCTTCGATGTTCGCTGGTACATCTCGCCCATGAAGACGTCGCTGGACGACCCCAGGACCTCATCGATCTCGAGCATCTGCCGCTCGATTGAAGTGACTCGCCGCGCCTCTGTGTCCCGACTCAGAAGTTCGCGGGCAGCTACAGGGCGTCTGCTCGCCCCTGGAGGCCAGCGACGACCGGTCGCGTACGCCCGGTATGCAGCCGTTCATCGCCGACCACCAAGAACGACCACCCGGGCCTGTAGCTGCACCCGAACTTACGAATCGGGACACTAGGGCTGATCTGGCACATCTCGGTCTTGTGCGGTGTGCGCAGGCGCGACGAGGAGCGACGCATGGACTTGCACCCGAACCGAGCATTCCGACACCCGGCACTATCTGTTGCTCGACTCGTCGGCGCGACCTACGAGCACCCTCGGGCGCGGCACCCGGCCTCGATGTCGCGCTCCCTCGGCGTGCTGCTGATCTGCGGCGGCTCGCTCGTCTGCCTGGCGCTACTCGCGCAGCTGCCAGCGCAAGCCAACGCCGCGGCACTCTCCGCGTCGGTGGGTGCTCGCTGGCGGCCGGGATCGGCTGCGTCGTCTGGGCCGACCGGGCGGTCGTGCTGACCGCCCACGTGGTGTTCGCCGCCTGCACCGGAGCGATCTGCCTTGGCGTCTATTTCGCGGGCGTCACGACCGGGCACCTACTCGTTCATGCTCGTCTGGCTCGTGTGTCTCCACGAGCTTCTTCTCGGCGCCGCGCGATCGCGGCGCACGTGGCGTGGATCGTCGTCGCCTCGGGGGTGGCGATCGCCACGTCCGACGCATCCTCTGGCGTCCCGCCCGTCGCCCGCTGGGTGCTGGGCAGCCTTCTGCTGGCGGTCGCCGGCGCCGTCATGAGCCAGATCGTGGCCGACCGCCGAGCGATGGAGGAGCGGCTCCGCGAGGAGATCGCCGAAAAGGCGCGCATCTCCAGCGCGAACTCGAGCACCTCGCCCTCCACGATCGCGTTGACCGGACTCCCGAACCGGCGGCGCTTCGAGCAAGAGCTCTCGGTGAGCTGATCCGCTCCGGGCGCGAGGGCTCGCCGGTGTCTGTCGTGGCGCTCGACCTCGACGAGTTCAAGGCCTACAACGACACCGAAGGCCACGCCGCCGGGGACCGCCTGCTCAAGCACGCGGCGAGCACGTGGACGGATCGCCCTGCGCTCGACGGATCTGATCGCCCGCATGGGCGGCGACGAGTTCGTCGCGCTGCTGGTCGACTGCCCGTTCGACGAGGCGGAGGCGACGGTGCGGCGTCTCCGACGCGGCTATCCCTCCGGCCACGCGTTTTCCGCCGGCGTCGCATGTTGGGACCGGCAGGAGTCAGCCGATCAGCTCATGCACCGCGCCGACACTGGGATGTATCTGAAGAAGGCGGCGCATCGGCTCTGAGATCACTCCCGCACCCAGCGGCGCATCTGCGAGTAGGGAGCCACGGCCGCTCACGCGCGACCTCCCGGAGGCCGGTGATGCCGGCGAGTGAGATCGACCAACCTATTCAGGTAGGGCGGTCCTGCAACTGGAGCATCAGATCGTCCTCTGTCAGTTTGGCTCGCTCGAGCGCCTCGGCACTGGTGGGCTTCGGTGCGAAAAGCACGACGGTGCCTTCCCGAACCTCGAACACCATGCCGCCGTCGTCGGTCGCGCCCATGAGTGCGCCGTCCTCTACGTGGCGGTACTCGATCCGCGCAGCAACGGCAAACCGGTCGTCCCGTCCGTAGAGGCGCAGCGGGAACAGCTTCATCGCCGCGCCGTAGGTCTGGCGCGCCATGCTCTCGAGCAGGCCGTCCCTGTCGAGCACGTCGCCCTTCATCCGATGCATCTCGAAATCCGGATGCAGCGTCTTGAGGATGCGGTCTGCGTCGCCCGTGTTCCACGCTTCCGCCAACTCGCGCACGAGCGCCGCTATGGGTTCCGCTTCATCGGTCATGAGGCGACTCTCCCATGGCGGGTACCCTCGTGGCCGCCATGACGGTTGTCGACCCCGGCGCCACCGCGCGCCAGCCGAAGGACTGAATATGTCGATCTCCACCAACCAATTCAAGAACGGCAACCACATCGAGGTCGAGGGGACGATCTTCAAGATCCTCGAGTTCCAGCACGTCAAGCCCGGCAAGGGCGGGGCGTTCGTGCGGACGAAGCTGCGGCGCACGACGGATGCCGCGGTGATCGACCGGACGTTCCGGGCGGGGGAGAAGTTCCGCTCGGTGCACACCGAGGCGCGCAAGATGCAGTTCCTCTACGCCGACGGGACCGACGCGCACTTCATGGATTCGGAGACCTTCGAGCAGCTGGCGATCCCGGAGACCAAGGTCGGGGAGACGCTGAAGTGGGTGCGGCCGAGTGAGGACGTCGACCTGCTGTTCATCGACAACGAGCCGTCGGACATCCAGCTCGATGCGTCGGTGGAGCTCGAGGTCACGCACACCGAGCCGGCGTGCGGGGCGACACGGCTTCGGGCGGCGGCAACAAGCCGGCGACGCTCGAGACCGGCGCGATCGTCAACGTCCCGCTGTTCGTCAACATCGGCGACCGCGTCAAGGTGGACACCCGCTCCGGCTCGTATATGTCCCGCGCGTGAGTCGCAGCGACCGAGCAGCGCCGGGCGGCGGTGTTCGCGCTGTACCAGCACGACGTCTCGGGCAAGGAGCTCGACGACAGCTTCGAACGTGACGCGGCCGGCTTCACGCGGTCGCTCGCGCACGCGACGGCCGATCACTCAGAGGAGCTCGACGAGCTGATCGGCGCGCACGCGCGCGGGTGGAGCCTCGAGCGGATCGCTCCGCTGGAGAAGGCGATCATGCGTGTCGCGCTGTTGGAGATGCGTCACCCGGACGCGACGGACGCCGACACGCCGATCCCGCCCGAGGGCGCGATCGACGAGGCGGTGGAGACCGCGAAGGAGTTCTGCGGCGCCGAGGCCCCCGGCTTCATCAACGGGATCCTCGGCGCGATCCTTCGCGAAGACGTAGCTGGCTGATCTCGTCGAGCTGGCCGGTCTGGGAATACCAAGAATCCACGTCCGGGTCGATTCAGACCTGTCACAATCCTCGGAGATGCCCGAGCTCCTCGAGACTCTCGTCACGCGCCTTGAGCGCACCGCCGCCGACCTGCGCGCCGGTGACCTGGATGCCAGCCACGCCGCCGCCCTCGTCGACGACATGGCCCGCTTGGCCGCCGAGGCGGGCTCCGAGCTCGACCGGCGGGTGCGGATCGGCGATCAGCCGCTGGGCCCCGCGGGCCAGCTCGCCCTGCACGGGTGACGGCACGGCCCCACCGGCGCCGCCACCTATCCCGACCACCTGCGCCGGGAGATCGAGCGCTACCTGGAGACCCTCACCTTCGGCAGCGCCCCGACGCGCGGCCTGGAGGAGGCGATGCGCTACAGCCTGCTCGCGGGCGGCAAGCGCATCCGGCCGGTGCTCGCGCTGGCGACCGCGCGGGCGATCGAGCTCGAGTACAGCGTCCTGCCGCTCGCCGCGGCGCTCGAGCTGATCCACACCTACAGCCTGATCCACGACGACCTGCCGGCGATGGACGACGACGACCTGCGCCGCGGCCGGCCGACGTGTCACAAGGCCTTCGGCGAGGACGTCGCGATCCTCGCCGGCGACGCGCTCTACGCCGAGGCCTTCCAGCACCTGACGCACCATCAGGACGGCAACCCGCGGGCCGTGCTCGCGGCGGTCTGCGAGCTCGCGGCCGCGACCGGCGTCGAAGGCATGGTCGGCGGGCAGTACCTGGACGTCAAGGGCCTGTCGGAGAACCTGCGTCAGCTGCACGCCCTCAAGACGGGAAGGCTCATCGGCGCGAGCGTCGAGTGCGTATTGCTTCTGGATGGCAGCACTAGAATCGAGCCCTATCGGGACTTCGCCGCAGAGCTGGGCGTCCTCTTCCAGATCGTCGACGACATCCTCGACGTGACCGGCACGGACGCAGCCCTCGGAAAGCCCCGCGGGTCCGACGAGCGCCACGGGAAAACTGACGTACGTGAGCTCCTACGGCCTCGAGGCGAGCACACACCCTCGCGGCGGAGTCACACGAGAAGGCCAGGACGGCCCTGGCAGCGGCGGCACCGGCCCAGCCCGCCGAGCTGGAATCGATCACCGACTTCATCTTCAAGCGCACCTCTTGACCGTGACCCTCCTCGACAACGATCGACCGACCGCAGGACCTGCACGGGCTCACCGAGCCGCAGCTGCAGCAGCCTCGCCCAGGAGGTCCGCGAGCTGCTGATCGACACGGTCGGTGAGATCGGCGGTCACTTCGGCGCGAACCTCGGCACGTGCGAGATCGCGGTGGCGATCCACTCGCTGCTCGACTCCCCGCGCGACAAGGTGCTGTGGGACGTCGGCCACAACGCCTACCCGCACAAGATCCTCACCGGCCGCCGCGACCGCCTGCACACGATCCGCCAGTACGGCGGGCTGGCCCCGTTCTGCGCGACCTTCGAGTCCGAGCACGACATCATGGGCGCCGGCCACGCCTCGACGTCGATCGGCTACGGCGTCGGCATCAAGGAGGCGATGCGCCGCGGGCACGCGCCGGACGGCAAGGTCGTCGCCGTGATCGGCGACGGGTCGATGACCGGCGGCGTCGCCTTCGAGGCCGTCCACCAGGCCGGCGGCCTCGGCACCCCGCTCGTCGTCGTCCTCAACGACAACGGCATGAGCATCGCGCCCAACGTCGGCGCGCTCAACAGCTACTTCAACCGCCTGCGCCTCGAGCCGCACGCCTGGAAGGCGCGCGAGCGCCTGGAGGAGAAGCTCACGCGGCTCCCGGCCGGCATCGGCGCGCGGATCGAGAAGCTCGGCCCGCAGGTCAAGGAGGCGCTGAAGGCCTACTGGGCGCCCGGCCTGTGGTGGGAAGAGCTCGACTGGGCCTACATCGGCGTCGTCGACGGCCACGACGTGAAGGCCATGCGCCGCGCGCTCAAGGAGGCGCTCGCCGCCGAGCGGCCCGTCGTCATCCACGCCGCCACCGTCAAGGGCAAGGGCTTCGCGCCCGCCGAGGACGGCGGCCTCGAGGGCATGGAGCGCTGGCACGCCGCCAAGCCGAAGTCGATCGCCAACGGCGCGCCCGTCAAGGCCGCGGTCAAGGCGAAGGACCCCGCCGCGCCGACGCCGCCCCCGACCTGGACCGAGGTCTTCGGCCACGCCATGGTCGAGGAGGTCCGCCGCGACCGCCGCGTCGTCGGCATCACCGCGGCGATGAACTCCGGCACCGGGCTCAACATCCTCCAGAAGGAGGAGCCCGACCACTACTTCGACGTCGGCATCGCCGAGCAGCAGGCGATCCTCTTCGCCTCCGGCCTCGCGCTCACCGGCTCGCGCCCCGTCGCGGCGATCTACTCGACCTTCCTGCAGCGCGCGTACGACCAGATCGTCCACGACGTCTGCCTGCAGAACCTGCCGGTCGTCTTCTGCATGGACCGCGCCGGCCTGGTCGGCGACGACGGCCCGACGCACCACGGCGTCTTCGACATCCCGTACCTGCGCTGCCTGCCGAACATGACGCTGATGGCGCCCCGCGACGAGGCGATGCTGCGGCGCATGCTGCGCACCGCGCTCCAGCTCGAGGGCCCGAGCGCGATCCGTTACCCGCGCGGTGCCGCCGCCGGCGTCGAGATCCCCGCCGAGCCCGAGCCGCTCGAGGTGGGGACGGGGGAGATCCTGCGCGAGGGCCGCGGCGTCGCCCTGCTCGGCTACGGCTGCGGGGGTCGAAAAGGCACTCGGCGCGGCGGACATCCTCGGCGACGTCACCGTCGCCGACGCGCGCTTCGCCAAGCCGCTCGACGCGGGCCTGCTGGCGCAGCTGGCCGCCGAGCACGACCTGCTCGTGACCGTCGAGGAAGGCGTGCTGCAGGGCGGCTTCGGCAGCGCCGTCCTGGAACAACTCCAGCGACTGGATTCCGCTCGCCCTGCGCCGCGGGTCCTGCGCATCGGCCTGCCGGACCGCTACGTCACCCACGGCGCCCCCAAGCTCCTGCACGCCGAGGTCGGTTTCACCGCCGAGGCGATCGCCGAGCGCGTCGACGCCGCCGTGCGCGACGACACGCTGGTCTGACCTCCGGACTAAACCGGGGCCGTCCAGCGGCCGATCAGATCAGTAATGGCGGATGACGCGATCCCGATTGCCTCCGCAGCGGCGTTCACGCCGAGCGCCGCGCCGCTGAAGAAGTTCGAGTCGAAGATCCTCACGCTCGACGAGGACTTCGGCAAGGCGAGCACCAATCGCTCGCCGGCGCCACCGCCGAGCGAGCCCGAGCCGATCATGCCGGTCTCGCCGCCGATCGACCGGCTCGCCGCCCTGCGTGACCTCGCGCGCAAGCTGCGCGCGGCGCCGGATGCCGACCAGACGCTGCAGGACGTCATCGACGAGGCGTGCCGCTGCACCCGCTCGGACGCCGCGGTGCTGACCCTGTCGGCCCCGATCTCCCGTCAGTTCGTCTGCGGCACGGCGCTCGGCGCCGGCCCCTACATCTCCGTCCCGCTGCGCGCGGGCGGCCCGAGCTTCGGCGAGCTCGTGCTCACCCGCCTCGCCGAGGGCGCCGACTACGAGTCCGAGGATGAGACCTTCGGCGAGCTGATCGCCGAGTACGTCGCCAAGGCGATCTCGACGCTGCGCGCCGGCGCGGTCATCCCGCAGGAGGCACAGGACTTCATCGACCAGATCACCGGGGACCTGCGGGCCCCGCTCGCGGGCGCGCTCTCGACCGTGTCCACGGCGATGTCTCAGACGAGCAGGGCGGCCTGACGCACGACACCCGCACGTATCTGACCGCGGCCCAGGGCGACCTGCGGCGGATGCTCGACAGCCTCGACGCGCTGATCCTGCTCGCCCACCTGCGCCCGGTGAAGCCGTCGGAGATGGAGACCATTCCCGTCGGTCCGTGGCTGGCGGGCGCCGTCGAGCGTGCCGAGGTCGCCGCCAACGCTCGCGAGGTGAGGGTCACCTTCCGCGATCCGCCCGAGGCCTACCTGATCAGCGGCGTCGCCGAGCAGCTCGACACGGTCGCCGACGAGCTGCTGCGCAACGCGATCAAGTTCACCGACCCGGGCGGCCGCGTCGACGTCACCGCCGGGCTGACGGAGGGCCAGGTGCGCGTTTCCGTGCGCGACACCGGCGTCGGCTTCGACCCCAACGAGGCCGGCCGGATGACGGACTGCTTCGTGCGCGCGCTCACCGCCGAGGCGGGCCGCTACCCCGGCATGGGCGTCGGCCTGTTCCTCGCCAACCAGATCATGGAGTACCACGGCGGCCGCCTCTGGCTGGAGGCCAAGCGCGACGAGGGCACCCACGCCCAGCTGTCGCTACCGCAGCGCCACCGGGGCGTCTAGGCCGCGCGCCTCAGCGGGCGCCGAGGGACGCGACCAGTGGGTCGTGGTCTCGAGCACGAAGATCGCGGCGGCGGTGCCGAGCAGCAGCCAGGCGGCGAAGACGCCGTCCGTGGCCGCGGCGAAGATCGCCGCTGCCGCCACGGCGATGACGAGGCCGCGATCGAGGGCCTGATGGGCGCGCACCGGCAGGGTGTCGATGGCACCGAGGCCGATGCCCGACCAGCGAGACGCCGGTGGCGAACACGAGCACGGTGCCGGCGCCGCCCAGGTCCAGGGCCAGGGCCGCCACGGTCAGTGCGAGACCGGCCACGAACTCGAACGAGCCCGTGCGCGGTGAGGGAGATGCGGGGGAGGGAACGCATATACGAACAAGTGTTCCCAGATCGGCGGGGACGAGTGTGATGGTGGCCACAGGCGAACTACCGTCCCCGGCGTGACGCGCGTACGCCTCGATGCCCTGCTGGCCGAGCGCGGCCTGTACGAGTCCCGCAGCCGCGCGGCGGCGGCGGTGCTGGCCGGCGACGTCCTGCTGGGACCGGGCCGCCGGCGGGCCTCCAAGCCGGGGCAGGCGGTGGAGACGGAGGTCGAGATCGCGGTCACCGCGCCGCCGCCGTTCGTCTCCCGCGGCGGCGTCAAGCTCGCCAACGCGCTGGACGCGCTCGGGGTCGCCGTGGCGGGCCGCGACGCCGTCGACGTCGGGGCCTCGACGGGCGGTTTCACGGACTGTCTGCTGCAGCGCGGCGCCGCGCGGGTGACGGCCGTCGACGTGGCCTACGGCGAGTTGCACTGGTCGTTGCGCGAAGATCCCCGTGTGACCGTCCTCGAACGCGTCAACGCGCGGGCCCTCGAGCCCTCCCAGCTTCCCTATGTCTGCGACCTCGCGGTGATGGACGTGTCCTTCATCGCAGCGGGCAAGGTGCTGCCGGCGGTGCTGGGCTGCCTGGCCCCGGCATTCGACGCGCTGATCATGGTCAAGCCGCAGTTCGAGGTCGGCCGCGAGGCGATCGGAAGGGGCGTCGTGCACGACCCGGCCGCCCGACGCGAGGCGGTGCTGGGCGTCGCCCGTGAGGCGGACGCGGCGGTGATGGGCTTCGCCTCGTCCGGGCTGCCCGGGCCCAAGGGCAACCTCGAGACGTTCGTGTGGCTCGCCGAGCCGGGTCGCCCCGGTGCGATCGAGGATCTCGAAGCGGTGGAGATCGCATGAGGGCCACCGTCATGACCCGGCGCGGCGACCGCGACATGCACGGCCCGGTGGCCCAGCTGGTCGAAGCGGCGAAGCGGCACGACGTGCAGCTCTGCATGGACGCCGACGAGGCCGCCAAGCACAACCTCGACGACGGCACGATCGACGTCTGCCCGGTCTCACAGGACGTCGACATCTGCATCGTCCTCGGCGGCGACGGGACGATCCTCGGCGCCATGCGCGCGTACGCGGAGACGGTCACGCCGGTCTTCGCCGTCAACTTCGGCGAGGTCGGCTTCCTGGCCACCATGGATCCCGACGGCATCCGCGGAGGGCCTCGAGCTGGCCTTCACCCGCCGCTTCGACACGATGGCCATGCCGGGCGTCACGCTCAGGCGCCCGGAGGACGACTGGGTCGCCTTCAACGACATCTCCGTCCACCGGCGCCCGGGCCACCGCGTCGCCGACCTCGCCTACGCGATCGGCGGGGAGGAGATCGGGCGCGTCCGCTGCGACGGCCTCGTGGTCGCGACCCCGGCAGGCTCGACGGGCTACAACCTCGCCAACGGCGGCCCCGTGCTGGCCTGGGGCGTGGAGGGCTACGTCGTCTCCTTCATCGCGCCGCACTCCTTCACTGCGCGCGCACTGGTAGCCGCGCCCGACGACGTGCTGACGATCAGCAACCTCGCGCGCGACGACGAGGTCGAGGTCCACGTCGACGGCCGGCCGACCTGCGTGCTGCCCGCGCGGCGAGCACCTGACCGTCGAGTTCGGCAAGGCCTACGCGCACCTCGCGCAGCTCCCGGGCGCGAGCTTCTACACCGCTGCGCGAGCGCTCGGCGGCTAGCGCTCGGGGATTCGCTACCGCTCGTTCGGCGCGGGCGGGCGTGGCGGTGTCGTAGGCAGAGACCGCCGCCGTCGCGGCGAGAGCGCGGATCCTTCTCGTGCATGGACCACGATTCGCGCCCGCGAGAGGCGGGAAGAGAACCCGATCCGCCGTCGGCACCGAATGGTTCACTCCCGAACGTGCTGGATGAGCTGCGCGTCGAGAACCTGCTCCTGATCGAGCGGGCGGAGCTCCGGCTGGCGCCGGGGCTGAACGTGCTGACGGGGGAGACCGGGGCGGGCAAGACCGTCCTCGCGCACGCGCTGGATCTGCTGCTGGGCGGCAAGCCGCGGGCGAACATCGTGCGCCCGGGCGCCGCCGAGGCCTACGTGGAGGGCGTCTTCGTCGGGCCGGACGGCGAGGACGTCGTGCTGGCCCGGCGGGTGTGGGCCGAGGGGCGCTCGCGCGCCTACGTCGACGGGCGTGCGGCGACGGCGGCCGATCTCGCCGAGCTCGGCGGCGCGCTGTTGTCCTTCTACGGGCAGCACGAGCACCGGCGGCTGACCCTCGCCTCGGCGCAGCTGGCGATCCTCGACAGCTTCTGCGGGCCCGAGCAGGCCGAGCGCCGTGCCGGCTTTGCGGCGGCGTACGCGGCGGAGCGGACGCTGGCCTCCGAGCTGGCCGGGCTGCGGGAGCGTGCCGGCGCGCGGGAGCGTGAGCTGGACCTCCTGGACTGGGAGCTGGGGGAGATCGAGCAGGCCGAGCCCTCGGTGCAGGAGGAGGAGCAGCTGGCCGGCCGACCGCGAGCGTCTGCGCCACGCCGACGCCCTGGCGGACGCGGTGGGGACGGCCCTGAGCGCGCTCGAGGCGGCGCCGCTGGCCTCCGCGGCCGCGGCCACGGAGGCCGTCGCCTCGATCGATCCGGAGCTCACGCCGCTCGGCGCGCGGCTCTCGTCGCTCGCGCTCGAGTCGGAAGACCTCGCCAGCGATCTGCGCCGCTACGCGGAGACCGTGACCGCCGACCCGGAGCAGCTGCAGGCCGCGGAGGAGCGCCTTGCGCTGCTGGATCGCCTGAAGCGCAAGCACGGCGGGACGATCGCCGCGGTGCTCGAGCACGCCGAGCACTGCCGCGCCCGGCGCGACGAGCTGGCCGGGCGCCGACGAGGCGCTGGCCGACGGCGACGCGCGGCTGGCGGCGGCGCAGGCCGATCTCGCCGAGCGCGCGGGCGAGCTGCGCGCAGCGCGGCAGACCGCGGCGACGGCGCTCGCGGAGGCCGTCGTCGAGCGCCTGGCCGACCTCGCGATGGAAGGCGCGTCGTTCGAGGCGCGCGTGACCGAGCGCGACGGCTACGGCCCGACCGGCGGCGACGACGTCGAGTACGTGATCGCGCCGAACGCCGGCGTACCCGCCGGCCCGCTGCGCGAGATCGCCTCGGGCGGCGAGCTGTCGCGCGTCATGCTCGCGCTGCTGAGCGTCGCCCACGGCGCACAGGCCGGGCCGGACGCTCGTGTTCGACGAGATCGACGCCGGCATCGGCGGCCAGACCGCGCGCGCGGTGGGGGAGCGGCTGCGCGACCTCGCCACCGGCCGCCAGGTGATCGCCATCACCCACCTGCCCCAGATCGCCTCGCTGGCCGCGCAGCACTTCCGGATCGAGAAGGACCCCGGCGCCGAACCCGCGCGCACCACCGTCACCGCGCTGGCCAAGGGCGAGGTGGTCGGCGAGCTGGTCCGGATGCTCGGCGCCGACGACACGGACGCCGGCGCGCGCCGGCACGCCAAGGAACTTCTGCGGGCAGCGTGACGCGACGTCCCGCAATATCCGGGTTCGAACCCCTTCGATCGGTCCGCCCGCCGGTCTACAGTTGAGAGGACTTCAGATGCCAGACCAAAGGCCCCGCACGCGCTACATCTTCGTCACCGGCGGTGTCGTTTCGTCCCTCGGAAAGGGCATCGCGGCCGCTTCGATCGGCCGGTTGCTGGTGGCCCGCGGATACAAGGTCGCCATCCAGAAGTTCGATCCGTACATCAACGTGGACCCTGGGACGATGTCGCCGTTCCAGCACGGCGAGGTGTTCGTCACCGAGGACGGGGCGGAGACCGACCTGGACCTCGGCCACTACGAGCGCTTCACGGACGCGAACGCCTCGCGCGCCTCGAACGTCACCGCGGGCGGCATCTACAACTCCGTGATCCGCAAGGAGCGCCGCGGCGACTACCTCGGCGGCACCGTCCAGGTCGTCCCGCACATCACGGACGAGATCAAGCACCGCATCAAGGTGGTCGCCGAGTCCTCGGACGTCGACGTCGTGATCACCGAGGTCGGCGGCACGGTGGGCGACATCGAGTCGCTGCCGATGCTGGAGGCGATCCGCCAGTTCCCCGTGGACGTCGGGCGCAACCGGTGCATGTTCGTGCACCTCACGCTGGTGCCCTACATCAGCCACGCCGGCGAGCTCAAGACCAAGCCGACGCAGCACTCGGTCAACGAGCTGCGCCGCATCGGCATCCAGCCCGACATGCTCATGTGCCGCTCCGAGGGCACGCTGTCGCTGGACATCCGCAAGAAGATCGCGCTGTTCGCCTCGCTGCCCGTCGAGTCCGTGATCTCCGCCCGCGACGTCGACAACATCTACAAGGTGCCGCTCGGCTTCCACGCCGAGGGCGTCGACGACACGATCCTCGACCACTTCGGTCTGGAGGCGCCCGCGCCGGACCTCGCGGACTGGCAGAAGCTCGTGCGGTCGTCGACCGACGCCGCGTCCACCGAGCCGGTTCGCATCGCGCTGGTCGGCAAGTACGTCCAGCTCGAGGACGCCTACCTGTCCGTCGTCGAGGCCCTGCGCCACTCCGGCTTCACGCACGGCTCCGCGATCGAGGTCGACTGGGTGGACTCCGAGACGCTCGACGACGTCGAGGTGCGCGCGCGCCTTCAGGAGGCCGACGGCATCCTGATCCCCGGCGGCTTCGGCGTGCGCGGCATCGAGGGCAAGATCGCCGCGTCGCGCATCGCGCGCGACCTGCAGATCCCGTACCTGGGCATCTGCCTCGGCATGCAGATGGCGGTCGCGGACTTCGCCCGCCACGTCGTCGGCATGGACGGCGCGAACTCCACCGAGTTCGACCCCGAGACCCCGTATCCGGTGATCGACCTGCTGCCCGAGCAGAAGGAGATCAACGACATGGGCGGCACCATGCGGCTCGGCGCCGACCCGATCAAGCTGCACGAGGGCACGAGGGCCCGCGAGATCTACGGCGAGGCCGTCGTGTACGAGCGTCACCGTCACCGCTACGAGGTCAACAACTTCCTGCGCAAGCGGCTCGAGGCCGCCGGGCTCATCGTGTCGGGCACCTCGCCGGACGAGCGCCTGGTCGAGATCATCGAGCTGCGCGACCACCCGTTCTTCGTCGCCTCGCAGTACCACCCGGAGTTCAAGTCGCGCCCGCAGCGGCCCGCGCCGCTGTTCCGCGAGTTCGTGCGCGCCGCGCTCGAGTACAAGAACTCCCGCGAGCCGGAAGAGGCGGACGAGCCGACGGCCGCCACCAACGGCGACGCCGAGGCCGCAGGCCGCTTCTCGCGCGACTGAGCCGTGCGCCCCGCCTCAGAGGCCGAGCGCGAGCGCCTGAACGAGACGTTCGCGCGGCTGTGCCGGATCCGCAGCCCGTTCGGCCAGGAGCGCGCGTGCGCGGACGCCGTGGCGCAGAGCTGCGCGGCTTCGGGCCTGACCGTCGAGGAGGACGACGCCGCCGCAGAAGCCGGCGCGGAGTGCGGCAACCTGCTCGCTCGCATCCCGGGCCGTGATCCGGACGCCTGGGTGCTGCTGTGCGCGCACGTCGACACCGTCGAGGCGGTGGCGGAGATCGACCCGGTCGTCGTCGACGGCGGCTGGGAGAACGCCAACGACGGCATCCTCGGCGCCGACAACAAGGCCGCCGTCGCGGTGCTGCTCGAGC
Source organism: uncultured Solirubrobacteraceae bacterium (assembly GCA_963759945.1). Taxonomy (GTDB): domain Bacteria; phylum Actinomycetota; class Thermoleophilia; order Solirubrobacterales; family Solirubrobacteraceae; genus DATLGB01. The sequence goes on along the minus strand of CAVXBH010000028.1, from coordinate 83,806 downwards.
TTGCCCGGCGCGCGGCGATCGAGGGCACGCCCGTCGGGCTCGAGCTGCTGTTCACGGTCTCCGAGGAGAACGCGCTCGCCGGCGCCAAGGCGTTCGACGTCTCAAGCCTGCGGTCGCCCTTCGGCTACGTCTTCGACCACGCCACGCCGATCGGCGAGGTGATCGTCGCCTCGCCGACCTACTTCCGGATCGGCGCGGAGTTCCTCGGCGCCGCCGCGCACGCGGGCATCCGGCCCGAGGCGGGCCGCAGCGCGATCCTCGCCGCCGTGCACGCGATCGAGCGCATGCCCCACGGCCGCCTGGACCCCGAGACGACCACGAACGTCGCTCACGTCAACGCAGGCATCCCCGCCGCCACCAACGTCGTGCCGGAGCACTGCACCGTCCTCGCCGAAGTCCGGTCGCTGGACACCGAGCGCGCCGAGAGCGTCGTCGCGGCGATGGTCGACGCGCTGCACGACGGCGCCGCCCACGCCGAGTGCGACGTCGACGTCACCGTCGAGAAGCTGTTCACGGGCTACCGGCTGCGGCCGGCGGACCCGCCGGTCGTCGCCGCCGAGGCGGCGCTTGAGGCCTGCGGCTACGAGCCGCGGCGGATCGCCACCGGCGGCGGCGCCGACGCGAACGCCTTCGTCGCCGCCGGCCTGCCGTGCGTCAACCTCGCCAACGGCACGGAGCGCAACCACCAACCCGACGAGCGCGTGTCCGTCGCCGCGCTCGAGAGCATGCTCGACGTCGCCTTCGCGCTCGTCGACGCGGTGGAGGAACTGATGAAGTTCGAACGCATCGGCTCCGAGATCCGCTTCAAGGGGCGGATCGTGACGGTCCGCGAGGATCGCTTCCGCTACGAGGACGGCGGCGAGGCCGACCGCGAGATCGTCCAGCACGACGGCGCGGTCGGCGTCGTCGCGCACGACGACGAGTTCGTCTTCCTCGTCCGCCAGCCCCGCGAGGCCGTCGAGCGCGCCGGCCGTGCTCGAGCTGCCGGCCGGCAAGCTCGACGTCGAGGGCGAGCCGCCGCTGGAGACCGCCAAGCGCGAGCTCGCCGAGGAGATCGGCAAGGCCGCCGAGCACTGGGAGAACCTGCACTCCTTCTACTCCTCGGTCGGGTTCTCCGACGAGCGGGTCACCGTCTTCCTGGCCACCGGGCTCTCCGACGTCGCCAAGCCCGAGACCGACGAGGAGGAGCGCATCGAGCTCGTCGCCTGGCCGCTGAGCGAGCTGGAGGCCGCGATCGAGGAGTGCGAGGACTCCAAGACGCTCATCGGCCTGCTGGAGCTCACGCGCAGGATCTGATGCATCGCGCAGGCGGCGGCGCCCCGGCGGCGAACGTCGGAGCGTGGCGATCGCCGTCGAATCCTCCATCGGGCCACACGTGCTCGACTTCCTCGCCTACCTGGAGTTCGAGCGCGGCCTGTCGCGGAACACGCTCGAGGCCTACCGCTCCGACCTCCTGCAGTACGGCGCCTACCTGAGCGAACGCGGGGTCGACCCGCTCGAGGTCACCCACTCCGACATCGCCGCCTTCCTCTCCGAGCTCGCCGAGGGCACGCCCGACCGGCCGCCGGTCGCGCCCGCCACGCTGCAGCGCAAGGTCGCCTGCCTGCGCTCCTTCCACCGGCACCTGCGCCGCGAGGACCTGATCATCGAGGACCCGACGGCGCACATCCGCGCGCCGCGCCAGGGCCGCCGCCTGCCGAAGGTCCTCACCCGCGACGAGGTCGACAAGCTGCTCTCGCAGCCGAAGGGCACCGAGCCCGCCGCGCTGCGCGATCGCGCGCTGCTCGAGCTCATGTACGCGTGCGGCCTGCGCGCCTCGGAGGCGGTCGACCTCGACGTCTCGGACCTCGATCTCGAGGAAGCGGTCCTGCGCGCCCGCGGCAAGGGCTCCAAGGAGCGCCTCGTCCCGGTCGGCGGCGCCGCGATCCGCGCCGTCGCCCTCTACCTGCAGCGCGCCCGACCGGCGCTCGTCGGGCTCGGCCACGAGCCGCGGCTCTTCGTCAACCATCGCGGCCAGGGGCTCACTCGCCAGGGCCTCTACAAGATCGTCCAGCGCCACGCGGTCACCGCGGGCCTCGGCGAGAAGATGAGCCCGCACACGCTGCGGCATTCCTTCGCCACCCACCTGCTCGCCGGCGGCTGCGACCTGCGCGCCGTCCAGGAGATGCTCGGCCACGCCGACATCGCCACCACGCAGCTGTACACGCACCTGTCCGCGGACCGCCTGAAGGACTCGTACTTCGGCGCCCATCCGCGGGCCACGCGCGGCTGAAACGTAGGCTGGCGGGGTGCGCCCCGCCCTCACCTTCGCGATCGCGATGTTCGCCCTGGCCGGGTGCGGGGTCGACCGGACCCGCCCGCCCGACATCCGCACGCCTGAACGTCCTCGTGGGGAGCGCACCGTCGATCTCAAAGACGCCGGCGTCCGCTTCCGGGCGCCCGAGCAACTGGGATGAACTCGAGGCGCTTCCGCCGCTCGAGGGCGGCGTGCAGTCCTACAGTGCGGTGGTCGCCGTATGGCGCTATCCCCGCACGGAGACGCTGCCCGCCAACCGCGCGCAGCTGAAGGCCGCTGAGGAGCGGCTGCTCGAGCGCGTCAAGGAACGTGATCCGACCTTCACCGTGAGCTCGACCGAGCTCACAACGGTCGACGAGGCCCAGGCGATCGAGGTGCTGGGGCAGCAGACGATCGCCGGGCTGCGCTTCGACGTCCGCTCGATGCACGTGTTCTCAGACGGCGCCGAGGTGGTCGTCGACGCCTACGCACCCCCCGACTTCTTCGCTGACGTGGACAGGACCGTGTTCGCTCCGCTCGTCGACTCGCTCGAACTCGAATGAGGCGCGCGTTCGTCGTGGTGCTCGATGCGGTCGGGGCCGGCGCGCTGCCCGACGCCGCCGACTACGGCGACGCGGGCGCGCACACGCTCGCGCACGTCGCCGAGGACGCCGGAGGCCTCGACGTGCCGACCCTCGAGCGGCTCGGCCTCGGATCGATCGCGCCCCTGGCCGGAGTCGCGCCCGCGGCCGATCCGGTCGTCCACGGCCGCCTGCGTCCTCTCGGGCCGGGCAAGGACACCGTGCGCGGGCACTGGGAGCTGATGGGGGTCGTCGCGCCCGAAGCGCTGCCGACCTATCCGGATGGCTTCCCGCCCGCGGTGCTCGAGGTCCTTGGGCGCGAGGTACTCGGCAACTACGCGATGGACGGCCTCGACGCCATCGACTCGTTCGGCGAACAGGCGCGGCGGACCGGCGCGCTGATCGTCTACACGTCCGCCGATTCCGTCTTCCAGGTCGCGGCGCACGTGGAAGCGGTGACGGAGGAGGAGCTCTACGGCGCCTGCGCCGCGGTCCGTGAGCGCATCGACGTGGGCCGGGTCATCGCGCGGCCCTTCGCCGGCGAGCCCGGCGCCTTCGAGCGCACGGCCGGGAGGCGGGACTTCGCCATCGCGCCTCCGGCGCGGTCGTACCTGCAGGAGCTGCAGGACGCCGGCGTCGTCGTCCACGCCGTGGGCAAGGTGGGGGACGTGTTCGCGGGCGTCGGCATCGACAAGGTGCACCCGGCCGCCGACAACCCGGCCGGCCTCGCCGCGGTCACCGAGGCCGTGCGCGATCTGCGCAGCGGCTTCGTCTTCGCCAACCTGATCGACACCGACCAGGTCCACGGGCACCGCAAGGACGTGCACGGGTTCGCCGGCGCGCTCGCCGAGGTCGACGCCGCGGTGGCCGGCTGGCTGGAGCAACTGGGTGACGACGACCTGCTGATCCTCACCGCCGACCACGGCGTCGATCCGCGCCATGCCGGCTTCGACCACACGCGCGAGTACGTGCCGCTGCTCGCCGCCTTTCGCGGTCACGGCGGCCGACGCCACGACGGGCCGATGGCCGACGTGGGCGCCACGTGCCTGCGCTGGCTGGCAGACCGGGACGCGCCGGAGCTGCCGGGCACGAGCTTTGCGTAGGGCCGCGGTCGTGTCGCTGCTCCTGCTGGCGGGGTGCGGCGGCGGAAGTCAGGTGGTGGTGGAGCCACCGACCCCGTCTGAGCGGCCGCCGACCGACGCACGACTCATCGCGGGCGTCCTCCAGCAGCGGGCGAGAGTCATCGAGGAGGAACAGCGCCGGATCGGCCTCCGCGACGCTCGATTCGTACTCGAGAAGCTCGATGTCCAGGGCGCGTCGGCCGAGGTGCGCGCCAGACTGGCGTACGGGATCCGCGGTGTCCGTGGCCGATTCGGGTCGCCGCACGACTTCGAGATGGAGCGCAAGGCCGGGCGCTGGCGCGTAGAGCGGGTCCTCGGCGACCGCGATCGAGAGCCGTGGGAGGTCGGCGAGGTGACGCGCTCGGACAGCCCGCACTTCGTTGGTTGGGCACTCTCGGGCGCTATCACCCCCGGAAGTGCACTCGCTGTCGGCTACGACCGACTTCGCGACACCCTCGGTGATCAAGAGCTCAAGCAGCGCTACCTCGTCGTCATCGCGCCCGACGGCGACGCCACCCGCGCCATCACCCGCCAGATCACCGGCCTCGAGCAGCTGAGCGCGGTGACGGACACCCAGGTCAAGATCGGCGGGCCGGCGGAGCAGGTGCGCGCCGTCCGCTCGCAGCGGCTGATCATCAATGCCGCCGCCTTCGACGCCACCGACCCCGCGAGCCAGGAGCAGGTCGCCGCGCACGAGCTCACCCACGCAGTGCTCGCGCCGCGAACCTCGACACGGGTACCCGGCTGGCTCGTGGAGGGGATCGCGCTCTACGCGTCCGGGGACGACCGCCGGCCGGAGTACTTCAGCCTGACCACGTTCCCGACGCTGGCCGGGCTGACCGAGCCCGACGCAATCGCGATGCTGACCGGCGAGGCGCAGCGGGCGGCCTACGCCACCGCCTCGGCGGCGGCGTTCTACATCACCGACACCTACGGCGAAGACGCGCTGCTCGAGCTGCTCGACCTCTACAGCCGCCCGGCGCTGGCGGGCAACCGCGGCGATCCCCGCTTGACTGACAAGGCGATGAAGCGCGTCCTCGGGATCGGCCTCGACGAGTTCCAGGAGCGCCTCGGCTGATGCCTGAACTTCCCGAGGTCGAGACGATCCGGCGCGCGCTCGCGCCGCACGTGGAGGGCCGCACCGTGGAGCGCTTGGAGATCCGGGACGAGCGCTGGTGCCGCCCGCTCGCGCCCGCCGATCTGGCCTCGGGTGTCGAGGGGCGGGTGATCGAGCGTCTTGGCGCGGCGCGGGAAGTACCTCGTCGCCGAGCTCACGGACGACCTCTTCCTGTCGATGCACCTGCGGATGACGGGCACGCTCCTGCTCGACGCCGCGGCCGACCTCCCGCACACGCGGGTCGTCTTCCACCTCGGCGATCAGCGTCTGTCGTTCGTCGACCCGCGCCGCTTCGGGACCGGCGAGCTGCAGATCGGGCCGGAGGCCTTCGACGCCTTCATGGACGAGCGCCTCGGCGTCGAGCCGTTCGACCCCGCCTTCACGGCCGCGCACCTGCGGGAGCTCGCGCGCGGCCGGCGGGCGCCGGTCAAGGCGTTCCTGCTCGACCAGCGCCGGATCGCCGGCGTCGGGAACATCTACGCCGACGAGGCGCTCTTCCGCGCGCGCATCCACCCGCTGCGGCCGGTCGGGACGCTCAAGCTCGCGCAGCTCGAAGCGCTGCGCGACGGGGTGATCGCCTCACTGCAGGCCGGCATCGACGCCAAGGGCGCGTCGATCGACGACTTCCGCGACCCCTACGGCGTCCAGGGCTCGTTCCAGGACCAGTTCCTCGTCCATCTGCGCGAGGGGCTGCCCTGCCCGAACTGCGGCACGGCAGTGGTCAAGCTGCGGGCTGCCGGGCGGGGGACGTATGTGTGTCCCCAGTGCCAACGAGCTCCCCGAGCCCGCCGGCGCGATCGAGCCTGACGAGTTCCTGGAACCCGCCGATGTTCTTTCCGTCGATGACGATCTGCGGAAACGTCATCAGCCCGGTCTCGGCGGCCAGTGCGGCCCGGCCGTCCGAGTCCTTTGACAGGTTGATCTCCTCATACGGGATCTTGCGGGACGCCAGCAGCGACTTCGCGGTGCGGCAGTACCCGCAGGGTTCGGTGGTGTACATGACGACGCGGCTCATTACTTCATAAAGTATAGCGGGATGAAGGTCCTCAAAACGGAAGCCATCGTGCTGCGTTCGATCCGCTACGGCGAGGCGGATCGGATCCTGCACGTCTATACCCCGAGACACGGGCGGGTGAGCGCGATCGCCAAGGGCGCGCGCAAGTCCAAGTCGCGGTTCGGCGCCCGTCTGGAACCGTTCTTCCACGTCGAGCTGATGCTGCGCGAGGGGCGTTCGGACCTGATGTCGGTGACCGGTGCGGCGACGCTGACCGCGCACGCGCGCATCCGCGACTACGGGCCGTCGCTCAACAGCGCGGCCCGGGCCTGCGACGGCGTTGCCCGGCTGTTCGCCACCGACGACCCCCATCCGGAGGTCTTCAACCTGCTCGCCAAGGAGCTCGCGCTGCTCGACGCCGAGCCCGAGCGTGCCACCGTCGCCAACGGCGTCGCCTTCCGCCTGAAGCTGCTGCTGGCCGCCGGCCTGGCCCCGCACCTGAGCGCCTGCGCGAACTGCGGCGAGGCCGACCACCTGGCGGGGTTCTCCGGCGCCGCCGGCGGCGTCGTCTGCACGGCGTGCGAGGCCGGCTCCTTCCGCCTCGACGCCGGCGGCCACGCCTTCCTGGTCGCCGCGCTCGGACAGCCGCTGTCCGCGACGCCCGCCGCCGAGCCCGGAGCCCTGCGCCAGGCGGACCGCGCCGTGCGCGAGACCGCCGAACACCACGCGGGTGTGCGACTCTCCGCCTTGCAGTGACGCAGTTCGTCTACGACTTCTCCGAGGGCTCCCGGGACATGCGGGAGCTGCTGGGCGGCAAGGGCGCGGGCGTGGCGGAGATGACGCGCGTCCTCGGCGCCGAGCGCGTGCCGGCGGGCTTCACGATCACGACGGAGGCCTGCGTCGCCTACATGCGCGACGGCTCGGAGCCCGAGGACATGTACGAGCAGGTCCGCGAGGCGCTGGACCGGCTCGAGCAGCAGGCGGGCAAGAAGCTCGGCGACCCCGACGACCCGCTGCTCGTCTCCGTGCGCTCCGGGGCGCGCGAGTCGATGCCAGGCATGCTCGACACCGTCCTGAACCTCGGCATGAACGACCGCTCCGTCGAGGGCCTGGCGCGGGCGACCGGCAACGAGCGCTTCGCCTACGACTCCTACCGGCGCTTCCTGCTCATGTTCGGCACGGTCGTGCGCGGCATCCCGGAGGACGACTTCGACGAGGACGGCGACGTCGAGGCCAACAAGCGGGTGCTCGGTGACTTCCCGCAGGATCCCGAGGACCAGTTGCGGGAAGCGATCCGGGCCGTCTTCGACTCCTGGAACGGCGAGCGGGCGGTCGCCTATCGCCGCGCCGAGGCGATCCCCGACGCCTGGGGAACGGCGGTCAACGTCCAGCAGATGGTGTTCGGGAACAAGGGGGAGACCTCTGGCTCCGGCGTCGCCTTCAGCCGCGACTTCGCGACGGGCGCGCCCGGCCTGTCCGGTGACTTCCTGATCGACGCCCAGGGCGAGGACGTCGTGTCGGGCAACCGCTCGACCCTCGACATCTCCGAGATGGGCGAGAAGCTGCCCGAGGCGCACGCCGACCTCGTGGAGAACGTCCGCAAGCTCGAGCGCCACTACCGCAACATGCAGGACGTCGAGTTCACGGTCGAGGAGGGGCAGCTCTTCTTCCTCCAGACGCGCGACGCCAAGCGCCCGCCGGCGGCCTCGGTGCGCTTCGCCTGCGACGCCGTCGAGGAGGAGCTGCTCTCCGTCGAGGAGGCCCTGCTGACCTTCAAGGCGGGCGACCTCGAGCCGCTGCTGCACGAGCAGTTCGATCCCGCGCACAAGGTCGAGGCGATCGGGCGCGGCGTCGGCGCTTCGCCTGGTGCGGCCAAGGGCAAGGTCGTCTTCAGCGCAGCCGACGCGGTGGCGGCGGACGAGGACGTGATCCTCGTCCGGCCCAAGACCCGGCCGGACGACTACGCCGGCATGGCCGCGGCCGCGGGCATCCTCACGCGCGAGGGCGGCCACGGCTCGCACGCGGCGCTGGTCGCGCGCGGCAAGGGCTGGCCCTGCGTGATCGGCGTCAGCGCGATGGAGATCGACCTCGAGCGCAAGGAGTTCACCCTCGGCGGCAAGACGGTGCGCGAGGGCGACCTGATCGCCATCGACGGCACCACCGGCACCATCACCCTGGACGACGTCCCCCTCGTCGAGCCTGAGCTCGACAGGTACTTCGAGCAGGTGCTGACGTGGGCCGACGAGCGCCGCCGGCTCGGCGTGCGCGCGAACGCCGACGTGGGAGAGGACGCGCGCACGGCGATCGAGTGGGGCGCCGAGGGCATCGGGCTGTGCCGCACGGAGCACACGCTGCTCTCCGACGAGCACAAGCCCAAGATGGCGTCGATGATCATGGCCGCCGACGAGGAGGAGCGGCGCAAGCGGCTCGATGTCCTGCTGCCGCTGCAGCGCGAGGTGTTCGCCGAGCTGTTCGCGGCGATGGGTGAACGCCCGGTCACGGTGCGGCTCCTCGATCCGCCGCTGCACGAGTTCCTGCCCGACATGGCCGACCTCGCCTCCGAGCTGGGCCACCTGGAGGAACGGGTCGAGGTGGCGCGCATCGAGGTGCACGACGACCTCCCCGAGCTCGAGGACGACCTCGACGAGCTGCGCCGCTTCTATGCGCGGGTGATCGAGATCCACGAGGAGAACCCGATGCTCGGCACGCGCGGCTGCCGTCTAGGGATCCTCTACCCCGAGATCTACGAGATGCAGGTCGAGGCGCTGCTGCAGGCCAGGACGGACGAGACGCCGCTCGAGATCATGGTGCCGCTCGTCGACTACGAGCACGAGCTCAAGGCCGTCCGCGACATGATCGACGGGGTCGCCGATCGCCACGGCCTCAAGGCGGGCGAGGACTTCGCCGTCGGCACGATGATCGAGCTGCCCCGCGCGTGCTTCGTGGCGGACCTGATCGCCGAGCACGCCGAGTTCTTCTCCTTCGGCACCAACGACCTCACGCAGACGGCGCTGGGCTTCTCCCGCGACGACGTCGAGTCGAAGTTCGTCCCGGTCTACATGGAGCGGGGCTGGATCGACCGCTCGCCGTTCGAGACGATCGACAAGCCGGGCGTCGGCTGGCTGGTCCGGCTCGCCGCGTGGGTCGGCCGCGAGAAGCGCCCGGACCTCAAGCTCGGCATCTGCGGCGAGCACGGCGGCGACCCGGAGTCGATCGAGTTCTTCCACATGGCGGGCCTCGACTACGTGTCCTGCTCGCCGTTCCGCATTCCCGTGGCCCGAGTTGCGGCAGCACAGGCCGCAATTCGCGACAAAACACGCGCGTAGCGGTCAGATCGCAGCGTCGCGCTGCGACACTGGGAGTGATGCTCGCGACGTCTCCATATCCCGTGGCGCGGCGCGAGCCGGAGGAAGAATGCACGCTGCGGTCGCCCTTCCAGCGCGACCGCGACCGGATCGTGCACTCGAAGGCGTTCCGGCGGCTGATGCACAAGACGCAGGTCTTCGTCGCGCCCGAGGGCGACCACTACCGGACGCGGCTCACGCACACGCTCGAGGCGACGCAGGTCTCGCGCACGGTGGCGCGCGCGCTGGGGCTCAACGAGGACCTGGTGGAGGCGATCGGCCTCGGTCACGACCTGGGCCATCCTCCGTTCGGGCACATCGGCGAGGACGCGCTGGATCGCGCCGGCCGCGAGCGCTTCGGACGCGGGTTCCGCCACAACGAGCACTCGCTGCGGGTGGTCGACCACATCGAGTGCCTGAACCTCACCGATCCCGTGCGCGACGGCATCCTGCGCCACTCCTCGGGCGCGGGGGAGCCCGCGACGCTCGAGGGCAAGATCGTCCGGCTCGTGGACCGCATCGCCTACATCAACCACGACATCGACGACGCCCTGCGCGCCGGGGTGATCGGCCTCGACGACCTGCCCGCGCGGGAGATCGCCGTCCTCGGGGACACCGGCTCGCGCCGCATCGACAGGCTCGTCCACGACCTCGTCGAGCACTCCGAGGCGGCGGGCGACATCGTCCAGGGCGAGGAGGTCGGCGGCGCGATGCTGGCCCTGCGCTCGTTCATGTTCCAGCGCGTCTACATGGGCGAGGCCGCCCGCCAGGAGCACGCGCGCATCGAGCGCGTTCTGCGCGGCCTGCACGACTGGTACTCCGAGCACCCGCACGAGCTGCCGGCGGGCGTGCCGGACGCGTCGCTGGCAGAGCGCGTGACGGACTACATCGCCGGCATGACCGACCGCTTCGCCACCCGCGCTTGGACCGAGCGCGCGATCCCGCAGGGGTTCGCTTCGTAATGCCCGCCGTCAGCGGCCGCGGTCGCATCTCCGACGGCTCGCGCGAGAAGGTCCGCGACGCGGTCGACTTCGCCGACCTCGTCGGCCAGCGCACCGAGCTCAAGCGCGCGGGCGTCAACCGCCTCACCGGTCTGTGCCCGTTTCATGACGAGCGCTCGCCTTCGTTCGGGATCGACCCGGTCGAGAAGCTCTACCACTGCTTCGGCTGCGGGGCGGGCGGCGACGTCTTCGCGTTCGTGATGGAGACGGAGTCCGTCACCTTCCCCGAGGCGCTCGAGCTGCTCGCCGACCGCTACGGCGTCGAGCTCGAGCGCACGGAGGAGGACCCTCGCGCCGCCGAGCGCCGCGCGCATCGCGACCGCCTGCTGGCGCTGCTCGAGCGCACCGCGGCCTGGTACGTGCGGATGCTGTGGGAGTCAGACGACGCGCAGGGCGCGCGCGAGTACCTCGCCTCCCGCGGCCTCACCGAGCCGGTGTGCCGCGAGTTCCGCGTCGGCTATTCGCCGGCGTCCTGGGACCGCGTGGTCCTCGCCTCGCAGCGCTCGGGCTTCAGCGCCGCCGAGCTGCTCGCCTCCGGTCTCGCCTCGCGCAAGCGCGACGGCGGGGGCCTGCTGGACCGCTTCCGCGGCCGGCTGATGTTCCCGTGGGCCGATTCGCGCGGCCGCGTCGTCGGCTTCGGCGCCCGCTCGCTCTCGGCCGAGGACAACCCGAAGTACCTGAACTCCAGCGAGGGGGAGGTCTTCTCGAAGGGCCGCCTCGTCTACGGGACGCACATCGCCCGCGCGCCCGCCGCGAAGGCGGGCTCCGTCGTCCTGGTGGAGGGCTACACCGACGTCCTCGCGCTGCACCAGGTCGGCCTGCGCAACACCGTGGGCCAGCAGGGCACCGCGCTGACGGAGGGCCAGGCCGGTGAGCTCGCGAAGCTCGCGCCGGTCGTCGTCGTCTGCCTCGACGCCGACCGCGCCGGCCAGGAGGCCACGCAGAAGGCGGCCGGCGTCCTGCGCGGCCTCGCGAACCCACCCGAGGTCCGGGTCGCCGTCCTGCCCGAGGGCCAGGACCCCGCCGACTTCGCCACCGCCGACAGCCATGCCGCCGCCGCGCTCGTCGACCGCGCCGTCCCGCTCGCCCGCTGGCAGGTCGACCTCGCGATCGCCCGCGGCGACCTGTCCTCCGCCGAGGGGCGCGACCGCGTGCTCGAGCATGTCCGGCCGATCGTCGCCCGCGTCCCGCCCGGCCTCCTGCGCGAGGAGCTCGTGCAGCTGGTCGCCGGCCGCCTCGGCCTGTCCGAATCCCTCGCCGCCACCGCGCTCGCGCCCGGCGGACGGGCGGGTGAGATGGCCCGCCCGACGCCCAACGGCTCCGCGACGCCGCGCCGCATCGTCGACCACACCGAGGAGGCCGAGCGCGCCTTCCTCGCCTACTGCCTCGCGCTGCCCAAGCACGGCGCCCGGCATCTCGCGTCGCTCGACCTCGACACGGCGCTGAACTCAGACATCACCCGCCGCGCCGCGTTGCATCTCCGCGATCACCTCGACAGCCCCGCGTCCGGCCTCCCACCCGAAGACGACGCCCTCTCCGGACTGATCGCCGAGCTCGTCCTCCGCGGCCGCGCCCTCGAGGACACGGAGGCAGCCGACCTCGACCGCGCCGCCCTGATGCTCGACCGCGCCCGCCTCGACCGCCAGATCGCCGCCGCCCGCGCCTCCGGCGGTCCCGTCCACGAGCTCGCCACACAGCGCCAGGAAGTCATCGCGGAGCTCAGCCGCATGACCCACTGATCCGTCCGACACACGAACTAGTGTTCGCGTCATGGACAGGGTGTGGCTCGAGGAGCAACTCGCGGCCGGCAGATCAATCCAGTCCATCGCGGACGCGGTCGCCAAGGACCCGACGACGGTCTCGTACTGGGTCCGCAAGTTCGACCTCAAGTCCGCCCACGCGGAGCGCCACGCGCCACGCGGTGGCATTTCGCGAGAGGTACTCGAGGAGCTGATCGCAGAGGACCTGACCACGCGCGAGATAGCCGAGCGCGTCGATCGCAGCCAGTCGACGGTTCGCCATTGGCTCCACCGGTACGGCCTGAGCACCGGGCGCCGTCGCCTGCGCGCGGAAGGCTTGCTCGCGCGACGCTCATGCAAGGTGCACGGCGAGGTCGAGTTCGTGCGCTACGGGCCGAAGGACGCCTTCCGCTGCCGTCAATGCCGCTACGACGCGGTGACGCGTCGCCGCCGCAAGATCAAGGAGATCCTGGTCTCTGAGGCCGGCGGCAGATGCGTCGATTGCGGTTACGACCGCTTCGCCGGGGCGCTCCATTTCCATCACCGCGATCCTGCTGAGAAGAGCTTCGGCCTTGCGCTGAACGGGGCTGCGAGGTCGCTCGCCAGGGCGCGCGAAGAGGCGGCAAAGTGCGACCTAGTCTGCGCCAACTGCCACGCAGAACGGGAGTGGGGACTCGCTACCCTTCCCGACGTAAGCTGTGGGGAGTAGCTCAATGGCGGAGCAGCGCCCTGTTAAGGCGACGGTTGTGGGTTCGAGTCCCACCTCCCCAGCTCTCAGAAGGTCCCGGTTGCGATGACGCGCTTGGGGCCCTTGGGCGACGGGCCCTTCTCGGTGAGGATGATCGCGGCGCCACCGACGCGCTTGAGTCGGGCCAAAGCGGTCTTGCCCACCTTGAGCGTGATCGTGGCGCGGGCGCCCTTCTTGATCGAATAGCGCTTGTCGGCGAGGTCGCCGGCGTCGTTGAGGGGCTCGATGAGGATGGATCCCGCACAGCGGGCCTGCGGCGAGGTCGGGCAGCGCAGGGCCACGCGTAGCTTGCCGTTGGTGCCCTTCAGACGTCCGGCGACCTCGGCCGGGAAAGTCGGGTCGTCGAAGGGGATGAACCTGACCGTCGAGAGGTTCTTCCTGAGGATCGTGGGGGTCAGGGTGCTGCTGACCTCGTTGACGGTGCATTCGTCGAAGGTCGCCTCGTCGACGAGGTCGGCGTTGATCGTGTTCGAGCCGGTGCCCGCGCTCGGGCACTCGTCCTCGATGCTGTCGCGGAGGTTGAGCACGTCGTTGCCCGCGCCGGCGATCAGCTTGTCGCGGCCCAGGCGGCCCTCCAGCCGGTTGGCGGAACCGTCGCCCGTGAGCCGGTCCGCGCGCGCGGAGCCGACGAGGTTCTCGACCTCGCTGCCGATGAGGTCGCCCTCGTCCGTAGCGCCGTCGTCGGCGGCCGTGTCGAGGTCGGCCTGCACGCCCTCGGTGCCGGAGGCGGCGAAGGAACGCGTCCCGTAGGTGACCAGGTCGCCGACGAAGAGCACGGTGATGCCCAGATCCGCGGCGTAGGGCTGGCTGGTCTCCTCGCCCTCACTTGCCTCGCCGGCGCGGACCTCGTCCGGGCCGAGGCTCGTGCCGAGGTCGAAGAGGTCGGTGCCGTCGCCACCGATGAGCACGTTGCGTTCGCCGGCATCGCCCGTGTTGTTCAGCCGGAAACCCACGAGCGCGTCCCGCCCGACGCCCCCGGTCAACGTGTCGCTCCCCGGCCCGCCGATCAGGAGGTCGTTGCCGGTGTTGTCGGCGGGGACGGGACTCGAGCCGTTCCCGTTGCGGCCGTCGCCGTTGATGACGTCGTCCGAGGGTCCGCCGGTGATCGCGTCGGGTCCGGCGCCGCCGTCGACGGTCGCGACGAGCTTGTCGTTGAGGACGGCTGACAGGTCGACCGAGTCGACGCCATTGCCCGTCGTGATGTCGAGCTTCTGCACGCCCGGACAGGTCACGACCGTGGCGCTGGTCTGCGAGCAGCCGCTGCGGGCCACGAGCGGCTCGGGCGACCCGGCCGTCACCGTGACGTCGCTGTTCAGTGAAGTCTGCGCAAAGGCGAGCCGGGTGTCGACGGCGCTGCCGGCCTGTTCACCCGATTCGCGAACGGTGAGCGTGCCGCTGAGCACGTCCACGGTGGTGATCGCGTCTGCCGCCGCGCTGGCGGGGGCGACGAGGCTCAGGAGAATCAGCAGAGGCAGGAGCGACCGGGTCATGGCGCGACACTACAGACGCTCCGACCAGCATTCCAAGTGGTCGGCGGCGCGCATCGCGCCGTCCGGGATGTCGAGGCCGGCGACCTTGCGGGAAAAGGCGGGATCAGCGAGGGCCGAGCGGACCGCGAGGCGCAGCGTGCGCGGCGTGAGCAGACGCTGGGGAAGGCGGACGCCGAGGCGAGCCCAGGCGGCGCGAGCGGCGTTCTCGAACATGTCGCCGGCGACGGGGCAGACGACCGGGACGCAGCCTGAGGCCAGCGCGCGCACCAGCGTGCCGTGGCCGCCGTGGAGGATCGCGACGTCGGCGGCAGGCATCGAGCGGGAGTAGGAGAGCCAGGGCACGAGGACGGCGTTGGCCGGCACCTCGTAGCCGGGCAGCCATGGCGGCTCGCGGCCGTTGAAGGTCGCGATCACGCGGACGGGCTCGTCGGCGAGGCCGTCGAGGGCGGCGCGCAGGAGTCGGTGCTCGGCGTCGTGTGCGGTAGACGGCGCCACCAGCACCACCGGTCCGTCGCCAGGCGGCGGGATCGACCGCGCTCGCCCGGCGGCTCCCAGAACAGCGGGCCGGTGACCTTCAGCCACGCCCGGCCACTCCGCGGGGGTACTCGAGCGCGGGGACGCGTCCCCACCAGCGTGAGGGAGCGCGACAGGCCGGTGTGGAGCTCCTCCCGCGGCGCGAGACCGAGGCGGCGCCGGGCGTCGTTGTAGTCGGCCCGGCCGTGCTCGAGGCCGCGGCGGACCAGCGGGTCGAGCGCGACCCAGGCGCGGCGACCCAGGCGGGTGCGGGGAAGACGGGCGCCGAGCGAGTACGGCGGGAAGCCGGGCGCGGAGAAGCGGGCAGACGTGCGGGATCAGCGTGGCGACCGGCACCCCGGCGCACTCGGCGGCCAGGGCGGGGGCGATCGTGATGATGTCCGAGACGCAGACGTCCGGCCCGAACGACTCGACGACCTTGGCGGTCTCGCCGGCGGCTCGGACCGCGGCCTCGTAGGGCTTCATCGGCGTCTCGAGCGTGGGGAAGACCTGGTACTCAGGCGCGGCGGCGAACGCCATGCCGGCCGCCTCGACGTCCGCCTGCCAGCGGCGCCAGGTCTCGAACGCCACCACGTGCCCGCGCGCGACGAGCTCCGCGCCCGAGCGCGAGCATCGGGAAGGCGTGCCCGGCATCGCCGAACGCGCCCAGCAGGATCTCGCACTACGCGGCGATCTCGGCGATCGTGCGCAGCTGCTGCAGGCGCTCCTCGAGCGTCCAGGCCATGGGGGAGAGGATCAGCGTGCCGACGCCCGCGTCGCGGTAGACGGCGAGCCGGTCGCGGATCCGGTCGGCCGGGCCGCACAGCGTCACGGCGTCGATGAGCTCGCCGGGCAGGGCGGCGGCGGCCTCGTCCTTCTTGCCGTCCAGGTAGAGGTCCTGGACCTTCTGGGCGACGTCGCCGAAGCCGTAGGAGGTGACGAGCTCCTTGTAGAAGTTCTTCTTGCGCGAGCCCATGCCGCCGACGTAGAGCGCGATGAAGTGGCGCATCAGGTCGTGAGCGGCCTCGATGTCGTCGTCGATGCGCACCTGCACGCCGGGGGCGATGTCGAAGTCCTCGGCGCTGCGGCCGCCGCGTGCCCAGCCCTCCTCGAGCGAGGGGCGGAACTCCTGCATGTGCTCGGGGGAGACCATGATCGGCAGCCAGCCGTCCGCGATCTCGGCGGTCAGCGCGGTGTTCTTGGGACCGATCGCGGCGATGTAGATCGGAATCTGCTCCTGGTGGGAGCCGATCGTCATCTTCAGCGCCTTGCCGGGCCCGTCGGGCAGCGGCAGCTGGATCGTCTCGCCGGAGTACTCGATGCGCTCGCGGCGCAGCATCTTGCGGATGACCTCGACGTACTCGCGCGTCCGCAGCAACTGCTGGCCGAAGCGCACGCCGTGCCAGCCCTCGGAGACCTGGGGGCCGCTCGTGCCGAGCCCGAGCAGCATGCGGCCCTCGGAGAGGTGGTCGAGTGTCGCCGTGGTCATGGCGGTCATCGCCGCTGACCGGGCCGGGATCTGGAAGATCCCCGAGCCGAGCTTGATCGTCGACGTCTGTGCGGCCAGCCAGGCGAGCACGGTGGCGGCGTCGGAGCCGTAGGCCTCCGCGGCCCACACGGAGTGAAAGCCCAGCTTCTCTGCCTCCTGCACCACCGCGAGGTTCTCCTCGACGGTGGCCCCGAGGCCCCAGTATCCGACGTTGACTCCGAGCCTCATGGCTGCAACTTTCGTGTCAGGAGCAGGAGATTGTTGCCGAGCGGGGTGATCGCCCATACCGTTGCCCGTTCGTGAGGCGCGACCCTACCAGCGACCTGCGGCACGCCATCGACCGGCTGCCGGTGCAGACCCGTCAGGCGATGCTCGACGGCGTCCGTACGAACCCGATCATCGTCGGGGCCTACACGGACTCAAACGGTGGCATCTGCCCGATGTTGGCCGCGCACCGCAACGGCGGGCGCACCACGCTGCTCGCCTTCGCGCGCAGCTGGGACAACTTCGCCGACTCGCGCCGCGTGCGCCGTGCCAGCCGCCGCGAGCTGCGGGTGCTGGAGGCGCTGCTCGAGCAGTCGCTCGACAACGAGGCGCCCGTGACCGACCTCGGCGCCGCGATCGCCGCGCACGAGGAGCTCAAGCGCCGCAACACGCCGCAGGAGATCGAGGCCACGCGTCTCACTCCGAGCCGCGTCCGCGGCCTGCGCCCTCGCCGTGCCGACGCCGAGCGCGCCCTCGCGCGGCTCGACCAGCACGTGCTCGCTCTCTCTCGTTAGTCGCTCGACCGAGCGCCGATCTCGTCGACCAGCTGGAGGACCTCCAGCGGCGAGAAGGGCTTGCTCAGGAACATGTCGGCGCCGGCCTCGGCGGCCTGGCGCTCGGCCGTGTCCGTCGTCGCGGCGGTGAGCATGATGATCGTCGCCCGCGCCGTCGTGGGCGCAGCCCGCAGCCGCCGGCACGCGGTGATGCCGTCCATGCGCGGCATGTCGATGTCGAGGAAGACGATTCCCGGCTCGAGCGCCGCGGCACGGTCCAGCGCGTCCTCGCCGTCCTCGGACTCGACGATGTCGTAGCCCGCCACGTCCTCGAGCGTGGTCGCGATCAGCTTGCGGATCAGCGGGTCGTCGTCGACGACCAGGATGGTCCGCGTCACTCGACCTGCCGGCCCGCGCGAGCTCGAGCGAAGTGCTCGGCCGGCATGGCGCAGAACGCGTCGACCACGCCGGGGTCGAACTGGGTGCCGGCACCGGCCTGGATCTCGTCGCGCGCGGCCTGGAAGTCGGTCGCGGGCCGGTAGGGACGGTCGGTGGTCAGCGCGTCCAGCGTGTCGGCGACCGAGAACACCCGGGCGAGGATCGGGATGTCCTCGCCGTGCAGGCCGTCGGGGTAGCCGCCGCCGTCCCAGCGCTCGTGGTGGTGGCGGACGACCAGCTTGGCCGCGCCGAGGAAGTCGATCTCGCGCAGGATCTCCCAGCCGACGACCGGGTGGGTGCGCATGACCGCCTCCTCCTCCTCGGCGAGCGCGGCCGGCTTGAAGAGGATCGCGTCGGGCACGGCGACCTTGCCGACGTCGTGCAGCAGGAAGCCGAACTCCATCTCGGGTGAATCGGAGGGGGAGATCCCCGCCTCGCCCGCGATCGCGAGGCCGTAGGCGGCGACGCGCTCGGCGTGGCGGCCGGTGTAGGCGTCGCGCGCCTCGACGGCGTTGGCGAGCGCCTGCACGGTGGCCCGGTAGGAGCGGTTGAGCTCCTGGGCGCGTTCGCGCTCGCGCTTGAAGGTCTCCCGCAGATCCGCGGCGTAGCGGGCCAGCTGCGACTCGCGCGCAGCCGCTTCTTCCTCCCGCTCCGCCAGTGCGGCCCGGAGCTCGTCGACGGACGCGTTCTCCAGCACGTGGTTGCGAACCCTAACTAAGACGATCCGATCGCGGCGGCATCGCGCAACGCCTCGACCACCGCCAGGGTCGCCTCCTCGACCGGCACCGGCATCGGATCCAGCCGAGCCATGCCGTCGTTGCCGTCCTCCGTGGAGAAGACGACCACGGAGCGCCGCAGCCGCCGCCCGCGCAGGTCGAGCTGGGCCAGCGCGGCCTGCGGAGCCCGCATGCCCGCGTCGACCAGGGCGGCCTCGAAGTGCGTCTCCTCGCACAGCCGGGCCGCCTCGGCGCCCGACGTCGCCCACGCGTACTCGACGCCGCGGCGCGACAGCAGGTCGCCCACGCGCTCGCGCAGCCCTGCTCGGCCGACGACCAGCACGCGCGCGCGGCCGGCCAGGATCGCCGCGCCGAGCGCGTCCGTGAGCTCCTCGGCGTTGATCGGCTTGGAGACCGACCACTCGGCGGCCAGCGTCGCCTCGCCCGCGAGCGCGGAGACGACGATCACCGGCAGGCCGGCGAGCGCCGCGTTGGCCCGCACCTCGCTCAGCACGGCGAAGCCGTCCGGCCCGCCGCCGCCGAGCAGGATGTCCAGCGTGATCGCGTCGAAGTGCTCGTGCTCGAGCAGCGACATCGCCTCGCGGCCGTCGGAGGCGACCACCACGCCGACGCCGTGCGGCTCGAGGTGCGTCGCGATCAGGCGCGCGGTGTCCGGGTCGTCCTCGATGACGAGCACGCGGCGGCCGTGCAGCGCGTCCGCCGAGTCGGTCGTGCCGACCTCCGGCCGCGCCCGCGGCAGCCGCACGGTGACCGTGGTGCCGGCCTCGAGCTCGGAGTCGATCGTGATCGAGCCGTCGTGCAGCTCGACGAGCGAGTTGACGATCGCCAGGCCGAGGCCCGTGCCCGTGCCGCGGCTGCCGTCGGCGCGGTAGAAGCGGTCGAACGCGCGGTCGATCTGCTCGTCGGTCATGCCGCGTCCCTGGTCGGAGATCGACAGCAGCACGTCGTCGCCCGTCGCGCCGACGCGCACCGTGATCGAGCCGCCCTCGCTCGTGTAGGTGTGCGCGTTGGTCAGCAGGTTGGTGACGATCTGGCGCACGCGGCCCGGGTCGGCGAGCGCGGCGGGGAGCGCGGGGGCGATGTCGACCACGAGCTGCTGGCGGCGCTCGTCGAGGCGCGGGGCCATCAGCGCCGCCACCTCGCGCACCGCCTCGGCGACCGAGATCGGCCGCCGCTGGATCTCGAGCTGGCCGGCCTCGACGCGGGCGACGTCGAGCAGGTCGTTGACGAGGTCGACGAGCCGGTTGGTCGACAGCAGGATGACGTCGACGAACTCCTTCTGGCGCGGCCTCGAGCTCGGTGGAGGCGAGCAGCTCGACGAAGCCCTTGATCGACGTCAGCGGCGAGCGCAGCTCGTGCGAGGCGGTGGCGACGAACTCGCTCTTGGCGCGGTCGAGGCGGGCCCGCTCGGTGGTGTCGCGCAGCGTGAAGACGACCCCGTCGGTGAGCTGCGGGCCCATGCGGGCCGCCGTGACCGCGAGCGTGCGGCCTTCGTGGTCGACGTCGATCTCGGCGTCGAGCGCCTGCTCGAGGGGCGGCAGCAGGTCCGGGGTCGGTGGCCGACGCTGCGGCCGGGGACGAGCTCGGGCGCGAGCGTCTCCGCCCGCGGGTTGACCTGGACGATGCGCCCGAAGCCGTCGCAGATCACGAGCCCGTCGCCGAGGCTCTCGATGACGGCCGCGAGGCGGCGGCGACCGGCCTCGATGCGCTCACGCGAGGACTCGAGGTCGCCGGCCATCGAGTTGAAGGACTCCGACAGCGTCCTGCAGCTCGGCCGGGCCGTTCGGCTCGACGCGCGTGGCGAGGTCGCCCGCCGACAGGCGTCGCGTGGCGTCGACCAGGTCGTCCAGCGGGCGGCGCAGGCGCCCGACGAGCGCGGCGACGAGCGCGAGCGCGGCGACCAGCGCCAGCAAGCCGGCGATGCCCGCCACGAGCGTCGCGCGGCGTGCGTCGTCGGAGGCGGTGTCCCGCGCCTGCTCGCGCAGTCCGGCCTGGCGCCGCGTCAGGGCCGTGAGGCCGTCGCGGGCGCGCGCCGGCGCCGGCCCGCCCGAGCGCAGCCGCTGCTGGGCGTCGACCGCCGCGTCGACCAGCTCCGCGCTGCGCTTGTCGCCGCGGGTGGCGGCGCGCGCGGCGGCGGCAGCCCTGTCGAACGCTCCCGCCGCTTGGGCCCGCGCCGATCCCGTCGGACTCGCCGCTGAGCACGCTCTCCTCGACCACCCCGGCGGCCAGCAGGCCGGCCGCGCCGGCCTCCGCGGCGTACGTCCGCCCGAGCGCGTCCTCGTAGTCCTGCCGCGACTGGTAGAGGCTCGCCACGCCGAGCGCCGCGACCACCGCGAGGGCGGCCGTCAGGCCCAGGAGGGCGAGCAGCAGGGAGCGTGCGATCGACAATCTGCGCATCAATCGACCAGATCGTCCCTCATGTGTAGGCGGAGAACGTAC
Source organism: uncultured Solirubrobacteraceae bacterium (assembly GCA_963759945.1). Taxonomy (GTDB): domain Bacteria; phylum Actinomycetota; class Thermoleophilia; order Solirubrobacterales; family Solirubrobacteraceae; genus DATLGB01. The sequence continues at coordinate 63,022 of CAVXBH010000028.1, read as the reverse complement.
GATTCATGTCGTATGCAGTTGCATTCGTGAGTGGCGTCGCCGTGCCTTCGGTGCCGCCATCGGCGCGATCGTCGCCCCTGTGGCGATCGTCGGCGCTGCCCTGGCCGTCGGCTTCGGCGGCGGCGGGATCGGCGCCCTTGGGTCGCTCGGCCAGGCCTTCAGCGGCCCGGATCTGCCCGAGACGGCGCCGCTGCCCCGCGCCGGCGACAACCGCAGCATCGGCCGCCTGCTCGCCCAGGTCCGCCGCGACAACGCACCGGCGACCGCCGCAGACGGCCCCACGACCGTCGCGACCGTCCCGACCGACGACGCCACCGGGATCCCGGCACGCAGGCGCCTGCCGGAACCGGCTTCGACCCCGCCGACAACACGCCGCCGGCCTCCGCGGTGACGACCCCGCCGCCCGCCGTCGAGACGCCCGCCGCGACGACCGCGCCGCCGCCCGTCGAGGAGCCCCCGAGCGCGGTGCGCCAGGTCGGCGACACCCTGAAGACCGTGACGGATCAGTTGCCGATCGTCGGCGCGCCCACGGGCCAGGTGGTCGACGGCGTGATCGACACCGTCGACACCCTCCTCAAGCCTTAGAGAATCTCGTTCGGGCGCTGGAAGACGATCTCCGGGATGACGCACGCCGGGGAGAGCCTCAGCAGGAAGCGCACCGCCTCGCCGAGGTCTGACGGCCGGATCATCTCCTCCGCCGGGACGCTCTGCTTGACGAACTCGGTCATGTCGGTGTCGACGAAGCCGGGGCAGAACGCGACGGACTTCACGCCCTCGGAGCCGAGCTCCTTGTTCATCGCCTGCGTGTAGCCGACCACGGCGAACTTCGTCGCTGAGTAGACCGACAGCCAGGGCTGGCCCGACTTGCCGGCGATCGAGGCGAGGTTGACCACCAGCGCGCCGCCGTGCTCGGCGCCCGCGGCCTTCAGCAGCTCCGCGCACTCGCGGTAGAAGAGGACGATCGCGCGCACGTTGACGTCGAGCTGCATGTCGATGCGCTTGGCGACGTGCTCGTGCGCGGCGGCCCCGATGCCGACGCCGCCGTTGTTGACGAGGGCGTCGAGGCGGCCGAAGCGCTCCTTGTGCGCGGCGACGACGCCGATGATCGCCTCCTCGTCCATCAGGTTGGCCGGGACGGCCTGGACGTCGTACCCCTTCCGCACGTAGATCCTCGGCGGTCGCCTCGAGCGTCTCGGGCTTGCGCGCGGTGATGGTGAGGCCGTATCCCTCCTGACCGAGGACGTCGGCGATGGCGAGGCCGATGCCTCGTGAGGCTCCGGTGACGATTGCGGCGCGGTCGGGCATGCGCGGAAATCTACGCTGGGGACCATGGGTCTGCCGTTCGCCGTGCTCCTCGCCATGCTGGCGATCCTCGTCCCGATCGGTTTCGCTCACCGATTCCGACGAGCCCGAGGCGCCCGAGCAGACCTCCATCGCGACGATCGCCGAGCGCGTGGAGTCGCTGCGCAAGCTGCGCTTCGACGAGCTCCCGGAGCCGGTGTCGGTGACCGGGGAGGAGGCCGCCCAGGAGGGCATCGATGCGCTCGACCGCGATTACCCGGCGGCGCAGCGGGCGGCCGACGAGAAGCTCTACATCATGCTCGGGCTGCTGCCGGAAGGGACCGATCTGCGCGAGGAGGCGACCTCGATCTTCGGCGAGCAGGTCGCCGGCTACTACGACCCGAAGACCAAGCGCCTGCGTCTCGTCGAAGGCGCCGCCGGCTCGCGGGTCTCCAACGAGATGATCATCGCCCACGAGCTGAACCATGCGCTCGAGGACCAGGCCATCGGGCTCGACCTCGACGAGCTCAGCGGCTCCGGCGACAGCACCCTTGCCGTCAGCGCGCTCGCCGAGGGCAGCGCGACGGTGGTCATGTACGGCTACCTGGACAAGTACTTCGGCGCGGAAGAAGCACTCGGCGGGCTGCTCTCGGACAGCCTCAACGCGCCGTCCACGGCCAACCTCCCGCCCTTCCTGGTCGCCCAGCTCCTGTTCCCGTACACGGCGGGTCAGCAGTTCGTGACGGTCCTGCTGCAGCGCGACGACACCTGGGGACCCGTCGACGAGGCACTGCGCGAGCGGCCGCCCGAGTCCACCGAGCAGATCCTGCACCCGGAGAAGTGGTTCGATCACGAGGCGCCGATCGACGTCACCCTCCCGCCGCCGCCGCGACGGCTACAAGAAGGTCTCGAGCGACGTCTTCGGCGAGTGGCAGACCGGGCCGGCTGCTGCGCCTGAGCGGCGAGGTGCAGGCCGAGGCGACCGAGGGCTGGGGCGGCGACCGCTACGCGCTCTACGAGGGCCCCGAGGGGGACCAGGTCGTCGTGCGCTGGGTGCACGACTCGGCCCGCGACGGCGCGGAGTTCGTGCGCGCGCTGCGGGCCTACGTCGAGACCGGCCTGCCCGCCGGCGTGCGCGCGAACATCGACGCCGGCGCCGACGGCGTGACGCTGCGACTGTTTGAGCGCTGACACGCCTGGCTAGGAGGGGCGGCATGCGCGCCGCTCTTCTCGCCACCAAGAACGTCGACGAGGTCATCGCCGACAACGACGAGAGCGGGCTCAAGCGCGCGGTCGGCGCGCTCGACCTCACCGCGCTCGGCCTCGGGGCCATCATCGGCACCGGCATCTTCGTGATCATCGGCGAGGCGATCGGCGACTCCGGGCCCGCGATCGTCCTCTCGTTCGTCCTCGCCGGGCTGACCTGCATCTTCTCGGCGCTCTCCTACGCGGAGATGGCGTCGGCGATCCCGGTGTCCGGCTCCGCCTACACGTACAGCTACGCGACGATGGGCGAGCTGGTGGCGTGGATCATCGGCTGGGACCTCGTGCTCGAGTACGGCCTGTCGGTCGCCGCCATCGCGGTCGGCTGGGGCGAGTACCTCAACGACATCCTCGACTCCGTCTTCTCGATCAACCTCCCGGAGGCGATCTCGCTGCCGCCCGGTGACGGCGGCTCCTTCAACGTGCCGGCGGTCTTCGTGATCCTCGCCGTCGCGGCCGTGCTGATGGCCGGCGTGCGCGAGTCCGCGCGCACCAACACGATCATGGTCGGGGTCAAGCTCGCTGATCCTGGCGATGTTCCTGATCGTCGGCGTCTCCGCCTTCAACGGCAGCCACTTCGACAACTTCGCGCCGAACGGGTTCAGCGGCATCTCGGACGCGGCCGCCGTGATCTTCTTCGCCTACATCGGCTTCGACGCCGTTTCGACGGCGAGTGGCGAGTCCAAGAAACCCGGCCGGGACCTGCCGATCGCGATCATCGGCTCGCTGATCATCGCGACCATCCTCTACATCCTCGTGGCGATCGTCGCGGTCGGCGCGCTGGACGCCGGCAGCCTCGCCAAGTCCGACGCGCCGCTGTCCGCCGCCCTGCGTGACGGCGCCGGCATCGGCTGGGCCGCCGACCTGATCTCGTTCGGCGCGCTCGTCGCCATCACCAGCGTCGTGCTGACGATCCTCTACGGGCAGTCGCGCATCGCGGTCACCATGGGCCGCGACGGTCTGCTGCCGAGCGTCTTCGGGCGTGTCTCCAAGGACCGCGGCACGCCGATCCTCGTCCATCGCGATCTTCGGCGTGCTCGTCGCCGCGCTGGCCGCCTTCGTCTCCCTGAGCGAGCTGTCGAAGCTGGTCAACATCGGCACGCTGTTCGCGTTCTTCGTCGTGAACATCGGCATCATCGTCCTGCGGCACACCAAGCCCGACCTCGACCGCAAGTTCCGCGTCCCGTTCGTGCCCGTCGTGCCGCTGATCGGCGCCGGCCTCTGCGTCTACCTGATGACCAAGCTCGAGGCCGACACCTGGATCCGCTTCGGCGTGTGGATGGCGCTCGGCCTGCTGATCTACGCGATCTACGGCTACCGCCACTCGAAGCTCAGGGCCGGTTCTTAGCGAGCCACAGCTCGAGCAGGGCGAGCTGCCACAGCTTGGAACCATCGAGCCGCGTGCGCTCGCCATTGGGATCGGCGAGCAGGCGCGCGGTGTACTCCGGCCGGACGATGGCGGAGTCCTCGAGCGCCTGGCGTGCGAGCTCGAGCACCCCGCCCCCGAGCTCTGACAGCGCCGGAACGGGGAAGAAGCCCTTCGGCCGGTCGATCACCGCGTCGGGGACGATGCCGCGCGCGGCCGCCTTGAGCACGCCCTTGCCGCCTTCGGCGAGCTTGAGCTCCGGCGGGCACGCGCGCGGCGAGCTCGACGAGCTCGTGGTCGAGGAACGGCGTGCGCGCCTCGAGGCCGTGGGCCATCGTCATGTTGTCGACGCGCTTGACGGGGTCGTCGACGAGCATCACCTCGGTGTCGATGCGCAGCGCGCCGTCGACGGGGGTCGCTGCGCCCGCGAACTGCGCCTCGACGAAGGCGCGCGAGAAGTCCTCTCCGGGCGGGTCGATCAGCACCTCCGCCATCTCCGCATGGTCGCGGTCGGCGAAGGTGTCGTGATAGGTGTCGGGACCCGACCCCGGGGCGGCGAGGGGCGCGTACCAGTAGTAGCCGCCGAAGACCTCGTCGGCGCCCTGCCCGGACTGGACGACCTTGCGATGCTCGGCGACCGCCTCCGACAGCAGGTAGAACGCGACGCAGTCGTGGGAGACCATCGGCTCGCTCATCGCGCCGATCGCCTCGTCGAGCGCCTCGACCAGGCGCGCCTCGCCGATCTCGATGTTCATGTGGTGCGGTGCCGAAGCGCTCGGCCACGAGCGCCGAGTAGGCGAACTCGTTGCCCTCGCGGTCGCCGACGTCTCCGAAGCCGACGGAGAACGTCGCCAGGCCGTGCTGGTCCGACTCGGCCAGCAGCGCGACGATCAGCGAGGAGTCCAGGCCGCCCGAGAGCAGCACGCCGACCGGGACGTCGGACACCATGCGCCGCCGCACCGCCGTGCGCAGCGACTCGCGGACCGCCTCGGTCCAGTCCTCCGCGGTCCAGTCGGCACGGTCGGGATCGCGCGAGAAGTCGGCCCGCCAGTAGCGGTGCTCGTGACGCGTGCCGTCGGGCTCCACGGTCAGCGTGGTGGCCGGAGGCAGCTTGCGGACCCCGGCCAGGATCGTGCGCGGCGCGGGGACGACGGAGTGAAACGACAGGTAGTGGTGCAGCGCGACCGGGTCCAGCGCGGTGTCGACGCCGCCGCCGGCCAGCAGCGCCGGCAAGCGTGGAGGCGAAGCGCAGCGAGGATCCGACGTCGGCCAGGTAGAGCGGCTTGACGCCGAGCCGATCGCGGGCCAGGAACGCCCGCCCGCTCTCGCGCTCGACGATGCAGAAGGCGAACATGCCGAGCAGGTGCTCGACCACCGCCGGCGCCCCACTCCCGGTAGCCCTTGAGGATCACCTCGGTGTCCGAGGTGGAGCGGAACGCGTGCCCGGCCGCCGCGAGCTCCGACCGCAGCTCGCGGTGGTTGTAGATGATCCCGTTGAAGACGATGACCGTGCCCGCCGCCTCGTCGACCATCGGCTGCGCGCCGCGCTCGGAGAGGTCGATGATGCTCAGCCGGCGGTGGGCGAGGCCGATGCCCTCATGCGACCAGACGCCCTCGCCGTCCGGCCCGCGCGGCGCGAGCACCGCCTGCATCCGGCGCAGCGCGTCCAGGTCGGCCGGCGCGCCGTCGCGCCGCAGCTCTCCCGCGATCCCGCACATCGTCAGAACCGGTCTACGAGGTCCTGCACCAGCGAGATCAGCCCGCGGTCGCCGTGCGCCGCGGCGCGCTGGTGCGCTGGGCCGGGATCCTCGAGCAGCGCGGCCGCCCCGTCGATCGGCGGGCAGCGCTCCAGCAGCGCGGCGACGGGAACGAGCTCGCCCGTCTCCGGATCGATGAACGTCGCGTCGATCCCGTCGCGCAGCGCGCGGAAGCGGTTCTCCTCGAGCACCTCGGGGCTCGGCGTGTCCTCCTCGCAGTCGGCGCCGGCCGCCAGAGCGTGGACGAGCGCGACGAGCGTCGCCGTGCGCTCGAGCGTCGTCTGCGCGTCCATCACGCGGACCTCGAGCGTCCCGTAGCGCGGCTGCAGGCGCACGTCCCACCACAGGTAGGAGAGCTCGGGGATGGCGCCGCAGCGCAGCAGCGGCTCGACCGCGGCGACGAACGCCTCGTAGTCGCTGAAGGCGCTGGGGATGCCCGGAGCGGGGGAAGGCGTCGAAGAGCGGCACGCGCGACGAGGCCAGGCCACTGTCGCGCCCCTGCCAGAAGGGCGAGTTGGCGCTGAGAGCGAGCAGCAGCGGGATGTGCGCGCGCATGCGGTTCATCGCGCGCACCGTCGCGTCCGGGCCGCCGACGGCGACGTGCACGTGCAGCGCGAAGGTCGGTTCGCGGCGGGCCAGCGCGCGCATCGTGCCCGCCACCTCCTGCTGGCGCTCGCCGGCGGAGACGTGCACGTCCCGCCACAGCGCGTACGGGTGCGTGCCCGCGGCGGCCGGCAGCAGCCCGATCGGCGCCAGTGCATCGCGCAGAGCGGTCCGCAGGCGTCCCAGCTGCGCCATCGCGCCGGCGACGTCGTCGTGCGGGTCCGTGCGCAGCTCGATCGCCGAGCCGTGCGTCTCCTGGGCCAGGTGCGCCTCGAGCTCGGTGCCCGCGGAGGCGGCGAGCACGTCGTCGACCCGTGACGCCAGGTTGAACGTCCCCGGATCGATCAGCATCACCTCCTCCTCGATGCCGACCGACAGCGGCCGATCGCGCGGCGGTCTCGTTCCAGCTCGCCCAGGCCGGCAGGACCACGCTGGTCACCGCGCGCTCGCGGCTTCGACCAGTCCCGCGAAGAGCGCGAGCTGCTGGGGACGGTCGACCAGCGTCTCCGCGTGCCACTGGACGCCGCGGAAGTGGGGGCTGTCGGGCGCCTCGATCGCCTCGATCACGCCGTCGGGCGCGTGGCCGACCGCCACGAGGCCGTCGCCGAGCGTGTCCACCGCCTGATGGTGGAAGGAGTTGACGGCCGCCACCTCGCCGCCGAGCACCCGCACGAGCGCCGAGCCCGGCTCGAGCACCACCTGGTGGGTGCTGCGTCGCGCCGGAGCCGTCTGGCGGTGGTCGATCGACCCGTCCGTGATGTCGGGCAGGTGCTGGTAGCAGCGTGCCGCCGCGGGCCACGTTGATCGCCTGCGCGCCGCGGCAGATGCCGAGCACGGGGATCTCGCGCGCGTCCGCCGCCTGGGCGATCGCGATCTCGAAGGCGTCGAGCCACGGCCACACCGGTCCGAGCTCGGGGTGCGGGTCGTGCTGGTAGCCGCCCGGGTGCAGGTCCGGGCCGCCCGACAGGCAGATGCCGTCGAGGCGCTCGATCAGCGAGGGAATCGTCTCGGCGCCCAGCGGGGGGAGGACGACCGGGAGGCCGCCGGCGAGCTCGATCGCGCGCAGGTAGGACAGGCCGAGCGTCATCTCGCGCTGCGGCGGCTCGCCGTGGTCGGTCGGCTTGTCGGACCGCCGCACCTCGGAGGTGGTCACACCGATCAGCGGTCGTTTCACTTCACGAGCACCCACGTGTCCTTGGCGCCTCCGTCCCTGGAGGAATTCACCACCATCTCTCCTTCCCCGAAGGCCACGCGGGTCAACCCGCCGGGCAGCACCACGGGCTCGCCGTCGCCGTAGAGGACGAACGGTCGCAGATCCACATGACGGAGCTCGAGCCTGTCACCGATCACGGTCGGGTGCACCGACAGCGGCGAGAAGGCCTGGATGACGTAGTCGCCCGGGGCGGCGCGGACGGCGTCGGCGGCCGCACCGAGCTCCGCAGCGCTCGCCAGCGGTCCGAGCACGACCCCGGCACCGCCGTGGCCGGCCCGCGGCTTGACGACGAGCTCCTCGAGCCGCTCGAGCGCGCGGTGCATCACGCCCGGCCGGGAGAGGTCGAACGTCTCCACCGAGCCGAGCAGCGGCTCCTCCGACGAGGTAGTACCGGATCATCGACTCGACGTGGCCGTGAAGCAGCTTGTCGTCGGCGACGCCGGTGCCGAACGCGTTGATCAGGCCCAGGTTCCCCTGCGACCACGGCTCGAACAGCAGCTGCCCGATGTCCGTCAGCCCGCCGCGCGGGTCCGAGAGCCTGTCCTCGTCCGTGCGCCGGTAGGCGACGTCGATGCGGACCGGGCCGGCGTAGAGATGACCGTCGCGCAGGCTGAGCTGGTCGACCCGCACGAGCGGGATCCCGAGCCGCTCGGCCATGGTGAGGTGGTCGTAGTAGGCGACGTTGGCCGGACCGTCGGAGACGACCGCGATCACCGGGTGCTCGACGCCCTCGGGCGCCGCCGCGCGCAGGACGTCGCCGAGCGCCGTGAACGGATCCACCGGCAGCAGGCCGTCGGGCGGCTCGACGTGCGCGGTCACCGCGGCACGCGCGGCAGCGGTGTAGCTGAGCCCTGACGGCGTGCGCACGTTGTCCTCCAGGACGAGGAAGGTGCCGTCGGGGTCCGCGCACGCAGTCCAGGCCGGCGACGCCGATGAAGCGCCGCTCGCTAGTGGATCGCCTGCTGCATCAGCGGCTCGAAGTACTCGCGCCGACGCGATCGCGGTCGCGTCGAGGACCCCGTCGCGCACGATGCGCTGGCGGCCGTAGACGTCCGCCACGAAGCACTCGAGCGCCTTGACGCGCTGGATGAGCCCGGTGGCGAGCGGCTCCCACTCGGCGGCGGAGATCACCCGCGGCACCGGATCGACGCGGAACGGGCCGGCGTCGGCGCCCCACATCACGCCGCGCTCGGTCAGCGTCGCGCCGACGGCCGCCTTCGTAGCGGCAGGATCGAGGCCCGAGAACGCTGCCGGCAGCGGTTCCTCGAAGCACGCGGCCAGGTCGGTCGCTTGCGCCATGGGTTCACGTTAAGGCGCGCAACGGCGTCCGGCATTGTCCACAGGGAGGAAAAGTCTTCGACGCGCGTCTATGGCGCGGCACGTCCGCCGAGGTGAACCTGTGCGATGCGTGAGCCGGCGCTGAGGCGAACCTCGTCAGACCGGACCCGCAGTACGGGTCCGATGCGACGCGGTACGTGCCGACCGGATCCTGGGCGACGTGCGTTGGACCTGAATGACCCGCTTCGTCGCGGACGCCCTCCTTACCTGATGCAGTTCGCCGACCCCGCCGCAACCGCGTCAGATCGGCTCCGGTCTGCGCGAACCGTGTCAGATGGGACCCGGAGCTACGGGGCCGATCTGACGAGGTTCGTGTCGACCTGGGGTTGCCGAACGTCGGCGAAGCCGAGCGCCGACCAGTCGTCGAGGGAGGTGGCCTTCACGCCGGCGTCGGAGACGGTCAGCAGCCGGTCGCCGTTGACCAGCGAGCGGCGGACCTGTGTGGTGCCGTGGGCGACGCGGCCCGTCTCGGTGATGCCGGCGGGGTTGACGGTCAGGCCGACCGCCTGCGACTTGAACTGGTAGGGCGCGCTGGAGCACACGGCGCTCGGGGCCGGCCCGCAGTCCACGCCGCCGCCGCCCTCGTAGGAGTCGACGGGCAGCACCGCCAGCTCGCGCGGCGCCCACCACAGGAAGGCGTGGTGGTCGTAGGCGACCTCGGAGGAGCCGTTGTCGAACGTCACCCGGCGCTCGAGCTTCGGGTGCGCGAGGTCGGAGACGTCGAAGAGCGACACCTGCAGCCCGAAGGTCTCCGCCGCCTCGTCGGCGCCCGTGCCGACGCCGATCAGCCGGTCGCCGCCGATCGGGTGCAGGTACGAGGAGAAGCCGGGGATCACGAGCTCGCCGAGCACGCGCGGGTCGCGCGGGTCCGAGAGGTCGATCGTGAACAGCGGGTCGGTCTGCTCGAAGGTGACGACGTAGCCCGTGTCGTCGATGAAGCGGACGGCGAAGATCTGCTCGCCCTTGCCGATGCCGCCGACCTGGCCGATGCGCTCAGGCGCCCGTCGTCCGCTGCCAGCGTGGTGACGTAGCTCTGCGACGGCTCCGAGCGCTCCGCGAACCACGTCGGGACGCTCGTGGTCGCGACGCGCAGGACGCCCTCGTACTCCGACAGCGAGAACTGGTTGAGGGCGAAGCCGGGCACGACGCCCGATCCGCGGTACGTGGTGTTGTCGGCGTCATCCAGTGAGAAGCGGTGCACGAGCGTGGTCACGTTGTCGGGAACCGAGCCGTCCGTGCGCGACTCGAGGCTCGGGCCGGTAGCGCTGCGTGGCGATGTAGAGGTTCTTCGTCGACCCGTAGACCGTCTCGCCGCCGGTCATCACGGCGTCGGAGTCGACGGGGTCGAGGCCCTTGTCGAGGTTGATGGTGAGCACCGTGAGCTGCTCGAGGCCGGAGAACGACCGCGGGCGGCGGACGGAGCGGCACCCGACGAGCCGGCGCGTGCTGGACTTGCCCGACGCGGAGGCGAAGCGCCCGCGCGGCAGCCAGGCGCGTCCGGGGCGTCCGTGCGCTCCTCGACGGGCTCCATCAGGGCGGGCGGGCGGAGCGCCATCACGGCGCGGACGGTGCGGTCGGTGCGGCGCGCCGACAGGATCGAGCCGTCCACCTCGAGCGAGCGCTCGACCTTGGGAGCGGCCGGGTCCGAGACGTCGATCATGGCGAGCGTCGTGCGTTCCATGCCGTTGCCGTTGTCGTAACCCGTCCACATGGCCAGGACGCGGTCGGCGCGGCCGTCGAGCAGCAGCTGGTGGCCGTAGCCGAATCCTCGTCGAGGACGAGCGACCCGCGGACGGTGGGTGGTCGCCGGGGACGTATCGACGACCTTGAAGACGCCCTGCGAGGTGATCGTGAAGAGCAGCTTGCCATCCGTCTTGACGATGTCCGGCTCGAAGACGCCGGCCTCCTGGATGTTGGTGGTGGAGAAGGACTCGCCGCCGCTGCCATCCGTCGCGACCGGCGCGCCGGACACGGGCATCGGACCCTCGGTCGTCATCGGCGGAACGAAGACGGGGGTGCGCGGCATCGGCCCGCCCGTCGTCGAGTACCTGCCCGCGTACTTGCGCGCGTACTGCCCGAGCGCACCACAGTCCCCGAAGCGAGTGAGCTTGGCCTTCCCGCGGGCAGCGGGGGCGGCAGGCGGCGCGGCGGTGAAGCCGACGACGACCAGCACGGCGACTGCGAGGACCCTGTGCATGTTCCGAGACTACGCCTGGATGGCGCGTACGTCACGGCCGTGTGCGATCAGTACGTCCGTCACCAGCCCAGGTCCGAACAGCCCATGCGCGACCAGGCCCGGGATCGCGTCGAGCCTTGCGGCGAGCTCGGCCGGGTCACCGACGGGGCCGCGGTAGTCCGCGATCACCCCGCCGTCCGGGCTGGCTGGGACGTCCCGCAGGACGACGTCCCCGATGGCGGTGAGCGTCGCGTCGAGCCCGAACCGCAGCAGTTCCAGCGGGATCGGCGACACGATCTCCTCGACGGGCTTCGACGAATCGCCGATCACCACGAAGCGGTCCGCGGCGGCCGCCACGATCTTCTCGCGCGTGTGCGCGGCTCCGCCGCCCTTGACGAGCCAGCGCTCCGGCGACACCTGATCGGTGCCGTCCACCGCGATGTCGAGGCGAGGGATGCTCTGAACGGCTCGACCGGAAGGCCGAGCGAGCGTGCCTGGGTCTCGGTCGCCGGTGACGTGGCCACGCAGCGCAGGCCGGACAGCCCGCGGGCGGCGAGCGCCGTGACGAAGTGCTCGACGGTCGAGCCCGTGCCGAGCCCGACGAGCTGGCCGTCCTGCACCAGCTCGGCCGCTGCGATGCCGACCGCACGCTTCTCGTCCATGGGTGAGGAGTCTCACATGACCTCCGGCGCGTGGGATCATCATGTCGACATGGGTGCGAGCGTCGCCACTGCCGGGCGCGTCAGTGCGGGCACGGATGAACGCCGCGCCCTGGTGCGCCGCATCGACCGTCGCGCGACGCTCTCACAGGGGCTCGCGAACCTGCTCGGCGCGATCGACGTCGCGCTGCTGCTGCTCTTCGTGCTGCCCGGGCCGAGCAGCACGTCGCTGTCGGAGATATGGGAGCGCAACGCGATCGCCTTCGCGATCTACCTGCCGCTGTCCATGGCGGTCGGCATCTGGATCGGTCGCCGGGTCAGCCCGACGAGCGCGTCGTGGGTGATCGAGGGGCGCGTGCCGACCGAGGCCGAGCGCGACCGGGTGCTGCACGGGCCCAATTGGTGCTTCAAGTCGGACGCGGCCCTGTGGCTGGGCGCGGTGATCCTGTTCGCCACCATCAACGCGGAGTCCGCCGCCGTCGCCTTCCACGTGGGTTGGACGCTGTTCCTCGGCGGCATGACCACGTGCGGAGTGGCGTACCTGCTGCTCGAACGCGACTGGCGCCCGCTCACGGAGCTCGCGCTTGCCGCCGGTTCGCCCGCGCGGCCGGTGTGGCCGCGGATCGAGGGCCGGCTCGTGCTCGGCTGGCTGCTGGCGTCCGGCGCTCCGCTGCTCGGCCTGGTCTCCCTCGCCTGCGACGGGCTTCTGCATGACCTCTCGGGCGAGGAGATGGCGCGCGGCACGCTCGCGCTGGGCCTGCTCGGGTTGCTGACCGGCGCGGTGGTGACCGTTGCTGTCGCCCGCAGCGTCGCGCAGCCTCTGACCCGCGTGCGCAAGGCGCTCGGCCAGGTCCAGGCCGGCGACCTCTCGGCGCACGTGCGCGTCAGCGACGGCAGCGAGGTCGGCTTCCTGCAGTCCGGCTTCAACGAGATGGTCGCCGGACTGCGCGAGCGCGAGCGCATGCAGGACCTCTACAGCCGCCAGGTGGGGGAGGAGGTGGCGCGCGCCGCGCTGGCCGACGAACCACGCCTCGGCGGCGAGGAGCGCGAGATCGCCGCGCTGTTCGTCGACGTGATCGGGTCCACCACCATGGCGCTCGAGGCACCGCCCGAACGCGTCGTCGCCCGGCTGAACCGCTTCTTCGCCGTGGTGGTCGAGGTGATGGCCGAGCACGGCGGCTGGGTGAACAAGTTCGAGGGTGATGCGGCGCTGTGCGTGTTCGGCGCCCCCGGCGATTGCGAGGACGCGGCGGGGTCCGCGCTCGCTGCCGCCCGCACGCTGCAGGCCCGGCTGCGGCGCGACGTGCCGGGGCTCAAGGCGGCGGTGGGCGTTTCCGCAGGCGCGGCCGTCGCCGGCTGGGTGGGGGCGGCGCAGCGCTACGAGTACACGGTCATCGGCGATCCGGTCAATGTCGCCTCGCGTCTGTGCGAACTCGCCAAGGGCGAGTCCGGCCGCCTGCTGGCCTCCGAGGCGGTCGTCACCCGCGCCGACGGCGACGAGCGCGACCGCTGGCGCCTCGGCGAGGCCGAGCTCCTGCGCGGCCGCAGCACGCCGACCCGGCTCGCGCGGCCCTTCCCCGTTTCAATCAGAGCCTGAGAACTCGAACGACCGCAGGGCGCTGCGGGCGGCGAGCGAGACGCTGCGGCCGCCGCCGCGGTCCCGCGCCGGGTCCTGGTGCTGCTCGAAGCGCAGGAGAACGCCTTCGCGTGCCTCTTCGTCGGGCACGACGAAGAGCAGCGTGCCGTTGCCGTCCGGCAGGTCGTAGCCGATCTCGTAGCCGGGAGCGCCGCCGAGCCGCGCCCGCGTGTCCACCGTGACGTCGAGGTCGCGCGTCTCGTCGCCGGCGAAGACGGGGAGCAGCCCGGTCACCGACCCTTCGTAGGAGGGCAGCGTCAGCTCGGTGACCTCGAGCGTCGCGACGAGACCCTTGCGCTCGCCGCGCAGGGCGACCAGCGCGTCGTCGGGCTCCGAGATGTCGAGCACCTCGTCGTCGTAGGTCAGCTCGAACGCGGGATCGGCATCGTGCTCGTAGACCGTCGCCCCGCCGCGCGACAGCGCCCAGGCGGCGACGAGGACCACCGCGACGGCGGCCAGGGCCGCCGCGCGCGCCTTCACGCCGATACGGCGACCCGCAGCGGCTGGGCGCCGGCGTCGTCGGGCTCACCGCGCCGCAGCGCGGCCGCGGCGGCCAGCAGCGCCCAGGTCAGCGGGTCCTCCAGGAAGGCCGCGTAGACGAGCGTGTGCAGGATCAGCGCGACGAAGGCGGCGGCCACGGCCGCGCGCGGCAGCGACGCCCGGGCGCCGCGGAGCTGGAGCGTGAGCGCGACCACCAGCAACGCGAGGTAGGCGGCGAGCCCGATCACGCCCTGCTCGGCGCCGACCGTGATCGGGATCGTGTGCGACTCGGCCGGCGCCCGCGTGGAGAGCAGCTGCTCGCGCTCGCGGTAGACCGCTCCCGAAGGAGCCGGAACCGTGGCCGAAGATCGGCTTGTCGGCGAACATCTCGGCTCCGCCGCGGACGAGCTCCGCGCGGCCCGCCGAAGCACGGTCGAGCGCGTCGAAGCTGCGGTCCTTCAAGCCGGCCACGCCCGGGAAGGCGATCACCACCGCGATGCCCACGAGCGCCAGTGCCCCGAGCGCCAGCAGTACCGGCCGCGTGCGCCAGCGCAGGGCGGCGAGCACGGCGAGGCCGAGGCCCAGCGCCGCGAAGCTCGACTCCGACAGGGACGGCACGAGGCCGGCCCACAGCAGCGCGAGCAGCACGCAGCAGCCGTAGATCACGCGCCTGTGCGGCGTCCACAACATCAGCGCGGCGACCAGCACCATCGTCAGCGCGAGGAAGCGCCCGTAGATGTTGGGGTCGAAGAAGAGGCTGTTGACCCGGAAGTACGGCTTGAGCTCGTTGGCCGTCAGCACCTTCTCGTTGGCCAGCAGCAGCTCCTTCGTGAAGAACTGCAGGATGCCGACGGCGACGCAGAGCAGCGCGAGCGCGACGAGGAACGTCATCGACCGCTTGATCACCATCGGTGTCCACGCGCAGATCGAGCAACAGCCGGAAGAGCAGCGCGAACGGGACGTAGAAGAAGCAGATGTTCTTGACCGCGTTCTCGACGTCCTCCGAGTAGAGGCTCTGCACCGCGTAGAGCACCAGCACGGCGGCCAGTACCAGTTCGACCCTGCGGACGTTGCGGCCGCGCGGCTCGGGCGGTTGGACGCGGAAGCGAGCGGCGCGTGCCAGCACGCCGCTGGCGATCACCGCGTAGAGCGGCAGCAGCAGGTTGGCGGTCTCGCCGCCGATGCTCAGCGGGATCCGGATCGGCATGCACGCGAACGCGAAGACCAGCACCAGCCACGGTTTGCGTCGGAACAGCCAGGCACCGAGCACGAGCGCCACGCCCCCCACGAGGACGGCGGCGCCGGCGATCGCCATGCGGCCGTCGAGGGCGTTGCGCACCTGGTCCTCGGTCACGGCGGCCAGCGCCAGCCCGGCCAGCACGAGCGCCGCGACCATCGCGGGCGCCCGCCGCCGGGCGTCGTCCAGGATGAGCACCAGCGCAGCGGCCAGCGCCGCGGTCAGCGCGATCGTTCCCTGCACGGCTTCCGCGACCGCGAGCACGACCCGGCAGACTACGGGCGAGTGAAGCGGATCCTCGCACCGGCGGCGGCCGCCGTGACCGTCGCCGTGGCACTGCGGGCCGTCTTCGACGCCTGGGCGCTCAACTACGACGCCCGGTACGCGCTGCTGTGGGCCCGCGACCTGGGCCGCGGCCTGACGCCGGACTTCGAGGCGCCCTTCGCGCCGACGCCCCATCCGCTCTCGATCGCGTGGAGCTTCTCGGCGACGACGTCGTGCTCTGGGGGATGCTGCTCGCGTTCGGCGCGCTCGTCGTCCTGACATTCCGCGTGGGCACCGAGCTGTTCGGGACGGGGGCCGGCGTGGTCGCCGCGCTGGTCGTCCTCACCCGCCCGGCGATGCTCCGCGACGCGCTGCTCGGCTACCAGGACGTGGTCTTCGCGGCCCTGATCCTGATCGCGGTGTTGCTCGAGCACCGGCAGCCGCGCCGTGGGGTCGCGGTGCTTGTGGTCCTCGCCATCGCGGGCCTGCTGAGACCGGAGGCCTGGATCCTCTCCGGCCTCTACTGGCTCTACCTCGGCCCGGGCGTCCGAACCGCCGTGATCGTCGCCTCCGCGCCGATCCTCTGGGCGCTGATGGACCTCGCCGTCACCGGCGACCCCCTGCACTCGCTGCACGGCACCGCAGACCTCGCCGAGCTCAACGACCGCCGCCGCGACGTCATCGACGCTCCCTACTGGACGGCGAAGTACTACGGCTTCGCGTTGCGCGAGCCGCTGATCCTCGCCGTCCCGGTCGGCCTGGGGGTGGCCTGGGTCCGCCGCGAGGAGCTCGGCCGGCGCGCGCTGATCGTGCTGGCGACCGTCGCCGCCCTGACGGCCGTCTTCATGGCCGGACCGGTCTTCGGCCTGCCGCTCGTCGCGCGTTACGTGCGCACGCCGTCCGTCCTGCTCGCACTGTTCGCCGGTCTCGCTCTCTTCGGCTGGCTGCGATTGCAAGGCCGGGAGCGGATGGTCTTCCGCAGCCTCGCGATCCTCACGGCCGTCGGCTTCGCCGTCTTCGCCCCGGCAAACGCGCGGATGCTCGGCGACGTCGAACAGCGCTTCGACCGCGACGCCCGCGTCTTCTCAGATCTCCGCGCCGCCACCCGCGACCCGGTCGTCCGCGCGCTGTGCCGCCCGCTCGCGATCACCGACCACCGTCTGCTCGCCCACACGCGCTATTGGCTCGACGCGGACCCGGGCTCCGTCGTCCCGACCGACCTGCCGGGCGCCGCCGCACCGGTCTCCCTGCTCGCGCCGGAGCGCTCCGTCCGCACAGAGCGCTTCTTCGTCGGCGACTTTCCGGACGTCCCGGAACCGCCCGGCCCAGTGGTCTACGAGAACCCGACCTTCACGGTGACGACGGACTGCGGTCGTTGAGTCCGGCGAGCTACCTCGTTTCGTCAGCGGTCCTCTGTGTCGCCTTGGGGGGATATTTGCCCACCTGGGCGACACGGACGGCGTATCGAAAGCGACTACACGTCCTCGACGATCAGCGCGTCGTCGCCGACCTCGAGGAACTCCGAGTACGCGTCGACGACCTCTTCGGGGTCGCCGGACATCTGCAGGACACCCGACTCGATCCAGATCGCCTGGTCGCAGAGGCGCTTGATGGCGCCCATGGCGTGGGAGACGAGCACGACGGTGCGGTCCTGCTTGCACAGCTGGCGCATCTTGCGCGCGGACTTCTTGCGGAAGCGGCCGTCGCCCGTGGACAGGGCCTCGTCGATCAAGCAGGATGTCCGGGTCCATGTTGGCGGCCACGGAGAAGGCGAGGCGGCCGTACATGCCCGACGAGTAGTTGCGCGTCGGGTCGTCGATGAACTCCTCGAGATCGGCGAACTGGACGATCTGCTCGTACTTCTCCTCCATCTGCTCGCGGGTGAGACCCGCGGCGAGGCCGCCGAGCATGATGTTGTCGCGGCCGGAGAGCTTCTTGTTGAAGCCGACGCCGAGGCTCAGGAGCGTGCGAGACGCGGCCCGTGGTGGTGACGCGGCCCTCGGTGGGCGGCAGGATCCCGCCGATCACGCGCATCAGGGTCGACTTGCCGGCGCCGTTGGAGCCGACGACGCCGAGGACCATCCCGTGCGGGACCTCGAAGGAGACGTCCTTCAGCGCTTCGATCTCGCGCACGCGCTGCTGGCCGCGCTGGACGCGCTTCAGGGTCTTGCTGACCGTCGGGCGCCGGTCGAGCGCGCGGCGGTAGGTGATCGAGAGGTTCTCGACCTTGATCGCCGGCGGACGAAGGACCGGCACCGCGGGCACGGACTCAGAGACGGACAGCGAACTCACGCTCCCGGGACATGAAGAACAGCGCGCCGACGACCAGCGAGCCCAGCGACCAGGCGAGCGACACGAGCAGGCTGTGCGTCGAGGGCATGTTGCCGAAGTAGAGGATCTGCTCCCAAGCGGAGAGCATCCCGCCGACGGGGTTGAGGTCCAGGAGCCAGCTGTAGGCGTCCGGCACGCGCGTCGCGAAGTACAGCACCGGCGCGCCGAACAGCATCAGGCGCAGCGCGTAGGGCAGGAAGCTCTTGAGGTCGCGGAAGTAGACCTGCACGGCGGCGGCGAGCATCCCGAGGCCGGCCCCGAGCATCACCATCATCGCAAGCAGCGGGAACACCCACAGCGTGTTCGAGGTTCACCGGCCGGTCGAAGCCCCAGTGGATGAGGATGTAGATCGGGATGCAGGGCAGGAACTGCTTGACCGCGGAGATCAGCGCGGAGATCGGCAACAGCATCCGGGGGAACGCCGAGTTGAGGATCAGCCGGCCGCTGCGGGTCAGCGACGTCGCGCCCTCGCGGATGGCCGTCGTCACGAGGTGGTAGGCGAAGATGCCTCCGAGCAGGTGGGCGATGATCGCCTCTTCCTGCTTGCCCGCGCGCACGATGTCGACGAGCACGAAGTAGACCATCCCGAACAGGATCGGGTTGAGGACCAGCCAGAGCTGCCCGAACACCGTCTGGTACTGCTGAGCGCGCAGCTGTGTGCGCGACAGTTCGAAGGCGAACTCGCGGCGCCGCCACACCTCGCTGAAGTACTCCTTGATGGGCGGCAGGCCGGTGACGTGCGGCTCGTAGACGTGCGTCTCCACCGCCCATTGGTTCTGGGCGTGTAGGCGTGCTGCGCGTTCGGCTGCAGGGGCACTCATCGGGCCGTAAGAGGTTAGGGAGTCACTTCAAGCGCGCCGAGGTCACCGTCGCGGCCAGATGCCCCACGGCGGTGATCGCGGCGATCGGCACCATCGCGGTCACGAGAATCTGTGTCGCCATTCCCACCGGCTTCGTCGACAATCGCGGCGATCAGCGACAGGACGCTCGCCTCCACCGCGATGAACGCGCGGAAGAAGGGGAAGACGCCGACCATCCGCCGCAGCCGCGCGAGCAGCGAGACCGACGAGGACGCCTCGGCCACCGTGTCCTCCATCTTCGTCCGGCCCGTCTCGAGCCGCGCGACCGCCACCAGCGCCGTCTCCGCGCGCACCATCAGCGCCAGCACGGCGGCGACGAGGCCGAGCACCGGCTCATCGCAGCGGATGCCGAGGCCGATCGGGATCGCCGTCTCCGTCACGTAGTGGGCGAGGCGGTCGAGGTAGACGCCGACCGGCGAGAACTGCTGGCGCCAGCGGGCCAGCTCGCCGTCGGAGCAGTCGAGCAGGATCTGCGTCTGGATCAGCAGGAACGCGCCGATCGGCGGCCCAAACGGAGGCGAAGGCCATCAGCGCCGCGGCGCCGACGCCGACCAGCAGCATCGCCCAGGTCATCTGGTTCGGGCTCACGCGGGTCGGGATGAACCAGCGCGTCACGTACGGCGACAGCCGCCGCACGTAGAGGCGGCCGGCCCAGTGCTCGCCGCTGTTGCGCGCGAAGATCGAGGCGGGCTGCGCGACCGCCTTGAGCTCAGCGATCGAAGGTCTCGGCGAAGACGTGGACACGGCGAGTCACCTCCTCCGGCGTCAGGTCGAGGTGCTCGAGGATCGTGAAGCGTCCGGGGCGCGTTGTCGGGGGCGGCGACGACGGTCTGCGGCGAACTGCTCGTCGGTGAGCCCGAGGTCGAGGTGGGTGAGCGGCAGCTCGTGGCGGTCCAGGCAGGTCCGCGAGCGCGGCGATCAGGTCCCCGTCCTCGCGGAGGTGCGCGCAGAACAGCGACGCGACGCCGGCCAGCTCGCCGTGGTTGGCGGTGCCGGGGAAGAGGTGGTCGATCGCGTGGAGGATCTCGTGGTCGCCGCCCGAGCACGGCCGGGAGGAGCCCGCCGTCGCCATTGCCAGCCCGCTGAGGACGAGCGACTCGGCCAGCGCCACCAGGAAGGCGTCGTCGTCGATGGAGTCGAAGCGGTGCAGGATCGCGGTGGCCGCGGTGCGCGCGAAGGTGACGGCGAGGCCGTCCACCGGCTCGCCGCGCAGGGCGAAGGCGAGCTTCCAGTCCTCGATCGCGCCGAGGTTGGAGATCACGTCGCCGACGCCCGAGCGCCGCAGCGTCGGCTCGGAGCGGCGCACGTAGTCGAGGTCGACCATCGACCGCGATTGGCATCTGCACGTCCGTAGGAGCCCTTGCGGCCGCCTGCGTCATCCAGCGAGGCGACGGGCGAGGCGATGCCGTCGTGGGCGAGCGAGGTGGCGACGGCGACCATCGGCAGCCCGGTCAGGGTCGCCGCGTGCTTGGCGGTGTCGAGCGTCTTGCCGCCGCCGATGCCGACGAGCGCGTCGTAGAAGCCGCCGCGCAGGCGGTCCGCCAGCTCGCGCGCGGCCTCGACGGTTCCGCCCTCGACCGAGATGATCTCCGCGTTGCCCAGGTTGGGCCGGACCGCCTCGGCGATCTCCTCACCCAGCCCGGGACCGACCGCGACCGCAACGTGCCCGCCGCTGGAGATGCGCTGGTCGGCGAGCAGCGGCGCGAGGCCGCTGACGGCGCCAGGCCCGATCTCGACGGCCAGCGGCGCGCCGATCATCCGGCTCAGCAGCGCCATGCGACCTCCCGGGCCTGCTCCAGGTCCGTCGCGTCGTCGACCTCGACCCACTCGACCTCGCCGATCGGCACCGCCGCGATCCGGCCGCCGCGGTCGGCGAGCTCCTGGAAGCCGTCCTCGTAGTAGAGCTGCGGGTCGCGCTCGAAGGTCGTCTTCAGCGAGTCGGTCAGCGCGTCGGCGGCGTCCGGCTCGATCAGCGTCAGCCCGATGTACTCGCCGACCGCGGTGCGCGGGTCCATCTGCTTGGTGATCCGCGTCAGCAGCCCCTCGCCGGAGAGCTGGACCTTCATCTGCTCCTCGCCCAGCTCCTGGACGTCGTCGAGCGCGATCACGAGGTCGTGATCCGCCGCCACTCGCCGTCGCGCAGCGATGCGAAGACGGACTCCGGGGCGATCGTGTCCCCGTTGACCATCAGCACGCCCCGATCCAGATACTCGCGGGCACACCACAGGGAGTAGGCGTTGTTCCACTCCTCGGCCTTGTCGTTGAAGCAGAACTCGAGCGTGACGCCGTGGTCGGCCTCGAGCGCGGCCTTGCGCTGGTCGAGCGCCTCGGCGCGGTACCCCGTCACCACGAGCACGTCGGTGAGGCCGACGCGCGCGAAGTTCGCCAGCGAGACGTCGAGGATCGTGCGGTCGCCGTCGACCGGCACGAGCGTCTTGGGCAGCGTGTCGGTGTAGGGCGCCAGGCGGCGGCCCGCGCCCGCGGCGAGCACGAGCCCGATCACCGCAGCACCTGGTGGTAGCGCCACATCGCCAGGCAGAAGCAGGATGACGTACCCGGCTTCCGCGACGCCCGCCAGCGACGGCGGCCGCGGCCAGCACACCGAGCTCGATCGCCCGCTGCGCCGCCGGCACGGCCCAGCTCGCCCAGTCGGGCCGACGCAGTTTGCCCGCGACGGTGTAGGCGAGCGCGAGCGTGCCGCAGACCAGCAGGACGACCAGCGTGGTCTCCGGCGTGGCCACCGCGGTGACGAGGGCGATCACCGCGAAGCGCTCCCCGATCGGGAAGGCGGCGATGCGCTTGAGCCAGGTCAGGCCGGTTGCCGGCTGGGCGCGCGCGGCGACGTACTTCGGGTACTGGACCGCGTGCCGCGTGGTCTGCAGCGCGAGCGCCGCACAGGCCAGCATCCAGGCGTCCGGCGCCGCGCCGAGGGCCAGCCCGGCCACGATCGCGTACTCCTTCGCGCGGTCGAGCATGCCGTCGAGATACGCGCCGCGCGCGGAGGTCTGCTCCGTCAGCCGCGCGAGCTGCCCGTCCACGCAGTCGAAGAAGAACGCGAAATAGGCGAGAACGGCGCCGACCACCAAACCCTCGCGATCGCCGGTTGCGAAGGCGCCGGCGGCCGCCACCCCCAGGACGAATGCGAACACGGTGACCTGATCCGGCCGGAGGCCGGTCCCCTTCAGCGCGCGCGCGGCGTGCACGGAGAGGGGGGAGACGAAGAAGGTGGTGAAGAAGCCGTCGACCGGCTTCACCACAGGCGGGGCGGTCACGGTGGGCACCGCCGCGGAAGGCTACGAGTCCGCGCGCGGCTTAGCCTCGCCTGCATGGCGCATGTCACGGTCTCGGGCCTCGCGTACGCGCACCCGGGCGGTGAGCTGCTCTTCAGCGAGGTGTCCTTCAAGCTCACCGCGGGGACCCATGCGGGGCTGGTGGGCATCAACGGGATCGGCAAGAGCACCTTGATGCGGATCCTGGCCGGAGAGCTCGAGGCCACCGACGGCGACGCCTCATACGGCGGCCGCGCGCTGTACATGTCGCAGGACGCCGGGGCCGATGCCGCAAGCGTCCGCGAGCTCCTGCTCTCCGTCGCTCCGGCACGGGTTCGAGCCGCCGGTCTGGCGATGCTGACCGCTGAGCGTGCGCTGGGGGCGGGCGATGACAGCGCGGGCGCGGCGCTCGGGGAGGCGATCGGGAACTGGTCGGACCTCGGCGGCTACGAGCTCGAGGGCCAATGGGACGCGGCCTGCCGGCGCATCGTGCGCGCCGGACTCACCGAGGTCGGCGACCGCGCCGCGACCGAGGTCTCCGGCGGGGAACGCAAGCGGCTGCTGCTCGAGCTGCTCTTCGCCTCGGACGCCCAGGTGCTGCTGCTCGACGAGCCCGACAACTTCCTCGACGTCGCAGCCAAGCACGCGCTCGAGGCGCAGATCCGCGCGACGCGCAAGACCGTCCTGCTGATCTCCCACGACCGTGAGCTGCTGACCGCCGCCTGCGGCGCGATCGTCACCCTCGAAGGGAATGGCGCCTGGGTGCACGGCGGCTCCTACGCGACGTACCCCGAGGCGCGCGACCACCGCCAGAAGCTCATGGGCGACCGCCTCGCGCGCTGGCAGGAGGAGGAGAAGCGGCTGCGCGAGCTCGTGCGGATCTTCAAGGAGCGCGCGAAGTACTCGACGGACTGGGCCAAGCGGGCCAACGCGATGGAGACCCGCCACAAGCGCTTCGTCGCCGACGGACCGCCGCCCGCGCCGATCACCGACCAGCAGATCAAGGTCACCCTGCGCGGCGGCGACTCCGCGCGCCGGGTGCTCGACCTGCGCAAGCTCGGGATCGACGGCCTCGTGGAGCCGTTCTCCGAGGAGGTGCACTTCGGCGAGCGCATCGGCGTGATCGGCCCCAACGGCTCCGGCAAGACGCACCTGATCCGCCTGCTGGCCGGCGAGCCGATTGCCCACGAGGGCGAGGTCCGCGTCGGGCCGCGTGTCTCGGTCGGCCTCTTCACCCAGCTCAACGCCCGGACGGACTTCGCCGGACGGCGCGTCCTCGACATCGCCGGCGAGCGCCTGAAGGTGCACGAGCACGCGATGCGCGCCCTGGCGCGCTACGGGCTCGTCGAGGCCGCTCAGCGCTCCTACGAGACGCTCTCCGGTGGCCAGCGCGCGCGACTCGAGATCCTCTGCCTCGAGGCCGAAGGTCACAACCTGCTGCTGCTCGACGAGCCCACCGACAACCTCGACATCGACTCGGCCGAGGCGCTCGAGCGCGCGCTGGACTCCTTCGAGGGAACGGTGGTCGCGGTCTCGCACGACCGGGCCTTCCTGCGACGGCTGGATCGCTTCCTGCTGCTCGCCCACGACGGATCGGTGGCGGTGCTGCCCGATCCCGCGCGGGCGCTGGCCGCGATCAGCTGACGCTGGTGGCGACGGCCATCAGGTCGTCGCCGTGCTTGTCCATGAAGTAGGCCATGGTCGGCCCGATCAGCGCGAGCAGGTCGGCGTCGGGCGCCACCGCCGCGGCGAACCCGCTCAGGTAGAGGACGTTCTTGAAGAACAAGACGAGCTCGGGCGGGGACTGGAAGCCGTGCGCCGCAAGGATCCGCAGCACCGCGCCGAGGTTCTCGCCGAGCGCGTCGACCGTGACCCCGGTGACCGGGAGCCCGTCGAGCTGCGTCTGCAGGGCGGCGTTGAGCGCCGGGCGATCGGCATCGTCGGGCAGCGCGCCGAACGCCTCCAAGGCGTCGAGCTGGCGCTCGGCGTCCATCGCCGCGAAACCGAGCAGGAAGCGCACGAGGGCGTTGCGCTCGGTGGCGGTCAGCCGGCCGCAGATGCCGAAGTCCACGAGCGCGAAGCGGTCGCCCGCGTCGACGAGCACGTTGCCCGCGTGCAGGTCGCCGTGGAAGCGGCCGTAGACGAGCGTGCTCTCGAGCACGCCGCGCACGGCGAGCTCGAGCAGCTTCTGCCCGTCGGTGATCTCGGCCTCCGTGTACGGGACACCCGGCAGCGCCTCCATCACCAGCACGCGCTCGGTTACGAGGCCGGGGATCGGGCGTGGAAAGCTGCAGTAGTCGGCTTCGGCGTCCTCGGAGATCGCGCCCAGCTCGACCATGTTGAGAGCCTCCAGGCGGAAGTCGAGCTCCTGCAGTGCGAGCTGCGCGAACAGCTCCACGAAGCCCGGCAGGTTCGCCACGCGCAGGGAGGCGTGCAGCCGGTGGGCTGCTGCGGCGACCAGCGCCAAGGACTCCACGTCGGCCACGAAGCGCCGCCGGAGATCGGGCCGCTGGACCTTGACGACGACGTCGGTGCCGTCGGCGAGCCGGGCGCGATGCACCTGGCCGATCGACGCCGCTGCGAACGCTTCGGGCTCGAGATCGAGGAGCTGGTCGAAGGCTTCCCCGAGCTCCTCGCGCATCGTGGCGATGGCGATCTCGCCGGGCTCGGCGGGAACGCGATCCCGGCACCACCCGAAGGCAGACACCCATTCGGACGGCAGCAAGCCGTCGGCGGTGGCGATGAACTGGCCGAGCTTGACGTAGGCGGGGCCGCCGGCGCGCACGATCCGCTCCGCCTCGGCCGCACCCGACGCGCGCCGCGGGCCGACCGGCAGGCCGAAGGCGGCCGCCGCGGCGGTGAGCACCTCGAGTGGTCCGGCTGCGGCGCCCATCCGCCAGCCCGTGGTCGCCAGGCCGGCGATCGTGTCCACCCAGACGCGCGGCCGGGCGATGCGGTCGGCCTCGTGCTCGAGCCGCGCGCGAGCGGCCGGCATGGTCCGCTGCCACTCCGCCGCGGCGGCAGTCAGGCCCTCGCGTCCGGCGACCCAGGAAGAGGCGGCGACCAGAGCGCGGAGGTCAGGAAGAGCGGGAGGAGCAGCTGCCGTCAACATCATTCGATGTTACACCGATCGACGACGTATCCATCGTTGCCACCGACAACGACGCGCGCCGACGCGTCCGGTTAGCGCCGCCGGGTCAGGGACGAACAGCCTGCTGCCGATGACCGTTGCGGGGTCTATTTTGACCTGGGGTCACCGCCATGGCCAAACGTCGTGCACACCGTTCCGCCCAGAAGAAAGCCAGCTCCGGCTGGTCGGAGGCGCACGTCCGCAGGCTGTTCTGGCGCGCGGGCTTCGGGGCGACTGAGGCCGAGGCGCGCCTCTACAGGCGTCGGGGCAAAACGGCCGCGCTCGACTACCTGCTGGATCCGGCGCCCGCCGAGCTGCGCGGCCGCGAGCCGCGGATCGCCGGGCGCGCCCTGGACCCGGTGAACGAGTTCGGTCACGACAAGCTGTGGTGGCTCGACCGCATGGTCCGGACCAACCGGCCGCTCGAAGAGAAGATGACGCTCTTCTGGCACGACCACTTCGCGACGAAGCTCCAGCCGACGCCCGCGATGCTCGGTCAGAACCGGATGATGCGCTCGCGCGGGCTGGGCTCCTTCGCGCGCCTGCTCGAGTCGATGGCGTTCGACCCGGCGATGGCCCGCTGGCAGTCGCTGATCGACAACATCGCCGAGGCCCCCAACGAGAACTTCGCCCGCGAGCTGATGGAGCTCTTCACCCTGGGCTCGGGCTACACGGAAGCGGATATCCGCGAGGCCGCACGCGCATTGACCGGCCTCCGCGCGCGGGAGACGGCCGGCGTCATCACCGAGGTCGTCTTCGACGACGCCCTGCACGACGGCGGCCGCAAGACGATCTTCGGTCAGACCGGCAACTGGGGCATCCAGGACGTCCTCGACCTGTGCGTGGCGCACCCCAGCCACGCGCCGTTCCTGGTCTCCAAGCTGTGGCTGTTCTTCGTCGGGACTCCGGTGCCGGCGGGCGCGCGCGACGCCCTGGCCGCGCAGTACGTCCAGTCGGGGCACCAGCTGCGCCCGCTGGTCCGCTCGATCCTCGAGCACCCGGCGCTGTACCGGAACCTCGACAAGCCGGACATGGTCAAGTGGCCGGCAGTTCTCGTGGCCGGCCAGCTGCGGACGATGGGCGCCAAGGTCGAGATCATGGACTGGAACTGGCTGATGGCCAGCATGGGACAGAGCCTGTTCTCGCCGCCGTCCGTCGCGGGCTGGGAGTGGGGGCCGCGCTGGCTGTCCTCCAACGCGATGCGCGCACGCTTCGGCGTGGCCAACGCAATCGTCCGCGAGGGCGGGCCGGGCGCGGTCAAGGCCTCCGACGTGAAGACGCTCAAGCCGCGCTTTCAGGTCAATAAGGCGCTCCAGAAGGTCGGTTCGCCGCAGATCTCCCGGCAGACCCGCCGGCAGCTCGACAACCTCGTCCGCTCCTACGGGCGCGACCCCGGCCTGTGGGAGCGCCACCAGCTCCAGCGCACCCTGCGCCACCTGATCGTCTCCGGCCCCGACAACCAACTCTGCTGATGGCCCGCTCGAACCCCCACCGCTCCTGCGAGGACTTCCACCGCACGGCCGCGACCGCGCGCCACCCGAGCGTCGGCGTCTCGCGCCGGCACTTCCTGGGCTGGGGCGCCGCCGGCGGCCTGACCCTCTACACGGCGGGAGCCATGCCGCTCCAGCACTGGATCGAGGGCGCCGAGGAGGCGGCCGCAGCGGGTGGCGGCAAGAAGCGCATCCTCGTCAACGTCTTCCTGCCGGGCGGCCTGGACCTGCTCGACTCGCTGATGCCGACGGACCAGTACAGCGTCTACGCGCGCCATCGCGGCCGCCACGGCCGCGCGGAGTCGAGCGACCTCCTCAAGGGCACGACGCTGTCCCCGCACGAGGCGCTGCGAGCCGGCCAGGACGGCGGCCTCGCCGGTCTCTACGAGGACGGCAAGGTCGCGCTGCTCCCGGGCATCGACTACGCCAACCCCGATCTCTCGCACTTCCACTCGCGCGTCTTCTGGGAGTCGGGGACGATCACCTCGCAGCTGACGACGGGCTGGCTGGGCCGCTGGCTCGACCAGCACGGCTCGAAGAACAATCCCTTCCAGGGTCTGAGCTCCGGCTCGCGCCTGTCGCCGACCCTGTTGACCGGCCGCTCGCCCGTCTCCTCGGTGGAGAGCGCCCGCGTGACCGAGATGAAGATCCCGGCCGTCGAGGACGCAAATCGCCGCAAGATGATGCGCGTCTACGGCAACCTCGCACGCCCGGTGCGCGGCGACGGCCCGGGCCGCGAGGCGGCACGCGCCGCGGCCCGGTACGCGCAGGACGTCTCCGACCGCCTGAAGCCCTTCGCCAACCAGGGCCCGCAACCGCCCGAGCCCGGCTCGGACGTCGCCCACGTGGTCACCGTCGACGGCGTCATCGGCGGTTACCCGAAGGGTTCTGAGTTCGGGGCGAACCTCGAGCAGCTGGCCTTCCTGCTCGACAAGAACCTGGGCGTGCGCGTCGCGACGGTCGACGGCCGCGCGGACTTCGACACCCACAACAACCAGGCCGAGCGGCTCGCCGAAGGACTCTCGGACCACTCCGCGTCGCTGTCGGCCTTCCAGCACGACCTGCAGCGCCGCGGCCTCGCCGATCGCGTCCTGACGTTCATCTGGACCGAGTTCGGACGCCGGCCGACGGCGAACTCCTCCGGCGGCACCGACCACGGCGCCGGCGGCATCGCCTTCGTGATGGGAAACCGCGCCAACGGCGGGATCCGAACGGAGTACCCCTCGCTGCGCAACCTCGACGGCCAGGGCAACCTGAAGGTGACGGCGGACTTCCGCGGGATCTACGCCTCGCTGATCGAGCAGTGGCTCGGGACGTCGGCCGACGGCGTCATCCCGGACGCCGGGTCCTTTCCGCGCGTCCAGCTCGTCCGCTAGCGGTTGGCGAGCCGCTCGAGGCGGGCGGGGGAGATGCCAGGCTCTTCAGGGCGCGGCGACGGCGAGCGCGACGAAGGCGACGAGCATCGTTCTCATGATCGGATGAAGGTGTAGTCGCTGCCGTGGCGGAAGGCGAGCTCGAAGCCCGCCGCGGTCAGCCGCCGCACGGCGCGCACCGCGGCGAGCACGCCCCGGGTCGGGTGCAGCTCGACGCACAGCACCTTCACCTCCGGCCCGACGTGCGGCAGGACGTCGTACTCCGCGCCCTCGATGTCGAGCTTGAGCAGGTCGACCGGACCGAAGCTCGCGAGCGATCGCGCGGGCTTGCGCACGGCACGGCCGGTGCGCTGGAGGTCGTCGCTCGAGAGCGTCTGGTGGGTGGGGTCGGCCGCCTCGAACATCTCGAGTTCACCGTCGCGCGCCGCCAGCGCCGCGTGCACGAACTCGAGCTCGCCGTGAGGCGCTGCGTTGTCGCGGGCCTCGTCCGTCGGGTCGACGGTGATCACGGTCGCGCCGAAGCGCTCGGCCAGGGCGACGTCGAAGCTCACGTCGATGCCGGCGCCTGCGCAAACGCAGCGCCAGCCGGCCTCCGGGAGGTCGACCGGGATCGTCCAGCCGCCGTAGTCCGAGCCGAGCCGCTCGAGGGTCGGGCGCTCCTGCACCGGCGCGGCGAGCCGGACCGCGGCCAGCATCGCCCGGCGCCGCAGCGCGTAGCGGAGCTTCCAGGGCGTTCGCAGGGTCTCCATACGCGGATGGCGAGCCACGGCGCGCACCGTATCCGGCGCGCGAAGGGTTACCATCTCAGTACGCGACGGTTCCCATCCGTCTTCCCCCTGCTTTCGCGTGAGTCCACTCCAGGCGGAAGGCGAGAGAGGCGCTGCCATGCTCGGCAGCCCAACCGAACACCCGCAGGGTCAGCTGGCCGCAGCGATCTCCAATCTCGTCGTGCGGGTGGTGAGCGAGTACACCGGCCGCGGTCCGACGCAGGCGCGCAGCTACATCGAGCAGGACCTCGTGAGCGTCGTGCTCAGGGACACGCTCACCAAGGGCGAGCGGTCCCTCGTCCGCGACGGGCGAGCCGAAATCGTGCGGTCGATGCGAAGGGCCTACCAGGACACGATGCGCGATGAGCTGTCGGCCGGCATCGAGGCGCTCACCGGACGGACGGTCGTCGCGTTCCTGAGCGACAATCACGTCGACCCGGATGTGGCCGTCGAGACGTTCGTGCTCGAACCTCTGACCGCACCACCCGAATCGGTCTAGAGTTGCCGCATCGGCGGCGTCGACGGTGAGTCGACAGCGCCGGGTCAAAAGCGAAGGGCATTGGCGACCACGCGTGGGTCGGCGAGACCGGGTCCCGGTTCACTCCATCCAGGAGCCCATTGTCATCGCTCGCCGTCAACGGCGTCCCGCAGTACCACTCGCGTCAGGTCCTGCTGCTCAGGGCCGATCCCGACCTGCGCAAAGCCATCCCGGCGGACGATCTCGAAGTCGCCGAACGGGTGCAGGCGACGAGCTTGCAGCTGCCCGCGGGACCCTGGCACCCCGAGGCCCTGCCCCGGGAGATCAGCGCGACGACGGTCGCCATCGTCGTGCGAGGGATGCTCACGTCCGAGATCGAGCTCGCCGGCGCGCGCAACGCCCAGCTGCACGGAAATGGTGACCTGCTGCTGCCCTGGGACCGCCCCGACGCCGCGCTCCCCTTCGGCAAGGGCTGGGCGGCGCGGCCGGGTGGAGCGGAGATCATCCTGCTCGGGCAGCAGTTCAAGGCCGCTCAGGAGCGCTGGCCGCAGCTCGGCCGAGTGCTTCAACTTCGATTTGCGGCGCAGGCCGAGGCCGCCGTCCTCCGCGCCGCGATCGTCAGCCTGCCGCGGGTCGAGCAGCGCATCCTGGGCCTCTTCTGGCAGCTCGCGGAGCGGTGGGGGAAGGTCGGCCCGAACGGCGTGCGGCTGGAGCTCAAGCTCACCCACGAGTTGATCGGGCGCCTCGCCGGAGCCAAGCGCCCCACCGTGTCACTGGCGCTTTCGCAGCTGGCGGAGCAGCAGCTCGTCCAGCCCTGCGACGGCGGATGGATGCTGAGCCGGGATTCGGTCCGGGCTCTCGAACGGCCTCTGGCCGCTACGGCAGCCTGACGACGAGCTGCGTGCGGCGCCGGTTCCGGGCGTCGTCCGTTGCGTTCACCGTGATGCGCAGGCGGCGGCCGGAGCGGATGGCCTTCCTATTGCGCAGCTCGATCGAAATGCCGTGACTGCCCTCGCCGACGCTCACCGCCCGGCTGCCGAGGCGGCGGCTGCCGACGCGCACCCGCAGGACGATCCGCGCGGCCTCGTTGCTGCGGACGGTCAGCCCGATCTTCCCGCTGCGGCGGATCGGCCGCGCGCGCAGCGTCCCGCTCAGCGCGACCTCGGGCGCGGCGGTGTCGGGCTTCGGCGTCGCGGTCGGCTCCGGTGGTCGTCGCCATGTCCGGGTCGTCGCCGCTCACGGTCAGCCTGCCCTTCATGGGGAGTGCAGCGAGCAGAAGAAGTCGTACTGGCCGGGCTGCAGGTCGGCGGTGCCGTTGACCGGGCCGCTCTCGCTCGGCGGAGGATCTCCGAGCCGAACAGCCGCTCCCCGTTGTCCTTGGCCTGCGTGGACGAGACGTCGTGCGCGACGAGGTCGGCGTTCTGGAAGCGCAGCGCCTCGCCGGGAGCGATCGTGACCTCGGTCGTGGTGTAGCGGTTGCTCGGCTCGGCGCGGATCACCTGGTCCGCGCGCGCCGACGCCGGCGCCGCCACGGCGACCAGCAGGCCCGCCACCACCGCCCTCCTCATACGCCGAAGATACCGACTTGAACGCCTATCGCGAACGGGTATGTTCATCAGACCGTGGGGAGGCTCCGTCGCTTGGCGGTCGGTATTGGGTGCGCCTGTTGCTCGCCCCGGCGGCTGGCGCCCAGACGCGCCGGACGAGCCGGATCCGGACGTCGGCCATCCGGAGAACGCGATTACCAAGCGGGTCAACCGCTACACGCCCAAGCCGCCGGGCACGGTCGAGAAGATCCGGCTGTGGTTCGGCCCCTACACGGTGCTGCCGGGGCACGACGGCAACCGGTTCGACGTCGACATCCCGCTGCGCAACGGCTACCTGCTGTCGGTCATGCCGACCCTGCGGCGCGCGAGCGACCTGTCGATCCCCTCGCGCCAAGAGGCGCACATCCATCACGCGCACTGGTTCCGGGTCGATCCCGGCAACGAGGAGGACTTCTATCTGAAGGGCCTCGGCGAGTGGATCTACGGCACCGGCGACGAGGAGACGAAGGCCGACTTCACGCAGCGCTCCGCCGCCGATCCCAACGGCCCGATCTACGGCCAGTACCTCAACGCGACGGACCCGCAGCTGATGATCTACATGCTGCACAACAAGACCAACCAGCCGCGCCTGGACTACATCGCGCTGGACGTCGAGTTCGTCCACGGCACGCAGGAGGAGATCGCCAAGGTCTCCAAGCGGCCCTATCACGACATCTCCGGCGCGATCTTCGGGCGCACGTTCGACGTCCCGCGCGTCGCGGACGGCGACGGCATCTTCTCCACGACGCGCGACAGCCCGAAGGGGCCGATCGAGTGGACCGCGAAGTCCGACGGCATGCTGATCGGCACCGGGTCGCATCTGCATCCCGGCGGTCTGAACGTGATTGTCGAGAACTTCGGCTCCGAGGAGCACCCGTGCGCCGACGACGGCCGGGGGACGGGCGGGACGCTGCTGCTCGACGCGACCGCCCGCTGGCGCGACGGCGTCCAGTTCTCCGAGGACTTCCAGATGGAGGTCAGCCATCCCAACTGGCGCGCGCCGATCCACAAGGGCGACCGGCTGCGCATCACCGGGCAGTACCAGAACCTCGACAACGCCTGGTACACGACGATGACCCACCAGGGCCTCTACATCGACAAGAACCAGACGCCCGCCTGGGACGGCTGCAAGCCGCGGCTGATCAACATGAAGGCCAGGCGCAAGGTGGTGCGCAAGCGCGTGCTCGTCACCGAGCGCAAGATGGTCAACGGGCCTGCGCGTCGTGCAGCGCTACAAGACCCGGAAGACGGTGCGCATGGTGCGACGCGATCCCACGGCCGGCGTCCTCACCAAGCCGTGGTATCGCGGGCCGGCGCGATCCCTACTGCGGCGTGAAGGGCGCTCCGGTGTGCGAGCGCGCGGAGCCGCGCGCCGCGGCGCCTACCCGGGAACCTCGTCACGATCGCCGACTTCCTCTACCTGCCCGGTGATCAGTCCCTGCCCGCCCGCGACGCCGCAGATCAAGCAGGGCGAGTCGCCTGACGTTCCTGAACCCCGACCAGGCCTGGGGATCCGGCACTCCGTCACCACCTGTCCCCGTCCGTGCAACGGGGCGTACGTCGCCAACTACCCGTTCTCGGACGGCGTCTGGGACTCGACGACGCTCGGCTACGACATCATCGACGGCGGAAACACGAACCCGGTCGCCACGACCCCGGGGCCCGACGGCGGGGCAGTACGCGTACTACTGCCGCATCCATCCGTGGATGCGGGGCTCGTTCGAGATCTCCGAGAGCTAGGCGGGCCCGCCGCCGGCGAGCTCCTCCGGCGTGTAGGAGTCGTCCCCACCGCGGGCGAGGCGGTAGTCCTTCTCGACCCGGACCATGGGAAGGCGGCGCCGCTCGGCGGCCAGCCGGTCACGGGCGCGGGTCAGCTCCTTCTCCTTGACCAGCAGCGCCTCGCGGGCGGCGTCCCTTCGTCTTCGGGAACGACCTCAGCGTGCGTACGGGTACTCCTCGGCGCGGTTCTGAAAGGTCAGGATCCTCGGGTTCAACACCCGTCCGTCCTGGATCTCTATCGCCCGGCGGATCGTCACGTTAGAAGCCAGGCGGCCGGGCCCGGCCATCACCGTGGGCGGGTACTCCAGCACCGCATGGAGTTCTCCCAGGTCGCCGAGTTCCACAGGTAGGACGGCGTGTGGTCGACGGCGTAGTAGTGGACGCCCTGCCCGACGGTGAACATCGGATCGGCGAAGGTCGTCGGCCGCGCCCACTCGAAGCCCATGCCCTCGTCGCAGGAGACGTCGACGATCAGCGAGCCGGGCCTGAAGGCGGCGAGGTCCTCGTTCGTGACGAACATCAGCGGCGCGTCGTGTCCTGCAGGATGCAGTTGACGACGATGTCGAACTCGGCCAGCACCTCGGCCATCGGCCGGCTCGCTCGAGGTGCGCGCGGCGGTCCTCGGCGGCGAACTGCTCCATCCGCACCGCGGCGAACGGCGAGGCGACGGCCGCGCTGTCGCGCTGCGTGAAGACGGTGACGTCGCAGACGCCGAGCGCGACAGCCCGCGGACCGCGCCGCGGCCGTTGCGCCGAAGCTGATGACCGCCGCGCGCAGGCGCCGGCCGTAGTCGCCGGTCGAGCCGAGCAGCGGCAGCGCGTGCAGCACCGAGCAGTAGCCGGCGAGCTCGTTGTTCTTGTGGAACACGTGGACGCTGAAGCTGCCCGTCGGCGGTCCAGTGGTTCATGGCCTCCCAGGCGATCAGCGTCAGCTCACGGTCGATCGCGAGCTGGGTCATCTCGCCGTCCTGGACGCAGTGCGGCCAGCCCCAGACGACCTGGCCCGGACGCAGCGTCTCCAGGTCCTCGAGGTACGGCTTGGGCAGCAGCAGGACGTCGGCCTCGTCGCCAGCTCGTCGCGGGGCAGGAGCCCGGCGACGAGCGGCTCAGCTGCGCGTCGGGACCCGAAGCGCTCGCCGTAGCCGCGCTCGAGGTAGATCCGCTGCCGCAGCGCCGCGTCGATCCGCTCGAAGTGCGCCGGGTGGATCGCCAGCCGGCGCTCGTCGGGCTTGCGGGAGGTCGCGACACGCCAAGGGTCAGCTCGGCCACCCGTCGAGCCTACGACTGGCGCTGGGACCCGGGGGAGCCTCGTCGTCAGGTCGAGCAGCGCGTCGATGTGGGCGACCAGCGGGAGGGCCTCGGTGTCCGATCTTCAGCAGGACCTGCCGGCAGGCGACGAGCAGCTCGTCACGCAGCTCGAGCGCCTCGCCGACGTCCGGCGGTTTGTCTGCTGCCATCGCCATCCGCAGCGAAGGTACGGATCGCACCGGCGGGCTTGGACTCGTCGCGCGGCGGAATGGTTGCACCTTCGGCGTATCGAGCTGCCAGTCGACGACGAAGCCCACGCGGGCCAGTGGATCGAGGCCGAGCGGGATCAGCACGCCCAGCACGCCGAGCAGCAGCAGCCCGCCGAGCCCGGCCACCACGCGTGCGCGCCCGGAGAACGCGACGACGGCCCCTTTCGGGGCCGCCTTCCCGTTAGGCGTTGCTGGTCTCACGCTCGGCGGCTTCGAGCACGCCGGCGCGGTTCTTGTGCGCACGCTCGTAGGTACGGGCGGACGCGGCGCGCTCGTCGTCACCTTCGGAGAGCACTGCCTTGACCTCACTCGCGGTGAGCTCGTCGTAGCCCGGCCACGGCTCGTTGCCGCGCAGGGTGGAGATGCGGCCCAGGACGGTCGTGCGGTTCTCGTGCTTGCGCTCGTAGGAGTCGATCTTGGCCAGATCGATCTGCGAGAGGGCGGCCAGCTTGGCGACGATCTCGTCCGCCGTCAGCGAGTCGTAGCGCTTGATCGCCAGGTCGCCCTTCGAAGCGACCGCACCCTTGGCCTGACCCTCTGCCTGCGCAACGCCCGGGACCTTGCGCGCCTTGCGGGCGGCCTTCTTGCTCTTCTTCGTGGCGGCCTTCACGGTCTCGCCGGCGCCCGTCTTGGTCGCGTCGAAGGACGGGTCACCCTCGACCTCGGCGCGGAAGACCGCGTCGGTGAGCTTCGGGATCTCCCGCAGCAGGCGGGCGAGCATCTTCTCCTCGTCCTTGCGGATGGACTTGGCGAGCGACGCGGTCTGCGTGTCGCCCGCGGCCTCGGCCAGCCGCTCGAGGGAGGTGTAGGTGGCGATCTCGAGCGCCTCGGTCGCGCAGGCGTCCTTGGCGTTCTTGAGGACCTTCTCCTCGCCACCGGAGCCGCGCAGCAGGTCGAAGGGCGTCTTGGTCAGCGCGAGCATCTGTCCGACGACGGTCTCGGCCACGCCGACGACGGCCAGCAGCGGGTTGCCGCCGTGGCCGAGGGCATCAAGGCGCGCGCCGACGCGCTTGGCGTGGTCCTGCGTCTCACCGAGGTGCGCCTCGAGGCCGGTGCGGAGGCTTCCGCGCGGGGTCATGGCGATCTGCGACTGCAGCACGCGCACGAGCGCCTGCTCGCTCGCGTGGGCCTCGTTGAGGTACTGGACGATCTTCTGCTGATCCGTGTTCATAGGAACTCCTTTGGGGAGGGATGGAACCGGCGTGCCAACTCGCGCCGATCACGGCCACGGAGACTTCCGGGGGTCCTTCGAGGAGAGCGCGCGGGTTCTGCAACAGACGGCGCGCGCCCTGGTCTGAGCACTACCCGATTCGGCAGGCGTGAATCGTGAGGACGGCGTGGCCGCTGCTCGGCCTGCGACCGTATCCCTCGTGGTGGCTCGGACGCTCGTGATCTCGGACCTGCACCTCGGCTCGCGCCAAGGACGCGACGTCCTGCGCCGGCCCGCGGTCCTCGACGCGCTGATCAGCGCGCTCTCCGATGTGGACCGGCTGGTGCTGCTCGGCGACACGATCGAGCTGCTGGAAGCGCGCAACCGCAAGGCGTTGTCCGGAGCGCGGCCGGTGCTGGAGGCCCTCGGCGCGGCGCTCGGCCCCGATGGCGAGGTCGTCTTGGTGGCGGGAAACCACGATCAGGCCCTCGTCCGGCCCTGGCTGCGAGAGCGCCGCGCCAGCGATCGGCCTGTCGGTCTCGCTGCGCGGGTGCCGCGGAACTCGCACCCCTGGCTGGCCGAGATCGCCGACTGGCTGCGCCCGGCACGGGTCTCCTTCCGCTACCCGGGCGTGTGGCTCGGCGACGGGGTCTGGGCGACCCACGGCCACTACCTCGATCGCCACCTGCTCTGGCCCTACGGACGGAGTCCGGAACAGCGCTGGCGCGCGGAGGACTACGAGATCACGACCGACGGCCCGCTCGCACGCCTCCTGGAGTTCAGTCTGCCGAGCGTCGTGACCGAGCCGCTCGACCTCGCCGTCGGGCTGGGCCACCGAGCGGCTGCGGTGTCCGTTCCGGCCGTCGCCTGGCTCACCCGCGGCGCCCTCGCCCCGCTCAGCGCAGGCGCCCTCGGCTACCAGTTCCGCTACGCCGGCCTGCCTGCCTTCACCCAGGTGCTCGACCGGCTGCAGGTGCGCGCCCGCCACGTGATCTTCGGCCACCTCCACCACGCCGGCCATTGGAAGGTCGACAAGCGCGTCCTGCTCAACACCGGCACCTGGGTCTACGAGCCGCTGCTCCTCGCCGGCGCTCGCCCGCCGCACCCCTACTGGCCGGGTGCGGCGGTGCTCGTCGAACCCGGCAGGCGCCGCGCACGGTGAGCCTGCTCGACGGATTCGACCATCGCTCGCTCTAGGAGACCTTCTCCCGCTCGTGCTCGGGTTCCCACTTGCTGTGGTGCTGGGCCGCCCATTCGCTCGGCACGGTCCCAGTGAGCATGCCGCTCAGCGCGGGCCGCGTGCTGCGATGGATGAGCGCGAGGTAGAGGTGCCCGATCACGAGCGCGGTCGCCAGGAGAGTCAGGAAGTCGTGCAGCACCACGGTGCCCGAGAGACGGAAGGTGGTGTTGCGCTCCCCGAGCCACAGGAGTACGCCCGAGATGATGAAGAGCAGCGCGAAGGCGGACTGCAGGAGGGCGTGGAGCTTCTGACCGGCGTTGAATCGGCCTTGTGGAGCGCGGCGCAACCGGAGCCAGCGGCGATCGTCGGCATCGAGGCTCTCGAAGTCGCGCCAGGTGCGCCGCAATGACTCGCGGTTGCCGGCGCCGATCACGATCAGCAAGGCCACGAGCCACGCGATCGCGATGATGATGTGGACGTCCTTGATGAGCGTCCGGCTTCCGACAACCCCTGCAAGGGAAGGGAGGTAGAGGATCAGGCCGGTGGCGAGCATCCCGAAGAAGCCGCCCGCATGGGTCCAGTGCAGTGCGCGCTCCGTGCGCGTGAAGCGCAACGCTCTGGTCTGCGGCTCAGGCAAGGCCGTTAGAGCGCCCGACCCACGCGTTCTGGTCGTAGCCGCGCTGCTCCCAGAACCCCACGATCTGGCGACGGGTGACCACGATGCGGTTCAGCCACTTCACGCCCTTGTAGCCGTACATCGCCGGGATGACCATCCGGGTCGGCGCGCCGTGCGGCCGCGTGATCGGACGGCCGTCCATCTCGTAGGCGAGCAGTGCGTCGGGCAGCGTCGCCTGCTCGATGGTCAGGCTGTCGACGTAGGGCTGCTCGGCGGAAACGAAGGCGAGAGCGCCCGCCTCCGGCGCCGGCCGGGCGAGGGCGAGCAGATCGGCGATGCGCACCCCTGCCCACCGCACGTCTGGAACCGACCAGCCGGTGACGCAGTGGAAGTCCGAGGTCTGATCCACGCGCGGCAGGGCGCGCAGTTCGTCGAAGGAGAGTTCGAGCGGGTTCTCGACAAGACCGTCGACGCGCAGCCGCCAGGTGGCCGGGTCGAACTTCGGCATCGGCGGGTTGACCGCGTAGATGCGCCATCCGCTGCTCGGGGAAGGAAGCGCGTCGCGCAAAGCCTGAGGCGCGTTGCGAGTGATCGGAGACAACGCCCGCGCTGCCGCGTTCCAGGCCGTGTCGCCCCACCACAGGGAGCTCACCCCCGCACCCATGACGCCGAGGAAGATGCGCCGGCCGTAGCGGTTGGACTCGGCTTCGGCGGGGTCGTCGGTGGGCATCGTCGGGTGTAGTGCCGCAACGGAGTCGCACCGTTACAGAACGCCCACTGAGGGGACCGGAGAACGGATCGTGCAGGCGAACTGCGCATTGAGGAAGCGGAAAGTCCCCGCCGCGATGAACGCGCGCCGCCGCGGCCGCCTCAACCAGCAGTACGCATCCTCTGCCCGACAGCCGCCGTCTTGTCCGCGGCGGGAATGTCCAGCGGGGAAACGATGCCTTCAGTCCGCGCGCGGCGCGGCGCGTTGCTGCGGCGGGGCCTCGTCGAGCTGCATCTCGAGTCCGCGCTGGCATTCCTCACAGATGCCGTGGGTGACGTCGAAGGGGTTCGCGGTCTCGAAGATCGACGTTGCGGAGATGAATTCGCTCACCGCGTGCCAGCTACCGCGATACCGGACGCGCCCGCACCACGCACACACCCTCTCCAGACCGCGTACCTGTGGCGTCGGCTTCGGCGGGCCCAAGGGGTGGACGGCGAGCAGCTCGGACCGAAACTCGACGTTTCCGCCTCCGGCCGATCTCACGGCCATCCGCATCTGCCGCGCGATACCCGGGCCGTCGCACCGGAAGTCGAACACCACCTCGTTGCCGGCGCGAGCAGAGCTGATCACCGCCCGATAGAGCTCCCAGACCCCGTCGCCGTCGACGAACTCCCGCAGCGGCCGGCCAAGCGCACCGGTGGCCAGCTCAGGGCAACCGTTTTTCTCGGCGAAAGTCTGAAACTCGTCGTCGACAGCGACGATCCGGTCGTGCTCGTCGACCTGGTACCGCATGCACGGACGCTCGACAGGCGAAGGCAAGGTCGTCGGATCATACGCGGACTATCGAGAGCCGCTCGCGATGCACGAAGGCTCGGCGGGGAGCCATTCGGTATCAGAAGGTGCGTCCGTGAGAGCGCTGTTTTCGTAGACAACGGGCGGGAGCAATCCCGAGCGCCGAGCGCCGGTGCCGCGGGTTGGAGAACGCGTCGACGTAGTGAATATCCAGGTCAGATCCCGGCGCGTCGACCGGCCCGAGCGGTTGAACGAACTCCTTCTCGAGCGTCGAGAAGAAGCTCCAGCGACGGCGTTGTCGGAGGCGCAGCGCTTCGATCCCATCAACTGCGCGATGCCGGCCTTGCGGCAGGCCTGCCCGAAGCCCAGCGCCACGAACTGACTGCCTTGTTCGCTTTGGAAGTCCGGCCCGAGCTGTGGTCGGCGGCGTTGAACGGCCATTTCGATCGGGCCCCTTCGCGCGCATGTGGCCGAGGCCGACAGCCTCGAGGGGCGGAGGATCTGCGGACAAACGCGCTCGCCGGCGAAGTCGACGTCGTTCCACCGCAGGGCGCGGAGCCCGCTCATGATGGTGTTGTGTCCGCCAGCATATAGCCCGAATATGGCCCTCTAGAGCCATGGGCCGGGGTGGATTCGACCCACCGCGCGACGGATCATGAGGGACACCCTCCGCGTATGATTGGCTCTAGTAAGCCAATCTCGAACCAACTCGGTTCCCAATTCCGGTCGTGGACCCCTATTTGGGAACCGAGTTGGGAACCCAGTTTTCGGGTGTGCTGAGTGCTCTTTTACGAGGTGCTCGGTGCTCCGATCTAGGCTCGTCTCTTGGTCACCAGACTTCCATGTCGACGGATCGCGTGCGTCGTTGCGATCCTCGCGGCCTTGGCGGGCTGTGGTGCGTCGACCTCGCCGGGAGGCGGGGCCACCGACGAAGCCCTCGTGGAGGCGGCCGGGGCCGGAGCGAGGAGGCCGAGCTCGAACTCGAACGACGTGACGTGCAGCTCGATGAGCTCCGCAGGGCGCTCAACGGGCTCCGGAAGCAGGGCATGTCGGTCCGCGGCCCACGGAGTCGAGGTTCGAGCGGTTTGACCGGCTGGGCGCACTTCGACAGGCGCAAGACCGCCTGTTCCGGAAGTCCGCGGTCGACCTGGCGCTGGACGAGCTCGCTCTGAAGCAGCCGCCGCTGCATGTCATGCAGTGGGTCGAGACTACCTCGGCAACGACCTGATCGAGGCGTCGGATGCCGAGCGTGAGCGGTTCTACTCCCTGTCGCCGGACGAGCGGGAGACGTTCCTCGAGCCGAAAGTCTCCAACGGGGTCTATGCCAGGGTCGACAGGAAGCGCTGGTTCGCTATGTCCAAGCGCGCGCGGGAGGAGGCCGTCGAGGCGTTCTACCGGGAAGCCGACGCGGCCTTCCGGCGACACGGCATCCACGATTTCGTCCTCAAGGTCGCTCCGCTGACCGAGTCGATGCGCGGCCTCGGCGCTTGCGATCGGCCGCGACGCCGCGGCCTCACTGACTGCGCTCGGGCGTGGAAACGTGCGCCGCTGCTGTGATCGCGCTGACCGCGTGAGTGTTCCCGACCCTCTGGTCGTATCGGGGACCGAGCGTGTTGATCGTGCCGCCACTCTGGTCGTGACGCTGGTGCCGGTCCTCGCGCTCGCGTACGGGATCGAGCGGGCGGCCAGCCACGGCGTGGGTTGGTCAGACGTCGCCGCGTTCGGGGTGACCTACGTGCTGTGCGGGCTGGGGATCACGGTCGGATTTCACCGGCTGCTCACGCATCGCGCGTTCAAGACACGGCCTGCGGTGCGGGGGGCGCTGGCGTGCCTGGGCTCCGCCGCCGTCGAGGGCCCCGTGATCGAGTGGGTCGCCAACCACCGCAAGCACCACGCGTTCTCCGATAAGGACGGAGATCCGCATAGCCCGCACGTCGGCACGGGAGCGGGTGGCGCGGTGCCCTGCGGGGTCTGTGGCATGCGCATCTGGGCTGGGTGTTCCGGCCGGGTGTGGCGGATCCGAAGCGTTATGCGCCCGACCTGCTCGCCGACCGGCTGATCGTGTTCGTCGACAGCGCGTTCCTGCTGTGGGTGCTGCTCGGCCTCGCGATCCCGTTCGGGATCGGCGCGGCGGTCGGCGGCAGCGTCGCGGCCGGGCTCTCGGGCCTCTTGTGGGGCGGCGCGATCCGCATGCTCGTGCTGCACCACGTGACGTTCTCGATCAACTCGCTGTGCCACGTCTTCGGCCGCCGGGACTACGACACGCACGACGAGTCGCGCAACCTCGCCTGGCTGGCGCCGATGAGCTTCGGCGAGGCGTGGCACAACAACCACCATGCCTTCCCGACGTCGGCGGCGCATGGTCTCGGCCGTCGCCAGTTCGATCCCTCGGCGCTGGTGATCGGCGGCCTTGAGCGCGCCGGGCTGGCGTGGGATGTGGTGCGAGTGACCGACGAGCGCCGGGCCGCGAATCGAATAGGGTCGCCCGTCAGATGACGGACGTCCGGGCGCCTGCCTTCGACCGCTTCGCCATCGGCTTCGATCTGCGCGACCGCGCCCGCCTGCACGAGCTGTGGGACGAGGTCATCGATTCGGGCAAGTGGTCGCACGGCCCGATGAACGAGCGTTCGAGGCGGCGTGGGCGCGAATGCGGCGCGCGGTTCCGTGGCGATCAGCGGCTGGGCCGGCGGCGCCCTGGCCGCGCTGGACTTCGCGGAGGTGCAGGGCCGGC
The DNA here is from genome assembly GCA_963759945.1 of uncultured Solirubrobacteraceae bacterium. Classification (GTDB taxonomy): domain Bacteria; phylum Actinomycetota; class Thermoleophilia; order Solirubrobacterales; family Solirubrobacteraceae; genus DATLGB01. The sequence continues at coordinate 21,992 of CAVXBH010000028.1, read as the reverse complement.
CGGTGCTGTGCCCGTCGAACACCTTCATGGCGACACCGCTGGCGATCATCCGCGCCGGTGGGCAGCCGGTCTTCGTCGACTGCCGCCGCGACGACCTGTGCATGTCGTTTGAGTCTTTCGAGGCTGCGGCTGAGCGCGTGCGCCCGCGGCGGCGGTGCTGGTGCACATCGGCGGTCACATCGCCTTCGACGCCGAGCGCATCGCCGACTACTGCCGCGAGCACGGGATCTTCCTGCTCGAGGACTGCGCGCATGCGCACGGCGCGGATTGGAACGGCCGCCGCGGCCGGGACCTTCGGCGACGCCGGCGTGTACTCGTTCTACGCGACGAAGACGATCTCGACCGGCGAGGGCGGCGTGCTCGTCTCCACGCGCGATGAGGTCATCGAGCACGCGCGCGCATTCCGCAACTACGGCAAGCCCGACTACGCCGTCGAGGGGCTGAACTTCCGCATGAGCGAGTTCACGGCTGCGCTCGCGCTCGTGCAGACGGAGCGGCTGCCGGAGATCGTCGCGTTCAAGAACCGCGTCGCGCGCGAGGTGCTCGACGCGCAGCATCCTGAGCGCCTCGAGTTGCCCGACGGGATGACGTCGGGCCTGTACAAGTACATCGTGTTCTCGCCGATCGAGCGGTCCACGGGCAAGGTCTACGACGAGCCCTGTCATCGCATCATGGGCACGGGTGACGACCTACCGAACACGGACTGGGTGGCGGAGAACCACTGGTGCGTGCCGCTCTACTACCGGCCGCGAGGAGGCTGATGAGCCGCGTCCTGGTCACCGGTGGGTCGGGCTTCATCGGCTCGCATGTCGTCGATGCGCTGCACGCGCCGGGCACGAGCCGGTCATCTACGACCTGCGCCCGTCGCGCTGGCATGCGGACGTGCGAGACCGTGCTCGGCGATCTCGGTGACACCGACCGTCTGACCGCTGCGCTGCGAGGCTGCGACGTCGTCGCGCACCTGGCCGCGGCGGCCGACGTCGACCAGGTGACCAAGGACCCGCTGGGCGCGGAGGCGACCAACGCGCGCGGGACCGCTTCGGTGCTCGAGGCCGCGCGCCGCGCGAGCGTCGGCCGCGTGATCTACGCCTCGACGATCTGGGTCTACTCCGACGTCGATCGGACGGCACGTCGACGAGGACACGCCGCTGCATCCCCCCGCGCATCTCTACACCGCCACCAAGCTGGCCGGTGAGCTCTACTGCCGCTCCTACCACGAGCTCTACGGACGTCGAGTACACGGTGCTGCGCTTCGGCATCCCGTACGGACCGCGGGCACGGCCGGCGGCGGTGGTGCCGGCGATGATCGTCGCGCGCGCTGGCGGGCGAGCCGCTGACGATCGCCGGCGACGGCCTGCAGACGCGGCGCTTCGTCTACGTCGAGGATCTCGCGGATGGCGTCGTCCGCGCCCTGGACGCCGTCGCCGCCAACCGCACCTACAACCTCGTCTCCACCGAGGACGTCACGATCAAACGCGTCGCCGAGACGCGTCTGCCGGTCGTCGGCGACGCGGAGATCGAGTACACGCCCGGTCGCTCCGGCGACTTCGGCGGCGTGGAGATCAACGGCGCCCGAGCGCGCGCGAACTCGGCTGGAGCGCGTCACACCCTTCGAGGAGGGCGTGCGCCGGTACGTCGACGTCCGTCCGCGACAGCCCGAGCCCGTCGCCGTCGCCGCGTCCCTGGTTGACGCCGCGATGGGCCGATCGCGCGACGGCTTGTGCGCCGCTGGCCCTCTGGGCATCGTTGTCGCCTGCTTGGCAGCGGCCGGCTCGATCGACCAGATCGTCGACGAGGCGCCGCTGGCGTCGCTGGCGATGGCGCTCGCCCTTGCCGGTCGCGCTCGTCCGCACCCTTGACTGGTCGCCGCGTCTCGGACGCGGCTCGCGAGCGGGTTCTGGATCGCTGGCGGCGTTGCTGCTCGCGCTCGTGGTGCCCGCGCCGGGCACCGGCGCGCTACCGATCATCTCGATCGTCCTGCTGCTGCTGGTCGCGTCCACGGCGACCGGCCGGCCTGGCCGACGGCAGCTCCGCGCCGGCTGGCGCGAGCGCTACTCAGAGACTAGACGAGCCCGCGCTGCGCGAGCTGCGGCAGCATGAGGTCCAGCGCGCCACCGTCGCTCGCCACGACTCGGCGCGCTGTAGTGGTCGGCGTCGTGGAGCAGGACCACGTCGCCGGCGCCGACGTCGCGCAGCGCGAGCGCCGCGACGCTCGGGCCGGTGGCGCGCCGGGCCCAGTCGCGGCCCCAGCGCGACCACAGCAGCGGCTGCCAGTCGCGCCGGCGGACCTCGGCGAGCGCGCCGAGGCTGAAGATCCCGTAGGGCGGCCGGTAGAGCCCGGGCACCGTCCCGGTCGCCTCCGCGATCATCGCGTCCGCGCGGTCGTAGTCCGCGCGCAGCGCGCGCGGCGGGATACGCAGCAGGTTGCGGTGCCGGTCCCCATGGATCCCGATCACGTGCCCCCGGTCGCGCGATCTCGCGGGCGAGCGCCGGGTCGCGGGCCACTTGTTCGCCGACCAGGAAGAACATCGCGCGGCACCGGCGGCCTCGAGCTGCTCGCAGCACGGCCGGCGTCCCCTCGGATGCGGGCCGTCGTCGAAGGTCAGCGTCACGCCGCTCGCCGGCCAGGCGGCGGGCCACGCCGAGCGCGTCGGCCACTCGGCGGGGACGACCGGCGCGAGCGCCGGAGCCGTCCATGCGCGGCCGGGCCGCAGCAGCGGCGAGGGCGGGCGCGCATGGCTGACATGCTGCCAGCCGGGATGGCCGCTCGCGGCCGCCGCCGCGGTGTGCTTCGAGGCTGCGTACGTGCTGCAGGCGCTCGAAGCGCGCGCGTCGCGCCGATCCCCGCGCCTCGGGCGTCCTGCGGCCGCTGCTCCGGCGGCGGCGCTGGCTGGCCGGCCTCGGCGCTCGCGGCAGCGGGGCCGTGCTGCAGATCCTGGCGCTGCGTTTCGCACCGCTGACCGTCGTCCAGCCCACGCTGGCGCTCGGCGTCGTCGGCCTGGTGCCCGTCGGCGGCCGCGTGCTGGGAGAGTCCGTCGCGCTGCGGCCGACGTGGCGGCGGCTTCGTGCTGGCGGCCGGTGTCACGCTGCTGGCGATCGCCGGCGATGACGTCGACCCGCGACCGGTCGAAGGCGGCGGCCGCGATCGTCCTCGCCGGCGCTCGCGGCTGCCGCTCCTCGCCGCGCTTGATCCTGCGCGCGCGCGCCGCCGGTGCTGCTGGTCGCTCGGCGCCGGTGCCGGCGACGCGCTCGCGGCGCTCGCGCGAAGCGCCTGGCCGACGCCTGGAGCTCGGTGTCGGCTGGCGTGGCTGGTGCTGGCGCCGCGGCCGGTCGTCGGCATCCCTGACGTGAGATGTCGGCGCTCGGCGCTGGCCGGCGACGCGGGTCGGGCCCGTTCGTGCTGATGTGCCAGACCGTGATCCCGGTGCTGCTGGCGCCCATCGTGGTGGGCGAGAACTGGGCGCCGCGCGCGGGCCTCGTCGCTCGCCGGGCTGGCGCTATCGCGGCCGGCGGCTGGCGTCTGCGGCGTCAGCCGGCCTGTTGGAGCGCGGGAAACCGCGTCGAGGAGCACGTCCGCCGCGCGGGTAGATCATACCAAGGTCGGGCGCTGCGGGGACGCGTCAGCGCGCGCCGATCGCCGCTCGAGTGCCCCCGATCGCGGGCGACCTTGGCGAGACCGTGGCGCTCGAAAGCCCGCGTTGTTGGCCCGGATGTGCCCGCGCCCCCAGCCGTACGAGATGTCGTGGGTGCCGCAGATCAGCGCCTCGAGCACGGTGAGCCCGGCCGTGGAGTGGACCAGGACGTCCGCCGCCGCCATCAGCTCAGGCATGCGGACGGTGAAGCCGAACGGCGCACGCGCGGCTCATGGGTAGGCGGCTCCGCAGCGCTTCGTTGTTCCCGCACAGGACCAGCACATCGGCCGCGCCCGCCGACAGCGCGACCGCCGTCGCGCCCCGCACGTCGCCGACACCCCAACCGCCGCCGGACACGAGCACGACCGGCCGTCACCGGGAGGCCGAGAGCCGCGCGGACGGCGGTCCGGCGGGAGCGTCGAAGCCGGCCGGATTGAAGCCCGGACCGCCACGGCTCGTCCCCGCGGCACCGGCGATCGCGCGAACCTCCGCGATCGACTCGGGGTGGGTCACCGAGGTGCAGATCGACTCCGCGGATGGCCCACAGCCGCAGCGCCGCGAGGTCGGTGATCGCCGACGACGCCGGCATGGGCAGCCGTCGTCGCGGCGCAGTCGCCGAGCGGCTCGGTGGTCCCGGGGTAGGTCGAGACGATCACCTCGGGCCGGCGCTTGGCGATGAGGCGCAGCAGCCCCGCCCGCCGAGCGTCTGCAGCGACCGGCCGGTCGAGGCGTCGCGTCGGCGGGAAGACCGGGCCGAAGAAGTGCGAGACGTCGTAAGGGCGGTTGCCGAGCGCGACTCGAAATAGGCCGGCCGATGATCGTCCGCTCGATGAGGCGGCCCATTGCGGCGACGCCGTCGACCGTCGCGTCTTTGACGTCCCGCTCCGCGAGATCGGAGGCCAAGAGCTCAGCGGGCACATCGTGCCCGGCGCCGATCGCTGCCGACAGGATCAGCACCCCCGGCACCCGGACGGGGAGCGGCTGGATCCGGCCGTACTTCGGGCGGGACCCGACGGCGCAGCGACGTTGAACAGCCTTCGGGCGGTGCGGGGCACCGCCGCGAGCCTAGGGCCGCTGGCTACGAATTGCTACTGCCGGCGATCTGCCGGTAGCCCAGCAGCAGGATCATCGTGCCGATGATCGCGCCGATCAAACCGCCGAGGTCGAAGATCTTGTTGTTGCTGATGTTGAGGACCTCGGTAAAGATCAGGAAGCCGATCACCGATCCGGCCAGGCCGAGGGCGATCGTGACGAAGAATCCCCCGGATCCTTGCCCGGCAGCAGGGCCTTCGCGACGTAGCCGGCCACGAGGCCGAGGATGATGGCGCCAATCATGGGTTAACGCTTCCCGGGCGCTGGGATCTCAACCGTCCCGGCTGGCTGACGGACCTAGCGTGAGGAGCAGTGGACGACATCCTGCCGCATCCTCGCGGTCCTCGCGCTGATCGGGGCGAACGCGTTCTTCGTGATCGGCGAGTACGCGGGTCGTGACGGCGCGCCGGTCGGCCATCCAGGCCCGTGGCGGGACCGGTTCGGTTCCGGTGGCCGGCCGCGCTGCGGCTCAATGGACGACCCGGTGCGGGTGATCCTCCACCGTGCAGGTCGGCATCACCGCGATCGGGCATCCTCACCGGTGCCGTCGGCGAGCCCGTCGTGCGCCGACATCCTGCCCGACGGCGTGCCGGACTGGGTCGTCGTTCCTGATCGCGCTTCTCGCTCGTCACCTACCTGTCCGTCGTGCTCGGCGAGCTGGTCCCGAAGGCGCTCGTGCTCGATCGGGCGGCGCGCTGGCGATGCTGGTCGCACGCCCGGTCGAGCTCATCTCGCTCCTCCTGAATCCCGTCGTGTTCGTGCTGCAGGCTTCGGCGCGTTGCTGCTGCGGCCGTTCGGGGTCACGGAGGTGATCGCCGGCGAGACCATCCGCAGCCCCGACGAGCTGCGCGCCCTGGTCGACGAGGCCGAGGCCGCGGGCGTGATCCCGCGCGCGCAGGAGGAGCTGCTGCACAACGTGTTCGACTTCGCCGGCCGCGAGGCGCGCGACGTGATGGTCCCGCGCCCGCGACGTCGTCTGGCTCGAGGCGGACCGACCTGAGCAGGGCGCTGCGGCACGTGCTCGGGCCCGCACAGCCGCTACCCGGTCGCCCGCGGGTCGCTCGATCGCGCTCGTCGGCGTCGTCCACGTCCGCGACGTGGTCGCGCTGCCCGCTCGCGGCGAGCCGGACGCGTCGACGCGCTCGCGCCGAGGCGCACCGGTCGTGCCCGAGACCAAGGACCTCGGTGCGCTGTTGCGCGAGATGCGCGAGCAGCGCCAGCAGCTCGTCGTGGTCGCCGACGAGTACGGCGGCACCGCCGGCATCGTGACGCTGGAGGACTGCTCGAGGAGATCGTCGGGGAGATCGAGGACGAGTACGACCTCCCGACGATCGCTCGAGCGCGTCGACGACACGACTGTGCGGGTGGCCGGCTCGATGACGATCGACGACTTCAACGAGGATCATCGGCGCCCTGCCGGCCGGACGGGCCCGCACGCTCGCCGGGCTGGTGTTCACGGCGCTCGGCCGCCAGCCGGCTACGGGCGACACGTCACGATCGCCGCGCGAAGCTCACGTCCAAGAGGTCGACGGCGCTCGCATTTCGACCCTCACGGTGCAGATGCCTGGACCGGCGACGCCATCATGATCAGCCGAACCTCACTGAGGCGGGACTCCAACGAATCGCATGGTTGGCGCTGGTCAGCCAAATCTGAGGCCCAAATCGGGTTCCGCATCCGGTCGTGGACCCCGGTTTTGGGAACCTGGTCCTTGTCTACCGCCGGTGGATAGCCCAAATTCGGCTCTGCAGAGCCATGGGCCGGGGTGGATTCGAACCACCGACCGACGGATTATGAGTGGCCGCCGATTGTATGGTTGGCTCTAGCTAGCGGAATCTAGAGCCCATACTGGTTCCTAAACCGGTCGTCGACCCCTATTTTGGAACCAAGTTGGGAACCAAGTTTGGTGGGGGCTTCTAGTTGGTCAGGACGAGCTTGTAGCGGCCATTCGTTGCCTGGACGGGTCGCTGGAAGGTCAGCTTCTTGTCGCCGGCTTTGACCTGGCGCTGCGTGATGGTCTTTCCGCGCAGCTTCAGGCGCGCGGTCGCGGGTTGGCGGGTGCTGAAGCGGCAGGTGATGGCGGCGGTGCCGGCTTCAGGGGCGGGTTTGATGGTGCAAGTGAAAACGCGGCGGTTGCGGCTGGTGTTTCCGGAGGTGCCGGGCCGGCCTTGCGGGCCTCGGGGGCCTTGAGCGCCGGGTAGGCCCTGCGGTCCGGTTTGTCCCGGTACCGGTCGCGCCGATGGGGCCGCGAGGGCCCGTCGGACCACTGGGGCCGGCGGGACCCGCGGGCCCGGAGGATCCTCCTAGTCCGGTGGCGCCGCCCGGTCCCGATGGTCCTGCCGGTCCGGTCTGCCCGCTGGGCCCCGACGGGCCTGAGGGACCCGTGGTGCCAGACGGGCCGCTTGGTCCCGTTGCCCCCGATGGGCCTGGACGGTCCCGTGGTCCCGGTCGGTCCGCCGGGGCCCGAAGGGCCTGCAGGTCCTGTGGTCCCGGTCGGTCCGCCGGGGCCCGAAGGGCCTGCTGGTCCCGAGGGTCCGGTGGTGCCGGTCGGGCCGCCCGGTCCTGATGGTCCTACTGGGCCCGAGGGGCCGGTCGGACCGGTGGGCCCCTGCAGCAGCGACCCGCCGGTCCCCGAGAGGGGAATGGTCAGCGGGGGTGTGCCGTCGGAGCGCACGATCAGCTCGGCGGTGCGACTGCCTTCGCCCTGAGGTGCAAAGAACACCCGAACCCTGCAGCTGCCGCCGGGTTGTACAGCGGTTTGGCAGGTGTTCGGACCCGTGTGAGAAAGTGGTAGGATGGAAGGTGCCGCTGAAGTCGAATCCGGCGACCTCCAGTGGGATCGTGCCGTTGTTGGTGATCGTTGATTGTCTTGGGAGGCACTGGCGTTCCCTGTGGCCACCGGGTCCGAGCTCCAGCGCTGCAGGGCGGTGGGGTCTTGCGTTAGGCGTGGGCCTGCAACAGCACCGGAGCACCGTTGTTGATGAGCCTTCGTTGGCGGTGACGAGGTCGAGGTAAGCCAGTCGTCGCTTGAAGATCGCTGATCGCAACCGAGCGCGGACGCGTTCCGGTTGCGGCCGCGAAGCCTGTTGGAGGCGGCGAAGTTAGCCTTGCGGGCCCGACGCGAGCAACACCGACACGGTGCCGGGGCTGCTGTAGGAGATTGTTCGAGTTGGCGGTGACGAGGTCGGGGCGCCCGTCGTTGTTGAGATCGCCGATCGCGACCGAGTACGAGGGCTTATTCCGACGGCGAATTCGGTTGGGGCGGCGAAGTTGCCCTGCGGGCCCGATGCCAGGAGCACTGACACGGGGTTCCAGGGAAGTAGCTCTGGTTGGTGGCGACGAGGTCGGGGCGCCCGTCGTTGTTGAAGATCGCCAATCGCGACGGAGTACGAGTTTTGTCCGATGGCGAAGATGGTGGGGGCGGCGAAGTTGCCCTTGAGCACCTGACGCCAGCAGCACTGACATAGGGTCGCCAGGGCCGTTTGACGTTGGCAGTGAAAAGGTCGGGGCACCAGTCGTTGTTCAGATCACCGATTGCGACCGACGCACGGGCCGGTCCGGTGGCGAAGTTAGTGGGGGCGTCGAAGTTGCCTTGCGCGCCTGACGCCAGCAGCACCGAGACGTTGTCCGGGTTAACGTTGGCGACTCACGAGGTCCTGGGCGGCCATCGTCGTTTGAGATCACCGATCGCGACCGAGTACGGGGCGGTTCCTGCGCGGGCGACAGGATGCGTTGGGGCGGCGAAGTTGCCTTGCGCGCCTGATGCCAGCAGCACCGACACGTCGTTGGAAGTGAGGTTGGAGGTGACGAGGTCGGGGCGGCCGTCGTTGTTGAGATCGCCGATCGCGACCGATGACGGCCCGGTTCCGGTGGCGAAGTTGGTTGGGGAGGCGTAGTTGCCTTGCGCACCTGACGCCAGCAGCACCGACACGGTGTTGATGTACGCGTTGGCGGTGACGAGGTCGGGACGCCCGTCGTTGTCGAGATCACCGACCGCGACCGAGTACGGACCGCTTCCGGCGGCGAAGTTGCTCGGAGCGAGAAATGAGGTTGCAGCCGATGCCTGACCCGGAACCAGCCCGCCGCACACGAGCATGACGGCGATCGCCCAAGCCGCGCGCGCCGTGTCGGATCGAGGCGGTCCCGCGAGCATCCACGAACCGCGAGCGACCCGACCAGCACGAACGCACCATTTCAACGACCTCCAAGCAAGACATGGGGTCCCGGTACGCCCGCAAAGGGCACGCCCGGGCAGCCAGACGGCCGCCAACAGGACGACCAACCCCGGCCGCCCACAATCAAGTAACGCGCCGCCCCGACTGGAACCGTCACGCCCTACGCCAACTCAACACTGGCCAAGGGCGGCGGCCGTCGCCGCACAAGTGCGCTCGTGCCCTGAGGCGAGACAGCGGTGGAAACTTTCGGCAAGGTCGGCAACCGAGTTGGAACCGAGTTGTGAGATCGGGCCTCGCAGCTCCGCGTAGTTGGTTGATTGGCTCGATCGCGGGTTCGCTGCGCACGTTCGGCGAAGACGCCGGGAATGGTTGCCCCGAGGGCCGCGCCAGCGAGCGTGCCTCCCACTAGGAGTAGCTCAGACACGAACCCGGACTCGCGTATCCATCACCGCGGCGTTGCCCTCCGGACGGCATTTGGCGCTGTTAGCTATTTAGCTCGTTAGTATAGAGAGCTGAAAGCAATATGGCTTGGAATAAGCCGGAAGCGGGCTGGCTCGTTTCAAGGCATGGCCGGGGGCCCGGCCGGCTCTCTGAGTCGTCGCCGGGATGCCGAGCGCGGCGTCGTCGATGTCGATGCGTACCTCGCCGCCGGTGAGGCGTTCGACGGCCTGGCGCACCTCGGCGTAGTGGTCGAGCACCCGTTGTGCTCTGGCGGTGGAGTCGCCGAGGCCTCCTGGCGCGATCAGTTTCGTCTTCGCGTCGGCGAGGCCGGGCCGCGGATGCAGTGCGCGATCGTCGTCTCCGTCAGCGGGTGGCCGAGCACCGAGGTCTGGACGTCGAGTGCCAGCGGTCCGACGGTGGTGATGATGGTCAGGTCGTAGCCGCCGAGGTGCCCGATGACGGTGGTGATGCCGCCGATGGGTTTCTCGTCGACGAGCAGGCGGGGTGCCGGCAGCGACCGTTCGGGCATGTCCGGCAACGTACGGGCGGGAGAGGACGCTTCTGGTCGGTTCGGAGAGCGTTGTTGGACGAATTGGCAGCGAGGTCTTGCGATGCCGGACATCTCGCCGGGACGCCAGTCCCGAGCGAGACCGAGCCCTCTGGGCGAGGTGTCCGCCAAGGACACCTCGCCGCTTATTCCCGCGTTTCCAGGACTTTTTCGTGGGAGATCGGTGGGAGGCGACACGACGTGATCCCGGCCCCCGTCCCTATCTTCGGCGTCGATTCCCGGGCTCGCCGGCTCGGGATGGCGGTGGGTCGGGCGCGGGTTTTCCCAACACTTTGCGACCTGGCCGCGCAGTAAGGAATATGACCATGTTCGAACCGGAGCAGGCCCCGCCCGATGTGCTGGCCAAGCTGGATCGCTCCTTTTCCACTGCGCCGAGGCGGCGGCGCCACAAGAAGGTCCACGTGACGATGCGCGACGTTCGCGTGCTCGAGCTGCTGGTCGCCCGGCGGGTCGAGTCGCTGGACGCTCTGCACCGCCTCGCGTTCCCGGCGTCTCCCGCAAGCGCGCGCTGAACCGCCTCGGCGAGCTGGTGTCGGGCGGCTTCCTCGACCGGCGCAGCGTCCACCTGCCGGACTCCGACGGCTGCAGTCGGTCTACTTCCTCACCTCGCGCGGTCGGACCGCGCTGTCAGATCCGCTCGGAGGAGGCGAGCGGGTGGTTCGCGACGCGACAATGGAAGCTCGACCTGAGCGAGCCGTCGATCCCGCACCAGGTCGCCACCAACCGGGTCTGCGACTCGATCTACGCGCACGCCGATCCCCGAGCACCTGCTGCCGCCGCGAGCGCCTCGAGCCGGTCGAAGCGCAGGTCGCGGCCCGACGCGGTGTACGAGGCGCGTGAGGGCCGCGACGGCAACAAGCTCGTCTGGCTCGAGGTCGACCTCGGCCACTACAACCGCAAGCGGCTGATCGAGAAGGTGCAGGCGTTCCGCGAGAGCCGTCAGGCGTGCATGTTGCTGATCGCGTGCTCGACCGAGACGCGCGCCGACTGGGTCGCTCGACGTGCTGCGGCCGAAGTTCGAGGACACCGATGGTCTGGGAGCGCGTGAAGATCGTGTCGTTCGCGGGACTGCGAGGCATCCCCGCCGACCATTCCCAGGCGGCCGGGGATGCTGCCGTCGGTCGACTTCCCGTCGATGCTGATGCTGAGGGGACTATGACCGACACCGTCAGTCTCCACGAGCCGCTGATGACGGCCGCCCAGGTCGCCGAGCTCCTGTGCGTGCCGCGGTCCTCGATCTACGAGTACGCGCGGCGCCAGCACGACCCGCTGCCGGCGATCGAGATCGGCCGGCACCGCCGCTTCCTGCGATCAGACCTCGAGCGGTGGCTGGCCGAGCAGCGCGGGCCGGGCGTCAGACGGTGACGACGCCGACTTCGCTGTGCGAGTCCGGCGTCTTGCCTTGCTCGAGGTAGAGCGCGATGGCTTCGCGGATCGAGTCGGCGGCTTCCTCGCGGGTGTCGCCGACGGAGTAGACGGGCAGGTCGACGGCGCGGACGCTCCAGCTGCCGTCCTCGGCCTGCTCGTAGATCACGGCGAAGTCGGTCATCAAGACGGATCCTGCTCCCGCAGTCTCAGGTGGTCGCAGGGCGTCGATGACGAGCCGCGTCAAGCGGCGCCGTGCGTGATTCGCGAAGAGCGCTCATCGCGAGCTCGGACGCGTGCTGCTCGTCGAGTGCGTTGCGCTGCTGCGCGGCCTGCAGCGCCTCGAACCCGAGGTCGATCCTCGCGAGGTCCTCGATCAGCGCGCGGTCGTCTTTGCCCGGGTGCCGCTCACGCAGCCGCGCCAGCAGTTCGCTGTCGACTTCGACTGACGTTGTCGGGGCTATGGCCACGGGTGAAAGTCTAAGCCGAGGTGTGGGCGGCGGGGGAGGGGGATCGCGGATCGCTACGTGCGCTCAGGAGCTTGCTGAGCTTGGCGGCGGCGTCGGTCTGGGGGACGTGGTGGACGTAGATCATCGTGGTGTCGATCGACTCGTGGCCCATGAACGCCTTGACGTCGGAGAGCGGGAAGGCGCGGACGGCGAGCGTGCCGAAGGTGTGGCGCAGGTCGTGGAAGACCATCCGGTCCTCCTTCCTCGCGGAAGTGGCCGAGGCCGGCGTCCGCGAGCGCGTGGTAGAAGCGCAGGCGCAGCCGGCCGTCGTCGAAGAAGCCGCCGATCTCGTTGCAGAAGACGAGGTCGCTGGGCCCGGTGAAGCGCTCGCGGCGGCTGAGGCCGTCGAGGACCTGGGCGACCTGGTCGATCATCGGGACGGCGCGGACCTGGCCGGACTTCGGCGCGCCCTCCTGCCAGCGGGTGACGCCCTTGCGCACGACGATGCGCTCGCCGACGAAGTCGAGGTCGTTCCAGCGCAGCGCGCGCAGCTCGCCGAGGCGCAGGCCGGTGAAGGCGGCGGTGAGGAAGACGGCGGCGTCCATGCTCGTCGACGGCGGCCGCGGCGACGGCGCGGACCTCGTCGGCGGAGAGGACGTTGAAGTCGCCGGAGCGCTTGAGGGTGATGCGCTCGGCGTCCTCGGCGGGGTTGGACGGGATCCACTTCTTGCGCTTGGCCCGCTTGAGGGTGCTGTAGAGGATCACGAGGATCTTCTGAGCCGTGCGCCGCGAGAGATCGCGGTTCGAAGAGGAGCTCCTCGCGATAGGCGTCGATGTCGTCGGTGGTGATGAAGCGGACCGGCCGGGTCTCGCCGAAGTGCGGGATCAGGTGCTTGCGCATGGTGTTGCGGTAGTCGCTGACCGTCGACGGCCGGCGCTCGCGGTCGAACTCCACGTAGCGCAGGTACTCCTCGCAGGCCTCGCCGAAGGTGTGACGCTCGAGCGGCGTGAGCCTCTGCCGGGGTGCCGCGGCGAGGATCTGCGCGAGCTGGTCCTCGGCGTCCTTCGGGGCGAGGTAGCCGCTGGGCTTGCGCCCGTCCGCCGCCCTCCACTTCGTCCCGCCGCGATCGGTGGTGCCGGCCGCCCGCACCCACGCGGGTCCGAGGCGTCGTTTGTGCCGTCCGTCGGCGTCGCGCCAGAGGGCCGACCCAGAGCTTGCCCTTGCGGGGCGACTCGATGACCTGGAGGTGACCGCTTGGGGTGACCATCTGGCAGCAAGTCTGACAGATTTGGGAACCGAGTTGGGAACCAGTTACTACAGACCGACGGTCAAGAGTCTCAGATTCGGCTCTGCAGAGCCATGGGCCGGGGTGGATTCGAACCACCGCGCGACGGATTATGAGTCCGCTGCTCTAACCGCTGAGCTACCGGCCCGGCGGCGGGAAGGCTACGCGCCGGAAGCGGCGGCGGTGCGGATGTCGGCGGCGAACGCGTCGACGTCCTCGGTCGTGGTGTCCCACGACGTCATCCAGCGCACCTCGCCGGTGTGCTCGTCCCAGACGTAGAACAGCCAGTCCTGCTGGAGGCGCTCGGTGACGGCGGGGTCGAGGATCGCGAAGACGACGTTGGCCTGCGGGCGCTGGGTGATGCGGACGCCGGGCGCGCCTTTGAGGGCTTCGGCGAGTCGCGTGGCCATGGCGTTGGCGTGGGTCGCGGAGCGCTCGGCGAGGTCGCCCGTGAGCAGGGCCTCGAACTGCGCGCCGAGGAAGCGCTGCTTGGAGCTCAGCTGGCTGAGCTGCTTGCGGATCCACTTCGCCGGGCCGGCGAGGCCCGGGCGGAGGAAGACGGCGGCCTCGGCTCCGAGGAGGCCGATCTTCGTGCCGCCGAGGGAAAGCGCGTCGACGCCTGCGTCGGTGAGCATCTCGCGCAGCGTCGCGCCGATGGCGGCGGCGCCGTTGAAGATGCGCGCGCCGTCGACGTGCAGGAACAGGTCGTGCGCGTGGGCGAACTCGGCGAGCGCGCGGATCTCGTCGACGGAATAGACGGTGCCGAGCTCCGTGCTCTGCGAGATCGAGATGACGCGCGCCTGCGCGACGTGCTCGTCACCGACGCGCACGATCTGCCGCGCGCACGCCTCGGGCGTGAGCTTGCCGTCGTCCGTGTCGACGGTCAGGAGCTTCACCCGCGCGAGCATCTCGGGCGCCGCCGCCTCGTCGACGTTCAGGTGCGCGGAACGTGCGCAGATGACGGCTTCCCAGGAGCGGCAGAGCGCCGCCAGGCAGATGACGTTCGCGCCGGTGCCGTTGAAGACGAGCAGCGGCTCGGCGTCGTCGCCCAGTCGCTCGCGGATCGCGGCGTGGGCACGCGCGGTCCAGGGTCCGCGCCGTACGCGGGGGCGTGATCCGCGTTCGCGGCGGCCATCGCCTCGAGCACCTCGGGGTGCACGCCGGCGTAGTTGTCGGAAGCGAAACCGCGGGCGTGGGGCACCCGGCCCAGCCTAAGTGCGGGAGGACAGGAGCGCGTCGATCCGGTCGACGAGCTCCGGATCGTCGGGCGTCGTGCTCGCGCCCCACTTCTCCTGGAGTCGCCCGCGGCGGTCGAGCAGGTACTTGTTGAAGTTCCAGTCGGGCGCGCCGAGTTCGACGAACAGCGGCGTGGCGTCGTCGCCGACCACGGTCGTCTTGCCGAACATGGGGAAGGTCACGCCGTAGTTCGCCTCGCAGAACTCGGCGATCTCCTCGTTGGAGCGCGGCTCCTGCCGGCGAAGTCGTTCGAGGGGAAGCCGAGCAGCGACGAAGCCGTCGCTGCGGCGAGCGTCGTAGAGCTCCTGCAGGCCGTCGAGCTGTGGGGTGAAGCCGCACTCGGTCGCGGTGTTGACGACCAGAACGACCTTGCCGCGGTACTTCGCCAGATCCTCGCGCCTGCCGTTGAGCCGCCGCATCTCGTAGCGCAGCACCGAGCCGTCGGCCTGCGCGGTGACCTTCGCGGTGTCGTCCGTGTTGAGCGCGGGCGCGGGCGGCACCACGATGGCCTGTTCCTCGGCGCCCCCGCCGCATCCGGCGAGCGCAGCGACGGTCAGCAGCATCACGAAGCGCTTCATGCCTTGTATACGCCTGGCTTCACCATCCGGTTCAGGGTCGCACCCTTACGAACCCCCGGGGGCGACCATGAGGGGACGCCTGCCCGAAGGAACAGCCGCTGGGCGCTGGTGCTGTGGACGGCCTTGGATCAAGCGGACGCGATCCGGGCGGTTCGGCGCGGCTGACGGTTCCGCGGAACCGGCTTTGCAACAACTCTGCGCCGGAAGTGCACCAAGAGTGTGACGCTGGCCGATTCCACCAGGCATATGCGAACATACGTTCGTCATGTTGAAGCTCAGCGAACTCACTGTCGAGCGTCTCGAAGCCGACATCGCCGATGGGGCGATGGAGATCGAGCAGTGCTTGGCTCGCTGGCTTCCGCTTGTGGCGGAGTTCGACCGTCGGGAGGCGGCGCCGGCGGCGGGGTTCCGCGGGACCGCGGAGTGGTTGGCGTGGCGCTGCGGTCTGGACCTGCGCACGGCACGCGAACACGTGCGCGTGGCGCGGCGGCTCGAGGAGTGGAAGGAGATGCGCACGGCGCATCTCGAGGGCCAGCTGTCCTATTCGAAGCTGCGGGCACTTTCGCGGGCGCCGGTCGACGCGGACGAGTCCGCGCTCGTCGACCGGGCGCGTGCAGTCACGGCGGCCCGCCTGGAGCAGACCGTCCGATCGCTCCGCAGCGCTCCGTCGGCGGATGTGGATGTCGCCAACGCCGCGCACGAGCGCCGCTACCTCAACTGGCACTGGGACGACGACGGCTCGCTGCGGATCCACGGCAGTCTCGGCCCGGACGAAGGCGCCGCCCTGATCGAGGCGCTGGAGACCTCTGCGGAGAAGCTGCACCCGCATCCTGCTCACGAGGACGAGACACCGGTGCCGCGCCCGTCGCTGAAGGCGCGCCGTGCGGATGCGCTCACCGCGATGGTCTACAGCGGCTCGCCACGCGCAGCGGTGGTGCTGCACGTCGACCCCGACGCGCTCGGCTGCACAGCGACCGGGGACGAGCCGCGTTCAGGTGAGATCTGTTCGCTGGAGGACGGCCCGGCGGTGCCCTCGCAGACGGCGCGACGGCTGACGTGCGACTGCGAGGTCGTCACGGACGAAGGGCGCCGCCGCCGGACTGTCCCGGAGCCGATGAAGCGCAAGCTCCTGCGACGCGACCGGCGGTGCCGCTTTCCCGGCTGCGTCCGCCGGCACGGCCTCGACGCACATCATCTCGTCCACTGGATCCATGGTGGTGGCACGGACGTGGCGAACCTCGGGCTGTTCTGCCGGTTTCATCACCGCGCGTTGCACGAGGGCGGATTTCGTGTCAGGAACAAGGACGGACGGCTGGCCTTCTGGCGTCCGGACGGTCGCCCGTTCCTGGAGGTGCCTGAGCCATGCCCGCCCGCCAGTCGAACGCGCGAACGGAGGCTGGCGTGAACGCGGTCGGGTCAGTCGACCCGGGTGCAGGCGCTGCCGGTGAACTCAGTGATGCGAACGTCGGGAGCGACGGTCACACTGGGGGAAGTGCCTGGAACCATGGCCAGCGGACTCATCGCCCTCATTGCGCAAGCGGTCGCGAGCGCGGGCGCGGGCGCGGGCGCCTCGGCGGCCGACGTCGAGGCGGCGCGGAAGTTGCCGCTGCCGAAGCTGGCCGGCCAGGCGATCGTGATGCGCTTCCTCGGCGACCGGGCCCCGGACTACGTGCTCGAGGCGATGCGGCGCGAGCGGACGGCCGGCGTGATCCTGTTCGGCGACAACGCGACGTACTCGGCCGGGACGAAGGCGCTCACCGGCCGACTGCGCGACGCGGACCCGGACGCGCTGATCGCAACGGATCAGGAGGGCGGGACGATTCGCATCCTCGGGTGGGCGCGGCCGTCGCGCGACCAGTACCGGATCACCAGACCAGGCGAGGCGCGGGCGGCGGCGCGCGGCGCAGCGAAGGCACTGCGCAGCCACGGCATCAACGTCAATCTCGCTCCGGTGGCGGACCGGTCGAACCCCGGATCGCTGATGGACGCGCGGGCGTTTCCCGGAGGCACCGGGCACGTCGCGCGGCTGATCAAGTCATCGGTCGCCGCCTACGCCGGTTCGGGCGTGGCGCCGACGGCGAAGCACTTCCCTGGCCTCGGAGCGGCGGTCGGCAACACGGACAGCGCGCAGGTGACGATCGATCGATCGGCGGCGTTGATCGGCCGCTTCGACCTGCCGCCGTTCCAGGCGGCGATCAACGCCGGGGTGCCGGCCGTGATGCTCTCGCACGCGCTGTATCCGGCGTTGGACCGATCACGCATCGCCAGCCAATCGCACGCGGTCGTCACCGATCTGCTCAAGGAGCGGATGGGCTTCACCGGCGTGGCGATGACGGACTCGCTCGAGGCCGAGGCCGTGACGAGCCGGATGAGCATGGAGACGGCGGCCGTGCGGTCGATCCGTGCCGGCATCGATCTGCTGCTCACGACCGGGCAGGGGACGCATCTGCGTGCGCTACGGGCACTGACCGCGGAGGCGCGGCGCAACCCGGCCTTCAGGGAACGGCTGACCAACGCCGTCGCGCGGGTGGCGGCGTTGCGGCGCTCGCTCGCCGCGCTACGTCCCTAGCCGCGCGGACGACGGTCGGCTACTTGGCGGCTTCCTCCAGCAGGCGTTTGGCATCTTCGAGCTCCCGGCGTGCGTCGTCGGGGAGATCGGAGTCCTCGAGTTGCTTCAGCGCCTCCTCCGCCCGGTCGACGGCCTTGCGGCCACCGGAGCGGAGCTCCTCCTTGGCGTCGTCGAGCTTCTTGCTTGGCGTCGTCCACGTCCGCGCCGCCGCAGCCCGCTCCCGCAAAGGCGACTGCGGCGAGCAGGACGGCGGCCCGTCTCACGATGCCCTGCGGACGAGGAAGTCGGGGGTGGGGCGGACGAGCGGAGTGCCCGTCTCCTGCTCCCAGGTGCGTTCGATCTGGCCGAGGTGCTCGTCCATGACGATGTCGACGCGCTCGAGGTCACCCGAGCGGACCGCGGACAGCGTGCGCTCGTGGATGTCGAGCGACCACTCCGGCACCGTCTCGCGGTGCATGGTCATGTCGCGCGCGATCTCGAGGTCGCGGTACACGGAGCGCACGAGGCCGACCAGGACGTCGTTGCCCGTCGAGCGCGCGAGGGCGAGGTGGAAGCGCACGTCGAGCGCGAGGAAGCGGTCCTCGCGGCCGTCGCGCAGGATCGAGCCCTCGTCGACCAGGGCGCGCTGCTCGGCGATCGTGCGCGCCATCAGCTCGAAATCCTCGGCGCCGCGCGCGCATCGCGGCGAGTTGCGCGACCCGCGGCTCGAGCGCGCGGCGCGCCTCGAGCACCTGGGCGACCTCGTGGATGCGGAGGTCGCGCCGGTGGGCGACGAGCTCGGGCGGGACGATCTCGGTGGCGACGAACATGCCGCCGCCGGCACCGCGGCGGACGTCGATCAGCCCGGATTCCTGCAGGACCTTGACGGCCTCCCTCAGCGTCGGGCGCGAGATCTCCATCTGCTCGGCCAGCGCGCGCTCCGACGGCAGGCGATCGCCGACGGCCAGCTCGCCGAGCTTGACCTTCTCGGCGATCTGCTCGACGGCCTCCTCGAAGGTGCGCCTCGTCTGAACGGGGGTGAACATCTGGGGGCAGTCTTGACATTCCGATCGACGCATGACGCTGCATCAAGTGGGACTGGCCTCGAGGACGGTTCGCGGTCATGGGCTCAGCGCGAATCCGCGCACTTCGACGGTCCCGCCGGCGATCACCTCACACGTCGCCGAACACGACCGGCTCGTCCAGCGGCGCGTCCAGCGACCGCTCGATCCAGTCGCGCGCGACCTTCGGATCGATCCTCGCGCAGGGTGACCGACGCCGTGGCGCTTGGCGAGGCGCTGCCCGTCGGCGCCGACCACCAGGCCGACGTGGACGAACGCGGGCGGCTCGAACCCCAGCGCCCGGGCGAGCCACTGCTGCCGCCCTGTGGTGTCGGCCAGGTCTCCGCCGCGGACGACCTCCTCGACGCCGAGCTCGCCGTCGTCGACCACCGTCGCGAGGTTGTAGGCGAAGGCCCCGTCGTTGCGGCGCACGACGAAGTCGTCGACCGCCGGGTCGTCGGAGCGCAGGCGCAGCGCGGCCGGATACTCGTTCCCGCCCGCCCGGTCGGTCCGGTCGCGGCACGTGCCGGGATACCAGCCAGGCGGCGCGTGCGGGGCGGACGGCGCCTCGCGGATCTCGGCCCGGGTGCAGAAGCAGGGTACGTCTCCAGCCGGGCGACGGCGGCCGCGTAGAGCTCGAGCCGATCGGACTGCCTGACCAGCTCGTCCCACTCGACGCCGACCGCCCGTAGGTCAGCCAGCTGGCGTTCGACGAACTCCTCGCGGACCCGCCCGGTATCGAGGTCGTCCACGCGCAGGATCAGCCGCGACGGCCGCGCCGCCGCGCGATGACCGCGGTGCGCAGGTTGCCGAGGTGCAGGTCACCCGTGGGGCTGGGCGCGTAGCGCCCGACCATCAGAGCGAGAGCGGCTCGATGTCCGCCAGCCGCGGGGCGTCCGCGTCGCGCGCGGAGAAGATCAGCTCTTCGCGGGGCAGCGGCCACTCGATGCCGACGTCCGGATCGTCGAAGGCGATGCCCGCCTCCGTGGCGCCGTCGTAGTACGAGGTGCACTTGTAGACGAAGTCGGCGGTCTCGGAGAGCACGCAGAAGCCGTGGCCGAAGCCGGGCGGGATCCACAGCTGCCGGTGCGCCACGTCGTCGAGCTCGACCGCCTCCCACTGGCCGAAGGTCTCCGAGCCGCCCCGGAGGTCGACCACCACGTCCCACACCGAGCCGCGCGCGCAGCGGACGAGCTTGCCCTGGCCCGGCGCGGTCTGGAAATGGATGCCGCGGACCGTGCCACGGCGCGAGCGGGAGTGGTTGTCCTGGACGAATTCGACGCCCAGATCCCAGCGGTCGGCGCGGTAGGTCTCGACGAAGAAGCCGCGCTCGTCCCCGTGCGCCACGGGGGAGAAGAGCCGGAGCCCGGCGAGCCGCGTTGGGACAACCTGCATGCGGCGGGCAGGATAGGCGCGGCGAGGCGCGAACCCTCTCACGGCAATGCCGAAAACCGCGCCGATGCCCCCCGCCGCCTCTGCCCACCAGACGCTCTCCGCGTACATCTCGTCGCGCTTCGACGAGTTCTCGCGGTCGCAGAAGGATGTGGCGCAGTACGTGGTCGACCATCTCGACGAGGTCGCCTTCCACACAGCTGAAGAGCTGGCCAGGCGCGCCAACACGTCTTCCTCGACCGTCGTGCGCTTCTCGCAGGCGCTCGGCTTCGAGGGCTTCCCCGAGCTGCAGGGCGCCGCGCGCGAGGAGTACCGCCGCCGCGAGGCCAAGCCGGAGGCCGAGCCGCTCTTCTCGATCGACCAGGGCCCGTTCGAGGCCGCCGTCGCCGCCGACTTCGCCAACGTGGAGGAGACCGCACGGGCCATCAGCCGCTCCGAGGTCGAGGCCGCCGTCGAGGCGATCGCCAACGCCGAGCGCGTACTGATCGCCGGCGTCGACCAGATGGCGTTCTTCGCCTCCTACCTGCGCCACCTGCTGATGCTGCTCGACGTGCGCTCGGAGATCGTCGCGTCCCCGTCGCAGGAGTCGCTGTCGCGACTGGGCCGCATCGACGAGCACACGATGGTCATCGGCCTGAGCGCCGGCCGCCCGCATCCGCTGGTCGTGCGCGCGATGAAGATCGCCCGCCACCGTCACGCCACCACGCTCGCGATCTCGGACGCCTCGCTGTCCGACGTCGCGACCCTGGCGGACCGCTCGCTCTGGTACTCGTCTGACTCGCCGGCCTTCGTGCGCTCGCACACCGGCCTGCTGTCCTTGTTGCAGGCACTGGCCTATGGCGTCTACGCGCGCGACTCCGCGCAGTACGACGACCGCATCAAGGCCTTCAAATTGAAGTAGGGCCAAGGGAATTCCTTTGGCTCGCCAATCGCGAATTACCCTGTAGTTCATGCGTGACGAAAGCACTTTCCGCGTCAAGGCCGGCCTGGCCGAGATGCTCAAGGGCGGCGTCATCATGGACGTCGTCGACGCTGAACAGGCCAAGATCGCCGAGGACGCCGGTGCGGTCGCCGTCATGGCGCTCGAGCGCGTGCCCTCCGACATCCGCCGCGATGGCGGCGTCGCGCGCATGTCCGATCCGCTGATGATCCGCGGCATCCAGGAGGCCGTGACGATCCCCGTCATGGCCAAGGCGCGCATCGGCCACTTCGCTGAGGCCCAGGTGCTCGAGGCGCTCGAGGTCGACTACATCGACGAGTCCGAGGTCCTGACGCCGGCCGACGAGGCCAACCACATCGACAAGTGGGCCTTCAAGGTCCCGTTCGTGTGCGGCGCGACCAACCTCGGCGAGGCGCTGCGGCGCATCGGCGAGGGTGCGGCCATGATCCGGTCGAAGGGCGAGGCCGGCACCGGCGACGTCGTCGAGGCGGTCCGGCACATGCGCCAGATCAAGTCCGAGATCAAGGCGCTGACGGTGATGGACGACATGGAGCTCGCCACCGCCGCGAAGCACCACCAGGCGCCGCTGGACATCGTGCGCGCCGTCGCCGAGGCGGGCAAGCTGCCGGTGGTCCTCTTCTGCGCGGGCGGCATCGCCACCCCGGCGGACGCGGCGCTGATGATGCAGCTCGGCGCCGAGGGCAACTTCGTCGGCTCGGGCATCTTCAAGTCGTCCGACCCGCCGACCCGCGCCCGCGCGATCGTCGAGGCGACGACCCACTTCGCCGACCCCGATCGCGTCGCCAAGGCGTCCGAGGGGCTCGGGGACGCCATGAGCTCGCTGGAGGCGCGCAAGCTCGAGCCCGGGCAGCTGCTCGCCTCGCGCGGCTGGTGATAGGGGTCCTCGCCCTCCAGGGCGATTTCGAGGCGCACCGCCGGGCGCTGGACACGCCGTCACGCGAGGTCCGCACGCCGGCGGACCTCGACGGCCTGACCGGCCTGGTGCTCCCGGGAGGCGAGTCCACGACCATGACGCTCGGCATCGAGCGTGAGGGCCTTGCCGGACCGCTGCGCGATCTGATCGCCACCGGCATCCCCGTGCTCGGCACCTGCGCGGGGATGATCATGCTCGACCGCGAGCACCTCGGGATCGGGGACTGGCGCTGCGAGCGCAACGCCTTCGGCGGCAGATCCGCTCGTTCGAGGACGACCTCGAGATCGACGGCTTCGG
>CAVXBH010000027.1:0-131577 GCA_963759945.1 uncultured Solirubrobacteraceae bacterium | reverse complement strand
ATCGACTCCATCGTGTCCTCGACGGAGAGGATGAAGCAGGCGGAGCACTGCGGGTGCTCCTCGAAGCCGACGTTGAACCAGACGGGCGAGTTGAACGCCGCCATCTGGTGGACGAGGATGAAGGTGAGCTCGGCCTCGAAGGCGTCGCCGTCCTCCGCCGTGGCGAAGTAGCCGCGCTCACGACCCCAGTCGGCGATCGTGCCGGCGACGCGGCCGATCATCTGCTTGACGGAGCGCTCGCGCGTCGGCGAGTCAAGCTGCCCGCGGAAGTACTTCTGCGAGACGATGTTGGTCGAGTTCTGCGACCAGGAGACGGGGAACTCGACGTCGCGCTGCTCGAACGCCGGCTTCTCCGGATTGCCGATCCGCGCGTCGCGCAGCTCCCACTCGACCTGGTCGAACGGATGCACTCCCGGCGTCGTGAACACCCGACGGACAGACATGGCTTCACCGCTAGCGGGTTGCGGTCGAAATGGTCGTCTGCGTCGGCTGTTCCATCGTTGGCTCCTCTTGTCGCCGGCCCTCACCGGCGGCGCTCGATTAGCGGGTTGACGATGGTGCCGTGTCTGCCGGACGTCATGGGCGCCAACCTCGCAAACGAGGCGGAAAACTTCTTCTCTAATTCTAGTTCCGCGACCGGCTCAGCGGCCGGTGGCGAACCAGTCGCGGAAGTCCTCCCAGACTCCGCCGGCCCGCCAGTGCGCCTCGCGCCAGGCGTGGTGCTGTGGCGCGAGCGTCCCGGCCGGACGGCCGAGGCGGCTCAGCGCCGAGAGCAGTGCCGCACCGAGCAGCACGAGCGCGGAGAGCACGCCCAATCCGATCAGCGGAACGGGCGCGTCGTTGCCCGGCGTCGCGGCCGCGGCACGGTCGAGTTCGACCTTCGGAAGCGGCGCCTGCGGAGAGATCGCGGCGACCACGGGCGCGGGCGGCTCGGGGACGACCGTGCGCATCGGCACCGCGGTCGGCGCTCGGGCAGCTTCGGCTTGCCTCCGCCGCCACCGGAGGACGGCGGCGTGGTCGGGACCACCGCGGCGACGGTGGGCGCAGGCGACGGTGACGGCGTGGCCGTCGGCACCACGCACGCGCCACGGGCGCGGGAGGTGATGGCGTCGCGGATCGCGCGCAGCAGGCCGGTGTTGTACTGGCGCTGGTCCGGGCCGACGCTCTCGAGTGCCAGCTCGAGCGTCTCGTTCGTGTAGTCGCACGGGTTGAGCTCGTAGTCCACGCCGTAGTCCTTGTAGACCTCGTACGCAGCCTTCTGCTCAGGGGTCGGCCCCGCGGCCTGGACAGGCCCCGCCGCGACCAACAGAAACGCGCCCGCCAGCGCGATTGTCCGGATCACCGAACGCACGCCTCCAAGGGTAGAGCTACCTTCGACTTCCGATGGCGCCCGCTGCTGCAGGCCGCGCCCCCAAGGCGCTGTTGGCCGCGCTCTGCGCGTGTCTGGTCTACGCCCTCGTCGCCGAGGGCGCGGCCGACTCCCCGGCCCGGGCCGCCGACGGTGCGTCCGGATTCCCCTCCCAGACCTGGGTCGAGCTCGCGCTCGCCCTGCTCGCAGCCAGTGCCCTGCTGGCGTGCGTCTACGGCACCGGACTCGCGGTTGCGCCTCTCGCGCAGCGGCGCCGTGGGGCTCGCCCTGCTCGTCGGCTTCGCCGGCTGGGCGGGGCTGAGCATCGCCTGGAGCGCGGCTCCCGACGACTCCTGGGCGGAGGCCAACCGGGTGATCGCCTACGCGCTCGCCGTCGGCCTCGGCGCGGTGCTCGGGTCGAGCCTGCCTCGCGCCGCAGAGCGCGTCAGCATCGCGATCGGCGTCGTCACCGTTCCTGCGGCGCTCTACGCGCTGGGAGCCAAGACGCTCCCCGGCCTGACCATCGGCGACTTCACCCTCGACCACGCCGCCTCGTTCAACCGGCTCTCGGAGCCCGTCGGCTACTGGAACGCGCTCGCCCTCGCCGGCGTGGTCGGCCTGGTCGTCCTGCTGCGGGCCGCCGCCGATCCCGGCCACCGCCCGAGCGTCCGGATCGCCTCGCTGCTCGGCGTCTTCCTGTTCGGCCAGGTGATCGGACTCACCTACTCGCGCGGTGGCGTCATCGCGCTCGTCGTCGGCGTCCTCGTCCTGGTCGTCGGATCGCGCGAGCGCGTCCGCACGCTCGCCTGGCTGCTGACCGGACTCGCGGCGGCCGCGGTGCCGATGACGCTGGTGCTGACGAGCCGCGACCTGAGCACGGACCGCGTGCTGCTCAGCGAGCGCACGGACGACGCCACTCGCGTGCTGATCGCGATCATCGTCATGGCGGTCGTGCTCGTCGCCGCGGGCTGGGCCCTGATCCGCGCCGAGCGCGATCCGCGCTTCTCGCCCGCGCGCGGCCGGGCGTTCGGTCGTCCGCTTGCGCGCGGTGCCGGGATCGCCCTCGTCGCCTTCCTCGCCTTCTGGACGGTCAGCGGCGCGGCCGGCCGCGCGTTCGAGGAGTTCCGCGACGTCAAGAGCGCCGCCTCCCTCTCGGACCCCAACCGCCTGCTCTCGGGCAACTCCGGCAACCGCTGGGTGTGGTGGGAGGAGGCCGTCGGCGCGTGGGCGGACCGGCCCCTCGCCGGCTGGGGCGCCGGCTCGTTCCCCGTCATGCACCTGCTCTACCGCCGTCAGTCGCTGGACGTCCAGCAGCCCCACAGCGTGCCGCTGCAGTGGCTCGCCGAGGACGGGCTCGTCGGCTTCCTGCTGGCCGTCGGCGCGTTCGGCGCGCTGCTGGCCGCGGCGCTGTCGCGGATCCGGTGGCTCACCGACACGCCCGGCGAGCGCGGCGCCGCGGTCGCGCTGTTCGCGGTTGCCGCCGCATGGCTGGCGCAGAGCTTCTTCGAGTGGACGTGGGACATCCCGGGCGTGACGCTGCCGATGCTCGCCGGCCTCGGCGTCCTTGCCGCGCACCCGCGGGCCAGCGGACAGCCCGCGCAGCGGGCGCGCGCGACCACGACGGCTGCGGTCGCCATCGCCTTCGTGCTGGTGACCGTCTCCGCGCTGCTCCCCGCCTTCGCTCGCGTGGAGGCCAACGGCGCGCTGCGCATTGCGGGCCGCGAAGGCGCGACCGAGGACGAGCTCGAGGACGCGGCCGCGCAGGCCGATCTCGCCGCACGGCTGAACCCGCTGGCGATCCAGCCGCTGCTCGACGCGGCGACGATCGCCTCGCGCCGCGGCCTGCCCGAGGACGCGCGGGACTACCTCCTGCGCGCGGTCCGGCGCCAGCCCTACGACTCGCAGGCCTGGCTGCAGCTGACCGGGATCGCGTTCGAGACGGGGGACGACGTCACGCTGCGACGCGCGGCCGTCGAGGCGCTGCGGCTCGATCCGCGGGGGGACCGCACCCGCGGCCTCGTGGTGCGCGCCTCACGCGGCGCGGTGGACCCGGCGGACTCGGCGACGGCGACGGGCGCGCCGCTGCCGACGCAGGTCCCGGATTTCTAGGTGAAAAGGTTGTAGATCGCCGAGAGCAGCGTCACGAACAGCGCTGACAGGCCGATCACGACCACGGCGCGCATCGCGGGGGAGAGCTGATCGAGGTCGAAGAGGGCGGCTGCGGGCCGGGCCGCCGGGCGAGGCTCCAGGGCGCGCTCGCCCGAATCCATCTGCGAGCGCAGCCGCTCCACGGCCGCCTCGAGCTCTGCGCGCTGACCAAGCGCCCGCTCGGCGATCGATTCGGTGTCGCGGACGCGCTCTCGTTCTGCGGCAAGCGCCGCGCGCAGCTCCTCGGCGCGACGCTGCAACGCCGGGTCGCCGTCCGCAACCTGGTCCAACCGCGCACGCAGACGATCGAGCTCGGCCTCGGCCGCATCGGCGTCGGCGCTGCGCCGCTCGAAGGCCTCGCGCAACTGGCCGAGCTGGCGCTCCAACCGTTCGACCTCCGGGCCGCCGGACGCCGGACGCTCGAGCTCACGCTGCGCGCGCTCGATGTGCGCTGCGGCTTCGCGTAGATCGTTGTCACGCCGGGAGACCTCGGCTCGCAGCCGCTGCGCCTCGAACTCCGCGGCCTGTGCGGCGGCGGCACTCTCGGCGACCTCCGTCTGGAGGCGCCGGACGAGCGAGTCGGACTCCGGGGGCGCCGGCAGCGCCTCGCGCTCGACGCGCGCCAGCTGCACGCGCAGCTGCTCGGCCTCGGCGGCCGCGGCGGCGGCCTCGTCCTGCGCGTCCGCGGCGGCTGAGCGGGCCTGGGAGAGCTCGGCGCTCAGACGGGCGACCTGCTCGCCCTCGGCCTGCTCGAGCGCTGCCGCGGCCTGCTGCTCAGCCTCGCTTGCTCGCTGTAGCGCCGCGCGCAGTCGCTCGCCCTCGGCGAGCGCCGCCTCGGCACGCCGTTCGGCGTCGAGGCGCTCCTGCTCGGTCATCTCGACCTCGGCCTGGAGCTCGGCGATGGTCTGGCGGCTTGCGCTGACCTCGGCCGACAAAGCCTCGGCGGCGTCGCGCTGGGCGAGCAGGTTGGACTCCAGCTGCTCCAGCCGCTCCGTTCGCTCGGCGAGCTGGGTCTCGATCCGCTCGCGGGCCTCCGATGCCGCCAGCAGCTCGGCCTCGACCTGGATGCGCTCCTCCACGGCGGCTGCGAGCTGGACGTCGAGCCCCCCGCGACTCGAGCCGGAGGCCTCGAGCTCGGCTTCCAATCTGTCGCGCTCCGCGGCGGCGTCGGCGAGCTCGCCCGCCAGGCGCGTCTGCTCTGCAGCGGCCGTCTCCAGCTCGGCGGTCAGCCGATCCCGCTCGATGGCCGCCGCGTCGAGGCGCATGGCGATCGCGCCGACGTCGGTTTCGCGGCGCTCGCGCTCGGTCGCCAGCTCCTGTTCGAGGCGCTGTGCGCCTGCCCACGCGCTCGACAGCTCGGCCCCGAGCTGCTCGTCGCGCTCAGCGGCGTCGGCGACATCCGCATCGAGTGTGGTGATGCGCTCGACCGCGGCCTCGAGCTGCACCTGCAGCTGCCGGCGCTCCTCGGCGGCGGCAGACAGCTCCGCGTGCAGCTCCTCGTTGCGCCGGCGGACCTCGTCGAGGTCCTGAAGCTGGGAGTTCGCCTCGCCGAGCGCGGCACGCAGCGACTCGGCCTGCTCGTCGGTGTCGCGGCGCTCGACGCGCAGCCGCTCGGCGAGCGCCTCGCCGGCGGCGAGCCCGGCACGGAGGCTCTCCTCCCGCTCCGCCGCCTCGCGCAGCGCGTCCTCGCGAGCGGCAAGGTCGGTACGCGCGGCGTCGAGCGCGACGGTGGTCTCGGCCAGCGCCGCCTCGCGTTCGGCCAGCGCGGTCTCGCCGCCCGTGAGCAGGTCTCGCGTCTCGGCGAGGGCAGCGTCGCGGTCGCCGAGCAGTGCCTGCACCTCGGCGAGGGAGTCCTCGCGCGCGGCGATCAGGTCCTGCGCCTCGGCCAGAGCGGCGTCGCGCGTGGCGACCGCATCCTGCGCCTCGGCGATCGCGGCCTCGCGATCGGCCAGTGCCGCCTGCATCTCCCGCAGCGCCGCTTCGCGGGCCCCGAGCACGTCCTGCGCTTCGGCGATTGCGGCGTCCCGGGCGGCGAGGGCCTGGGTCGCCTCGGCCAGCGCCACCTCCCGCGCGGCCAGCGCGTCCCGCGTCTCCCCGAGTGCGGCGTCACCGGCGGCGAGCTCGGCGTCGCGTGCCGCGAGTCCCTCCGAAGCCTCCGCGAGCGCGGCCTCCCGCGCCTCGAGCGTGTCGTAGGCGGCGGCGAGCTCCGACTCCCGTGTCTGCAGCGTCTCGGTGAGCGAGGCGAGCTCGGCCTCGCGGGTCGCGACGGACTCCGTCGCCTGGGCCAGTGCCGCCTCACGGGCCGCCAGGGCCTCGCCGGATGAGGCGAGCGCCATCTCCCGCGACTCGAGCGTCGCGCGCGCCTCGGCCAGCTCCGTCTCGCTTGCGGTGAGCGCGTCGCCGGCTTCGATCAGCTCCGTCTCACGCGCGTCGACGGTGGCGCGGGCCGCAGCCAGCTCGGACTCGAGGCCGGCGACGTGCTCGCGGACCGTCCCGAGCACGGCTTCGCCGTCGGCCAGCCTGCCCTGCAGCTCGCGCAGCTCGGCCTCGCGCGCGCTGACCTGCGCCTGGCTCTCGTCGAGCGCGAGCGCCCGTGCCTCGATCTCCGCCTGCGCCGACTCCAGCTCGGCGGCCAGGCCGGCCGCGCGCGCCTCCAACTCCGCGAGCGCGCCGCCGAGCGCCGTCTCGCGCTCGGCGGAGGCGGCCGCCTCCTGCTCGAGGCGCTCGCGCTCGGCCCGCATCGCCGTCAGTTGTTCGGCGGTCGCCGCCGCGCGTGCTTCCGACTCGGTCAGCCGCCCGGTCAGCTCCTCGTTCTCCGCCAGTGCGGTGCTCAGGCCCTGGGCGGCCTCGGCGAACTCGACACGCAGGTTGGCCAGCTCGGCGCTGTCGGCCTCGAGACGATCGATCTCCGCGCCGAGCCGGCCGACGAGTGCCTCGGTCGCCGCCTGCTCGTCGAGCGCGCGCTGCGCTTCCGCTTCGGCCGCCTCGAACGCCGTGGCTCCGTCACGCAGCTGCTGACGCTGTTGGGCGATGACGTCCTGGAAGGCCTCGATGGCGCCGGCCTGGTCGACGACCTCGTCGCGCAGGCGGGCGGCCTCCGTGGCTGCCGTCTCCGCGTCCGTCGCGCGTTCGGTGACGAGCGTCTCGAGACGGTCGAGCTCGGCGCGCGCGGCCTGTGCGTCCGCTTCGCGACGGGCCAGCTCGGCGGCCGCGACCTCGGCGGCCTCGCGCAGCGAGGCGATCTCGAGCGCGGCGGCCTCGAGCGAGGCGTCGCGCGTGTCGAGGTCGGTCCGCATGCCGCTGACGGCTGCTTCGCGGTCGGCCAGCTCGGCGCGCAGGTGCTCCAGCTCAGCGGCGGTCAGCTCGGACGCGCTCATGCGCTCGTCGAGCTGGGCCTGCAGGCGGTCGGACTCCTCGCGGGCAGCGGCGAGCTCGTCCTCGCGGGCGGCGAGAGCAGAGGCCGTCGTGCGCAGCTCCGCGTGGGCGTCCGCCAGCGTCTCCCCGAGGCCGGTCACCTGCGCCTCGAGCGCCTCGGTGGTGCCCATGCGCTCGCGCAGTGCCACGATCTCCGCCTGCGCGTCCTCGAGCTCGTCGAGGCGGGCTGCGAGCTCGGTCTCCAGGCGCGCCGTCGCGTCGCTGCCCGCCGCGGTGAGGTCGAGCTGGTCGGCGAGCTCACCGCGCAGCGTGTCGAGCTCGCGCTCGCGCTCGGCCGCGACCTCGGCGATGCTCGCCGCCTCGGCACGGGTCACCTCGAGCTCGGCCTCGACGCCCTCGCGCACGGCGAGCCGCTGCTGCAGGTCGTGCGCCTCGCCGCGGACCGCCTCGAGGTCGGCCTCGGCGACGGCCAGGCGCTCGCGCAGGTCGGCCTGATCGCGCTCCTGGACATCGGCGACCTCGGTCCGTCGCGCCAGCTCCGCTTCGAGCCTGTCGACCTCGGCGCCCGTGGCCGCGAGCGTGTTCTGGGCGTCGGCCAGCGCCTCGGCGGTGGCCTGCGCGCCCTCGAGCCGCTCCATCAGGCGACTGATCTCGGTGGACGCGGCGTCGGCGTCGGCGGCGTGCTGGGCGGCCAGCGTCTCGCTCTCGGCGATCGCCGCCTGCAGTTTCTCCGCCTCAACGCGCGCCTGCTGCAGTTCCTCCTCGCGCTCGTCGAGCTCTGTCCGCAGGAGGGTGATCTCCGCCTGCGCGGCCTCGGCGGCGGAGCTGCGATTGCGCAGTTCCGTCCGCAGCCGCGTGGCCTCGGCGGTCGCGGCCTCCGCCACGCTCGTGCGCTCCCCGAGCTGGGCCTGCATGCGGTTGAGCTCGGCGGTGGCCGACTCGGCGACGCTCGTGCGCTCGGTGATGCCGCGGCGCAACCGGGCGACTTCGGCGGTCGAGGACTCGGCCACCGCAGTGCGCTCGGCGAGCTGCGCCTGCAGGCGCGCGACCTCGGCGCCGGCGGACCCCGCGGCATCCGAACGGTCGGCGAGCTGGGACTGCAGCGAGGCGATCTCGTTGGCCGCGGCGTCGGCGGCGCGGGAGCGCTCGGCGAGCTCGGAGCGCAGGCGCGAGCCCTCCTCGTTGGCGGCGGCCAGGGCGGCGGCGTTCTCCGCAGCCACCGAATTGGTCTCGAGCGCCTTCGCCTCGACGGTGGCGATGCGCGAGATCAACCGGGCGATCTCGGCGGCGCCCGACTCGGCCTGCGCCGTGCGCTCGGCCAGCTCGCTGCGCATCCGCCGCGTCTCGGCGGTCGTCGCCTCGTTGGCCTCGGCGGCATGCCGCGCCGCGTCGTCGAGCGCACTGCGCAGCTGCGCGACCTCCGCCCGCAGATCCTGCGCCTCGATCGAGCGCTCGGCCAGCAGCCGCGCCGTCTCCTCCGCGGCCTGGACGCCGGACGTGGACTCCGCGAGGGCGGCCTGAAGGCCGGCGACCTCCTCGGCGGCGGTGGCGGCCTCGCGCTCGCGCTCGGCCAGCGCGGCCTCGAGGTGGGCGCGCGCGTCGGCGAGCTCGCTCTCCAGGCGGGCGGTCTCGGCGGCCGCGGCCTCGGCGGCGGCGGTCCGCTCGGCCAGCTCGTTCTGCAGCTCCTGCGTCTCGGTGGCGCCCGCCTGCGTCTGCTCGTCGAGCGCGGCCTGCAGCCGTGCGCTCACCCGGGCGGCCTCGGTCGCCGCCGCGGTGCGTTCTGAGAGCTCGTCGCGCAGCGCCGCGAGTTCGGCGGCACCGTCCTGCGCGGCGGCGTCGCGCTCGGTGATCAGCACGCGCAGGACCTCGGCGTCCTCGAGCGCGTTCTGCACGGCGTCCGTGCGCTCGACCAGGGCCGATTCGAGCCGCGCGGACTCCTGTCGGGCGGCCTCGAGCTCGGCGTCGCGGGCGGCGACGCGCGCCTCGAGGTCGGCCAGCTGACGCGTGGCGGTGTCGGCGGCGCCGGCCTGCTGGGCGACCTGCTCGACCATGCGGGCGACCTCGGCCGCTGCCGCCTCGGCGTCCGTGGTCTGTCGCGCGAGCTGCTGTTGGGCCCCGGCCAGCGCGGCGGCCAACCGCTCGGCCTCCCTCTCGGCGGTTTCGGCCGCCTCGGCTCGTTGCGCGTACTGCGCGCGGAGCCGGGCGACGGCTGCGGAGGACGACTCGACGCCCTCGACGACGGCGGACTCGAGCGAGGCGACCTGCTCGCGTGCACGGGTGGCTTCGTCGACCGCGCGTGCGCGCTCGTCATCGAGCCGGACGGCCTCGGCCCGAGCGGCGGCGAGGTCGGCGTTGAGCTGCTGGGACTCGGCGCGAGCGGCCGCCACCGCGGCTTCGGCGCGCTCGCGATCGGCCGCAGCGGCGGCGGCGGCGCGCTCGCGTTCGGCGAGCTCGGCCTGCAGCCTGCGGGTCTCCGCCTCGCCTGCCTCGAGCACGCGCTCGCGCTCGGCCAGGGACGCCTCGAGCTCGCCGCGCGCCTGGGTGGCGGCCTCGATCGCGGTGCCGCGCTCGGCGAGCTGCGCGCGCAGGCGCTCGACCTCGGCGTAAGCGGCCTCGACGTCGCCGCCGCGTTCGGCGAGCACCGCCTGCAGCCGCGCGGCCTCGGCAACGGCGGCCTGCGCCTCGGATTCCCATTCGGTGAGCCGTGCGGCGGTCTGCTCGGCCGCGCGCCGCGCGGAGGCCAGCTCCTCGGCGAGGGCGGATGCCTCTGCCGCGCGCGCGTCGCGCTCGGCCATTAGCTCCTGGGCCTCGGCTGCCACCGCGTCCCGCTCGGCGGTCAGCTCCTCGGCCTCGGCCGCGCGTTCGGCAGCGAGCCGCTCGGCCTCGGCGAGCCTCGTGTCGCGATCGGTGGTGAGCGCCTGCGTTTCGGCGTTGCGCTCGGAGGCGACCGCGTCGCGCTCCGCTGCGATAGCGTCGCGCTCGGCAGCCAGCGCCTCGGCCTGGGCTGCGGCGGCGTCGCGCTCCGCCGTCAGGCGCTCGACGTCGGCGGCGCGCTCGGTGGCGAGTCGGTCCGCCTCGACGGCGATGCGCTCGGCCTCGGCGGCCGCGCGTTCGGCGTCGGCCGCACGGGCATCGCGCTCGGCCTCGAGCTGCGCGCGCGCCTCCTCCAGGAGGACGAGCTCGCCGGCCGACCCCTCGTGCGCCGCCTCGAGCCGAGCGACCTGCGCCGCGCGTTCGTCGACCTCGGCTTGAAGGCGCGTGACCTCGGCGACGCGTTCCTCGAGCTGCTTCCCGAGCCGGGCGAGCTCGCCCTGCCCGCCGGTGAGCTGGGCGTCGAGCTCCACCCGCAGCCGGGCCATCTCCGCCGCCGTCCGCTCCGCCTCTGCGGCAGCGTCCGTCCGCGCTTCGGCGGCCTCGAGCTCGCGCTCGATGAGCTCCGCGCGCAGTGCCTCCAGCTCGGTCTGCGCGTCGGCGGCCTGGGCCTGGCGCTCGGCAAGCTCCACCGCCGCCGCTTCGGTCGCCCCGGTCAGCTCGGTGCGCAGTGCCTCGACCTCGGCGGTCAGCTCGGCGACCCGCGCGGAGGCGGCCTCGGCCTGCCCCGACAGGGCGGCGACCTCGGCGGACGCGGACTCGTCGCGGGCGCGGATCGCCTCCGACAGCGCGGTTTCGCGCGCCTCGAGCTCGGCCCGGGCGGCGTCGGCGCGGCCGCTGGCCGACTCGACCTCGGCCTGGGCGGCGAAGGCCTCCTGCTCGCGCTGCGTGAGCGTCTCGCGCAGCTCGTCGAGTTCCGCACGCGCCTGTGCCAGCGCCGCGGCACCGGCCTCGCGCTCGTCCTCCGAGACCTCGAGCAGCCCGCGCAGCGCGGCCACCTCGTCAAGGGCGGCGGCCCGTTCCGCGAGTTGTTCGCGCGTGGTCGCCAGCTCGGTCTCCACGCCCTCGAGCTCTCCGACCCGCGCCTGCGCCGTCTGCTCGCGCTGAAGTGCGGCGCGCAGCTCATCGCGCGCTTCCGCCAGCTCCGCCTGCGCGCCGCCGTAGCGGTCCTGCAGCTCGGCGGCCGCGGCGTCCGACGCCGCCCGCAGGCGGGTCAGCTCCGCCCGGTCGGCCTCCAGCTGGTCCACGCGGGCCCGCAGGGAGGCCGCTTCGCGTGCGTAGCGATCGGCCTGCTCGCGCAGCGACGCCGCCTCGCGCATCTGCCCGGCCAGCCATTCCGGGTCGACCTCGCGCTGGCGGACGACGGGCGCGCTCGGACGCTCGACCGCGCCGCGCGGCCGGTCCGGCGGCGGTCGGCGCACCGCGGCCCGGCCCGGCCCGGGCAAGTCGATGACTCCGGCGCCCGTGGCGCTGAGCGCGAACGCCACGCGGCCGCCGTCGAGCAGGTCGGCCGGAACGGGAAAGGCGGCTCGCCAGGTCTGGCCCTCAGGCCCCGCGCCGGGCCCGGCGGCGGCCGGATCGGGCAGGGGAGAGATGCGGCGCGCATCGCGGCCGTCGTCGATCAGCAGCTCGGGTGCACCGAGCGCCGTCGCCTGGTCGGCGGTGAAGGTGCCCGATAGGCGTAGGAGGACCGTCCCGGACGGGGCGTCGACCCGCTCGAAGCGTTCGACGTCGAACGCGACCGCCGTCATCCGCCGAATCCTAGATACAGGGGCGGCGCTGTCTCGCCCTTATGCTCCCGCGCCATGAGGCTCCTGGTCACCGGCGGCGCCGGATACATCGGCAGCGTCGTCGCTGCGAGGCTCCGCGACGCGGGTCACGACGTGACCGTGCTCGACAGTCTCGCGCGCGGTCACCGGTCCGCCGTGCCGGACGGCTGCGAGCTGCTGGAGGTCGACCTGCTGGACCTCGACGCGGTCACCGAGGCGCTGGGCGGCGGCTTCGACGGCGTGCTGCACTTCGCCGCCCTCGCGCTCGTCGGCGAGTCCGTCGAGCACCCCGAGCGCTATCACCGCGGCAACTTCGTGGGGACGCTGAACCTGCTGGACGCCATGCGCGAGCACGGCATCAAGCGGCTCGTCTTCTCCTCCACCTGCGCGACCTACGGCGAGCCGGAGGAGGTCCCGATCCATGAGGGCGTGCCCACCGCACCCGTCAACTCGTACGGCAACTCGAAGCTCGCGGTGGACCGGATGATCGGCGATGAGTGCCTCGCCCACGGCCTCGGCGCCATGTCGCTGCGCTACTTCAACGTCGCGGGCGCGAGCGGTCCGCTCGGCGAGCACCACGAGCCCGAGACCCACCTGATCCCGCTGATCCTGCAGGCCGCCGCCGGCCGCCGCGAGTCCGTCGCCATCTACGGAACGGACTACCCGACGCCGGACGGCACAGCGGTGCGTGACTACATCCACGTCGAGGATCTCGCCGACGCGCACATGCTCGCGCTCGAGGCCATCAAGCCGGGCACGCACGAGATCCTCAACCTCGGCAACGGCAACGGTTTCTCCGTTCGCGAGGTCATTGAGGCGGCGAAGCGCGTGACCGGCGTCGACTTCTCCGTGATCGAGCAGGGCCGCCGCGCCGGTGACCCGCCGATGCTCGTCGCGGCCAGCGAACGGGTGCGCGAGCGCCTCGGCTGGGAGCCCCGCAAGGCCGGGATCGAGACGATGATCTCCGACGCCTGGGCCTGGCACCAGACGAACCCGGACGGCTACGCCTAGCCGCTTTTGGGCCGCCACGCTCCGCTCGGGGCGTTGGAGGCGGGGCTGGCCGTTGCCGATTGGCATTGAGGGGGAGCCCGAAGGGTGGCGGGCCAAACAAAGTGCGAATGGGTTCGGTTTCCGGGCCCAACCGCACTCTCGTTCCAGTGGCGCTCCGCTACCACTCCCTCAATGCTGCAGTTCGACGGCCTCCCGCGCGGCCGCGAGCAGAGCTTCCGGCGCAAGAGCCGCATCCAAGACCACGAACCTTCCGGGCTCGTCCAACACCAGCTGGTCATAAGCGGCGGCGACCGCGCGCAGCAGTTCGATGTCCTCGAAGTGATCGGTGGTGCCGCGGTCGTCGGCCCGACCGAGCGCCACCTCCGGATCGATCCGGAGCAACAACGTCCGGTCTGGCACCGGGGCGAACGCGTTCATCGCGCGTACGACTTCGATCCCCAGCCCGCGGCCCGCACCCTGGTAGGCGAGGCTCGAGTCGACGAAGCGGTCGATGACGATCGTCTCACCCCGGGCCAGCCGGGGCGCGATCTCGGTGGCGACGAGTTGCGCACGCGCTGCGGCGAAGAGCAACGCCTCGGCGTGGGCGTCGAAGGCGTGGGCCTTGACGAGCTCGCGGATCGCCTCGGCCAGAGGCTCGCCGCCCGGCTCGCGCAGGGCGGTCGCACCGAGCGCGTCCGCCAAGCCGCGCACGAGCGTGGTCTTGCCCGATCCGTCGATTCCTTCGACCGAGATGAACACCGTTCATAGACTCGCAGGCGATGTCCATCCTGGAGGCCCACCCGCACGCCGCCGCCGTGTTGCGGGCCGGGTTGAAGGGCGAGCCCTCGCACGCGTACCTGTTCGCCGGGCCTGCGGGCTCGGGGAAGGCGCAGGCGGCGCGGGAGTTCGCCGCGCGGCTGCTCGGCGAGCGCGAGCGCGTGCTCTCCGGCGTCCATCCCGACCTGACCTGGGTGGTGCCCACCGGCGCGCACGAGATGCGGCGGGAGGATGTCGCCAAGCCCGTGGTCGAGGCCGCGACGCGGACGCCGTTCGAGGCAGCGCGCCGGGTGTTCGTCCTGGAGCACTGCGACACCATGAACGACGAGGCCGCGAACACCTTGCTCAAGACACTGGAGGAGCCGCCGTCCTACGCGGTGCTGATCCTGCTGTCGGACCGGCCGGGCCAGGTGCTGCCGACGATCGCCTCGCGCTGCCAGATGGTCCGCTTCGATCCCGCGCCGCCCGAGAAGATCGCGGCACGGCTCGAGGGAGCCGACGGCGACGAGGCGCTCGCCTGCGCGCGTCTGGCCCTGGGGGACGCGCGCCGCGCCGCGGAGCTGGCCACCGACGCCGGCCGGGCTCTGCGCGCGGCCGCCGAGGGCCTCGTCCGCGAGGGCGATTGGCGGCCCCTGCTCGCGGCTGGGCAGGCGCGGGCGGCGGTCGCGCGCGAGAAGCTCGAGCAGACGCGCGACGAGGAGCTCCAGTATCTCCCGCGCAAGGAGCACAGGCGCCGCTCGACCTTCTACGACGACCAGATCAAGCGTGCCGAGCGGCGCGCCCGGACCGGCGGGATCGACCAGGCGCTGCAGCTCGCCGGCCTCTACCTGCGCGATCTGGGTTGCGTCGTGGCCGGGGCACCCGAGCTCGCGCACAACGCCGACCGGACGCTGGATGCGACGGGGTTCTCCGCCGGCGCTCTGCGGGCAGCCCTCGAGCTGGTGGAGGAGTCCCGCACGCGACTGTTGCTCAACGTGAGCGAGGACCTCGCGCTGGAGGCGTTGTCGTTCCGGCTGGCGCGCACACTCGCGTAGTCCTGGCCGACGGCGCGGCCGACGAGGTCGCCGTCGAGGAGCCGCTCGAGATCCGCGTGGACGGCCGTGCGCTCGCCGTCACCATGCGCACGCCCGGTCATGACGAGGAGCTCGCGCTCGGCTTCCTGCACGGCGAGGGACTGATCGACGGCCCGCGGCCCGTCGGTCTCACCGAGGATCTCGCCGCCAACACGATCGAGGTCACCGGCCCGCTGCTGCGCGAGCCGTCCTCCCGTTCCTTCTACACGTCGTCCTCGTGCGGGGTGTGCGGGAAGGGGGCGCTCGAGGAGGTGGCCGTCACTGCGGCCGACCTGGGGGAGGGACCTGTGGTGGCGCGCGACCTGCTCGCGGCCCTGCCCGACCGTCTGCGCCAGCCCGGCTTCGAGCGCACGGGCGGCCTGCACGCGACGGGCCTCTTCACCGCCGACGGGTCGCTGTCCATCGTCCGCGAGGACGTCGGTCGCCACAACGCGATGGACAAGGTGATCGGCCGCGCGCTGGTCGACGGCCTCGTGCCCCTCTCGGACTTCGTGCTCTGCGTGTCCGGCCGGCTGTCCTTCGAGCTCGTGCAGAAGGCGGCCGTCGCGGGTGCGCCGATCCTCGTCGGCGTCGGCGCTCCGACGTCGCTGGCGATCTCGCTGGCCGCGACCGGGGCCTGACCCTCTGCGGCTTCGCCCGCGGCGAGCGCGTGAACATCTACACGCGCGACGACCGGGTCGGCTAAGCGGCTGAGCCGATCGGACCCAGGTCGGGCTCGAGCCCGTAGAGCTCGAAGGCGCCGAAGCGGCTGAACTTGCCGTGCTCGGGGCCGTGGAAGTCAGACGATCCGGTCTTCAGCAGGCCGTGCTCGGAGCACGTCGCGTGCAGCAGCTTCGTCTGCTCCTCGTCGTGCGTGGGATAGAAGACCTCGATCCCGTCGACCCCGTAACCCTTGAAGCGGACGATCGTGTCGACGACCTCCTGCGGGTCGTCCAGATCCCAGAAGGGATGCGCCCAGATCGCGACGCCGCCGGCCGCCTTGATGACGCCGATGGCCTCCTCGACCGTCGGCCGCGTGCGATTCACGAAGGCCTTGGCGCCGGGGACGATGTACTCCGGAAAGAACGAGTTCTTGTCCGTGATGCCCTCGGAGCGCAGCCGCTCCTGGTTCTCCGGGTGATCGAGCACCGCGTCGGCGATGTGCGGGCGGCCGATCGGCAGGCCCGCCGCCTTGCGCTCCCTGAGGACGCTGCGATCGACGGTGAAGCCGAGCTCCTCGAGCCGGTCGGCGATCCCCTCCACCCGCGTCTGGCGGTCGGCGCGGAACTCCTCCAGGGCTTCGATCAGCGTCGAATCGGTCGTGTCGAGCTCGTAGCCGCAGATGTGCAGATCGGAGTGCGGGCCCTCGACGGAGGAGAGCTCCGTGGCCGCCGAGAAGGCGAGTCCGAGGTCCTTCGCGGCGGCGCGCGCCTCGTCGACACCCTCGATCGTGTCGTGATCGGTGAGGGCGACCAATTCCATCCCGTGGTCCTTCGCCGTCTGCATGACTTCGGGTGCCGGCAGCTTGCCGTCTGAGTAGAGGGAGTGGCACTGCAGGTCGAACGCGCGCATAGGCCGGTGGACGCTAGGGCAGACCGAATGCCAGCGGGAGTGTCAACCACGACCGAAGGAATTCATATGTCCACAGGCGCAATCATCGCCATCGTCGTAGCCGTGATCATCGTCATCGCGGTACTCGCGTACCTGTCGTCTTCAAGCCGCCGCGAGGAGAAGCGCCTCAAGGTCGAGCGCGAGCAAGCCGCATCGCATCACCGCGAGGTCGCCTCAGAGCACTCGCAGAGCGCCCTGCTCGCCGAGCAGCAGGCCAAGGAGGCGCAGCTCGCCGCTGAGCGCGCCGAGCGCGATGCCGGCCTCGCCCGCCGTGAAGCCGAGGCCCACGAGGGCCGTGCGGACCTGCACGAGCGCGGTGAGCTCGACCACGAGCTCGGCGAACACTCGACGGATTCGGCGACATCGGCGCCATCGACGGCCTCGACCGACGAGACCGTCACCCGCAACGAACCCCCGCGCGTCTAACCCCCGCGGGCGTGCTCGAACGCCTCGTGGAGCTGCTTGCCGCCGGCGGCGGATTCGAGCTCCACGGGCGTTCCGCCCACGGTGATCTTCGTCTTCTCGCGCATCCCGAACTTCTTGTACTCCCAGGAGTCGACCGCGCTCAGCGGGATCGCGCTCAGCATCTCCTTGATGTTTCCGCCGCGCCCGAGCACCGGCGCTGAGATCTTGAAGGTCGCCACCCGCTGATCGGTGATCGCGATCGCCATCGGTCCCTCGACCAGCAGCCCCGCCGTCTCCGCGGCACCGGCCGACGCCCGCTGCTGACGGTGACCCATCTCCGTGGCCGCCCCGCCGCCGCCGACCATCGCCAGCGTCCGCCCCTTCGGCTGCGCGATGCAGGCGCTCAGCACCTGCTCCCCCGGCTCGAGGAACTCCGCCGCCTGCTCCTGGTACTTCTCGGTGTATTTGGACTTCATCGCGCGACACTACGCCGCGCGCCGCCGGGCGGCAAGACCCCGCTCTACACTGCGCCCCGCCCCGTGCCGACGTAGCTCAGCTGGTAGAGCACTTCACTCGTAATGAAGGGGTCGGCGGTTCGAGTCCGCCCGTCGGCTTGGTTGCAGAGCCCTGCGGGTCTATCCCCAGAAGATGTTGGTGGGGTCGCCGTCGATCTCGTTCAGGAGGGCGGTGATGTCGGGGGTGGGCGGCAGCCGGGGGTAGCGGTTCCAGCGCTCATGCCGGTCCCGGCAGTACAGCGTCCATGCGCCGGAGCCAGCGGAGTACCGCATCTGGGCGATAGGGCTGCTGGTCCATTCCGGTCCGTAGTCCTCGCGCCACGGTGCGCGGCGTTCGACGATCGTGATCGCCGCGGGGCCTTCCTCGAGTTCAAGGCGCAGCTGATCCAAAGCATGCGGGGGGATTCGCTGCTCGCAGAAGTGTCGGACAATGGCCACGTCGAGGCCGGGAAGGGTGTGCGCCTCCGAGGCAGATTGGCGTCGACCCCAGGATGGGTGGAGCGGTGGGAGGTCAGTGCGGTCGGGGTCGGGCCCGAGCGGCGTCTCGCCGTCCTCAACCAGGCGGCCGTATTGGTCAGGGATCTCCCCCCAGCCCCAGTAAGGGAGTGGGCGGTCGGGAATGATCCCGAGGACGGGCAGCGGGTCGATCCGCTGTGCCGCCACAGTGCATAGATGCACCCAGTCGTCGCCCATGTCGAAGGTGTACGTCAGCTGCTCGCCGGCCGCGAGCCGGCTGAGCTTCGCATCCCCTGCGAACTTTGAGCCTTCCGACGGTTCCTCCCGGTGGATCGGCCCGTATAGCTCGGAGCCGTCGGCGAGCGCGAACAACGTGAGGTGTGAACGGTCCCATCGCGCGAAGGCGTCATCGATGGCATCGCCGAGCTGTGCAAATGTCTGTGAGCGGGAGGCAGCGAAGACTCGCCCTGGCCGCGGCCACAGGATCCGGCCGCCGCCCTGGACGAGGTCCACACGAATTGACAGCCAGGTTCGTGCCATGTGTCGGGCATTCTGCCGGGCGGTGTAGCTAGCCGGAGGACCGGGCGGGATGCCGCGGGTGGCGGTACCGTCTTTGCGGTGATCGATGACGCGCAGATCAGCGAAGCTGGGCGGCGGCTGGCGCTCGCAGCGCCGGAGGCGCGGGTGATTCTGTTCGGGTCCTACGCGCGCGGGACCGCCGGTACGCATAGCGACCTCGACATTCTCGTCATTGAGCCGGAAGTGGACAATGCTGCTCTCGAATCGGTGCGGCTGATGCGGGAGCTGCGTGACCTGCGGCTGCCGGTCGAGGTGGTTGTCGTCAGCGAGCGCGAGGTGACTGACTGGCGTGAGGTGCGTGGCAGTCTCGTACACGCCGCCGTCAGTGAGGGTCGAGTGATCGCTGGCTGATGGCCGATCAGGGCGACCTGGCTCGCGAGCTGATCGCGCTGGCTCAGGACGACCGCACCGCTGCCGAGGCGCTACTTGACAACGCCAATGTCTCAGACGCGATCGTCGGCTTTCATGCCCAGCAGGCCGTCGAGAAGGCGCTCAAGGCGGTGCTGGCGTCGAGCGACACGGAGTTTCCGTTCACGCACAACATCGCGCTCCTCATGCAGCTGTGTGATGACGCCGGCATCGAGATCCCCGCATCCCTCGCTGGCGCCGACTTGCTCACGCCCTACGGCGTGACCTTGCGGTATGGATTGCGGTCTCCGGGGACGCTCGATCGTGGATCAGCGGTCAGCTTGGCCGCGGACGCGCTGGCGTGGGCCAGTTCGCTACGGAGCGAGTAACCCAAAGCACAGCTGTGAACGCATCGCTCAAGCCGGTCCCGACAACGTGTCCTGAGCTCGACAGATTTCTCGCGAGCGAGACCGACCAACCTGAGCGAACCGGCCCTAGGCCGCCAACTCGGCCCTGAGCCGGATGACTCGTAATGAAGGGGTCGGCGGTTCGAGTCCGCCCGTCGGCTTCCCCGTGTGTGCCTTCAGCGACCGACAGGCGCGAGCGGTAATCGCTGTCGCCGAGCGCAACGGTTCGAGCGCGAGCCCGACCGCATCTGGTGGAGCTACGACAACCTGCACCAAGACGCGAGGGCGGCAGCAGGTCATCTCGCGACGTGCCGGCCGCAACTGATCGGCGAGGCGCTTGGAGCGCCTGACCCGATGCCGGCCTGGTTGGCGGTTCGCCGCATCGCGGATGAGCGCGCCGGCATCAACAAAATCCAGGTAGATCAACTCTTCCATGCCGCGGTCGAGCGCGGCCTGATGAGCCGCGGCGGAGGTTTGGAAGACCTGCTGATCTCCGCTGACTGGGTGGCCGCGCGGAAGGCGATCGGTCTTCTGTGGGAGAGCCACCCCGAGGTACTCGAGGAGCTGCTCGGTGACCACGCGCGTATTGCTCTGCTGCCGGAGTCGGCGCTGGCACCCTGCCCGGCCGTCTGGGATCACGGCTGGGTGAGCTACCGATTCGCCGGTGAGCTTCCGGACGAACCGCCACCGGACCATGACCATCGCTGGCGGTGGGTCGGCGCTCAGCCGTCCTGGGGATGGGCGACTTCGAGAAAGCGAGCAGACTCGCACCGTCACCCGCGAACGCGTTCGCCTGCCTGGCGTCGGTCGCGCCGAGCTTGGCCTGACGATCGCAGGAGCGGCGGTTCGAATCCGGGCGTCGGCTTTCCGGTCTGGAGCCAATACGTGCTCTGCAGATCGACGTCACTCGTTGCGGTCCGAACGGACGCGGTTGCTGAAAATCCGGTCGGGGTATCTTCGGCGCGTGCGCCGACTCAAACCCGCGGTGCTCGCTCTGTTCGCGCTCGCCTTCCTCCCTGCGAACGCGGGCGCCGCGAAGCTGCAGGCCGGGGCGGGGCGCTCCGACCTAACCCCGCCAACGGGCTTCGCGACGATGGGCTACGTGCGCTCGGACGCCGTCGCCCGCGGCGTCCACACCCGACTGCTGGCGCGGACGATCGTCTTGCGCCGGGGGGCGACCAGGATCGCCCTTGTCACCACCGATCTCGGCTTCACCCCAGGGGGGCTCGTGGCCGACGTCGCCGACGCTCTCGAAGAGCGCGGCTACACCGAGCGCGATCTTGTCGTGTCCGCTTCGCACACCCACTCGGGCCCGGCCGGGTTCTCGAATTTCGGTGCGGACAATTTCGTGGCGCCGACCGTGGGGACTCCGACGGACTTCTCCGTCTCCACCGACCCGCAGCTATACGGCTTCCTGGTCGATCGCGTGGCGCTGTCGATCGCCCGCGCCGACGATGACCTCGGCCCGGCACGCGCCGGCTGGGGACGGACGCGGCTGGCTTGGCGTGACCGACAATCGCAGCATCGAGGCGCACCTCGCCGACCATGGCCTCGACCTCCCTCCCGGGGATGGTGACGTCACCCTCGACCCCGATGGTTACGCCCACACGATCGACCCCAAGGTCGACGTGCTGCGCGTCGACCGCGTCCGTAGGGGCAGGACCGTCCCGCTCGGCGCCTGGATGAACTTCGCCGATCACGGGACGGTCAACCCGTACACGTTCGGCGTCTACAACGGCGACCACACCGCCTCAGCCAGTCGCGTCTTCGAGCGCCGAGTGCGCCGCATAGGCCGCGTGCCGCGGGGCCTCGAGGTCGTCGGCGCCTACGGCAATGCCGACGCGGGCGATCTGACCGCCGGGCTGCGCGGCCGCGGGCCCGCTTTCGCCGAGCAGGTCGGCACGGCCGAGGCGCGCGCGATGCTGCGGGCCTGGCGGAGCGCCGGCCGCCGCACCGAACGCGCGCCGCGACTGGACCTGCGCTGGACGCGCCAGTGCTTCTGCGGCCGCACCGTCGACGGCGCGTCGGTCGACGACGAGCCGATCGTCGGGCTCCCGTTCCTCACCGGTTCCGAGGAGAACCGCGGACCGCTGTTCGACCTTGACGGCATCAGCCACGAGGGCGATCGTCTGCCGGCCGGCGACGGACCCCAGGGCCGCAAGATCCAGACGATCCGGCCGCCCGCGGGCGACTTCCCGTCGGCTTATCCACTGTCGGTCGTCCGAGTGGGTGATGGCGCCCTGGCGACGGTTCCCGGTGAGATGACGGCCGAGATGGGGCGCCGCACGCGCGCGGCGGTGCTCGCCGCCCTGCGCCCGGCCGGGGTCAAGTGCGTTGCGCTGGCCGGCTACGCCAATGAGTACCTGCACTACTTCACGACGCCCGAGGAGTATGACCAGCAGCACTACGAGGGCGGATCGATGCTCTACGGGCGCGCCAGCGGCGCGCTCGTCGGCAGCGACCTCGCCGCGCTGGCAACCGACCTCGCGGGCGGGGAGCCGGCGCCGGAGCCGGTGGACTTCGATCCCCGCAACGGCGTCGTCGCCGACCGGACGCCCTACGGGTTCGGGTCGGAGTCCGCGGCGATCACCGTTCAGCCGCGCCGAGTCGCCCCGCGACTGGAGCGCGCGAGCCTGGTCTGGCAGGGCGGTGAGCGCGGACTCGATCGTCCCCTCGACCGCTCCTTCGTGACCGTCCAGCGAAGGGCGTCCAAACGCTGGCGCACCGTCACCAATGACCTCGGGCTGCAGATCCTGTGGCGGGTCGACGAAGACGGGGTCCACACGGCCGAGTGGCAGATCCCCCTCACCCAG
The DNA here is from genome assembly GCA_963759945.1 of uncultured Solirubrobacteraceae bacterium. Classification (GTDB taxonomy): domain Bacteria; phylum Actinomycetota; class Thermoleophilia; order Solirubrobacterales; family Solirubrobacteraceae; genus DATLGB01. The sequence continues at coordinate 110,113 of CAVXBH010000027.1, read as the reverse complement.
CGGCGCGGGCGGTATCGCTTCGTCGTGACCGCCAACCGCTACCGCCTCGCCTCGAGTCCCTTCCTCGTGCGGCCGTCGCGTGCGCTGCGCCTGCAGGAGCTCGGCTCCGGGCGAGTTCGGATCACTTATCCCGAGATCGATCCGATGCTCGATCTCACCAGCCGGCCCGCGTTCGCTTCGGGCGGGGTGATCCGTGCGCGTACGCCGGGCGGGCGCACGGTGCGGGTCCGCCGCCGCCGGGGAACGACCTTCTCGCTACCGCCCGGGGCCACCGTTCCCACCGGTGCTGCGCGCGACCGGTTTGGCAACCGAACCGCGGTCCCCTCCGCGGCGCGCTGACTGACGTACCGCCAGGCTTCCGCTCAGAAGCCTTGTCCCTGCACGGATCGTTGGAGGCCGCCACAGCCATCATCCGGGATGAAGCGTGGCGCGCGGCTTCACCCGTGAAGATGATGCCGCCCGGCCTCCGGTGGCGGATACACACAACATGACCACGCTCAGACTCGGCCGGTGGTCATCGCTCCCTGGACAGTTTTCCCACCTCGATGGCGGAATGGGTTAGCGTCCGCTCGCGGGCGACGGCAGACCCGCAGCTTGAGATCCCGGGGAGGGAAACTTCATGAAGGAAGCTCGGAGCTTTGGGCTGCTCACAGCGGCAGTCCTGCTCGCCACCTGTGCCCTGGCCGCGCCTGCGCTCGCAGCCGGGCAGTTCACTTTCTTTACAGCCGCCGTTCACGCAGGAACTTTACGGCACCCAGCCATCGTTCATGGGTGGAGTCGCGTTCGCCCCCGATGGTGACCCGATCACCAACAACTGCTCTTTCAGCGGCAGCCCGCTGCACCGCTTCGACAGCGCGACGACGCTGCCGCCGCTGAACGGCACGAGCACGCTGCACCCGCGCACCGACACGGCCAGCAACGCTGGCTGCGGCATGACGCAGGTCGGCGGGGCGCTGTTCTCGAACCTCGGTTCGGGCGTCGTGAAGCTTGACCCGGCACAGGCGCCACGCTTGCCGGCCCTGCGGGGCCGGGCGGCAACGCGCTCGGCATCGCGGTCGATCCTGTCAGTCAGGTATCTCGTATACGTCGGATCCAACGGCACGCTGCACCGCATCGATCAGGCGCTCACCTCGGCGAGCGTCTTCTCGACCGCCCTGAATGGGAACTTCCTGGACGGGATCTACTTCGACCCGACCGGTAACTACCTGTTCGCGGCGAACCGCTCAGGTCCCGGCGCCTACAGCCTCGCGATCATCGACAGCTCGACCGGCGCGCTGGTGCAGCACGTACCGTTGTCGACCGAGCCCGACGGCATCGCCTTCAAGGCCAGCCCGCCGAGGTTCGTGGTCAGCGGCAATACCGACGGCACGATGACCCGGTTCGATTTCCCGGGTGACGACTACACGCAGCCGCCGACGCAGTCCGTGTTCGCCAGCGGAGGCTTCCGCTCCGACCTGTCCCAGGTGGGCTCGGACGGCTGCCTGTACCAGTCTCAGAGCGGCACCCGCTACGACGACGGCACCACCACCGGTGATAACAGTCTCGTGCGCATCTGCCCGGGCTTTGCACCGCCCGCCGGCGTCGAAGGCCCTCCTGGGGCGCTCACGTGCTCGAACGGCATCGATGACGATGGTGACGGTCAGACCGACCAGAACGACCCGGACTGCCAGTCACCCGAAGGACCGCCCGGTGACCCGAGCTGCTCCGACGGCGTCGACAACGACGGCGACGGCCAGACCGATGCGGCCGATACCGGCTGTCAGAGTGGACCGCCGGGTAATCCGTTGTGCTTCGGACAGCAGGCGACGATCGTCGGCAACGGAACGGTCACCGGCACCAACAACGACGACTGATCGTCACCGGCAACGGTGCCGATGTGGTCGACGGACGCGGCGGCAACGACCGGATCTGCACGCGCGGTGGCGGCGACTTCGTCCGCGGCGGTTCAGGCGACGATCGGGTCTCCGGCGGCAACGGCAACGACAACCTCGGCGGCCAGTCCGGCAACGACCTCATCCAGGGTCTCAACGGCGACGACGACATCCAAGGTGAGAAGGACAACGACACGATGCGTGGCGGTAGCGGCAACGACGACGTCAACGGTGGCGACGGAGCCGACCGCGTCTTCGGCGAGGAAGACAACGACACGCTCTCCGGCGGGTCCGGCGCCCCCGACTCCTGTGACGGCGGGCCGGGCACGGACAACCTGACGGCCTCGCACGGCTGCGAGTCGGTCACGAACGTCCCGTAACAACGTCGCGTCACGGTCCCGCCGCCATCCGCGGCGGGACCGGCTGACGCATTGCGTGATCGCAACCGCCGAGACCGTCACCCTGCGGCGGAGACTCGCGGTCCTGCCCGCACAGCTCCGTGGACGGGCGGTGGTTGGACCACGGCGGGGTCCGGTCCATTCGCAGGCCTGCCTGCGGGATCGTCGCGGGGGATGCGGAGCGGCGCGGGCGTTCGGCCATGCTCGCGGTGTCGCGAGGGTTGTCCCCGAGAAGATTCCGCGTACTCGCTGTCGGTCCAGCCGGCATTGTCGGTGTTGGCGACGACCGAGCAGTCCCACACCAGTGGGTGGCAGCCGCCGCTGCAGGCCGGAGAGACGCGGGCCCCCGAGCACGAAGACTCCCAAGCGCGCTCGAGCTCCTCATCAACGCCGACATCGAGCCGGACGCCGACGCCGACGGATCCGGGGACGAGACACAGGACCCCGAGTCCGGACCTTTTTACAAACCGATCAAACCGACACCGACGGCGATGGGCAGGGCGACCTGTGTGACGTGAAATCCGACACAGAGCCGTCACCGTCGGTCAGGCGCAACGGTGACTTCTAAGGCGGCCCCACCTGAGCCGCGAGGCTCGAGCGTGTGAAGATGTCGGCCAGTGGCCCTCGCAACTGATCGATCCGCCACGCGGCTTTGACGGGTTGCGCCGTCTCCGCGGCAGGGAGAGTCCGGATGACGCGAACGGCGATCTGGGTTGTCCTGTCCGTTCTGCTGGTAGCCGGCTGCGGCTCCGATGACTCTTCGAAGCCGGGTGCGGTTGCCGAGTCGAGCGCGACCGCCGAGCCCGGCCGCAAGATCACCATCGAAGAGATCGAAGCGCTGTCACGACGCCGTGAGCGTGCAGAGGAGCAAGAGCGCCGACGCGAACGGAGCGTTCGACCCACGGCGCCTGAGCCGGAGCCTGAGTCCGGAGTCGAGCCGCCTCCGATCACCCGCGCCTTCATCTCCTTCCCGCAGCAGCGTCGCGACGAGATGGCGGCGTACGCCGAGCGCCACTATGGCTTCTCGTCGTACCGCCTCGAGGACCCCCAGGTCATCGTCGAGCACTACACCGTGACGGACTCGGCAGCAGACGCGATCGCGATCTTCGAACCCGACGTTCCCGATAGCGAGCTCAACGAGCTGCCGGGTACCTGCGCCCACTTCGTCATCGATCGCGATGGAACCGTCCTGCAGCTCGTTCCGCTGTCGATCATGTGCCGTCACACCGTCGGCCTGAACTACACGGCGATCGGCATCGAGCACGCTGGTTTCACCGCGAGCGAGGTGCTCGACAACGACGCACAGATGGCTTCGTCGATCGCTCTCACCCGGTGGCTGCAGTGCCGCTATTCGATCGACGATGCCGACGTGATCGGACACAACGAGAGCCTCGACTCGCCCTACCACCAGGAACGCGTGCCGGAGCTCCAGAGCCAGACGCACGAGGACTTCAACTCCGCCGAGATGGCGGAGTATCACCGGGAACTGCGTCAGAGCGGCGGCTGCTGAGCCGGCGGCCTCGCGAGGAGGCCTGAGGTTCCCGCCTGAGTCGGAAGCGCCCGCGGCTCGGGAGCTCTACGCCCGCGCCGGGCTTGAGGAGGTGCGCCGGCTCGAGCGCGACGGCTGGGCCGCGGTGGTCCTGGGACGTCCGGCTTGAGCCTCCAAACCGAGCTCGAGCGCATCGGCGAGCGCCACGGCCAGCTCGTTTCCGCGCTCCCCGACGGGACGCTCGCGATCTTTGCGGCAAGCTGCTCGAGGGCGACGTGCGGGCGACGCTCATCATCATCCCGGAGCTGGTGCGCATCGACGTGCGCTGCGCAGAGGACACGATCCACCTACTGGCCCGTCGGCTTTACCGTGCGAATCGGTACCTGAACCTGGTGCCGTCGCAGAACGGAGACAGCTGCCCTCCGAGCGAGGCTCCGTGACTGCGGTTCTCGCTCGACTGCACGTAGCGCACGTCCGTCTTCCAGCCTCTTGGGTTGCGCCCGCGCTCGAGTCCCTTTCCGCGGCCCCTGCCGACGGCGGGCGGATACTCGTCCCGGTCGAACCCGTCCTTGGTGGGGATGCCGGCCAGCGCCCTGTCGCGGCGCTCGTCGGCCCGCCGGCGATTGATGACCAGGACTCGGGGCCAGCCTCGCCGCAGGGCGCCCCGGAGGTGCCTGCGGATGTGCGGGTACTCGCTCCGCGAGAACTCGATCTGCTGGACGCCCTGCGGCCTCGCGCAGGTCTCCGACGCCCGGGCCTGCGGCACGATGAACGCGAGCATCACGAGAGCCAGTGCGATCAGGCGAAGCTAGTAGTTCTGGACGTCGAACCCGCAGCCGTAGCGCCGTGCCCACGCATCGCCTTTGAGTCGCTCGGTCCGCGGACCGGGCCCGCCGTACCGGATGCGCTTGGCGTACCAGAGCTTCTGGAACTGGCAGGTGCCCACGACCATCGCCTCTCCTTCCACGGTCACAACGCGCTCGCTGGCGGTTCCCCATCTGCGTCCAGTTCCAGCACGGCTGGTCCTCGGCACAGGCCGGATCCGCGGCTGCCGGCGGCGGAGGGGGTCAGGAGCAGGAGCGGCTGCGGTGAGCAGGACGATGAAGCGGGTCATGTCCCTAAGACGGCACGATGCCGGTGGGCCGGACCCCCTTGTCACGCGATACTGCGGGGATGGCGGAGCGCAACGTCCTCGGCGGCCCCCTCGAGCCCTGCGGCACCGAGCCGATGACGGGCTTCTACCGCGACGGCTGTTGCCGGAGCGGCCCCCACGGCGCCGCGCACCTCATCTGCTGCGTCGTCTCGGCGGAGTTCCTCGCCCATCAGCAGTCGATCGGCAACGACCTCTCGACGCCGATGCCGATGCACGGCTTCCCGGGCCTGCAGCCCGGCGACCGGTGGTGCGTGACGGCCCACAACTGGCTGCGGGCCCACGAGGACGGCGCCGCCGCATACGTCGTCCTGACGTGCACCAGCGAGCGTGCGCTCGACACCGTCCCGATGGCCGCGCTCGAGGAGCTCGCCGTCGACGTGCCGCCCGATCTCGGCACGCTCGAGGGCTGAACGTCGCCGTATACGACGTGCCAGTCAGGCACTCGAGAACTTTTTCCCACCGACTGTCGGGACCGGTTACCGTCGCTCCGCGGCTGAGTGAGGTCGCGGTCGGGGCAGGTCAAGTAATCGTTTCCGGGGGGAACCACATGCTTTGCATGGCCGTTGCTCGCGCACGTCTGACGTGCGCTCTCGCGTTGGTGATGCTGCTCGCCGGCGGCGCGAGTGCGCTCGCGATCCCGGTCGACATCAACCCCGACACGTCGGACAATTCCAATGCGAACGCGGCCTCGGGCGGCCGGGTCAACCACATGGCGGCAGTGCCCGGCGACAACCAGGTCTTCTATCTGGCGAGCGAGTACGGCGGCCTGTTCAAGAGCACCGACGGCGGGACCAACTGGGCCCGTCTGGAGGCGCACCTGCCCGTGATCGTGTGGGACGTCGAGGTCGATCCGGCCAACACGAACCGGGTCGTGGCGACGTCGTGGTACGACGGGCGGGTCAACCCGCGGTCGGGCATCGAGGTCAGCACGGACGCCGGCGCCACCTGGTCGCATCCGCTCACGTCGTGGCCGAACTCGGCCCTCGAGGGCACGGCCGAACGACAACACGCCCGCGGGCTGGAGCTGCGCCAACGTCCGCAACGAGCCGACGGCGTTCGGCGTCTCGATCCAGGGCTCGACCATGGCGGTGGGGACCAACTGCGGCCTGGCGCTGAGCACGAACGGCGGCACGACCTGGAGCTTCGTCGATCCGACGCCGGCACAGCACGGCCTCGAACGTCTGGGACGTGCTCGTGCAGCCGGGAGGCATCATCGACGTCTGCGGAAACGACGGACACCTGCGCAGCACCGACGGGGGCGCAAGCTTCACCGCAGGCGGATCGATGCCGACCGGTCGCTGCTCGATCTCCGCTTCTCCGGACGAGTCGGACGTGCTCTTCATCTACGCCTCCGACAACAACGTCTACGAGTCCGACAACGCGGGCGGGAGCTGGACGAACCTCGGCAATCCGCAGCCGCAGGGCCGGATCCCGTTCGTCGTGACCAACCAGCGGGCGGACTCCGGGTCCGACGACAAGTTCGACATGTGGGCCGGCGACGTCCAGCTGTTCCGCGCGGACTGCACCACGCCGGCGGACACGACGAACACGACGACGCGGCGCTGTCCGGCCTCGGGCTCGTGGATCAACGCGCAGAACGGCGCCCACTGGGACGGCGGAGACCTGTTGTTCGACAGCCGAGGCGAGCAACGACGCCTGCCCCGTCCTGTACTCCTCCGACGGCGGCGTGCACACCAACACCATCGCCGGCAGCCCGGGCTGTCACGCCCCGACCTGGACGCGGTCCAACGTCAACTATCACGGGCTGTGGTTGTGGACCATGAGCGGGGCGGACCGCGCGGGTGACACGGCCGAGGACCTCCTGTTCGGTGTCCAGGACAACGGCACGTTCAGCACCATCAACGCGGGCAACTCCCCGGTCACCTGGACGAACCCCAACTGCTGCGACACCTTCGACGCGCTGGTCACCCCTGCACTGACGCTCGCTTCGACCTGTTGCTACGGCTGGGGCGGTTCAACCGGATCGAGCGGGGTGGCTCCAACTACGCGGGCAATGCGGAGATCCCCAACTATCCCGGCTCCGGCACTCTCACCGGGTTCACCTGGGGCCACCGGTTCGTCAACTACGGCACCGGGGACGACGACGTCGTGCTGTTGATGTCCGACGGCGTGTACGTGACGACCGACATCCAGGCCAGCCCGATCGTATGGACGGCACTGCCGGACCCGCCCGGCGTCGGGAACGCCTGCGCCATCCAGTCCTCCATGCAGGGGACGACCCCGGTGTTCTTCGTGCAGTCCGGCCAGTGCACCGGTCGTGGTGACGACCAGCTCTATCGCTACGAGGGGACCGGCAACGCCGGCACCTGGGACCGCCTCGACGACAACGGCACCCTGTCGAGCGGCATCGGGATCTTCGCCGTCGACCCCAACGACGACGACCGGCTCTACGTCTCCGACGTGCGCGGCGCGACCCCGCGCATGATGTCGAGCACCGACGGGGGCACGACCTGGGATGCCGACCCCGAGCTCGACAACCTCATGACCGGCAACGGGGCGTTCAAGTACGAGAACCAGCAGGGCCCCTCGACCAACAAGGGCGGGGCGCGCGCCCAGTTCCAGGGCTACCCGCAGCCGATGCTGATCGCCTACAGCCAGCTCGACGGCGACGTCATCGTGGCCGGCGGGGCCGACTCCGGCGTATTCCTCAGCTACGACGGCGGGGACAACTGGAGCCTCGTGACCGATCCCTTCACGCCGGCGACAACCGGTATCGCCCATCTGCCGCGACCGCGCTACGCCTACTTCGACAACGAGCCAGCCGGAACGCTGACGCTCTACGTCGGTACGCAGGGACGCGGCGTCTGGCGAATGTCCTTCAGCGAGCCGTCCGCCGACGCCGGAGGTCCCTACACGACGAGCGAGGGCACGAACGTGACGCTCGACGCCAGTGGTTCGAGCGACCCGGGCGGCCAGCCGCTCACCTACGCGTGGGACTTCGACGGCGATGGTGAGTTCGACGATGCGAGCGGCGCGTCTCCGGCGTTCGACCGCGTGGGTCAGGACGGTGTCTTCACCGTGTCGGTCAAGGTGACCGATTCCGACGGCGCCTACGACACCGACGACGCGACCGTGACCGTCACCAACGTGGCGCCGGCCGTCAGCAATCTCGCCTCCGACAGTCCGCGAGCCGAGAACACGGCGCTCACGGTCACGGGCAAGGTGTCCGATCCGGGCTGGCTCGACGTGCTGACCGCCGAGAATCGACTGGGGCGACGGCACCCCTCAGGCGGTGGTCGCGGCGACACTCGAGAACAACCGTCCCGATGCCACGCTCGTGTTCTCGGCGCCGCACACCTACGGCGACGATGGGACATTCGCGGTGACGGTCTGCGGCACGGACGACGACAGCGAGACGTGCGCGGCACCGTTCAACGTGACGATGACGAACATCGGCCCCGACGGCGACGATCAACGAGAGCTCGGCGACCGACGTCAATGGGACGCCGGCGATCCTCGCCAACGCCGGGCAACCGGTTGCCTTCGAGGGCCGGTCCACTGATCCCGGCAGCGACGACCTGACGCTGAGCTGGAACTGGGACGACGGCCCGCCCGCCCCCGATGTCTCGACGTCCTACCTCGTGAATCCGCCCTTCCCGGATCCGGATCCCAGTCCCTCCATCCATCCGCGGGACGTGACGGATCACCAGCTGCATGCCTTTGCGCAGGCGTGCGTCTACGACGTCGGGTTCTCCTCACTCGACGACGACGGCGGGTCGGCGGCCGACCTGGTCAAGGTGCTCGTCGTCGGCGTTGACGACAAGGGACGTTCGAGCGGCTGGTGGTCGCACCAGTACAAGGAGAAGGGCAAGCACGACTTCGACGACGCGACGTTGACGTGTTATCTCGAGGTCGCCGCGTCGGTGAGCCGTGTCTTCAACGAGGCGCGGGACGTCTCGACCTTCCCGGCCGCGGAGGAGGCGCTCTCGGCCAAGGGTGACGCAGACCGCAAGCGTGAGTATCTCGACCGCGAACTCCTCACGGCGTGGCTGAACTTCGCCAACGGCGCCATGGGGTGGGCGGAGCTCGATGGAAACCGACGGCAAGAAGGTGCCGCCGGCTCCGTTCCACATCGTCATGAAGGCCGCCGAGACCGTCCGGCTGGACCCGGCGTCGACCTCGGCGCAGTTCGACGATCAGCGCAAGATCATCCACAAGGTCAACGAGCAGGCGTGATCCGACAGATCGTGGTCGTGGCTCTGGCCGCCGCGCTTGTCGCGGCGGCCTTGGCCGTGGCGTCGAACGGAGGCGGGGCCGCGACCGGACTGACCGCCACGGCAGAATGTGTCGGCGGCCCGCCAGAGCCCGTCGTGCACATGCACTGGGATCCCTCCGGAGACGGCCGTCAGCGCGTACAGGTCACGGTGTTCGCCGACGGCTTCGCCACTGGGCGCATCGATCGCAGCCGGCGCCTGTCGAGCCGACAGAGCAGGCTCACCTGGCGTAGAGCCCAGGGCGAGGCCAAGCACTACTGGCGAGTGATGACCCGCATCGACGGGCGCTCCGTGCCGAGCGAGATCGCCACCTTCGAGGGGCCGGGCTGCGTTGGAGCGGACCCGCCGCACTGATCGTGCACCGCCGGCGACGTCGCATACTGGCGTCGTGCTCGTGCTGCTCCCGCCCTCGGAAGGCAAGGCGACGCCTTCCCGCGGCCGGCCCGCGCGGATCGACAAGCTCGTCCATCCCGCGCTCGAGACGCGCCGGCGGACGGTCATCGCGGCCGTCGACCCGGCGCTGCTCACCGCTCGCGCCGATCGGGCCTCGCGCATCTACACGGGCGTCCTGTTCGCCCAGCTGCGATTGGACGACCTGCCCGCCACCGCGCGGCGGCGCGTCCTGATCTTCAGCGGGCTCTGGGGCGTCCTCCGTCCGGACGACCGCGTCCCGACCTACAAGCTGCCGATCGGCACCGCGGTGCCCGGACTCGGCGGGCTGGCGGCGTTCTGGCGGCCGGCGCTGACCGAGGTCCTGCCCGACCGCGGGCTGATCGTCGACCTGCGCTCGGGTCCGTACGCAGCGACGTGGCGGCCGGAGAACGCGAAGGTCGTCTCCGTGCGCGGTTTCACGGAGACCACCGCCGGCACGCGCACGATCATCAGTCACATGGTCAAGCGCATCCGTGGGGATGTCGCGCGGGCGGCACTGCTGGCCGAGCCGCGACCGCGCACCCCGGCCGACGTCGCCGCCGCGGCCGAGGCCGCGGGCATGCGCGTCGAACTCGCCGGGTCCGGCCGGCAGTGGACGCTCGACGTGATCGAAGGCTGAGGCCCGCCGCGAGCGGCGCGTCCGCTAGCCGGAGGGCGTCCAGGGGCGGTCGTCGGAGTCGTCGCGATCCTCGCGCTTCGCGAAGCCGCGCGACAGGATGTACGCCGCGCCGAGCACCGTGATGAGGGTCCACGCGCCGCGCGAGTCGAAGCCGTTGTCGACGGCAGCGGCGATCGCGATCGCGAGCGACGTCAGCGCCATGACCCAGAACTCCGTGCGCTGCCAGAAGGGGTAGATGTAGAGGCCGGGTCGGCCGTGCTGGGTCATCACGCCGACGTCCGGGCGAAAGGAGTCCGATCGCTGCGTCCGGGAGGGCACCGGTTCCTGCTGCGAAGGCGGCGGCGGCATACGGGTGGTGGGGTCCATGGACATGTCATGGACCTGCCCTTCGTGCTGCGGCGCGAAACGATGGTCCCGCCGGTTCGAGGACTAACGCTTCGACCCGCCCGGCATCCGGTCGGCGAGGCGGCCCAGCGGCTCCACCGAAGCCGATAGGCCGGTGACGTCCTCGTCGAGGCGACGCAGCGAGCTGAGCAGTTCGTCGAGCGTGCCGGCGAGCCGACCGATCTGGCCGTCGAGGCGCTCGATCGTCTCCGGGAGATCGGCGAGGTGCTGCTGGACCTCGAGCAGCGCGGGCATCGCCTTCTCGATCGTCTCCATGCGGTCGTCGATGGTGCCGACCTTCTGGCTGATCGACGGGAGTGTGCTCGTGTCCTCCGACACCGAGCGCAGGTGATCGGCGATGGCGGGCAGGTGCTTGAGGGCACCGATGAGTTCCGAGGGCAGTCCGATGGGGTTTGGGAAGCGAGGCACGGTCCGCGCATCATGCCGGTCCGTCCTCCTTGGAGGGATGCTTCCTGCGCAGGCCGCGCGCCCCGCCCGCATCCGGGAGGATGGTCACGTGCCCTCCTCCGACGCGACCCGCCTGGCCGTCCTCATCGACTCCGACAACACGACGGCGAGCCTCACCACCGAACTGCTGGGGGAGATCGCCAAGTACGGCACGCCGCTGGTCAAGCGCGCCTACGGCGACTGGACCACCCAGCAGCTGAAGGGCTGGAAGGACGAGCTGCACCGTCACGCGATCCAGCCCGTGCAGCAGTTCGCCTACACGCAGGGGAAGAACTCGACGGACTCGGCGCTGATCATCGACGCGATGGACCTTCTCTACGCGGGCAACCTCGAAGGCTTCGTGATCGTCTCGAGCGACAGCGACTTCACCCGGCTCGCGACCCGCCTGCGCGAGTCCGGGATGACGGTCTACGGGCTCGGCGCCCGCAAGACCCCCGCGCCCTTCGTCGCGGCGTGCGATCGCTTCATCTACCTGGACCTGCTCACGCAGGACGCCGCCACCGAGAAGGCGACTCCGAAGGCCAAGCCCAAGCCCGGGGTGCCGAAGCTCAAGCGGCTGCTCTCGACGGCGATCACCAGCTCGTCCCGCGATGACGGCTGGTCGCCGCTCGGCCAGGTGGGCAACTATCTGAGCAACGCCAATGCGGCGTTCGACCTGCGCGAGTACGGCCACACCAAGCTCGGAGAGCTCGTGCGCAGCGAGTCCTACGTCGAGGTCCGCGACGACGACGGCAGCGGCCGGCTCTCGGTTCGGCTGAAGTCCTAGCCCTCGCACCCAGAGGTGACGCGGTCTGAACCGATCGGGCCGGCACGCGGTCCAAGCGCTCAGCGATGCCAGACACGGTCATCACCGCGGCGCTCACCAACCGCATCGAGGAGTTCGTCGAGGCCGCGGGCGTCGCCGGTCCCGTGTTGTTCATCGCCCTGTACGCGGTGCTGGTCGTCGCTCTTGTGCCGGGCTCGATCCCCTCGCTGGTGGCGGGAGCCGTGTTCGGAGCCGTCTGGGGCAGCGTCCTGACCGTGATCGGCGCGACGCTCGGCGCCGCTGTCGCCTTCGAGATCGCACGGCGGATCGGCCGCGAGCGGACGAGTGGATCGCCGCCCAGGGCATCCGGAGTGTGATCGGATGGCGCAGCATCTCGACGATCACTCGTGTTCACCGTCCGCGAAATGGGGTGCCACAGCCTTTCGCACAGGCATTCGGGCTCGGCGCCCATGGGCGGTCTGACCCTACGGCGCACCGAATGGTTCCGGGGGCCGGATCAAGCGGACCGCCGCCGAACCGCGGCGCCTCATACATCTCATGGATGTATCAGGCGCCATGGGCGGGGAACAGTCGCCCGTCGAATCACCGCAGGACGTCGAGGTTCTCGCGGAGATGGTCGATCGAGAGCGTGCCCGGGATCGGCAGGACGACGGGTGAGCGGTCCAGCAGCCACCCCAGCTTCTCGGCGTTCGACATGCCGTCGCCGCCAGCCAGCGGATAGAAGGGAACGAACACGATCCCCGCGTCGGTGCAGTAGTCGATGACGTCGTCGTATTCGCGCTCGTCGATGTTGTAGCCGTTCTGCACGGCGGCGATCGGGAGCACCTGGCGCGCGCGCTCGATCTCCTCCACCCCGACCTGGGAGATGCCGACAGCGCCAATCGCACCGCGGTCGACGTACTCCCGGATCGTCTCGAGGCTGGTCTCGACCGGCGTATCGGAGGAGACGCGATGCAGGTAGTAGAGATCGATCCGCTCGGTCTGCAGCGACTTCAGGCTCTGCTCGATCTCGGCTCGCAGAGCTTCGGGGGTTCCGTCGTGAAAGCCGCCCTTGGTGGCCACGACCAGGTCCTCGCGACTGACGTCGATGGCGGCTCCGATCGTGCGCTCACTCGCGCCGCCGGTGTAGAGGTGGGCCGTGTCGATGTGCCGCAACCCGGCCTCGACCGCGGCGCGGACGAAGTCGGCGTGTTGCTCGGTGAGGCGGTTGGTGCCGAGGCCGATGCGCGGGACCTCGACGCCGGCGAGCTGGATGACCGTCATGCGCTCGACGCTACTCGGGCGGTGAACCGAGCAGCGGCTGCTGCCCCACCGGTATCTCGTAGTCCGACTCCCACGGGAACCGGTTTTCCAGGTCGGGCCAGACGACCTGCAGTGCGCGGAAGTCGGACTGCACCAAATGGGCGACCGCGAACTCCTCACCGGCGGTCTCGTCGACCTCGACGAAGGCCACCTCGAAGCCCACGAGGAAGTCCGGATCGCGGTCCCCCGGCTCGGGTGCACCGTTCTCGCGCATCCGCTCGGCCAGCTCATGCAGCATGCCGTACTGGTCTTCGAGGCTCATCCCGCCGACCACGATCAGCTCGGGAAGGTCGTGGGCATGAAGCCCGACGGTGTACGCCCAGCCGGGGCTGAAGGGCCCGGGTGGGACCACCATCACCACGTGGCCCTCCTTCGCGATCTCGCGCCGGAGGCCGGCTGCGACGGTACGTGGATCGGGCAGTCCGAAGGACGAGGCCCGGGCGTGAGAAGGACGGCGGCGCTGTTGTCTCATGCCTCTTATAGGCCTGAGGCGGCCGAAATGACTCGGGTTCTTCAGACGCGGCCAAAGGACTGCGTGCGGATCACGGGCTCGCCGGCGGCGTCCGACGCCGCCAGGTCGACGACGGCGACGATCGCCCACTCGTTCGTGCCGTCCGGGTCCTCGATGATCTGGCGGACCGTCCACTCGGTCGGTCCGCGCTCGACGATCAGCAGCGCCGGCGAGCGAGCGGACGGGCCGGTGCCGATGGTCTCGTGCTCGTCCCAGTACGCGCCGAGCGCGGCCTCCCAGTCGGCCGCGCTCAGGCCGCCGTCCTCGAGCTCGGCGAGGGTGCGGAAGGCGTCGCGAGCGGCGAGCTGGACGCGACCGAACATCGCGTTGCGGACCATGACGGCGAAGGCGCGCTCGTTGCCGGTGATCGGGCGAACCGGGGCGAGCGGCTCGCCGGCGGCGACGGCGGCCGCCGCCGCGGCGACGGACTCCGGGTCCGTCAGCGCCGCCCACTCGTCGAGCAGGCTCGAGTCCACCTGGCGGACCATCTCGCCCAGCCACTCGATGATGTCGACGAGCTCCTCCGACTTCAGCCGGTCCGGGACGGTCTGGCGCAGCGCGCGGTAGGTGTCGGACAGGTAGCGCAGCACGAGGCCCTCCGAGCGGGCGACGCCGTAGTGGGCGACGAACTCGGTGAACGTCTGGCCGGACTCGTACATGTCGCGCACGATCGACTTGGGGGAGAGGTCGGTCTCGAGCACCCACGGATGGTTCTCGCGGTAGGCCCACAGCGCCTGACGCAGCGAGTCGCCGAGCGGCTGCGGCCACGTGATCTCCTCGAGCAGCTCCATGCGCTCCTCGTACTCGATGCCGTCGGCCTTCATCTGCGCGACGGCCTCGCCCTTGGCCTTGTTCATCTGCGCCCGCAGCACCGGCATCGGGTCGTCGAGGATCGACTCGACGACGGACAGGACGTCCAGCGCGGGCGTCTCGGACTCCGGATCGATCAGGTCGAACGCCTCGAGGGCGAACGACGCCAGCGGCTGGTTGAGCGCGAAGTCCTCCTGCAGCGCGGGCGCCAGCCGGAGCGTGCGGCCGTACTCGTCGGCCGCCTCCAGCCGCTCGAGCACGCCTGAGACGACCAGCTCCTCCTGCAGCGAGGCGGCCTGCTCGACGAGCCGCGCCCGTCCGCGCTCGTCCTCGTGGTTGTCCTCCAGCAGCCCGCGCAGCGCGGCCGTCGTGTCGGTGCGCTGCTGGATCACGTTGAGCAGCAGCGCGTGGTTGACGCGCATGCGCGAGACGAGCGCCTCCGGGACCGCGTCGCGCAGGCGGGCGAACGTCTCCTCGGTCCAGGCGATCGCGCCGTCCTCGGGCTTCTTGCGCTGGATGCGCTTGAGCTTCTTCGGATCGTCCCCGGCCTTGGCGACCAGCCGCGCGTTCTCGATCGCGTGATCGGGGCCCTGGACGACGACCGTCCCGGTGGTGTCGAACCCCGGTCGCCCGGCGCGCCCCGCGATCTGGTGGAACTCACGAGCCTTCAGCAGCCGCGAACGGGTGCCGTCGAACTTCGCGAGGCCGGTGAAGACGACTGTGCGGATCGGGACGTTGATCCCGACGCCGAGCGTGTCGGTCCCGCAGATCACCTTCAGCAGCCCGCGCTGGACGAGTTGCTCGACGAGCCGCCGGTAGCGCGGCAGCATGCCGGCGTGGTGGACGCCGATGCCGGAGCGGATCAGCTTCGACAACGTCTTCCCGAAGCCGGCGGTGAAGCGGAAGTCGCCGATCGCGTCGGCGATCGCCTCGCGCTCCTCGCGCGAGCAGAACTTCGCCGACAGCAACGCCTGCGCGCGCTCCAGCGCGGACGCCTGCGTGAAGTGCACCACGTAGATGGGTGACTGCCCGCTCCCCACCAGCTCCTCGAGCAGCTCGTGCATCGGCTGCAGCGACCACGAGAAGCTCAGCGGGATCGGGCGCTCGGCGTCGTCGATCAGGGCCGTCTCGCGGCCGGTCCGGCGCGTGATGTCCTCGCGCAGGGAGGTGACGTCGCCGAGCGTTGCCGACATCAGCAGGAACTGCGCCTGCGGCAGGCTGAGCAACGGGACCTGCCACGCCCAGCCGCGCTGCGGATCGGCGTAGAAGTGGAACTCGTCCATCACCACCTGGCCGACGTCCGCCTCCTCGCCCTCGCGCAGGGCGATGTTCGCGAGCACCTCGGCGGTGCAGCAGATCACCGGAGCGTTCGAGTTCACGGACGCGTCACCCGTGAGCATGCCGACGTTCTCGGCACCGAAGACCTCGCAGAGCGCGAAGAACTTCTCGGAGACGAGCGCCTTGATGGGCGCGGTGTAGAACGTCACGCGGTCGTCGGCCAGCGCCGCGAAGTGCGCGGCGATGGCGACGACGGACTTCCCCGAGCCGGTCGGCGTGGCGAGGATGACGTTGTTGCCGCTGAACAGCTCGAGCGCCGCCTCCTCCTGATGCGGATAGAGCTCGAGCCCGCTCCGCTCGACGAACTCGACGAAGGCGTCGTAGGACATCTGCCGGTCAGCGTACGTGCCTGGCGGCCTACGGAGATGAGGGCGGACGGGCTCGCCGAGGCGCACCTCGGCGAGCCGTCCGCACCGGGTCTACTGCCCGGCCAGCTCGCAGAACCGCTCGCCGAGGATGCCCCGACTGGGGTCCGCGGTCACGATCGCGGTGATGGGGTCCTTCTTCGTCTTGCCGTAGAGGTCGACCAGCAGGCCGATGAGATCCACGTTGACGGGCCCGATCACGAGATTGAGCACCTCGCACGGCGCGTAGGCCGTCTGCGACTGGCGTCCGGTGATGCGACCGCTGAACCCGACGGCGGGCATCCCGCGATGGTCGAGGGCACTGTTGAGCGATCGCACGGTGGAGCGGGTCGCCTTCTTACGTATCTGGTCGAGGCGGAGCTGCTTGGAGAGCTTGCAGAACAGGCGCCCGAGTGTCCGCCTGGAGTCCCCACTCACGTCCAGATTGATCGCCGAGGTGGTCAGGTTCAGACCCAGCAGCCGCAGATCGAGTCGCTCGATGGAGAGGGAGAGGACGCTGCACCGGACGCCCTTCTTGACCTCGAGAACGACTCGACGCTTGCTGTTGTTCTCGCCGACCTTGGTCGACGCATAACCGAGCGCGCGGATCCCGTCCTTGCCGACGACGAACTTGTCGACCTGCACCTTCGCGGAGATGCGTGCGGTCGGTTCCTTGGTGGCGCCGGCAGCGGCGGGAGCGGATACAGCGAGCAGCGCGGCGGCGGCGAGCAGCACGCGAGGGAGCCTTTGATGCATTGTGCCTTTCTTGCTTCGCGGCGCCTGTCGACGGCGCCATTGACGCCTTCCCGCTATCCGCAGACGGAGACCGCTAATCGCGCGAAGGCGTCAGGCCGGCTGCGTGACGATCCAGGCCAGCTCTTCGGTGAGCTGCTTGCGCGCCTCGCCCGAGAGCCAGTCGGCGAGCTTGCCGCCGATCAGCGGGACCTTCACCTCGACGTTGCCCTCCGTCGTGTCCTCGGTGCCGCCGCCGGTGGCGGTCAGCGTGCGCGTGCCGTGCAGCTTCGCCGGGGCGGGGGAGGAGTCGGCGGTCCACTCGCAGGCGTAGCCGTCGCCCTCGGGGCGCCACTGCTCCACGAGGTGGATGGTGTTCGCCGGCGAGATGACCTTCTTGGCAAAGCCGGGGACGTCCGCGTCGACCTTGCGGTCGATCGTGAGCTCACATGGTCGCCGTCGCGGGTGACCTCGACCCTGATGTCACGCCCGCCGAGCGCCGTGAACTTGCGCAGCAGGAAGGCCTCGTCCGTGTGTCGCGCGAACGCCGCCTCGGGCGAGACGTCGGGATAGGTCGTGGTTCCGGTGAAGGTCTTGGCCATGGCTCACCCAGACGCTACTCCGGCCAGGTGACCTCGTCGACATCAGCGGGTGGTTCTCCTCAGCATCTCGACGACGAGGAAGGCGAGCTCGAGCGCCTGCTTGGTGTTCAGGCGCGGGTCGCAGGCGGTCTCGTAGCGAGAGCTCAGATCGGACTGCGAGATCATCTGTGCGCCGCCGAGGCACTCCGTGACGTCCTCGCCCGTGTGCTCGACGTGGATCCCGCCGGGGTGCGTGCCGAGCTTCTGGTGGACCTCGAAGAAGCCCTCGACCTCATCCATGATGCGATCGAAGTGGCGGGTCTTGTGGCCCGACGGCGACTCCTCGGTGTTGCCGTGCATCGGATCGCACTGCCACACGACGCGGTGGCCCGAGCGCTCCACGGCCTCGACGATCTCGGGCAGCACCTCGCGCACGACGTGATTGCCCATCCGCGACACCAGGGTGACGCGACCGTCGACGCGTTCGGGGTCGATGCGATCGAGCAGCGCCAGGGCGTCGTCGGCCGTGACGGTCGGGCCGATCTTGATGCCGATGGGGTTGGCGATCAGCGCGGCGAGCCCGACGTGCGCGCCGTCGAGCTGCCGCGTGCGCTCACCGATCCACAGCTGGTGCGCCGACAGCAGGTAGAGCTTGTCGCCCTCGTCGCCGCGCAGCAGCGAGCGCTCGTAGTCGAGGACGAGCATCTCGTGGCTGGCGTACAGCTCGACGGTCCGCAGCGAGTGGTCGTCGACGCCGCAGGCCGACATGAAGCGCAGCGAGCGGTCGATCTCGTTGGCGACGCGCTCGTAGCGCTCGCCCGCGCTCGACTCGCGCACGAAGTCCATGTTCCACTCGTGCAGATGATGCAGGTCGGCGAGCCCGGCGCCCGTGATCGCGCGGACGAGGTTCATCGCGGCGGCGGCGTTCGCGTAGGCGCGGATCATGCGACCCGGGTCCGCCTGCCGACCCTCGGCCGTCGGCTCCAGCGCGTTGACCATGTCGCCGCGGTAGGAGGGCAGCCCCGCGGCGTCGAGGTCCGACGACCGCGGCTTCGCGTACTGCCCGGCGAAGCGACCCGAGCTTGGTGACCGGCATCGACGTCCCGTACGTGAGGACGACGGCCATCTGCAGCAGCGTGCGGATCGTTCCGCGCAGCCGCGCCTCGGTGTTGTCGTCGAAGGTCTCCGCGCAGTCGCCGCCCTGCAGCAGGAAGGCCTCGCCGCGAGCGATCGCCCCGAGCCGCTCCTGCAGCTGGTCGACCTCGGTCGCAACGGCGATCGGCGGCACCAGCTCGAGCACCCCGCAGACGCGCCGCGCCTGCTCGGCGTCGGGCCACGTCGGCTGCTGCACCGCCGGCCGGCCCAGCGCCTCGGCCACCGCCACGGCGGACGTGGCGGGCAGATGCGGCGGCGGTACGACCGGGCCATCGGGGACATCGACCGTCCAGCTCATGCCGGAGACGCTATTTGCTCAGTTCGGATCTCAGGTGGCGGCGAGCGTGCGGCAGTAGTAGAGGAGCCCGGCCGCGTCGACGCCCGATGCGTAGAGGACCGCCGACGCGTCGGCGCTCAGTGGGCGACCGCGCTTGGCCACGCAGGCCCGGTAGCGGCGGCGGAAGTCCAGCCGCGCGCCCGTGGTCGTCCTGGCGGTCACGCGGACGCGGTACCGGCCCGTGCGCGGCAAGCCCCGGACGACGAAGCGCTTCGGCGCGCGCTTGAGCACGCGCACGCGCTTGCCCTTCACGCGCACGACGACGCGCGTGACGCGTCCTGCGGGCGGACGGTTCAAGCGGACGATGATCGAGCGGCGCGTGTTGCAGGCCCTGGTGCCCGGCAGGCGGACGACGTTGCGGCGCTGCGCGCGGCAGGCGCCGTAGTTGAGGTCGTACTGCGCGAGGTACGGGTCGCACGTGCGGGCACGGGTCCTGGCCGCGAACGGCCAGATGCCGTCGCGGAACTGCACGACGTGGAAGCCCTTGGCGATGTCGGCGAACCAGATCTGCCCGAGGTCGCTGCGGATCACCGGGCGCCCGACGGTGGCGTTGGCGATCGCGCCGGCCGGCGAGTCGGTCGTCCCCGGGTTGAAGTAGGCGATCTCCTTCGGCGCGCGCGGGTCGCGGATGTCGTAGACGCGGATGCCCGAGCCGAAGCTCGCGCACGCCGCGATCGTCGGGTCGTGCGTGCGGTCGGTCGAGCAGTAGTGCGAGTCGTAGAGGAAGACGCGCGAGCCGACGAGGCCGAAGACGTCGCCCTTGGTCAGCCCGTTGGTCGGGAAGGACGCGGAGTCGGCGGTCACCGCCGCGCAGTTCTCCGGCAGCGTGACCTCGTTGAAGATCTTCGAGGCCACGCTTCGGGTTGCGTCTCGTCGGCGATGTCGACGATCATCGGATAGCCGAAGTTGGTCTCGCGGTCCGGGCGCGCGGAGCACGGCTGGCCGAGCTCGGCGTACTCGGACCAAGTTGAAGCATGTACGGGTGGCCGCCGTAGAAGAGCGGGATCGTCGACTGCTGGCCGGTGTTGCCGGGCGTCGGCAGGCTCGCCGATCGACCTTGATCTGCGGCGTCCTGCTTGCGCGCCTGGACCTCGCTGACGTCGGCGATCGCCGAGCGCGCCGGTCCCGATGTCGGCGAGGTAGCCGCGCTTGCCGTCCTCGCTCGTCGAGCACCCGTGGATGCCGAGGTCCTGCGGCTCGGACAGCTGCTTCGGATTGCGCGGATCGGAGATGTCGATCGGCGTGATGTTGTCGGTGCTCGCCATGTAATAGACCATCCCGTCGGCCTGGAAGCAGCCCTCGTGGCCGAGCGCGCTCGGCATGACCTCGTCGGCGAGCAGCTCCGGCTTGCGTGCAGTCCTTGGAGATGTCGTAGATCGCCAGCGAGCGGTTGGCGTCGGGATCGTCGACGTTGCTGATGCCCGGCGCGAGGAAGTAGCGGTCGGCGACGAGCAGCCCGCGCTTGCGGTGCACGCGCAGCGACTCGCCGGCGTTGGCGGCGGCCCGCTCGGTCAGGTAGTCCGTCTGGACCGGGTTGCGCGGATCGGAGACGTCGAGCACCACGGTCCCGCCCTCCGCGTTGACGGCCCCGATCGTGTCGCTGTAGTACGCGCAGTTCTTGTAGGTGTCGAAGTTCGCGAACGACGAGCTGGGCAGGAACCCGACCTCCTCGAGGTTGCACGTGTAGCCCTCGGCAGCGCGTCCGCTGACGCGGTCCTCCAGCGGGATCTGGCCCTGCAGGGCGGTCTCCGGCCGGTCGTTGGGCCCGCACTTGGCGGGCGACGCCGCGACGGCGTCCCCGGCGCCGAGCACGGCGACCACGATCGCGACCAGCACCAGCGCGCAAGCTCTCCTCATCGGCGGGTTCTACCGCGCGTCCGGACGTCGTGCGCCGGTCGGTAGCGTCGATGCGATGACGGCGCTCGAGGATCGGCTACGAGAGACAGTCACCCGCCTGGCGGACATCGAGCGCCCGCCGTGCTCGCCGGGCGAGCGCGAGGCGGCCGAGTACCTCGCGGACGAGCTGCGCAAGCACTGCGACGATGTGCGCATCGAGGAGGAGCGCGTCCATGGGACGTTCCACTGGATGCTGCTGGCGCTGTCGCTGATCGCCATGCTCGGCCGCGTGCCCGCGGCGCTGAGCGCGGCGGCGATGTGGGAGGACCTCAGCGGCGGCCGGCGCCGGTGGTTCCGCCACCGCGCGCTGCCGCAGGGCACGACGACGAACGTGGTCGCGACGGCGGCGACGCGCGAGGCGGAGCGGACGCTCGTGATCCTCGCCCACCACGACGCCGCGCACACGAGCTTCCTCTTCGACCAGGGGCTGCCGCGGCTGCTGTACGCGAAGGCGCCGAAGCTGCTCGCCCGCATGGACCGCTGGCCGCCGGTGATGCGGCTCGTCGTCCTCGGGCCGCTGCTGGTCGCCCTCGGCCGCAAGCGGGCCGGCCGGGTGCTGTGCGCCGGCACCGCCGCCGTGATGGCGGACCTCGGCACCAACGACGTCGTCCCGGCCGCCAACGACAACGCGACGGCGTGCGCCGCCATCGTGGAGCTCGCGCGCGACCTCAAGGAGAAGCCGGTCGAGGGCCTGCGCGTCCTGCTCGTCTCGGCCGGCGCCGAGGAGGCCAACCAGGAGGGCATCGTCGCCTTCGCCAACCGCCACTTCGCCGATCTCGACCCTGCCACGACGCAGCTTCCTGTGCCTCGACACGCTCGGCTCGCCGAACCTCACCCTGATCGAGGGCGAGGGGTTCCTGCTCATGCAGCGACTACCCGGCCGAGTTCAAGCAGCGGGTCGCCGACGCCGCGGACACCGCGGATGCGTCACTGCACCGCGGCGTCTACTTCACCTTCGCGACGGACGGCCTGATCCCGCTGCGCGCCGGCTACCCGACGGCGTCCGTCGGCTCGCTCACCGACTACATGGTGCCGTCGAACTACCACTGGCCGACGGACACCGCCGACCGCGTGAACTACACGACGGTCGCGGCGGCCACGCGGATGAGCCGGCAGCTGATCGATGACCTCGCCGACGCCTGACCTCGAGACCCGGTCCGACCTGGAGAGACTCGTCCGCGCGTTCTACGAGCGGGCGATGGCCGACGAGATCATCGGCTGGCTGTTCGTGGACATCGCCAAGCTCGACCTCGAGGCGCACCTGCCGCGCATCACGGACTTCTGGGAGACGGTGCTGCTCGGCGGCGCGTCCTACCGCGGCGGCGCCTTCCGTCCCCACGCCGCGCCTGCACGCCAAGGCCGGCCTGCGCGGCGGGCACTTCGTCCGCTGGCTCGCGCTGTGGAACGAGACGGTCGACGAGCGCTTCGCCGGCCCGCGCGCCGAGCAGGCCAAGGCCCACGCCGAGCGCACCGCCGCCGGCTTCCGCCGCCGCCTGGCCGGCTACGACGAGCCGCAGATGTCCGACGGCTTCACGGTCATCCAGCGCGCAGGACGCGCTTGAGGAAGCGCTGGGCCTCGGGCGTCTGCGGCTCGGAGAGCACCTGCTCCGGCGCGCCGCGCTCGTGGATGAGGCCCTCGTGCAGGAAGCAGACCTCGTCGGCGAACTCGCGGGCGAAGCTCATCTCGTGCGTGGCGATCACCATCGTCACGCCCTCGACCTTCAGCTCGGCGACGGCGGACAGGACGTCCCCGACGAGCTCGGGGTCCAGCGCGGAGGTGATCTCGTCGAGCAGCAGCGCGCGCGGGCGGCCGGCCAGCGCGCGCGCGATCGCGACCCGCTGCTGCTGGCCGCCGGAGAGGTCGTGCGGATGGTCGCGCTCGCGACCGGCGAGCCCGAAGCGCGTCAGCAGCTCGCGGCCGCGGGCGTCGGCCTGCTCGCGCTCCATCCCGTGCGCGCGCACCAACCCGA
This sequence comes from uncultured Solirubrobacteraceae bacterium, assembly GCA_963759945.1. Lineage (GTDB taxonomy): Bacteria > Actinomycetota > Thermoleophilia > Solirubrobacterales > Solirubrobacteraceae > DATLGB01. The sequence goes on along the minus strand of CAVXBH010000027.1, from coordinate 87,322 downwards.
TCGTCACGTTGGCGAGCACGTCGAGGTGGTCGAAGAGGTCGAAGGACTGAAAGACCATCCCCAGCTTGCGGCGGACGGCGACGGGGTCGACGCCCGGCTCGGTGACCACCTCGCCGTCGAGCAGGACGTCGCCGTCGTCGATCTCCTCCAACAGGTCGAGGCACCGCAGCAGGGTCGACTTCCCCGAGCCCGATGCCCCGATCAGTGCGATGGCGCGGTGGGGGTCGACCGCGAGGTCGACCCCCTTGAGCACCTGGCGCTCGCCGTAGGCCTTGGTCACGCCTCGGGCTTCGAGCACCGCGGTCATTGACGGAGTGTCTAGCGCACCGTCAGCTTGCGCGTGGCGTTGCCGTCCGCCATAGCGACGACGAGGGTGAGCGTCTTGGCCCTGCCCTTGAACTTCGTCAGCTTGATGGCGACGACGCCGGGGCCGGCCGCGTTCGCGGTGCTGGTGCGACGCGCTTGGTGCCCTTCGCGAGCTGCGCGTCCACCGGGTCGGCGGCGGGACCTCGACCTTGAGGTCAGTCCCTTGCGCAGCGCGGCGCGCTTGACCTTCGCGCCACCGACGATCTTCACGGTGCTGACCTCGGCCGGCGGGTTCGTGACCGACCTCGCCGTGTAGCGCTCGGTCGGCGGTTGGTCGGTCCCAGTCGGGCTGCTCGCCCGTGGCGCTCAGCACGGAGGAGCCGGCGAGCTGCAGTTACCCGGCGCGATCGCGTTGAAGCGGACGATCTCCATGTCGGCCGACAACTCGTAGGCGGCCGCGTTGCCGTCGGGCGACCACGTGGCGCCGCCGTTCTTGGGATTGGCGTCCGACGTGCACACCATGTTGCCGGTCTGCGGTTCGCTCGGGGTACCGGTGGCCGGATTCCCGCGCGTGATCATGAAGCCGATGCGGGTGTCGTCGCCGTAGCCGACGTTGACGGCGAGCTTGGCGTCGTTGCGCGTGACCTCGCCGTCGCTGAAGTCCGTTTCACGGGTGAACCACAGCGTGTCGGAGGAGTCCCCGCCGCCGAGGTCGTCCAGGTTGACGCCGTGCCTGCCTCGCCGAAGATCAGCGCCCGGTCGTTGGAGACGAACGACGGGTCCTGACGCCGAACTGCTGGCCGACGCAGCCATGGGCGAGGCGTTCGGACTGTCGGCGCTCGTGTAGAGCACGGAGTGCTGCTCCACGGGCAGCTCGAGGCCGGCGGGCAGGTGACGTCGAAGTACTCGTAGGCGAGGGTCTTGCCTCCGGGAGAACGCGAGGTTGATCGGCGCGCCGCGGTGCCGGCCGCCGTTGCCCGTCCTGGCCGGCGCCGTCGCGATGCACCGCAGCGGGCGGCCGTCGCGAGCGAGGATCTCGATGAGCCCGAGCCCGCAGCCGCGGCGATGGTCCCGTCATCGGCCTGGGCGACCGAGTGCCAGGTACCGACGTCGGTGAGCTGCACCTTGTGCGAGCCGTCGGGCGCGGCGGACCACGATGTTGCCGCCGTCGAGGTAGACGATCGAGTCGGCCTGAGCGGCGGCCGGCGCGACAAGCGCGGCTGCGGCGAACGCGGTGGTGAGGAGGCGGGAGCGGTTCATGAATCGAACCCTGAAGGGCACCCCCGAGGACGGCATCGGGGTTTGCCCCTATCGGCTCGCTGACCCCCGGTCGCTATTTTTCTCGCGGCATGCTTGTCGGCCGCCACCGCGAGCGCGCACGGATGCGCGAATTGCTCGACGCCGCGCGGCAAGGCCGCAGCGGCGTCCTCGTCGGTGCACGGAGCGCCGGGGGCCGGAAAGAGCGCCCTGCTCACGTGACGCGCGAAGCAGCCGCCGACGGGATGCTCGTGCTGCGCGCCGTCGGCTTCGAGGGTGAGCCCGCGTTCGCCCACGCCGTCCTCGGCGAGCTGCTCGCGCCGGTGCTCGACCGCCGCGCCGAGCCTGCCGGGCGTCCAGTCGCAGGCCGCTCGGCGCCGCGCTCGCCCTGGAGGAAGGCGAGGCCGCGCCGTTCGCCGTCGCGGCGGCCACCCTGAGCCTCCTCGCCATCGCCGCCGAGGAGCAGCCCGTGCTGGCGATAGTCGACGACGCCCAGTGGGCCGACGAGGCACTCGCGCGCGGCGCTGCTCTTCGCTGCGCGCCGGCTCGGCCCGGAGGGCGTCGCGCTCGTGCTCGGCCTGCGCGAGGACGAAGGCATCGACCCCGCCGATCTCGGGCTGCCGACGCTGGCGGTCGGCGGTCTCGACCGCGAGGCGGCGCTCGAGTTGCTCGCACCGGCCGGGCCTCGCGGTCACCGTGGCCGAGTCGCTGGTCGACGCCACCCACGGCAACCCGCTCGCGCTGATCGAGGTGCCGCCGCTGCTCTCCGCCGACCAGCGCTCCGGCGCGACCCCGCTGGAGGACCCGCTGCCGCTCGGGCGCGAGCTCGACCGCGCGTTCCGCCGCCGGTCTCGACGCGCTCGCGGAGGCCGAGCGCCGGGCGGTGCTCGTCGCGGCCTGCGCTGGCGATGCGACCGCCGATGTCGTCTACGCCGCCCTGGCTCGCATCAAGGTCGAGCTGGAGGCGCTGGACGCCGCCGAGGATGCGGGAGTGGTCGCGCTCGACGGGTCCCGCATCGTCTTCTGCCACCCGCTGCAGCGCGCCGCGGCGATGCGCAGCGCCTCCCCGGCCGACCGGCGCTGGGCCCACCGCGAGATCGCCGCCGTCCTGCCGGACGGGTCCAACGCCGCGCGCCGTGGCATCTCGCCGAGGGCAGCGAGGGCAACGGACTCGGCCGCCGCGCTCGGCCTCGCCGCAGCGGCAGCGGACGCGCAGCATCGCGGCGCCCCGGAGGAGGCCTCCCGCGCCTACGCCCGCGCCGCCGACCTCGAGCCCGACGATGACAAGCGCGCCGGGCTGCTGCTCGCCGCAGCGGGAGCGACCTACGTCTCGGGCCGGATGACCCAGGCCGCCGCCCTCGCCCAGCGCGGCGCCGAGCTGACGTCCGACCAGCTCGATGCGCACCGATCTCCGCGCGATGGCCGCGCGGGCCGAGCTGCGCGCGGGCCTCGCCACCGGCGGCCGCGAGCTGCTCATCCGCGAGAGCGAGCGTGTCCAGGAACTCGACCCCCTGCGCGCCTCGATGTTCATGCTCGAGGCCGCCGTCGTCGACATGACCTCCGGTCGTCTGCGGCGCATGATCGAAATCGCCGGCCGCGCCGTGGCGATGGCGGAGCCGGTTGCGCCGCCGCTGGCCTTCCTCGCCGGCGTGCTCGTCGCAGAGGCCCAGCTCGGGATCGGCGACACCGAGGCGGGCGACGCCGCGCTCGAGGAGGCGGCCGGCGTTCTCACCGCGTTCCAGGTCGGCTCCGGCCCGCCGCCGGTCGTCGCCATGGCCGCGCACTCCTCGCTGTGGGTGGAGCGTTTCGACCGCGCCGAGGCGATTCTCGACCGGCTCGTGGGGACGCTCCGCGAGGCGAGCGTCGTCGGCGGAGCTCGTCTATCCGCTGGCCGCTCGCTCGCACCTCTCCTTCCGGCTCGGCCGCTGGCCCGCGGCGCTCGCGGACGCGGCCGAGGCCGTCACCATCGGCGAGGCGACCGGTCAGGAACTCGCGATGGCGCACGCGCTCGGCGCGCTCGCCGAGATCGAGGCCGCCGTCGGCCGCGACGAGGACGCCCGCGCGCACGCCGGCCGCTGCCTCGCACTGGCCCAGGCCCAGGGCGCCGACTCGAGCCGCGTCTACGGCCACGGCGCACTCGGGCTGCTCGCGCTCGGCCGCGGCGAGCCCGAGGAGGCGGTCGAGCACGGCCTCGCCGCCGAGCGCGCCGACGGCCGCACGGACACCGACGAGCCCGGCATCGTCCGCTACACGCCCGACCTCGTGGAGTCGCTGTGGCGCCTCGGCCGCGAGGACGACGCGGCCGAACGCATCGATCGGCTCGAGCGTCAGGCCGAGCGCCCGGGCCACACGTGGACCCAGGCCGTGGCGCTGCGCGGCCGCGGCCTGCTGGCGCCGCCCGAGGACGTCGACGACCTGTTCGCCGCCGCGCTCGCGCTGCACGAGCAGACGCCCCAGCCCTTCGAGCACGCCCGCACCCGCCTGCTGCACGGCGAGCGGCTGCGCCGCGACCGCCGCCGCTCCGACGCGCGTCGCCCCCTGCGCGGCGCCCTCGCGACCTTCGAGCGCCTCGGCGCCGTCCGCTGGGCCGAACGCGCCCGCTCCGAGCTCCGCGCCACCGGCGGCGAGGAGGCCTCCGCCCCCGTCTCGGTTTCGACCTCTTCCCGCACCGCGGTCCCCGTCGACGAGCTCACCCCGCAGGAGCTCCAGATCGCCCTCCACGCCGCCCGCGGCATGACCAACCGCGAGGTCGGCGCCGCCCTCTTCCTCGCCCCGAAGACCGTCGAGCACCACCTCAGCCGCACCTTCCGCAAGCTCGGCATCCGCCGCCGGGTCGCCAGCTGGCCGTCGGTGCTTCGCCGCCCGCCTGACAGCGGCCAGGCGCGGTCCCGCTTCAAAGAAGGGACGGGCCCCTGAGTGAAGCGGTCTGCCGAGCGGAGCAGTCGGGCGAGGCCTAGGCGGCGACGACGGTGCCGCGGGCGCGCTGGCGGGCGCGCATGTGGTCGACGAGGCGGGCGAGGGGGATCGTGACCGCGAGGTAGAGGACGGCCGCGGCGAGCAGCGGCGTGTAGTTGAAGTTCGAGCTGGCGTCGATCTGGGCGACGCGGAACGCCTCGAGCGGACCGAGGATCGAGACGAGCGCGACGTCCTTCTGCAGGGCGATGAAGTCGTTGAGCAGGGGCGGGAGGATGCGGCGGATCGCCTGGGGGACGACGACGAAGCGCAGCGACTGAGTGGGCGTCAGCCCGATCGCGAGGGCGGCGCGGCGCTGGCCGGGTTCGATGGATTCGAGGCCGGCGCGGTAGACCTCGGCGACGTAGGCGCCGTAGGAGAGCGTGAGGCCGAGGCCGCCGAGCACGGCCGGGTCGCTCGGCACGCCGCTGAGCTGCAGCGCCGGGATGCCGAAGCCGACGAGGTAGACCATCAGGATCGTCGGGATGCCGCGGAAGATGTCGACGTAGGCGACGGCGAGCGCGCGCAGCGGGAACAGCGCCGGCGCGGTGCTGACGCGCACCAGGGCGACCGCCAGGCCGAGGACCAGCACGACGACCTCGACGATCAAGAAGAGCCGCACGTCGAGCCAGAAGCCGTCGAGCACGGCCGGGAACGAGGTGACGAACGCGTCGGGGTCCAGGAACGTGTCCTGGACCTCGGCCCAGCCCGGGCTGTTGATGACGAAGGCGACCAGCGTGCCCAGCACCACCAACGTCGAGCCCACGGCGATGCCGGCCCCGCGACGGTTGCGGCGGCGCTTCGCCGCCGCGCGGACGGCCTGGCGTTCGCCGGGTGCCGGCCTGTCGGCTCAGTGCGGACTCAGTTCAGCTCAGGGGCGCCGGCGGCCTTGCCGAGCTCGCGCGACTGGATCTCTTCCAGCCTGCCCGAGTCGCGCAGGGACTCGACGGCCTGGACACGCAGTCGGTCAGCGGCGAGTCCTTCTGCGAGCAGGGCACCCCACTCGTCGCCGCCCGGCGCCGTGAACTGGCCGGCGATCTCGGCGCCCTCCACCTGCGCGGCGGTGACGTAGAAAGCGGTCGGCAGGTCGACGACCACACCGTCGACGCGGCCCTGCTTGAGCGCCTGAACGGTGTCGTTGGAGTCGTTGAAGACCTGCGGGTCCTCGTCGGGCGCGATCACCTCCTGCACGGCGTCGAGGCTCGTGGTGCCGACCTGCACGCCGAGGGTCAGACCCTTCAGGTCGGCGAGGGCGCCGACGGTGACGTCGGAGCCGGGCGGCAGGACGATCGCCTGCGGCGCCTCGAAGTACGGCGCGGAGAAGTCGACCTGCTCGGCGCGCTTGGGCGTGATCGAGATCTGGTTGACGTCGAAGTCGAAGTCCTTCGGGCCCGGCGCGTAGGAGGAGTTGAACGGGCACGACCGTCCACTTCACGTCGGCCGTCGGAGAAGCCGAGCTCTTCGGCGATCGCGTAGGCGACGGCGGACTCGAAGCCCTTGCCGTTGGTCGGGTCGTCGTCGGAGAAGTACGGCGGGTAGGCGGGCTTGTCCGTGCCGACGGTCAGCGTGCCCTCCTCGACGGTCTCGAGCGAGTCGGCCGTGCAGGCCGCCGCGCGGGTCGACTGCTCGGTGGTCTCGCTGTTGCTGGAGGCGGGGGACTCCTCGTCGTCGCCGCACGCGCCGACGAGCGCGGCGCAGAGGAGCAGGGGCAGCAGTCGGAAGGCGCGCATGAAGCGCGCCAATCTACTGCGGTTCGAAGCGCCGGACGTACGGTCGGGCGCCGTCTTCGCGCACGAGCGCGAGCTCCAGCCCGTCCCGATCGATGTCGAGCAGGGCGAAGTGCCCGCGGTCGTCGTCGGCGTAGGCGACTCCCGCGACGCCGCGGGCGTCCTCGGCGGCCTGCGGCTGCGTGAGGGTGATGTCGTTCGGCGTCGGGATCCCCAGCGGGCACGGCCGCGCCTCGAACAGGCGCTCGTCCTCGTAGACCATCGTCCAGTGGGTGTCGCCCGTGACGAACAGCGTGCGGCCGCTCACGTTGCGGGCGACGTGGTCCAGCAGCCGGTCGCGCTCGGCGGTGAAGCCGGCGGCCCAGCTGCCGTCGCGGGCGTTGGCCGCCACCGGGGCGAGGGTGCAGGGCGAGCAGACGATCTTGAAGGTGGCGCTGGAGCGGGCGAGCGTCCGCTCGAGCCAGGCCCGCTGCTGCGCGCCGAGCAGCGTCTTGGCCTCGTCGTCGGGCAGCGTCGGGTCCGACTTGAAGCGACGCTGGTCGAGCACCCAGACCTCGGCGCGCCCGGCCGGGAAGCGGTAGTACTGCCGCGCCTCGACCAGCGCGTTCCAAGGGGCCAGGCCCCATGGAACGAGGTTGGTGGAGTTGGCGTCCTGGACGCCGTAGTCGTGGTCGTCGCGCTGGGCGGCGAAGAGCGTCGAGCCGAACAGCTCGGCGGTGCGCGGGTTGGCGAGCAGCTCGCGCCAGATGCCCGCGTACGCGGGGACGGTCTGCGCGAGCGGGCCCATCGTGTCCGGGTAGTTGAGGTCGCCCTGCCAGACGAACACGTCGGGCTTGGCCTCGGTGAGGCGGTCGAAGGCCGGCCCGAACTGGGCCGCGCAGGAGCCGATCGCGAGACGTACGGGTGCGCCGCTGCCGGCCCGCGGCGGCATGCGGAAGCGCTGCACCGGACCGACCGTCTCGCGGCCGCGCCGGCGCAGCCGCGGCCGCCAGTAGACCGTCGTCCCCGGGCGCAGGTCGCGGACCGTGGCCTGGACCGCCCGGAAGTCGTTCGTGCGGCCGACGACCACACGCCGACGGTGGCGGAAGCGCGGGTCCGTCGCCAGTTCGATCGTCACCCGCGCGGGGACATCCGCGGCCACGCGCAGCCGCGCGCCGCGCGTGACCGGCGCGCCGCTCGTGGCGGCCACCACCGACGCGCGCGTCGGGCGCACCCGGCTCGCGGGGCGCAGCTCGATGGTCTCGAAGACCGCGGTCGAGCGCTCGCGGATCGCCGCCAGCACGCTCTCGCCGACGAACGTCTCGAACACGACCTGCCCCTCCTGCACGCCGTAAGGCAGCAGGTGCACGTTGCCCAGCGCGGGGAAGGCCTCCGGCCCGGCGCTCGGGAAGAGCGTGCGCGCGGTGGCCAGCACCCCCGGGTCGCCGGCGCACGGGTCCGGGTCGCTCGCGCGGACCTCGACGCCGCCGACCGTGGCGATCAGCTCCCCGCCGCGGGCGTCGAAGGTCATCACGCCCGACGTCGTGGCGACGACCGGCGCGCGGCCGAGCTCAACCGTCCCGTCCGGCGTCCGCCGCAGGACGATCAGCGCGCTCGCCTCCGTGTCGAGCACCGCCGCGAGGTAGGAGCGATGCCCGGTGCGCCGCAGCACGAGACCGGTGCCGGCGCCGGCTGCCTTCACCGTTGCGCTGATGCCCGCCGTCGCGGAAGCGTCGGTCGACCGCGAAGGCAACCGGCCGCGGATCGCACGGAAAGACGTCCGTCGCCGCCTCGAGCTGGCCGACGCCGTCCGCGCAGCGCAGGTTCGCCGCGCCGACGCACGCCCACCCGGGCCAGCCGTCCCGCGCAGGCAGAGCCGCGAAGTCCAGCCGCCGCACCCGCGGCACCGCGGCGCGCGCCTGCCCCGCCGCGAGGACCGCCCCGGCGGCGGCCGCGGCGCCGAGCAACTCGCGGCGGTTGATCACAGCGCTTCGAAGCGTGCGGTGAAGTGCCGCAGCGCGGCGGGCTCCTGGACGATCCGGTAGCCGCGCAGCTGCGTCGGAGGTCGCCGCAACGTGCGCGCACACCTCGATCACGTAGTCGATGTGGCTCTGCGTGTAGGTCCGCCGCGGGATCGCGAGGCGGACGAGGTCCAGCGGCGCCGGCCGCTCGCTGCCGTCGGGCTGCCGGCCGAACATGACCGTGCCGATCTCGCACGAGCGGATGCCGCCCACCTCGTACAGCGCGACCGCGAGCGCCTGACCCGGGTACTCGAGCGCGTCGATGTGCGGCAGCAGCTCGCGCGCGTCGATGTAGACGGCGTGCCCGCCGATCGGCGTGACGACGGGAACGCCGGCCTGCTGCAGCGCGTCGCCGAGGTAGCCGGTCGAGCGGATCCGGTAGTGCAGGTAGTCGTGGTCGACGACCTCGCGCAGGCCCTGGGCGAGCGCCTCGAGGTCGCGCCCCGCCAGGCCGCCGTAGGTCGGGAAGCCCTCGGTGAGGATCAGCAGGTTGCGGCACTGCTCGGCGAGCTCGTCGTCGTCGAGCGCGAGCCAGCCGCCGATGTTGCCCATCGGGTCCTTCTTCGCGCTCATCGTCATGCCGTCGGCGAGCGACGAGATCTCGCGGACGATGTCGGCGACCTCGCGGTCGCCCTGCCCCTCCTCGCGCGACCGGATGAACCACGCGTTCTCCGCGAAGCGGCACGCGTCGAGGATCAGCGGCTTGGCGAAGCGGTCGCACACGGCGCGCACGTCGCGGAGGTTCTGCAGGGAGACGGGCTGGCCGCCGCCGGAGTTGTTGGTGATCGTCACCACGACGCACGGGACGTCGTCGGCGCGCTCGCCGAGCAGCCGCTCGAGCGCCTCGATGTCCATGTTGCCCTTGAACGGATGCGTGCTGCGCGGGTCCGTCCCCTCGGCGATCACGAGGTCGACCGCCTCGGCGCCCGTGAACTCGACGTTCGCGCGCGTCGTGTCGAAGTGCGTGTTGTTGGGGACGATCTTCCCCTCGCCGCCGAGGACGCTGAAGAGGATGCGCTCGGCGGCGCGGCCCTGGTGCGTCGGGATGATGTGCTCGAAGTCGAACAGCTCGCGGACCGCGTCGCGGAAGATGAAGTACGACGGCGACCCGGCGTAGGACTCGTCGCCGTGCTGGATCGCCGCCCACTGGTCGCGGCTCATCGCGCCGGTCCCCGAGTCCGTCAGCAGGTCGATCAGCACGTCGCGCGCGTGGATCTGGAAGAGGTTGAAGCCGGCCGCGCTGCGCGGCCTCCCGGCGCTGCTGCAGCCGTCGTCATCACCAGCGGCTCGACCGCGTGGATCCGGAACGGCTCGATGACGGTGTTGAAGACGGGCTCGTCGCTCACGCGCCGGACACTACGCCCGCAGCGGCCGTAGCGGTCGAGCACGACGTCCGGCTCGAGTGCGCGATCGAACAGCCAGCCCTGGGCGACGCGCACGCCGATCTCGAGCAGGCGCTCGCGCTGCGGCTCCGTCTCCACGCCCTCGACGATGACGACGAGCCCGAGCGTGTCGCCGAGCCGCACGATCGCCTCGAGGAAGTCGACGGCCTTCGGATCGTCGGGGACGTCGCGCATGAAGCTGCGGTCGGTCTTGAGCAGCGTGAACGGCATGTCGCGCAGCCGCGCGAACGAGCTGTAGCCCGTGCCGAAGTCGTCGAGGGACAGCGCGAGGCCGGCGGCCCGCAGACGCTCCAGGCGCGGCAGCACCGAGGCGAGGTCGACGTGCGCGGACTCCGTGACCTCGATGGCTATCCGGCTCAGGTCCGCGCCGGTCTGCTGCGCCCGACCGATGACCAGCTCGGCGAAGCGATCGTCGAGCAGCTGGCGCGCCGGGAGGTTGAAGCTCACGCGCGGGGTGAAGCCGACGACCCGCCACGCCTCGAGCTGGCGGCAGACCTCCCCGTACACCCACTCGCCGAGGTCCTCCAGCAGCGTGGTGCCTTCGATGAACGGGAGGAAGTCGCCCGGCATGACCAGGCCGCGGTCGGGGTCGCGCCAGCGGATCAGCGCCTCGAGGCCTCCGAGCCCGCCGCCGTCGGCGATCTCGATCACCGGCTGGTAGTGCAGCTCGAACTCGCGGGCCGCCAGCGCGCGCCGCACGCGCAGGGTCGCCTCGAGCTCGCGGAACGAGCGCTCGTTGTGGCGCTCGAAGACGGCGGTGCGCGTGCGCGCCGAGCGCTTGGCCTCGTACATCGCGCTGTCGGCGCGGGCGACGAGCTGGAGCGCGTCGGCGCGCGTGCCAGGGGAACGCGGCGATGCCGACGGAGACGGGCAGCTCGAAGGTCGCCCCGCCGGCGCTGAACGGATGGCCGAGCGCCTCGGCCACGCGCTCGGCAAGCGCGAGCGCCGTCGCGATGACCGCCTCCTGATCGCGCTCGAGGTCCTCGATGACCAGCAGGAACTCGTCCCCGCCGTGGCGCCCGGCGAAGACGTTCGCCTCGAGCACGCCGCGCAGCCGCGTCGCTGCCTTGACCAGCACCTCGTCGCCGTGGGCATGCCCGAGCGTGTCGTTGACGAGCTTGACCCCGTCGATGTCGCAGAACAGCAACGCGACGGCGGTGCCCTCACGTTCAGCGCGCTGGAGCGCGGAGACCATGCGGTCCTGCATCGACGCCCGGTTCGGGCAGCCCGGTCAGATGGTCGCGATAGGCGAGCCGACGGAGCTCCGCGACGACGTCGGGTTCGCCCATGGACTGCATGATGCACCATTGCGCGTCGGCTGCCGCAAGCCGCTAGTCAGGCTCGAGCTCCCGCGTGTCCCACCACTGGTTGCCGTAGCTGATCGTCAGCTCGTCGCCTTCGGCGATGTCCTCCAGCGCGACGTAGGCGATTGCGCCGTCGTCGGCCTGGACGTACTCGATGTTGTTGTCCTCGGCGTGGTTGTAGAGCATGCCGTAGCCCAGCGGCATGACCACGGCGTCCTCGTCGTCGGGGGAGTCGAAGACGTAGTCGAGCAGGCGGCCCGTGACGTCGGCCGCCGGCAGCTCGAGCGTGGGGCAGACCTCGACGGTCTCGCCCTCCGCGATCGGCCGCGAGGCGAACACCCCGCGGCCGTGCGGGCTCTTCCCGACTCTGACGGCTTCGCGGCTCAGGAGGGCTGCGGGACGATGCGGATGTAGGGCTTGGGCTCTTCCCACTCGCCGAAGATCTCCTTCGCCTGCTCGTTGTTGACCGAGCCGGCGATGATGACCTTGTCGCCCTGCTGCCACTGGGCCGGCGTGGCGACCTTGTGGTTGGCGGTGAGCTGGAGCGAGTCGACGACGCGCAGCACCTCGTCGAAGTTGCGGCCGGTCGTCATCGGATAGACGAGCAGCAGCTTGATCTTCTTGTCCGGCCCGATCACGAAGACGTTGCGGACGGTCTGGTTCTGCGCGGGGGTGCGCTCGGTCGGCTCGCCCTCGACCTCGGCCGGCAGCATCCCGTAGGCCTTGGCGACCTTGAAGTCGCTGTCGCCGATGATGGGGTAGTTCGGCGCGGTGCCCTGGGTCTCGGCGATGTCGTCGGCCCACTTGTCGTTGTTGTCGACGGGGTCCACCGAGATGCCGATGATCTTCACGCCGCGCTTGTCGAACTCCGGCTTGATGGACGCCATGTAGCCGAGCTCGGTCGTGCAGACCGGGGTGAAGGCGCGCGGGTGGGAGAAGAGGACACCCCACGAGTCGCCCAGCCATTCGTGGAAGGAGATGGGGCCTTCGGTGGTCTCCGCCTGGAAGTCCGGTGCGTCTGAGCCGATCGTCAAAGCCATTCTGTGGTCACCTCTCGAAAACGTATGAATCCCGACTGCAATTGTAGGACTTCAAATGCCCAGCTCCAGAACCTAAGGGGATGGAGTCTCGGCACCGGACACCGGTGCTCGCGTAGCGTCTGAGGAATGCTGTTCCGTCAGATCCTCCAGGAGGACCTCAGCTGCGCCTCCTACCTCATCGGTGACACGGCACGCGGCGTCGCGGCGGTCGTGGACCCGCAGTGGGACATCGAGCCCTACCTGCGCCTGAGCCGCCTGCACGGCGTGCGCATCGAGCACGTGCTCGAGACGCACAATCACGCCGACCACGTCTCCGGCCACGGCCGGCTGGCGCGGGCGACGGGCGCGACGATCCACATCCACTCGCTCGCCGGCGCGGAGTACCCGCACGAGGCCTTCGAGGACGGCTGGCGGCTCGAGCTCGGCGACGTCGCACTCGAGGCGGTGCACACGCCCGGCCACCGGCCCGAGCACACGTCCTTCCTGGTGCGCGTCGGCCGAGCGCGGCGACGCGGCGTGGGCGGTGCTCTCGGGAGACTCGCTGTTCGTCGGCGACGTCGCCCGGCCCGACCTCGCCATCGACGCCGAGGCAGGCGCCAACGACATCTACACGTCGCTGTGGGAGCGCCTGCTCGACCTTCCCGGCGAGGTCGAGGTCTGGCCCGGCCACCTCGGCGGCTCGGCCTGCGGCAGCGCGGCGATGGACAACAAGAGCTCGTCGACGATCGCCTTCGAGCGCGAGCACAACACCGCGCTGCAGTACGCCGACCGTGACGCCTTCGTCACCGCCGCGCTCAACTCGCTCGGCTCCACGCCGCCCAACGTCGAGCACGTCGTCGCGCTCAACCGCGGCCCGCTGCTCGAGGAGATCGGCCGCGCCCGCGCCGCTGACTCCGCGCGCGGTCGAGGTCGCCATCGCCGAAGGCGCCGTCCTCGTCGACGCGCGCACCAACGAGCAGTTCGACGAGGCCCACATCCCCGGCGCCATCAGCGCGTCCGCCTACGACACCGGCTTCGCGACCAAGGTCGCCCACGTGCTCGAGGAGGACGTCGAGGTGATCGTGGTCGCCGCCTCCGACGGCTACGAGCTCGAGGCGGTCAAGCTGCTCGCCTCCGTCGGCGTCAGCGTGCGCGGCTACCTCGAGGGCGGCATGACCGCCTGGCGCTCCGAGGAGCGCCCGGTCGAGCGCGTCGAGATGATCACGCCGAGCGAGCTGCAGGACCGCATCGACGACGTCGTCGTCCTCGACGTCCGCGGCGCCGGCGAGTTCGCCTCCGGCCACATCGACGGCTCCGTCCACATCCCCTACGCGCAGCTCCTCGACCGGCTGGACGCCCTGCCGCGCAACCGGCCGATCGCCACGATCTGCTCCGCGGGCAAGCGCTCCGGCCTCGCCGCGTCGATCCTCCAGCGCGAGGGCTTCTCAGACGTCCTGCACGTCGGCCAGGGCGGCGTTTCGGCCTGGCCGGGTCGTTGGTCGAAGCTCAGGCCGAAGCCCTAGGCACCGCTCGGTTCCGAGCCTAGGCGGCTTGGTTCGGATTCAGGCGGCCTGGTCGCCTGAGCCCGCCGGCTCGCCAGCTGGGCCGTGAGCAGGTCCGCGAGCTCGAGCGACTGAGCGCGGATCTCGGGGATCGCCGTGGTCTCCCAGAGGTGGCCCTTGCGGACCGGGCCGATGCCGTAGATCAGCTTCGAGGGGACACCGGCGGCGGTGACCAGCGCGCCGCGGGACTCGTGGTCGAGGCCGAGGCCGAGCGGGCCTTGTCGGACGTGACCGGCCTCGAGCAGGCCGGCGAGCAGGGGGTCGCCCGCGACGCCCATGGCCAGCGATGGGCCGGTGCAGTTGACGATCCGGTCGACGGTGAAGGAGTCCGTTGCCCGTCTGCACCTCGATGCGAGCACCGGCCGGGCGCAGTGCGGTGATCGAGGCGGCCTCGATCGTCAGCCGGCCGCCGGATCGCAGCGCCTCGAGGCGCTGGGCGACGGCCGGCGCCATCCGGTGACGGCGCACCTCCCAGTGGCGCGAGACGTCGTGGACGAAACGCTCACGCTCCGTCGGCCGGCAGGCGCCCCCAGATGCGGTTCGTGATCGGTCGCAGCGAGTCGATGATGTGGCGCCAGTCGCCGCCGCTCTCCTCGGCCTCCTGCCATCCGGCGCTCGACGTCGGCGACGAGTCCGTCGAGGTCGAAGTCGCCGCTGGGGATCGCGTACGGCGTGACGCCGACGCTCATCGGGTCCTCCGAGTGGGTCCGGGGGAGCAGCCCGTTGCGCGACAGCGCGCGCATGCGCAGGTCCGGGATGGGCATCGCCGAGCGTCAGTGCGACGTCGACCATCGTCAGCCCGGTGCCGATCAGCAGGACCTCGCGGTCGCGCTTCGCGGCGGCGGGCAGGCGCGGATCCCACGGGTCGCCGTGGTAACGGTCGAGCGCGAGGAGGTCGGCGTTCGCGCCCGGGCGGGATACCCGGCGGGAGGTTGCCGATCGCCAGCACCAGGCGGTCGGCGCGCAGCGGCTCGCCCTCGCGCAGGCGCAGCGTCACCCCGTTCGCGTCCACCTCGGCGCCGATCGCCTCGTCCTGGACGCGCACGAGCTCGACGCCGGGGCGGGCGCGGGCGACCGCCTCGTCGAGCAGCCAGGCGAGGTAGTCGCCGTAGCGGCCGCGGGCGACGAAGTCGCCGGGCTCGGCGTCCGGCGCGGTGCGGCGCACCCAGCGCAGGAAGTGCCCGCCGTCGCGGGGCAGCGCGCCCATCCTGCCGGCGGGCACGTTGAGCTTGTGGAAGTCGTAGGGGTCGAGTAGGCCAGCCCGCGGCCCAGTTCGTCGCGGCGCTCGACCACGACGATCCGCAGCCCGGCGGGATGCATGCGTCGCAGCAGCTGCGCGGCGAGCAGCGCGCCGCTGGCGCCGCCGCCGACGATCGCGATGGTGCGGCTCACGCGGGCTCCGTCTCGGCGGCGCCGCTGCGCAGGAACAGCCAGACGCCGCCGACGGCGCCGACGAGGGTGAAGACGCCCCAGCCGACGCCCTGGCCGATCTGCGTGGCGATCGGGCCGGGACACGCGCCGGAGATCCCCCAGCCGAGGCCGAAGAGCAGGCTGCCGCTGATGTGGCGGCGCTCCGGCTTCATCGGCTCCCAGCCGATCCGCTCGTCCGGAGAGCACCGACGCGCTCGCGCACCGCGCGCACGACCCGCACACCGATCGCCGACGTCGCGAACGCCGCCCCGAAGAACAGGAACATGTAGGAGTCCTCGAAGCGCAGCGCCTGCTGCACGACGGCCGGGTCGCTGAGAAAGCTCCAGCTCAGGACGAACCCGAAGACGAGGCCGATCAGCGCGCCGCCGACCTGCTCCCGGCGGCTCATGTCGCAGCCTTGATCAGCAGGCTGACCGCGATGCCGGTCGCGAAGAACGTGGCGGTGGCGGTGATCGCGGCAGCCGAGAGCAGGGAGGTCCCGGTCAGGCCGTTGCCCGACGTGCAGCCGCCGGCGGTCTTGGCGCCGTAGCCGATCGCGACCCCGCAGGCCAGCAGGACGGCGGCGACGACCGCCCCGTCCAGCTCGCCGGTCAGCCAGCCGTAGCCGTCGATGCCGGTGCCGCCGCGCAGCGAGGGCGTAGACGACCCCGCCGCCGAGGATCCCGATGCGCGAACCAGCCACGCCAGTCGAAGCGCAGCTGCCGGCGCCGATCTTCTCGATCAGCTCCGAGAACCCGCCGGTGACGCCCAGGCGGCCGTTGAAGAGCAGCCGCGCGGCCACGACGCACAGGCCGAGCGCCGGCCCACCCACGTACCAGGGCAGCTGTTCCTTCACGAGGCGCAAACCTAGCCGTCAATCGAGATGTCTCGGAGACCTCGAGCCAGGTGGCCTCGAGCGCCTCGCGGCTCGGCGGTGAGCGCGGCGAGCTCGGCCTGGAGCTCGCGCAGCCGCTCGTGATCAGTGGCGTTGGCGGCCATGGCCTCGTGCAGGCGCGGCGTCGCGCGTCGTCGAGCTTCTCGAGGGCGCGCTCGACGCGGGCCAGCTCCTTGCGCGCCGCGCGCGCGTCCTTGTTGGGTGACGCCTTGGGCCGGGCGGGCGACGGAGGTGGCGGCTCGGCCGCGCGGCGCCGCTCGATGTATTGATCGATGCCGCCCGGCAGGTGCTCGCGGCCGCCGAGTTCCGTGATCGCGTGGACGTCGTCGCAGACGCGTTCGACGAAGTAGCGGTCGTGGCTGACGACGACGAGCGTGCCCGGCCAGCTGTCGAGCAGATCCTCGAGGGCGGTCAGCGTGTCGATGTCGAGATCGTTCGTCGGCTCGTCGAGCAGCAGGACGTTCGGGCCGTCCATCAGCAGCCGCATCAGCTGCAGGCGCCGCCGCTCGCCGCCGGAGAGGTCGCGGACGAACGTGCGCGCCTTCTCGCCGCGGAAGCCGAAGCGATCGCACAGCGAGCCGGCGGTGATCTCCTGTCCGTCGCTGAGCGTCGCGCGCCCCCGCACGGCCTCAAGCGACTCGAGCACCCGCAGGTGGCCCGGCACGTCCTCCATGGTCTGGGTGAGGTGGGCGAGCCGGACGGTGCTGCCCGTCTCGACGACCCCGCGGGTCGGCTCGAGCTCACCCGCCAGCACCTTGACGAGCGTGGTCTTGCCCGAGCCGTTGACGCCCACGAGCGCGACCCGTTCGCCCGGCCCGAGCCGCCAGGTCACGTTGCGCAGCAGCGGCGTGTCGCCGAAGGAGACGGAGATGCCGACCGCGTCGAGGACCTTGTCGCCGAGGCGCGCGCCCGCGAAGCGCAGCAGCTCGGTGGTGTCGCGCGGCTCGGGCTCGTCGGCGATCAGTTCGTTGGCGGCGTCGATGCGGAACTTGGGCTTGGAGGTCCGCGCCGGCGGGCCGCGGCGCAGCCAGGCGAGCTCCTTGCGCAGCAGGTTGCGGCGCCGCTCGTCGCGCGCGGACTCCTGCTTGTCGCGCTCGGCCCGCGCGAGCACGTAGGCCGCGTAGCCACCCTCGAACTGGTTGACGCCACCGTCGACGACCTCCCAGGTCAGGGTCGCGACGGCGTCGAGGAACCAGCGGTCGTGGGTGATGACGAGCATGGCTCCCTTGCGCGCGGCCAGATGACGCGCGAGCCAGTCGATGCCCTCGACGTCGAGGTGGTTGGTCGGCTCGTCGAGCAGCAGCAGCTCCGGCGCGTCCAGCAGCAGCTTCGCCAGCGCGATCCGCCGCCGCTCGCCACCCGAGAGCGGAGCGATCGGCTTGTCCATTTCAACGCCGCTCAACAGCCCGGCGAGCACCGAGCGGAACGTCGCGTCCTGCGCCCACTCGTGCTCGGCGCGGTCGCCCACGAGCTCCTCGCGGATCGTGCGCCCCGAGTCGAGCTCGTCACCCTGGGCGAGCAGCGCCGTGCCGACACCGCCCGTCACGGTCACCGCGCCACCGTCCGGCTCCTCCGCGCCGCTGATCAGCCGCAGCAGGGTCGACTTGCCCTGGCCGTTGCCGCCGACGATCCCGATCCGGTCGCCGGCCATGATGCCGAGCGTGACTTCGCGCAGCACCGTCCGGCTGCCGTAGCCCTTCGAGACGTCCTTGAGGTTGACGAGATTGCGCATCGCTCCGTATTAGAGCTAAGCCGCCAAACCCTCAACCACCCTCCGAAAAGTGCCTGGCACCTGGTTTGCTTGGCTAACTAACCGAGCCCCAGGGGGCCTGGCCCCGGGCTCGGGTCGAGGCTTTGAGCTTGCGCCAGCCGCCTGCGCAGTTTTGCCCCGAGCTACCTCGATTCGGCGGCCTCCTTGCGAGTCCAGGCCTCCTATGGCTGCAGAACTCGCAAGCGGCTCCGAAGATACTTGCGTAAGCAAGTACACTGGATCGCATGGAACTCGGTCTCGCCACCTTCGCCGATCTCGCCTCCGGCATCGGCCCGCAGCAGCGCATGAAGGACCTGCTGGAGGAAGCGCGGCTGGCGGACGAGCTGGGCCTCGACGTGTTCGCCGTCGGCGAGCACCACCGCCCGGACTTCGTGGTCTCCGCGCCGGCCGTTGCGCTGGCGGCGATTGCGGCGCAGACGGAGAAGATCCGCCTCTCGAGTGCGGTCACGGTGCTGTCGTCCGATGACCCGATCCGGGTCTTCCAGGCCTTCGCCGAGGTCGACCTGATCTCCGGAGGGCGGGCCGAGATCATGGCTGGTCGCGGCTCGTTCACGGAGTCGTTCCCGCTGTTCGGCCACGACCTCAAGGACTATGACCGGCTGTACGCGACCAAGCTCGAGCGGCTGCTCGAGATCCGCGCGGACCATGCGGCCGCGGGGGTCTGGCCGGCGCCGGTGCAGGACCCGCTGCCCGTGTGGGTTGCGGTCGGCGGCACGCCGCAGTCCGTCGTCCGCGCCGGCACGCTCGGCCTGCCGCTGACGATCGCGATCATCGGCGGGACGCTCGAGCGCTTCCAGCCGCTCGTCGGCCTCTACCGCGAGGCGCTGGAGCGCGCCGGCCACGATCCGGCGATCGGCAGGGTGGCCATCAACACGCATGCCTTCGTCGGCGACCACGAGCGCGACTTCGCGCCGAGTTACATGGCGATGATGAACCGCATCGGCCGCGAGCGCGGATGGCCGCCCTCGGGCATCGATCAGTACCGCGCGCTGCGCTCGCCGGGTGGCGCGCTGGCCGCCGGCTCACCGGAGGAGGTCGCCGAGAAGATCCTGCTCGGGCACGAGCTCTTCGGCCACGACCGCTACGTCGGGCAGATGAGCGTCGGCGCGGTCAAGCACGCCGACGTGCTGCGCTCGATCGAGGCGTTCGGGACGCAGGTCGCACCCGTCGTCCGTGCCGAGGTCGCTCGCCGTACCGCGCCGGCGCCGGTCTGAGCCTGCGCGCCTCCTCGCGCGGACTCCCAGGTGGACAGCCCGCGCACGCAGCAGGAGCTCGCGGTGCGCACCGGCCGCGGCACCCGGCTGCTGCACACATTGCTGTGGCGCCTGGAGGAGGACGGCCGCGTCGTCCACGAGGGCAACCGCTGGTACGTGTCGCCTGGCATCATCGCTGGATGATCTCCGGCAGCTGCGCCTGTGGCGGCATCCGCTTCACGCTTTCCGAGCCGCCACTCCTGGCGGGCTACTGCCACTGCACGCGCTGTCAGAAGCGGACGGGAACGTCGCAATCCGCGCAGGCGCGGATCGACGGCCGGACGTTCGCGCTGCTCGCCGGGGAGGACCTGCTGCGCGCGTGGCGCCACCCCGAGGGCGGCTTCGAGAAGTGCTTCTGCGGGGAGTGCGGCTCGCAGTTGTTCAGTCGCAACCCTGACGACGCCGCGCAGATGGGCATCCGCCTGAGCGCGTTCGACGAGGATCCCGGAGTGCGCCCGTCGTTTCGGACGTTCACCAACTACGCCGCCGCGTGGGAGCCGGTCTCGACCGATGACGGACTCGAGCATCACGGCGAGCGTCGCCCGTATCGCACGTCGCGCTAGGTTCGCGCCATGTCCGTTCTCCGCAGCGTCATCGCCATCGTCGCCCTGCTGACGATCACCGCCACCGCTCAGGCCGGAAGCGATCCAGCCGGCCCCCGTCTCGACGGCGTCTACGACGTCAAGTACCAGCGCAAGACCTTCGATCCGCAGGTGTGGAACATCAAACCGACGTGCGGCCAGGGCGCGTGCGACGCGAACCTCAAGGGCACCGACGTGAGCGGGCGGATGAAGTACGACGCCCCGCGCGGCGAGTACACGATCAAGAACCGCTACAAGGGCGGCATCTGCTCGCGCAAGAACCCGGATACGGGCAAGCGCGAGATCCTCCTGCGCGACTCGCTTCGATACATCGAGACGATCTCGGTCTTCAACTTCACGGGCGGCACCGACGGCGCGCCGGCGACGGGCGCCAAGGGCGTGATCGACGCGATCGCGAAGCCGACCGCCAAGGCCAAGCGGCTCGGCTGCACGAACAGCCTCACCCAGCGCACCGTCTTCACCCTGAAGCTGCGCTAGGCCGCGATCAACCGCGTGGCGGTGGCCTTCCAGGTCGCGGTCACGCGGGCCCCCGGCCGGAGGTCGAGCTCGGCGACGGCGGCTTCGGACACCTCTGCGGCCAGCGGCTGACCTGCGGTGAGGCCGACGCGCACGCGTCCGCCGACGCGCGTCACCGTCGTGACCTCGGCCTCGAGGCGGTTGCGCGCGGAGGAGGAGCCGGCCGCGCCCGGTGGCTCGAGCGTGATGTCCCACGGGAACACGCTCGCGGCGACCCCGCCGGAAGCGCCGTCCGTCGAGGCGACCTCCCCGCCGCCATCGAGGTCGACGACGGTCAGGCCGCCCACCGCCGCGCGGGCGTGCCCGTGCAGGACCACCGCGCCGGTGAGGTCGGCGACGAACGCGGAGCTCGGGGCAGCGGCCAGGTCCGCTGCGGTCCCCTGCTGGACGACGCGACCGGCGTCGACGATGGCCACCTCGTCGCCCAGCACCGCGGCCTCGGCGAAGTCGTGCGTGACCAGCAGCGCCGGGACGTCGGCGTCGCGCAGGACGGCCGCCAGCTCGCGCGTGGCCGACGCGCGCGTCCGGGCGTCAAGCGCAGAGAGCGGTTCGTCGAGCAGCAGCGCGCGAGGGCTCGCCGCGAGGGCGCGTGCGAGGGCGACCCGCTGGCGCTCGCCGCCGGAAAGGGACGCGGGCCGCGCCTCGGCGAGCGCCTCGATGCCGAAGCGCTCGAGCAGGGGCGTGGCCCCGGCCCGGCGGTCGCGGCGCGGCAACGCGTAGGCGACGTTCTGCCAGACGCGCAGGTGCTCGAACAGCGCGTAGTCCTGGAAGACATACCCGCAGCCGCGCTGCTCGGGAGGCCGATCGACGCCGGTCGCGGTGTCCAGCCAGATCTCCTCGCCGAGCGCGACCCGGCCCCGGTCGGGCAGCAGCAGGCCCGCGGCGACACGCAGCAGCGTCGACTTGCCGGCGCCGGACGGGCCTGCGATCGCCAGGCACCGCCCGGGCGCGACGGCGATCGCGAGCTCGTAGTCGAAGGCGCCGAGCCGGCCGGCAGCCTCAACGAGCAACAACGCCGCGCGCTCCCGTCAGCTTGACCGTGGCCAGCAGCGCCGCCGACACGCAGACCAGGACCGCCGACAGTGCCAGCGCGCCCTCGAAGTCCGTCGAGAAGTCCTCGTAGATCGCCAGCGGAGCGGTCTGGGTGATGCCGCGGAACGAGCCGGCGAACATCAGCGTCGCGCCGAATTCGCCGAGCGCGCGTCCCCACGCGAGCGCGGTGCCCGCGGCAAGCCCGGGCAAAGCGGCCGGGACCGCGATCCGCGCGAAGGTGCCGCCCTCTCCGACGCCAAGCGTCCGGCTCGCTGCGAGCACGTTCGCCGGCACGGCCTCGAAGGCGGCGATCGCCTGTCGCAGATAGAACGGCGCGGCCACGAAGGTGAGCGCCACGACGACGCCCGCCTGCTCCAGGACCAGCCGGATGCCGGCGTCCTCGAGCGCACCGCCCAGCACGCCGCGAGGGCCGAGGGCAGCGAGCAGCGCGATCCCCGCGACGGCCGGAGGCAGCACGAGCGGCAGCTCGATCGCCGTCAGCACCGCGGCGCGGCCGCGGAAGGACCGCGTCGCCAGCAGGAACGCCGCCGGCGTCCCGATCACGAGGATGATCACCAGCGCGATCAGCGTGCACTGCAGGCTGAGCCACAGCGCGTCGCGCGCGGAGGGGTCGTCGAGGCTCGCGAGGAGCTGATCCGGACTCGTGTTGACGAAGACCGCGACGAGGGGGACGACGAGGAAGGCCAGCGTCAGCGTCAGTGCCGCGACCATCGCGACGCGGAAGGCGGTCACGGCGTCCCGAAGCCCGCCGCCTCGAGCGCGTCGCGGCCGTCGCCCTCCAACAGAAGGCCGACAAACTCCTGGGCTGCGTCCTTGTGTTCGCCGGCGGTGACCACCGCGACCCCGTACTCGACGTCGGGGGCGACTTCCGCCGGCAACTCGATCGCCTTCAGCTCACCGCTCGTCGCCTCGACGTCCGTGAAGTACACGAAGCCCGCGTCGACCGCACCCTGCGTGAGCTTTCCGACCACGCCGGCGACGTCGGGTTCCTCGGAGCGGATGTTGGCGACGATCGGCTCGCTCTGCTCCGGGTCGAGTGCGTCGAGCACCTCGCGTGTGTACGCGCCGACAGGGACGTCGGGCGCCCCGGCGGCGATCGTCACGCCGTCCTTGGTGAGGTCGTCGAGTGAGGCGACGGTCGCCCCGTCGGCGGGAACGGCAAGAACGAGTCTGTTGGTGGCGAAGACGACTGGCTCCTCCACCAGACCTTCCTCGAAGAGTTCCTGCGGCAGCGAGGTGTTGGCGGAGGCGAAGACATCGACGTCGACCTCCTGGCGGATCTGAGCCGCGAGGTCGTCGGAGCCGGCGAACGAGTACTTCGCTCCGCCGAGCTCCGTGAATGCCGTCTTCAGGGATGAGGCCGCCGATACGACGAGCTCATCGTCGTCCCCGCCGCATCCGACCAGCCCCACCGTCATGATCAGACCCACCATCGCTCTCCACATGAGCGGGACTCTACCTATGTTTTACCTATGCAAGACCTGATCCGAATCGGAGCTGCCGCGCAGGCGCTCGGCGTCAGCGTGGACACGCTGCGCCGCTGGGAACGCGACGGGAAGGTGAGCTTTGTCCGCGAGGGCAACCAGCGCTTCCTGCCGGCGACGGATCTCGCCGACCTGCTCCGCGCCCGTGGGCCGAATGCCAACACGAGCGCGCGCAACCGCATGACCGGCACCGTGATCGCCGTCGAGGTCGACGGGATCATGGCCAAGGTCGATCTGGCCTGCGGGCCCTACCGGATCGTCTCGCTGATGTCCCGCGAGGCGGCGGAGGAACTCGGGCTCAAGCCGGGCGACTCCGCGACCGCGGTGGTCAAGTCGACGACGGTCATCGTCGAGCGCTCCTGATCGAAGAAGGGAAGCGTGCGGTGCACGATCGGCCCGATGCCGAGTGCGTAGAGCACGGTGCCGATGCCGACGGTTCCGCCGAGGATCGCGCCCGCGACGAGGACGGTGATCTCGATGCTGGTCCGTACGACACCGATCGAGTGGCCCCGCGCGGCGATGCCGGTCATCAAGCCCGTCGCGCGGGCCCGGGCCGAAGCGCGCGCCGATGTACATGCCGCAGGCGATGCCGTTGCCCACGACGCCGCCGACCATCAGCGCGATCTGTACGGGCAGGTCGCCGGCCTCGTCGAATGCACCGAGCACGACCTCCATCACCAGCCCGACGACGATGACGTTGGAGACGGTGCCGAGGCCGACGCGCTCATCGAGCGGGATCCACAGCGCCAGCACGACCGCCCCCAGGATCACCGCCCACAGCCCCGTGCCGATGCCGGTCTGGTGGGCGAGACCCTCGTGCAGGACGTCCCAGGGGGCGTTGCCGAGGCCGGACAGGATGACCATGGCCACGGTCGCGCCGAAGAGGACGAGACCGACGTAGAGCTGGACGAGCCGCAGGACCACGGGTCCATCTTGACAAGAGTGGCCTTTGACCCGTAGGTCCATTCGCGCGATCATGGCGTCGTGCGCATCTCGCCCCAGGAACTCGACGAGCTGCTCGGGACCACCTGGCGCCGGCCGGGGGAGACCGCGCTGGCACTGGCCGACGCACTGCGCGGCCTCGTCGTCAACGGCCGCGTGCCGGCGCGCGCCCGCGTGCCCAGCGAGCGCGACCTCGCGGTCCGGCTGGGCATCAGCCGCGGCTCCGTGTCCCGCGCGTACGACCGGCTGCGTGGCGAGGGCTACCTGGCCAGCCGCCGCGGCGCCGGAAGCTGGCTGACGCTTCCGGACGGCTCGGCGCCTGCGGCACCGCCGGAGCTCGATCCAGGCCCAGGGGTCGTCAACCTCGTCACGGCCGCGCTGCCCGCGCCCGACCCGCTTCTGGCAATGGCCGCCACCCGCGCCGCCGCCGCCCTGCCGCGCCACCTGCACGCCGACGGATACCTGCCGGCCGGGCTGCCGGAGCTGCGCGCCGCACTCGCCGACAAACTCACCGAGCGCGGCATTCCCAGCCGGCCCGACGAGGTGCTCGTCACTGCCGGCGCCCAGCACGCGCTGCACCTCCTGCTGACGCTTCTGGCCGGGCCGGGCGAGCGTGTGCTGGTGGACGCGCCGGCCTACCCGCGCACGCTCGCCGCCGTCCGCACCGCTCGCGCCCGCGCCGTTGCCGTCCCGCTCACCCCCAGCGGCTGGGACGCCGCGGCGTGGGAGGCGACGCTCACCGCGGTGGGGCCCGCCCTGGCCATCACGGTGCCGGACTTCCACAACCCCACCGGCCTCGTGATGAGCGAAGCCGACCGCGAGCGCCTCGCGCGCGCCTGCGCCCGCGCCGGAACGCTCCTGATCGTCGACGAGACCTGCGCCGAGTTGCGCATCGACGGGCCGGCGCTGCCGCCCCCGCTCGGCGCCTTCGACCCCGGCGCCTCGGTGATCACCGTCGGCACGATGAGCAAGTCGGCCTGGGGCGGCGTGCGGATCGGATGGATCCGCGCCAGCCGCCGGCTCGTCGCCGAACTCGTCACCGTCCGCGCCAACGTGGACATGACCGGTGCGGTCCTCGACCAGCTCCTCGGCCTCGAGCTGCTCGCCGACTGGGATGCGCTGCTGGCGGACCGCCGGGCCCTGCTGCGCGAGCGCCGGGCCGCGCTACTCGGGGCGCTGCCCGCGGGTTGGGAGGCGGTCACCCCGCATGGCGGCCTGAGTGCATGGGTCCGCCTCCCCGGCCCGTTCGCCACGCCGCTCGCCGCAGCGGCCGCGGAGGACGGCATCGCGCTCACGCCGGGCCCAGCGTTCTCCGTCGACGGCACCTTCGAGGCCCACCTGCGCCTGCCCTACACGCAGGCTCCAGGGCTGCTCGTCGAGACGCTCGGGCGGCTCGAGGCGCTCACCAGTGACCTGGGCCGCCGACCCGCCGTCAACGAACCGCGCCTGCCGGTCGCCGTCTAACCCAGCGGCCTGAGGGGTACGGGAGGCGGATGAAAAAGACCGCAACTGCCATTGCCGCCGCTCTGGCGTTCAGCCTGGCGCCGACCGCCAGCGCCCCCGCCGCTCCTGCCAAGGGGATCAAGACGATCTACAAGGACTGCGCGGACGGGAAGCTCTCCAAGAAGTACAAGCTCAAGAAGCTCAAGAAGGCCAAGAGGAAGCTGCCGCGGGACCTCGCCCAGTACTCGGGCTGCAAGGGCGCCCTGAACAAGGCGATCAAGAAGCAGACGAAGAAGAAGTAGCCCCGGGCTCGGCGGCGCGCGCTGCGAGCTCCTCGCAGCGCGCCCACAGCTCCTCCCGGGCCTCCGCGGGGTCCGCGCCGGCCCCGATCAGGTACGTGGTCGGGCGCACGCGGCGGTCGTGCCACAGCTTGCCGGTGCTCCGCAGCGGGTCCGGCGCGCCACCCATCCAGACGATCGTGTCGGCGCCCTCGTCCGCGTCGCGGATGATCGGCCGCGTGACGGCACGGAAGACCGGCATCCAGTTCCGCACGCCCTTCGTGTCGGCCCAGCCCGGATGCATGGAGTGCACGACGACGCCCGAGCCGTCGAGACGCTCGGCCCACTCCTCGGTGATGGCGACGAGCTCGCGCTTGGTGCGCGCGTAGAAGCCCTTCGGCGAATACTTGGAGTCCTCGGATTCGAGGTCGCCCGCAGGGATGCCCTGGGCGTACTGCCCGCCGGACGTGACGTTGATGACGCGCGCCGGGGCGCTGCGCCGCAGCAGGTCCGAGAGGCCGTCCGTGAGCATCCAGGGCGCGAGCACCTGCGTGGCGAAGGTCAGCTCGAGGCCGCCGGAGTTGCGCGTCCGCTCATCCGGCATCACCCCGGCGTTGTTGACGAGGACGTCGAGGCGCTCGAGCTCTGAGTCGAGGCGTTCGCACAGCTCTCGCACGGCGGTGGGCTCGGAGACGTCGCACGCCACCGGATGCACCTCTGCGCCTCCGACAGCGGCGGTCACGGCGCGTGCGGCGTCGCCCGCGCGCTCCGGGTTGCGGCCGAGCACGTGCACCGTCGCGCCGAGGCGGGCGAAGCCGATCGCCGAGGCCTGGCCCAGGCCCGACCCCGCGCCGGTGACGAGGACGACCTTGCCGTCCATCGCCGGCGGATCCGCCGGCCAGCCCGGGAGACGGCGCCGGACCTTGAGGCCGACGTTGCCGTAGCCGAGGGCGATCGAGCGATCCAGGGCGGTGTCGATGGCGGTCGAAACTGACATGGCGCAGGACTACCCCGATGTGCGGATCCGGGCGCGCCCGGATCGGGTAGTGGCAATCCTCGATGGAAGGCCACGAAGACCGGCCGCTCGGCGGCTACGCGATCACGATGAGCATCTACGGCGTCCTGACGGGCGCCTTCGCGGCGTGGTTCGCCGCTTCGGGCCGACGCCTGCCCGAGCGCGTCGAGCCGTACGACCTTGCGCTGATGACGATCGCGACGCACAAGAGCTCGCGGCTGATCACCAAGGACAAGATCCTCGAACCGGTGCGGGCGCCCTTCACCACCTTCGAAGGGGACGCACCCGCGCCCGCCGAGGTGTCCGAGCGCGCCAAGGGCAGCGGCCTGCAGCGCTCCATCGGCGAACTGCTGACGTGTCCCTACTGCCTGTCCGTCTGGATCGCCACCGCCTTCGCGGCGGGCTACACGGTCGCGCCGCGGCTGACCCGGCGCGTTGCCGCGGTCTTCACGGCGATTTTCGGCTCGGATGTGCTGCAACTCGCCTACCACCGCCTGTCGAGTTGAGATAATCAGCGTGCTTGCGGGGCTTCGCGACCAAGATTCTCATGGCCGCCGCGTGCCTCCTCGCCCTCGCGCAGGTGGCCGCCGGCGCGCCTGCGCGCGTCTATCCGCCGGGTGACGAGCCGAACTTCCTGCCGTCCACGTACACGCTGGAGCTGGGCGCCGGCGCGTGGTCGTACTTCGGCGATGCGCGTTCTGTCGCGCACGGGGAGGACGTGTTCACGGGCTGGATCAGTCGCGGCGGTGACGTCTGGATCGCGCAGACCGACGTCGAGACGCGCGAGACGGTCAAGCGCAAGATCTATACGGACCTCGGCCGCGACGACCACAACAACCCGAGCCTGATCTTCTGGAAGGGCCGGCTGATGGCGTTCTTCTCCGAGCACTCGGGTGTCACGATCGGCAAGGGAGCGCAGATGCGCTACCGGGTCGCCAACGCCCGCCACAGCATCAAGGGGGGCTTCGGGCCGGTGCGCAAGGTCCCGACCAACACCCCGGGCGGCCTCGGCTACACGTACCCGAACCCGGTGCGCGCCGGCGGCAAGCTCTTCCTGTTCTGGCGCGGCGGCGACTGGAACCCGACCTTCAGCGTGACCACGGACGGCAGATCGTGGCAGCGGGCGCGGACCCTGGTGACGGGGCCGGGCACGCGCCTTCGCCCGCAGCGGCCCTACGCGAAGTACGCGGAGGCTCCGGGCGAGTCGTTCGTGATGACGTTCTCGGACGCCCACCCCAAGAACTGGCGCAACTCGCTCTACTACCTGCGCTACGACGACGGCGTCTTCCGCAAGGCGGACGGCACGCGCATCGGCACGCTCGCCGACGTGCCCTTCTCGCGTTCGGAGGTCGACGTCGCCTACCGCTATCGCAAGCAGGCGGGCCGGGCATGGCCGCACGACCTGGCGATGGGCACCGACGGCAACCCGGTTGTCGCGTTCACGGCTCGGCGCGGCGGGCCGAGCGGCGACGACGCGTTCCGCTACGCCCGCTGGGACGGCAAGCGCTGGACCGACCGCAAGCTGGCTTCCGCCGGCGAGGGGTCGGCGACCTTCACCTCCGGCGGCATCACGCTCGACCACGACGACCCGTCCAACGTCGTCCTCTCGCGGCGCGTCGGCGAGTGGAACCAGGTGGAGGCCTGGCGCACGGAGGACCGCGGGGTCAGCTGGGGGCGGTGGACGCTGACCCAGTCAGCCGACGCCTTCAGCATGCGCCCCGTCTTCCCGCGCGACTTCCACCAGACCGGCCGCGGGGTCGTCCTCTATTACGAGGGCACGCAGGAGGGGTACACGGACTTCCACACCGAGGTCAAGATGCTCGTATACGACCCCTTGCCGGTTCCGGAGCCGACGGCCACGCCGGCGCCGCCGGGCGGCCAAGAGCGAGGACCCGGAGCGTGTCGATCACGGCTTTGTGACACGCGGGTTGCTGGCGAGCGCAGCGACCGAGGTGCGCGCCGGCCGCCTCGTAGCGGTTGAAGCGTCCCTCGTAGTTGACGATCGGGCCGAAGCGCATCGGTCCCACGCGGTACTCGTAGTCCCAGGCCAGCTGGACCAGCGCTTCGCCTCGCGCGGTGGTCACCGCCTCCCCGCACCGGGTGTCAACGAGGTCCGGAGCCAGCGCGAGCAGGTCCTGGCGGTGGTGGTCGTCGAGGCCGTCGTTGTAGCCGCGCACGAACGCGGCCAGCGCGGGACACAGGCACTTCGGGCGGTCGGAGTAGCGCTCGCCGGCGAGCATGGAGACGAGCTCGGCGACGCACGTCCCCTCCCGCGGCGAGCGGTGCCGGCCGCGGCTGAGGCGGATGGTCTGGAAGCTCGTGCTCATTGCGTGATCCTGTCTGCGAGTGTCGCGGTGGGCAGGTCGTCACGTTGCCGCATGCCGTCCATCAACTCCAGCAGTGCGTCGGCGGACGAGTGAGAGGGCGCCCAGCCGAGTTCGTCCCGCGCCCGGGCGGTGTCCATGATGGGCCGGGGGCGCGCAGGACACTGGTGCCCACGTTGCCGGTGGCCCCGGTGACGACGATCCGCATGCGGGCCCGCTACCCGGGCGGGGCAACTGGCCTAACTAACGTGCGAGCGGCGATGGCCGCCAGCTCGCAGGTGCTCTCACCCAGACAGCTCGAGAAGCTCGCCGGCATCGGTGAGGAGCGCACCGCAGCCGTCGGCGACGTGCTCTTCGATGTGGGTGACGAGCGCTACCCGTTCATCGCGATCCTGGAGGGAGAGGTTGCGGTTCTCGACCCGGCCGGTGACGAGATCATCCGGCACGGGCCGTCCGGCTTCCTCGGGGAGCTGAACCTGATGACGGGCCAGACGGTCTTCCTCACCGCGAAGGTCACGCAGCCGGTGCGCTACATCGCCGTGGACCGCGACATCCTGCGCCCGGTGCTGTTCGAGGACGGCCCGCTCGGAGATCTGCTGCTCGGCACCTTCATCGCCCGCCGTGAGCTGCTCCAGCAGCGGCAGGGGATCGGCGTCGAGATCGTGGGGCCGCGCTCGGACGCCGCGACGCGCGACTTGGTGGATCGCATCCGGCGCGCCCGGGTGCCGTACACCTGGAACGAGGAGGACCCGGGCGGCGACGCGCCGCTCGTGCGACTGCCGGGCGGCACCGAGCTGGTTGCGCCGAGCTACAGCGACGTCTGGCGCGCGCTCGGTATCGGCGCGAACCTGCCGGAGCAGTCCGAGGTGGATCTGGTCGTCATCGGCGGCGGCCCGGCGGGGCTCGGCGCGGCTGTCTACGGCGCCTCCGAGGGGCTCGACACGCTGGTGGTCGAGCGGGCGGTGCTCGGCGGTCAGGCCGGCACGTCGCGACGCATCGAGAACTACCTCGGCTTCCCGGCCGGAATCAGCGGGTCCGAGCTGGCGACTCGCGCGATCACACAGGCGCGCAAGTTCGGCTCGGCGCTGGCGACGTCCTACGGGGCCATCGGCCTCGAGCCGGGCGACGAGCACCACGTCGTCCGTCTGGAGGGCGACCGGACGATCACCGCGCGGGCCGTGGTGCTGGCGACCGGGGCGGACTACCGCCGTCTCCCGGTGGAGGGCCTCGCCGAGTACGACGGCATATCGGTCTTCTACGCCGCCGGCCCCCCGGAGGGTCAGCTGTGCAGCGCCCGCCGCGTCGCCGTGATCGGCGGCGGCAACTCGGCCGCCCAGGCCGCCATCTGGCTCGCGCGGGGCGGTGCCCTCGTCACCCTGCTGCACCGCCGCGCCGACCTGCGCGAGACGATGTCCGAGTACCTGATCTCAGACCTCGAGCGTTACGGCGTCGCCATCCGCGATCGTTCGGAGATCGCCGCGCTGCACGGCGCCGACGGGATGCTCGAGGCAGTCACGTTCACCGACGGCGACCGCCTCGAGCTCGCCTACCTCTTCTGCTTCCTCGGCGCCGACCCGTGCACGACCTGGCTCGGCGACGCCGTCGCCCGCGACGACCGCGGCTTCGTGCTCACGGGCGAAGCCGCCGGCGCCCGCGGCCTGCTCGAGACGAGCGTGCCCGGCGTCTACGCCGTCGGCGACGTCCGCGCCGGCTCCATCAAGCGCGTCGCCACCGCCGTCGGCGAGGGCGCGATGGTCGTCCGCTTCGTGCACGACCGCCTCACGCCTGTCACAAACTGAGGGCCTCACCCGAAGGACGGGCACCTACCAGCGACTGCCGCCAGCCTGACAACACAACCGAACGTCGGTCATCGCACCACTAAGGGGGCAGCTCACCGACGTTCGATGGTGGTGGCGACGATTCGGACTGAGCATTCGGTGATCGGGTCGAGGACGAGGATCGCCTCGTCGGCTCCCGCGGCACCGAGAGCGGCGAGGTGCTCCGGCAGGTCCGTATGAGGGACGGGCGGGACGTCCGTGACGCGCTCGCCCGCTCCGCCGTCGATGGAGACGAGGACGCAGGCGCTGCGCTCGACCGGCGCGTCGCCGAGGCGCTCCGCGAAGGTGGCGAAGCCCTCGGGCGTGTTGCCGTAGTCCTCCCACCAGACGTTCCAGCTGTCGACGTGCGGGAGGACGATGCCCGAGCGCGCGGGGACCGGACGAGCCGGTCATCAGCGGGATGCGGCGGCCGGAGGCGGGCATCGGTGCCTCGGCGAGCCAGCGCCGCAGCTCGGCGAAGGCGAGCTCGAAGCGCGAGATCTTGCGGTCGGTGGGAAGGCCCGCGGCCTCGAACTCGGTGTCGTTCCAGCCCGCGCCGATGCCGAGCACCAGGCGGCCGTCGCTGATGGCGTCCACCGTCAGCGCCATCTTCGCCAGGACGAGCGGCGGGTGGAAGGCCAGACAGGCGACGAGTGGCCCGATGCTCACGCGTTCCGTCGCAACGGCCAGCGCTGCCAGCTGGGTCCACACCTCCCACGGACCGCGTGGCGGATCCGCGTAGAGCAGGTGATCGCCGACCCAGATCGAGTCGAAGCCGCCCGCCTCCGCGGCGCGCGCGATCGCGAGCTGCTCGGCCCACGGCACGGAGCGCTCGACCTCGGGAAGCTGGACGCCGATCCTCATACCAGCGGAGGTTCGGCTCGCGTTGCCGGCACCCACTCGCCGAAGACCTCGACCGCGAAGTCCCCGTCGGCCTCCGAGTCGACCAGCGCGTAGGCGATCGAGCGGCCGGCCGTGTAGCCGAAGCCACCACTCGTGACCCGGCCCACGATCGTGTCGCCGCAGCGGACGGGCTCGTTGCCCAGCGCAACGGACCGCGGGTCCTCGAGCAGCAGGCAGCGCAGCGCACGGTCGGCGTCGCCCTTGGCCAGGCCCGCCTCCACCGGCGTCACGTCCGGCGTGACGTCCGCGCCCCAGACCACGAAGCCCTTCTCGAGCCGCAGCGAGTCGATGGCGCGATAGCCGCCGGCGACGATGCCGTGCGGCTGGCCCGATTCCCACAGGTGAGCCCACAGCGCGGCGCCGTACTCCATCGGGCAGTACAGCTCCCAGCCGGGCTCGCCCGCGAAGGAGACGCCGTACGCGCGCACCGGGATGTCGCCGACCGTGACGTCGGCCCAGCGCATGAAGCCGACGTCGAGTGCGGGGAGGACGTCGGGCGCGCGCGGTCCCCACAGCCCGAAGCAGGCGCGCTCGGAGGTGACGTCGCGGACGGTCAGCCCGTGGCGCTCGAGGTATGCGCGATCGTGGCCGCCGAACGCGGTGCCGGTGACGATGCCGAAGCGGTCCTCGTCCAGCCGCGCGATCGTGACGTCGGACTCGACGCCGCCGCGCGCGTTGAGCAGCTGCGTGTACGTGATCGTGCCGACCGGTCCGAGCTTGCGGCGCGAGAGCGGCTCCAGGTCGCCGGTGACCTCCAGCTTGGCGAACGACGTCTCGTCGAACAGCGCGACCGCCTCGCGGCAGGCGCGGTGCTCAGCCGCGATCGCGGGAGACCAGTGCATGCCCGCCCAGCCCTTCGGGCGCAGCGACTCGTCGCCACCTGATCCATTGGACTCGTACCAGTTGACCCGCTCCCAGCCCGACTTCTCCCCGAACGCCGCGCCGTGCTCGCGGTGCCACGCGTAGACGGGCGACGTCCGTAGCGGACGCCCCGCCCTGCGCTCGTGGTGCGGGTACTCGATGTCGTAGTAGGTCTCGTAGTTCTCCTTGGCGCGCGCGAGGGTGTAGCGCGGCGAGCGGTAGTGCGCTCCGAAACGGCGGATGTCCATCGCCCAGAGGTCCTGCTGCGGCTCGCCGGCGACGATCCACTCCGCCATCACCTTGCCGATGCCGCCCGCGCCCGGCGAGGCCGTGCGCGCAGAAGCCCGCGGCGACGAAGAGGCCGCCGACCTCGGACTCGCCCAGGCAGAACTCGTTGTCGGGCGTGAACGCCTCGGGGCCGTTGATGAGCTTGGTGACCGTGATGTCGTTCATCACCGGCACGCGCATGCGGGCGTTGACCGTGATCTCCTCGAAGCGGTCCCAGTCCTCCTCGAGCAGCTGGCCGTTGAAGTCCCACGGGATGCCGTCCAGACCCCACGGAGCGCAGTTGCGCTCGTATCCGCCCATGATCAGGCCGCCGCCTTCTTCGCGGAAATAGATCAGGTTGTCCGGGTCCCGCATGGTGGGCAGGCCTGATCGTTCCTGGAAGGGCTGGGTGATCAGGTACTCGTGCGCCATCGGGATGATGGGGACGCGGATGCCGGCCAGCGCGCCGAGCTCGGCGCAGTACATGCCGCCCGCCAGCACGACGACGTCGGCGGCGATCGACCCGCGGTCGGTCTGCACGCCGTGCACACGGCCGTCGCGGACGTCGATGCCGGTCACGCGCGTGTTCGTGTGGATCGCGCAGCCGCCCTCGCGCGCGCCGTCCGCCAGCGCGTAGGTCAGCAGCGACGGGTCGAGGTACCCGTCCGTCGGCAACCACGACGCGGCGAGGACGCCGTCCGTGACCATCAGCGGGAAACGCTCCTGCGCCTCGTCGGCGGAGATCAGCTCGAGCGGCAGGCCGAACGTCTGCGCCCAGCCGGCCTGGCGGCGCGTCTCCTCGAGGCGCTCCTCCGAGCACGCCAGCCGCAGCCCGCCGCACTCCACCCAGCCGCAGTCGAGCGTCCGGTAGAGCTCGACCGAGTGCATCATCATCCGCGTCAGCGTCACCGAACCACGCAGCTGGCCGACGAGGCCGGCGGAGTGGAAGGTCGAGCCGCTGGTGAGCTGGTTGCGGTCGACGAGCACGACGTCGTGCCCCTCGCCCATCTGCGCGAGGTGGTAGGCGATCGAGGCCCCGCCGACGCCGCCGCCGACGATGACGATCTTCGCGTCAGCCGGTAAGTCTCGCGAAATGCTCATGGGCATAGGCCTCGAAGTCGAAATCGATGTCGGAGTGGGCGGCCTGCACGACGCCCCACATCGCCTCGCGCAGCAGGCTGTGCGCGAGCTGCGT
Source organism: uncultured Solirubrobacteraceae bacterium (assembly GCA_963759945.1). Lineage (GTDB taxonomy): Bacteria > Actinomycetota > Thermoleophilia > Solirubrobacterales > Solirubrobacteraceae > DATLGB01. The sequence continues at coordinate 53,763 of CAVXBH010000027.1, read as the reverse complement.
GGCGTGCGGGGTGTCGAGGCCTGAGTTCATGGCGAAGTTGGCGAGGTCGAAGCGCCGGTCGCCCATCCCGGCGTACTCCCAGTCGAGCAGGACGAGACCGGCGGTCGTGACGAGGAAGTTGCCCGCGAGAAGATCGTTGTGGCACGGCACCGGGTCGTAGGCCTCCTCGACGAGCTGCTCGAGGCAGTGCACGTGCTCCACCGGCGGCTCGGCGATGCGCGCGTACTCGCGCACGATCGCGCACGCGTCGAAGGTCGCGGGCAGCTGCTCGTCGCAGTCGTGCAGCCGGTCGAGCAGCCCGTGGATCTCGCCGGCGTGGTCGCGCAGCTCGTGGTCCTCGAGCGGCCGGCCCTCCACGAAACGCGTCACCAGCGGCTCGTCCATCAGCACCTCGGGCCCGAGGCCGAGCCGGTGCGCGAGCCGCGCCGCGGCGCACTCGGCGGCGCGGTCGATGCCGAGCAGCTCCGTCTTGGTGCCAGGGATCCGCACCACGTAGTCGCCCCACCGCAGGTTGCGGTTGGTGATGCCGCCACCCAGCGGCACGGGGTCCGCGTCGAAGGGTCCGAGCTCCGCGGCCACGCGGTCCAGCACCTGCGGGACCATAATGCTCGCATGGACCTCGAAGCACTGCGCGACGCGGTGAAGGACGGATCGATCGACACCGTCCTGCTGGCGATCACGGATATGCAGGGACGGCTGCAGGGCAAGCGGATGGCGGCGACGCACTTCCTCGACGAGGTCGCCGAGGCGGAGGCGGAGGGCTGCAACTACCTGCTGGCGGTCGACGTGGAGATGAACACGGTCGAGGGCTATGCGCTCGCGTCGTGGTCCACGGGCTACGGCGACTTCGTGATGAAGCCCGACCTGTCGACGCTGCGGCGGATCCCCTGGCACCCGGCCACCGCGCTGGTGCTCGCCGACGTCCTGTGGCACGACGAGTCGCCCGTCACCGTCTCGCCGCGCCAGGTGCTCAAGGGCCAGCTCGACCGGCTCGCGGAGCGCGGCTGGACCGCCACCGCCGCCACCGAGCTCGAGTTCATCATCTTCCGCGACACCTACGAGGAGGCGCAGGTCAAGGGCTATCGCGACCTGCGGCCGGCCAACCTCTACAACGTCGACTACTCGCTGCTCGGCACCGCCCGCGTCGAGCCGCTCCTGCGCCGCGTGCGCAACGACATGGCCGCCGCCGGCCTGGTCGTCGAGGACTCCAAGGGCGAGTGCAACCTCGGCCAGCACGAGATGAACTTCAAGTACGCCGACGCGCTAACGACGGCGGACAACCACTCCATCTACAAGACGGGCATCAAGGAGATCGCCGACCAGGAGGGCATGGCCATCACCTTCATGGCCAAGTTCAACGAGCTCGAGGGTTCGAGCTGCCACGTGCACATGTCGCTCACCGACGACGACGGCAACGCCGTCTTCGAGCAACAGCCCGAGGTCTTCGAGCGCTTCCTCGCCGGACAGCTCGCCGCCGTCCAGGAGCTCACGCTGCTCCACGCGCCCAACGTCAACTCCTACAAGCGCTTCGCGCACGGCTCGTTCGCCCCGACCGCCGTCGCCTGGGGTCGCGACAACCGCACCTGCTCGCTGCGCGTGGTCGGCCACGGCCCGGCGAAGCGGATGGAGCTGCGCTCACCCGGCGCGGACGTCAACCCGTACCTGTCGCTCGCCGCGCTGATCGCCGCCGGCCTGCACGGCATCGACTCGGGGCTCGAGCTCGAGCCCGCGATGGAGGGCAACGCCTACGAGTCCGACAAGCCCGAGCTGCCCAAGACCCTTCGCGCGGCGCGCGACCTGTTCGCTGAGTCAGCCGTCGCCCGCGAGGCGTTGGGCGAGGACGTCGTCGCCCATTACCTCAACGCGGCCGACGTCGAGCTGGCGGCCTTCGAGTCAGCCGTCACGGACTGGGAGCGCGTCCGCGGCTTCGAGCGCCTGTAGCGGCTTCGGCCTTGCGGCCGTTGCGTTCGTCCGCTGACACGCGTATGTTCGCGCCAGTTTTCGCCGCCACGAAATGAGGAGGAAGTAGTGAGCGCAGTCGAAGAGGGTCCGGTCGGAGCGGACGAGAAACGCCTGGCCGAGCTCGGGTACAAGCAGGAGCTCGACCGGAGCTGGAGCGGCTTTCAGAACTTCGCGATCTCGTTCACGATCATCTCGATCCTGGCGGGGTGCTTCACCACGTACGGCCAGGCGTTCAACAACGGCGGGCCGATCGCCATCTCGTGGGGCTGGCCGCTGATCTCGATCCCGATCCTGATCATCGGCTTCTGCATGTCCGAGCTCGTCTCGGCGTACCCGACGGCAGGCGGCATCTACTGGTGGGCCTCCAAGCTCGGCGGCGCGGCGTGGGGCTGGTTCTGCGGCTGGTTCAACCTCATCGGCCTGATCGCCGTGACGGCCTCGGTCGTGTACGGCGCCGCGACCTTCATGAACGCGGTCTTCGGCCTGTACGACATCAACCTCTTCCAGGCCAACGCAGAGAACGCGAGCGACTTCCTGCGGGGCACCTTCTTCCTGTTCCTGGTGATCCTCGCGATCGCCGCGGTCATCAACATCGCGGGCAGCCACCTCGTCGCCCGCATCAACTCGATCTCGGTGTGGTGGCACGTCGCGGGCGTCTCCGTGATCCTCGCCGTCCTCATCTTCGTGCCGGACGACCACGCGAGCGCGGACTTCGTCTTCACCGAGCGGATCAACAACTCCGGGTTCGGTCAGGGCATGTTCTGGTTCTACGTGCTCCCACTCGGCTTCCTGCTGACGCAGTACACGATCACCGGATTCGACGCGTCCGCCCACGTCTCCGAGGAGACGCAGGGCGCATCCGACGCGGCGGCCAAGGGCGTCTGGCGCTCGATCTTCTACTCAGCGGTGATCGGCTACTTCCTGCTGCTGGCCATCACGTTCCTCGCCGCCGGTCCCGAGCAGGTCGAGGCCGGCGCGGGCGGCTCGATCCCGCTCCTGGAGAGCGCGCTCGGATCGCAGTGGGTCAAGCTCGTGCTCATCATCTCCACCGTCGGCCAGGTGTTCTGCGGAACGGCGTGCCTCACCAGCGCCTCGCGCATGTGTTACGCCTTCAGTCGCGACGGGGCGATCCCGGCCTCCAAGACCTGGAGCAAGGTCAACAGCAACAAGATCCCGGTCAACGCAGTGCTCCTGATGGCCGGCCTCGCCGCGTTGATCACGGTGCCTGCGGCGTTCGGAAATGCCGACGGCATCCCGGTCGCGTTCTTCGCCGTCGTGTCGATCGCGGTGATCGGGCTCTACATCGCCTACGTGATCCCGATCTACCTGCGCTGGCGCGAGGGTGACAAGTGGGAGGCCGGTCCCTGGAACAACGGCCGCAAGTACAAGTGGATGAACCTGGTGGCGACGATCTGGGTCGCGATCATCACGATCATCTTCATCCTGCCGACCAATCCCGGTGGCGTGCCCGGCCGCGACGAGTTCGACTGGAACCTCGTCAACTACGCGCCGTTGGTCACGGGTGGCGTCCTGCTGGCCGTCGGGATCTGGTGGCTCGTCAGCGCGAAGAACTGGTTCAAGGGCCCCAAGCACACGGTGTCGGAGATCGACAAGGAGATCAATCTCGACGCCTAGTGTCCCGGCGGTGACCCCAATGTTGGAAGTGATCGAGCCGGCCACCGCGGGTCGGCTCGACTCCATTCCCCGCGCGGGCATCGAGGAGACGGACGCCGCCGTCGCGCGCGCGGTCGCGGCCGGGCCCGCGTGGCGGGCCGTCGCCCCGCCGGACCGCGCGCGGCTGCTGGGTCGCATCGCGGCGATCGTCGAGGAGCACCTCGAGGAGCTCGCGACGCTCGAGGCGCGCAACGCCGGCAAGCCGATCGGCGACGCGCGCGGCGAGATGGGCATGGTCGTCGACACCTTCCGCTACTACGCCGGCGCACCCGAGCGGCTGCTCGGCGACACGGTCCCGGTGGGCGGCGGCGTGGCGATGACGTTCCGCGAGCCGCTCGGCGTCGTCGCGATGATCACGCCGTGGAACTTCCCGCTGACGATCGCGGCGTGGAAGCTCGGGCCGGCGCTGGCCGCCGGGCAACACCGTCGTGCTGAAGCCGGCGGAGCTGACGCCGCTGAGCGCGCTGCGCTTCGCCGAGCTCGCGCTCGAGGCCGGCCTGCCCGAGGGCGTGCTGAACGTCGTCGCCGGGCCGGGCTCCACGTGCGGGCAGCGCCTGGTCGAGCACCCCGACGTCGCCAAGGTCGCCTTCACCGGGTCGACCGAGGTCGGCCGCCGGATCGCCGCGGGCGCGGCGCAGACGATCAAGCGCGTGACGCTCGAGCTCGGCGGCAAGTCGGCCAACGTCGTCTTCGCGGACGCGGACATCGCCGCGGCGGCCGCCGCCGCGCCGGGCGGGATGTTCGGCAACGCCGGGCAGGACTGCTGCGCGCGCTCGCGGATCCTGGTCGAGCGCTCGGTGCTCGACGACTTCCTCGCCCAACTCGAGACCGCGGTGCAGGCGATGCGCGTCGGCGACCCGCTGTCCGAGGACACCGAGATGGGCCCGCTGATCTCGGCCGACCAGCGCGACACGGTGTCGTCCTTCCTCGACGAGGACGCGGTGCTGTTCCGCGGCAGCGCACCGGACGGCCCGGGCTTCTGGTTCCCCCCGACCGTCATGCAGACGGGCCCGGACGCGCGCGCCGCACGCGACGAGATCTTCGGCCCGATCGGCGTCGATCGTCCCGTTCGACGGCGAGGCCGAGGCGATCGCGATGGCCAACGACACGATCTACGGCCTGTCCGGCTCGATCTGGACCCGCGACGCCGGCCGCGCGATGCGCGTCGCCCGCGCCATCGAGTCCGGCAACCTGTCCGTCAACTCGAACTCGTCCGTGCGCGTGCAGACGCCGTTCGGCGGCTTCAAGCAGTCCGGCGTCGGCCGCGAGCTCGGCCCGCACGCCCTCGATCACTACACGGAGGTCAAGACCGTCTTCATGGATACGCTCGTCATGAGTGGCCGCCTCGCCGGCAAGGTCTGCGTCATCACGGGTGCGGCGTCCGGCATCGGCGCCGAGACCGCCCGCCGCTTCATGGCGGAGGGCGCCACCGTCGTCGGCGTCGACCTCGCCGACAACGGCGAGGGCGACCTCGCGATCGCCGCCGACGTCGCCTCCGAGGAGGACGTGGTGGCGATGTACGCCCGCACGCGCGAGCAGTACGGCCGCATCGACGTCCTCTTCAACAACGCCGGCATCAACCCGCCCGACGACGGCTCCGTCCTCGACACCTCGGTGGACGTCTGGCAGCGCGTGCAGGACGTCAACGTGCTCAGCGTCTTCCTCTGCTGCAAGCACGGCATCCCGCACCTGCGCGAGTCCGGCGGCGGCTCCGTCATCAACACCGCTTCCTTCGTCGCGGTCATGGGCGCCGCCACCTCGCAGATCTCCTACACCGCCTCCAAGGGCGCGGTGCTCGCCATGAGCCGCGAGATGGGCGTCCAGTTCGCCCGCCAGAACATCCGCGTCAACGCCCTCTGCCCGGGCCCGATCAACACGCCGCTGCTGCAGGAGCTCTTCGCCTCCGACCCCGCCAAGGCGGCCCGCCGCCTCGTCCACCTGCCGCCCGGCCGGTTCGGCGAGGCCCGCGAGATCGCCGACGCCGCGGTCTTCCTCGCCTCGGACGAGTCGACCTTCGTCAACGCCTCGACGTTCCTGGTCGACGGCGGCCTGTCCGGCGCCTACGTGACAGCTCAGGTCATGGAGTAGCTGCTCGATTGAGTTTTTGGCGCGCGGGCAGTCCTCCCTTATGGCCAAGAAGAACGACGACCTCATCAACCGCCTGCGCGACAGCGGAATCCGCAAGAAGGTGGCCAAGGGCCTCGGAGACGCGCTCGACAAGGCACCGGGCCGTCGCAAGCCGTCCTCCCGGGTGAGCTCAGCGGTGGATCAGCTGCGCGCCATGGCGGACGAGCTCGAAGACCGGGCCAAGGGTGGGCCGGCCAAGCGCAAGGCCGCCGCGAAGAAGGCGGCCGCCACGCGCAAGCGCAACGCCGCCAAGCGCAGCGCCTCCGCCCGCAAGGGCGCGCGAACCCGCGCCAAGACCTCCCGTTAGCTCATCGATCAAGGGGCCAGGCCCCCTGATTGATGACGGCGCGACCCTCGAGACATGCCGACGTGCGCCGTTTCGAGGGTGATCACACTCCAAAGGGCGCAAGCTGGACCGGTCAATCAGGGGGCCTGGCCCCTTGATTGACGCGGTGTGGGCTTGCTCAGCGCTTGAAGCAGCCTGCGAGGTGGTCGTTGACCAGCCCGCAGGCCTGCATCAGTGCGTAGGCGGTGGTCGGTCCGACGAAGCGGAAGCCCTGCTTCTTCAGCGCCTTCGCCATCGCGGTGGACTCAGGAGTGATCGCCGGGACGTCGGCGAACGTCTGCGGCGCCGGGCGGGGTGGCGGCGCGAAGGACCAGATGAGATCGGTCAGCGAGCCGTCGAGGTCGATGACGGCCCGGGCGTTGTTGATCGCCGCGTCGATCTTCAGCCGGTTGCGGACGATGCCGGCGTCGGCCATCAGGCGGGCGACGTCGGCGTCGTCGAACGCCGCGACCGCGGTGGGGTCGAACCCGGCGAAGGCGGCGCGGAAGTTCTCGCGCTTGCGCAGGATCGTCAGCCACGAGAGACCGGACTGGAAGGCCTCGAGGCAGAGCTTCTCGTAGAGGGCGCGGTCGTCGCGGTCGGGCACGCCCCATTCGTCGTCGTGGTAGGCGACGTAGTCGGCCGAGGTGCCCGCCCAGCCGCAGCGGTCGTGTCCGTCCTCGCCTCGAATCAAGTCGTCCATCGCCTGGATAGTGTGCCGCCGATGCCACCCGGACCGCTTGAAGGCGTGCGCGTGCTGGAGCTGGGCGGGATCGGCCCGAACCCGCTCGCCGCCATGCTGCTCACCGACATGGGCGCGGACGTGCTGCGCGTGGACCGCAAGGGCTCCGCGCCGATGTTCCCGCCGAAGTTCGACGTCACCAAGCGCGGGCGGGCGACCGTCGCCGTCGACATGCGCCACGAGCAGGGCCGCGAGCTGATCCTCTCGCTCGCCGAGCAGGCCGACGCGCTGATCGAGGGTTACCGGCCCGGCGTGCTCGAGCGGCTCGGCCTCGGGCCCGAGGAGGTCCACGCGCGCAACCCGCGGCTCGTCTACGGGCGCATGACCGGCTACGGGCAGGACGGGCCGATGGCGAAGGTCGCCGGCCACGACATCAACTACATCTCGCTCGGCGGTGCGCTCGGGGCGATGAAGCGCCAGGGCGAGCGGCCGCTGTTCCCGCTGAACCTGCTCGGCGACTACGGCGGCGGAGCGATGTTCCTCGCCTTCGGCGTCGTCTGCGGCGTGCTCCAGGCCCGCGCGTCCGGCCAGGGCCAGGTGATCGACGCGGCGATGGTGGACGGGACCGCGGCGCTGACCTCGCTCTTCCACGGGCTGCGGGCCGCCGGCGGCTGGAGCGACGAGCCGGGCACCAACCTGCTCGACTCCGGCGCGCACTTCTACGAGGTCTACGAGACCTCGGACGGCGGGCACATGGCCGTCGGCGCGATCGAGCCGCAGTTCTACGCGAAGCTGCTCGAACTGCTCGAGCTCTCGCCGGACGACTTCCCGCAGTACGACATGGGCCGCTGGCCCGTCTTCAAGGAGCGCTTCGCCGAGCTGTTCCGGACGCGGACGAAGGCCGAGTGGGCCGAGCTCTTCGAGTCCGAGGAGGCCTGCGTGACCGCGGTCTACGGCCTCGGCGAGGCGCAGCACCACCCGCACATGCAGGCCCGCGGGACGTTCGTCGAGCTCGACGGCATCGTGCAGCCGAACGTCGCGCCGCGCTTCGACCGCACCCCGGGCGAGGCGCGCCCGGCACGCAGCGACCCCGACGCCGCCCTGGCCGAGTGGGGCATCACCGACCTGGACGACCTACGGGAAGCGGGGGCATTGGAATGAGCGACGCGGTGCAGTACGAAGCGGCCGACGGAGTGGCCACGGTCAGCCTCGACGACGGCAAGGTCAACGCGCTCGGGCCTGCCGTGCTCGAGGCGCTGCACGCCGCCTTCGACCGCGCCGAACAGGAGGGCGCCGCCGTCCTGCTCGCCGGCCGCGAGAACATGTTCTCGGCGGGCTTCGACCTCAAGGTCTTCCAGGTCGGCGGCGAGGAGCTCGTGCGGATGCTCGAGCTCGGCGCGCGCCTGATGCACCGCATGTTCTCCTTCCCGCGCCCCGTCGTGATCGGCGCGACCGGCCACGCGATGGCTGCCGGCGCCTTCCTGCTGCTCTCCGCCGATCGCCGCGTCGGCAAGAACGGCGACTACAAGATCGGGCTCAACGAGACCCAGATCGGCCTGACGCTGCCGTGGCCCGTGATCGAGCTCGCGCGCTACCGGCTCGACCGCCGGCGCCTCGACGAGTCCGTCGTCAACGCGCGGATCTACTCGCCCGCCGAGGCCGTCGAGGTCGGCTACCTCGACGTCGGTCTCCGACGATCCGGTCGCGACGGCGAGAGCGGAAGCGGTGGCGCTCGCCGCGCTCAACGCCGACGCCTTCGCCGGCAACAAGCGCCGCCTGCGCGAGCCGCAGATCGCCGCGGTCGAAGCGGCGGTCGAGCGGATGATGGACGGAGTTCCGCGCGCTGCTGGCCGGCACTAGCCGGCAGCGGCGAGTAGCTCGTCGACCGTCGTCAGCTTCACGCGCGGGCGGTCCTGCTCCTTGCCGGCCGCGCGCTCGACGCCGTCGATCGCGGTCCAGCCGGCGGCGGTCGACGTGGTTGTCGGGCAGCGCGACGTCGCCGGTCTCGGGCGGGTCGGGCAGCGCGTCGATGTCCTCGAGCAGCGTCTTCACCGTCTCCTCGGCGTCGCGCTTGTTGGTGCCGAGGATGCCGGTCGGGCCGCGCTTGATCCAGCCAACGCAGTAGACGCCGGGCTGCACGCGGCCGCGCTCGTTGGGCATCACGTAGGCGCGCTCGTCGAAGGGGACGTCGGGCAGCGGGACGGCGCGGTAGCCGACGGAGCGCAGCACGAGGCCGCACTCGATCGTCTCGCTGCTCTTCGGTGACCCGCGCGCGGACCGCGCCGGCGTCGTCGCGGTACAGCTCGGTCCGAGCCGTGGTGATTCCTTCGACGCGGGAATCGCCGAGGATGGCCACCGGCGACTGCAGGAAGCGCAGCGTGATCCGCCGGGTCGCGGCGGCGTCCGGCTCCCGGGCGGCGAACTCCTGCGTCAGCTTCACGTTGCGCCGAGCGGTGAACGTGCCCTCGGTGTCCAGCCACTCCTGGGAGACGGGGTCGAGTTCGGCGTTGTCGACGGTCAGCGCCACGCCGGTCATGTGCCCGAGCTCGCGGTACTCGGCGGAGGTGAACGCGGCCTGGGCGGGCCCGCGGCGGCCGAGCACGACGACCTCCTCGATCGCGCTGGAGCGCAGCGCCTCGAGCGCGTGGTCGGCGATGTCGGTCCTGCGCCAGTTCGTCGACCGAGCGGGTGAGGATGCGGGTGACGTCGGCGGCGACGTTGCCGTTGCCGATCACGACCGCGCGCTTGGCGGTCAGGTCGGGCGCGAGGTCGCGGTAGTCCGGATGGCCGTTGTACCAGCCGACGAGATCGGTGGCCGGCAGCGAGCCGGGCAGGTCCTCGCCCGGGATGCCCAGCGACTTGTCCGACCGCGCGCCGACGGCGTAGATGACCGCGTGGTAGCGGCTGGCCAGGTCCGCGTGGGTGATGTCGCGGCCGAGCTCGACGTTGCCGAAGAAGCGGCAGCCGGCCCCGAGGACCTCGCGCTGCCAGGTGTCGGCCAGCGCCTTGATCTCCCCGTGGTCGGGGGCGACGCCGCCGCGCAGCAGGCCCCACGGCGTCGGCAGCCGGTCGAAGATGTCGACCTCCGGCCGCGCGCGGCTGACCCGCAGCTGAGCGGCGGCGTAGGCACCGGCCGGCCCGGCGCCGACGATCGCGACGCGCTTAGGCATTGACGGCGCGCTCGAGGAAGAAGTCGGCGTTGACCTCGGCGAAGTGCTGCCACTTCGGCGGCACCTCGTCCGGATGGAAGATCGCGTCCACGGGGCACGCCTCGACGCAGGCGTCGCAGTCGATGCAGGTCTCCGGGTCGATGTACAGCTGCTCCGCCGTCTCGAAGTCCGGCGAGTCACGGGTGGGGTGGATGCAGTCCGCGGGGCACACCTCGACGCAGACGTCGTCCTTCACGCAGCTTCCGGCGATCACGTAAGCCATGGCGAGCGAGCCTAGGGCCGAATCTGTGTCGCCTTAAAGGGGATATACGACCAGCAGGCGACACAGACCGGCGCTCGACCCCCTCGAACGGGCCGGCCGCCAGGGCGGGTGACGCCAGCGTCACCCACGCCAGCGTCGTGGCAATCTGCAACCTATGATTCACGGCATAAACCCTCTGAGGAGCGAACTCTAAAGATGCCTGACGCGCTGGTCTTCGACGCCATCCGCACGCCCCGTGGCAAGGGCAAGAGCAACGGCTCGCTGCACACCACGAAGCCGGTCGACCTCGTCGTCGGTCTGATGCACGAGACGCTGAGCCGCAACGACACGCTTGACCCCTCGCGCGTGGACGACGTCGTCCTCGGTGTCGTGTCGCCCGTCGGCGACCAGGGCGGCGACATCGCCAAGACCGCCGCCATCAAGGCCGGTCTGCCGGACACCGTCGCCGGCGTCCAGCTCAACCGCTTCTGCGCGTCCGGCCTCGAGGCCGTCAACATCGCCGCCCAGAAGGTCGCCTCCGGCTGGGAGGACCTCGTCTTCGCCGGTGGCGTCGAGTCGATGAGCCGCGTCCCCATGGGCTCCGACGGCGGCGCCTGGGCGATGGACCCCGAGACGAACCTCAACACGGACTTCGTCCCGCAGGGCATCTCCGCCGACCTGATCGCCACGGTCGAGGAGTTCAGCCGCGAGGACGTCGACGCCTACGCCACCCGCTCGCAGGAGCGCGCCGCGAAGGCGATCGAGGAGGGCCGCTTCAAGAACTCCGTCATCCCGGTGGAGGACATCAACGGCCACACGCTGCTCGACACGGACGAGTTCGTCCGCCCGGGCACCACGGTCGAGACCCTCGGCAAGCTCAACCCGTCGTTCGCCGCGATGGGCGAGATGGGCGGCTTCGACGCCGTCGCGCTGCAGAAGTACCACTGGGTCGAGAAGATCAACCACGTCCACACGCCGGGCAACTCGTCGGGCATCGTGGACGGCGCCGCGCTCGTCACGATCGGCAACGAGGAGACGGGCAACGCGCTCGGCCTCAAGCCGAAGGCGCGCATCCTCGCGACGGCGCTCTCCGGCGCCGACCCGACGATCATGCTCACCGGCCCCGCGCCCGCGTCCAAGAAGGCGCTCGCCAAGGCCGGCCTGACCAAGGACGACCTCGACCTGGTCGAGATCAACGAGGCCTTCGCGGCCGTCGTCCTGCGCTTCGTGCGCGACATGGAGCTCGACATGGAGAAGGTCAACGTCAACGGCGGCGCCATCGCCATGGGCCACCCGCTCGGCGCGACCGGCGCGATGATCCTCGGCACGCTGATCGACGAGCTGCACCGCACGGGCGGCCGCTACGGCCTCGCCACGCTGTGCGTCGGCGGCGGCATGGGCATCGCGACCGTCGTGGAGGCGCTGTAAATGGCTGAGTCCACGACCATCAAGTGGGAGAAGGGCGAGGACGGCATCGTCATCCTCACCATGGACGATCCCAACCAGTCGGCGAACACGATGAACGCGGCCTACCGCGACTCCATCAACGCGACCGTCGACCGCCTCGAGGCCGAGAAGGACGACATCAAGGGCGTCGTCATCACCTCCGCGAAGAAGACCTTCTTCGCCGGCGGCGACCTCAACGACCTCAAGAAGGTCAGCCCGGAGAACGCCGAGGAGTTCTCGAACTTCGTGCGCGAGGGCAAGGCCGACGCTGCGCCGGATCGAGAAGCTCGGCAAGCCGGTCGTCGCCGCCATCAACGGCGCGGCGCTCGGCGGCGGGCTCGAGATCGCCCTCGCCACGCACTACCGCGTGATCGTCGAGGACTCCAAGGCCGTCATCGGCTTCCCCGAGGTCCAGCTCGGCCTGCTGCCCGGCGCGGGTGGCGTCGTGCGCTCCGTGCGGATGCTCGGCATCGTCGGCGCGCTCATGGGCGTGCTGCTGCAGGGCACGCGGCTCAAGCCCGCCAAGGCGCTCGAGATGGGCCTCGTCAACGAGGTCGTCGGCTCCGTCGACGAGCTCGTTCCGGCCGCGAAGAAGTGGATCGAGGCCAACCCCGAGGCGCAGCAGCCGTGGGACGCCGACAAGAAGTACAAGATCCCCGGCGGCACGCCGTCGACCCCGTCGCTGGCGATGAACCTGCCCGCCTTCCCGGCGAACCTCAAGAAGCAGATCAAGGGCGCCAACTACCCCGCGCCGAAGCACATCATGAGCGCGGCGGTCGAGGGCGCGCAGGTCGACTTCGACTCCGCGCTGGAGATCGAGGGCCGCTACTTCGTCGACCTCGCCACCGGCCAGGTCGCCAAGAACATGATCCAGGCGTTCTTCTTCGACCTGCAGGCCGTGAGCGGCTCGCGCGGTCGCCCGGAGGAGGTCGAGACGTTCCAGGCCAAGAAGGTCGTGGTCCTGGGCGCCGGCATGATGGGCGCGGGCATCGCGTACCAGTGCGCGAAGTCGGGCATCGAGGTCGTCCTCAAGGACGTCTCGCAGGAAGCCGCCGAGCGCGGCAAGGGCTACTCGGAGAAGCTCGTCGCCAAGGGCGTCGAGCGTGGCAAGGTCTCCCAGGAGAAGGGCCAGGCCCTGCTCGACCGCATCACGCCGACCGACGACCCGAGCAAGGCGGAGGGCGCCGATCTCGTGATCGAGGCGGTCTTCGAGGACCCCAAGGTCAAGGAGCAGGTGTTCGGCGAGATCGAGCAGTACCTCGCCGAGGGTGCGTTGCTGGGCTCCAACACGTCGACGCTGCCGATCACCGGCCTCGCCGAGTACGTGTCGCGGCCCAACGACTTCATCGGGCTGCACTTCTTCAGCCCGGTGGACAAGATGCCGCTGCTGGAGATCATCAAGGGCGAGAAGACCTCCGACGACACGCTCTACCGGGCGCTCGACGTCGCCAAGCAGATCGGCAAGACCCCGATCGTCGTCAACGACTCGCGTGGCTTCTACACCTCGCGCGTCATCGGCACGTTCATCAACGAGGGCATCGCCATGCTCACGGAGGGCGTCCCGGCGCCGACCATCGAGCAGGCGTCGTCACAGGCCGGTTACCCCGCGCCCGTGCTGCAGCTCTCCGATGAGCTGAACCTGAAGCTCATGCGCAAGATCCGCGTTGCCGCGCAGGAAGCGGCGGAGTCGGAGGGCTCCGGTTGGGGCGAGCACCCGTCCACCGACGTGATCGACCGCATGCTCGACGAGTTCGAGCGGCCCGGCAAGCTCGAGGGCAAGGGCTTCTACGAGTACGCCGAAGACGGCAAGCGCACCGGTCTGTGGCCGGGCCTCAAGGACGCATTCCCGGTCACGGGCGACCCGTCCCAGCTCAGCCTCCGCGACCTCGAGGAGCGCATGCTCTTCATCGAGGTCCTCGAAACGGTGAAGTGCCTGGACGAGGGCGTCATCGAGCTGATCGCCGACGCCAACATCGGTTCCATCATGGGCATCGGATTCCCCGGCTGGACCGGCGGCGTCCTGCAGTACGCGAACGGATACGAAGGCGGCCTGGCCGGCTTCGTCGCCCGTTCGCGCGAGCTGGCCGAGAAGTACGGCGAGCGCTTCGAGCCGCCCGCCTCGCTGGTCGAGAAGGCCGAGCGCGGCGAGGTCTACGAAGACCGCGCGCTCACTCCGGCGTAGCAACGCTTCCGATTCGCGCTGTGGACGTGACGCAGGTCACGTCCACAGCGTGATGAAGCGCCTCTGTGGATCTCCGCTGCTGATCGATGCTTCTCGTGTCAGCAGCAACCACTTCTCAAGGAGATCCCAAATGACCCGCTTCGCCCGCATCCTCATCGCCCCGCTCGCCATCGCCGCCGCTCTCGTTCCTGCCGCGGCCGCTGAAGCCTCGCCCCCGGTCGTGCCCGCCATGCAGGTCAACGAGGCCCAGGGAAGCCTGGTCATCCCGATCAGCGCCAAGTGCGAAGGCGCGAAGAAGTGCAGCTACGGCGTCGGCACCGTGAGCAATTCCGCTCTCACCGACGTCGACTACGTCGCGCCCGAGGTGACGATCACGACCGTCAAGAAGAACCAGACGTTCACCACGCAGCTCGTCGTGCCGATCGTCAACGACATCCAGGCCGAGGACGCGGAGAACTTCTTCGTCAACATCCTGGTCGTCCGCGGCAAGAAGAGCGCGGAGTTCAACTTCCCGCAGACCATCATCCCGTCCGACCTGCCGGGGTTCCCCTTCTAAGCGCCGGCGCCACGCGATAGCGCTCCTCACCCAGCTCGGCGTACAGCGCGTCGAGCGTCCCCACCACTCGCTCAGGGCCCAGTTCGCGCAGCCGCGCGAACGGGCCCTTCGGGTGGTTGAGTCCCAGCGTCATGCCGAGGTCGACGTCCTCCGCCGTGCCGTGCCCCGCGCCGACGAGGAAACACGCCTCGTTGATCAGCTGGCAGACGACGCGGCCGGTGATCAGGCCCGGCGCGTCCACCTCGCACGGCTCGACCAGCATCCCGAGCGACGTGGCCAGCGCCTCGAACTCGTCGGTCAGTGTGTCCCGCACCACCTCCACCAGGCGGGCCCCGGGGAGGTGGTGGAAGCGGGTGGTGAGGCCCGCCTGAAGTGCGAGCGCGGCGAGGTCCCCGTCACGCGTCGGCTCGGGCGGCTCGGGGAAGAGCGGCTTCGGCCGCGGGTACTCGTACCAGCCGCGACCGGTCTTGCGGCCGAGGTCGCCCGCCGCGACCTTGCGCGCGGCCAGGGGGGAGGGGCGGTAGCGCGGCTCGCCGTAGCTCTGGCGCTGGAAGCTCTCGGCCACGGCGTGGTTGACGTCGATGCCGACGAGGTCCATCAGCGCGAACGGGCCCATCGGGAAGCCCGCGCCCAGGACCATCGCGCGGTCGATCGCGGCCGGCTCGGCGACGCGCTCCTCGAGCAGCTTCAGCGACTCCAGCGAGAACGGCCGGTTCGCGCGATTGACGAGGAAGCCGGCGACGTCCGCCGCGTCCACCGCCGTCTTGCCCATCGCCTCACCGGCCTCGCGTGCGCGCGCGAGTGCGTGGTCGGACGAATGCGCGCCCGCGACGACCTCGACGAGGCGCATCTTCTGCGGCGGGTTGAAGAAGTGCAGCCCGACGACGCGCTCGGGATGGGGGACCTTGGCGGCGATCTCCGTCACCGAGAGCGACGAGGTGTTGGTCGCGAGCACGGCGTCCGGCCCGACGATCTCCGCCACGGCGGCGAAGAGCTCGCGCTTGAGCTCGAGCGACTCCGGCGCCGCCTCGATGACGAGGTCGCAGCCGGCGAGCTCGGTCAGGTCCGTCGTGCCGGGCGCGTCCGGGTCGGGGTCGTAGAGGACCACCTCCCCGACCGCGGCGGCGAGCTCCGCGATCCCGGCGCCCATCGTCCCCGCCCCGATGACGCCGATCCTCCGCACGTCCGGCATGCTACGCGCGGTGCCCTCCGCAATCTTCCGCGACGGCCTGCTCGACGGGCAGGTCGCCATCGTCACCGGCGCCGGCTCGGGGATCGGCCGCGCCACGGCCGTCGAACTGGCGACGCTGGGCGCGCGCGTCGTGATCTGCGGCCGCCGGCTCGAGCCGCTCGAGGAGACGGCCGCGCTCGCCGAGGGCATCGAGCCCGTCGTCTGCGACATCCGCGAGGAGGACCAGGTCGACGCCTTCGTCGACGGCGTCGTCGAGCGGCACGGCCGCATCGACCTGCTCGTCAACAACGCCGGCGGCCAGTACCTCTCGGCCGCCGAGAACATCAACCCCAAGGGCTTCCGCACCGTCATCCGCCTCAACGTCGAGGGCACGTGGCTGATGACCCACGCCGTCGCGACCAAGGCGATGATCCCGGCCCGCTCCGGCCAGGTCGTCTCGCTCACGATCTCCCCGCACCACGGCCTGCCGGGCATGGCCCACTCCTCGGCCGCGCGCGCCGCGGTCGAGAACCTGATGCGCGTCCTTTCGATCGAGTGGGCCCGCCACAACGTCCGCCTCAACGCGATCGCCGTCGGCCAGATCGGCACCCCGACCCTGCTGACGAAGTACCCGCAGCCGATGGTCGACGGGATGGCGGCGACGATCCCGCTCCAGCGCCTCGGCAGCGTCGACGACATCGCCTGGCTCGTCGCCTACCTCGCCTCACCCGCCGGCACGTTCATCTCCGGAGCCGTCCTCACCGTCGACGGCGCCCGCGACAACTGGATCGGCCCCTGGCCGGAGGGCTCATCCGCCGACGAGGCGGGCAACCCCCTCGCCGAGGCCCGCCGCCCCCCGATCGATCCCTGAGGCCGCTCGGGCGTCTCCGACATCCTCGGCCCTGCGATTTGGGCTGGTGAGGGAGGGGGTGTCGCGGGAGATGCCGCGGGCCACCGCACCCCGCCGCCGCCGCCCTCCCTGTCCGCCGAACCGCGCTACCGCGCCGTGTGACGCCCGGTCAGTACGAATCACGTCAGATCGGACCCGGACTACGGGTCCGATCTGACGTGGTTCCCGTCGACCGGCCTCTTGCTGACGCGGAAGGGCTTCGTCCGGAACCCGAGGAAGCTCGCGGCGTCCCGGCTGCTTTCCCTCTCTCACCCAGCCATCTAGCTACGGCCGGACGGTTGCGCGCGTTATGGACCCTTGTCTCGCTTCTTGCCCGGCCGGTCGATGATCTCGCAGCTCTTGGTGATCCTGTCGCGGTGGTCGGCGACGACCTTGTCGCGGCCGGAGCCGCAATTGACATCGTCGGCCCGTCCGTCCCTGGCCAGTATTCGGTCGTCACCGGCTTCTCCGAACATCGTGTCGTCGTCCGGACCGCCGCGGAGGGTGTCGGCGCCGGCCCGGCCGGCCAGGCAGTCGTCTCCGGCGAGGCCGCGCAGGTTGTCGGCCGCCGCCGTGCCCACCAGGTTGTCGGGCCCCGAGGTGCCCATGAGCGCGCCCGCAGGCGCGGACCCGCAGGCGCCGGGAGCGGGACGCCGGCGTCTGCGTCGGCGTCGGCGTCGACGAAGGTGTGGGCGTCGGGGTCGATGTTGGGGTCGGTGAAGGCGAGGGGCTCGGCGAAGGAGTCGGTGTGGCCGAGCCTGTCCCGTACGTCACGGTCACGACGCCATTTCCCAGGTTCACCCCTGACGACATCAGGACCT
This sequence comes from uncultured Solirubrobacteraceae bacterium, assembly GCA_963759945.1. Taxonomy (GTDB): domain Bacteria; phylum Actinomycetota; class Thermoleophilia; order Solirubrobacterales; family Solirubrobacteraceae; genus DATLGB01. The sequence goes on along the minus strand of CAVXBH010000027.1, from coordinate 36,517 downwards.
CCGTCGCCGCCGACGAGGCGTAACTGCTCCCGCCGCCGCCCCCGCCGCCGCCGGCCTGGTTGTAACCGGTCGAGCCGCCGCCACCTCCGAAGTAGCCGCCGCCACCACCGCCGCCGGTCCCCGACCCGTTGCCGCCGCCGGTGGTGTTGGGCCCGCCCCACCCGCCGAGGCCGGCGCGGCTGGTGCCACGATTGCCGTTGCAGCCGAAGCTCGCGGGCGGATCGCTCTCCGCCTGCGCGCCGCCGACTCCGCCACAGCCGCCCGGAGCCGACTCCGGCCCAGGGACGTAGGGCCGCGGAGCGCCTGCTGCGCCGGCAAAGGCCACGAGCCCACCGCCGTCGCCACCGTCTCCACCTCCGTATACCCCGCAGGCGGACGGACAGCTGATCGTGGGGTCGTTGCCCGGCCCGCCGGCGCCGCCACCGCCGCCGGCGACGAGCACCCGGTTGGCCAACCCCGTTCCGCCCTGGCGGATGTCCGAGGCTCCACCGCCGGAGCCGCCTAGACAACCGAAGTAGCTGAGGGTCACGTTCGAGCAGTAGCCGTGGCCGGGCCGACCGCCGCCGCCGGTGCCCAGGGGGTCGGCGCCGCCGACGGTGATCTGCAGCGTCTCGCCGGGCGTGACGGGGATCGTCGCTACGGTTTTTCCGCCGTTACCCCCGCGCGAGCCGCCTGCTGCCTCGCCCGACGCGCCGGCGACGTCGAACCGAGCCGAGGTCACCCCGGCCGGGACCGTCCAGTCGTACGTGCCGATCGTGTTCCACGTCTGCGTGTCGGCAGAAGCAGGTGCGACGGCAAAGAGCCAGCCGGCGAGCAGGAGGACGACGGAGACAGCGCGTTGCGCGCGACCGGCCACATCGCGAAGCTACCAGAGCCCCCGCGAACGCCGAAATCGTCGCGGCTAGCGGCCGCTGAATTTCGTCGGGCGCTTCTCGACGAACGCGGTGATGCCCTCGGTGAAGTCCTCGGTGCGGCCGGCCTCGCCCTGGACCTTTGCCTCGAGGCTGAGTTGCTCCGGGAGGTTGAGGGTCATGGTCTTGCGCATGAGGCGCTTGACCATCCCGGCGGCGCGGGGAGAGCGGCCAGGCGCTCGGCGAAGGCGCGAGTCTCGGCCTCGAGGTCGGCGGCGGGCACGACTCGGTTGACGAGGCCCCACTCGAGGGCCTGCTCGGCTCCGACGTCGTCGCCGAGCATCATCATCTCCAGCGCGCGGGTGACGCCGATGAGGCGCGGCAGGATGTAGGAGGCGCCGGCGTCGGGGGCGAGGCCGATGCGCGTGAAGAGCAGGGCCATGCGCGCGGTGTCGGCCATGATGCGGAAGTCACACGCGAGGGCGAGCGAGGCGCTCGCGCCCATGGCGGGGCCGTTGATCGAGGCGAGCAGCGGCTTCTCGAGCTTCTGCATCGCGAGGATCGCGGGGTTGTAGTGCTGGGTGAGCACGCGCTCGGGGTCGAACGCGCCGCCGTCCTGCTGCAGCGATGCGCCGGACCCGAAGGCGCGTCCGGTGCCGGTCAGGACGACGCAGCGGACCTCGTCGTCGGCAGCGGCCTCCTCGACCGCGCTCCGAAGGCTGTCGAGCACCGCCGGCGTGAGGCTGTTCAGCGTCCGCGGGCGGTTGAAGGTGAGGGTGAGGATGCCGCTCTCACGCTCGGCGATCAGCTCGGTTTCGGTGGTCGCAGACATGGTGTCAGTCACCCTACCCATAGGGGTGAAAGCCAAGTTCGGCGGGTATAGCGGGTTCCTCAGAGCGGCGATCATGCAAGGATCAGAGGCAGGGATGCGGGGGAAGCGTCGGTACAGAGGTGCGGTGGGGGTTGCTGCGACGGCTGCGGTCGTCGGGCTTTCTGCTGCGCCCGCTTACGCGATTCCGCGCACGTTCGTGGTCACGCTCGTCACTGGGCAGACGGTGACGCTCACGCTGGACGTGCCGGCCGGCACGCCGGTTGAACAGATCAGCTTCCCCGGCATCGACGCCGGCATCGCGTCCGTCACCGAGGTGACGGCCCCGACCGCGACGCCCGGCCTCGACGTCCAGCTGACGCCGACCGCACCGCCGCAGACGCCCACGCCCGGGCCGCTCGTGCCGGCCCCGACGGAAGCCAACCCCGGCGACGGCTCGCCGGAGCCCGGCGGCAAGCCCGGCAGGCAGCCGACGGTCACGAACCCGTCCGGCGAGCCGACCGACCAGGCGATCTTCGAGGTCCCCGAGAGCGGCGGGGGTCAGGTTCCTGCGCCTGCCGATGCCGTTGTGCCCGGCCGCAACGAGGACGGCTCGCCGACCCCGCAGAACCCGAGCTTCTCGCTGGCGCTCCCGGGCGCCGCGCCGATCGGGGTCCCGAACTTCTTCATCGACCGGTTCCGGATCCCGCCGTTCCTGCTGCCGATCTACCAGGCCGCGGGGATCGAGTACGGCGTGCGCTGGGAGGTTCTGGCTGCGATCAATGAGATCGAGACGGACTACGGCCGCAATCTCAACGTGTCCTCCGCGGGCGCGCTCGGGTGGATGCAGTTCATTCCGAGCTCGTGGAAGGCGTACGGCGTCGACGCCAACGGCGACGGCTTCAAGGATCCGTACAACCCGGTGGACGCGATCTTCGCCGCCGCCCGGTATCTGAAGGCCGCGGGTGCGGACACCGACATCCGCCGCGCCGTGTTCGCGTACAACCACGCCGACTGGTACGTCGACTCCGTTCTGCTGCGTGCCCGCGTGATCGGTGGCCTGCCGTCCAACTTCGTCAGCTCGCTCACGGGCCTGACCCAGGGCCGCTTCCCCGTGGCGGCGAAGGCGACCTACGCCGACGACATCGGCGACGCCGCACGCGGCGAGCGCATGGGCATCGTCGAGCCGTCCAAGCGTCGCTCGATCGCGATCTTCGCCGAGGACGGCGCGAAGGTGATCGCGGTCAACGACGGTCGCGTGCTGCGCACCACCGAGACCTCGGTCGTCCTGCAGGACGTCTACGGCAACACGTACTCCTACGCCCGGCTCGGGTCCGTCGCCGCGACCACGAAGAAGGCCCGCGTCCGCCCCGACGCGACGCCGGTGCCCGAGAAGGTCCGCCTGTTCGCCAACCGGCCGACGGCGCCCGAGGTCAAGTCCGAGCTCACGAATGCGGCCATCAAGCCCGGTTCCAAGGTGATCGCCGGCACCGTGCTCGGCCGCCTCTCGGACGCGCCGCTCGAGTTCTCGATCCGCCCCGCCGGCCGCGGCGCGCCGACGATCGACCCAAAGCCGATCCTCGACGGCTGGAAGCTGCTCGAGACCACCGCCATCTACCGCGCCGAGGGCAAGAACCCGTTCACCGACGCGCCGCCCTCGATCGGGCAGGTCCTGCTGATGGACAAGGGCGCGCTGCAGCGGATGGTGCTCAAGGACCCGCGCATCGAGATCTACGAGTGCGGTCGCGCGGACATCCAGGCCGGCCAGGTCGACCGCCGCGTGCTGGCGACGCTCGAGTTCCTGTCGCTCTCCGGCCTGCGCCCGACGGTGACCAGCCTGCGCTGCGGCCACGGCTTCTACACGAGCTCGGGCAACGTGTCCCACCACAGCTCGGGCAACGCGGTGGACATCGCACGCATCAACGGCGTGCCGGTGCTCGGCCACCAGGGCGACGGCTCGATCACCGACATCGCGGTGCGACGGCTGGCCACGCTGCAGGGCCTGATGCGCCCCGCGCAGATCATCAGCCTCGAGACGCTGGTCGGCGCCGACAACACGCTCGCGCTGTCCGACCACGCCGACCACATCCACGTCGGCTTCCAGCCGCTCTACAACACGAACTCGCGCGAGGCCAAGCGCATCAACGCGATCCTCGAGCCCGACCAGTGGGTCGACCTCGTCGACCGGCTCGCCGAGATCGACAACCCCGTCGTCCGCGCCCGGCCGTCGGGTGCGTCGCTCAGGGTCGCCGCTGACTGAACCTCAGCGGTTGCGCTTTCGCTCGTAGAGTGCGGCGTCCGCGCGCGAGACGAGGCTCGCGAAGCTCTCTCCGGACTCCCAGCGCGCATAGCCGAAGGAGAGGCCGATCCGGTCCGCGACCGCCGCGCGTAGCCGCTCGCCGACGGTCTCCCCGTGGCCGTCCGCCGCGCCGGGCAAGAGAACGCCGAACTCATCGCCGCCCAGCCGCACGAGGAGATCCGGCAGCCGCACGAGCGGCATCCAGGCGCGGGCCAGCTCCCGCAGCAGATCGTCGCCCGCCGCGTGGCCCTGCTGCGTCGTTGACCGCCTTGAAGCCGTCGAGGTCGATGAGCACGACGGTCAGCGGGGACTCGTCGCGCTCTGCGCGGCTGAGCTCGATGGCTCCTCGCTCCTCCCACAGGCGGCGGTTGCCGAGCGCGGTCAGCGGGATCGCGGCGCGCCTCGTCGACGAGCGCCTGCGTTGAGCGCCTCGATGTCGCGCGTCGCCTTTCGCAGCGCGAGCTCGTCGGCGATCACGCCGCCGAGGTCGTTCATGGCCTGCCGATCGTCCTCGGTCCACTCGCGCGGCTCCTCGTCGATCGCGCACAGCGCGCCCGAGGATGTGCCCGCCCGGCGCGTAGAGCGGGACGCCGAGATACGCGATCACGTGATCCTCGGTGACCCCGAGGTTGCCGGACAGGCGCGGATCCGTCCGGGAGTCGGTGACGACCATGGCGCGCGCCGCCGGTGATGACGTGCTGGCAGAACGAGTTCGTCAGCGGGACGACGCCGTTCGTGACGAAGGTGGGCGTCCGGCTGACGTCCGGCGACCGAGGTCTGGTGCGCGTCGTCGACCACGTTGACGACCGCGAGGGGAGCGCCGGTGATGTGGTTGACCAGTCGGGTGACACGCTCGAGCGCCTCCAGCGACAGCTCGGTCAGCAGTCCCTGCTCCTCCAGGGCCGCGAGCCGCGCGGGATCGTCGAGGCGCTGTCCGCTCAACCGGCCAGCCAGGCGCGAGGGTTGGCCTCGAAGACCTGCGCCTCCGTGGCGTCGTCCCACACCCCGGCCTCGCGCAGGCGCGGGAGCACCCTCTCGAAGGGGTAGGCCATGCTCCACTCCGGGTCCACGATGCCGGACGCCATCAGCGCCTCGACCGCCTCCGGGGGGAACCAGTCGATCGACGTCGCGAAGTCCGAGCCGATGAACAACCGGTCGCCGTGGCCGCGGCGCAGCAGCTCGGTCGCGATCTCGATGCGCGTGTCCTCCGGGTTGAACATCGGCAGGCCGAAGCGGTCGAGGCCGATCCACACGCCCTTGTCGAGCAGGCCGAGCGCGTAGTCGAGGTCATCCGTGTCGCCGGTGTGCGCGATCTGGATCTTCTCGGGCGCCACGCCCTCCTCGAGGAAGATGTCGACCTGCTTGGGGCCGGTGCCGCTGGCCGGCCGCGAGTGGGCCATGATCGGCGCGCCCGTGCGCAGGCTCGCGCGCGCACACGCGCGGTGCAGCTTCTCGACGTTGTCGGTGATGCCCGGCTCGTCGGCGGCGCACTTGAGGAAGCCGGCGCGGAACTCGGTGCCCTGGATGCCCTGCTCGAGGTCGTGCACGAACATCTCCGCGATCGCGTCGGCGTCGCGCGCGCCGTAGAAGTGCGGCAGATAGTCGTACGTGTAGACGCCGGTGCAGGCGACCAGCTGAATCCCCGTCCGCTCGCTCACCTCGCGGAGGAAATGGATGTCGCGCCCGCCGAACATCGCGGTCGGCTCCACGATCGTCCTGGCGCCGTGCTTCTGCGCACCCTCGACCTGCTCGACCGCCGCGGCGAGTTCGGCGTCACGGTCGTAGAAGGTCGGCCACTGCGCCGACACCGCCTCGTCCACGAACAGGACGTGCTCGTGGATCAGCGTCTTGCCGAGCGCCTCCGGCTCGATCGGTCCGTTGACGGTCTGGATCGTCATGCGGCGATGCTCCTCTCGACTCTGCAGGGCGGTCTGGGCGATGGCGTCGGCGACGCGCTCGGGCGCGTCCCAGAAGGGCGTGTGACCCGCCTTCTTGAGCGTGATGTAGCGAGCCTGGGGAAGGCGCTCGCGGAAGAACGGCTCGTGGCGGTCCTGCGGGAGGACGCGGTCCGTGTCGCCCCAGGCGATCGTCACCGGGACGTCGATCTGTTCCAGGCCCTCGAGCTGGTGCTCGCTCTGCGGCATCGCCTCCAGGAAGGCGGCGAAGATCGGCGTATCGCGCGAACGCCTGACCATGAGCCGTCGCGCTCGCCGAGCGCTCACGCGGCCGCCGTTGATCATCTGGTTGCGCAGGGCGACGCGCGCGGAAGGCGCCGGACCTCAGAGCCGCGCCGTCACGCGTGCGCCGCGCGCCGGCCGCGCCGTGATCGCGGCGGAACAGCCGCCCGGGCCGCTTCAGCTCCTTGTCGAAGTCGTCACCGTGGGCGCCGCCGGGTGAGATGGCGGTGACGGTGCGCGCCCGGCCGCGCTCTGGCGAGCTCGAGCGCGAGCTGCCCGCCCATCGACCAGCCGGCGACGTGCGGACGGTCCCAGCCGACCTCGTCGAGCATCGCCTCGAGGCCGTCGGCATTCCTCGATCGGGTCCCGCTCGCCGGGCAGCTCCGGGCCGCCGGTGTGGCCGGCGAGGTCGGCGCGAGCACGTCGAACTGCTCCGAGAGCAGCTCGACGCAGCGGACCCCACGCACGCCAGGTGCCGGTGAAGCCGTGGATCAGCAGCAGCGGCGGGTACCGCTCCCCTCCGCGGTAGTGATCGTGCCGAGCGCGCTCACTGCAGCTGGATCTCGTAGCGCACGTTGCCCTCGTCGTCCTTCTGCGTGACCAGCACCGTCGCGGTGCCAGTACCGCGTCACCGGTCGCCTCGCACTCGAACGTGTCGCCCTTCTTGCCCTCGACGATCTGCGGGCACTCGAGCTGCACCTCCCCGCCGACCTGACGGGCGATGTCGGCGGCCATCCGCTCCTCGAGGTCGCCCATGCGCACGAACGGAGCCGAGATGTTCACGTTGCCCTCGTCGTCCTTCTGGGTGACGAGCACCGTCGCCCTTGGTCCCGTCCGTCGCGATGACGGTGCAGTTGAACGTCCCGCCGGCCTTCGGCTCGACCTCGTCGGGGCACTCGACCGTGTCGACCTCGGCACCGATCTGATCGGCGACGGCATCGGTGATCAGCGTCTTCGCCTTCTCGAGGTCCAGTTGGGTCGTGCCGCAGGCGGCGAGGGCGACGGCGGCGAGCAGCAGCGGCACGAGGCGGGTCATCGGCGCGATGCTATCGTCGCGCCCACTATTGGCGCCCCGCCAACAACCCGGACCCGACTCCAGCACTCAGAGCGCCGCGAGCAGATCCTCGCCGCGGCGCGGCGCTGTTCGCCGAACGCTCGCCGAGCGAGGTCTCGGCAACCGACATCGCCCGCGAGGCCGGCGTCGCGCGCGGCCTGCTCAACCACTACTTCGGAACCAAGCGCGAGCTCTATCTCGAGGTCGTCCGCTCGATGCTGCGCTACCCGCTGCTGCCGGCGGAGGAGGGCGACCTCGACACCGCGTTCGACGCGTGGCTGACGATGGTGCAGCGCAACCGCGCCGCCTGGCTGGCCGCTCTCTCGGCGCACGATCCCGAGGTCGAGGCGGTCGTCGAGGCCGCCCGCACAGAAGCGGTCGAACGGCTCGTCGCGCGCTTCGGCGGCGACGCGAGCCTGCGCCCCGTCCTGCGTGCCTTCTCCGCCTTCGCCGAGGCGGCCAGCCTGGAGTGGCTGGTCCGCCGCCGGCTCACCCGGGCGCAGGTCCACGACCTGCTGCTCTCCACCCTGAACCACCTGACCATCGAAGGAGCTTCCCCGTGATCGACCTGACCAACGAGCAGCAGGACTTCGTCGCGGCCGTGCGCGACTTCTGCCAGCGCGAGTGCGGCACGCGCGAGCAGCGCGACAAGCTGACCAACAACGGCCGGCACCCGCACAACCAGGACCTCTACAAGCAGATGGCCGAGCTCGGCTGGCTCGGCGTCGCCACGCCGGAGGAGTACGGCGGCGCGGGCGGCGGCCTCGTCGACCTGTGCCTCTTCCTCGAGGAGACCACCCGCGGCATGGCGCCGATCGGCGGCTTCGGCGTCACCGAGATCGTCGGCGGCGCGTACGAGCGCTTCGGCACCGACGAGCAGAAGCAGCAGATGCTCACCGGCATCGTCGAGGGCAACGTCGAGTGCATCGCGATGTCCGAGCCCGAGGCGGGCTCCGACGTGGGAGCACTCAAATGTCGAGCGGTTCGCGAGAACGGCGGCTACGTCATCAACGGCCAGAAGACATGGATCTCCGAGGCCCATCTCGCCGAGCACATCCTGCTCGTCTGCCGCACCGACTCGACCGGCTCCAAGCACGAGGGCATGTCGATGCTCTCCGTTCCGCGCGAGGCCGAGGGCGTCGAGATCCGGCCGATCGAGACGATGGGCGGCGAGGTCGTCAACGACATCTTCTTCACCGACTGCCACGTCGACGCCGACCAGCTGCTCGGCACGGAGAACCAGGGCTGGGTCCAGCTCATGGCCGGCCTCAACGTCGAGCGCCTGATCCTCGCCGCGATCATGCTCGGCCAGGCCGAGCGCGCCTTCGAGGACCTCCTCGGCTACGTCAAGGAGCGCAACCAGTTCGGCCGGCCGATCGGCTCCTTCCAGGCGCTCAAGCACCGCATCGCCGACCTCGCCACCGAGATCGAGTGCTGCAAGCTGCTGACCTACGACGTCGCCGCAGGGCGTCGACGCCAACCCGGGCAAGATGTTCCCGCGCGAGGCGTCGATGGCCAAGCTCAAGTGCACCGAGATCGCCAAGAAGGTCTCGCTCGAGGGCATGCAGATGATGGGCGGCTACGGCTACGCGACCGAGTACGACATGGAGGGCCACGTCCGGCGCTCACTCGTCTCGACGATCTACGGCGGCACGTCGGAGATCCAGCGCGAGATCATCGCCAAGACGTACGGGCTGTAGGCGACGCTCAGCTCGGCGCGCTCGCTGCAAGATGTGAGCGCGCCGATCGGCTGGTGAGGGGAGGGAGCGAGCCTTCGCGAGGGTCCTATCGCGGCTATCACCGCCACAAGGACCCAACCACCCCCAGCGTGCGCCCTATCGAGGGTGATCACCCTCCAAAACGCGCAAGCACGGTGCCGCGTGTGCACTTTCGGGTGTGGTCACGCCCCGAAGTGCTCACGCCACCGCGTTCGCCGCAGCATGGTTCGCAGGGCGGCACCGTCCTGAGGTAGCTCGTGGCAAGGAGGCGACACTCCCCCTCCCTCACCTGCCATCAGCGCGTCAGCGGACCTGAGCCTGCGTCTCGAACTGAGCTGAACGGGGAACAAGCGTCCACTGGGCGCGCGGCCGCTCAGCAACAAACGGCGAAGCTCCGAAAAGCAAGGCATGCGGGAGGATGGGGACCAGGGCACGTGGTTGTGTCCGACACCTTTTGATCGGACGCGGCTGCTCGACATGGAGGCGCGTCTGTCGAAGGCGCGTGCGCTCATGTACGGCGCGCTTGCCGCCGGTCTGGCCATGAGCGGGCCGTCGATGGGCTGGTGGATCCTGGTTCCACTCGCCGTTGCGGTCGCGGCCTATCTGGCGCTGCATCCGCGGATCTCCACGAGCGAGCGGCCGGAGTACTACGTCGCCGCGACGGTGCTGATCGCCCAGCTGATGATCGGCGTCGGCATCGCGCTGACGGGTGGGCCGACGAGCCCGGCAATCCCGCTGCTGCTGCTCTCCGTCGTCACGCTGCCCGCGCGCTTCGGCACCCGCGGCGTCCAGGCCGGCGTCGTCACGACGATGCTGATCCTCTTCGGGAGCACGGCGCTGGTGGACTTCTCGACGCCTGATCGCGCATCCGGAGTACGTCGTCATCGCGACGGCGGCGCTGCTCGGGCTGGCGGTCTTCGCCGACGGCCTCATGCGCGCCGAGGTCGAGTCCCGCTCGACGTCCGGGCAGGACCCGCTGACCGGGCTGCTCAACCGCAAGGCGCTCACCGCGCACTTCACCGAGGTCGCCAAGCAGGCCGAGATGACCGGGCGCTGCGTGTGCATGGTCCTGATGGACCTCGACCACTTCAAGAGCGTCAACGACGAGCACGGTCACTCGCGCGGCGACGCCGTCCTGCGCGACGCCGCCGACGTGATGCGCAACAACCTGCGCTCCTTCGAGCTCGTCTACCGCGTCGGCGGCGAGGAGTTCCTCGTGCTGATGCCGGGTGTCGACCGGGCCGGTGGACGGGTCGTCGCCGACCGGCTGCGCGACGCCCTGGAGCACGCGCGCTGTGGCGAGCTCGAGGTCACGGCCTCGTTCGGCGTCGCGATGGCGACGGGCGCCGCGGTCGACTTCGAGACGCTCTTCGACGCGGCCGACAAGGCGCTGTACCGCGCCAAGGACGAGGGCCGCAACCGCGTGGTCCTCGCGCCCGAGCTGCGCCAGCTGCCGGCGGACACCGTCGCCGCCGACGCGCGTCTGGCGGCAGCAGCAGTGTCCGCTTCCTGACACCCTGGAGATCCGCTGGGGCATTGCGGGAAGCAGAGGCCGCATGACCTCACAGACACCACCGGCGTCGCTCGCGCAAGGCGTTCCTGCGCCTGGCGGGCGTCGGGGCCGCCGGAAGCGTCGCGTTCCTGGCCGCCTGCGGCGACGACAGCGAGACCTCGAGCTTCACGACCAGCAACACCGAGACCGCAGTCGCCGGCCTCGAGCTGACAACAAGGGCGACCTCGAGATCCTCAACTACGCGCTGACGCTCGAGTTCCTCGAGACCGCCTTCTACACGCAGGTCATCGACGCCGGGATCATCAAGGACAAGAGCCTCGCCGACCTCGCGAAGGCGCTGCAGGAGACCGAGCAGGCGCACGTCGACGCGCTCACGGAGACGATCGGGTCGCTCGGCGGCACGCCCGTCGAGCCGCCGGCCACGAAGTTCGAGCCGGTGCTCGAGCAAGGGCCTGGAGACCGTGCTGATGACCGCTGCCACCGTCGAGAACCTCGGCGCCGCCGCGTACCTCGGCCAGGCCCCGCGCATCAAGAGCCAGGAGATCCTGGCCGCCGCGCTGGCGATCCACTCCGTCGAGGCCCGGCACGCCGCCGGCCTCAACCAGCTCGTCGGCCGCGGCTTCACGGGCGCCAACGCGCTCGAGGGGTCGATCCCGGACGGGCCGTTCGCAGCGGCGATGGACATGGACGCCGTGCTCGCAGCCGTCAAGCCCTACCTGGCCTAAGGAAGATCTCTGATGACTGATTACAAGAACCCTGAGCTCGCGGCCATCGAGGTGCGTGGCATGTCGCGCTCCGCCTTCCTCGTCCGCAGCACGCTGGCCGCCGGCGCCGTCTACGGCCTCGGCACCGTCAGCCCGTTCGTCTCCCGCGCGCTCGCGCAGGGCGACGGCGACATCGAGATCCTCAACTTCGCGCTCACGCTCGAGTACCTCGAGGAGGCGTTCTACGACGCAGGCGCTCACGAACGTCAAGGACCTGTCGGCCGAGATCAAGGCGCTCGCCACGGAGATCCGCGACAACGAGACCGCGCACGTGGACGCGCTCGTCGAAGACGATCAAGTCGTCGGGCGGCAAGCCCGTGCAAGGCACCCGGCGTCGACTTCGGCAACGCGTTCGCCGACGAGAAGGCGTTCCTCAAGCTCGCCCAGACGTTCGAGGACACCGGGGTCAGCGCCTACAACGGCGCCGGCCCGATGATCTCGTCGCCCGAGATCCTCGGCGCGGCCGGCTCGATCGTCCAGGTCGAGGCGCGCCACGCGGCGCTGATCCGGCTCGCCAACGGCGAGACGCCGGCGCCCGACGCGTTCGACATGGCGCTCGAGGCCGCCCAGGTCCTCGACGCGGTGAAGCCCTTCCTCGCTGGGTAGGTCTTTCGGCATGGGAGAGAGAAACGGCCACGACGGTGGTGCGTCCCGCGCTGCGCTCGACGTGCTGCTCACCGACGCCGCGGTCGGCAATCCCGCGACCCAGGTGCTCAAGCGCCCCGCGTCCGCGGTGGGCACCGCCGCCAAGCTCTTCGGCGGCCCGACCGGATCGCGCGCCGTCCGTCGGGCTGGCGGCGGAGCTCGGTCGGTCGCCGCAGGCCGGTCCGAGCTCGAGCCGCGCAAGGGCGACCGCCGCTTCGCTGACCCGGCGTGGGCGGGCAATCCCTACTTCCGCCGCGTGGTGCAGTCCTACCTCGCCGTCGGCAAGACGGCGAACGCGGTCATCGACGACGCCGAGCTCGACTGGCAGGCCGATCAGGTGGCGCGCTTCGTCGCGACCAACCTCCACGATCTGCTCGCCCCGACGAACTTCCCGGCGACCAACCCGGCGGTGCTCAAGCAGACGCTCGATCAGGGCGGCGGCAACCTCGTCAAGGGCTTCCGGCGGATGCTGCGCGACGTCGGTGCGCGCCGGTTGCCGGCGATGGTCGACACGACGAAGTTCGCGGTCGGGGAGAACATCGCGCGCACGCCGGGGTCCGTCGTGCTGCGCACCGAGGTCTTCGAGCTCATCCACTACCAGCCGACGACCCAGCGGGTGCGCAGCGTCCCGCTGCTGTTCGTGCCGCCGACCATCAACCGCTTCTACGTCCTCGACCTTGCCGAGAACCGCAGCTTCGTCGAGTACATGCTCGGCGAGGGCCAGCAGGTCTTCATGGTCTCGTGGCGCAACCCGGGTTCGGATCAGAGCGACTTCGACTTCGACACCTACGCCGCGGCGATCCTCGAGGCGCGCGACGCGGTCGCGGCGATCACCAAGCAGGACGCCGTCCACCTCAACGCAGCCTGCGCAGGCGGGTTGCTCTCCGCCGGCGCCGTCTCTCATCTGGCCGACGACGGCCGCCTGGGCGAGGTGGCCAGCCTTACCCTGATGGTGTGCGCACTCGACAGCGCGAGGGCCGGGACGACCTCCGCGCTGACCGGCCGCGAGGTCGCGGCAGCCGCTGTCGCCGAGTCCCAGCGCAAGGGCTACGTCGAGGGTCAGGCGCTCGCGAACGTCTTCGCGTGGCTGCGGGCCAACGACCTCGTCTGGGGCTACGTCGTCAACAACTACTTCATGGGCAAGCCGCCGCCGGCCTTCGACGTCCTGTTCTGGAACCAGGACGCCGTTCGGCTCTCCGCCGGCCTGCACCGCGACTTCGTCCACATGGCGATGGAGAACGCGATGATGAAGAAGGGCAAGATGAAGGTCCTCGGCTCGCCCGTCGACCTCGGTTCCCTGAAGCTGGACACCTACGCCGTCGCCGGCATCACCGACCACATCGTCCCGTGGCCGAACGTCTACCGCGGCGTGCGCCGGATGGCGGTGACACGCGCTTCGTGCTCTCCACCAGCGGGCACATCCAGGCGCTCGTCAATCCGCCCGGCCCCGAGTCGAAGTCGAGCTATCGCGTCGCGGAGGATCTGCCGGACGACCACGAGGCCTTCGTGCGCGACACGCCGACGCGGTCGGGCAGCTGGTGGCCGGACTACTCCGAATGGCTGGGTGAGCGCTCGGGCCCGATGAAGGCGGCGCGCAAGACGCTCGGCAGCGGGAAGTTCAAGCCGGTCGCCGAGGCGCCCGGCAGCTACGTGCACGCGGCGTGACCGGCGCCGGCACCCGGTGGCCGGGCCGGCCGCTGGCGGAGACGCGCTGGGCGCTCGAGGCCACGCGGCTGTTCGCCGACCCGGTCGCCTACGGGCGCGGCGTCCCGCACGGCGACGGGCGCGCGGTGCTGACGCTGCCCGGCTTCATGGCCGGCGACGAGAGCCTTCTCGTGCTGCGGGGCTGGCTGCGCCGGATGGGCTACGCGCCCTACGTCGTGCGGCTTCCGCTTCAACGTCGACTGCTCGGACCGGGCCATCGACCTCGTCGAGTTCCACGCGGAGCGCGCGGCCGCCGACACCGGCCGCCGCGTCGCCGTCATCGGGCACAGCCGGGGCGGTCACTTCGCCCGCGCGCTTGCCGCCCGCCGGCCCGATCTCGTCAGCCACGCCATCTCGATGGGCGCCGACCTGCAGGGGATGTTCGGCATCAGCTCGCCGACCCGTGCCGCCGTCGGCATGGCCCGCCGTGCGGCCACACTCACCCGGCGCGCACGGACGCCGACCTGCTTCCGCACGCGCTGCACGTGTGACTTCGTCCAGGACTACTACCGGCCGTTTCCCGTCGAGGACGTCCGGCTGACGAGCATCTTCTCGCGCGGCGACGGTGTCGTCCGCTGGGAGAAGATGCTGGTGCCGGAGGCCGACAACGTCGAGGTGACCGGCAGCCACGTGGGGCTGATGGCCAACCGCAAGGCGTTCCGCGTGATCGCGGAGGCGCTGGCGCAGCCGGAGCGCGGCAGTGCTGACGGCGAGTAGGCCCCGGCTCTTCGTCACCGACCGCGGCGAGGGCGAGCCGGTCCTCGTCATCACGGGCTGGACGATCTCGAGCGCGGTCTTCGAGCCGGTCGCCCACCTCTACGCGGACGGCCTGCGCACGATCGCCTACGACCACCGTGGGTCGGGGCGCTCGGCGCCGTGGGTCGCGCCCGTGTCCATGGCGATGCTCGCCGCCGACGCCGCGCGGGTGCTCGATGAGCGGGGCGTCGACCACGCGCACGTCGTCGGCCTGTCGATGGGGGCCATGGTCGGCCTCGAACTGGCCGTGCGCATGCCCGCGCGCGTGAAGACGCTCGTGATGGTGGGCGGCAGCGCCGGCGGGCCGCGCACGCACCTGCCCAAGGTCGGGCCGGCGGCAAAGCTGCTCGTCGGCCTCGCCGATGACCTGCGCGGTGGCGACTGGCCGGCCAGCGCGCTGTTCTCCCCGGCGTTCCGGGCCGAGCATCCCGAGCGCGTGCGTGAGCTGGTGCGTCCGTTCCAGCGCCACCGGCCGCCGATGTGGACCACGCAGTTCCAGACCTTGGCCGCGTCGTGCTTCGCGCGACGCGACGACCTGGCCCGCGTGCGGGCGCCCACGCTCGTCGTGCACGGGGAGCTCGACGCGATGTCGCCCGTCGCCAACGGCCGCGCGCTGGCGGCGGAGATCCCGGGCGCGGAGCTCTACGTGGTGCCGGGCGCGGGCCACGCCGCACCGCTCGAACGGCCGGAGGAGACGGCGGAGCGGATGCTCGCGTGGGTCGCGCAGCACGCCGATGTGGTGCCGGAGCCCGGCGGCCGTTGGGCTTCTGTCACGGAGCGCGTGACCCGCCCGTTCTCCCTGCACGCCGGCGCTGTGCGCAACACCACGCAGCTCCTGCGACGCAGGACGTAGATTTCGCCGGTGAGCCGCGGCCCATCCATCGTGATCGTCGGTGCCGGGATCGCCGGCGTCGGCATGGCCATCACGCTCAAGCGGGCGGGGTTCGAGGACTTCGCGGTGCTCGAGCGCGGCGATGACGTTGGCGGCGTGTGGCGCGAGAACCGCTATCCGGGCGCGGCGGTGGACGTCCCGTCGGATCTGTACTCGTACTCCTTCGAGCGCGGCTACCCGTTCGCGAAGCGCTTCGGGGAGCAGGCGCAGCTGCTCGAGTACATCCGGCACTGCGCGGACAAGTACGACGTGCGCCGTCACATCCGCTTCGGCACCGAGGTGCGCAAAGCCGAGTGGGACGGTGCGCGCTGGAAGCTGGACACGGGCGACACCCCGCAGGTCCTCATCGCGGCGTGCGGGCAGCTCAGCCAGCCGTCGGATCCCGACCTGCCGGGGTGGGGGAGCTTCGACGGGCCCGCGTTCCACTCCGCGCACTGGCCGGAGGACCTCGAGGTCGCCGGCAAGCGCATCGCCGTCGTCGGGACGGGCGCGACCGCCATCCAGATCGTGCCCGCCCTTGCCGGGGTCGCGGCGCAGGTGGACGTCTACCAGCGCACGGCGCCGTGGATCTTCCCGAAGTTCGATGCAGACGGGCTCGAGGACCGCTCGGCGCTGGCCGAGTCCGCCGGGCGGTTCGCGAACTGGCTGTTCTTCGAGGCGATGATCCCCGGCTTCACCGGCGCGCAGTGGGCCTTCAGCCCCTTCCGGGCGCTCTCGAACGCGCAGCGGTCGGTTTCAGGTGCGCGACCCGGAGTTGCGCGCGGCGGTCACGCCGGACACGCCGATCGGCTGCAAGCGCATCCTCGTCACCGGCGACTACTACCCCGCGCTCCAGCGCCCTGACGTCGAGCTGATCACGACCCCGATCGAGACGCTGACGCCGCTCGGCATCCGGACGGGTGACGGCACCGAGCGCGCCTACGACGCGATCGCGTGCGCCACGGGCTTCGCGACCGGCGACCCGATCGCCCCGCTGGAGATCCGCGGCGCGGACGGCCGCTCCCTGTCGGCGGGGCCTGGGCGGACGGCGCCAGGCCTATCTCGGCGTGAGCGTCCCTCGCTTCCCCAACCTGTTCCTGCTCTACGGGCCCAACACCAACCTCGGCTCGGGCTCGATCGTCTACATGCTCGAGTGCCAGTTCCGCTACGTCGCCGACGCCCTCGCGCGCATGCGGGAGAACGACCTCGCCTGGATCGACGTCCGCGAGGACGCCCACCGGGCGTTCGTCGAGGAGATGGACCGCCGGCTGGACGGCTCCGTGTGGACGCAGTGCGACTCCTGGTACCGCCACGGCGGGCGCATCACCAACAACTGGCCGGGGACCATGAGCGAGTACCGGCTGCGCACGCGGCGGCTGCGGCCCGCGCACTACCGTGCCGCCGTCCATGCTCCTGCGTGACGTAGCGCCCGGCGTCCACCAGCTCGAGGACGCCTACACCAACGCCTTCCTCGTCGAGGACGGCACCGCCGTCACGATCGTCGACGCTCTGCACCCGCGCTCGTTCGACAAGCTCGTCGCCGCGCTGGGGGAGATCGGGCGCGCGCCCGGCGACGTCGCCGCCCTCGTCGTCACCCACGCGCACGCCGACCACGTGGGCTGCGCGGAGCGGATCCGAACCGAGTGGCACGTCCCCGTCTGGCTGCATGAGCGCGACCGGTCGCTGAGCAAGCACCCGCTGCGCTACGAGAAGGAGCACTCGCCGCTGCGCCATCGCAGCGCGCACACGCTGAAGGTCGGCCTGGCGCTGGGCCGGGCCGGCGCGCTGCGGACGAAGGCGATCAAGGAGATCCGGGCCTTTCGACGAGGAGGAGGTGCTCGATGTCCCGGGCGCCCTGCGGCCCGTCCTCACGCCCGGCCACACCCACGGCCACACCTCGTTCCACCTGCCCGACCGCGGCATCGTCATCGCCGGCGACGCGCTGTGCACGCGCGACCCCTACAACGGCGGCCGCGAGGGCGCCTTCATCCTCTCCGGGGCGGCGACGCTGGACTCGTCGATGGCGCTCGCCTCGCTGCAGCGGCTCGCCGACACCGGAGCGGAGACGGTGGTCGTCGGGCACGGTCCGCCCTGGAAGCGCGGCGTGCAGGCGGCGGTCGACGAGGCTCGGGAGCATGGCCCGTCGTAGGTTGTTCTGATGTCCGATGACGTCCAGCGCCTCGCCGAACTCGCCGTCCGGGTCGGCGCCAACGTCCAGCCGCGGCCAGATCGTCTCGGTCGCCTGCGAGCCCGGCAAGGAGTTCCTGACCCGCGCCGTCGCCGCAGAGGCCTATAAGGCCGGCGCCCGCTTCGTCGACGTGCAGTGGTACGACCCATGGGTCAAGCGCGCTCGCGTCGAGCATGCCCCCGAGGACACGCTCGAGTTCGTCCCGTCCTGGTACGGCGAGCGGATGCTCGCCCTCGGCGACGAGCGCGCTGCGCGGATCGGCTTCTCCGGCACGAGCGCGCCCGGCGTGCTCGACGGCCTCGATCCGGTGCGCGCGGGCCGCGACCGGCTGCCCTCGCTCAAGGAGAGCGTGAAGGTCCTCAACGACCGCACGACCAACTGGACCATCGTGCCGTGTCCGTCCCCCGGCTGGGCCGGCCTCGTCCACCCCGACCTCGAGCCGCAGGACGCGCTGGCGCGCCTGTGGGAGCAGGTCGCCCACGTCTGCCGCCTGGACACGCCCGACCCGGCGGCCGCGTGGGAGGCGCGCCGCGTCGAGCTCGAGTCGGCGGGGGCCAAGCTCACCGAGCGCGGCTTCGACGCGCTGCACTACGTCGGCCCCGGCACCGACCTCACCGTCGGTCTCCTGCCCGGGCACCGCTGGCTGTCGGGCGGCATGCGGACCGCCGGCGACATCGACCACATGGCGAACCTCCCGACCGAGGAGGTCTTCACCTCACCGGATCCCGAGCGCACGGACGGCACCGTCACCTCGAGCCGCCCGCTCGTCCTCATCGACGGCACCGTCGTGCGCGACCTGCTCGATGCGCTTCGAGGCCGGCCGGATCGTCTCGCTCGACGCCTCCACCGCCGCCGACCAGATGCGCACGATCGTCGCCCGCGACGAGGGCGCCGCCCGCCTCGGAGAGATCGCGCTGGTCGACGCGTCCGGCCGCATCGGCCCGCTCGACACCGTCTTCTACGACACGCTGCTCGACGAGAACGCCACGTCGCACGTCGCGATCGGCGCGGGCTTCCCGACCGTCGTCGACGGCGACGCCGCCAAGCGGATCAACCACTCCGAGGTCCACATCGACTTCATGATCGGCGCGCCGGACCTGGAGGTCAGAGGTGTCACCGCCGACGGCGACGAGGTCCCCGTGCTCGTCGGCGGGCACTGGCAGATCTAGGTCTTAGACTGCCGAGTCGCTCGGAGAGGTGCCGGAGCGGCTGAACGGGCACGATTGGAAATCGTGTAACGGCGGAGACGTCGTTCGGGGGTTCGAATCCCCCTCTCTCCGCTAGTCGGTCGGCGCGCCGCCGAAGCCGACCTCGTTGCCGTCGGGGTCGCGGAAGGTGGCCTTGCGCACGCCGTTGGCGTAGGTCTCGGTGTCGCTCGGCTCGAGGCCGCGGGCGCTGATCGCGGCGAGCGTCGCGTCGAGGTCCTCGACGAAGACGGTGACCCAGTCACCGCGGGACTGGAGAGTCGCTCGTAGAAGGGCACGGCTGCGGCGCGATCGGTGACGGGGCACTCGGCGAAGAGGTCCGGCAGCTCTGCCGCAGAGGCTAATTGGCGCGTGTACGCTTCGCCGATGAGGGACCGCACGCGCCGAGAGCTGCTGGGCGACGCCGCGACGGCTGGTGCCGTCGTCTCGCTGGCGGGCGCGACCCCCGCGATGGCGAAGCGCAAGCGCCGCGGTGCCGACGGTCGCGGTGCTGGGCGGCGGGATGGCCGGCCTCGCCACCGCGCACGAGCTGGCCGAGCGTGGCTTCGACGTCCACGTCTACGAGCGCAAGGCGCTGGGCGGCAAGGCGCGTTCGATTCCCGTGCCCCGCACGGCGGCGGGCGGCCGCAAGCCGCTTCCCGGCGAGCACGGATTCCGCTTCTTTCCCGGCTTCTACCACCACGTTCCGGACTCGATGCGGCGCATCCCCGTTCAAGGGGAACGCGAACGGCGTGCACGACAACATGATGGCCGCGGAGGGCGGCAAGTTCCTGCGTGCCGACGGCCGGGCCGACGCTGGCCCGTTCGGCATCGGGCCGGACCCGTTCCCGGGCCCGGCGACGCCCGAGAACACCGCGAAGTACCTCCTCGAGTCGATGGCCGGGCAGGGCGTCCCGCCGCAGGAGCTGCAGTTCTTCGTCAACCGGCTGGCGGTCTTCCTGACCTCGTGCGACGCACGCCGCTTCGGCCAGTGGGAGTACACGAGCTGGTGGGACTTCGTGCAAGGCCGAGGGCAAGTCGGCGGAGTACCAGAAGGTCCTCGCGGCCGGCCTGACGCGCAACCTGGTCGCGGCGAAGGAGACCGTCGCGAGCACGCGGACGATCGGCAACATGGGCGAGGCCTTCGTCCTCAACATCATGGGCCGCGGCAACGACGGCGCGCTCGACCGGGTGCTCAACGCGCCGACCAACGAGGCGTGGATCAATCCGTGGGTGCGGATGCTGCGCAAGCTCGGCGTGTCCTTCCATGTCGGGCACGCGATCGAGGGCCTGTCCGTGCGTAACGGCCGAGTCGTGGCCGCGCGCGCTGTCGACCGTCACGGGCGGCGTCGCCGCATCGATGCGGACTTCTTCGTCTCCGCCATGCCGGTCGAGCGCGCGCGCCGGCTGCTCAATCCGAAGCTGCTGCGCCTCGACCCGTCGCTCGAGGGCCTGCACGATCTCTTCTACGACTGGATGAACGGGGTCCAGTTCTACCTGCGCGAGCCGGTCGACATCACGCACGGCCACATGACCTTCATCGACGCGCCGTGGGCGCTGACCGCGCTGACCCAGCAGCAGTTCTGGGGCGGGCGGGTCTTCGCGCGCGACTACGGCGACGGGACGTACGCCGACTGCTTGTCCGTCGACGTGTCCAACTGGGACGCGCCCGGGATCGTCCACGGCAAGCCCGCCAAGCGCTGCACGAGGGCGGAGATCGTCGAGGAGGTCTGGGCGCAGATCCGACTGCACGAGACGGCGGCGAAGCTGCTGCCGGAGGCGGCGCCGAAGGCCTTCGTGGACCCGGCCATCCGCTGGAACGCTGACGCGCGGACGCAACACCAACGACGAGCCGCTGCTGGTCAACACGGTCGGCTCGTGGGAGAAGCGGCCGCAGGCGCAGACGAGGATCCCGAACCTCTTCCTGGCCGGCGACTTCGTGCAGACCAACATCGACCTCGCGACGATGGAGGGCGCCAACGAGTCGGGCCGTGCCGCCGTCAACGCGCTGCTGGACACCGTCGACTCCAAGGCCGAGCGCGTCGAGATGTTCAAGCTCTACCGGGCGCCCGAGTTCGAGGCGGCCAAGGCCGCCGACGCCGAGCTCTACGCGCAGGGCCAGCCCAACGCGCTCGACGTCCAGGGCTAGAGCCCGCGCACTTCGGCGAAGCGCTCGAGGCGGTGCCGCGCGGCGGCGGCCTCTTCGCCCGTCGCGCCCTCGAGGCCGGGCCCGGCCTCGATGAGGATGGTGTCGGGCGTCAACGGCTCGCCGCACTCGGCGCAGGTCGAGACGGCGTGGGTGTGCTGGCCGCAGGTCGCGTGACGCACGCGCACCGGCGGCGCGTCGCCGAGCCACTTGTCGCCGAACGCGATCATCGCGAGCAGCACCGGGGCGAGGTCGAGGCCCATCTCCGTCGGCAGGTAGTCGTGGCGGACGGGACGGTCCTGGTAGGGGACGCGCTGCAGGACGCCGTGATCGACGAGCGCGTCGAGCCGCTGAGTGAGGACCTTGCGGGAGATGCCGAGGTCGTCGCGGATCTCGTCGAACTTCGTCAGGCCCACGAAGACGTCGCGCAGGATCAGCGGCGTCCAGCCATCGCCCAGGACGTCGAGCGTGCGCGCGACCGAGCACTTCATCTCCTCGAACGGTGTGCGCGCTGTCACACCGCGGAGTGTAGTCAGTTCCCTGAAGGAACTGATACGTTGCCGCCGTGCTGAAGCGGATCGCCGACCTGACCTGGGAACGCCCGAAGGCGGTGCTGGTCGTGATCGCTGTGCTGGCGGTGGCGGCCGGAGCATTCGGCCGCGACGTCGAGGACCACCTCCAGCCGGCCGGCTTCTCCGACGGCGGCTCCGAGAGCGAGGTCGCCGGCAACCTCTTGCGGGACGCGCTCGGCTACGACGCCAACGCGACGATCGCCGTGCTGGTCCGCGCGCCGGACATCCGGTCCGCGGCGGTGGGCGATGAGGTCGACCGCCTGCGCTCGCTCATGCGCGAGGCGCCGAACGTCGGCCTTGTCGCGCCGCCGGTGTTCGCTGCGGACGGTGGATCACTCGTGGTCGGGGTCCATCTCGACACGGACGACCTCGAGGCGGTCGGGGGCGACAGCGCCACGGCGATCAAGGACATCGTGCGCGAGAGCCCGCTCGACATCGGCGTCGCGGGCTTCGCCGCCGGACTCGACGAGACCGCAGAGCAGACGCGCAAGGACCTCACGAACGCCGAGTTGATCGCGTTCCCGGCGCTCACGATCCTGCTGCTGCTCGTCTTCCGCGGAGTCATCGCGTCCGCCATCCCGCTGTTGATCGGCGTGCTCTCGATCATCGGGACGTTCCTCGTCCTGCGCGTCCTGTCGTCGTTCACCGACATCTCGCTGTTCGCGCTGAACATCTCCACGTCGCTCAGCCTCGGGCTCGCGGTCGACTACGCGCTGCTGCTCGTGTCGCGATACCGAGAGGAGATCGCCCGCAGCGGGCCGACCCGCGAGGCCCACCGCAACACCGTCCTCACCGCCGGCCGCGCGGCGCTCTTCTCCGGCTTCACGGTCGGCGCCGCGAGCGCCGCGCTGATCGTCATGCCGCAGCGCTTCCTGTATTCGATCGGCGCTGCCGGCGCCGCGGTCGGGATCCTCTCGGCGACGCTCGCGGTGCTCGTCGTGCCCGCGCTGCTGCGCCTGCTCGGCGCGAACATCGACAAGTGGTCGGTCCGGCGCGGGCCGAGCGTCGCCGACCAGTCGTCGGGCTGGTACCGCTTGGCGCGGGCGGTGATGCGCAGGCCGGCGCGAGTCGCCATCGCGAGCACGGTGCTCCTGCTGGCCCTGGCCGCCCCGCTCGCCGGGGCAACGCTGACCGGCCCGAGCGCTGAGGCGGTCCCGGAGGGCCAGCAGTCCTACGAGCCTCAGCAGTACCTCGCCGCCCACTACCCGCGCGACGTCAACGAGGCGGTGACGGTCACCGTCCGCCGGGCGGGCGAAACGGACCTCCAGTCGCTGCGCTCCGAGATCGCCGGCGTGCCGCACGTCGCTCGCGTCACGCCCTTCACGCCGGCGGGCGACGACCTGGCGTTCACCACGGTCGCACTCGACGGTCCGGCGCTGGCGGGTTCCTCGGAGGACGCGATCGGCGCGATCCGCGACCTCGACGTCCTCGTCTCCGGCAACACCGCGCGCTTCGTCGACCTCAAGGACAGCCTGATCGACCACGCGCCTGTCGTGGCCGCGCTGATCATCGTCGGCACCTTCATCCTGCTGTTCGCGCTGACCGGCTCGATCCTGCTGCCCCTCAAGACCCTGCTGATGAACTGCCTGACGATCGCGGCGACGATGGGCATCCTCGTCCTCGGCTTCGAGGAGGGCCTCCTGTCCGTGCCGCTCGACTACCCGGGCCCCGCCGCCATCGAGGTGGTCTCGCTCGTCTTCATGTTCGCGGTGCTCTTCGGCCTCGCGACCGACTACGCCGTGCTCGTCATGGCCCGCGTGCGCGAGCACCACGACGCGGGCATGTCCAACGAGGACGCCGTCGCGGGCGCGATCGGCGCCACCGGCCGCGTGATCAGCGCCGCCGCCGCACTGATCGCCGTCGTCTTCCTCGCCTTCGCCGTCTCGCCGGTCTTCTTCATGAAGCAGATCGCCGTCGGCCTGGCGATCGGCGTGATCATCGACGCGACGATCGTCCGCGCCCTGCTCGTCCCCGCCCTCATGCGCCTCCTCGGCGACTGGAACTGGTGGGCACCGAAGCCCCTCATGCGCCTCCACGCTCGGGTGGGTCTGCAGGAGCCATCAACCTCGTCAGATCGGCTTCGGACCACGGGTCCATCCTGACGCGCCTCACAGCGACCGACGCCGATCCGCCTCGGTTGAGCAAACGACGCGGTGCCGAGCCGACGCTTCCCCTCCCTCGCCAGCCATCAGCGCGGCGGCGTCGAACGTACGAAGACGCTGAGCGAGGCGCCCGCCGAACCGCGTCGGATTGGCGCCGGCCTTCGCGAAGCGCGTCAGAACGGCCTCGTAGTCCGAGGCCGATCTGACTTGGTTGCTGGCTCGGGCAGCGTGTTGATCGCGTGGGGCAGCATCGCCCAGAGGTACTGGACGGCGTAGGCGCGGTAGGGGGACCAGCGGTCGGCGTCCGCGGTGGAGAGTCCGAGTTCCTTCAGCGCGACGTTGACGCCGAGGTCGCCCGGGAGGAAGGCGTCCGGATCTCCGAGGGCGCGCATCGTGATCACGCCCATGGTCCATGGCCCGATGCCCGGCAGCGACTCCGCGTCGGCGACGTCCAGCCCATCCGCCAGTGCGGCCGCGAGACCGAGCAGCGTCGCTCGGCGGGTGCGCGGCATGCGCAGGGTCTCGGGGTCGACGGTCGCCACCGCGGCGGCGGTCGGGAAGAGGTGGGTGAGGCCACCGGCGGGATCGTCGACCGGCTCGCCGACGTCGGCGACGATGCGTGCCGTGTGGGTGCGCGCCGCCGCGGTGGAGACCTGCTGGCCGAGCACCGCGCGCAGCGCGAGCTCGTGCGCGTCGACCGTCCGCGGGACGCGGCGGCCCGGCGCCGCGGAGACGAGCGGTGCGAGGACGGGGTCGGCGGCGAGCGCTGCGTCGATGGTGGGTGAGTCGGCATCGAGGTCGAGCAGGAAGCGGCACGCCTCGGTCGCCTCCTCCGGGCCGTCGAGCTCGACATGGTCGTGCCTCGGCGTCAATGCGATCACGGCCGGCCCGCTCTCGAGCCGGACAGTGCGGCGGTAGGCGCCGTCGCGCCACTCCTCCACGCCGGGCACGGCGGTGGCGACGAGGTGCCCGAAGAGGTTGCTCGGCTCCAGCGGCGCCGTGTATCCGAGCCGCAGCGGCATCGCGGCGTAACCTAGGCGGCGGGATGGAGGCGCGGTCGCTGAACGTGGCGCTCGACTGGCTGGCCGAGGGCCGCCGTGTCGTCGCGGCCACGCTGGTCGAGACCGTCGGGTCCGCGCCGCTCGAACCGGGCGCCGAGATGCTCGTCGACGACACGGGCCGCATCGAGGGCTCGGTCACCGGCGGCTGCGTCGAGGGCGCCCTTGTCGAGGAGGCGCACGGCATCCTCGCGGGCGCGCCGCCGCGCGTCGCGACCTACGGGATCTCCGACGACCAGGCGGTCGGCGTCGGTCTGATGTGCGGCGGAACGGTGCGCGTCTTCGTCGGCGAGCTGCGGGCGGCCGAGGTGCTGGCCGCGACCCGCGACGACGTCACGGCAGGCCGGCCGGTCGCGCTGGCCACGCTGCTCGACGGCGCGTCGGCGGGAGCGACGCTCGCCGTCCGCGCGGACGGCACCGTCGGGACGCTGGGGGACGACCTGCTCGACGCCAACGTCGAGCGCGACGCGCGCGGCTTCCTCGACGAGGGTCGCTCGGCCGTGCGTCGCTACAGCGCGCGCGGCGAGACGATGGGGACCGACCTGCGGGTCGCGATCCGCGTCTGGTCGACGGCGCCCCGGATGGTCATCTTCGGAGCGATCGACTTCTCCGCGGCGATCGCCCGCGCCGCGCGCGCGATCGGCTACGGCGTCACGATCGTCGACGCCCGCCAGGCCTTCGCCGCCTCCGATCGCTACGCCGCCGACGCCGAGGTGGTGGTCGCCTGGCCGCAGGACTACCTCGTCGAGGCCGGTGCGACCCTCGGTCCGCGCGACGCCATCCTGGTCTTCACGCACGACCCGAAGTTCGACGAGCCCGCGCTGATCGGTGCGCTCGAGACGGACGCCGGGTACATCGGCGCGCTCGGCAGCCGCCGCACGCACACCGAGCGCGAGGAGCGCCTGCGCGCGGCGGGCGTCTCCGACGCCGCGCTCGCCCGTGTGTCGTCGCCATGTGGACTCGACGTCGGTGCCCGCACGCCGGCGGAGACCGCGATCGCCGTGCTCGGAGAGATCCTCGCGTTGCGCGCCGGGCGCGACGGCGGCCGCCTGGCCGACTCGAGCGGCCCGATCCACTCGCGCCCGACGCCCGTCGCGTAACGCCCACGCGCCATCGCGAGACGGCTCCGGCATGGCTGAGCTCGCTCCCGGCGCGACGTTTCCCGATCTGCGGCTGCAGGACCACCACGGCTCCGAGCGGATGCTGTCCGAACTGGTGGCCGGCGACCCGGTGGTGCTGCAGACCTTCCGCGGCTTCTGGTGCCCGAAGGAGCAGGTGTTCTTCCGGCGGCTCGTCGCGCTGCAGGACGAGCTCGAGGTCGCCTACGCGCGGATCGTCTCGCTGTCGATCGACCCGCCACGAGTCTCGGCCGCCTTCCGCGCCGGGCTCGGCGCACGCTGGACCTTCCTGTGCGATCCCGAGCGCACCGCCCAGGCCGAGCTCGGCCTGCTCGAGACCGACGACACGACCAACTGCCCGTACCTGCCGACCGTCTTCACCCTGCACCCGGACCTGCAGATCGAGACGCGCTACGACGGCTACTGGTACCTCGGGCGCCCGACGAACGACGAGTTGCGCCGTGATCTCCGCGCGATCTCCCTCGACAGCCGGCCGGCGCTGCCGTGATCCCCGACGGCCTCAACTGCGATCCGTCGTTGCTCGATCCCGATGGCGAGCCGTGCACCGTCTCGCTGGTCCTGGTGCGGGACGGCCTGAGCATCCCCATGGACGACCCCGCGATCCAGCAGGCGCGCCGGCGGATCCTCGCCGGGCCGAGGTTCGACGGCGTCTCGGTGCTGCTGTCGGACGACTCGGCGTTCCGCGGCTCGCGTGCTCGTCGCCCGCGGACCGCAGGTCGGCGTTCCTTCGCCGAGGATCCTTTCGCCTACATCGTGCCTGCTCGCATCGAGGCGGTGGGCTCCGGCGTCTTCGGCCGGGCGGCCTGGCCGGCCGGACCCGGTGATCGAGCGATACGGCTCCGCGCAGCCCTGGCCTGCCGACCGCTTCTGAGCGATGGATCCTGCCTTCACCAACCTGCTGATCGTCGTCGCGGCCGGCTTCGCGGCGCCACTGGCCCTGGGGCTGTTCCGGCTGAAGTTCCCGTCCGCCGTCGTCGAGCTGCTCCTCGGGCTCGCGCTCGGTCCGGCCGTGCTCGGCTGGGTCGAGGTCGACGATCCGGTGCGCGTCCTGTCGGTCCTCGGCCTGGCGATCCTGCTGTTCCTCGCCGGCCTCGAGATCGAGTTCGACCGCCTGCGCGGTGCCGCGCTGCGCGTCGCGGTGCTCGGTTACGCCGTGTCCTTCGCGGTGGCGCTCACGGCCGGCTTCGCCCTTGACGCCGCGGGCTTCGTGCGCTCACCGGTGTTCATCGCGGTCGTGCTCAGCTCCACGTCGCTCGGCGTCCTCATCCCGGTGCTCAAGGACTCGGACAACCTCTCGACGATGTTCGGCCAGCTCGTCATCGCCGCCGCCTCGATCGCGGACTTCGCCGCGGTGATCCTGCTGTCGCTCTTCTTCAGCACCGAGGCGACGGACACGGGAACGCAGGCCGTCCTGCTCGGCGCGCTGGTGATCACCGCGCTCGTCGTGGGCCTCGCGGTGGCGGGCCTCGAGCACTCCGCGCGCCTGCGCGACACGCTGCTGCGCCTGCAGGACACGACGGCCCAGATCCGCGTCCGCGGGGCATTCGTCCTGCTTGGTCGGGTTCGCCGCGCTGGCCGCGGAGCTCGGCGTCGAGGTGATCCTCGGCGCCTTCCTCGCCGGCGCGCTGCTCACCCTGATCGACCGCGACGAGGCGATGACGCACCCGCAGTTCCGCCGCAAGCTCGAGGCGGTCGGCTTCGGCGTCTTCATCCCGGTCTTCTTCGTGACCAGCGGCGTCAACTACGACCTCGACGCGCTCACCGAGTCCGCCGAGACGCTGCTGCGCGTGCCGGTGTTCCTGGCTGGCGCTCGTGCTCGCGCGCGGACTGCCGGCGCTGCTCTACCGCAAACTGCTCACGACCCGGGAGACGCTCGTCGCCGGGATGCTGCAGGCGACGTCGCTGCCGTTCATCGTCGCGGGAACCGAGATCGGGCGGGAGCTCGGCGTCGTCTCGTCGGCCAGTGCGGCCGCGCTCGTGGCCGCCGGGCTGCTCTCGGTCGTCGCCTTCCCGGCGCTCGGCCTGAAGCTGCTCAGTCGCTGAGCGCGCGGGCGACGGCTGCCGCGGCGGCGTCGGTCCAGCCCGGCGTGCGCTCGTCGAAGTGCTCGACCTCCGGACCGGCGAAGACGACCGCGGCGCGCCGCGAGACCTGCGCGGCGACGGTCTGCTCCGGCGTCGGGAAGGTCAGGCCGAGGCCGGAGTCGCCGAAGTCGACCTCGGCTTCGATCGCGCGGTCGCCGACGGCCTCACGCAGCGCGACGTAGAACGCGCGCGGCGCCTCGGGCAGCGAGTCGGGCGGATCGGGCAGCAACGCCACGCCCTGATTCAATCAGGGGGCCGGCCCCTTGATTGATTTTGCTGAGACCCGTGTCGTTCTGCATGCGCTGGCCGAGGAGCGCATCGCTCCCGCGCGCGCTGCGGTCACGGGGCGCATCGATCTGCGGGCGACGCCCGGCGGCTTCGGGACCCCGGTCTTCGACGGTGACCGGCAGCTGCGCACGGATGGCGCGACGCTGGTCACCCACGGCCGCGGCGAAGAACAACGCGAGCCGATCCCGGGTGCCGATGACGCGGCCGCGCGTGAGCTGGGCCGCTTCTTCGCCCTCGCCCTGGACACGCTCACCGAGCTCGGCCGCGACATGCCGCGCGAGCACGCGCCGACCGCACCGAAGATCTGGCCTGAGCACTTCGACTACGCGATCGACGCGGGCGCGGTGCGTGCCAACTACGGCTTCTCACCCGGCGACGACGACCATCCCGAGCCGTACCTCTACGTCGGCACCTGGGAGCCGGCGACCCTCGAGGTCGTGGCGCTCGCCGATGTGGACGATCCGCTGGCGTGGCTGCGCGAGCGCCACGCTTCTTTGCACGCCTAGGCGCGGTGCTCCGGATTTGCGGCGTGAGGATGCGTGCCTGCGTCCCACTCGAGGCGCGAGTTGCCCTCGGCCGGGAAGCCGCCCGCGTCCTTCAGCATCCGCGCGACGTGCAGCAGGTTGTGCGCCATGAAGCTCGTGTTGCGGTTCGTGAAGTCGTTGTCCGGCCCGCCCGAGCCGTCGTCGAGATAGCTCGGCCCAGGCCCGACGCCACCGAGCCAGGCCGCGTCGGCCTGCGGCGGGATCGTGTAGCCGAGGTGCTGCAGCGAGTAGAGGACGTTCATCGCGCAGTGCTTGGCGCCGTCCTCGTTGCCCGTGACGATGCAGCCCCCGGCGCGCCCGTAGTAGGCGTACTGGCCGGCGTCGTTGAGGAGATGGCTGTTGCCGTAGAGCCGCTCGATGACCTTCGTGCAGACCGAGGACTTCTCGCCGAGCCAGATGGGCGTCGCCAGCACGAGGATGTCCGCGGCCAGCACGCGCTCGTAGAGCGCCGGCCACTCGTCGGTCGCCCAGCCCTGCTCGGTCATGTCGGGCTGAACGCCCGTGGCGATCTCGTGGTCGATCGCGCGGATGACGTCGACGGTGACGCCGTGGTCGCGCATGATCGTGATCGCCCGGTCTGCGAGCGCCTGCGTGTGCGAGGGCTCGGGGGAACGCTTCAGCGTGCAGTTGATGAACAGCGCGGCGAGGTCGGAGAAGTCGCTCATTGCGCTGTCCGTCCTCGTCACGGGCCGGTCGTTACGCCGGAGGAGGCGGGGGAGGGGGCTTGGACGGCGACGAGTAGTCGGCGAGGCCCTGGGTGACCTCGTTCTCGTCCTCCATCACGCCGAGGTCCTCGAGCTCGGCGACGGCGACGATGTGGCGGGCGCCGACGGCGACGTATTGCAGCGCTTCGGACGGCGACCCGTCGAGCGGGGCCAACTCCGCGTCGGTGAGCGCGAAGAAGCCGGTGTCGTGGCCGTTGAGGTAGTCCGTGACGCGGCTGCGGTAGCCCTCGGTGGGCAGCTGCAGGACACCGGTGATGCGCAGCCGCTCCGTCTCGACCTGGACCCGAATACGGCGGATGGACATGAAAGCGACCATATACCGTCCGCCTGCGTGAGCGGCTCCCTCGCGGCGACCTACAAGCCCTTTCTGGACAAGCTGCGTAGCGAGGTCGGACCGCTGGCCCTCTTCGACGCGCATACGCACATCGGACGCAACGATCCTGACGGCTTCAAGCAGGAGCCGCAGACGCTGCTCGACCGGCTGGCGGAGTGCGACGCCCGCGGGCTCGTGTTCCCCATGCACGAGCCGGACGGCTACACCGAGGCCAACGACGAGGTGCTCGGTGTCGGCCGAGTCCTCGGGCGGGACCCTGGTCGCGCTCTGCCGCGTCGACCCCAACGACGGCGACGCCGCCATCGCCGAAGCCGCCCGCGCGATCGAGGCAGGCGCGCGCGGCATCAAGCTGCACCCGCGCGCGGAGGCCTTCACCCTCGGCGGGCCGACGGTGGACGCGCTCGTCGCCCTCGCCGCCGAGCGTGGACTGATCGTCCTGATCCACGCCGGCCGCGGCATCCCGGCGCTCGGGGAGGACACGGTCCGCCTCAGCGAGCGCCACCGCGAGCGCTTCGCTGATCCTCGCCCACTGCGCCATCTCGGATCTCGCCTGGCTGTGGCGGCTCATGCCCGAGCACCCGAACGTCTACATCGATACGTCGTGGTGGAACCCGGCCGACCTCATCGCGGTCATGACGCTGTGCCCGCCCGGCCAGGTGCTGTGGGGGTCGGACTCGCCGTACGGCGCGCCGATCGCCTCGATCGTGCACACCCTGCGCGCGGCGCTGCAGGCCGGTCTGACCGGACAGCAGCTGCGTGGCATCGCGGGCGGCCAGCTCTCACGACTGGTCACAGGCGAGCCGCCGCTCGATCTCGGCCCGGCACCACGCGCACCCCAGGCGCTCGACCCGAACCTCGACCGCGTCGTGACCCACCTGTGCAGCGCCGTTGGGCGCGCCTTCGCCATGGCCGATCACACCGAGTCCGTTGCGCTCGCCCGGCTCGCCTGCGCGGTCTCCCCGGACGACGAGGTAGCGCCGATCTGCGCGTCCGTCCTCAGCCTGCTCGACCGCTTCGAGGAGGGCATGGAAGAGCACAGCGCACCTCCCGTATCCGCCCGCGCTGCAACTACCTGATCAGCGCGCTGTTCGTCGCCCGCACGCCGCTCGCCGGCACCGTCTAGCGGCGTCCGCGTTCTGACGCTCGACTAATGGATTAGCCGGAGGCTGCCGATGGCGCGCGCATGGGCAGCGTCCGCGCCTACGGTTTTCTGACGGGGCTGGTCGCCATCGCCGGTGCGGCGATCCTCGCCTATACGCTCGGCGCGGAGACCCCGAAAACGGTCGCCGACGCGCCGATCCTGCTCTGGGTCATGGTGGCCGCGGTCATCGCCGGCGAGCTCGCGCCGGTGCAGATCGTGCTGCGCGGCCAGAAGGGCACCCTGTCGCCCGCGACCGCGTTCGCCTTCGCCCTGCTGATCGCCTTCGGACCCGGCGCGGCGCTCCCGGCGCTCGTCGTCGGCACGCTGCTCGTCAACCTCGTGATCGAGCGCCGGTCGCTGCGCGCGGCCGCCTATGACGCGGGGCAGTACGCCGTTTCGCTCGGCGCCGCTGCCCTCGTGCTGGCCGTCCTCACCGACGTCCCGCGCGCGCCGCTGGCCGCCTTCGCGCCCGAGGACCTGCCGGGCGTCCTGCTCTGCGGCGCGATCTTCTTCGCGCTGCACATCACCTTCATCACCCGGCGCTTCGACAGCGCCGAGCTGCTCGTGCAGCTCTCGGCCGCGAGCTTCGCGCTCGGCTTCGCCCCGCTGATCGTGATCGTCGGCGAGTTCTCCATCGGCGTCCTGCCGCTGCTGGCGCTGCCGCTGATCGCCATCGAGCGCAACACGCGCCAGGCCCTCGTCAACGAGCACCAGGCGCTGCACGACACGCTCACCGGGCCTCCCCAACCGGGCGCTCTTCGCCGACCGCGTCGCCCGCGCCATCGAGAGCTCGCGCCGCAACGCCAACGCGAGCGCCGTGATGGTGATGGACCTCAACCACTTCAAGGAGATCAACGACACCCTCGGGCACTACCACGGCGACCGCCTGCTCCAGCTCGTCGGGCAGCGGCTCAGCTCGACGCTGCGTTCCGCCGACACGGTCGCCCGGCTCGGCGGAGACGAGTTCGCCGTGCTGCTGCCGACGATCCCCAGCGCCGATCATGCGCTCGACGTCGCCCGCAAGCTGCTCGACGGGCTGAGCCGCTCGTTCGAGATCGACGGCCTCGCGCTCGAGGTCGGCGCGTCGGTCGGGATCGCGTGCTTCCCCGTTCACGGCGAGGACGGCGAGACGCTCCTCCAGCGCGCCGACATCGCGATGTACGTCGCCAAGAACGCCGGAACGGGCGCGGCGCTCTACGAGACCGAGCAGGACCAGCACTCCGTGCAGCGCCTGGCCCTTGCCGGCGAGCTGCGCCGCGCGATCGAGAGCGGCGAGCTGCTCCTGCACTACCAGCCGAAGATCGACGTCGCGACGGGCCGTGTCACCGGCGCCGAGGCGCTGTGCCGCTGGCAGCACCCGTCACTCGGCCTGATCATGCCCGGCGACTTCATCCCGATGGCCGAGCACACGGGGCTGATCACGCCGCTGACCCGGCAGGTGCTCGAGCTGGCGCTCGTGCAGATCAAGACGTGGGCGGCGCAGGGCCATCGCCTGAGCGTCGCCGTCAACCTCTCCGCGCGCTCCTTCCTCGACACGCAGCTGCTCGAGGAGGAACTGCCGCGGCTGATCGAGCGAACACGGCATCGACCCGGCGTTCCTCGAGCTCGAGATCACCGAGTCGATGATCGTCGGTGACCCGGAGCGTGCCCGCGGCGTGCTCGAGGGGCTCAACGCGCTCGGCGTCACGCTCGCGATCGACGACTTCGGCACGGGCTACTCGTCGCTCGCCTACCTGCGCGCGCTGCCGGTCGACGAGATCAAGATCGACCGCTCGTTCGTCTTCGAGATGGCGGGCGACCGGTCGGGGGAGACGATCGTGCGCTCGATCATCGACCTCGCCCACAACCTCGGGCTGCGCGCGGTCGCCGAGGGCGTCGAGGACCAGGCGCTGCTCACGCGGCTGACCGAGCTCGGCTGCGACGTCGTCCAGGGCTACCACATCTCGCGCCCGCTGCCGCCGGACCGCTTCGAGCAGTGGTTCGCGTCCTACCCCCTGCGCGCGACGTGGCTCGAGCCGGGTTCAGGGAGCGAGCCGCTCCCGCTGCCAGTTGTCGCCTGAGCGCCGGTAACGCCAGCGGTCGTGCAGCCGGCTCGGCCGGCCCTGCCAGAACTCGATCGTGTGCGCCGTGACCTCGAAGCCGCCCCAGTGCGGCGGCCGCGGGACCTCGCCGTCGAAGTCGTCGGCGATCTCCACCGGCGTCTCGATCACCTGGCTCTGCGGTGACGCCCACGCCCCGAGCTGGCTGCCGCGGGGGCGGGTCGCGAAGTACGCGTCGCTGTCGGCCGCCGGCAGCTTCGACGGCCTCGCCCTCGACGCGCACCGAGCGGTGCAGCGGCTCCCAGAAGAACACGAGCGCGACGCGCGGATCCGCGGCGATCTGCCGCCCCTTCGCCGACTCGTAGTTGGTGAAGAAGCGGAAGCGCCCGCGCATGTAGACGATGCGCGCGTGCGGGCCGGCGGTGGCCAGCGTCATCGCCTCCGGCTCGGGCACGCCCGCGGCCTCGGCCTCGGCGAACCAGGCGTCGAACTGCGCGAGCGGGTCGGGCCCGGGCGCGTCGAACGGCGGCGCCAGGTAGTCGTGGTGCATGCTGTCGGAGTCTCCCCGCGTCGAGCTCACCCATCCCGACAAGGTGCTCTTCGCAGCGGACGGCATCACGAAGGCCGACCTCGCCGAGCACTACGCGCGGCGTCGCCGATCGCATGCTGCCGCACGTGCGCGACCGGCCGCTGTCGCTGCAGGTCTTCCCCGGCGGGCTCAAGCGGCCGGGCCACTTCCTCAAGCAGATCCCGGACTACTTCCCCGACTGGATCGACCGGGTGGAGATGCCCAAGCACGGCGGGACGGTGACGCACGCGGTGGCCAATCAGGCGGACGACGCTGCGCATGCTCGCCCAGCACAACGCGATCACCCCGCACGTGCCGACGGCGCGCAATGACCGGCCCGAGCGGCCCGACCGGCTGATCATCGACTTCGATCCCGAGGCGGCCGAGGACTGGCCGGTGGTGGTCGCTGGTGCGCGCGCCGCCGGCGAGGTGCTCGAGAGCGCCGGCCTCGCCGCCTTCTACATGACCACCGGCTCGCGCGGGCTGCACGTCGTCGCGCCGATCCGCCGCGAGGTCGACTACCCCGACGTCCTCGCGCTCGCCAAGGTCGTCGGCCAGCGGGTGATCGACGCCGACGACCGTCTCACCATGGCCTTCAAGAAGGAGAAGCGCGAGGGCCGGGTCTTCGTGGACACGTTGCGCAACCGTCGCGCACACACGGCAGTCGCGCCCTGGGCCGTCCGGGCGCGGGAGGGCGCGCCGGTCGCTACGCCCGTCACGCGCGAGGAGCTGACCCCGGACCTCTCCCCGCGCGCCTGGACGCTGCGCGACCTACGCGCGGGGGATCCGTGGGCCGACTTCAGCTCGGCAGCGGCGTCGCCGCGCTCGGCGGCGCGGAAGCTCGACGCGGCGGCTTAGGCCCCGGCTCGTCGGAGCGCCCGATGCGGGCGACGCCCCAGGACAGCGCGCCGGCGAACGACAGCGCGATCAGCAGCACGATCAGCGGGCCGATCGTCTTGAGCGCCGGGGACACGCCGGCCTTCTGCTCGCGCTGGAGGACCTCCGCGTCCGCCACGAACGGGCGTGACTCGGTGGTCTGCGGAACCGCCTCGGCGGGGATCGCCGAGTCCTCCGGCAGGCGGATCGGCGCGGAGACCACGGCACGGCCGGACTGCACGCGCAGCATCGTCTTCCACGTGCCGTCGACGGGCGGCGGACCGGACATCCGGTACACGCCCTCGCCGACGCGCTCCAGGCGGTCGACGTAGAGCTTCTCGCCGCCCTGCCAGGCGGTGACGGTCGCCCAGGCGGCGCCGTCGGCGATGTCGGGCTGGATGCGGACCTCGGTGCCCGTTGACCGACGCGGAGGCGCCGGTGGTGTTGTCGGTGATCAGGCTGTTCGCGGTGCACGCGGCGACGGCGAGCAGCGCGGCGAGCGCGGCGGGCCGGGCGAGGCGCGGCTTGACCAGGTCGCCGCGCAGGCCGGTGCCCAGCAGTGCGCCGAACGTGCCGCCCGCCACGCCCGCGACGACGGCGAGGATCGTCGCCTCGGGAACGATGTCGCCCGTCCAGGGGAGGCGGAAGACGGCGGAGGTCCAGCCCCATTCCGCGGCCATGCCGAGCGTGCCGGTGAGCACGCCGGCGACCGCACCGAAGGCCAGCGGGCGCTTGATCAGCGCGAAGGCCGCGATCTCGATCAGGATCGCCTCGGGGATGTACAGCGCCATCGCGGGCGTCGTCTCGCCGAAGACGGGGCCGACGAGCAGCGCCACCCAGCCGCGGGTGAAGAGGAAGAACAGCGCGGCCATGAGCGCGCCGCCGCGGCCGATCCAGATGCGGGCGGCGACGAGCGCGAAGGCGGCCGCGAGCGAGACCAGCATCGGGTGGAAGACCATCCGGAACTGCGGGACGCCGAAGTCGAACTCGCCCTGGAAGGTCGAGAGGCCGATCAGCAGGCCGCCCATCAGGCCGAGCTTGCGCAGCGTGCCGCCCGGAGCGTTCTCGGTCGCCTCGTCGCGCGACTCGGACAGCAGGACGGCCATGCCGACGAGCGACATGCCGGCGCCGCCGATCAGCATCAGGTGCGTCGGGCCCCAGAGGGTCACGTCCTGGCCGAAGAGCCGGTGCCAGAGCGTCGTCGAGCGGGAAGCCGGTCAGCGCGAAGGCGCCGCAGGCGGCCATCAGGATGCCGCCGACCGGGGCGTACCAGCCCTCGGAGATGCGGACGGCGCTCGGGCTCGGGCGCTCGCCCTCCTTGGGCAGCGCGATGGCGATGATGCCGGCGGCGAAGATGCCGAACAGGCCGATCAGGATCAGGTAGTGCGCGGGATTGGCGAGCGGGCCGGCGTCGCGGCCGTCGTCGATGTGCAGCGAGATGTCCCAGTACATGCCCAGCAGGGCGATCTGCAGGGCACCGCCGCCGATGCCGAGCGGGAGCGCGGCGTGGCGGGGCAGGCCCGAGATGCGGGCGGCGAGGTCGGAACCCCAGCCGAGGAGGCCGACGCGGCCGGAGCGGTGGCCGGCGCAGAGGAGGATCAGTGCGCCGGTGACGATGACCGCCATGCCGGTGGCAATGGCGATCTCGCCCGTCGCAGCGCCACCGGCAGGTTCGCTGCCGGCAGCGACGGTGGCTAGGAAGGAAGACATGGACATATGTGTCACCGAACGATGTCACATCGAAACGCGACGTACGTGAGGTGGGTCACGGTGGCGCAATACGCTCGGCGTGCGTGACGCACACGCAGCGCCGTCGCGCGGGCACACGGCAGGTCCCCCGCGCGGTGCGCGAGCAGCAGATGCTCGCCGTCGCCGGCGAGGTCTTCGCCGAACTCGGTTTCCACGCGGCCTCGATGGACGCGATCGCCGACCGGGCCGACATCTCCAAGCCGATGCTCTACGCGTACTTCGAGTCCAAGGAGGGCCTCTACGCGGCCTACATGGACCAGGTCGGGGGCGAGCTGCTCTCGGCGATGGACGCGGCCGTCGGACCCAGAGCTCGACCCGGGCCATCAGGTGCTTGCGTCGATGACGGCGTTCCTGGGCTTCGTCGACGAGCACCGCCCGGGCTGGTCGGTCCTCCAGCGCGAGCTCGCGGCGGGCAGCGCGGGCCTGCTCGCCACCGAGGTCGCGCGCACCCGCGCGGCGATCGTGCGGCGCATGGCGCTGCTGCTGGAGACGACCCTCGGCGACGAGGTGCTCGCCGACGCGCTGGCGCAGCGGCTTCGTCGGCGCCGGTGAGTCGCTGGCGATGTGGTGGCTCGACCATCCCGAGCAGACACTGAAAGCATACGTAACTGAACGCGTACG
>CAVXBH010000026.1:0-243661 GCA_963759945.1 uncultured Solirubrobacteraceae bacterium | reverse complement strand
GGTGGTCGTAGAGGATCCGCAGGTCTTCGCCGGAGTCCCCCGGCACGCGCAGGGTCAGGATCAGCCGCTGACCGGCGGCGATCGTCCCGCCGACGAGATCGAAGGCAGTGGTGAGCTCGGTCACCTTGCCCGGCCAGGTGCCGAGCTTGAAGTCGCTCGAGCCGAGGATCAGGCCCGCCTCCGTCTGCAGCGTCGCGCACAGCCGGGCCGGCCCTGGGTGGCGTCCGCCGTGCTCGCGTACAGGGTCAGGCTCGCGCGCCCGCCCGTCGCGGGGATGGTGAACGCCGCGGCCGCATCGAGGGTCGCCCACTTGTGGATCGATGCATCCGGGCCGTGGTCTCCGCGTTCTGGTAGACGAGGCTGTTGGTCTGCGTGCACGAGCCCGCTTGCGTGTCACGCAGGATCGCCAGCCCGCCGAGCGCGGCACGCGTCACGTCGGTCGAGAAGTCGCGCATCGGGTCCGAGGTGGTGCCGGGTACGCCGGCCAGGGTCATCAGCTTCGGGGCCGGGCCGCTCTCGGCGCAGGTGAAGCCGAACTGGGCGGTGTCGCGCGTGGCGTGACTCGGACGCACCGTCGCGCAGTGTGTCGCTGCAGCGGGTGTCGGTCAGCGTCACGGTCTGGGTCAGCGGCTGCGCCGGGTCCGTGGCTCCTCCGCTCAGGACGTCTGTGAGCGGCTCGACCGACAGCGCGGACGTCGGCACGTCGAGGATCGGCGGGCTTTCCGGGTCGCGCTTGACGGTGGTCATCGTGACGCCACGCGACGTCGGGCCGTTGTCGTCCACCGGGCACCGCGACCACGGTGATGCGCTTGGTGGTCGAGACGCCCAGTTGGCAGGCGTCGGCGAGCGCGGCCTGGATCGCCGGCCAGGGTCATGCCGAGTCGCGCCGGCGAGCTGCGCCTGGATCTTCGGCGTCAGTCCGGCGCAGGTCGGCTTGCGGTACGAGACGTACCGGTACAGCCGCATCTCGCACGTTGTCGTAGGTGTAATCGTCCCCGCCGGGCGCGCACGATCGCCGCCATTGACGAGCTGCTCGGTCGCCGCGGCGCCGCTCAGCGGCGCCTCGGTCGCCGCCTGCGCGGTCGGCGGCGACGCGAGCCCGAGCTGCTCGATAGCCGACCGGACGCAGCCGCTCGATCTCGCGCTGGGCGACGGAGTTGAGCACCGCGCGGTCGCGCGCGTTGCGCGTCGCCGACGAGAAGTGCGACGTAGGTGCCCAGCGTCGCCAGCGTGCCGACCGAGATCACCAGCACGGTGACCATCACCTCGATCAGCGTCATGCCGACTCGCTGCGCAGGCGCGGCTCATCCGGCGAAGTCCGTGAGGTTGCGCAGGCTGACGCCGTCCTCGATCGTGACGCGGCGGTTGTCGGCCGTCGAGCGCAGCTGCTCGATCTCCAGCTGCATGCGGACGAACAGGAAGTCCGGCGACACGAAGTCAGCGACCGCCGCACCCGGTGGCCGGATCGATGCTGGTCGGGCGGAAGACGTCGTGGCGGACGATGAAGCCGCGGCGCGAGCCGACGTCGGAGCGCGGCAGCGCCGATCACGTTCTCGGATCGCGGGAAGGTCGGTGTCGCGGCGGCGGGTAGGTCGACGCGGGCCCCTCCGAGCGCACGCAGGTGTCACCGAGCAGTCGTAGCGGACCAGGCGGTAGACCCCGTCGCTGCGTCGAGGTCGCCCGCACGCGGACGTTGATGTCGACGACGCTCGAGGACCGGAAGTACACCCAGGTGGCCTGGCGCAGCTCGCGCGTCATCCGCTCGAGCCCGATCTGCGCGTCGGACTGCATCTGCGACCGCCGCTCGATGTCCTGCTGGTCCTCCGCGCCTGGCCCAGCGCCGCGATCGACGACGCCGAGCAGCAGCATCGCGATCGGCATCGCGACGAGCAACTCGATGAGAGTGAATCCCCCCTGCCCTGGATCCACCCGGCGTAGGCGGCGCCGGAGCATGCAATGGCATCGGCCCCGGGCCTCGATCTTGAGGCGCGCCAGGGCCGATGTCAGACGAATGCGACGGGTCTAGACGGAGCTGACCGCGAGGCCGGCGGCGACCGCCAGGCGCGGGGCGTCGGCGACGTCGCCCTGCTGGGCGACGGTGCGCGCCTCGACGGGCATGCCGAGCGCTGCGGCGAGGTGCGTCGCCATGCCGGGGATGGCGACCGCGGGACCGGTAGGATCGCCCGGTCGACGGACGCCGCGTTCTGCTGCATCCGGTAGAAGTTCAGCGAGTTGCGCACGGTGTCGGCGATCTGGTCGCACGCCTTCCTCGAGCGTCGCGCGGCCGCGGCCACGATCTCGGGGTCCCCCTCGACCGCGTCGACGGCTGCTCGAGGCCGACGTGCGCAGCCACTGCAGCGGCGTGCTCGCTCGTCAGGCCGCGGCGATCGGACGAGCGACTGCACCATCGCGTCCAGGCCGCCGGTGGCGGCGCGGGTGAAGAGGCAGTTGGCGCCGCTGGTGACGGCGACGTTGATGAGGCCGGAGACGTTGACGTAGAGCATCCCGCCCTCGTCGTCGAGGGCCGGGTTGTACATCGAGCGCACGAGCGCGAAGGCCGAGAGGTCGATGCCCTCGACCTTCAGGCCGGCGGCGCTGACGGCCTCGATGTAGCGCTCGACCATCTCGCGGCGGACGGCGACGACGACGACCTGCGTGCGCGGGCCGGCCGGGGTCGAGACGTTGCCCAGCCGCTGGAAGTCCAGGACGGCCTCGTCCATCGGCATCGGGATGTGGTCGGGCGCCTCGACGCGGACGGCCGCCTCGAGTGCCTTGTCGTCATCCAGCGGCGGCATGTCGAGCGTGCGCACCACGATGCGCTGGTTGGCGATGCCCAGGCGGACGTTCTTGGAAGACCGCTGTTGGCCTCCCACATCGCCTTCAGGGCCTCCGTGAGCGCGGGGCCGTCGGCGACCTCGCCGTCGCGCAGGACACCGGGCAGCAGCGGGGCGACCGCGCCGCGCTTGACGGCGATGGACCCGTTGACGTGGACCTCCGCGGCGGCGACGTGCGCCGGGTCGAGGTCCAGACCGACGACGGACTTCGACTTGGACTTAGGCGCCTTCGGAGCGCGCTTGAGGGAGAGGGCCATGTTCACAAGATCGGCCCGCTCCCCCGCGTGCTTTAGCTAAAGCGCGGGGACGACTTCGTTCTGGCGACCCGGCGTCCAGCCGGCCCCGATCGGGTCGAGGAAGTACGGCGGGCTGCGGTAGCGCAGCCGGTTGTCGTACCAGTAGTCCTTGACGTACCCGGTGGAGATCGTCGCGCCGGAGCCCGTGCCGACCGGACCGCGGAACTTCTGCGCGATCGCGCCGTGCGTGGTCAGGCTGCCGGGGCTGGGCCGAAGCCCCAGTTGTCGACGATGAAGGAGTGCTGCAGCGAGAGGATCGCCGCGTCGATGCGCATGTTGCGCACGCCGGAGGCGAGCGTCGTCGAGTCCGTGTCGTAGAGCGGGAAGCTGGTGACCCGGTGGTAGACGCGGACGTAGCCGTCCGCGATCAGACCGATGCTGACGGTGCCCGAGATCTGCTGCGTGGTCGCGTCAAGCGCGCCCGCCGCGATCAGGTTGGCGTCGGTCGACGCGGGCGTGCCCGAGTTGCCGGCGGTGCGCGGGTTGAACTGGTTGGCGACGTTCGTGCTCGTGGTGGCCAGCGTCGGGGCGAGGATGATGTCGCCTGCCGACGCGACGGTCAGGGAGCGATCGAGCGTGCCGCTGACGTAGACGTTGCCGCAGCCGGTGCTCTCGCTGTAGTCCGTGTAGCGCGGAGTGCGCGTCTCGGAACGGGTGCCGCCGCTGTTGTTGGTCTGCACGGTCACGGTGCCGGCGGTGCAGCCTCCGCTGTCGACGTAGATGACGCCGTTGGAGGGCAGGCCGACCGTGTACGGATTGCCGGTCGGGGTGTCGACGACCATGTTCGAGCCGGTGAAGCGGATGTACGTCTCCCCGGTGAAGCGGTAGCCCGGGCCGGTCGTGCCCGGCGAGGTCAGTGTGCGCAGCGCCGCGTTGGTGGGGGGCATCGTGAGCTGCTGCTGCCCGGAACGGAAGGT
Source organism: uncultured Solirubrobacteraceae bacterium (assembly GCA_963759945.1). Classification (GTDB taxonomy): domain Bacteria; phylum Actinomycetota; class Thermoleophilia; order Solirubrobacterales; family Solirubrobacteraceae; genus DATLGB01. The sequence goes on along the minus strand of CAVXBH010000026.1, from coordinate 239,614 downwards.
CCCGCGGAACTGTGGGGTGCCGGAGGTGCCGCAACCGCCGTTGCGGGCGTAGCCCGGTGCGGGGCCGGAGACGTGCACGTTGTCGGCCGGGCCACGGCCGAAGACCGGCGAGCCGCAGTAGATGAGGTCGTCGTTGGTGTGCAACGGCCCGTTGACGCGGTCGGCGTCGGCGAACTGGATCGTCGTGCAACTCGTGGGGCGCGCGGCGCGGTACTGACGGCATTCGTTGCCGCCGGCGAAGATCGCCGGGTCGAGCGTCTCGTAGTCCGTGAAGTACAGGAAGTCCAGGAAGCGCGCACGGCGGAAGTTGGTCAGGATCGACCGCATCTCGCCCTTGTAGCGTCCGGTCGAGCGCACGCGGAAGCTGCCGTCCGCAGAGGAGATCATCGAGGCCGGGTTCGTGGTGGAGCAGGCCGTCGACGGCGACTGCGGCATGACCGACAGCGAGAAGTCCGCGACCTCCGTGCCGACGCCCGAGACCGTCCGCCACTTGCGCGAGGCAGCCGCGACGGTCTTCTGGTTGACGGGGTCGGCGACGCCGCCGGTGGTCCCGTGTCGCAAGCTGCCAGTAGTTGGGGTCCGCGTTGAGCTTGGCCTGATACCAGGCGACGCCCGAGTCGGCCGCGGCGATCGCGGACTTGCGGTCGCTGTTGTCGCCGGAGGCGACCAGGTCACCCTTGGCGACCTGGAACGCGGCGAGACAGATGATGCTGGAGATCAGCATGATGCCCATCGTCGCCACGAGCGTGAAACCGCTGTCGCCGGCGAGACGCTTCTGGAGTCGGGTCATGTGCATGAGGGGTCCGCAGATCCGGAGTCGGGGTCGGCCAGTCGCACGAAGACCTGATTGGTGTGCGCGGCCCGGATGTTCTTGGTCGAGCGTGTGGCGCCCGTGGTGAGGAACTGGACGTCCACGCGTGCGATGCGCACGCGTGCGTCGGGATCGAGGGTGCCGTTGACGGGCGGGACGAGCTCCTGGTTGGGCTCGACCACGCCGGAGGTCGGCAGCGGGTTCGGATAGGCGTAGTAGCGGAACATCGGCACCGTCGTCGACTGCGCAATGACGTCCGTGGCGAGCTCCGAGGTCACGGCGGTGCCGAACACGGGCGGCGAAGCGAGAGTGCCGGCCTGCTTGGTGTCGAACAGCTTCCGTGTCGCCGCGTCGTAGGTGAAGGTGTGGCGTTCGGGCCCGCGGGTGACGCCGTCGGAGAGATCCGAGGTCAGGGTGAGCGAGCTCGCCCGTGCGTCGGTGATCGGCGTGTCCGTGGCGGTCACGCACACCTGCGAGCGGATCAGCTGCGTCATGCGCTCCATCGCCAGGCGGCCACGCTGCGTCGCATCAATGCGGTTGGCGACCTCGCCGTTGTGGCGCGCGGCCCCGATGGTGATCAGGGTCGCCGAGCCGAGGACCAGCATGCCGATCGTCATCGCCATCAGCAGTTCGACGATGGTGAATCCGCTCTCCTCGGAGCGCAGCGTGCGCAGCCCCGGCCTCATGGTGCCGCCAGTGCAGTGATCGCGGCCCAGCGCGTCGCGCAGGTCGTGGGGCTGCCCGTGCTCGTGTTGATCGTGAGCACTGGCGCCGTCACCCCGCCGAAGGCCGTGTTGGAGACGAAGCCGGTCTGCGTGGTCGCCACGGAGTAGGTGCCGTCGGTGCCGGTGCCACCGGTCTTGGCCACGGACGCGCAGATCCAGTACCGGCCGTAGGGGTACGGGCGCGTGATCGAGCCGAGCGACGAGTTGGTGAGGGCGTTGTTGCTGCCCGGCACCGTGAACGGCGGCGACGTGGTGCTCGTGTAGTCATAGAAGTGCTGCGTGGTGTTGCAGCCCGTGTCCATCTGGCGGACGTAGAACTGCGGCGTCGTCGGTGTTCTGGCCGCTGGCGCGGGTCAGTCGGAGATCCACGAGGATCGGCGGCTCGCGCACGCTCGCGGCGATCGTGCCGGCGGCGGTCACGGTGCGCGGCCCGTAGATGGCGGCGTTGGTCGTGTAGAAGCTCGGCTCCCAGGTCTCCGGGTTGTTGAGCGCGCAGCGGCCGGCCCAGACCTTGTACGGCGAGGCCGGGAACGGGAACAGGCCGCTCGCGCTGGTGCCGCCATAGGTGCGCGTACTCGGGTTCGGGATGCCGCCGTTGGAGATCGTGACCCCGGTCGCGGTCATCGCGTTCGCGCCGTTGTTGGACGTGATCGGCGCGATCTGGCCGACGCGGTCGTAGCGCTGGATCGGGGTCGAGGAGATCTGCCCGGGGCTGACGGTGACGCTCATGTCGCGCCGCTGGCTGAGCGTCTCCTCGACGTAGCCCGGGCGAGTTGATCGTCGCCGTGTACGAGCCCGGCGTGAGGAACTGGAAGATGGCGCAGCCCTGCGCGTTGGTCGTGGCGCTGCGGGCGTCGGGGCCGGTCAGCGTGACCGGGATGCCGGGCTGCGGCGTCACGCCGTCGGCCTGCACGAGCTGGACGATCAGGGTGCCGGAGGTCGGCGAGTACTGGGTGAGCGGCAGCGGCTCGAGGCTGACGATCGTCTTCGGGTCACCGTCGGTCGCCGGCGGCGGCGTCACGACGGTCGTCAGCTGCAGGAACTGGCTCTGCTGGCCGGTGGTGGTGCACGTGACGCGCCCGCCGCCCGGGCCCTGCACGAGGTGCGACTCGGAGTCGACCGTGTAGTTGGCGTTCTCCTGGCGCACGACGCGCGTGGCGGAGTAGTCGATCAGGTCCGCGGTGCGCATCGCCTTCATGCGCTCCTGGTCCTGGTCGGCGAGGTTCGCGGTGATCGAGCGCGCGAGCGTGCGGCCCGACTGCTTCTGCGCCGAGCCGATCGCGGTCACGGTGGCCGTGGAGATCAGCACGAGGACGACGGCGGAGACCATCACCTCGATCAGGCCGAAACCGGCCTGTGATCGCAAGTGCTCCCGCCTGGAGATTCGCCCCTTCACAATACGTCTGTCGGCTTGCGGTGCGGTCGGCTTGAGAATCGGCGCGCGGACTGGACGTCGGCTACCAGTGACCGTCGGGGCGGCATCCGCCCTGACCGGCCGGTGTGCACGTGCGGTCGAACACGCCACCGATGTTGTGCACGATGCGGAAGCGGTGCAGCGACCCGCCCTGGTCGGACCTGGAGACGGCTTCGATCGAGTAGCCGTCGGTGGTCTCGGTGACGATGCTGACCTGCTCGGCGCCGGTGCCGATGTCGAGGCCGGTCTCGGCGCTGGTGAGCTCGGCGGTGCAGCCGATGTAGCCGTCCGTGTTGTGCCAGCACGCCTCGATCTGGGAGACGAGGTTGCGTGCGTTGGTCTTGGCGTTCGCGTCCTGCGCCTTCGAGCGCTGGCCGAGGAAGGCCGGAAGCGCGATGGCCGCCAGGATGCCGATGATCAGGATGACCACCAGCAACTCGATCAGGGTGAAGCCGGCTTCGCGAGTCGGCGTCACTGTGAGAGTTGAAGTGTGTGTTGGTTGCATGCTGAGTTCCCCCGCGGTCTCTAGAAAGACGTGGGGCGGGCGCAAGGCCCGCCCCACGAAGGCTGCTTCAGTCGCTAGTCAGCGATTACCACTTACCGGCTTCGGGGCCGGTGGCGGGGCAGCCGCCCTTGGTGTTGGTGAACGTGCAGGTGCGGGAGACCGCGGCCGTGTTGGCGGTCTTCGTGACGCTGAAGACGTTGCCGGACTTCGACGTCGAGGCGATGACGTAGCCCTGGCCGGCCGGCGGCGAAGGCGTTGGCGGCGGTGTCCAGGCCGGCGTCGGCGACGACGGTCGTGCACTGCGAGTAGTCCTGCGTGGTCGTGTAGCACGACTCAGCCTCGGAGACGAGGTTGCGGGCATCCGACTTGGCCGAGGAGTCCTGACCCTTGGCGCGCTGACCGAGGAAGGCCGGCAGGGCGATCGCGGCGAGGATGCCGATGATCAGAATGACGACCAGGAGCTCGATAAGGGTAAAGCCCTTCTCGTCCCGGCTGCGCTCTGCGAGCTTGTTGAGCATTTGGTGATTCCCTCCTGAGGGATGTATTGGGGTGGTGGTGTGGCTATTGCTCTGACCAGACCCCGGGGATCCCTCGGTGAGCGGCCCGGCTTGCTCTCTGAGACGTGAGCTCCGTGGCTTTGCGTCCCGCCCTCTCGGACGGTTTGCCCTTGGTCACCTCGGTCCTGGCTTGGGTGGGGTATCGACCCCATTTGCGGGGGACTTGAGTTTGAGCTGAGAAATTCTGGACGTCTACGATGAACGTCCAGAATGCTTGCTCGCCGACTGATGGTTTTCGCCGTGGTACTGCTGGTCGTCACGGCGATCTCGACGGCGCTCGCGCCGCCGCGGCAGGCCACCGACACCCCCGTCCACGACCGACTCGCTCGAACCGAACGGCGACAGCGCGCTGATCGAGCGCACGCTCGACGCCGATGACGCCGAGCCCTCGACGATCAGCCTCTCGGCCGGCGACCGGCTCCGGCTCACCGTGCAGTCCGAGGAGCGCGACGCCGTCTCGCTGGACGGCCTCGGCACGCTCAAGGCGATCGCGCCCGAGACGGATGTCGTCTTCGACGTCCTGCCGACCCGGGCCGGGACCTACGACGTGCAGCTCGTAGGAGAAGCGCGCACGATCGGCACCGTGCGCGTCGTCACGATCGCTGAGCGAGCTAGTCTGCTCGGGCTTGGGTTCGGGCGGCGCCGGGCGCTGGCCCGAGCCCTCGCACCAGGGGCAGGTAACGGACTGCGGGCTACCGCCCAGCGTGGAGATCACGCTGCCGGTGCCGCGGCATGGCGAGCACTCCATCAGTTCCCTCCAGGGGGTGGTACGGAAGTCTTGGCGCGATCGAGTCTCGACGGCGCCGATCGCCGGGTTGGCGGCCTTGTCGTCGGGCAGGTGGCGACGCTGGGTCGGCGGGATCTCGCGATCGGTGATCTCGCGTGCGAAACCCGTAGCGCTCGAAGCCACGGCCGAGCTCCATGTGGGACTCGGAGCGCAGCAGCAGCCCGAACAGCGCCGGCTGGCCGAGCGGCGAACGCTTGGCGACCTCGGCGAGCAGTGTCGTCGGTGAACACGCCCTCGAGCCGCTCGGCGGCGATCGGCGGCGAGAACACGAAAGCGACGTTGGGGGCCTCGTCGGTCAGCACGGTGAACGCGGAGCTCTCCTGATTGGTCCAGACCCAACCCTCGATGCCCTGTTCACGCGGCACGACGCGGTTGGCGGCCAGGCGATGGAGAATGGGGAAGCGACCGCGGCCGCGCTCCTTGCCGAGGTTGCCGGGCCCGTGGTCGATCGACGCGACGGCCACCGAGCCGGGCGCGAAGCGCAATGGCGCCTCGAGCATCCCGTGCTCGACGATGATCTCCGTCGGCGTGAGCGTCAGCTGGTGCTCGCCCTTGGGCGCGCTGCTCAGCAGCTTCTTCATGCCGCCCGCCCCGCGTGAGAGCGGGACCGTGACGGTGGTGCTGGGAGGCGGCGGAGCACTCACCGCCGCCACCCTACCGGCCTACTTGATGGAGTCGTAGACCTTGAACATCGGCATGTACATGGCGATCACGACGAAGCCGACGATGGCGCCCACGAACACGATCATGATGGGCTCGAGGATCGAGGTCATGGCCTTGACGGCCGCGGCCACCTCGTCCTCGTAGAAGTCGGCGACCTTGTTGAGCATCGTGTCGAGACCGCCCGTCTCCTCGCCGACGGTGATCATCTGGGAGACCATCGGGGGGAACACGGGCTTCCTCGCGCAGCGGTGTGGCGATCTGGCCGCCGGCCTTGACCGACTCGACGACGTTGACCATCGCCTGCTCGATCACGTAGTTGCCGGAGGTCTTGCCGGTCACCTCGATGGCGACCATGATCGGCACGCCGGCGCCGTAGAGCGCGGAGAACGTGCGCGACCAGCGCGCCAGCGCGACCTTCTGCACGGTGTCGCCGATCTTCATCGGGATCTTCATGCGCAGCTTGTCCCACTGCGGGCGGCCCCAGGAGGAGGTGCGCCACTTCTTGAAGCCCACGATGATGCCGACGAAGCCGCCGATCAGCAGGTACCACTGGTGCGTGAAGGCGTGCGAGAGGCCGACGGTGAACTTGGTGATCGCCGGCAGCTCGCCGCCGAAGTCCTTGAAGACGTTGACGAAGACGGGAACGATGAACGCGATCAGCGCGATCATCACGATCAGCGCGAAGGACAGCACGACCGCCGGGTACATCATCGCCGACTTGACCTGGCGCCGGAGAGAGTCGTCGGCCTCCAGCTGGGTGGCGACGCGCTGCAGCGTGTCCTCGAGGATGCCGCCCGTCTCACCGGCGCGGACCATCGCGACGTAGAGCGGGTTGAAGACCTTGGGGTGACGCTCGAGCGCGTCGGAGAGCGTGAGGCCGGCCTCGATGTCCTCGCGGACGGTGGCCAGGACTCTCCTTGAGCTTGGGATGCTCGACCTGCTCCTCGAGCACGTAGAACGCGCGCAGCAGGGTCATGCCCGACGAGACCATCACGGAGAGCTGTCGGGTCATGACGGTCAGGTCCTTGGCCTTGACCTTCTTGGACCCGACGTTGATCTCCATGTTGAAGCCGGTGGCCTTCTGATCCAGCTTCTGGACGTTCAGGCCCGCGGCCCTTGAGCTCGTCGACGACGGCTTGCTTGGACTCGCCGACCAGCTCTCCCTTGTACGGGATGCCGGCGAGGTCGGTGGCGACGTAGGTGAAGGTGTTGGCCATGACTCAGACCCTCGCGACCGAGGCTTCGAATTCGGCCGGCGTCACGGTGCCGCCGCTGTCGACGAGGCGACGCAGCTCCTCGGGCTCCGAGGAGCGCGAGATGGCGGTCGCCATCGTGATCGTGCCCGCGCGGACCAGGCCGGCGAGGCTCGCGTCCATGGTCTGCATGCCGTGCGAGCCGCCCGTCTGGATGAGTGAGTAGATCTGGTGGATCTTGCCCTCGCGGATGAGGTTGCGGACGCCCGGCGTCGGCACGAGGACCTCGGCCGCGACCGCGCGGCCCTGGCCGTCGGCGGTCGGCAGCAGCGTCTGCGTGACGATGCCCTGCAGGCCGACGGCGAGCTGCATGCGCACCTGGCCCTGCTGGTCGGACGGGAAGACGTCGATGATGCGGTCGATCGTCTGCGGCGCGTCCTGCGTGTGCAGGGTCGCGTAGACGAGGTGGCCGGTTTCAGCCGCGGTCAGCGCCGTGCCGATCGTCTCCATGTCGCGCATCTCGCCGACGAGGATCACATCGGGGTCCTGGCGCAGCGCGGCCTTGAGGGCCAGCGCGAAGGAGTGCGCGTCCGTGCCCAGCTCGCGCTGGTTGACGATGCACTTCTTGTGCGTGTGCACGAACTCGATCGGGTCCTCGATGGTGAGGATGTGATCGGAGCGCGTCTCGTTGATCTCGTTGATCATCGAGGCGAGCGTCGTCGACTTGCCGGAGCCCGTCGGGCCCGTGACGAGCACGAGGCCGCGCGGCTTCTTGGCGAACTCGCGGATCACCGGCGGCAGGCCCAGCTCCTCGATCGGCACCGTCTTGGACGGGATCAGTCGGAAGGCCGCCGAAACGGACCCACGCTGGTGGAAGGCGTTGACGCGGAAGCGCCCCTTGCCCGGCACGGCGTAGGAGAAGTCGAGCTGGTTGTCGGTCTCAAGCCGCTGACGCTGGCTGTTGTTGAGCACCGAGTAGACGATCTCGCGCGTGTCCGTCGGCGTCAGCCGAGGCAGTCCGTCGATCGGCGCCAGCGACCCGCGCATGCGCAGCATCGGCGGGACGCCGGGCGTGATGTGCAGATCGGACGCATTGCGCTCGACCACCGTGGCAAGGATGTCCGCGAAGTCGTATTGCACCCTCCCTGCATCGGCACGATCCTGAGGTTCCTGAAGGATCTACAGCCGCTCGCCACGCTCGCAGGCCGCCACCAGCTGAGCGAAGCGCTTCTCCTTGGTCTCCGGACGCTTGGCGTCGGAGATCCAGAAGCCGTTCTGCTTGCGGTACGAGGGCGGCGTGGAGTCCCAGAAGGCGGCGGCCTCCGGGTGCTCGGCGCGCAGCCGCGCGTCCCATTCCGCAGGCAGCGCGGCCGGCCGGTCCTTGATCGAGTACGGGACCTGGCTCTTGTCGCGGGCCTCGAACGCCGCCCGCCCCGCCGGCGCCATCAGCCCGGCAGCCTCGAGCTCCGCGACGTGCTGGACGTTGACCGCACTCCACCGGCGCGACTTGCGCGGCGTGAAGCGCTGCTTGTAGGACTGGTCGTCGATCGGCTTGCCGATCCCGTCGATCCACCCGAAGCACAGCGCCTCGCGCACCGCCTGCGCCCACGCGAGCGTCTGCCGCCCGGATCTTCGCCCGGTACATCCCGACCCAGACCTCGGTCTCCGAGGCGTGATGCTCCTCCAGCCACGCCCGGAACGCCGCCGGCCCATCGAAGAAGATCGGGTCGCCGTCCAGCACGGGTTCGGAAGCTAGTTCAGCGCCGCCGCTTACGCGAGTTGGAACGCGCAGATGGCTGGCCAGGGAGGGGCGTTTCGGGAGAAGCCACGAGCTACCTTTGGCCGACATTCCGTCGAGGTTGCCAGACCACCATTGACGGATCGCCGACCAGGTGCGCTATGCGCACCGAGGCGACACAGTTACGGCTCTGGGTCCTAAAGCGGTCATGACCGCGGTGAGGACCCACGCCAGCGCGATCCCCTGCCGCTGCACTCCGAGGCAGTCTCGCGGCAAGGAAGCCTCCCCTCCCTCACCAGCCATCGCGACAGCGGCTCCCAGCGACCTCGAACGGGACGAGGACTGGCGAGAGCGGACGCGCGGCGCCGCTACTTGGAGCCGGCGACGCGGGCGATCTCGGCGATCGACGTGATGCCGCGCCGGACCTTCTCGAGGCCGTCCTCGCGGAGGCGCATCATGCCCTCGCGGACGGCCTCGTGGGCGATCGCGTCGGCGGTTTCGCGGGCGACCGCCATGTTGCGGATCGTCTCGGAGATCGTCATGACCTCGTAGAGGCCGATGCGGCCCTTGTAGCCGGTGCCGCCGCAGCGGGCGCAGCCGACGGGCTCGTAGCACTCGAGGTCGAGGCCGACGTTGAAGCCGTTCTGGCGCAGCACCTCGGCCGGGAGCATCACGCGGCGCTTGCACTCGTCGCAGAGGCGGCGGGCGAGGCGCTGGGCGACGACGGCGTCGATGGCCGAGCCGACCAGGAAGGGCTCGATGCCCATCTCGGTGAGGCGGGTGATCGCGGTCGGCGCGTCGTTGGTGTGCAGCGTGGAGAGGACGAGGTGGCCGGTGAGCGACGCCTCGACGGCGATCTGCGCCGTCTCCTTGTCCCGGATCTCGCCGACCATGATGATGTCCGGGTCGGCGCGCATCATCGCGCGCAGGCCGGTGGCGAAGGTCAGGCCCGACTTGTTGTTGACCTGGACCTGCTTGATGCCCTCCATCTGGTACTCGACCGGGTCCTCGATGGTGATGATGTTCTTCTCGGGCGTGTTGACCTGGTTGAGCGCCGCGTAGAGCGAGGTCGACTTGCCGGAGCCGGTCGGGCCGGTGACGAGCACGGCGCCGTGGGCCTGGGTGAAGGAGTGGGTGAAGCGGTCGCGCGCCTGCGGCAGCATGCCCAGCGAGTCGAGCTCGATCTGCGCGTTGGAGGAGTCGAGGATGCGCATGATGACCGACTCGCCGCAGGACGTCGGCAGCGTGACGACGCGGAGGTCGATGCGCTTGGTCTCGAGGTCCATCGTCACGCGGCCGTCCTGCGGGATGCGGCGCTCGGCGATGTCGAGGTCGGAGAGGATCTTGATGCGCGAGACGATCGTCGGGACGATCTTGGCCGGGATCAGCGCCGCCTCGATGAGCACGCCGTCGACCCGGTAGCGGATCTTCATGTGCTCCTCGAAGGGCTCGAAGTGGATGTCGGAGGCGCCGCGGTCGACGGCCTCGGAGATCACGCGGTGCACGAGCCCGATGACCGACGCGTCCTCGGCGCCGCCGCCGGCGGGCGTCTGCAGCTCGGAGAGTTCGTAGAGCGGGCCCGTCGCCTGAGCGGGACCGCCGGCGCCCGGGGGCGGCGGAGGCGCCTCGCTCGGAGCCTCCTGGAGCTCCTCGACGATCGCTCCGCCCTCCCCCATCTCGGCGAGCCGGCCGAGCGCGGCCTGGATGTCGGCTCCGCCGGCGACGGCAGGACGGACCTCGTAGCCCGTCATGACGGCGATGTCGTCGACGGCGAGCACGTTGCCCGGGTCGGCCATGGCCACCAGCAGCGTGCGGTCGTTGACGAAGGAGACCGGCAGCGCCTTGTAGCGCTTGACGGCGGCCGGGGTCACGAGCTTGGCCGCATTGGGGTCGAAGCGGTACATCCGCAGATCGAGGTGGTCCAGGCCGAACTTCTCCGCGACGGCGCGCGAGACCTGGTCCTCGGTGAGCTTGCCCTCCTGCTGCAGCACGCTGTCGGCGCTCGAGCCGGAGCGGGCCGCCGTCGCCATCGCGGCGTCCATGTCGCCGGGCGCCACGAAGCCGAGCTCGACGATGACCTCGTCGAGGGTACGACTGGACCCCCCTCGGCGCGAGGGCGGAGTCACTCCGGGGCGCCGGATCTGACTGGGACGTTCGGTGGGTGGAGCGGCTGGATTCATGCGAGTTCCACGGCCCTCCGCATCACGTCACGGGGTGCGGGCCGACCGGTCCAACGTTCAAGGGCGACTGCCCCCTGGCCTACCAGGATCTCGAGTCCGTCGACCACGTCCGCCCCGCGGCTTCGCGCCGCCGCTAAGAAGGCCGTGCCGCCGGCCCGATACACCAGGTCGACCACGCAGATTCCGGCTCGGAACGTATCGGCGGCGAGGGGAAGCGCCTTGAACGGGTCCGGCTTCGTCCTTGAGCCCTACGGAGGTGCACTGGACGATGAGATCGGCCGGCTCGGGCTCGCGAACCGCTCGGCCGCCCAGCTCCCGGCACAGCGACTCGGCGCGTTCCGGCGTCCGATTCCAGACCATCACGTCGCTCGCGCCCGCCGCCAGCAGGCCGTAGACCGCGGCACGCGCGGCACCCCCGGCGCCGAGCACCAGAGCCGTCGCGCCCGCCGCCGAGCGCACCGGAGCGAGCGCGTCGAGCAGGCCGGCCACGTCGGTGTTGTCGGCCTCGATCGCGCCCGTCGGCCCCGAAGGTGAGCGTGTTGGCGGCGCCCGACGGCCCGGGCGGTCTCCGTCGCGGTGTCGGCGAGCGCCAGCGCCGCCGCCTTGTGCGGGATCGTGACGTTGACGCCCGCGAACCCCTGCCCCGGCAGCGCGCGCACCGTCTCCGCGAACACGTCGGGCGGGATCGGGAGCTTCTGGTAGTGCCACTCGCCGTCCAGGCCGAGTGCCGCCAGCGCCGCGTTGTGCATCGCCGGCGAGAGCGAGTGCGCCACCGGCCAGCCGCACACGCCCGAGCCGGGGCATCGCTCAGCAGTTGGCGGGCGTGGGCGACTTGCCGCCGTTGCCGCCTCGCGCGCCGCGTTGTAGCGCTCGCGGTCGGCGTCGAACTGCGCGTCGGTCGCTGAGAACGCGTGCTCGCCGCAGGTCGCCGGGCTTGACGACGTAGAAGAGGAAGTCGCTGTCGGCGGGCTTGGCCGCGGCCTCGAGGCTGGCGAGGCCGGGGTTGCCGATCGGCGTCGGCGGCAGCCCGCGTTGATGCGCGTGTTGTACGGCGTGTCGGCGTCGAGCTCGGACTGCAGCAGCGGAGTCGTCCCAGTTGTCGTCTGTAGCGGATCGTGGCGTCGATGCCGAGCGGCATGCCCTCGCTTGAGCCGGTTGTAGATCACGGCCGCGACCAGCGGCCGCTCGCTGTCGAGCCTGCGCCTCGCGCTCGACCATCGAGGCGATGATCAGCACGTCGTAGTCGGTCAGGTTGCCGCGTCTGCGCGCGCTTGAGGTCGAGCGTCGCGAAGTTGTCGGCGAAGGCCGACAGCTGCTGCTGCGACGAGTTGCTCGGCGGTGGCGCCGGTCACGAGGTCGTAGGTGGCGGGGAACATGAAGCCCTCGGTGCTTTCGCCGTCCCGCGGCAGGCCGAGCGCGCGAGCGCGCTTGAGCGCCTTGGCCGATCGCGTCGCCTCCTCGTAGTCGCCGGTCACCCCGCCCTCCTCGACCCGGGCGGCGTTCTCGCCGATCGAGTACCCCTCCGGGATCACGAGCTTGAAGGTCTCGACCACCTTGGCCTTCGGGCCCCGCGCCAGCGCGTCGAGCACCGCGCCGTAGGTCATTCCCTGCTGCAGCGTGTAGTCGCCGGCGCGCAGGCCGCCGCGGCGACCGGTGACCGTCGCGTTGAGGGAGAAGAAGGTGGCGCTGTCGATGACCCCGCGGTCGGCCAGCAGGTCGCCGATCTTCCCCGCGCCCGAGCCCTCGGGGATCGTCACCGCGCACGAGACCGCTCGGGTCGTCGTGGAAGGGCTGGAAGGTCTTGATGACGGAGAACACGAGCGCGGCCACCAGCAGGACGACGAGGCCGGCGACGACGCGGCGGCCGGTTCGGGAGGACCGCGCGCGGCGGGCGGGAGCTCGCGGCCGCCGCGCAGCGGCATCCGGCGGTCGCGAGGCAGCTTCGGGGCGGGCGGCGCCGGGCGGGACATCATGCGCGTGGCAGGCTCGACTGGCGGGAGCGGCTCGGGCTCGGGCTCGGGCTCGAAGACGGGCTCCGGTTCCGGCTCGTAGACCGGCTCTGGCTCCGGCTCGTGGACGAGCTCGGTTCAGGCGGCTGGCGGCGGCGCGACCTCGCGGGCCGCGTGGGTCATCGGCGGCGGCGCCTCGCCACGCCGGCGCGCGCGCTCGGCCGCTGCGGCGGCGCGCTCCTCGGCTGCGTCCTCCGGCTCCTTGACCCGCGGCCCGGCACCGCCGGGAGGCTAAGGGGTCAGTCGGAGGTCGGGCCGCCGGGCTCGGCGATCAGGAGCAGGTGGTCGGGCTGGCCGGACTCGTCGCGCACGAGCTTGACCTCGCCACGGATCAGGACCATCAGGCCCTGCCCGTGCATGTAGGTGCTCTCGACGGGCGCGCCGTCACGAGTGCCGGCCGACCATCGCCTCGAGCTCGGCCACCTGCTCCTTGTAGACCTGGCGGTCGAGCACGGACGGCCACGTGGCCTTGCCGAACTCGTGCTCCTGGTAGCCGACGAGCTTGGTGAAGCCCGGGTTGAGCTGCTTGAACTTGCCCTTGAGGTCGAGCTTGGCGAGCGGCCGCGGATCGTCGTCGAAGCCGGCCTGCGGGCCGGACGCGCCGGCGGCGCCTCCTTGGGCTTGGACACCGGCTTGGCCGAGCGCGCGGACGCCGCGCGCCGGACGCCGCTGCCGCGGCGCGGAGCGGGAGCGCGGCGCCGTGGTCAGCATCTTCTGCCAGACCTCGGTGAACTTCTCCGTGGTGACCTCGTTGACGGCGCCGGCCTTCTCGGCGGCCTGGCGCGCGACCTCGGCCTCGCGGCGGGCGGCGACGGCGGCCTGGCGGGCCTCCTCGAAGCCCGTCTTGAACTCGGCCATCTTGGCCACGGCGGCCTGCAGTTCCGTGCGCAGCTCGTGCAGCGCGCGGTCGTCGGCGGCGCCGGCCTTGCGTGGCGTTGGCGGCGACTTCCCGGGCCGCGGCGGCCTCGGCCTTCGCGGCGGCGGCGTACTCGCGCAGGGTCGCCGAGCTCCTCGCGCAGCCCCTCGAGGCCCTTGCGCGCCTGCTCGGCGTCGGTGCGGGCGGCCATCAGCTCGGCGGCGCGCGTCGGCGAGGCGCTGCTCGACGACCTGGCGCCCGGCGCCGGTCTCCGACCGGGCGGCGGCGAGCTCGACCGCGACGGCCTCGAGCTTGCCGAGCGCCCCGGCGAGTCCCTCGCGCAGGCTGTCGAGCCGGGCGTCGAGGCCTGTCGGGCACGGTGCCCTCGACGGCGGCGAGGCGGGCGGCCAGCGCCTGCACCGCGGCGGCGTCGCCGCCCTCGGCGCTCTCGAGCGCGGCGCGTAGCGCGGCGACGTCGCTGCGCAGGGTCTCGACCTCGGCTTCAACTGCAGGGTCGACGGTCGGCGCGGACCGCAGCTGCTCGAGCGCGGCGTCGAGCGCCGCCTGCAGCGGCTCGACCGCGGCGGTGGCCACGGCCGCGGCGGCGTCGGCCGTCTCGGACGTCTCCCCGGCGAGCTGGCGCGCGGCGGCGGCGGTCTCGCCGGCCGCGGCGGCGGCCTCACGGGCGCCCGCGGCGTCGGCGACGACCTGCTGGAGCTGCTCGCGGACGCCGGTGACCATCGCCTCGACGCGGGTGGCGACGGCGCGGGCCTCGCCGGCGTCGGCGCGGCTCTCCGCCGCGTCGGTCTGCGCCGAGCGGGCAGGACGCCGATCTCCTCGAGGATCGCGGCCTGGGTGGAGATCTGGGCGAGGGCGTTCTGGTTGCCGCGGTCGGCATCTCGGCGCGCTCGGCGGCGTCGCGCGCGGCACGGCTGCGCATCGGCGGCCGTCGTGCGCACCTCGTCGACGTCGGTGCGCGCGCCCGCGGCGATGCTCTGGGCCTCGGCTCGAGCCGGTCCTCCATGCGCTCGAGCTCGGCGGCGAGCTCGTCCAGCGCGCACGCGGGCCGCCATGACCTCGTCCGTCGTGGCCGGCGCGGAGCGGGTCGGTCGCTCATCGGCCGGCCCGCGCTCGGCGAGCGCGCGTGGCCTCCTCGGCGGCGCGCATGGCCTCGCGCAGCTGCGCCGCGGGCCTCGTCGCGCTCGGCGCGCAGCTCTTCGAGGCACGTCCGGAGCTCCGCCTGCTCGCGCTCGAGCGCCTCGCGGCTGCGGCGCGCCTCGTCCGGCATCGGCGAGCTCGGCGAGCCGGGCCTGGAGGCGGCCGCCCTCGTCGCGCAGGTCGGCGGACTGGCCGCGCAGCTCCTCGGCGAGGAAGCGGATCGCCTCGATGCCGGCGCGGGCCTCGGCGACGCCGTGCAGCGGCGGTCTCGAGCTTGCTGGCGGTCCTCGGCGGTCAGCCCGACCTGCGTCGGCAGCCGAGCTCGAGGATGCGACCGCAGACGCGCGGTCTCCTCGGAGAGCTGCTCGACGCGACGCAGGCCGGCGGCGAGCTCCGTCGCGGGCGGCGTCGGCGTCCTGGACGGCGGCGGATCTCGCGCGCCTCGCAGCGGCGCATGACGCCGGACTGGGCGTCGGCGCGCTCGCGCAGCGCCTCGAGCTCCTCGCGCAGGCGGTCGAGCGCGGCGACCTGGCCGCTGCAGCGCCTCGAGGTCTCGCGGACGTCACCGTCGGCGCGCAGGTCGGGCGAGCTCCTCGGCCTCCTCGGCCGGGCGTGCTCGAGCGCTTCGAGGCGGGCGGCAGCTGCGCGCCGGGCGGTCGTCATCGGCGGCGCTCGACGGAGTCTCGAGCCGCGCGAGCAGCTCGGCACGGGCCTCCGCGATGGCGACCTCGGCGGCGCGCGCGGCGCCCGCACCGTGCTCGAGCGCGTCGAGCCGGGCCATCAGCTCGGCGCGCTGGGCCTCCAGCTCGGCGGTGCGGGCGCGCTCGGTCTCGGCGGCGACGCGCTGGGCGGCGGCGGTCTCGGCGGCGTCCGTCGGCGGCGCGCTCGACGCGCTCGAGGCGCGCGAGCAGCTCGAGCGCGGTCGGCCTCGCCGGTCGGCGTCGACCGGGCCGCTCGGCGAGCACGCCGGACGATCTCGGCCTTGACGTCGAGCGCGGCGCGCTCGGCGGCCTCGGCGCGCACGCGCGCGTCGGCGGCTCTGCGCGGCGGCGTCCTCGACGATGCGCGAGCGCTCCTCGAGCTCCTCGATGCGCTCGGTCGCCCACTTGAGCCGGTCGATGACCGCGCGGGCGTCCTCGAGGTCGTAGACGTCGGTGCCCTGGACCGCCGGGCGCCTCGAGCGCCTCGATGCGCGACTGCAGCTCGGCCTCGGCCTCGGCGGCCTCGGCCTCGCGGCGGGCCATGCGCCTCGTCCATCCACGGCGTCGGCTCGAGCGGCGCGGAAGGCGACCAGCGTGCCGGCGGTGCGGACGCCCTCCCACGGCTGCGGCTCGTCGGCTCGAGCGCGGCTGCGCAGCGCGCGGACCACCACCGGGTGCTGCTGGCGCATGCGCAGCAGCATCATGTCCATCGGCAGCTCGAAGCCGAGGTCCTCCAGGAACAGCGAGAAGTCGAAGCCCTCGTCGAGCTTGACGGGGATGAAGACCGCCTCCATCGCGAAGGTGCCGCCGTCGGGCGTTGGCGCGTCGACGCGCACGCGGCCGGCGCGCGCCCGGCGTCTCCCCCGTCTCCAGGAAGCGCCGCCAGGCTCGGCCTCGGGGCGTCAGGCCGGCGGTCGGCGACGAGCTTGCCGAAGAACGGCTCCATCAGCGCGTCGTCGGCCTCGAGGCCGAACAGCAGCTCGGCGGGCTCGCTCCACTTCGAGAGCGCGCCCTGGCCGTCGGTCAGCACGAAGTAGCCCGTGATGATCTGCCGCAGCAGCTGGTCGAGCTCGCTCCTCGGGAGTCGGCGGGCTGGCGCGGCCGGGCGGCGGCACGGTGCGTGACAGGTCGTCAGGTGCCCACCTAGGAGAGACGGTCGGTCATGCGGTGGTCCGCGGCCTTTAGTACGGACGTGCGGTCGGCTCGGCGCAGCGCGAGCCAGCTCCTCGAGCAGCACCGCCGCCGCGCGGCTGTCCTCGGAGGTCTCGCGGGCGCCGCTGCGGGCGGCGATCCGGGTCGTGAATCGCTCGTCGTAGAGGTCGACGGGGACGTCGATCGTGCCGGCCAGGCGCGCGGCGAAGGCGCGCGCCGCGCGGGTCTGGTCGGAGTCGCCGCCGCTGAGGGAGAGCGGCAGGCCGACGACGACGCGGACGGCCTCCTGCTCGGCGATCACGGCGCGCACCCGGGCGAGGCCCTTGCGGGTGTCGGGCCGCAGGACGGGCTCCAGCGGGGTCGCGAGCGTGCCGGTCGGATCCGACACGGCGACGCCGCAGCGCGCCGCGCCGTGGTCGAGCGCGACTATCGGCCCGGCTCACGGTCAACTGAGTGCGGCGGCGATGGCCGCGCGAGCGGTCTCGAGCGCCTCGGGCAGCTTCTCGGGATCGCGGCCGCCGGCCTGCGCCATCGTGTCCTTGCCGCCCCCGCCGCCGCCGACGACCGCGGCGGCCTGGCGGACGATGTCGCCGGAGCGCACGCCGCGCGCGACCGCCGCCGGTGTAGCGGTGGCCACCAACGCGACCTTCCCGTCGCCGGCGATGGCGAGCACGACCGCGCTCGCCTCGCCCAGCCGGCCGAGCAGCTTGTCCGCGACGCTCGGGCAGCGCCTTGGGGTCGCCCTCGACGGCCTGCACGAGCACCTGCACGCCACCGACCTCGATGGCGCCGTCCGTGCTGACCTCGGGCGCCGGGCCTTGCGACTGCTGCTTGCGCGCCGCCTTGCGCTCGGCGACGAGCGCCGCGGCCTGCTCGGCGGTGCGGTCGGGCTGCGTGCGCAGCGCGGCGGCGGTCTCGACCAGCTGGCGGTCGTGGCGCAGCAGCAGCGCGACCGCCTCGGGGCCGGTGAGCGCCTCGATGCGGCGCACGTTGGCGGCGCTCGAGGTCTCCTGGATGATCTTGAAGACGCCGATCTCGGCCGTGGAGCGGACGTGGGTGCCACCGCACAGCTCGCGCGACCAGTCGCCGTCGCCGACGCTGACCATGCGCACGACGTCGCCGTACTTCTCCCCGAACAGCGCCATGGCGCCGAGCGAGCGGGCCTCCTCGAGCGTCGTCGTGATCGCGCGCACCGGCTGGTTGGCGAGGATCTCCGCGTTGACGCGGTCCTCGATCGCGAGCACCTCCTCGCGGCTGAGCGGGGCGCCGTGGGTGAAGTCGAAGCGCAGCTTGTCCGGCCCGACGTAGGAGCCGGCCTGGCGCACATGGCCGCCGAGCGCCTCGCGCAGCGCGGCGTGCAGCAGGTGCGTCGCGGTGTGGTTGCACTCGGTCGGCCGGCGGTGCTCGGAGACGCGCGCGCGTCACCCGGGCGCCGGCTCCAGCGGCCCGTCGACGAGCAGCACCTGGTCGTCGCCGAGCGCGGACGACGCCGGTGACGCGGCACGCCGTCGATGGTGCCGACATCGGCGATCTGCCCGCCGCCCTCGGCGTAGAACGGGGACTCGGCGAGCTTGGCGAAGCCGTTCGGACGCCGCGACGACCTCCGTCTGCTGCTCGAGCGTCGCGTAGCCCGACGAACTCCGTGGGGGGCGTGCCCTCGGCGAACGCCATCACCTGCTCGCGCACGACGTCGCGGGAGCCGCGGCCCGGCGCCTCCCGCGCGCCCGGGCGCGCTGCTTGCCCATCAGCTCCTCGAAGCCCTGCGCGTCCGTGCCCGAGGCCCTGCTCGGCCGCGATCTCGGAGGTGAGCTCGAACGGGAAGCCGTAGGTGTCGTGCAGCAGGAAGGCGTTGTCGGCGCCGATGCCCTCGCGACCCGTCGTCACGGGCGCGACGATCATCTCGTCGAGCAGCCGCTCGCCCTGCACGATCGTGCGCCCGAACGCCTCCTCCTCGCGCCCGAGCCACATGTCGACCGCCTCGCGCTGCTCGATCAGCTCGGGGTACGGCGCCCATCAGCTCGCGCACCCGCTCGGCGAACTGCGACAGGAACGGCGCCCTCGACGCCGATGCGGCGGCCCTGGTGGATCGCGCGGCGCATGACCTTGCGCAGCACATAGCCGCGCTCCTCGTTGGAGGGGACGACGCCGTCGGCGATCAGGAAGCTCATGCCGCGGGTGTGGTCGGCGAGGATGCGCAGCGCGCGCTCGTCGGGCGCCTGCGTGGCCGAAGCTCGCGGCCGAGGTCCATCAGCGGCACGAACTGGTCGGTGTCGAAGATCGAGTCGACGCCCTGCTGGATGAGCGCCTGGCGCTCGAGGCCGAGCCCGGTGTCGATGTTCTGCTGCGGCAGCGGCGTCAGCACGCCCTGCGCGTCGCGGTTGTACTGCATGAAGACGAGGTTCCAGAACTCCAGGAAGCGCTCGTTGTCGCCGCCCGGGAGGTCGTCCGCGGTGCCCCACTCGAGGCCGCGGTCGAGGTAGAGCTCAGAGCACGGGCCGCAGGGGCCGACGGGCCCGGCCGCCCAGAAGTTCTCCGAGCGACGGCAGCAGCACGATCCGCTCGCGCGGGACGCCGATCGCCAGCCAGGCGTCGATGGCCTCCTCGTCGGGGCCGAGCCCGAGCGAGTCGTCGCCCTCGTGGACCGTCACCCAGATCGACTCGGGCTCGAACCCGAGGCCGTTGAGGCTCAGGTCCCAGGCGAACTCGACGGCGCCGGCCTTGAAGTAGTCGCCGAACGAGAAGTTGCCGAGCATCTCGAAGCACGTCAGGTGCCGGGTGGTGGTGCCGACCACCTCGATGTCCGGCGTGCGGAAGCACTTCTGGCAGCTCGTCAGCCGGTGGTGCGGCGGCTTCTCCTCGCCCGCGAAGTACGGCTTGAACGGCTGCATCCCGGCCGTCGTGAGCAGGACGGACGGGTCGTCGCGGGCGGGACGAGCGAGCCCGAGGGCGGCGCAGGTGGTCGCGCGCCTCGAAGAAGCTCAGGAACGTCTCGCGGATCTCGTCCGACCGCATGGCGGACGAGGATAGGCTCGCGCCGTGATCGACTCGGTGCTCGCGGCGATCATCGACATCCCGGCCGACGTCGGGTACGCCGCGACGTTCGGGCTGATCGCGATCGAGACGATGGGCATCCCCGTGCCGGGCGAGACGGCGCTGATCGCCTCGGCGCTCTCCGCCCACGACGGCGAGCTGCAGATCGAGCTGCTGGTCGTGCTCGCCGCCGCCGCCGCGATCATCGGCGACAACGTCGGCTTCATGATCGGCCGCAAGTACGGCCGGCGCATCTTCGTCAAGCCCGGGCCCGATGCACCACCAGCGCCTCGCGCTGCTCGACATGGGCGAGCCGTTCTTCGCCAAGCACGGCCCCAAGGCGGTCTTCCTCGGCCGCTGGGTCGCGCGGCCTGCGCATCGCCTCGGCCTGGCTGGCCGGGCATGAACAAGATGGCCTGGCCGACGTTCCTGTTCTGGAACGCGCTCGGCGGGATCTGCTGGGCGGCCGGCGTCGGCCTCGGCGCCTACTACGCCGGCCACGCCTTCGAGGAGGTCATCGGCACGGTCGGCGTCGGCGCCGCCGCGGTCGTCGGCGTCGCGATCGCTCGGCTTCTTCTACTGGCGCCACCGCAAGCACTCGCGCGAGCTCGAGGCGCGCGGCGCGGAGCTCGAGGCGCGAGCTAGCGGTCGATGACGCCGTGGCCGACGACGGCGTCGCCTGAGTACAGGACGGCGACCTGGCCGGGGGCGGCGCCGTGAACGGCTCGTCGAGCACGCAGCCGCGTCGCCGTCGAGGCGGCAGCCGGCAGCGCGCGGCGTGGTAGCGCAGCCGGACCGCGTCGGGCTCGCGCGCGTGCAGGACCGCGTCGCGGCAGCGCCACCTCGCGTCGTCGCGAGCCGCTCGCGCGGGCCGACTGACGACGTCGGCCCGCGTCTTGGCGAGCACGTAGAGCGGCTCCGCGGCGGCCGACGCCGATGCCCTTGCGCTGGCCGACGGTGAAGCCGTCTGGCCGTCGTGCCGGCCGACCACCGCGCCGCTCTCGCGTGACGAGGTCGCCCGGCGTCCTCGGCGTCGCCGTGCTTGGCGCAGGAAGCCCGCCCGGCCG
The DNA here is from genome assembly GCA_963759945.1 of uncultured Solirubrobacteraceae bacterium. Taxonomy (GTDB): domain Bacteria; phylum Actinomycetota; class Thermoleophilia; order Solirubrobacterales; family Solirubrobacteraceae; genus DATLGB01. The sequence continues at coordinate 219,068 of CAVXBH010000026.1, read as the reverse complement.
TCGCCGGCGAGGAAGCACAGGTCCTGGGACTCGGCCTTGCTCGCGACGGGCAGCCGCGCCTCGGCGGCCAGCTCGCGCACGCGCGGCTTCGTCGAGCTCGCCGAGCGGGAAGCGCAGCCGCGCGATCGTCTCCGGCGCCGTCGCCGCCAGCATGTAGGCCTGATCCTTCGCCGGGTCCACGCCGCCGCGCAGGCGGCCCTCCTCGGTGACCCGCGCGTAGTGGCCCGTCGCCAGCGTGTCCGCCCCGAGGCGGTCGGCGAAGTCGAGCATCGCGTCGAGGCGCACGTGGCCGTTGCAGCGCACGCACGGGTTGGGCGTCAGCCCCGCCGCGTGGTCGGCCAGCCACGGGTCGACCACGCCCGGCCCGGAACTCCGTCGCGCAGGTCGAGGGTGAAGTGCGGCATGCCCGAGCCCGTGCGCGACCGCCCGCGCCGCGCGCACGGCCGACGCCGAGCAGCACGACGCCTCGGCGTCGTTGTCGGGGTCGCGCCACAGCTCCACCGTCACGCCGAACGCCTCCTCGCCCACGAGCAGCGCCGCCACGGCCGAGTCGACCCCGCCGCTCATCGCGACGAGCGACACGCGCCGGCGCCCGCCAGCGGCTCCGCCACCCGGACCGCCGCGCCCGAGCGCGGAGTGGAAGGCATCGGCCGCCAGTTCCGCCGCGTGCAGCTTGCCCGGCGACAGTCCCCCAGCTCGCGCCGAGATGGCCGTCGGCGAGATGCGGGCGGCGGAGAGCACGTCCGTGGCCGCCAGCGCGGCGACCGCCGAGCACGCGGCGCTGGTCGCCCCGCAGCCGCTCGCCTCCCAGCCGACGCGCACGCGGCCGTCCTCGACGCGCACCGCGATCGTCGCCAGGTCACCGCACAGCGAGCCGCCGGCGACGCCGACGCTGCCGTCGATCAGGCCGCGGCCGACCGGGTGCTCGAGGTGCTCGCGGAACGCCTCCATCCGCATCCGAGCCTAGAACCGCGAAGGGCCCGCGTATTCGGCGGGCCCTGCGCGTTGTCTCGAGGAGGAGGTTCGAGTTTGCGGAGGAAGCTCTAGTTGCAGCTGCTGACGCCGGCGGCGTTCAGCGAGATGCGGGCGTCGCTCGGTCAGCTTGTCGTTGGAGCGATGATCTGCGTTCGCCTTGATCGGGTCGATCGACTTGCCGCTGAGGATCGGCATCAGCTGATTGCCGACGCGGATCTCGGAGGCGATCCAGCGCGTCGTCAGCGACTTCTGCTGGCGGTACGCGGCCGGCACCTTGGTCTTGCGGAGGGTCTGAGAGCGAGTCGCTCATCGCGGCGACGGTGGCCTCGATGTTCTTCCTGGCGCCCGCGGGAGTCGAGCCCTCGGTGACCCCGATGATGTCCTGGTTGTCGATCGTGCGGCACTCGTCCTGGACCTTCTGCAGGAACGGCACGGTCTTCAGCGGGTTGTCCGTGACGAGCGTCGCGTCGATGATCGCCTGGTTGATCGTGTTGCGGCTCGAGAAGCCGGACAGCACGGTGGCCGAGCGGTCGCGGGCGATGACCATGAGCGTCGGGCGACTGGGAGACGTCGACGCCCTCGGCGATCGCCTGGTAGCGCGGAGATCTTCTTGACGTTGACCACGCGGGTGAGGACGTCGCCGTCGTAGTCGTAGGCGTGCTGCAGGTTGTTCGACGTGCGCCGGTCGTCAGCCGAGGAGGCGTTGGTGAAGAGGACGGCGATGACCTGCTTGTCCATGCTCGTGGCCAGCCACTTCGGCAGGTCCTTCGAGGGACTCGTCGACGGCCTGCTCGGGCGCCGGGGCAGGCTTGGCGTCCGGACGACTCGGGCTCGGCCTGGGTCGTGGCCGGCGGGTTGGCGGGCCGGGTCTCGCCCGTGGCGGTCTCGCCGGAAGCGGCCTGGGTGGCGGCGTCGCTGGCGGCGGCGGCCTCGTTGGCCTGCTCGACGGCATTGCCGAGCGCGGTGTTGGCCTCGGCGTCCGCCGGCCTCGACGGCGGGGACCGTTTCGGCGGCAACGGGGGCAGCGGCCTCGTCCTTGGGCTTCAGCACGGTGAAGTACGCCGCGCCGAAGAGAACGGCGACGACGAGGACGATGCGCATGGGGGGCGAGATCTGATCCATGTCCCTCCTCACATCGGCACGTCCGCGCCGACCCTGAAGTAACTACTGAGGCGGCGGTGGAGCAGTCGAGCGCAGGAACAACTCGTCGAGCTGCTGGCTGGTCGACCGCGGCGGGCGCGCCGGTCAGCGGATCGCCGCCGCTGGCGGTCTTGGGGAAGGCGATCACGTCGCGGATCGACGGCTCGCCGGCGATGATCGCGACGATGCGGTCGATGCCCATGGCGATGCCGCCGTGGGGCGGCGCGCCGTAGCGCAGGCCGTCGAGCAGGAAGCCGAAGCGCTCCTGGGCCTCCTCCGGCCCGATGCCGAGCACGTCGAAGACCTCCTGCTGGGTGGCGGCGTCGTGGATACGGATCGAGCCGCCGCCGATCTCCGAGCCGTTGAGCGCCAGGTCGTAGCCGCGGGAGAGGGAGGATCTGCCCCTCCTTGGGCGCGGTGAACGGGTGGTGCATCGCGGTGAGGGCGCCGTCGCCGTTCGTCTCGAACATCGGGAAGTCCATGACCCACGCGATCGCGTTGGGCCTGCCCTCGGTGAGCCCGTAGCGGCGGGCGATCTCCAGGCGCAGCTCGCCCGATCGCCTCCGTGGCGTCGCCGACGATCAGCAGCAGGTCGCCCGGGCTCGCCGCCAGCGCGGCGGAGATCGCGGCGCGGTGCTCCTCCTCGAGCGGGCCGGCGGAGGTGCGCTCCCACTGGCCGCCCTCCCCCACGACCGCCCAGATCAGGCCCTTCGCGCCGAAGCGCTTGGCGTGCTCGGTGAGCTCGTCGAGCTCGCGGCGGACGACCTCGCGCGGGCCGGCGTTGAAGCCGCGCACCGACCGGCGCGCCGCCGAGGACGCGGAAGCCGGTGCCGGTGACGTCGAGCTCTGGATCTCGAGGCCGAAGCGCAGGTCGGGCTTGTCGGAGCCGTAGCGCAGCATCGCGTCGGCGTAGGTCATGCGCGGCCACGGCGCCGGCTCGACCGGGAAGCCCGTCTCCTCGAAGACGGCGCTCATCACGCCCTCCATCACGCCGATGACGTCGTCCTCGTCGACGAAGCTCATCTCGAGGTCGAGCTGGGTGAACTCGGGCTGGCGGTCGGCGCGCAGGTCCTCGTCGCGGAAGCAGCGGGCGATCTGGTAGTAGCGCTCGAAGCCCGCGACCATCAGCAGCTGCTTGAACAGCTGGGGCGACTGCGGCAGCGCGTAGAAGGCGCCGGGCGCGCGGCGCGCCGGCACCAGGAAGTCGCGCGCGCCCTCCGGCGTCGAGCGGGTGAGGATCGGCGTCTCGATCTCGAGGAAGTCCTGCGCGTTGAGGTAGTCGCGCATCGCGCGGACGACCTGGTGGCGCAGGATCGATGTTGCGCGCCATCTGCGGCGCGGCGCAGGTCGACGACGCGGTGGCGCAGCCGCAGGTCCTCGCCGACCGCGCGCGTCGTCGTCGACGGCGAACGGCGGCGTGACCGCCTCGCTCAGGCGCTCGGCGGCCGCGACGCTCAGCTCGATCTCGCCCGTCGCCAGGTCCGGGTTGACCTGGCCCGGCCTCGCGGGCGACGACCTCGCCGGCGACGGTGATGACGTGCTCGGAGCGCAGCGTCTCGGCGAGGGCGAACGCCTCCGCCGCCGTCTCCGGGTGGAAGACGAGCTGCAGCAGGCCGGAGCGGTCGCGCAGGTCGATGAAGATCAGCCCGCCGTGGTCGCGGCGGCGGTGCACCCAGCCGGCGACGCGGACGGTCGTGCCCGCGTCGGCGGCGCGCAGCTCGCCGGCCCAGCGGTCGCGGAAGGCGTTGGCGCGCGGCGGCCTCATAGCTGGCTCCGCCCCGGATGTGGTGCATGACGGTGTCCAGCGGCACGGTCTGCTGCTCGCCCGACTCCATGTCCTTGAGCTCGACGCTGCTCGTCTGCGCCCACGATCGCAACGTACCGGGCGCCGATCCGGTCGGCCTGCTTGAAGACGCCCTTGATCGAGCGGCCCGCCAGTTCGAGCCGCGCGGCGTGGCCGGCGCGGCGGGCGTCGGCGGCGAGCTTGAAGGCCGGCGCGCGGCTCCGCCCGCGACGTAGAGATCGACGGGCGCCGGCGCGACCGCCGGCCTGCTGCGAGCTCATGCAGCATCCGCTCGACGCCGGCCGCCCAGCCGCAGCCGGGCGTCGGCTGCCCGCCGAGCTGCTCGATGAGCCCGTCGTAGCGGCCGCCGCCGCCGACGCCGGACTGCGCGCCGAGCGCGTCCGAGGTGAACTCGAACACGCGTGCGCGTGTAGTAGTCCAGGCCGCGCACGAGCGTCGTGTCGACCTCGTAGGCGACGCCCGACGTCGTCGAGCAGCGCGCGAACCGCCGCGAAGTGCTCGGCGTCCTCGGCGCCGAGGCGGTCCAGCAGCCGCGGCGCGTCGGCCATCAGCTCCGGCGCGGAGTCGAACGCCGCAGCGGGTTCGTCGATGCGGTCGCGCGCCGAGCAGCTGCTCGTCGGTCGCGGTCGCGCTCAGGTACGCCTGCAGCTCCTCGCGGTAGGCCGACGCGCGCGGCCGGCGTCCCGAGCGAGCCGATCCGCAGGCGCGATGCCCTGCGACGCCGAGCTCCTCGAGCAGCTCGGCGAGCAGCACGATCAGCTCGGCGTCGACGCGCCGGGTCGTCGGAGCCGATCGCCTCCGCGCCGATCTGCCAGAACTGGCGGAAGCGGCCCGGCCTGCGGCGCCTCGGCGCGGAAGAAGCTCGACAGGTACCAGAGCTTCACGGGCTGCGCGCGCTTGTGCATCCCGTGCTCCATGTAGGCGCGGCAGACCGGCGCGGTGCCCTCCGGGCGCAGCGTCAGCGACCGGCCGCCGGCGTCCTCGAAGGAGTACATCTCCTTGCGCACGATGTCGGTGGACGCGCCGACGCCGCGGGCGAACAGCTCCGTCGCCTCGAAGGCCGGCGTCTCGATGCGCTCGTAGCCCGCGCGCTCGAGCACGCGCCGGGCGACGTGCGGCGAGCGCGTCGCGCGCGAGCGCGTCGTCGCCGAGCACGTCGAACGTGCCCTTGGGGACCTGGATGCGCTCGCTCATACGAGTTCTGTGAGGAACGGGTTGGTCGCGCGCTCGGCGCCGAGCGTGGTGACGCCCATGTGGCCGGGCAGGACGTGCGTCTCGCCGGGCAGCGTCTCGAGCAGGCCCGCGATCGAGCGCAGCAGGTCGCGTGGTCGCCGCCCGGCAGGTCGGTGCGGCCGATCGAGCGCTGAAAGAGCACGTCGCCGCTGAACAGCGCGTCCTCGGCGGGGATCGAGTAGGAGACGTGGCCCGGGGAGTGGCCGGGCGTGAAGATGACGTCGATCTCGAGGCCGGCGAATCGAAGCTTCTCGCCGCCGGCGACCAGGTGGTCGGCCTCGTAGCTCTCGAACGGGCCGAAGCCCGGCCACGGCACGTAGTCCATGATGTTGGCGAGCACCTGGCGCTCGAGCTCGGGGCAGTACACCGGCGCGCCCGTCGCGCGCGCGAGCGGTGCGACGGCGCCGACGTGGTCGAAGTGCGTGTGCGTGAGCAGGATCGCCTCCACCGTCGTGTCCTCGACGGCGGCGATCAGGCGCTCGGCCTCGTCGCCCGGATCGACGACGAACGCGCGGTCGCCGTTGCGGACGACGAAGCAGTTCTCCTGCACCTGCCCGACGGTGAACATCTGGACGTCCATCAGCGCGCCGCCTGCTGCTTCGAGCTTGCGGTTGTAGATGAACTTGTCCGTGAAGTACATGACCGGCGTGTACATCACGAAGGCGAGCGTGCAGAAGGTGATCGTCTGGCCGGTCGTCTGTCCGTGCCGCCGAGGAAGGTGAAGAACAAGAACAGGATCCCCACGCCGAACAGCGCCTTCAGCGCGGCGCCCTTCACGGTCGGCGGCTTGAGCGCCGGCCAGGCGGGCGGCGCGGCTGCTCGCGGCTCGGCGCGGGGACGCCGTTCTTGGCCGGCGCGCCCGCGATCGGCTTGCCCGTCCGCCCGCGCGCCTCGACCATGCCGGCGGCGTTGCCACGGTGCTTGGTCTGGCGCTTGCGCTTCGTCTGGGCCATGGACGTTCAGTCTATGTAGCGCGCGTCCAGCCCGACGAGCTCCGTCTCCACCACGGCAGCGTGCTCGGCGACCGCCGCGGTGAACTGCTCCGGGGTCGTCTCACCCTCGAGGTTCGCGGTCACCTGGACGCGGTCGCCGACCGGAACGCCGAGGGCGACGACGCCGGGCAGCTGGCGCATCTCGGCGGCGATCTCCTTGGCGCGGGCGAGCGGCGCGTCGACGTAGACGTTGAAGGCGGTCAGCGGCGGGCGCGCGGTGACGAGCGTGCGCCCGGCGGTCGGGTGCGCGCTCCTGCGGCCCGAAGTCGGACCGGCCCGGGGTCCTTGCGCACCTCGGCGCGCTTGCGGCCGAACAGCCCGTAGAGGTGGACGGGCACGCCGAGCCGACCGATCTCCTCCGCCAGCACCAGCGCCATCGCGACCGCCGCGCCGCGCTCGTCCGGCCGCGTGTAGACGATCGGGGCGACGTCGACCGCCCCCACGCGCGGGTGCACGCCCGCGTGGGCGCGCAGGTCCACCTCGCGCGATCGCCGCCGCGGATGCCGGCGAGCAGGTCGCCGAGCTCGGCGCGCATGGTCACCACGGTCCGGTTGTGGTGCACGTCCGAGTGGACGTCGAGCACGTGCGGGCCGAAGGCGCGCGCGAGCGCGCCGGTCCCCTCAGAGAGGTTGGGCACCGCCAGGAGCACTCCGCGCCGACCTTAGACGGCGGTGCTTCGCGGCGGCGGAGATGGATCTCGGCGGCGAGCAGGACGACCGCGAGCGAGCCGAGGCTCCACCACAGCTGCGCGCGCACCTCGTCGACGAGGGCCATCGAGACGACGACCGCGACCATCGCGCCGATCACCGCGTAGCTCAGGTACGGGAAGAACCACATCTTCAGCGTCAGCTCCTCCTCGCGCCCGTGCGCCGGCGCAGCACGACCTGGGCGACGGCGATCAGGACGTAACAGAAGAGCGCCACGGCGCCGGAGGAGTTCACGAGCCACGTCGAACAACGATGTCGGGCCAGATCGCCGCGGCGATCACGCGAGATGAAGCCGATCGAGACCGTCAGCAGGATCCCCTTGACCGGGACGCCGCGCTTGTTGGTCTCCACCAGCGCCTTCGGCGCGTAGCCGCGCCGCGCCAGCGCGAACAGCATCCGCGAGCCCGTGTAGATGCCGGAGTTCAGGCAGCTGAGGACGGCCGTCACGACGATCGCGTTCATGATGTCCGCCGCGCCCGGGATGCCGATCCGGTCCAGCGCCGCGATGAACGGCGAGTCCCCGACCTCGCTCGCGTTCCACGGCACGATCGGCCACGACGAGGAAGACGGACAGGACGTAGAAGATCAGGACGCGCTAGACGATCGCGCTCGTGGCCTTCGCCACCGCCTTCTCGGGCTGCTCGGACTCGGCCGCGGCGATGGTGACGATCTCCGCGCCGACGAAGGCGAAGATCACGATCACGATGCCGCACGAGGACGTTGATGCCGCCCTCGGGGAAGAAGCCGCCCTCCGTGGTGAGGTTCGACAGGCCCGGCGAGTCGCCGCCGCCGACGCCGATCAGGTAGCCGACGGCGATCACGATGAAGACGAGGATCGCCGCGACCTTGATCGAGGCGAACCAGAACTCGAACTCGCCGTAGTTCTTGACCGACGTCATGTTGGTCGCGGTCAGCAGCGACATGAGGATCAGGCTCATGAGCCAGATCGGGCACCCCGGGCAGCCAGTTCTGGAGGATCTCGGCGCCGGCGACGGCCTCGATCGGCGAGGACGATCGCCCAGAAGTACCAGTACAGCCAGCCGACGGTGAAGCCGCCGCGGTCGCCCAGGGCCTTGCGGGTGTACTCCATGAACGAGCCCGACGGTCGGGTTGGCGACCGCCATCTCCCCCAGCATCCGCATCACCATCACGACCAGCAGGCCGGCGGCGAGGTAGGAGAGGATCGCCGCGGGGCCGGTCGAGTTCATCACCGCGCCCGAGCCGACGAACAGTCCGGCGCCGATGACCCCGCCCAGCGAGATCATCGTCATGTGGCGCTGCTTGAGGCCCTTCTCGAGCTTCGCCCTCCGGCCATGGCGGGCGTGCTACCCGGAGATGGCTCCCGTTGAGGCGCTGCATCTTCACCTGCACCCTGAGGTCGGTCGTGCCGCCGCCGCGGTAGACGCCCTTGATCGGCGGGACGTCCGCGTAGCCGCGGCCGTGGCCGATCTTCACGTAGTTCTCGCCGACGAGCACGCGGTTGGTCGGGTCGATCCCGACCCAGCGCGACTCGCCGCCCTCCTCCTCGGCCGGCAGCAGCGCCTCGACCCACGCGTGGGTGTCGACCTCGGCCGAGTCGGCGGCCTCGTCGCCGCCGGACGGGGCGAACAGGTAGCCGGAGACGTAGCGCGCGGCGATGCCGTTGCGGCGCAGCGCCAGCAGCGCGAGGTGCGCGAAGTCCTGGCAGACGCCGGCCCCGCTCTCCAGCAGGTCGTCGACCGTCGAGCCGACGAAGGTCACGCCGCGGCGGTACTCGAAGCGGTCCGGGATGATCTCGACGAGCTTGCGCAGCGTCTCGAGCGGCGACTCGGCGCGCGTCAGGCCCGACGATCTCGTCGATGCGCACGTCCTGCGAGTCCGTGGTCCACGGCAGCAGGTACTCGATGCGCGGTGCTGCGATAGCTCGAGCGCTCGAGGGCCGTCCACGCCGGGTCGGGCGGCGCCGCCGGCGGTCGCCGTCGTCACGCGGGCGCGCAGCTCGACGGACAGCTGCGTGTGCGGGCGGGAGATCCCGAACTCGATCACGCGGGTCCCGAAGTAGTCCGTGTGCTGCTGCAGCCGCGCATCCGGGCTCGATGCGCACGCCGAAGTCCTCGACCTCCTGCGTGATCGTCGCCGCCGGCTGGGCGCGCAGCGCGTTCAGGTTGTCGGTGACCGCCGTCTCGTAGCGGTACTCGGTCAGGTAGCGGATCGAGAAGTTCATCCGGTTGGCGCGCTCGCGAGTCGGTGGGCGGAGGTGGTGCCGCCGAAGTAGCGCAGGGTGATGTCGGCGTCGACCTGGATCAGCTCGCGCTGAACGAGCGAGAGCGTGGCAGGCAGATCGGCGTCATCGGACGCGGCGCGGGAGCGGAACTCGAGGTCGGCCAGCAGGCGCCCGACGCGCAGGACCGGCGCCGACGTGCGCGGCTGGTGGTCGGCGGCGGTGAGCGCGTCGTGCAGCGCGTCGACCGACGAGGCCACGGCATCCGGGTAGGCGCGCGCGTAGAGCAGGAAGCGCGCGACGGGCCGGCCAGCGGCGGCGCGGGCACGGCGCGGCGGTAGGCCTGGACGCCGCCGACCGCCTGCAGCACGGCGAGCGCCTGGCCGTCGCGCAGGTGGGTCGACTCGGCGTCGCCGTTGGCCGACGGCGGCAGCGCGACGCGCAGCATCCGCAGCACCATGTCGGCGGCCTCGATCGCCGCCCCCGCCTCGAGGAAGGCGGCGGCCTCGTCGCGCAGCATCGTCCGGCGCGTCACGCCCCAGAAGAGCGCGCAGCGCTGGCGCACGAGCGCGTAGACGCTGTAGGGCCCGGCCTGCAGCGCCGCGGAGACGTCCTGGCGCAGCAGCGTGAGGTGGAAGGTGTTGATCGCCTCCCACATCTCGGCGCTGAGCACGTCGCGGACGGTGCGACTGGACTCCCGCGCGCGCGTGACGCAGTGCATGATCGCCGCGGGATCGTCGTGGTCGAGCGTCAGGCGGGTGAGGACGTCCTGGCGCTCGGCGGGGCGGTCCGGCGCCTCCGAGCCCATGATCGCCAGCAGGCGTGTCCCAGCTCAGCCGCCACTGGGCGGGGTTGTCCGGCCGCGCCTGCAGGTCGGCGTGGAAGACGCCGTCGAGCATGCGCGCGGTGTGCTCGGCGCGCGACATGCGGCGGCCGATCCAGTACAGCTCGTGGGCGATCCGGGCTAGCACTTCCGGCCTGCTGCTGTTGCTGTTGCTGCTGCTGGGCGACCCAGTCGCCGCCGGAGTTCATGCCCGGCATGCGGACGGGCATCCACTCCGACGTGGGCTGGTCGCCGACGCGGCCGACGTCGTCCTCGAGCACCCAGGTGTCCTTCGAGCCGCCGCCCTGGGAGGAGTTGACGATCATCGAGCCCTCGCGCAGCGCGACGCGGGTCAGGCCGCCGGGAATGATGCGCACCTTCTCGCCCATCACGGCGAACGGGCGCAGGTCGACGTGGCGGGGCTGCAGGGTGCCGTCGCTCATCGCCGTCGGCACCGTGCTCAGGTTCACGAGCTCCTGCGCGATCCAGCGCTCGGGCTCGCGGCGGATCTCCTCCGCCTGGCGCGCCTGCTCCTCCTCCGTGGACGTCGGGCCGATGAAGACGCCCTTGCCGCCGGACTCGGACGTCGGCTTGACGACGAGCTCGCCGAGCCGGCCGAGCACCATCTGGCGCTGCTCGCGGTCCGACAGCAGGTAGGTCGTGACGTTCTCGAGGACGGGCTCCTCGCCCAGGTAGAAGCGCACCATCTCGGGGACGTAGTGGTAGATCGCCTTGTCGTCGGCGACGCCCGTCCCCACCGCGTTGATCAGCGTCAGCGTCCCGGAGCGGTAGGCGCGCATCAGGCCGGGAACGCCGAGCATCGAGTCCGGCCGGAACTCGAGCGGATCCATGTAGTCGTCGTCGATGCGGCGGTAGATCGCGTGGACGCGCTGCAGGCCGCTCGTCGTGCGCATGAAGCAGGTCGCGTCGTGGACGACGAGGTCCGTCGCCTCGACGAGCTCGACACCCATCTGCCGCGCGAGGAACGCGTGCTCGAAGTACGCGCTGTTGAACGGCCCTGGCGTCCACACGACCGAGGTGGGCTCCTCCTCGGAGCCTGTCGGGGCGACCTCGTCGATCGCGCGGCGCAGCAGCGTCGGGTAGTGGTCGACCGGCCGCACCTTGTAGTCGGCGAACAGCCGCGGCAGCAGCCGCGTCATCGCGTTGCGGTTCTCGAGCACGTACGAGATGCCGCTCGGCGTGCGGACGTTGTCCTCGAGCACCCGCCAGACCCCGTCGGCGCCCGCGCACGAGGTCGCAGCCCGAGACGTGGCAGTAGACGCCGCCCGGCGGGCGGATGTTGTGCGCGGCGCGGCTGAAGGCCGGGCCGGCTGACGATCAGCTCCCACGGGATCGAGGCCCTCGTGGACGATCTCGCGCCCGTGGTAGACGTCGTCCACGAACGCGTTCAGCGCGCGGATGCGCTGCTCGAGCCCCTTCTCGATGTGCTCCCACTCCTCGGCGGGGATGATCCGCGGGACCAGGTCGAGCGGGAACGGGCGGTCGTGGACCGGCCCATCGGCGTCCGGGCCCGCCGCGTCGAAGGTGATGCCCTGCTGCATGAAGATCGCGTCGCGGCGCGTTCCGGCCTCCACCAGCTGGTCCGCGCCCGAGGTCTGAGAGCGCGTGCGCGAGCTGCGCGGCGTGCGGCCGCGCGAGCCCGCCAGGGGCGAACACCTCGTCGTAGGGCTCCCGCAGCATCCGGGCAGTCTTACCCGCGCGCGGCGTTCGAAGCATCTCCCTATGTACAAATCGCCAGCGCTAGCGTCGTTGCGAGTGCAATCACTTGTCGAAGCCGACCGCCGCCGCTGGACGCTGGTGCTGTGCTGCCTCGCGCAGTTCATGGTCATCCTCGACGTGGCGATCGTCAACGTCGCCCTGCCGTCGATCCAGACCGACCTCGGCTTCTCGGACATCGACCTGCAGTGGATCGTGAGCGCCTACACGCTCACCTTTGCGGGCTTCCTGCTGCTCGCCGGCCGGGCTGCGGATCTGCTCGGTCAGCGCCGCGTGTTCATCGCCGGGCTCGCCCTTTTCGGCCTGGCCTCGTTGGCCGGCGGCCTCGCCGACTCGCAGGGGCTGCTGATCGCGGCGCGCGCGGTCCAGGGTCTCGGGGGCGCCGTCGTCGCCCCCGTCACCCTCTCCATCCTCACCACCACCTTCACCGAGGGTGCCGACCGCAACCGGGCACTGGCGGCCTGGGGCGCGATGGGCGCCGCCGGCGGCGCGGCCGGCGCGCTCGTGGGCGGCCTGCTCACGGAGTACCTCGGCTGGCAGTGGATCCTCTTCGTCAACGTCCCGATCGCCGCGGGCATCGTCCTCGGCGCCTACCGCGTGATCCCGGAGACGCTCGACCTCGCCCGCGTCGCCGACCGCCACTACGACCTGCTCGGTGCCTTCACCGTCACCGCCGGCCTGGTGCTCGTGACCTTCGGGATCGTGCGCACGGACGTCAACGGCTGGGGCTCGGCGGCCACGCTGGGGACGATCGGCGCGGGCCTCGTCCTGCTCGGCGCGTTCGTGGCGATCGAGGCGCGCTTCTCACGCAAGCCGCTGGTCCCGCTCGACATCTTCCGAGCCCGCACCGTGACGGCGTCCAACCTCGTCGTCTTCTTCATGGGCTGCGCCGTGTTCGCCATGTGGTACTTCGTCTCGCGCTACCTGCAGCAGGTGCTCGGCTACTCCGCCGTCGAGGCCGGCCTGGCGTTCCTGCCCATGACGATCGGCATCGCGATCGCCTCGACCATGGCCGGGCCGGCTCTCGAGCCGGATCGGCGCGGGCCGCGTCCTCTCGGGCGGCATGGTTCTGATCAGCATCGGGATGCTCGGCTTCTCCTTCGTCTCCGCCGATGGCTCCTTCCTGGGCGACGTCCTCGTGCCCGGCGTGATCACCGCCTTCGGCCTCGGCTTCTCCTTCGTGCCGGTGACCATCGCCGCCACGGCGGGCGTGGAGCGTTCCCGCGCCGGGCTGGCCTCCGGCCTGGTCAACACGTCCCGCCAGTTCGGCGGCTCGCTGGGTCTGGCCGTTCTCGCCACCGTCGCCACCGGTGCGACCACCAGCGCCACGCCGGCCGGTCTCACCCACGGCTTCCACGCCGCCTTCCTCGTCGGCGCGGGCTTTGCCGTACTCGGCGCCCTGACGTCGTTCGGCGCACTGCTCGACGTGCGCCGCCCCCTCCCCCAATCAGCCTGAGCGGCCGGGCCAGGCCCGCAGCTATTCTCTCGACCGCCCGGCTCCGTAGCTCAGCTGGTTAGAGCGCACGACTCATAATTGTGAGGTCGGAGGTTCGAGTCCTCCCGGAGCTACTCATCCGACGGCGGCCGACCGAACTTCCATCAGGGGCCCGTCCCTTTTTTGAAGCTCGCTTCAAAAAAGGGACGGGCCCCTGGTGGAAGCGTTCCTGGTGAAGGGTTCTGACTGGAGCGTTTGCTCAGCCGCTGGCGAGCGCGCCGGCCGCGCTTGCCTCGCGCAGCTTCGTCAGGGCGAGGCGGGCGCGGCCCTTGACCGTTCCGAGCGGAAGGCCCGTGCCCTGCGCGATCTCCTGCTGGGAGTAGCCGCGGAAGTAGGCGAGCTCGATGACCTCGCGCTGCGCCGGGGGCAACGTCCGACCAGGCGCTGTGCGCGGCGGGCGTCCTCGTCGGCGAGGACCTGCTCCTCCGTGCCCCCGGGGGCCGGCAGGTTCGCGAGCACCGCGTCGGACCACTCGCCCGCGACCACCCGCGGGCGCTCGCGGCGGAGCAGATCGATGCTGCGGTTGCGGACGTGCGTCAGGATCCAGGTCCGCAGGCTCCCGCGATCGGCGTCATAGCGGGCCGCGTTGCGCCAGATCGCGAGGAAGGCGTCCTGCGTGGCCTCCTCCGCGCCGTCGATCCGGCCCGCGATGCGGCGGGCCAGCGAGTAGGCCTGGATCTTGTGGCGGTCGTAGATGACCTCGAAGGCGCTGACGTCGCCGGACGCGACCCGGGTCATGAGATGCGCGTCTGTGGCGGCAGACAGCGGGGGAGCGGGCATGAGCCGGACTGTACAGCATTTGTATAGGTCTTGTCTAGGTTCTGTACATATCGTATGCTCAGGCCATGGCGGAGAGCGCGAGGCTCCGGATCGGCGAGCTCAGCCGGCGGGTCGGGGTCAGTCCCGAGCTGCTCAGAGCATGGGAGACGCGCTACGGCCTGGTCACGCCTGAGCGCACGCCCGGCGGCCTGCGCCTGTACTCGAAGGCCGATGAGGAGCGCGTGCGCGTGATGCGCCGCGAGATCGACGCCGGGCTCTCGGCCGCCGAGGCCGCCCGAGTGGCCCTTGGAGCCGTGACCAGCCCTGCCTCGGCCGAAGCCGTACTCGCCGACCTCGACACGGCGTTCGCCGCCCTTGACGAGCCCGCCGCGCAGCATCGCGCTGGACCTGGCGTTCGCGTCGATGACGCTCGGCACCGTGCTGACGGACGTGCTCCTGCCGTTCCTGCGCGATCTCGGCAGCAAGTGGGCGACCGCGGAGCGCACCGTTGCCGACGAGCACTTCGCCAGCAACGTCATCGGTGGCCGGCTGCGCGCCCTGAGCCGCGGTTGGGGCGATGGCGCAGGGCCGCGGGCCGTGCTGGCCTGCCCCCCTCACGAGCAGCACGAGCTCGGTCTCCTCTGCTTCGGCCTGCTCCTGCGCGAGCGTGGTTGGCGCATCAGCTACTTCGGCGCGGACACGCCGCTCGCGGACCGCGCCCTCACCGAGTCGGCTCCGGACGTGGTCGTCCTTGCCGCAACGGCCGCCCAGCCGTTCCTGCGCGCGGCGGAGGACATCCGCGCGCTCGGTTCTCGCGCGCGTGTGGCGATCGGCGGAGCCGGGGCCTCCGCGCCGCTGGCGAAATCGCTGGCGGCCGAGCTCCTCCCGGCAGACCCGCTCGCCGCCGCGGACGCGCTCGGTATTTGATAATTGCGCTGACCAGATGTAGGTTGCCTGCATGAGGTTGCTGTTGATCGCTGTGCTGGCGCTGGTCGCTGCCGCGCCCGCCCAAGCCGCGAGCCCGGAGGAGGATCCGTTCTACGGCGTTCCGTCCGGCGTCCAGAGGCTCGAGAACGGCACGGTGATCGATTCGCGCGAGGTCACCGCCACGCAGTTCTCGGTGCCCATCGATGCGAAGGCGTGGCAGGTGCGCTTCAAGACCCAGGACAGCACGGGGGCAGCGTCCGCCTACCTGACCACGGTGCTGGTCCCGACTGCGCCCTGGACCGGGTCCGGGCCGCGTCCGGTGCTGAGCTACCAGATGGCCGAGGACGGGGTCGCCCTCAAGTGCGCTCCATCGTGGGTGCTGACACAGGGCGTCGCCGCCCCGACGAACACGACCCCCGACGGCCAGACCGTCGCGTCGGCGGTCGACCAGCGGCTGGATCGTGGTCATCCCCGACTACGAAGGACCGGATTCGGCGTGGCTGGGCGCCGAGGGGCAGGCGCGCGGCGTGCTCGACAGCCTGCGCGCAGCGCGTGCGTTCAAGCCCGCGGGCATCGACCGCGAGGCGACGATCGGCCTATGGGGCTACTCCGGAGGAGCGGTCGCCAGCAGCACCGCCGCGCAGCTTCAGCCGTCGTACGCACCCGGCCTGAAGCTCTCCGCCGTCGCGCTCGGCGGCAACAACGCGACCATCCGCGGCGGCCTCGGTGCCTTCGATGGCTCCCCCTTCGGCGGCGCGATCGTGATCGGGCTCATCGGCCTGGACCGCGCCTACCCCGAGTACGACCTCACCAGCTACCTCAACGAGGAAGGCAGCGCGCGCGTCGCGCAGAGCCAGGGCGACTGCATCGCCGACGCCGCGATCAAGCATCCGTTCTTCCGTGCGGCCAGCGCGCTCGAGGACCCCGCGGCGCTGGACCGCGAACCCTGGACCGAGGTCTTCCGGCGCGCCAGCCCGCTGACGTTCCCGGGCACGCCTGCGGCCCCCGTCTACGACTACCACGGGGTCAACGACGAGCTCGCACCCGATCGCGTCCAACCGGCTGCTGGTCGAGCGCTACTGCCGCGAGGGCGTGACCGTCCAGCAGGTCGAGACGCAGGGCGAGCACTTCAGCGAGGCCGGGCTCGGCGAGGCCGGCGCCCTGCGCTTCCTCGCGGACCGCTTCGCCGGCCGGCCGCCCGTGAACACGTGCCAGGTCTCCCCCGCGCCGACCAAGCCCTGTACCTCGCGGCGGTTCGTGCGTGTGCGCGTGCTCGCCCCGGGCCGGGCCCGGATCGTCGCTGCGCGGGCCACGGTCAACGGCAAGCGCGTCGCACTGCGCCGCGCCGGCCGTCGGCGCATCGTGCGCGTCCGGCTGGCCGGACGTCCGCCTGAACCCGTCCGCGTCCGGATCGTCGTGAGGACGAGCACGGGCGCCCGCCGCGTCGTCAAGCGCACCTTCCGGCCCTGCGGGAAGGGAGTACTGTCGCCGCGTGGGCGCCCAGGAGAACAAGCGGTCGGCTAAGGCCACCTACACCGCACTCAACGAGGGCGACGCCGACCGCGCGATGCGCGACATGGACGAGGCGATCGAGTGGAAGGCCAGCGGCGACAACTCGCTCACCGGCACCTATCGCGGCAAGCAGGCGGTCGCCGAGCTATGGGCCAGGTACCGGGGCTCGGACTTCCGCTCCAAGCCGCATGAGTTCATCGCTGAGGGTGACAAGGTCGTCGTGCTCACGACCGTGCATCTCGGCGGCGAGGACCAGGAGAACGTCGACGTGATGACGTTCAACGCCGACGGCAAGCTGGTCGCGTTCGAGACGTTCTCGGACGCAGCGGTCGCGAACCGCGTGTTCGCCAGCTAGACGCGGGCCGGCCGCAGCCGAAGGCTCGGTAGCGGGCCGAACCGTGTCGGAGGCCGCTTGGCGACGGCGCGGAAGCGGCCGACGCGCGCCACGCCGTCGCGCAGCGGCGAGGTCGCCCGGACGGCCACCGTGCCGGCGCTGTGGCGCGGGAGCCCGGCCAGGGTGACGCGAGGCCGCTTGACGGTCCGGATCACCTGCTCCCCGGAAGCGGCGGTCGCGGCCACCTCGTAGCCGGTCGCGCCGGCGACGCGGCGCCACGACGCGAACACCTTCGGGCCCCGGCGCCTGACGGCCACCCGGCGCGGGCGGCCGAGCACGGGCGGGGGCGGCGAGAAGGACGCGAGGTTCGTCCTGGTCTCGACGGCGAGCCCGTCGAGCGCGAAGCGCGCGTCGATCTCGGTGGCGCCCGAGGCCCGGAGTCGGAGTGAAGGTGAGCTGGCCCTTGCCGCCGCCGTCGACCGCCCCGATGGCGCGGCTGCCCTCCGGCGAGGTCTCCATGAAGGTCACCTCGCTGGCGGTCGCGCCGACCGATGTCGTAGCTCAGCGTGCGCTTCCCGCCGTCGTCGGGAGCGCTCACGGAGGCACGGACCCGCGCGGCGGGCTGATCGGACGCCTGTGCCGCGCTGGCGATCGCGGGTGAGCCGGGCAACGTCTCGATCGTGTACACGCCCGGCGTGGGGTCGACGAGTCCGATCGGCGGTCAGCCCGCCCTCCTCCGAGCGGACGATGTGGATGCCCGGCCCGGTGGCGAGGCCGGACTCCGCCGGGGAATCGAGCGCCCGGCCGTCCGGCGTCGTGACGCGCACCATCGGCGCGGTGCCGATCGCGTTGAGCTGGATGACCTGGCTCGGATCACCATCCTCGATCTCCACCTCGAGCGGGCCCGCGGCGCGCAGTCCGCGCCGGCCGAAGACCTCGAGGTCGGCGAACCGGTTCCACCGGCACCCGTCGATCGGCCACACCTTGATGTCGTAACCGCGGCGGCCGAAGGTCACGCCGCCACCGACGTTGATGTCGTCGAAGCCGTAGTCGAACACCGTCACGCAGCCGCCGATCCCCACATCGGACACGCGCGCGCGGGCGTTGCTGCAGAGGATCGTTGATGACGCAGAGCTCGCCGCCGACGCCGAGATCGAAGCGGCCGTTACCGAAGTTGAACTCGCCGGCGGCACCGCCCTCGATGCTGACGATGTAGAGGAACCCGAATTCGACGCCGCCCCCGAAGGCCGCATAGCCGGGGAAGCTGTAGAGCAGGTAGGCGTTGCCGAGGTCGAGGTCGTCGTCGATGAAGGGGATGTCGAGGGAAGCCGTTCCGCCGACGCCGAACGTCGCGGTCGTGAACGGGTGCCCGTAGAACTTCGCCGGGAAGGCCTTGCCCGTCTTCTGCAGGCTGAGAATCGCCGGGGCGGCCGAGCTCGGGAAGGCGAAGACCAGGTTGCCGTTGATCTGGAAGATGCCGGCGGCATGCAGTGTCGTGCTTCCGAGCAGCTGCGTCGGGTTGAGCTCGAGGCCGGCGCCGATGTCATTGAGGAAGACGCCGGGGAACAATGGGACGCCGGGCGCGGGGAACACCGCGCGGGCGAAGAGGTACTTCAGTGAGTCGCCCTGGATGACGACGCCCCCGGGCGGCGCCTTACCCGTGTCGCGAGCATCGAGGCAGGCGACGAAGAAGCACAGCGACCCGGTGCCGCGCCATTCCCCCGTCGCGCTGGAGTACGAGATCTCCAGGTCCTGCAGGCCCACGTCCGCCCCGTCGATGTTCGCGTCGATGGGGCCGATGCGCAGGTCGTCGAGGACGAACCTCCCGTCCGGATTGAGCCGCAGCTTCGCCCGGTTGTTGGCGCCGACGCCGAGCGCGGCGAAGAACGACGGGAGGTTCAGCCGCACGGTGATCTCGGCGCCGCCCGGGCCGCCCGTTCTCCCCGGGCGTGAGCGTGACGCCCGTGTCCCCCGCCAGCGAGAAGCCGCCCAGTCCGCGCGTGCCGCCGGAGAGCCGCGGGAAGGTCCCGAGCGGGATGCGGCCGGCGGTGCTCGTCTCCCGGATGCTCAGGCTGAACCGCTTCGGGTGACTGAGGCGGATCCCGCCGACGGACACCTTCGCGTCGGGACTGAAGACCTGCTTGACCTGCGGGAACCAAACGATGGCTGCGCCGCTGCTGGGCTCGACGGTCGCGCCGTTGACCAGCACCGGCGACCGGGAGAAGTACGCGTTGGTGAAGTCGAGCGCGGCTTCGACGAACTTCCCGGCCGGCGCGTCCTTGCCCGCCTTGACCTCGGCGTAGGTCGGCGGCTTGCCGATGTCCAGCAGCGGCTTGAGGCTGCCGAGCTCGTCCTGGGAGAGCTGCTTGGCCGTGACCAGCGGGAGCAGGCAGCCCTGCACCGACACGGTGCCCGCCTTGAGCGTCATCTCCGTGCAGCGGTACAACGTCGGAACGTCCGAGTCGACGCCCTCGTCCCCGACGGGAGAGACGTGGGCGATCGTGTCCTCGAACGCCGCATCGGTCCCGCACGCATAGACGGGTGGCGTCTTCCTGATCGCCGCAACCACGTTCTGCAACGGCCGGGCCGAACGACCGCTGATGACCGTCGCCGGCGCGATCGTGACCGACTGGGTGAAGAGCGGGCTCGACTCCATGCCCGGAGACGGCCCGGACGGCGATGACGCCTTCGAACAACGACGCCTGACGACCGGATCTCGCGCGGGGCGTGAAGGTCAGCGTCGGCTGCTGTCCGGGACAGCTCACATCGGTCTTGCCGTCGCGGTCGACGTCCCACTCGATGAACGCGGGTGTGCCCTTGACGGTGGCCTTCACGACCGCGGCCTGGTTGGCGACGAGCGGCGTCCCCAGCGTGATGCCGGTGACCCCGAGACCGCCCGGCACCGGGGTGGGCACGGCGGTCGGGGTCGCCGATGATGATGGGCTCGCGGTCGGCTAGGGCGTCCGTCGCGGTCGCGGTCGTCGGTCGCGGTGGCCGTTGCCGTCGGCGTGGAGGTCGACGGTCGGCGGTCGGCGTCGGCGTCGGCGTCGGCGTCGCGCCGAGGACCGGCGGCTCGGGGTCCGTCGTGCTGAGCATGGGCTGGAGCTCCTCCTCCGTCAGCGCCCTGTCGTACACGCGGACCTCGTCGATGACGCCCCCGAAGCGCGTCGCGCTCGCACACTCCGACTGCCGCGGGTAGCGGCCGATCGTGAAGTCCTCCGTGCTGAGCCCGTAGCCGATGCCCGCCGGTGCGACGGTCGGCGTCCCCACCTCGGCACCGTCGACGTAGAGATGCACGGCGCTGCCGTCGAAGACGCCGGCCACCCCGTGCCACTGGTCGTCCCAGATCTCGGCGGCGGGCACCTCCGCCGAGAAGACTGGGTTCTGCCCGCCACCCGTCGTGATGTAGAACTGCAGGCCCGCGCCGCTCCCGGTGTAGAGCGCGTACGAGGAGGCCAGGCACGGCGCCTGGGCGCCCTTGGCGACCACGTACCGGTACTGCCCGCCCGCACCGTTGCGCCGCACCCAGGCCATGACCGTGACCGTGTCGGGCCGCAGCGTCAGGGCGTCGGCGACGATCACGCCGGCGTTGTCGGCCGGGAAGCTCATGGCGTTGGAGAACCGGCCCGGCTGCACGGTCACGCCGGGGGCGAAGCTGTTGAGATTGTGGCCCGAGCTCTCCTCCGTGAAGGCGTTGGTCTGGCTGTCGAGGTGCCACTGGCCGCCCAGGGGCCCGTCGTGGTCGGCGCCCGCCACTCCGGAGAGTGTCAACAGCGCAGCCAACGCGATGACGAGACCGAGGCGATGACGCTGCACCATCACGGCGCGAACCTACTCCTCAGGCGAGCCCCTGGCTAGGCGATGGCGCTGCGAGGCAACACGTACCGGAGGGCGTCCACTGCGGCCTCGCCCCTTCCGCCGTGCAGGCCGCCCGGGGCCGACGTGGCGGTTGCGGCCTCCGGCTCACCGCCGTGATCGACGATCCAGGTCAGCAGCGCCCTGGACACCTCGCCCTGGGCGAGGATCGCGGCGCGCTCGATCACGACCCCCTTCGGGTGGGGACGTGCGAGCCGCGCGACGGTGGCGACGGATCGCGTCGTCATCCATGCCGCCGGACACTACGTTCGCGCGGCCGGCCGTCGCCGCGGCACGGTCAGGCGAGCCGCCGGGCTGCCGCCTGATCGTCGGATCGGGCGCAGTTCGAACCTCGGCGCATTGAACTCGCGCCTCGGGGCAGATGGAAGACGACAGTGCCGGGCGAGCCCGGTCCCACGATCGAGAGGACATGCCATGCTTGACGATGACGAGATCCAGACCGGCGGCGACGGCGGCGCGGACGGCACGGGCGACGGCGGCGCGGACGGCCCCGCCGAGGACGGCCCCGAGGGTCCCGCCGACGGCGGCGCGGGCACGGGCGACGGCGGCGCGGACGGCCCCGCCGAGGACGGCCCCGAGGGTCCCGCCGACGGTGGGGCGTAGCCTCGCCCTGTGGCGATTGAAGTAGGAGCGGACGCAGCGCTCGCGCGCTGCGTCGCCTGCTCCGCGCAGGTCTTTGCAGACGAGCACTGGGGCCGCGCGCCGCTGCTGTCGCGCGCGGCCGAGCTGGCGTCGGACTTCACCGACCTCTTCGACGAGGCCGCGGTCGACGAGCTGGTGTCCGCGCGCGGGATCCGCACGCCGTTCATCCGCATGGCGAAGGACGGCTCGGTCCGCCCCGCGAGCACGTACACGCGCGGGGGCGGCGCCGGCGCCGGCATCTCCGACCAGACGGCCGACGACAAGGTGCTGGCCGCGCTGGCGGACGGCTCGACGCTCGTGCTCCAGGCGCTGCACCGCACCTGGCCTCCCCTCGTCGACTTCGGCTCCCGGCTCGCCGAGGAGCTCGGCCACCCTGTCCAGATCAACGCCTACATCACCCCGCCGCAGAGCCAGGGGTTCGCGCCCCACCACGACGTACACGACGTCTTCGTCCTTCAGGTGTCCGGCCGCAAGCACTGGACCGTGCACGCGCCGGTCGTCGAGGACCCGCTCTCCAACCAGCCCTTCGACGGCTTCAAGGAGCGAGATCGCGGCGCGGGTCGCCGAGGCCTCCGGTCATCGACACCGTGCTCGAGCCGCAGGACGCGCTCTATCTGCCGCGCGGCACCGTGCACTCCGCGCAGGCGCTGGGCGAGACGTCCATCCACCTGACGGTCGGGGTGCACCCCCTGACCCGCTACGACCTCGTCAAGCAGCTGCTCGATGCGGCGCAGGACGACCCGCAGCTGCGCGCGTCGCTGCCGATGGGCGTCGACCTCGGCGACCCCGAGGTGCTGGCGCCGCACGTCGAGGCCACGGTCGCCGCGCTCGGCGCCGCTCTCCGCGACGTCGCGCCGGACCGGATCGCCCGCGCGGTCGGCGCGAGCCTGCGGCAGCGCACGCGCCCGACGCCGGTCGGCCCCCTCGCACAGCTCGCCGCGGCGGAGGCGCTCACGGCCGACACTCCGCTGCGGCGCCGGCCCGGGCTGCGCATCGACTTCGAGCGTGGCGAGAAGCTGCGCCTCGTCCTGCTCGACCGGACCATCGACCTGCCCGTCGAGCATCGCGGAGGCCGTCGAGCTGATGCTGGGCGGTGAGGTCTTCGTGCCGGGCGACCTTCCCGGGCTCGAGCCGGACGAGCAGCTGACGCTGGCCCGGCGCATGCTGCGCGAGAGCGTCGTCGTCCCCGCGTGACCCGGCCCCAGGTCCGCCCCGCGTCGGAGCGCTGTGCGGTGCGTGCCGACGCGCGCGGCGACGAGATGCTCGGCACCGCCTTCCCGGCGGCTCGCCTGCTGCTCGTCGAGCAGCCCTTCCCCTGGGGACCCGGAGGGTCTGCGCACGTCGCACTTCGACGCGGCGACCGCGCTCGCACTGGAGGCGCGTGGGCGCGAGCAGGGCGTGCGGGTGCAGGCCATCCGCCGCCTGGGCCGTCTCCCGGAGCACCCGCGGCAGTGGGCGATCGTCGACACCCGCGCCGCGACCCGGGCCGTGTACCGGGGCGAGTACGAAGCGGACGCCGACCTGCTCGAGCTGCCGCTCGACGGATCGGTGGGCGTGCTCGACCCGGAGCCGCTGTATCTCGTCTGCACCCACGGCCTGCACGACGCCTGCTGCGCGCAGCGCGGTCGGCCGCTCATCACCAGCCTCGCCGCCCTGCGTCCCGACCGGGTCTGGCAGTCGAGCCACCTCGGCGGCTGCCGTTTCGCGCCCTCGATGCTCGTGCTCCCGCTCGGGCACATGTACGGCCGGGTGCCGCCGGAGGCCGCCGGCCGTCTCGTCAGCGCCACGGACGCCGGCGAGGTCGTCGGCGAGTTCTTCCGCGGGCGGATCGGCATCCCGCCCGCCGCCCAGGCCGCCGTCGCCGCCGTCCACGAGCGGTTCTCGCTGCCGCGGGCGGCCGATGTCACCTTCGTCTCGTCGACCCCGATCGACGGCGGCGCGGTGCGGATCCGCGTCGAACGCCCCGCAGGGCCCGCTCGACGTCACCGTCGAGCGAGCGCGCGTCGACGCCGCCGGGCTGACCTGCGCCACCCCCGGTCCGAGCTGGTTCGTCGCACACCGTCCGTCGTCTATACTTGCTAGCGCAAGTAACTGACCAGGACGCCAGGAGGCCGACCGTGCAACTCGAGGGGATCCACCACATCAGCGCGATCACGGGCGACGCGCGGCGCAACGTCGACTTCTACACGCGCGTCCTCGGGCTGCGGCTGACCGCGAAGTCCGTCAACCAGGACGACCCCGGCGTCTACCACCTCTTCTACGGGGACGAGCACGCCCAGCCGGGCGCGGACCTGACCTTCTTCGAGTACCCCGGCGCGATCCCGGGCCGGCCGGGTGCCGGAATGGTGCACCGCATCGTCCACCGCGTCGGTTCGGCAGGACGCGCTCGCGTTCTGGGCCGACCGCCTCACCGCCGAGGGCGTCCCGAACGAGCGCGGCGAGCACAGCCTGGCGTTCGCCGACGGCGAGGGCCTCGCGCACGAACTGGTCATCGACCGGTCCGACGACGCTCCGCTCGTCGCCGTGCACCCCGAGGTCCCGGCGGACGATGGCGATCCGCGGCTTCGAGGGCGTGCGGGCCTACAGCTTCGACCCGGCCGGGTCCGCGCGGATGCTCGAGCAGCTGATGGGCGCGTCCCGCATGGGCGAGGAGGACCGGTTCGAGCTGCGCGGCGACCGCCGCGGCGGTTGGATCGCCTTCGATCCCGGCGCCGGCCGAGCGCGGCCGCCAGAGCGCAGGGGTCGTCCACCACGTCGCTTGGGGAACCCGCGACGACGAGCTGCAGGGCTGGATCGACCGCGTCGCCGCGGCCGGCGTGCCGAGCTCGGGCTTCGTCGACCGCCACTACTTCCACTCGCTCTACTTCCGCGAGCCCGGCGGCGTGCTCTACGAGCTGGCGACCGAGGAGCCCGGCTTCCTGGTCGACGGCCTCGGCATCGAGGACCTCGGCACGCAGGTGATCCTGCCGCCGTTCCTCGAGGACCGAGCGCGAGCAGATCGAGCGGCGCCTCACGCCGCTGCCCGATCCGCGCGCGGACTGGCCCTCGGCGGTCGGCTAGACCGCCACCTTCTTGCGCTCCGGTTCGGGCTCGGGGTCGGCGGGCATCCGCTCGCTGCCCTCGAGTGCGAGGCTCGGGAGCACGCGGTCCAGGCCGCGCGGCAGCCACCACGCGCGATCGCCGAGCAGCGTGACCACCGCGGGCGCGATGACCATGCGCACCACGAGCACGTCGATGAGGATCGCCAGGCCGAGCCCGACGCCGAACATCTTCCCGATCAGGTCGGGCGCGGTGACGAAGGAGACGAACACCGCGGCCATGATCAGCCCGGCGAAGACCACGACCTTGCCGATGCGCCCCATCCCGTGGATGACGCTCTCGCGGGGGCCGTCGCCCTCGTTGTAGGCCTCGTGGATCCGGCTGAGCAGGAAGACGTTGTAATCCATGCTCAGCCCGAACAGGATCGCGAACAGCATCACCGGCAGGAACGAGATGATCGGGACGCCCGACTCGGCGCCGATCAGGCTCGCGCCGATGCCCTCCTGGAAGACCGCGACGACGACGCCGTAGGCCGCGGCGACCGACAGCAGGTTGAAGACGGCCGACACGAGCGGGATCCACAGCGAGCGGAACGCCATGGCCAGCAGCAGCACCGACAGGCCGATCACCACGGCGATGAAGACGCGGCAGGCGGCCGGAGACCTTGTCCCCGGTGTCCTCGAACACCGCGACGTTGCCGCCCACGAAGACCTCGAGCGGCGTGCCCGCGGTGGCCTTCGGGATCACGTCGCCGCGCAGGCGCTCGAGCAGATCCGAGGTCTTGGCGTCCTGCGGCGCCGTCGTGGGGATCGCGAAGATGGTGGCCATCTCCCCGTCCTCGCTGAGCGACGCAGGGGCGACCGAAGCGATGCCCGGCGTGTCGCCGATGGCCCGCTCGAGCTGCTCGAGCTGCGCGGCGGTCTCCGGAGCGTCCTTGGGCGTGTCGACGGCGAGCAGGAACGGCCCGTTCGAGCCGGCGCCGAACGCCGCAGTGAGCTGGTCGTACGCGACGCGCTGCGTCTGCGACTTCGCCTGGTTGCCGTCGTCGGGCTGGCCGATGCGCATCTGGGTGACCGGGAACGCGAAGACCAGGAGAACGGCGACGCCCGCTCCGATCGAGACCCACGGCCGGCGCGTCACGATTTCACCCCAGCGGGTGAAGGCCGGTGACACCCGCACGTGCTCGGGCTTCTTCGGCACGAGTCGCTTCCCGAAGGCGCCCATCATGATCGGCAGGATGGTCAGCGCGGAGAGGACCACCGCGGCGATGGCGATCGCCGCACCAAGCCCCATCCTGCCGATGTAGGGAACGCCGACCACGAGCAGGCCGGCGATCGCGACCATGACGATCAGGCCGGCCGTGATCACCGCGCTGCCCGACGTCATCAGGGCGCGGGCGGCCGCGTCGCCGACGTCGTCGCCCGCGGCGCGCTGCTCCCGGTAGCGACCCATGATCAGCAGCGAGTAGTCGATGCCCGCGCCGAGCCCGATCATCACCGCGAGGAAAGCCGCGAAGGTCGGCAGGCCGAGCGGCCCGGAGGCGATGACGAGCACGATCTGCCCAGCCGCGACACCCAGCAGCGCTCCGATGAGCGTCGCGGTCATCGCCGCCCCGGAGCGGAACAGCAGCGTCAGCAGAAGAATCGCGAAGCCGATGCCGACGAGCTCGCCGACCGGCGCCTCCTGTTCGGCGGCCAGATCGGGCAGCATCCCGCGCGCCTCGACCTGCACGGTCGGTTCGGCGGTCTCACCGGCCGCGATCAGTGCCTCGCCGTCCTCCTTCTTGATGTCGCCGGGATCGGTGGAGTAGCGGACGTCGACGGCCGCGAGGCGCTGGTCCTCCGACAGCTGCCCGCCCGGCTCGAAAGGACTCGCCGCGAGCTCGACACCTTCCAGACCGCGGACCTCGGTCAGCGCGTCCTCGATCGCCGCTCGGGGTTCCGTATCGGAGACCTTGCCCTCGTCGACGGTGAAGACAAGGGTCGAGTCCGCTCCTCCGAAGGCCGGGGAGTGCGCTTGGAAGAGATCGATCGCGTCCTGTGACTCGGTGCCGGGAAGGGCGAAGTCGTCGCTGGCACCCTCCGAGGCACCGGCCGCGAGAACGAGCAGGACGAGGACACCGACGGCCGCAGCGAGACTGCGCTTCCAGTGCGAGGACAAGGTGCGCGCCAGGCGCGCCAGAAACAGAGACATCGAGGACCTTCCGAGCGGGGGGTGGAGAGACAAGGCGCCTAGCGGAGCGCCGATTGAGCCGACCGTACCTCGATCGGCAGCGGATTGCCAACCCACCTCGTGGCACGCGCGGCAGTAGCCTGCGCCCGGCAAATCGACGCCTCGAAAGTGGAGCGTCGCCTTACCCCTCCCCGAAAGACTCCCCATGCGTAGAACCGCCATGCTCGCGACCGCCTTCGCGGCACTCGCCCTTGCCGCCTGCGGCGGCGACGAAGGCTCCAACGAATCCTCTGGCTACAGCGACTTCACCACGGCCACGAACGAGATCTGCAGCGAGCAGATCCCGCCGCTGGACGCGCTCGCCAACGATCTGACCGGCGACGCCGCCAACGACGCGCCCATCCTGGCCGAACTGGCCGACAAGACGAAGGCCTTCGTCGAGGACATCCAGGATCTCGATCAGCCGGACGAGCTGACGGATGCCGTGACGGAGCGCAACGCGATCCTCAACGAGCAGTACGAGCGCGTGACACGGGCGCAGGAGCTCGCCGAGGCCGGGACCAGAAGGCCTACAAGGCCTACCTGACCGACCCCCAGACCAATGCCGAGAATCAGGCGCTGACCTCGTCCGCAGCCGAGGCGTCGTCCAAGCTCGGCGCGGCCGACTGCATCTGAAAAGAGGTCTAGAGTTGCGATCGCGCCGGGATGAGCCCGGCGCATCCGACTCGGAGAGATCCCCTTGAAAATCGTCCTGCGCGTTGTTGCGGTGCTGCTCGTCCTGATCGGCGCCTTCCTGATCTTCGCCGTCATCAACGCGCTTCTCTCCGACGAAGGAGCCCGTGCCGGTGTGGCGATCGGCTACGTGATCGGCGCCATCGTCGCCTTCTTCATCGCCTCCGCGCTGTGGAAGAGGCCAGCCGCCTAGCTCGGCGATGACCGTTCTGCGGCCGGTCCGCGTCGCGGCGATCCAGGCGACCTCGGTCGTCCTGGACGCCGAGGCGAGCGTGGCCGAGGCGATCCGTTTGATCGGGGAGGCAGCGGACGCGGGCGCGGAGCTCGCGGTCCTGCCCGAATGCTTCCTCTCGCTGTACCCCTCCCATCACTGGGCGCGCGCCTCCGCGGCCTTCGGCGGGTCCGACGAGCTCTGGGAGCGGATGTGGGGCAGCGCCGTCGACGTGCCCGGGCCGCTGGTCGACGAGCTCATCGAGGCCTGTCGTGCCCACGGCCTGCACGTGGTGATCGGCGTCAACGAGCGCGAGTCGCACCGGCCCGGGACGCTCTACAACACGATGCTGGTGCTCGGTCCTGAGGGGCTGCTGCAGCGCCACCGCAAGCTGATGCCGACCCACCACGAGCGGGTGTTCCACGGCATGGGGACCGGCGACGACCTCGGCGTGGTCGATACGCCGGCGGGCCGCGTCGGAGGGCTCATCTGCTGGGAGAACCGCATGCCGCTGGCGCGCTACGCGATCTACCGCGAGGGCCCGCAGATCTGGGTCGCGCCGACCGCCGACGACTCCGACGGCTGGATCGCCCTCATGCGGGCCATCGCCATCGAGTCGGGAGCCTTCGTCGTTGCCGCACCGCAGTTCATCCCCCGCTCGGCGTTCCCTGACGACTTCCCTATGCGGCTGCCCGACACCGAGGTGTTCGGCCGCGGCGGCGCGGTGATCGTCGAGCCGACCCAGGGCGAAGTGGTCGCCGGCCCGCTCTACGGGGAAGCCGGCATGCTGGTGCACGATTGCGACCTCCGCGACGGGCTGCACGCGAAGCGCTGGTTCGACGTCGCCGGCCACTACAGCCGCGAAGACGTGCTGCGCCCCCGCGACTAGCCGGTCCATCTACATGAAAGACCTCGTCCCGTTCGGCCAGGCCGTGCGCACCTGGGGTGCGATCGCGCTGCAGACGTTCGGCGGCCCCGCCGGCCAGATCGCGGTCATGCAGCGCGTACTCGTCGACGAGAAGCGCTGGATCGGCCAGCGGCGCTTCCTGCACGCGCTCAACTACTGCATGCTGCTGCCGGGACCCGAGGCGCAGCAGCTCGCCGTCTACGTCGGCTGGTTGCTCAACGGGACCCGCGGCGGCCTGGCGGCGGGCATCCTCTTCGTGCTGCCCGGCGTCGTCGCCCTGCTCGCCCTGTCGGCGATCTACGTGGGCTTCGGAGACACCACCGCCGTCACCGGGCTCTTCATGGGCCTGGCTCCCGCGGTGCTGGCGGTCGTCGTGCAGGCGGTCATCCGCGTCGGCAGGCGCGCGCTGGCCCACCCCGCCCTTGTCGCGATCGCCGTCGGCGGCTTCGTCGCGCTGGCGGTCTTCGGCGTCGCGTTCCCGATCGTCGTCGCCGTCGCCGGACTGACCGGGCTCGCCCTGGGCCGGTGGCGGCCGGACGCCATGCGCGGCGGCGGCCACGGCGACGAGGACGGCGGCCCGCCGCCCGTGATCTCCGACGACGCGCTGCACCACGAGCGCCCGAGCGTGGCTCGTGCGGCGCGCATCCTCGTGATCGGCGTGGTGCTGTGGGCGGCGCCGGTCCTCGCCGCCGCCGCGCTCGCCGGTGGCGACAGCGTCTTCGTCGACCAGGGCCTGTTCTTCTCGGGCACCGCGCTCGTCACCTTCGGCGGCGCCTACGCCGTTCTCGCGTTCGTCGCGCAGCGGGCCGTCGAGGTCTACGGCTGGCTCGCGCCCGGCGAGATGGTCCGCGGCCTTGCGCTCGCGGAGTCGACGCCGGGTCCGCTGATCATGGTCGTCCAGTTCGTGGCGTTCCTCGGCGCTTACCGCGACCCCGGCGGCATGGATCCCTGGCTCGCGGCGACGCTGGGCGCGCTGCTCACCACCTGGGTGACGTTCGTGCCGTGCTTTTTGTTCATCTTCATCGGCGCGCCGTACGTCGAGCGGCTGCGCGGAAACCGCCGGCTGACGGCGGCACTGACCGGGATCACGGCCGCGGTCGTCGGCGTGATCGCCAACCTCGCGGTGTACTTCGCCCTGCACACCCTGTTCCGCGGCACGACCATCACCACCTGGGGACCGCTCGACCTCGAGCTGCCGCGACTCGACACCCTGCGACCGGTCTCCCTCGGTATCGCCGCGGCGGCCGCGGTGATGATCTTCCGACTGCGCTGGTCCGTGCTCAGGACGCTCGGCGTGTGCGCAGTGATCGGCCTGCTCGTCGAGCTCCTCGCCGTCGGGCTAGCCGTGGTGCGGCGGAGGACGGTGCGGACTTCGTCAGGGGTGCGCGCCTCGTTGACGAGCGCGATCAGGAGGCGGTCCCCATCGTCTTCGACGGGCCGCTGGCGGGAGCTGCGGGTGCGGATGATGCCCATAGCTCCAGTCTAGTTGCACTATGCAACTTGGGTGTGCGGGCGAGCACACACTCGCATCGGCCTCGGTGCCCAGCTGATGGCAACGACCTCGTGGCGGAGATCGAGCCGGCGCCGCATCCGGAGGTCGGCCGCCCACTGAGTACATTCGCGGGCGGTGACCCTCGTCGAACCCGCCTCGAGTCCCACTGGGGACACACCGCCCGCGCGCTCGCTGATCCTGGTGGCCGGCTCCGGTCGCAGCGGCACGAGCCTGGTGTCGGGCATGCTCAAGCGCCTCGGCGCCCGCGTGCCCCAGCCCGAGGTGCCCGCCGACTCCTCGAACCCGCGCGGGTTCGCCGAATCGCGCTGGGTCGTCGACTTCCACACGAGGCTCCTGCGCCACGCGCGGATGCAGCTGTCCGACGCGCGGCCCGCGGCGTGGACGGTCACGGCGCCGCTCGGCCTCGACCAGGAGGTCCAGGCGCAGGTGCGGACATTCTTGGAGAAGCAGTTCGGCCGGGCTGACGACGTGCTGATCAAGGACCCGCGGCTGACCTGGTTCCTGCCGCTGTGGCGCCGGGTCGGGACCGACCTCGGGGCGACCCCCTGCGCGATCATGATGCTGCGCCACCCCGCCGTCGTCGTCGCCTCCAAGCAGACCTACTACGAGGGCGCCCAGGGCGAGGCCAGCCGCACCGCGGAGTGGATCAACCAGACGCTCTTCACCGAGCGCGCGACGCGTGATATGCGGCGCGCCCTCCTGCGGTACGAGGATCTGCTCGACGACTGGACAGTCGCGCTCGCCGGCGTCGGCGAGGCGTTGGACCTCTCGGTCGTGCGCGACGCCCCGGCGCAGGCCATCCGCTCCGCCCACGAGTTCCTCGACTCGGCGCTGGATCGGTCCCCCGCCGAATGGGGCCCGATCCCGGCGCCGCTCCGCGAACTCGCAGAGACCGTGTGGGAGGAGCTCACGTCGCCCGAGCCCGACACGGCGCGCCTCGACCAACTGCGCGCCGACTACGCGACGCTCTACTCGGATGCCGAGGGCATCGCCTACTCCTCGATCCTCGCGGGCGCCGACAACGCGCTCGCGCCCCGTCGTCCGCTCGCCCCACGCACCCGCCGGATCCTGGAGAGCATCCCCGCGCCGATCCAGAACGCCGTTCCGCGCGAGCTGCGCAACAAGATCCTGCGCCGCCTCAGGGGCTGAGCCGCGGTGGCCCGCGTCAGCGTCGTCGTCCCGATCTACAACGTCGCGCGGTACCTGGAGGAGTGCCTGGCCTCCATCGCCGGCCAGACGCTCACAGACCTCGAGGTCGTGATGGTCGATGACGGCTCGACGGACGCGAGCGGGGAGATCGCCGTCGCGCTTCGCGGCGCGCGACGGGCGCTTCCGGCTCGTCCGCCAGGCGAACGCCGGCCTGGGCGCGGCGCGCAACACCGGCATCGACGTCGGCCGGCGGCGAGTTCATCGCCTTCGCCGACAGCGACGACGTCCTCCCGCCCGACGCCTACCGCGTCCTGCTCGCCGCGCTCGACGAGAGCGGCTCGGACTTCGCCTCCGGGGGCGTGCGTCGGATCGAGCACGGCCGCATCCAGCCCGCGCCGTACGCCGCGAAGGCGTTCGCGCAGACCCGGCTGCGCACGCACGTCCGGGTGTTCGAGCCGCTGCTGTCCGACCGCACCGCGTGGAACACGCTCTGGCGCCGCTCGTTCTGGGACGAGCAGCAGCTGCGCTTCCCCGTCGGCGTCTGGCACGAGGACATCCCCGTGAAGCTGCCCGCCCACCTCCATGCTCGCGCCGTCGACGTCGTGTCGGACCCCGTCTACCACTGGCGTCTGCGTGATGACGACTCGGGCTCGATCACCCAGCAGCGCCTCACCCACAAGATGCTCAAGGAGCGCCTCGACGCGGTGGAGTTCGTCTACCGCCTGTTCATCGAGGAGGGCGCCGTCGAGCTGGCCGAGCAGTACCGCGCGCTGCTGCTGCGCGACGACCTGCGCCTGCACCTGAACGTCCTCCATCACGCCGACGCCGAGTACCAGCGACCTTCGTGGAACGTGCGGGCCAGCTGCTGGAGGGCACGACGGACGCCCACTACGCGCCGCTGCCCGCCAACGAGCGCCGTCAGTGGGAGCTCGTCCGAGCGGGCCGGACCGAGGAGCTCGTCGAGGTCGTCCGGGCCGAGCGGCCCAACCTGTCCCCGCGCGCCCGCCGGGTGCTGCGGCGCATTCCCGCCCCGATCCGGCGCGCGATCCCCCGCGCGCTGGTCAGGCGAATCGTGCGCGCACCTCGCGCAGGATGATCGGCCCGAGCGTGCGGGCGAAGGGCTGGCCCATGTGGCCCATGTCCTTGTGGACGAGCACGCCGCCGACGACCGGATAGCACCACTTCGGCCCGCAGAACTGGCGGGTGAAGTCGAGCACGGCGAAGCGGCGGCCGGTCGCCCGGCGCGCCGCGACGACCTCCGGGTCGCGGTTGTGGACGGCCTTGCGGATCGCGCGGCACGCGCTGCCGGCCGGCTTGCGCCGGCGGATCGCCTTGCGCACGCAGTCGAAGGTGGTGATGCGGTCGCGCGGCGTGTCGCGCAGGACGACCACGCGCTTCACCGAGTCCGGCAGCAGCGCCCACTGGTCGAGGAAGCCCTGAACGCGCTTGGAGAAGCGCTGCTTGCCCTGCTCGACGTCGATCAGTTGGAAGACGTAGGCCGAGACGAAGACCGTCTTGATCTCCGGGTGCGCGGTGAGGTAGGCGACGATCTCGCGGTTGTGGCGCGGGCAGAACTCCTCGAAGTAGCCGTCCGGCGGCGGCGGGAGGGCGGTGAAGGAGCAGCGCGCGGTGGAGAAGTCCTGCACGTGCCAGCGCATCCCCTTCGCCATCACGTCGAGGCCGCCGCGCCAGTGCGCGCCGTGGCTGTCCCCCAGTACGGCGATGGTCCCTCGCGCGGAGGCCGGCGGGGCGCCGTAGCCGCACTCGGCCACCGCCTGCTCGACGCTCGTGGCGCACTGCAGGTTGGGCGTCAGCAGCGCCTCGTCGGGTTTCGGGGAGACCTGCAGCCGCAGCCGCGGGTTGTTGCACGGATGGTCCGGGTCGCGCGAGGCGGCGCCGAGGCAGGGTGGCGCGGCCGAGGCGGTCGCGGGGGCCAGAGCGATGATTCCGACGAGCAGCGCGAGGGCCGCGAGGCAGGCCCTCACGTGTTCTGCTGATACGTGAAGACCACGCGCTTGGAGCCGTCGCGACAGGTGACCTTGGCGTTGGTCTCGGTCGGGATCGACTGGCGCGTCTCCTTGCACTTGAAGCCGCGCACCTTCTTCGAGCAGTAGCCCAGCAGGCCGCCCTTGGTGCGGCACGAGTGATGGGCGAGCGCGACGTCGCTCCCCTTGCCGCAGGTCGTCTTCTTGACGCTCAGCGACGTGAAGTACCCCGAGCCGGGATACGTCGGGGCCGGCACGACTTCGCCGCCGCGGGAGCGGCGGCGACGACAAGCAGGGCGATGACCGTGAGAGCGATTCCGAGCAGCCTCATAGGTCGGGCAACCTAGCTTGTCGCCGCCGGGTTGCTCAGGAGAGCTCCGCCGGGCCGGCGAACAGGTTGGCGGAGCCGGTCGTGCCGTCGGCGTTCAGCCAGGTGATGCCGGTGCCGGGCACCGAGGTCAGCGAGGTCGACGTCGACGCCGCCCAGCTCGCTGTCGGAGAAGAGCTGCGGGCGTGTGGTTCGAGCGCTCGTTGCCCTGGACGTAGGAGGCCTCGGGATCGTCGAGCGGGGTGACCGCCCACGCCGCCGCGCCGTTGGGCTTGACGACGATCTTGCCGATCTCGCCGCCCGTGTCGTGGGGCAGTTAAGCTCGGGATGGCGCCGTCCGTGATGCGCTGGACGTTGACGACGGAGCCGGTGCCGAAGGCCGCGAACTTGCCGGCCGTCGCGACCGGCCTCACCGGGGTTCGCGCCCTCGAGGACGATGCGCTGACCGGTCTTCTTCAGGCAGGCGGTGACGGTGCCGTCCTGGTCGTAGACGCGGCCCTGGCCGCTCATGGCGAGCGTCGTGGTGCCGGGCACCTTGCACCTGTTCTTGGGTGCGGCTTCGAGCGCTCGGCGCTACAGCGGAGAGGCCGGCTGTAGCGATGAGGGCGGTGATGGTGAGCTTGCGGAACATTCTGGGTCTCCTTGGGAGGGGTGTGCTTGACACCCGGAAGACTCGTCGAGGTCGAGCCCCGGTTCCGTGGGCTGTGCTGCGCTCTGAACGTGATCTGCATCACGTCGCAGGAAGGAGAGGGTGACGGCGGTCCCGGCGCCGGCGATCAGCGTCACGATCCACGCGCCCTGGAAGTCGCCGGCGGTTGCGGCGCTGGTCCCGAGAACGGCGACGAGGATGGCGATCCCGATCGCGCTGCCGACCTGGCGGCCCATGACGATCACCGCGATGCCGGTGGCGAAGCGCGCCGGCGGCAGCTCGGACGCGCCCGCGCCGGTGAGCGTCGGCAGCATGAAACCGACGCCGATGCCGGTCAGGATCATCCCGGGCAGGTAGTCGGTCAGATACGCGGAGGTGTCCCCGGCGAAGGCGATCCAGTAGATCGGCCCCAGGGAGAAGATCGTCGCGCCGAGCACGCCGGTCAGGCGGAAGCCGCGGCGCGCGGCGATGCGCGATGCGGGAATGCTGAACGAGCCGGCCAGCGCCGGCCCCGGCGCGAGCATCAGTCCCGCGGTCAGGACGCTCTCTCCCCAGACGCCGGTGGTGAAGAGGACGCCGGAGAGCAGCATCGCGCCGAAGCCGGCGTAGAAGACGACGGAGCCGCCGAGCGCGAGCGCGAAGGAGCGCACGCGCAGCATCGCCGGGTCGATCAGCGGGCTCGGGTGGCGGCCCGAACGCCACAGGATCGCCGGCAGCAGAACCGCGAACACGGCGTAGCCCCACGTCTCTCCCTCGACGATGGCGACGACCAGCGAGCCGATCGCGACCACGAAGGCGACGGCGGCGGGCAGGTCCGGGCGCAGCGGGTTGGGCTCGGCACGCTCCACGAGCTGGCGGATGCCCACCGCGAGGCCGGCGAGGCCGATCGGGATGTTCACCAGGAAGACGAGTCGCCAGTCGGCTTCCACGAGCAGGCCGCCGAGCGGCGGGCCGGCCGCGGCGGCCGCGCCTCCGGTCGCCGCCCAGATGCCGACGGCGGCGCCGCGCTCGTGGGACTCGAACTCCGGCAGCATCAGGCCGAGCGAGGTCGGCAGCATCAGCGCGCCGCCCGCGGCCTGCACGATGCGCGCGGCGATCAGCATCTCTTCCGACGGCGAAACCGCACACGCCGCGCTGGCGACCACGAACACCGCGAGGCCGGTGAGGAAGACCCGCTTGCGGCCGAAGGCGTCCGCCCAGCGGCCGGCGGGGACGAGCAGCGCGGCGAAGACGATCGCGTACGCGTTGAGGATCCACGACAGCGAGGCGAACGAGGCGTCGTCGTAGTCGGCGGCGATGCTCGGGAACGCGATGTTCACGATGAACAGGTCGAGGCTCGCCATGAAGACCCCGACGCACACGATGAGCGTGACCCGCCACTTAGCGTTGCATGATGCAACTCACGCTACCATCTTCGGCATGCCGCTGGGCAATCGCTATGCCGAACAGACGTGCAGCATCGCCAACGCGCTCGAGATCGTCGGCGAACGCTGGACGTTGCTGATCGTCCGCGACATCCTGCTGGGCCGGCGGCGCTTCGACGAACTGCAGTCGAGCCTGGGCATCGCCCGCAACATCCTGCAGACGCGGCTCGAGCACCTGGTTGCGACCGATGTGCTCGAGAGGCGCCCCTACAGCGAGCACCCGCCGCGGCACGAGTACTTCCTCACCGAGAAGGGCCTCGACCTCTGGCCCGCGGTGATGGCGCTGATGCAGTGGGGCGACCGCCACGCGGTGCCCGAGGGCGGCCCGCCGGTCCTCGTCACGCACCGCGACTGCGGCGGTGCGGTGGACGAGCACCGGCTGTGCGAACGGTGCGGGGCGCGGCTCGGGCCGCGCGACGTCACATCGTCGCGGCGTCGATGACGTAGCGGTAGCGGACCTTGCCGTCCACGACGCGGTCGTGGGCGCCCTTGAGGTCCTCGGCCGAGATGACCTCGATCTCCGGCTTGCAGTCGTGCTCGGCGCAGAAGTCGAGCATCTCCTGGGTCTCCGGCAGGCCGCCGACCATCGAGCCCGACAGGCGCCGGCGGTTGGCCATCACGCTGAAGGCTCGGACCTCGAGCGGTTCCTCCGGCACGCCGAGCTCCACGAAGGTGCCGTCGATGGCGAGCATGCCCATGTACTTGTCCAGCGGCAGGTTCACGGACACGGTGTTGAGGATCAGGTCGAACTTCGAGCGCAGGTCGCGGAAGGTCTGCTTGTCCTCCGTCGCGTAGTACTCATCGGCGCCGAACTTCCGGCCGTCCTCCTCCTTGTCGAGCGAGCGGCTGAGGACGGTGACGTGTGCGCCCATCGCCTTGGCGAGCTTGACGCCGATGTGGCCGAGGCCACCCATGCCGACGATCGCCACGCGGGTCCCCTCCCCCGCGTTCCAGTGCTTGAGCGGGGCGAACAACGTGATGCCGCAGCACAGCAGCGGCGCCGCCTCCTCGAGTGAGAGCCCGTCGGGGATCGAGACGACGAAGTGCTCCGTGACGACGATCTCCGTCGAGTAGCCGCCCTTGGTGAAGCCCTCGTGCTCGTCGGGTGAGTTGTAGGTCTGCTTGACACCCTTGACGCAGTACTGCTCGTCGCCGCCCTTGCAGGGTTCGCACTCCATGCAGGAGTTCACGAAGCAGCCCACGCCGACGCGGTCGCCGACCGCGTGGGCCGAGACCTCGTCCCCGACCGCCGTCACCACGCCCGCGATCTCGTGGCCGGGAACGACGGGGAAGTTCGCGTTCTTCCACTCGTTGCGGGCCATGTGGATGTCCGAGTGGCAGATGCCGCAGTACTTGATCTCGATCTGGACGTCCTTGGGACCGAGGTCGCGACGCTCGATCGTCGTCTTCTCGAAGACGCCTTCTTCGGACGGGGACTGGTAAGCGGTGGCGGAAGTGGGCACCCGTCCGTTCTAGCGGCCGGGACTACGCGGTGAGCAGCTTGTCCGGCGTGATCGGCAGGTCGCGGATCCGGACTCCGGTCGCGTTGTGGACGGCGTTGGCGACGGCCGCGGCGGTGCCGACGATGCCGATCTCGCCGACGCCCTTGGTGCCCATCGGGTTGACGTGCGGGTCGTCCTCTTCGATCCAGTCGACCTCGAGCTCGCGGATGTCCGCGCAGGTGGCGATGTGATACTCGGCGAGGTCGTGATTGACGAAATGGCCGGTCGCCGGGTCCATCACGCTCTGCTCCCAGAGCGCCTGCGACAGACCCATGGTCATGCCGCCGAGGAACTGCGAGCGCGCGGTGCGTGGGTTGACGATGCGGCCGGCGGCGAACACGCCCAGGGCGCGCGGGACGGTGATCTCACAGGTGACGGGATCGATCTCCACGGCGACGAACTGGGCGCCGAACGCATACATCGCGTGCGTCTCCTCCGCCGGGTTGTCCTCGGCGCTGCCGGTTGCGGACCGGCCGGTCGCGATCACCTTGCGCGCGGCCGTGACGATCGCGGTTCCCCAGGTGGTGATGCCGGACGAGCCGCCGGCGACCGACGCGTGCGGAAGCGCGGTGTCGCCGATCTGGAGCTCCACGGCGTCGACCGGAACCGCCAGGGCGTCCGCGGCGATCTGGGCGAGGGCGGTCCATGCGCCCGTGCCGATGTCGACGGCGCCGATGCGCACGCGGAAGCGCCCGTCGCCAAGCACATCGATGGCGGCCTCGCTTCCCTGCATGCGGTTGACCGGGTAGACCGACGCGGCGACGCCGGTGCCGCACAAGCGGCCGTCCGGCCCCGGCTTGGGTGAGGGCACGTGATCACGGTCGGCCCAGCCAAAGCGGTCGGCTCCCTCGCGCAGGCAGGTGACGAGGTTGCGAGTCGACCACGGATTGCCGGTCTCGGGGTCCTTGGCGGGCTCGTTGCGGATACGCAGCTCGATCGGGTCCATTCCGAGCGCGATCGCCAGTTCGTCGATCGCGCACTCTCCCGCGTACATGCCGGGGTTCTCGCCCGGTGCCCGCATCCAGGACGGGACGGGCACGTCGAGCGGCGCGAGCCGGTGGGTGGTGCGGCGGGCCGCTGACGCGTACATCATCCGTGAGGAAACGGCGGTCTGTTCCGCGTACTCCTTGACCCGCGAGGTGTGCTCCCAGACGTCGTGGACGAGGACGCGAAGCGCACCGTCGGCTTGCGCACCGAGCCTCATGCGCTGCGTCGTCGGCGTCCGGTAGCCGCCGACCGCGAACAGCATCTGGCGGGTCAGCGCGAGCTTGACGTCCCGGCCGGGAAGGGCGCGCGCCGCCATGCAGGCGAGCACTTCGTGCGCGTGGGGCTCGCCCTTGGAGCCGAAGCCGCCGCCGACGTTCGGGGCGATCACCGACAGCTGATCGATCTCGAGGCCGAAGAGCGGCGCGAGCGTGTCGCGCACGGAGTGCACGCCCTGCGTGGAGTCGTGCAGGGTCAGGTGCTCGGTGCCGGGGTCCCAGCGGGCGACCGTCGTGTGCGGCTCCATGGGGTTGTTGTGGTTCGCCGGGGTCGTGTAGGTCGCGTCGACCACGACGTCCGCCGCCGCCAGTTCCGAGTCCGGGTCGCCCTCCTGCGTATCCGTCTCGAAGCCGGCGTTGACCTGCTCGGGGGCGTAGAGCTCGGGATGGTCGCGCCGCAGCACCACGTCGTGCTCGGCCTCCTCGTAGGCGACCGCGACGAGCTCCGCGGCTTCGCGCGCCGCCTCGGCACCGGCGGCGACGACCAGCGCGACGATCTGCCCGCGGAAGGCGACGTCCGGCGCCTGCAGCACCCACAGCTCCTTGTCCTCGTCGTCGGCGAGCCGCTCTGCGTTCTCGTGGGTGAGCACGCACAGGACGCCGTCGACCGCTTCGGCGCGGCTCGTGTCGATCGCGGTGATCGTGCCGCGGGCGACGGTGGCCTGCACGGCGTGTCCGTAGACCGGGTCGTCGAAGGGATGCTCGGCGGCGTAGGGAGCCGTTCCCGTGACCTTTGTGGGGCCGTCGTGACGTTCGAGGTCGGCGCCGATCGCCATCAGCGCGCCAGTCCTTCCAGCACGGCGGTG
Source organism: uncultured Solirubrobacteraceae bacterium (assembly GCA_963759945.1). Taxonomy (GTDB): domain Bacteria; phylum Actinomycetota; class Thermoleophilia; order Solirubrobacterales; family Solirubrobacteraceae; genus DATLGB01. The sequence goes on along the minus strand of CAVXBH010000026.1, from coordinate 180,233 downwards.
ATCGTGTTGGCGGCGAGCGGGACCTTGAAGGCGTTGTCGCCCGTCGGCTGCGCTGCGACGAGCTCGGCCTCGGCCGCGTCGCGGAAGGCCTGGTTGGTGGCGGGGCCGCCGCGGAGCGACTCCTCGGCGCGGGTGGCGCGCCAGGGCTTGTGCGCGACGCCGCCGAGCGCGATGCGCACGTCGGCGATCGCGTCGTCCTCGACGTGCAGCACCGCGGCCACGGACACGAGCGCGAAGGCGTAGGAGGAGCGCTCGCGGACCTTGCGGTAGGCCGAGCGGCCGGTGAGGGGCGGCAGCTCGACCGCGGTGATCAGCTCGCCGTGCGCCAGGGTCGTGTCGCGCTGCGGCTCATCACCGGGAAGACGATGCAGCTCACCGATCGGGACCGCGCGCTCGCCGTCGGGGCCGTGCACGCGGACCGACGCGTCGACGGCGGCCAGGGCGACCGCCATGTCCGAGGGGTGGGTGGCGATGCAGTGCTCCGAGGCGCCGAGGATCGCCAGATCGCGGGAATGGCCGGCAAGCGCCGAGCAGCCCGAGCCGGGCTCGCGCTTGTTGCACGGCGTGGTGCGGTCCTGGAAGTAGACGCAGCGCGTGCGCTGCAGCAGGTTGCCTCCCGTGGTGGCGAGGTTGCGCAGCTGGCCCGAGGCGGCGGAGAGCAGCGCCTCGGAGAGGACCGGATAGCGCTCGCGGATCAAGGGGTGAGCGGCCATGTCGGCGTTGCGAACGGTCGCCCCGACACGGACTCCTCCGCCCTCGGACTCCTCGATCGCGTTCAGCGGGAGTCGCGTGACGTCGACGAGCAGATCCGGCGCGGCGATGCCGAGCTTCATGTGGTCGACCAGGTTCGTACCGCCACCGAGATAGGCGGCACCCCGCTCCCCGGCCACCAGCGCAACCGCATCCTCGATCGCTCCGGCGCGCTCGAAGGCGAATGCCTTCACGTCGCGACGCTCCGGATCGCCGCAACGATGTTCACGTACGCGCCGCAGCGGCAGAGGTTCCCGCTCATGCGGTCTCGCAGCTGCTCGTCGTCCAGCGCCTTGACATCGACTTCGTCCAGCAGGCCGACCGCCGAGCAGATCTGCCCGGGCGTGCAGTAGCCGCACTGGAACGCGTCGTGATCGAGGAACGCGCGCTGCATCGGGTGCGGGTCCTCCGCCGTCCCGAGCCCGGCGGCGGTGGTGATCTCCGCCCCATCGTGCTGTACGGCGAAGGCCAGGCAGGTCGTCACGCGCCGCCCGTTGAGCAGCACGGTGCAGGATCCGCACTGGCCGTGGTCACAGCCCTTCTTCGGGGCGATCACACCCAGGTGCTCGCGCAGGAGGTCGAGCACGGTCACGCGCGTGTCGATCGTGGCGGTGCGCTTCGCGCCATCAATCGTCAGCGTGATGGTCTTCTGCATGGAGGCTTGCGCTACCCGGGTAAGCGCCCCGCATGCCGACGATGACGATGGCGCGGGTACCCGCGGCGAACGAGCCCTTCGAGATCGTGGAAGTCGAGGTCCCGGAGCCGGGCCGCGGCGAGGTCCGGGTCAAGGTGCACGCCTGCGGCGTCTGCCACTCGGACTCGCTCACCGTGGCCGGCGCGATGGGCAACGATTTCCCCCGCGCCCCCGGCCACGAGGTGGCGGGCGTCGTGGACGCCGTCGGCGAGGGCGTCGAGCCGTGGGCCGAAGGCGACCGCGTCGGCGTCGGCTGGTTCGGCGGCTGCTGCTTCGTCTGCGAGTCGTGCCGCCGAGGCGACTTCATCTCCTGTGAGAACGGCCGCGTCAGCGGCATCGCCTACGACGGCGGCTACGCCGAGTACATGGTCGCGCCGGCCGAGGCGCTCGCCCGGATCCCGGACGACCTCTCCGACGCCGACGCCGCGCCGCTGCTGTGCGCGGGCATCACGACCTTCAACGCGCTGCGCGAGTCCGTCGCCCGGCCGGGTGACCTCGTCGCCATCATCGGCGTCGGCGGCCTCGGCCACCTCGGCATCCAGTACGCGGCGAAGATGGGCTTCGAGGTCGCGGCCGTCGCGCGCGGCACGGAGAAGGAGGCGCTGGCGCGCGAGCTGGGCGCCCATCACTACATCGACTCCACGGCGTCCGACGTCGGCGAGGAGCTGACCAAGCTCGGTGGCGCGCAGGTCGCGCTGGCCACGGTCACCGTGCCGGACGCGATGACGCCGGCGCTCTCGGGCCTCAAGCCGCGCGGCCAGCTCGTGGTGGTCGGCGCGTCGGCGGACCCGATGCAGGTCCCGCCCTTCGCCCTCATCCCGGGGTCGACCGCGGTGCAGGGTCACGCGTCGGGGACGGCGCGCGACTCGGAGGACACGCTGAAGTTCTCGGCGCTCACCGGCGTGACGCCGCGGATCGAGACGATGCCGCTGCGCGAGGCGCAGGCGGCCTACGACCGGATGATGAGCGGCGACGCGCGCTTCCGGATGGTCCTCACGATGGACTGAGCGCGGCGCTCATGTTGGTCTCCATCATGCGCAGCGCGGCATCGCCGAGCTCTTCGTCGATGGGGACCACCGCGTCACGCGGGACGACGATGTCGTAGCCGCGGACGTAGGCGTCGAGCGCCGTGTACAGGATGCACTGCTCGGTGACCTGACCGGCCAGGATCAGCTGCTCGACCTCGTTGATGTGCAGGAGGTGGTTGAGCGCCGACTCGTAGAAGCCGCTGTGGCGGACCTTCTGCACGAAGTAGGCGCCCTTCGGGGGGAGCAGGGGCTCGACCAGCTCGGGGTGGCGGCCCTTCATCGCCGCCTCCCCGAGGTCCTTCGACGTGGCGGTGAAGTCGTCGTAGTTGTCGTTGACGTAGACGAGCAGGTGGTCGTCGGCCTCCAAGGCGGTGTCGATCAGACCCTTGATGGGCTCGATCCGATCGCGCGCGTGCTCGGCGAGCGCATCGCCGTCGGCGTGGTCGTAGTCGGTCAGCATGTCGATGACGAGGGTTGCGACGCGGGGCATGGGTAACACTGCTACCCGGCGCATGGACTTCGAGAGCCTCTACGAACATGGATTTGCACGGGTCGCGGCCTGCACAGGTCCTACCGCGCTCGCCGACCCGCCGGGCAACGCCGAGACCGTCCTGCGGCTCGCGCGGGCCTGTGACGCGGACGGGGTCGCGCTCGCGGTCTTTCCCGAGCTGACCCTCACGGGCTACTCCGTGGAGGACCTCATGCTGCAGGACGCGCTGCTCGACGGCGCCGAGGCCGCACTGGCCACCGTGCTGGAGGGTTCGCGCGAGCTGCTGCCCGTCCTCGTCGTCGGCCTGCCGCTGCGCTTCCGCAATCGCGTCTTCAACTGTGCGGTCGTGCTGCACCGCGGCACGGTCCTCGGGGTCGTGCCCAAGTCCTACCTGCCGAACTACCGCGAGTTCTACGAGGGGCGACAGCTCACCGCGGGCGACGATCGGCGCGGCGGCACGATCGTCGTGGCGGGCGCCGAGGTGCCGTTCGGGCCTGACCTGCTGTTCGAGGCCCGTGACGTTCCTGGCCTGACGATCCACGTGGAGATCTGCGAGGACCTCTGGGTCCCGGTCCCCCCGAGCGCCGAGGCGGCGCTGGCGGGCGCGACCGTTCTGTGCAACCTCTCCGGCAGCCCGATCACGGTCGGCCGAGCGGAGGACCGCAAGCTGCTGTGCCGGTCGCAGTCCTCGCGCTGCCTGGCCGCGTACGTGTACGCCGCCGCCGGCGAGGGCGAGTCCACCACGGACCTCTCGTGGGACGGCCAGACGATGATCTACGAGAACGGGGTGCTGCTCGACGACACCGAGCGCTTCCCGGACGGCGACCGCCGCTCCGTCGGTGACGTCGACCTCGACCTGCTGCGCCAGGAGCGCATGCGGATGGGGAGCTTCGACGACAACCGGCGCACGCACGCCGAGCGCATCGATGCCTTCCGCCGGGTCGGCTTCGAGCTCGCATCACCGAGCGGCGACCTCGGCCTGCGCCGGCCGCTCGAGCGCTTCCCGTTCGTTCCCGCCGACGACGAGCGGCTCGAGCTCGACTGCTACGAGGCCTACAACATCCAGGTCACGGGTCTGCTGCAGCGTCTGCGCGCGATCGGCGAGCCCAAGGTCGTCATCGGCGTGTCCGGCGGCCTCGACTCCACGCACGCGCTGATCGTCGCCGCCAAGGCGATGGACCGCGCCGGCCGCCCGCGGTCGGACATCCTCGGCTTCACCATGCCCGGCTTCGCGACGGGCGACGAGACCAAGGGCAACGCCCACGCACTGATGTCCGCCCTCGGGATCACCGCCGAGGAGATCGACATCACCGAGACGGCGCGGCTCATGCTCAAGGAGATCGACCACCCCTTCTCCCGCGGCGAGGAGGTCTACGACGTCACCTTCGAGAACGTCCAGGCCGGCCTGCGGACGGACTACCTGTTCCGGATCGCCAATCAGCGCGGCGGCATCGTGCTCGGCACGGGTGACCTGTCCGAGCTCGCCCTGGGCTGGGCGACGTACGGCGTCGGCGACCAGATGTCGCACTACAACGTCAACGGCGGCGTCCCGAAGACGCTCATCCAGCACCTGATCCGCTGGGTGATCTCCTCCGACCAGTTCGACGACGACGTCGACGAGGTGCTGCAGGCGATCCTCGACACCAAGATCAGCCCCGAGCTCGTCCCCGGCGAGGAGCTGCAGGAGACGGAGACCTCGATCGGCCCCTACGCCCTGCACGACTTCACCCTCTTCCACGTTCTGCGCTACGGAATGCGCCCGACGAAGATCGGCTTCCTCGCCTGGCACGCCTGGCGCAACGTCGACGACCACCACTGGCCGCCCGCTTTCCCCGACGCCAAGCGCGGCACCTACGACCAGGCGGAGATCCGCCACTGGCTGGAGTTCTTCTGCAAGCGCTTCTTCGGCTTCGCCCAGTTCAAGCGCTCCGCGCTTCCCAACGGCCCGAAGGTCGCCGCCGGCGGCTCCCTCTCCCCCCGAGGCGACTGGCGCGCCCCGTCGGACACGAGCGCCGACACCTGGCTGCGCGACCTCGCCCGCTGGGATTTGACACAGAACTGACGCAGTACTGCGACGCGTCGGTCTTGTTCGGTCACTGAGGAAGTGACTGAATCGGTCGCGTGCCTTCCAGCGAACCGCGCCGCTCTGGTTCCGCCCGGCACGAACCGCGCCGCTCCGGTTCCGGAAAGCGGAACCTCAGCGGCTCGGTTGCGGTCAACCGGAACCGGATTGCCATGGTTGCGGAGCAGCAGTACGGCACGGCGCAGTGGGCGCAGCTGAGGCGACGAGGCCTCGCGAAGGCCACGCTGAGCCGCGCGCTCAACCGCGGCGATCCTCCACGAGATCCACGACGGCGTGTACTCCATCGTGCCTCCCTCGACTGATGCAGTTCGAAGCCAAGCTCGCGGCGGCGATCCTCGCCGGCGGCACCAACTCGCGTCTTTGCCACCTGTCGGCCGCGCACTGGGCGGACCTTGTGGACGACCCACCGCCGGAGATCCACGTCGCGATCACCGGCAAAGCGCCAGGAGACGAACGGCATCCGCTGGCATCGCGTCACCCACTCCGACCGCATCAAACACAACGACATGCCCATCACCGCCCTCGCCCGCATCCCACTCGACCTCGCCCCCGACCTCAGCGAATGGGAGCTCAAGCGAGTCCTCGCCGAACTCGAGTACCACCACGAGATCCCCCCTTCCTCGGTGCCCCTCGGCCGAGGCCATGCAGGCGCCGCGAAGCTCGCCGCGCGATCCAAACCCACATCCCGCAGCTCGCCGAGACCAAATCCCACCTCGAGCGCACCCTGATCGACTTCCTCAGCAGCCGGCGCTTCATGCTGCCGCTCATCAATCACGACACCGGGCGAGCGACGATCGACGCCCTCTACCCGGGCCAGATGGTCGCGATCGAGCTCGACGGCGTAAAAGGCCACAAAGGCGAACGCCGGATTCTGCGCGACCATCGTCGCGACCTGCATCGCCGCCGCGACGGGTACACACCCCTCCGATACGCGTTTGCGCAGCTCGTGACTCCCGCCGACCAGATCCTCATCGAAGAAGAGCTCGACCACCTCGGCATCCCCCGTGTCTGAGGTCGTCACCATCATCGGAGCAGGGATCTCGGGGGCGGCATGTGCTCGCGCGTTGAAAGAGCGCGGCGTCGAGGTGCGTGTGGTCGACCGCGGGCGCGCTCCCGGCGGGCGGATGGCGTCGCCGGAGCTGCACGGCCGGCGCGTGGACATCGGCGCGGCGTACTTCACCGCGAAGGACGCGGACTTCATCGTGCAGGTCGACGCATGGGAGCATGCGGGGCTGGCCAGACCGTGGACCGACACCTTCGGCGTCTACGAGAACGGCGAGCTGGCGACCACGACGGGCCCCATGCGCTGGGCGACCCCGAACGGCCTGCGGTCGCTGGTCCGCCACATCCTGGGCGACATCCCGGTCGAGACGACAGAGCTCACGGAACTCCCCGACGGGCAGGTCGTCGTCGCAATGCCGGACCCACAGGCGGCCCGGCTCCTCTCCCTCAATGACGCAGTTGCCTACGACCCTGTGCACGCCACCGTGTACGGCTACGCCGAACGAACGTGGCAATTCGAGCACGCGGCCTTCGTGAACGGCGAGGACATCACCTTCCTCGCCGACGACGGCGATCGCCGCGGCGACGGCGCTCCTGTCCTCGTGGTCCACAGCAGCAGCGCAGAGCCGGCCGTGAGCGAGTGGTTCGGACCGCCGCTGTGGACCCACACCCACCGCTGGGGCTTCGCCAAGCCCGCCGCGCAGCACGACGTGCCGTTCCGGATCGACGGCCGTGTCGGGCTGTGCGGCGACCAGTACTGCCCGGACGGCTCACCGCGCGTCGAGAGCGCGTGGCTCTCCGGAACGCGCCTCGCCGCCGCGCTACCGCTTGGGCGGTAGTCCGTGGGCGACGGCGAGGCCGCCGCGGACCCAGCGAGCGAGCTCGGCGTCGTCGGCCGGGTCGGCCCGGACCCAGCCCTGCATCGGCTTGCCGCGCATCACGAAGTCATCGACGCCGGGTTCCTTGCGGGCCGCCTCGTACTCGTCCTCGGGGACACGGACGAGGATGCCTCCGGAACCCGAGGCCGCGATCGCCATGTGCCCTCCGATCAGGAACGCGAGGCCGCCGAACATGCGCTTCTCCTCGTAGGGCTCGCCCATGAGCAGGTCGCGAATCCGTTCCGCAAGACCTTGGTCGTAGGCCATAAGTCCACGGTACAGACCGGCCCGATCGGCTAGGAAGAACGTATGCGTCGTTCGTCGGGTGTCCCAGGACTCGTGGTCGGTCTCGTCGTGCTCGTGCTCGCCGTCGGCATCGGCGTCTGGCTGACCAGCAGCGACCGCGCCGGAGGCGGCGCCGCGCCCGTTGAACAGGAGGATCGAGGGGATCGGCGCGACGACCGGCTCGATGCTGCGGAGGACCGGCGGGAGGACCGCATCGACGCGGCCGAGGAGCGTCGCGAGGACCGCGGCGGCTCCAACAGCGGACCGGGGTAGCCGTGGCCGGCCGCGGCGCCGAACGGCTCCTCTTGAGCCTGATCTACGCCGTCCTCGCCCTCGCGCCCGTCGCCTTCCTGCTGGCCGCGCCCGGGACCGAGGACTCCGACGACCTGATGGTGCCGATCGCGCTCGGCTTCGTCGCCATCACCGTGCTCGCGCTGCAGGTGGTGATCGCCAGCCGCGGGCCGGCGTTCACGGCGTCGTTCGGCATCGACCGCCTGATTCGCATCCACCGCGTCCTGGGGACGCTCGTGCTCGGCGTGGTCGCCGCGCACGTGATCACTGTGGTCGCCGCGGAGGACGACTACGGCTTCTGGCTGAATCCGGCCGAGGCGCCCACGGCGGGCAAGCTCGGCCAGGCCGCCGCCCTGCTGCTGGTCGTGCTCGGCTTCACGATGGCCTTCCGCCGCATGCTCCGGCTGCGCTACGAGACCTGGCGGGGACTGCACACCGCCTTCGGACTGGGGGCGATCGCCCTGGCCTTCGGGCACGTCATCGCCGTCTCGCGCTTCACCGCGACAGGAACGATCCGCTGGGTCACGCTTGGCTTCGTCGTCGTCGCGCTCGTCAGCGCCTTCTACCTGCGCGTCGCCCGGCCCTTCGTCGCCGCGCGAAAACCCTTCCGGCTGATGGAATCGAGCCGCGAGCCGGACGGCTCGATCACGCTCGCATTCGAAGCGGTCGACCACCCGGGCGCTCGCTTCCGGCCCGGGCAGTTCGCGTGGCTCAAGCACGCCGGCGCGCCGTACTCGCTCACCGAGCATCCGTTCTCCTACGCCTCCTCGGCGCAGGACCCCGCCCGCCCGCACTTCACCGTCAAGCCGGTCGGCGATTTCACGGGTGCGATCGGCGACCTGCCCGCGGACGCGCGCCTACTGATCGACGGCCCGCACGGCGCGCCCGCGCTGGTCGACGACCGCGACACGGTCCTGCTCGCGGCCGGCAGCGGCATCACGCCCTGCATGAGCGTGCTGCGCACCGCCGCCGAGGAGAACGACCCGCGCCGCCTCGTCCTCCTCTACTTCCTGCGCGAGCCGAGCACACCCGCCTTCGCGGACGAGCTCGCCGAGCTCGGCCGGCGCGATCGCGTGCGGATCGAGCTGGTCGGTTCGCAGGAGCGCGGTCGTGTGTCGGCGCAGCTCCTCGACGAGCTGCTGCCCGCCGACCGCGCGCGCTGGTCGTACTTCGCCTGCGGCCCGCCCGGTCAGGTCGACGCGGCCGAGGCGGCGCTGCGCGATCTCGGCATCGCGCGCGGCGCCATCCGTGTCGAGCGGTTCGCGCTGGCCTGAGCACGCGGTGGACGTCCTGCCGGGCTGGAAGTATTTCCCGGCGTGGCGCCGCCGCGACATCTACTGGACGGACTCAACCCGATCGAGCGCGCCGTCTATGAGGCGACGGTGCTGGCCGATGTCGGCCTGCGGACCGCGCTCGGAACCGTCGTGACGGCGGCGCTGCTGCCCTGGGGCATCTCGTCGGCGGCCCGGACGGAGAACCGGCGGCTCGAGTTCTACCGCGAGCTCGCCGCGGAGGGTGATGCCGAGCGCGTCTTCCTTCCGCCGCCGCGGGTCGAGGTCACGACGGCGCCCGCCGGCCGGCTCCCCATCCCCTTCAGCCGCCGCGAGGCGCGGCGGCTGCGCTTCTCGAGCCCCTACGTCGCGATCAACCCGGCGCTGCGGCGTGACTACGGCCGGCACGCGCGCAACCGCATCGCCCACGCCCAGCACTGGACCCACGAGGACGGCCCGCGCCCGACGATCTGCGTGATCCACGGCTTCGGCGCCAGTCCGTACTGGCTGAACTCGGCCTTCTTCGCGCTGCCGTGGTTCTTCGGCCACGGCTACGACGTCCTGCTCTACACGTTGCCGTTCCACGGGCTCCGCCGCTCACCGCTCGCTGCCGTCAACGGCGCCGAATTGTTCGCCTACGGCGTGGGCCAGCTCAACGAGGCGCTCATCCACGCCGTGCACGACTTCCGCATCTTCGTCGACCATCTCGAGCGCACGGGCGTCGAGCAGATCGGCGTCACCGGGCTGTCGTTGGGCGGCTACATGACCGGGCTGCTGGCAGCGGTTGAGCCGCGGTTGCGCTTTGCGATCCCCAACGCGGCCGTCACGGACATCGCACGCCTGCAACAGGACTGGTTCCCGCCGAACCTGGCCATCCGCGCGACGTCGAGGCTACGCAATCTTCCTGTCGACGACCTGCTGGCGGCGTTCGCGGTGCACTCCCCCCTGACCTACAAGCCGGTCGTCCCGCACGACGGGTTGATGATCATCGGCGGGCTCGGCGACAAGCTGGCGCCGCCGGAGCAGAGCGAATTGCTGTGGGAGCACTGGGACCGGCCGCGAATCCACTGGTTCGTCGGCAACCACGTCCTGCACCTGTCGCGCGCGGCCTACCTGTCGGAGATGCGGCAGTTCATGACGGCGCTGGGATTCGCAGCGGAACCGGGCCAGGCCGCCGGCCGAGCGCACCGTCGACCTTCATCGCGAGGTCGTCGATCGTGATCGGCTTGACCACGTAGTCCGAGGCGCCCAGCTCACGTGCCTGCGCCATCACCTGCGGGAAGTCGTTCGCGCTGACCACGATCACGCGGGTGGAGCGCAGGACGCCGTCGCGCTGGAGCAGCGTGAGCAGCTCCATGCCGTCGACGGCGGGCAGGTTGAGGTCGAGCAGGACCACGCGGGCGCGCACGCGAGGCCGGTCGCCGGCCAGCATCTGCACCGCGCTGGCCCCGTTGGAGAAGCGCCAGCAGCGCAGGCCGCGGCTGGTGAGGCCGTGCGCCATCAGTTCCGAAGCGGTCTCCTCGTCCTCGACGATCGCCACGTCGACCTGCTGCGTCGTGCGGTGCGCGCCGCTCGAGCCGACGACCAGGTCGCGACCGCCGGTCTTGGCGGAACGCAGGGCCTGCTCGGCGGCGGCCAGGACGGTCTCGAGGTCCCCTCCGTCGGCGGGGTACTCCGCGACGCCGGCGCTGAAGGTGGTCGGCACGAGCTCGTCGCCGAACGGCAGCGGCTCGTCACGCCAGTCGGCGAGCAGGTCGGTGCAGCGGTCGACGCCGCGGTCGCAGTCGATCCCGAACATGCCGATCACGACCCGGTCGCCCCCCCAGCGGGCGACGACGTCCTCACCGCGCAGGCCCGCGCGGACGCGCTCGCCGAGGCGCCGCAGGGCGGCGTCGCCCAGGGCGTGACCGTGGTGCTCGTTGAGGATGCCGAGCTCGTCGAGGTCGAGCTGCGCGATGCAGACCCGCTTGCTCAGGCGCTCGGCGAGCCGGATCAGATTGCCCAGCGCCGCGGCGGCCGAGACGCGGTTGGCGAGGCCCGTGAGCGCGTCGGTCGCGGCAAGCGCCTCGCTGTGACGCGAGCGCCGGATGCTCGCGGTGACGCAGGCGCCGATCTCCTCCGTGTCCACCGGCACGACGAGACAGTCGTCGGCGCCGGCGGCGAGGGCAGCCACGACGTCGGCGCGGTCGGCGACCAGCACGATCACGGGAGTCACGGCCCAGCGGCCGTCGTTTCGCAGGGCCCCGCAGAGCGCGGAGATGTCGAGGTCGGGGGTACGGGCGTCGATGGCGACGAGCGCCGGCGTCACCCGGCCGAGCTCGTTCCACACTTCCGCCGTCGCACCGACCGGCACGAGTTCGGCGACGCCGTCGAGGCCGCGCTCGAGCTCGGCGATCAGGTCGTCATCGACGGTCAGCGCCAGGACGCGCTCGCCGCCGATGGGCTTGCGCTGCAGGGCGAGGACCGCTTGGTCCATCAGCTCGGAGGCGCTCGCACCCGCAACGAGATAGCCGGCCGCGCCGCGCTCGGCGACGGCCATGCGCTCCGCGAGCGATCCGTCTCCGCCCGTCACCACGACAGGAACGGTCGGGGCCTGCTGGTTGAGCTGCTCGAGCAGATCCATCGGCGGGCAGATCTCTGCGCCGACGCAGTCCAGGTCGAGCACGATCGCCTCCGGGCCGTCGCTGCGCACGCGCTCGGAGACGTGGGCGAAGTCCATCACCGGGACGGCGCGCAACCCGCGGCGGCCGGCCTGGATACGCAGGTCGTTGAGTGCCTCGAGGTCCGAGGCGACGACCGTGACGAGCGGCAGGGTCCCGGGCTGCGGGCCGGCGGGCGCCACAGGCGTCGGGGCGGCAGCCTCGAGGCTCATGTCCGCGCGCATGTCCGCCACCAGCCCGGCCAGCTCGTGCGCCGCCTCGTCGGGCGGGATCTGCTCGCCGGCGCGCAGGATCTTCTCGGCCCGCTTGGCCGACAGGGACGAGCGCCCGTAGCCGAATGACCCGACTGAACCGGCGAGCTTGTGAGCGGCGTCGACCGCCTCGGCGCACAGCTCCGGCGGGAGGGGACGCCTGCGCAGCTCGTCGGCGGCGCGGTGCAGCACGTCGAGCCGCGCGCTCATCGTCGGGCGGTTGTCGGCCCAGATTCGGGCGATCAGATCGGTCGAAGAGGTCATGGTGGAGCGCCGGAGGCGAGGGTGCGCGTCCTGAATGGCCCATCGGTCGCAGGCCGTACGACCTTGAGCCCGGAGCCGTCCGTCATTAGCGTCCGCCCCGTGCGGATCCTGGCGATCGACGGCGGAGGCATCCGGGGGCTGATCCCGGCACTCGTGCTGGCGGAGGTGGAGCGACGCACCGAGAAACGGGTCGCGGAGCTCTTCGACCTCGTCGCCGGGACTTCTACCGGCGGCATCCTCGCGTGCGCGCTCTCGGTGCCCGGGCCCGAACGGCGGCCCGCGGTACACGGCCGAGGAGCTGACCCAGCTCTACGTCACCGAGGGGCCCAGGATCTTCTCACCGGTCGCTGGTCAAGCAGCTGTTCTCGCTGGGCGGCATCGTCGACGAGCGCTACGACGACGACGGCCTGCGCACCGCGCTCGACACCTACCTCGGCGAGGCCTACCTGTCGGAGGCGCTCGTGCCGATCCTCGTCACCGCCTACGAGATCGAGGACCGCTTCGCGTTCTTCTTCCGCTCCGAGCGCGCGCGCGACAAGGCCACCTACGACTACGCGCTCACCGACGTCGCGCACGCCACCTCGGCGGCGCCGACCTACTTCGAGCCGCATCGCGTGACGGACGCGGCGGGCGCGCGCAGCTACTCCCTCGTCGACGGTGGCGTCTATGCCTCGAATCCGGCGATGTGCGCGTACGTCGACGTCGTCGAGGCCGGGCGCGCGGACGAGATCCGGGTGCTCGCCTCGCTGGGCACGGGCGAGGCGATCCGCCCGATCCCCTACGAGAAGGCGCGCGGCTGGGGACAGCTCGGCTGGGCGCGGCCGGTGATCGAGGTGATGCTCTCCGGCGCCGCGGAGACCGTCAACTTCCAGCTCACGCACCTGCTGCGCGAGCGCTATCAGCGCTTCCAGATCCCCCTCGAGCTCGCGAAGGACGACCTGGATGATGCAAGCCCGGACAACCTCGCCGAGTTGGCCGAGGAGGCCGCCCGCCTCATCCGCAAGCAGGACCGCGAGCTCGACGCCCTCTGCGGCGTACTCACGGCTAGTCCTCGCCGCTCCTGTTCCCCGGCCGCCTTGCCGGGCTGCTGACCTTCGCCGGCACGTCCGTGCTGATCGCCTCGGCCGTGCACTGGTTCCTGGACCCCGGCTTCCCCGGGCGCGAGGGGTCGGCGTCGTTCGCGCCTCGGCATGCTGCTCGGCTTCGCGGTCGTGATCATCAACGCGAACGTCATCGCTCGCGTGCACTTCCGCCGCCACCTGCCCGACCGCGGCGTCGGCTGGACGGTCTACCCGGCGCAGATCTTCGTTTCCATCCTGTGCGTGATCGTCTCGCGCTTCGCCCACTTCATCCCCGGTTTCGTGTTCGGGTTGTCGGGCGACGTCGAGCCGCGCAAGAGCATCACCATCGGAGTCGGGCCGAGCCGTCGCGTGGATCGCGTCGTCGCTGCTCGCGATCAGCCTCGCTGCCTGGTTCGTCTCCATCCCGGTCGGCAGCGCTGCTGCGGAACCGGGCGCCGGCTTCGCGCTGCGCACGTTCGACACGCTGCTCGCCGTGGTCGCGGTCGTCGGGATGGAGGTGCTGGTCTTCGCGCTCGCCCCGTTCCACTTCCTCGACGGTTACGACCTGTTCAAGTGGCGGCCGGTTGTATGGGCGGTCACTCTGGGGCACCGGCCTCGTCTGGTTCGCCTTCGTGATCCTCAACCCGGCGCTCGCCAGTACGAGGCGAGGCGCAGGCGTCGCTCACCTGGATCGCCGGCCTCTTCCTCTTCGAGGCGCTGGCCGCGGTGGCGATCTGGTTCTACTTCCTCTGCCGCGCGCCGCCACACTCGCGTGAGCGGGGCGCCGGTGCGGTCTCCGGCGGCGAGCCGGTAGGTCGCGCTGGGGTCGGCGACGACGGTGCGCTCGAAAACGCCCTCCGCGTCCGTCTCGAGCTCGAACAAGGTCTTCCACTCCTCGCCCTCGAGCACCTCGACGCGGGCGTCCTGCTCGCCGTCGCCGGGGCGGACGAGCCCCCAGAAGCGCACGCGGTCCGTGCCGTCGGCATGGGCGACGAGCGGCAGCGCGATCGCGGCGTGCGAGGGCTTCGGCATGCCGTCCTCGAACAGCAGGCCGGTCTGGAAGTCGCCCCACGGATTGTTCTCGCCCTCGCGCTTGGGCAGGTCGCGGTGCAGGAAGTGCGCGACGGAGCGGACGGTCGGCTCGGCGCGGGCGATCTCCTCCGCCTCGGCGAGCCAACGCGCCTGCTGCTCGGGCGTCACGTCCCAGGTGGGGTCCGGCGGGTTGGTCTGGTAGCCGTACTCGGTCAGGTAGATCGGCAGGTCCTCCTCGAGCCGGCCGGCGTCGTAGAGCTCGTCGAGCAGCGCCCGCAGACGATCGAGGTCGGCGAGCCGCACCGTGTCCGGGTCCGGGTCGTGCTCGCCCGGCGGCAGCGCGCCCGAGTACGGGTGCATCGAGAACCCGTCGCCCGGCAGCGGCGGGCACTCCGCGCACGCGAGCGCGCGCAGGAACGTCAGCGGCGCCATGCGCGTGTTCGCGTCCGTCCCCTGCGACTCCCCCAGCGACGACAGCCCGCCGATCAGCACCAGCGCGTCGGGCGCGGCCTCGCGGATCCGCGGCACGGCGTCGTAGAGCATCCGCCGGTACAGGTCGGGCGACGCCGGCACCCATCGGCCGCCCTCGCGCCGCCACTGCGGCTCGAGGAAGACGGGGTGATTGGGCTCGTTCCAGACCGTGAACGCGACGGCCTGCGGATAGCGCTCGGCGACCGTCTGCGCGAAGTCCGGATAGTCGTCGAGCGTCAGCCCCTCCGGCGGCCCGAACGCGATGTCGAGCTCACCTCGAGGCCGCGGTCGGTCGCCATCGCAACCGCCTGGTCGAGCGCCGCCCAGTCAGGCTCGGCCCCCGCCGCCGGCACGATCGCCCGCCACTGCGCGGTGATCCGCACCCAGTCCACCCCGATGTCCTCGAGGTCATCCAGCGTCGCCCCGATCCGCGCCGGCTCCCGGTGCAGCAGCTCGGCATCGTCCTGCACCACCAGCTCCGCGAAACAAGCGGCCTGGCCCCTTGTTTCGCGCCGCCGCAGCCCGCGAGTGCGCCGAGTGCGAGCAGGGCCGCGAGGAAACGGGTAGCGGCCCGAGTCATGAAGATCGGATTCAAGCTCATGGCCGAGCGCTATGACCCGCACGAGCTCGTTCGTCAGGCCGTCCGCGCCGAGGAGTGCGGCTTCGACTTCGTCGAGATCTCCGACCACTACCACCCGTGGCTCTACAGCCAGGAGCACTCGCCGTTCGCGTGGTCGGTGCTGGCCGCGATCGCCGCGAAGACCGAGCGGATCGTCCTGGCGACCGGCGTCACCTGCCCGACGACGCGCTACCACCCGGCGATCATCGCCCAGGCCGCGGCGACGACGCAGATCCTCGCCGACGGGCGGTTCGTCCTCGGTGTCGGTCTCCGGCGAGCGCCTCAACGAGCACGTGACGGGCGGCGCCTGGCCGTCGGTGGACGTCCGGCAGGCCGAGCTTCGCGAGGCGCTCGAGGTCATCCGCCTGCTGTGGCAGGGCGGCTACCAGAGCCACGCGGGCGAGCACTACACGGTGACCGACGCGCGGGTCTTCGACCTGCCCGAGCAGGCAGCCGCCGATCGTCGTTCGCCTCCGGCGGCGCGCGGGCGTCGAAGCTGGCCGCTGAGCTCGGGGACGGGTTGTTCGCCACCGATCCTGACGCGGAGCTGATCAGCGCCTTCAAGGACGCGGGCGGCGACGGGCCGCTCTTCTGCGAGGTGCCGCTCGCCTATGCGCGAGTCCGAGGACGCCGGTGCGGAGTCCGCCCACGAGTTCTTCCGCTTCGGCGCGCTGGGCTGGAAGGTGATGAGCGAGCTGCCGAACCCGATCAACTTCGAGGCGGCGGCCGAGCACGTCACCGTCGACACGATGCGCGAGGAGTTCGCCTGCGGACCGGAGCTCGACCGGCACGCCGAGGTCTTCGCCGAGTTCGCCGACGCCGGCTTCGACCACCTGGCGCTGCTGCCGGCCGGCCCGGACGTCGACGCGTTCTTCGACTTCTTCACGAGCGGGTTACAGGACCGGCTTCGCGGCGAACGGTAATCGGTAGCTTCCGCGGCATGGATCGCCGCGGCTTCCTCTTCACCAGCGCGACGGTCCTGGCGCTGCCGCTCGACGTGCGTGCGGCCGACCTCGCCGCGCAGCGCAAGGTGCCGCTCGCGCGGGCGGGCGGCTTCTCGACCGGCGTGATGTCCGGCGACCCCGCGCCCCACGCGGTGACGCTGTGGGCGCGGCTCGACGAGCAGGCCCGCGACAAGGTGCGCGTCGAGCTCGAGGTCGCCCGCGATCGCGGACTTCCGCCGGGTCGTGCTGCGCAGGCTCGTCCCCACGCGCCGCTCGCGCGACCACACGGTCAAGGTCCGCGTCGGCGGCCTCAAGCCCGACCGGCGCTACTTCTACCGCTTCTCCACGCGCACGACGACGTCGGACGTCGGCCGCACCCAGACCGCCCCCGCGCGGGACTCGCGGCGGCCGCTGCGGGTCGGCTACTTCGCCTGCCAGTCCTTCACGACGGGCTACTTCGGCGCCTACCAGGCGCTGCTCCAACAGGATCCGGACTTCGTCATCTGCGGCGGCGACTACATCTACGACCGCGTCTACTCGGGCTACGGCGGCGCCGCGCACCGACGAGATCGGCGCCAACCGCGACTCGGTCGCGGTCACGCTCGCCGACTACCGCGAGAAGTACCGCCTGTACCGCACCGACGAGGACCTGCGCGAGCTGCACCGGCTCGTCCCGCTCGTCCCCCAGTGGGACGACCACGAGGTCACCGACAACTACGTCGGGACGCTCCCCGCCGGCCAGACCGGCACGCCGGACGACGGCGACGAGCGCGACACCTTCGACCGCGCCGCGCATCAGCGCCGGCTGGAAGGCCTGGCACGAGTACATGCCCGCACGGCGCTTCGGCAAGGGCTTCCGCACCTACCGCTCGCTGCGCTTCGGGCGCTCGCTCGAGCTCTTCATGTGCGACTCGCGCTCCTACCGCGACGACCAGCCGTGCGGCGGCGGCAACTTCGTCCGTGCGACGACGCCGCGCCGCGCGAGTACCTCGGCGCCAGCAGCAGCTCGGCTGGCTGAAGGACGGGCCTCGAGCGCAGCCCGTCGACCTGGAAGCTGATCGGCAACCAGCTGATGGTCATGCCGTTCGAGGTCTCCGCCGGCGTGCAAGGTCGAGGTCGACTCCTGGCAGGGCTATCCGCGCCCAGCGCGGCGAGCTGCTCGGCCACCTCGAGCAGCGCGGCATCGAGGACGTCGTCTTCGTCACGGGCGACATCCACACGTTCTTCGCCGGCTCGGTGCTGCGCGACGGCAAGAGCGGCCCGGCGGTCGCCTCCGAGCTCGTCGGCGGGTCCACCACCTCGCCGGGCACGGCGGAGGTGCTCGGCGAGACGGCCGGCGGCATCTCCGCCCGAGCTGATCGAGCCGCTGACCGACACCGGCATCCCGCAGGCGAACCCGTGGATCGACTACGCCGACACCCGCACGCACGGATGCGCGCTGCTCGAGCTCGGCCCGGACGAGGTCCGCGCGCGCTACCTCGGCTCGCAGGACATCACGACGCTCGAAGGCTCGCGCGCCGTCCGCGACATCGCCGACCTGCGCATCGCCCGCGGCACGCCGGGCGTGAGCGTCGAAGCACGCAACTGAACGCCTGCACCTGACGCAATTCTTGCAACCGCCTTGAGGTTCGCTCTCTAGCCTCGAGCTAGCTGTGGCGACCACTGCAAGACGACCCCCTGTCCGCTCCTCCGGCCGCCGCAAGCACTCGCCGCCGCGCCCGCCCGCGCCCAAGCGGCGCACCGGCCGGCGCATCGCGATGGCCGTGGTCCTCCTGCTCGTCGCTGGCCGCTCCGGTCGCCGTCCTCTACTGGGCCGCGCAGGACGGCAACGGCCGCGTCCCCGAGGGGACGAAGATCAACGGCATCGACGTCGGCGGCCTCGACCGCGACACGGCGCTCGCCCGGCTGCGGGCGCAGGTCGCCGAGCCGCTCGACCGGGGCGTGCGGATCACCGTCGACAACGGCAACGAGCGCCGCATCGGCCCCCAGGGCGCCGGGCCTCGAGCTCGACCTCACCGGCGCCATCGACGAGGCGATCGGCTACGGCGAGCACGGCAACTTCCTCCTGCGCGGCTGGCGCGAGCTCACCGGCGCCGACCTGCCGTCCAACATCCGGGTCCGCCCCACCATCGACCGCGACCAGGTCGAGCGGTTCGTCGAGCGGATCGCCGACGACGTCGCCGTCGCCCCGAAGGAGGCCGAGCTCGCGATCTCACTCCAGTCCGTGTCGGTGACCGAGGGCGCCGAGGGCAGCCAGCTCGCCGACCCCGACGGGCTGACCGACCAGATCGTCCAGGCCCTGCGCTCGCCCGACGCCTCGCACGACCTGTCCGCGACCACCGAGCCCGTCGAGCCGACCACGGACGCCGAGACGCTCTTCGACTCCCAACCGACCGTCGTCACCGTCTCGCGCGGAGAGACCACGGTGCGCGTCTTCGACCACGGCCAGCTGACCAAGACCTACCGCGTCGCCGTCGGCGAGCCCAACTACCCGACGCCGACGGGCACCTTCACCGTGCAGAGCATGCAGGTGGACCCGGTCTGGAACGTCCCGAACTCCGACTGGGCGGGCGACCTCGCCGGCACCACCGTCGCCGGCGGCACGCCCGAGAACCCGCTCAAAGCGCGCTGGATCGGCTTCAACGGCTCGGTCGGCTTCCACGGCACCGCCGACCTCGCCTCCCTGCGTTCCGCCGCCTCGCACGGCTGCGTGCGCATGGCGCCCTCCGACGTGATCGACCTGTACGAGCGCGTCCAGGTCGGCACGACGATCTACGTCGCCTAGCTGACGCCGACGATCCGACTTGAGGCGCTTGAGGTGCGGCCGCCCCAGCCGTCGGCGAGCCGGTAGCGGACCTCGCGTCCGCGCGCCGCGCCCCGCTCCACGAGGCCCGCCTCTTCCAGTATGGCCAGATGCTTGGCGACGGCCTGGCGGGTGATCGGCAGTGCCTGCGGTCCAGCTCGGGGACGGACGTCGTCTGCCCCACCCGCCAGCGCGTCGAGCATCGAGCGGCGGGTCGGGTCGGCGAGCGCGCCGAAGATCAGGCCGGGGTCAGCGCACGCGGTGAGCTCGTCCAAGCGGGAAGGACTCGGTGACGATGACGCGCGTGCCGGAGACGGGCGGCACCAGCTCGACCTCCACGCGCGAGAAACCCTCGTCGCCGCCCCACCACCACACCATCCGGCGGTGCTCCTCGACCGTCTCGACGAACGGCTCGCGGTCATCGTCGAGCCAGTCGCCGTCGACGATCGAGTCCCACACCGTCTTCGGGCGCGGCCTCGATGACAACCGTCTGGTTGCTACTGTCTGATGACAACCACATAGTTGTCGAAAGGATACACGTGTCCCCCCTCATCCCCATGGTCGTCGAGCAGTCACCCGCGCGGCGAGCGCTCGTTCGACATCTACTCGCGGCTGCTCAACGAGCGGATCGTCTTCCTCGGCCAGCCCGTCGACGACCAGATCGCCAACCTGATCGTGGCCCAGCTGCTGCACCTGGAGTCCTCCGACCCGGAGAAGGACATCTCGCTCTACATCAACTCGCCCGGCGGCGGCGTGTACGCGGGCCTGGCCATCTACGACACCATGCGCTTCATCAAGCCCGACGTGCAGACGATCTGCTTCGGGATCGCGATGAGCATGGGCTCGCTGCTGCTGGCCGGCGGCGCGAAGGGCAAGCGGATGGCGCTGCCCAACAGCCGCATCCTCATCCACCAGCCGTCGGGCGGCTTCCAGGGCCAGGCGTCGGACATCGAGATCCACGCCCGCGAGGCGCTCGCCCTGCGCGAGCACGTCGATCGCATCTACGCCGAGCACACGGACAAGACGCCGGAGCAGGTCCACGACGACATGGACCGCGACCGCTTCTTCACCGCCGAGGAGGCGCTCGAGTACGGCCTGGTCGACCGCGTCATCTCCTCGCACGAGCTCAGCCGCACGGCGCCCGGTTTCCGGACCGACTGAGGGCGGGCACAACCAGGGGATGGCGTCTTCCCGCTCGGTCCCCTTCGCCGCCGCCGGTACCACTGCGTGGCGGCTGCTCGGCATCGGCGGGCTGATCGTCGCCACCTGGTGGCTGGCGCGACAGCTGCTGCCCGTCCTGATCCCGCTCGTCGTCGCCGTGCTGATCGCGGCGCTGCTGCGACCCGCTGGCGGAACGGCTGCAACGTGCCGGTCTGCGGCCGGGCCTCTCCGCCCTCGCGGCGATCATGGTCCTGATCGGCGCGCTCGTGCTGATCGGCCTGCTGATCGTGCCGCCCGTCGTCGACGGCGCGGCCGACCTCGGCTCGAACGTCGAGCAGGGTGTTCGGGAGGTCGCGTACTCGGTGGCCGCGGACGTCGGCGGCGTCGATCGCGCCGACGTCGACAAGGCGGTGAGCGACGCGATCTCGAGCCTGTCGGAGAACCGCGGTGACATCGCGGGCGGCGTGCTCGCCGGCGCCACGGCGCTCGCCCAGCTGCTCGCCGCGCTCGGGCTGGTGATCTTCCTGGCCTTCTTCTTGATCAAGGACGGCCCGGCGATCGCGCGCTGGGCGATCTCGCTGGCGCCGTCCGCCCGGCGCAGCGAACTCGACGAGATCGGGGCGGCGTGCTGGGAAGGCCTGACGACCTTCGCGCGCGCCGTCGTGTTCGTCGCCACCTTCGACGCCGTCTTCATCGCCGTCGCGCTGCTGCTCGTGGGGGTGCCGCTGGTCCTGCCGCTCGCCGTCCTCACTTTCGTCGCGGCGTTCTTCCCGATCATCGGCGCGATCTCCGCCGGCGTCGCCGCCGTGCTGGTCGCGCTCGTCTCGGAGGGGTTCACCGCGGCCGCGATCGTGGCGGTCGCGATCCTGGTCATCCAGCAGATCGAGGGGAACATCCTCTACCCGGCGATCGTCGGCCCGCGGGTGCACCTGCACCCGATCGCCGTCCTGCTCGCGGTGACCGCCGGCGCGACGATCGGCGGCATCCCCGGCGCCTTCCTGGCGGTGCCGGTCGCCACCGTCGCCGCGGTCGTCGTGGAGTTCCGGCGCCGGGCCCGCGACGCGCAGCACGACCAGGAGCTCGTGGTCGCCGCATAGCCTTGCGCCGATGGCCAGCCACCGGCGCGGCGACGACGTCAACCTCCGGCACGCGCTACAGGGCCGCGAGTACGCGGCGATCGCCGAGCGCATCGCGGCCGACGCCCCCGCGCGGTTGTTCGACTGGGGCTGCGGCTCGGGCACATGACGGCGCGGCTGCGCGAGCGCGGCCTCGACGTCACCGCGTTCGACTACCGGCCGGGCGAACAGGAGCGGCCCGGGCCCGCCCCGCTCGCCCTGTATCCGGACATCGAGGCGTTCATCGAGCCGTCGGACCCGGTTGGCCTCCCCTACGAAGACGGTGCGTTCGAGGCGGTGCTGTCCTGCGGCGTGCTCGAGCACGTGGGCGACCCGGACGCCTCGCTCGAGGAGCTCAAGCGCGTGCTCGTTCCGGGCGGGACCCTGTACGTCTTCAAGCTGCCCAACCGCTTCTCCTACCTCGAGGCGATCGCCCGCGGGGTGGCGCGGGCGGGCATCGCGGAGCTCTACTTCCACGGCGCGTGGCCGAACGACCGCATCTACGACCTCGGGTCCGCGGCGGAGCTGCTCGGCCGCCACGGCTTCGCGGTCCGCGACCTCGCGCTCGCCAACCTGCTGCCGCTGACCGTCGGCGGCGGCCGTCTCGGCACGCGGGCGTGGCGCGTCAATCAGCGCCTCGCGCAGGTGCCCGGGCTACGGGGCCTCGCCACCAACGTCGAGCTCGTCGCCACCGCGCCGGCCTAGCGCGCGCCGCACGACTTCGATCAGGACGATCACGCACAGGCCCGCGCCGAAGGAGACGCCGAACGCGAGTACCTGGTCGTCCTCGAACGCGCGACCGCCGGCGTATCCGAGCAGCACGGCCATGGTCGCCCGCACCGCGACGGCAATGGTGCTCGTCGAGCAGGAAGCGCGGCCACGGGTAGCGCGAGAGCACGGCCGCGAACGTGCTCGACGTACGGCCTACGGACTGAAGACGCCCGCCGGCGATGATCGCGGGCGCGTTGCGGCCGGATGGACTCGCGCAAGCGCGGCCAGCGCTCCTGCCCTTCCTGCCCACCTGAAGAGCCGGTTGGCGATCGGCATGCCCGTCTTTGCAGCCGAGCCGTTAGACGATGTTGTCGCCGATCGTCGCGCCGCAGAACGCGACGAGGATGATCAGCCCGAGCGAGAGGCCGCCGTCGGCCCCAGCCGCACGCCCGCGGTGATGACCGGTGGCTTCCGACGGCAACACCGGGAGGATGACGTGGCCGATGCAGCCGGCGAACACGAGCGGGTACACGAACCGGCCCGGACTCGATCGCTCGAAAGCCAGTCGAACACGCCGTTCCTACCTATCGCGCGCATGGCGCTCGACGTCGTCCCGCTCACCTCGCTCTCCACGGCGCGGGCTGCGGCTGCAAGCTGGCCGCCGCCGACCTGCTGCCGATCGTCCGCTCGCTGCCGGCCGGTCCGGCGACCCGCGCCTGCTCGTCGGCTCCGCCACGGCCGACGACGCCGCCGTCTTCCAGCTGCGCGACGACCTCGCGCTGGTCCAGACGCTCGACTTCTTCACCCCCGTCGTCGACGACCCCTACGACTTCGGCCGCATCGCCGCGGCCAACGCGCTGTCGGACGTCTACGCGATGGGCGGCGACCCGCTGACCGCGCTGAACGTCGTCGCCTTCCCGCTCGAGCGGCTCGGCGGCGACGTGCTGCGCGAGATCCTGCGCGGTGGCGCCGACGTCGTGCGCGCCGCGGGCGCGCAGATCGTCGGCGGCCACTCGATCGACGACCCCGAGCCCAAGTACGGCCTCGCGGTCACCGGCACCGTCGACCCGCGCGAGCTGATCACCAACGCGGGCGGCCGCCCGGGCGACGCCCTCACCCTGACCAAGCCGCTCGGCGTCGGCGCGGTGGTGACCGCCCGCAAGCGCGGCGCGGCCGACGACGCGCTGCTCGCCGGAGCGCCGTCGAGGTGATGACCGAGCTCAACGCGGAGGCGGCCGCGCCGCCGCGCGCCGCGGGCGCCACCGCCCTGACCGACGTCACCGGCTTCGGCCTCCTCGGCCACCTGCACTCGCTGTGCCCGCGAGCGCGGTGCGCCGCCGAGATCGACGCCGCCGCCGTGCCCGCCCTCGACGGCGCGCTCGACCTGCTCGCCGGCGACGACGCCGTCTCCGGCGGCAGCGCCCGCAACCGCGACTACGCCGAGGGCTTCACCACCTTCGACCACCGACGTCTCCGAAGCCCGCCGCCGCCTCCTCTGCGACGCCACCACCTCCGGCGGCCTATTGGCCTCCCTCCCAAACCTAAAGGGGTCCCGTCCCGCCATCGGACACCTCGTCGCCGGCGAGCCCGGCGCGATCACCGTCCGGTAGCAACGCCGAGCTTCGCCAGCGCGCGGCGAACTGCCCGCGCCGCGATCCGCGCGCCGACCTGCGTGAGGTGCACACCGTCGTTGTCGCGCACGCGGAACGCGCGGCCGTTGCGCATCATCCACTCGCGGAACTCCTGGCGGGGAGTGAAGATCGAGGCGATGTCGAGCACGCGCACCCGCTCCAAGCCGGCCGCGGCCTGCTCGAGCGCCTCGTTGACGGCGGCCAGCGGCGTCGGCTCGACGCCTTCGGGGAACGGCACGTTGAGCCAAACGACTGCAGCGCGGCCGCCCTGCGAATAGGTGCGCATCACCTTCCGCGCGCGGTACGCGTAGGTGTCGATCCAGTCCGGCCCGCAGCAGTCGATCACGCCCTGGCGGTTCTCGAGCGGTGAGCCGTCACCGATCCCCAGTGTCAGGACCGTGGCGTCCTGATGGTGCGAGCGGACCTGGGTGGCGGGCAGTGTCTTCCAGTCCACAATGAACGGCTTCTGGAGGCCGGCACTCGGATAGACGTCGTCGATCACGCGGGCGCGCCGGCCGAGCACCTTGTCGAGCGCCGTGGTCACCCGCAGCATCAGCGAGTCCCCGGTGGTCACGATCGTCGAGCGCCGGCCACCGGACGGGTGCGCCGGCACGACGCGGACCGTCCGCTCCACCCGCTGGAAGAGCGTCTGGACGCGGATCGTCCAGGTCCCGAACTCGCCGGCCGCGAAGACGCGGTTGGCCAGGAACTGGCCGTCCGGGACGACCACGTTCTCGCAGCTCTCCTCGCCGCCGGGCGGCGTCGCGCACAGGTTCGCGCTCGTCGCGCCCTGATGCCAGAGGTCGCGGACCTTCACCCGGATGGCGCCGCCTCGAGGCACCGTCTCCGGCGCAATCACCCGCAGCCTGTCCGTGCAGAACGGGGTCCGGACGACGAACGGCTCGCTGCGCCGACCATCGAACGACACGGCCCGGAACGTGCGCACCCACCGATCGCACACCCACGCCGCGTCCGCCTCACCACGCGCGTACGTCGACTCCCCCGGCACGGCGATCTCTTCCCCGTTGAACTCCTCGACGATCTTCAGACCGACCGCCAACGGCCACGCCGACGCGACCAGATGGATGTTCCCGACCCTGTCGGTCTCGCCGGTCAGCGTCAGTTGTTCCGTGGGGCCGGCCGTCGGGGTCGCAAGAGCCCCTGCAAGCGCCAGCCAGACCGGAAAGCCCATCGAACCGATTGATAGCTGATCGCTGGCCCCGTCGCGACTTCTATGGTCCGCCTACCTGGAGCGGCCGGGGCCCGGTGGCCCACCCGGTCTTCAAAACCGGTCGGCCGTGGCGATCCCACGGTGGATGGTTCGACTCCATCGCCGCTCCGTATCTTGAAGGACTGTGGCTATCTAGTCCTGGTCCCCCAATATTCGACCTCGGGCCCCGGGCAGCGAAGATGATCCGCTCGCCGGCGACGCTCCGCGCGCTGATCTTGCCCGTGTCGAGGTACTCGACGATGTCCGGCGCGATCTTCGTGGAGAGCATGAGGACGCGGACAGGCGCGTCCGTGTCGTTGCGGATCTGGTGCGCGCCCTCCTTGCCGCGCGGGAACACGACGACATCGCCCTGGCGCAGCTGCTGCTCGCCCTCGTGCGTGCGCAGCGTCGGCTCGCCGCGGAGGACGATCGCCCATTCCTCGTTCGCATGGTGGTTGGAAATGGCCCCTGCTTGCTACCTGGCTCGACCTCGTACATGCTCGCGCCGATCAGCTCAGCGTCGGTGTGCCGCCGACCCAGGCGTCCTCGAAGCGCCAGCCCTCGCGGGCTTCCGTGCGATCCACTCATCTCCGTTGAGATTGAAGATCTTCATGCCGCAAGCCTAGATCTGACTATGAGAAGCACACGGCTTCGAGCACCTCGTCATCCTGGCGCCTTCCCGGCTGAAATCCTCACCCTCCGTCGCCTTTTTCGTCGAGATCGTCCCCACGCCGCACGAGTGACTTGATGGCGCGGCGCTCGTCCATCGCGGCGTACGCGTCGCCGATGCCTTCGAGGTCGGTCTCGTAGTCGAGGACGCGGCCGGGGTCGATGCGCCCCGTCGAGCACGTCGTCGAGCAGCTCGGGGATGTACACGCGCGACGGGCGCGGCCGCCGCCGCGCACGCCGACGTTGCGGAAGACATCTGCGCCGAACGGCAGCTCGACGCCGTGCGGGACGCCGACGTATGCCGACCATCGAGCCGGGCGCGGGCGATGGCGAACGCGGTCTCCATCGACTGGCCGGTGCCGACGCACTCGAGCGTCGGCGTCGACGCCGACGCCGTCGGTCATGCTCCATGACCGCCCGACGGCCTCGTCGCCGCGCTCGGCGACGATGTCCGTCGCGCCGAACTCCTTGCGCGAGCGCCTGCCGGTCGGCGTGGCGGCGACAGGGCGATGATCCGCTCCGCGCCGAGGCGCTTGGCCGCCAGCACGCCGGACAGGCCGACGGCGCCGTCGCCGACGACGGCGACCGTGTCGCCCGCGCTTCGACCCCGGCGCAGACGGCGGCGTGGTGGCCCGTGGCCATCACGTCGGAGAGCGTCAGCAGCGAGCGCAGCATGGCGTCGGAGTGGCCCGAGCCCGGGACCGTGACGAGCGTGCCGTCGGCGAGCGGGACGCGGACCGCCTCGCCCTGGCCGCCGTCGCCGTTCATCGTGCCGAAGAAGCCGCCGTTCGACGCACGCGATCGTCATGCCGTTCGGCAGTGCGGGCAGGTGCCGTCGCTGAAGGCGAACGGGGCGATGACGAGGTCGCCGCGCTGCGAGCCGGTGACCTCGCCGCCGACGTCCTCGACGACGCCGATGAACTCGTGGCCGATCGGGCCGGGCGCGAACTGGGAGTCGCCGCGGTAGTACCAGAGGTCCGAGCCGCAGACGCAGGCCAGGACGACGCGCACGATCGCATCGGTGGGTTCGCGGAGGGCGGGATCGGGCCGGTCGCCGGCCTCGATCGCGGCCGGGCTCCTGGAAGATCGCTGCGCGCATCACCTTCCACCTAAGCGCAGTTCGACCACTGGAGGCCTGAACGAATGCAGATCACCCGCTGATCGCAGCGACCCAGAAAGGCCCGGCCGACTGGTTCACCGGCGACGTCTACATCGACGCCGTCGCCGCGCCCGCCGGCACCTCGACGCTTCGCCGCCGCCGCCGTGCACTTCACCCCCGGCGCGCGCACCGCCTGGCACACCCACCCGCACGGCCAGACGATCTTCGTCACCGAGGGCGTCGGCCGCTGCCAGCGCGAGGGCGGCCCGATCGAGGTCATCCGCCCCGGCGACCGCGTCTTCTTCGAGCCCGGCGAGAACCACTGGCACGGCGCCGCGCCGAACCGCTTCATGGTCCACATCGCCATCCAGCAGGTCGACGACGACGGCAACCCGCGTCGACCTGGGGCGAGCACGTCACCGACGAGGAGTACGGCGCTACCGCTTCTTGACGCGGATGGTGGCCATGGCCTCCGTGAAGCCCTGCTTGGTGGCGCGGACGGTTTTCGCGCCCTTGCTGGTGAAACGCTTGCGATCGAGGCGGTGCCGCCGGCCAGGGTCTGAGCGGTCCGGCCGACGACGAGGGACGCTGTCCCCCGCCACCGGAGCGCCGGCGGAGGTCACGGAGAAGGTGAACTCTTGCGCTTGCGGACCTTGACGCTTGCCGGCTGCACGGTCATCGCGAGCGCCCCGGGCGGCCCCGTCGTGGGCGTCGCGGTGGGGCCGGGCGTGCTGGACGGTGACGGCGTCACCGTCGCTGCCGGAGCCGCATCCCCCTCGCAGACCGGCGGCCACGCGGTAGGCGCCCGGCCGCGCTGCTGCCCATCCCGCCGTACCAGGAGCGACCGACCATCGCCGTCGGTCGTGCCGGGCAGCGAGTCAGCGGCAGTTGACCGGTCCGCTGTACTGCACCTCGCCGGCGCCGAAGTTCGCGTCGACGCTGAGGACGCCGCCGCCCGTGATGTGCCCGACCGGCCGCTGACAGCGGGCGAACGTGCCACTGGCGCCGTTGGGCGAGGTGCTGACGTCCTTGGTCGCCAGGGTGGCATCCGATGTCCACCGAGCAGATGGCGAAGAAACGGACCGTCTGCGTGAAACCCGTCTGGTTGAGAATGTTGGCGGTCCAGCCGCGCGGGATCTCCCCGTTGGTCGTCCCGGCCTGCGTTCCTTCGGAGTCGACCGGGCCGTTGAAGTCCATGGACCACTGCGCGTTCCCGTTGACCGGAGGTCGTGCCCGGTCGTGGTGTGGACGCCGCCGCCCAGGGCGCGCGCATTCGCGCCGCACATCACGGTCTCCGAGGGCTTGTCGCCCATGTTCACGCCGGTGACGGTCTTGGCGACGACGGTGGCATCGGAGTTCTTCGAGCACAGGACGAAGCCCTTCATGGGCTGCACGCCGGCCGTGCCGTTGCGTATCGACGAGGACCAGCGGCGAGCCACGTCGCCCGTGTCGGTCCCGGCGATCGTGTTGGTCTCATCCTTCGGCCCGGACAAGATGATCGTGTAGCTCGTCCGGTTCGACGCGTTCGCGCCCGTCGTGTAGACGCCGCCGCCCGTCGCCCGTTCATCCGACTCGCAAGCCGCGGTGCCGCTGGCCGCGCCGTTGTTGGCGGCGGCATCGTCGACCCAGGTACGGATCGTCGCGTCGAGCGTCGGACCCTGGGCGTACGCGATCAGCGCACCCCCGAGGCTGAAGGTGAGAGCGATCAGGGTGACGGCACGAGTGCGCATGCGACCACTCTCCACCGCTCCCGGCGCGGCCACCAGCCCCATAAGGGCTGGAATGTGCCATCCCTAGATCTCGCGCATGACGCGGGCGGGCACGCCCGCGGCGACGACTCCGGCGGGTAGGTCCTTGGCCACCACCGCGCCCGCCCCCACGACCGTGTTCTCGCCGATCGTGCACGCCAGGGCAGACGATCACCCCGCCCCCGAGCCAGACGTTGTCGGCGATCGTGATCGGCTCGGCGTACTCCCAACACCGGCGCGGCGCGGCTCGGGATCGATCGGATCGCGTCGCCGTCAGCAGCTGCACCCGGGTCGCGATCTGACAGGCGGCGCCGATGGTGATCGGCGCGACGTCGAGCATCAACCGCGTCGACGTTGATGAACGTCCCGTCGCCGATGCTGATCGCGCCGTATTCCCGCAGAAGAAGGGCGGGCGCACGAAGACGTTCTCGCCGACATGCCGGAGAAGCTCGCGCAGCCGCGCGTCGCGTTCGGCCGTCGGGGCGGCGTTGAACCGCGCGAGCCGCTCTTGGGCCCGCTCGTTAGTCCGCCTCGATGTCGGGGTCCTCGTCGGCGATGTACAGCTCGCCGCGCGGCATCCGGTCGCGGATCTCGCCCATTTGCTGCCGATACCCACAGCTCAGGTGCCGTGTATACAGTCGGCCCATGCCTCCCGCCGGCTCGGTTGCGGAGATCTGGCGCTTCCCGGTCAAGTCGATGGGCGGTGAGCGGCTGGAGCGATCGATCATCGATACGCGCGGCCTTCACGCCGACCGCATGTGGGCGGTGCGCGACGTGGAGCTCGGCACCTTCACGACCGCCCGGCGCTGGCCCGTCCTGCTGCAGTGCGACGCCCGTTTCGCCGACGATCCGGCCGGGCGCCCCGCGGGCCCGGGCGACGTCCTCGAGGTGGTGATCACCTTCCCCGACGGCAGCGAGCTGTCGAGTTCCGATCAATCGATCCACGCACGCCTGTCCGACCTGATCGGCAAGCCGGCCCGGCTCGAGCCGCTTCCGGCGATGTCGGACAAGGCCGCGTACCGCACGCCGCAGGCGACGAAGGCGGACCTGCGCCGTCAGTTCCTGGTCGCCGACGGCGAGCCGCTTCCGGACCTCTCGATGATTCCCGTGAAGCGGCTGGCCGAGCTCGCCCGCTACGCCACGCCCGTCGGGGCGCTGTATGACGTCTATCCGCTGCTGGTCATGACCCGGGCGAGCCTGCGCGCCATGGAGCGCCTGACGCCGGGATCGAGCTTCGACGTGCGCCGCTTCCGCCCGAACGTGCTGATCGACATCGAGGGCGAAGAGCTCGTCGAGTTCGCCTGGTGCGGCGGCCGGCTGCGCGGCACCGAGGTCGAGATCTCGACGGACATCCCGGCCATTCGATGCTCGGTCCCGACGCGCGAGCAGGACGACCTGCCGGCGGACCCCAACGTCCTGCGCGCGCTCAAGGCGCACAGTGACCGCTGCCTCGGCGTGTACGGCACGGTTGAGCGTGGCGGGACGCTGACCGTGGGCGAGCCGCTCGAGACGGTGCCGCCCGCCCACCCGGCAGCGGCCGCCGGGCTTTCTCGCCAGCGTGCGGCGCGGGGTCCTGCGCGTCGCCGAAGCTCTGACGCCCCGCGGCACGTGAGGATGGATCGGGACGAACGATTGCGAGCACTGCCGTCGGTGGACCGGCTGGCGACGGCGGTGGCGCGGGCGGAGCTGGAGGCCCGGCGCGATGAGCTGCTGGCTGGAGCCGAGGACGCGGTGGATCTCGTCGAGCGGGCACGGAAGCGCTTGGCGCCGCGGCTGCGGCGGGTCATCAACGCGACCGGCGTGATCGTCCACACGAACCTCGGCCGAGCACCATTGGCCGACGAGGCGCGGGCGGCGGTCGCCCGGATCGCGGCGGGCTACTCGAACCTGGAGCTCGACCTGGAGGACGGCGGCCGCGGGGACCGGCACGTGCACGTCGAGTCGCTGCTCGCCGAGGTCACCGGCGCGGAGGCCGGGATCGCCGTCAACAACTGCGCCGCGGCGGTCCTGCTGGCGGTGGCCGCGTTGGGCGGCGGCGGGCGCACCGTCGTCTCGCGTGGGCAGCTCGTGGAGATCGGCGGCGGCTTCCGGATCCCGGAGGTGCTGGCACAGGCGGGGACGGAGATGGTCGAGGTCGGCACGACGAACCGGACGCGCGTCGGTGACTACGAGCGCGCGCTGGCGGCCGGCCCGGCGACGCTCCTGCGGGTCCACCCGTCCAACTTCCGCACGGTCGGATTCGTGGAGGACGTGGAGATCGAGGCGCTGTGCGCCCTCGGCGTGCCCGTGATCGACGACGTCGGCTCCGGTGCACTCGATCCGCTCGGGGACGAGCCGCCGGTGCGGCGTTCAGTGTCAGCGGGGGCCGCGCTGGTCTGCTTCTCCGGCGACAAGCTGCTCGGCGGCCCCCAGGCGGGGCTGATCGTCGGCAGCCGGGATGCGGTTGAGGCGTGCCGGCGCCACCCGCTCGCACGGGCGCTGCGGATCGACAAGCTCTCGCTGGCCGCACTCGAGGCAACGCTGCGGCTGCACCACGAACCCGACTCGATCCCGGTCCTGGCGATGCTCCGCGCGTCGCGCGAGACGCTGGACGCGCGCGCACGCCGCCTCGCCGAGGGAACGGGCGGTGAGGTCATCGAGGGAGTCGCCAAGGTCGGTGGCGGCGCGCTGCCGATGCTGGAGCTGCCCGGGCCGGTCGTAGCGCTCGAGAAGTCGCTTGCCGAGCCGCTGCGCGCCGGTGAGCCGCCGGTGGTGGGACGGGTGCAGGACGATCGGCTCCTGCTCGACCCGCGCACGCTCATCGAGGATGAGGTCGACCTGGTGATCGAGGCCGTCCGCCGGTGCCGCTGACGGTCGGGACCGCCGGGCACGTCGACCACGGCAAGACGACGCTCGTCAAGGCGTTGACGGGCACGGACACGGACCGGCTCGACGAGGAGAAGGCGCGCGGGCTGTCGATCGTGCTCGGCTACGCGCGGCTGGTGTTGCCGGACGGGCGCGAGCTGTCCGTCATCGACGTGCCGGGCCACGAGCGCTTCGTCCGGACGATGGTCGCGGGCGCGACCGGGATCGACCTGTTCCTGATGGTCGATCGCGGCGGACGACGGCGTGATGCCGCAGACGCGCGAGCACGCGGCGGTGCTGCGGGCGCTCGGCGTGGATCGCGGCGTGGTGGCGATCACGAAGACGGATCTCGCAGACCCCGCCCGGGCGCTGGCGGAGGCGGCCGAGCTGCTGCCCGGGGTGCCGGCCGTGGTGGGAACTGCGGCATTGAAGGAGGAGCTCGCCAGGCTGGCGTCGGAGGGACGGGAGCGTTCCAAGGGGGCAGACCCCTTGGAACACGTGGACCGGGCGTTCAGCGTGCAAGGGGGCAGGGACTGTCGTGACCGGCACTCTGTGGCAAGGGCAGGTGAGGGAGGGGGATCGGTTGCGGGCGGTGAGCTCCGGCCGCGAGGTTCGGGTGCGGGGCGTGCAGGTGCATGACGGTCCGGTCGAGGTGGCGGAGGCCGGCCAGCGGGTCGCGCTGAACCTGGCGGGCGTCTCCCTCGATGAGATCGGCCCCGGGGAGGCGCTGGCGGGCGAGGACGTGCCGGTGGCCGCCACGACGGTCCTCGATGCCGAGCTGGACCTGCGGGACGCCAAGCACAACCAGCGCGTGCAGGTCCTCCACGGGACGCGCGCGGTGGCGGGCCGGATCGTCGATCGCAAGACGCACTGGCAGCTGCGGCTCGAGCAGCCGCTGCTGGCGCAGGACGGCGACCGGGTGGTGGTCCGCTCGATCGCACCACCGGGAACCCTCGGCGGCGGCGTGATCAACAAAGCCGACGCGCGCCAGCGTGTGCAGTTGGGGGTGCCATCACCCCCGAAAGTGCACACGCCGGCGCCGAGCGGGCCGTCCGCGGCGGCGCTCGACGCTCGCGGAGGAGCTCAAGCGCGCCGGGCACGAGCCGCCGCGCGCGCACCGAGCTGGACCCCGCTCCTTCTCGGTGACCTTCGCCACGGCCGGCCTCGCGATCCGTGTCGGCGACAGGTACGCGCACCCGGACGCGGTCGCGAAGGTGAGGCAACGCGTCGAGCGCTCGCGCCGCTGACGCTCGGCGCAGCTGAGGGACGACCTCGGCACCAGCCGCCAGTTCGCGCAGGCCTGGCTCGAGCACTTCGACGCCGCCAAAGTGACACGCCGTCAGCCGGACGACTCGCGCACCCTTCGTGTGCAACGCTTCAAAACGTCGTGACGAGCCCGCTCACCACCCAGGCCCGGCGCGTCGCCGGGACCGTCGCGGACAAGCTCCCCTCGCCTGGGTCGCGGGCCCTGGCCGAGCCTCCGCCCGGCAGCGGGCTCGAGCCCTTGATGGGCGAGCCGGGGCCGCCGGTCGTCGGGCACTCGTTCGGCTTCTTGCAGAACAGCCTCGGCCTCGCGCGGCGCTTCCACGAGCGCTACGGCCCGGTGTTCTGGACGAACACGTTCGGCACGAAGCTCGTGATGGTGCTCGGACCGGAGCAACCTCGAGACCGTGCTCGCCAACAAGCGACCGCGCGTTCGCGAACCAGGAGGGCTGGAACTACTTCATCGGCCCGTTCTTCGACCGCGGCGTGATGCTGATGGACTTCGAGGAGCACCGCGACCACCGCCGGATCATGCAGGGCGCGTTCAAGCGTGACCGGCTGGTCGCCTACCTGGACAAGATGAACCCGGCGATCGAGCGCGGCGTTGCCGCCTGGGAGCCGAGCGACGCCTTCCCGCTCTACACCGCCGCCAAGCAGCTGACCCTCGACATCGCCACCGAGGTCTTCGTCGGTGACGAGCTCGGTGCGGAGGCCGACCGCCTCAACGACGCCTTCGTCGACACCGTGCACGGAGGCCAGGCCTTCGTCCGCGCCGACGTCGGGATGGGCGGGTACGGGTTCAAGTGGCATCGCGGCCTGCGCAGCCGCGAGCTGCTGCGCGAGTACTTCCGCAAGCGGCTGCCGGCCAAGCGGCAGGGCACGGGCGACGACCTCTTCAGCGTCCTCTGCCACTCCGAGTCCGAGGACGGCGAGAAGTTCACCGACGAGGACGTCATCAACCACATGATCTTCGTGCTGATGGCCGCCCACGACACCAGCACGATCACCCTGGCGATGCTCGGCTACTACCTCGCCGTCCACCAGGACTGGCAGGAGCGCCTGCGCGAGGAGAGCCGCGCGCTCGGCAAGCAGGCGATCGGCTACGACGACCTCGACGCGCTGCCGGGCCTCGACCTCGCCTTCAAGGAGACGCTGCGCATGAACGCGCCCGTCGGGATGATCGCCCGCGCCGCGCATCAAGGACACCGAGCTCGCGGGCAAGTTCATCCCGAAAGGCAGCCGCCTGATGCTCGGCCTCTACCCCACGATGCGCATGGAGCCGTGGTGGCAGAACCCCGACGTCTTCGACCCCGAGCGCTTCAACGACGAGCGCCGCGAGGACCAGTCGCACAAGTACGCCTGGATGCCGTTCGGCGGCAACGTGCACAAGTGCATCGGGATGCACTTCGGCGGCATGGAGGTCAAGGCGATCATGCACCAGCTGCTGCTGCGCAACCGTCTCTCGGTCCCGGCCGGCTACGAGCCGGTGATCGACTACGGCACGGGACCGTTCCCAGCGGACGGCCTGCCGGTCGAGATGCGCGGACTCGGGTAGGGCGACTCGCTCGTGCGTGCCCCCGCACTGCTCCGCCAGCTGCTCGATCGCGGCGACCGGCTGGGTCTCGCGCACGCCGTCCAATCGCGCCGCTCGGACGAGCTGACCCCACGCACGAAGACCGCCGACCGCGTCGTCGACTCGATCTGCCCCTACTGCGCGGTCGGCTGCGGCCAGAAGCTCTACGTCAAGGACGAGAAGGTCGTCCACATCGAGGGCGACCCCGACTCGCCGATCTCCCGCGGGCGCCTGTGCCCCCGCGGCTCGTCGTCCCTCAGCCTCGTCAACTCGCCGCAGCGCGAGACCAAGGTCCTCTACCGCCGCCCGCACGCCGCCGACTGGGAGGAGCTCGAGCTCGACACGCGCGATCGACATGATCGCCGACCGGGTCATCGACACCCGCGCGCGCACCTGGGACGCCGACGCACCGCCGCACGCTCGGCTTCGCCCACCTCGGCGGCGCCACGCTCGACAACGAGGAGAACTACCTGATCAAGAAGGCGTTCTCGGCGCTGGGCGCGATCCAGATCGAGAACCAGGCCCGGATATGACACTCCTCCACCGTCCCCGGTCTGGGGACCTCGTTCGGGCGCGGAGGCGCCACCACATTCCTGCAGGACCTGGCCAACGCGGACTGCATCCTGCATCGAGGGGTCCAACATGGCCGAGTGCCATCCCGTCGGCTTCCAGTGGGTGATGGAGGCGCGTGAGCGCGGCGCGAAGATCATCCACGTCGACCCGCGCTTCACCCGCACGAGCGCGATGGCCGACGAGCACGTGCCGATCCGCGTCGGCACCGACATCGTCTGGCTCGGCGCGCTGATCAACCACGTGCTCCAGGGCGAGCACTGGATGCGCGACTACGTCCTCGCCTACACGAACGCCGCCACGATCGTCGCGCGAGGAGTTCGAGGACGCCGAGGACCTCGACGGCATGTTCAGCGGCTGGGACGAGGAGACGGGCAAGCCTACGACCCGTCGAGCTGGACCTACGAGGACTCGCCGCCCTCGGCCGCCGCGGGCAAGCGCGGCGGCGAGCAGGCCCACGGTGCGCACGGCGCGAGCCGCAGCAGTGCAACGCCAACCACGTGGACGACACGCTCGAGCATCCCCGCTGCGTCATCCAGATCCTGCGCCGGCACTTCGCCCGCTACACGCCGGAGATGGTCGAGCGGGTCTGCGGCGTCTCGCAGGAGCAGTTCGCGCTCGGTGGCCGACGCGCTGGTGGAGAACTCGGGCCGCGAGCGCACGACCGCCTTCGTCTACTCCGTCGGCTGGACCCACCACACGACGGGCGTCCAGTACATCCGCTCCGCCTCGATCCTGCAGCTGCTGCTCGGCAACATCGGGCAGGCCGGGCGGCGGCATCATGGCGCTGCGCGGCCACGCGTCGATCCAGGGCTCGACGCGACATCCCGACGCTCTTCAACATCCTGCCCGGCTACCTGCCGATGCCGGAGGCGGGCACGCACGACACGCTGCAGGACTACCTCGAGGACAACGACCCCGCCGGCCGGTTTCTGGGGCCACACCCGCGAGCTACTTCGTCTCCCTGCTGAAGGCCTGGTGGCCGGACGCGGACGCCGAGACCGCGTTCGGCTACTCTGCCGACGTCTCACCGGCGACCACTCGAACTACCCGACGATCGCCGACATGCGCGACGGCAAGGTCGAGGGCTACTTCGTGATGGGCGAGAACCCGACGGTCGGCTCGGCGAACGGCAAGCTGCACCGGATGGCGATGGCCGAGCTCAAGTGGCTCGTGATCCGCGACCTGCAGCTGATCGAGTCCGCGACGTTCTGGAAGGACGGGCCCGAGATCGAGACGGGCGAGTTGCGCACGGAGGACATCGGCACGGAGATCTTCTTCCTGCCGGCCGCGACGCACACGGAGAAGGACGGCTCGTTCACCAACACGCACCGGCTGCTGCAGTGGCACAACAAGGCCATCGAGCCGCCTGACGACTGCGAGGCGGAGCTCGAGTTCATGCTCCGGCCTGACGGACCGCATCCGCGAGAAGCTCGCCGGATCGGACGGAGGAGCGCGACCGGGCGATCCTCGAGCTGGGCTGGGAACACCGCAACGCCGAGGAGGTGCTGCACGAGATCTCGGGCTACCGGGTCGCCGACAACTCGCCCCTCTGACGGCTACATGGACCTCGAAGGAGACGGCTCGACCGCCTGCGGCTGCTGGATCTACTCCGGCTGCCGTGCCGACGGCGTCAATCAGACCGCGCGGCGGCGCCCTGGCTCCGAGCAGAGCTGGGTCGCGCCCGACTGGGGCTGGGCGTGGCCGTACAACCGCCGCATCGCTCTACAACCGCGCCTCCGCCGACCCCGACGGCAAGCCGTGGAGCGAGCGCAAGCGCCTCATCGAGTGGGACGCCGACGCCGGCCGCTGGGTCGGCGACGACATCCCCGACTTCAAGGCAACGATGCCGCCGGACTACCGAGCCGCCGAGGACGCAACCGCACGAGGACGCCCTCCGCGGCGACTCGCCCTTCGTCATGCAGGCCGACGGGCGCGGCTGGCTGTACGCGCCGACCGGGCTCGCCGACGGCCCGCTGCCGGTGCACTACGAGCCGCACGAGTCGCCGGTCCCCGGCCGCGCGAGCCCGACCCGGGTCCGGTATCGATCGGCCCGACAACCGCTCGCAGCCGTCGGCCTCCGACGTCTTCCCGTTCGCCCTGATGACGTACCGGATCGCCGAGCACCACACGGCGGGCGGCATGTCGCGCTTCCTGCCCTACCTGTCCGAGCTGGCGCCCGACCCGTTCGTCGAGATCTCCCCCGAGCTGGCCGAGCTGCGCGGCCTGCACCAACGGCGAATGGGTGACGATCGTCACCGCCCGCACCGCCGTCGAGGCGCGCGCGCTCGTCACCGACCGCATGACAGTCCCAGACGATCGAGGGTCGCCGTGTCCACACCGTCGGAGCGCCCTACCACTGGGGCCCGAACGGCCTGGCGACGGGCGACTCGGCGAACGACCTCATGCCGATCGTGATGGACCTCAACGTCGGGCATCTCGGAGTTCAAGGCGGCGACGTGCGACGTCCAGCCGGGGCGTCGGCCGCGCGGCCAGGAGCTGCTCGCGTTCGTCGACGAGTACCGCAAGCGGGCCGGCGTATGAGCAGTCGCGTCGGCTTCTTCACCGACACCTCGCTGTGCATCGGCTGCAAGGCATGCGAGGTCGCCTGCAAGGAGTGGAACGGCGTCCCCGAGGACGGGCTGGACTTCCTCGGGATGTCGATGGACAACACCGGCGCGCTCGGCGCGAGCACCTGGCGTCACGTCGCGTTCATCGAGCAGGAGGTGCAGGACCCGGCCGACGCGATGCGCTGGCTCATGAGCTCCGACGTCTGCAAGCACTGCACGCACGCCGCATGCCTCGAGGTGTGCCCGACCGGCTCGCTCTTCCGCACGGAGTTCGGGACGGTCGTCGTCCAGCCCGACATCTGCAACGGCTGCGGCTACTGCGTGCCGGCCTGCCCGTTCGGCGTGCTCGACCGGCGCCCCGAGGACGGCCGCGTCCACAAGTGCACGCTGTGTTACGACCGGCTCAAGGACGATCAGGAGCCGGCGTGCGCGAAGGCGTGCCCGACCAACTCGATCCAGTTCGGCGAGCTCGAGGTGCTGCAGCGCCACGCGGACGCGCGCGTGGAGGAGCTGCACGAGCGCGGCGAGGACCGGGCCCAGCTCTACCTGCGCGACCCTGACGGCGGCGTGGGCGGCGGCGGTGCGTTCTTCCTGCTGCTCGACGACCCCGAGGTCTACGGGCTGCCGCCGGATCCGGTCGACCCGACCTACCACCTCGGCGAGTCGTGGCGAGCCGCGCTGGGCGCGGCCGCGGGGATGCTCGCGGCGGTCGCCGGAGCGGTCGCCTGGGGCCGGCGATGAAGGACGGCGCGCCGGTCGTCCCGCGGGCCGAGCCGCAGTCCTACTACGGCCGGCCGGTCCTCAAGGCCCCGGTGTGGACGTGGGAGGTCCCGACCTACTTCTTCTTCGGCGGGATGGCCGGCGCCGCGGCGCCGCTGGCCTACGGAGCGCACCTGGCGGGCGACGAGACGCTCGCCCGCCGCGCGACCCTCGTCTCCCTCGCCGGACTTGCGGTCTCGCCGCCGCTGCTGATCTCCGACCTCGGCCGCCCCGAGCGCTTCTGGCGCATGCTGCGCGTCTTCAAGCCGACCTCCGCCATGAGCGTCGGCACCTGGATCCTGTCCGCGTTCGGCGCGACCAGCGGCCTGGGGCTGCTCGTGCCGCAGGCACGTGCCGCGTGCGGCGGTGCTCGGGCCGCTGGTTTCGACGTACACCGCGGTCCTGATCGCGCAGACCTCCGTGCCCGTCTGGCACGACGCGCGCCGGCAGCTGCCCTGGGTGTTCGCGGGGTCGTCGCTGGCCAGCGCCGGCGGAGCCACGTTCGCGCTCACTCCGGCCCCCGCCGCGCAGGCGCTCGCCGTCGGCGGCGCCGCGCTGGAGCTCGCGGCGGACGCGCGCGATGACCGCGCGGGCTCGATCCGCGGGTCCGGGCCACGTACGAGGACAAGTCGGTGCGCCCCGCCCACCTCGGCGCCCGCGCCTGCGCGGTGGCGGGCGCGGTGCTCGTCGCCCGCGGTCATCGCGCGGGCGGGCTGCTCCTCTGCGCGGGCTCCGCGCTCACCCGGCTGGCCGTCTTCCGCGCCGGCCGCGTTTCCGCGCGGGCGCCCGAGCAGACCGTCGGGCCGCAGCGCGAACGCTCTGCTCCTAGGGCGCGCGGTGGCGGATGCGCTCGGCCTTGGCCGCGGCGAGCTTGCGCTCCTCCTCGGCCTGCTGCGCCTGCGCGGCCGCATCCTCGGCGGCCACCTGCGTGCGGGCGGCCTCGGCCTCCGCCTCGGCGAGCTCCGCCAGGCGCTCCTCGCGAGCGCTCGCGCCCTCGAGCCCGCTCACGTCGTGGTCCTCGCTCGCGCTCTCGCACGGTGACGGTGTCGCGGGCGAAGGTGGCGCCCGTCGAGCGGGCGTAGAGCCGCTTGCGTGACAGAGCGCCGGGCTTGATCTCACCGACCTCGGCGTCGTCGCCGCGGTAGTAGACCTCCTTGAGCTTGCCGAGCTTGTTGCCCTCGGCGTCGAGCACCTCGCGCCCGATCCAGTCCTCGATGCGTTCGACGTCCATGCAAGAGGCGTACCCTCTCGCCGCGATGGGCAACGCATGGCGCGCCAATCATCCGTGGGCCGTCGTCTACGACTTCATCGTCGAGCGTGCGAACGTCGGCGGAGCGCTGTGGCGCATCGGGATGGGATCGGACCTCTCCAAGCTCTACCGCGCGGCGGAGGAGATCGGCCGCCTGCCCGACGGCGCCGCGGTGCTCGACATCCCGTGCGGCGGCGGTGTCGCCCTGCGCGGCGTGCGGCCCGGGCAGGACGTCCGCTACGTCGCGGCGGACATCGCGCCGGCGATGCTCGAGCGCACGCGCAACGCCGCCGCCGAGCGCGGCATCGAGCGTCGAGCTGCTGCGAGGCCGACGTCGGCGACCTGCCGTTCGAGGCGGGCACCTTCGACCTGGCCGTCTGCTTCACCAGCCTGCACTGCTTCCCGGACCCCGCACGCGCGGTCAAGGAGCTGGCCCGGGTGCTCAAGCCGGGCGCGCGCATCACGGGCTCGGCCTTTCTCACGGACGCCGGGCTGCGCTTCCAGCCGATGTTCGCCGCCGGCCGCGTCGCCGGCCTCCTCGGCCCGTCCGGCACGCACGCCGACCTGCGCCGCTGGCTGGCCTGGGCCGGCTTCGAGGACGTCAGCCTGGACCGCTCGGGCGGCCTCACCTACTTCACCGGGACGCGCGTTGGCTGACCTGACGATCCGCCCCCTGCGCGAGGAGGACCGCGCCGCCTGGCAGCCGCTGTGGGAGGGCTACCTGCACTTCTACCGCGAGGACGACCTCGACCCGGCGGTCACGGACGCCACCTTCGAGCGGCTCTGCAGCGAGCAGGACGGCATGTTCGGCCTCGTCGCCGAGACCCGGGAGGCGGGCGTGATCGGCCTCGCCCACGTGATCCTGCACCCGTCCACGTGGACGACCGGCACCTACGCCTATCTCGAGGACCTCTTCGTCTCCCCCGCCGCTCGCGGCACCGGGGCGGGCAAGGCGCTGATCGAGGCGGTCTCCGCGCACGGCGAGGCGCGCGGCGCGGTGCGCGTCTACTGGCGCACGCAGGCCTTCAACGGCCGCGCGCGGTCGCTTGTACGACCAGGTCGGGCAGCTCCAGTCGGACGTCGTGTACGAGCGCTGACGCGTCGTCAGCTGGGGTATCCGCCCCATGTGGAAGGCGTCGGAGGCCACACCGATGGAAGCGGTGATGGGCAAGGGGACGACCGTGCTGGTCGCGGACGACAACGTGCTGGTTCAGGACCTGCTGCGTGCGGTCCTGGGCCAGACGGACGACGACTTCACGGATCGTCGCGGCGGTCGAGGACGCGGCGGCGGCGGCCCGTGCCGCGGCCGAGCACCGTCCGGCCCTCGCGCTGGTCGACGTGCGCATGCCCGGCGGCGGACCGTCCGCCGCGCGCGGCATCCGCGACGCGTCGCCCGGCACGCGGGTCATCGCGCTGTCGAGCCATGACGACGCCCTCTCCGTCCGGCTGATGCTCGCCGCCGGCGCGCCCGTCCTACGTGATCAAGGGCACCCCGGCCGAGGAACTGCTCGAGGTGATGCACGCCGCCCTCGCGCCGCCGCGGCCGAACGTGCCGCGCGCGACCACCGGTCCCCCGCAGCGGGTGCTGGTGGCGGTCTCCGATCCGGCGGTCCTGGACGAGCTCGCCGACGCGGTCATGGCCGCGCCCGGCCTGCAGCTCGCCGGCCTCGCCTCGACGGCCTATCACGCGCTCAGCCTCGCGGCGCGACTACGGCCGGACGTCGCCGTCGTGGACGCGGCGATGACCTCCGGTGGCGCGCGCATCAGCGCCTCGCTGGCGGAAGCGACACCGGGGACGCGCATCGTCGGCTGGACCGGGCGCTTCGGGCGAGACCCGACGGACGCCGCTGCTCGAGGCCATCGCGGGCCTGCCGGTCGCCGACGAGACGCCGCACGTCGTCCTGCGCGAGACGGCCGTCGGTCCGCTGCCGCCGCGCGAGCGCTTCGAGCGGCTCGCGTCGGTGCTGGCCAAGGGCAGCATCGACGTCCAGCTGCAGCCGATCGTCACGCTCGTCGACGAGCAGCCGCACGGCTATGAGGCGCTGGCGCGCTTCCCCGGCCACCCCGACCCAGGGCCGGACGTGTGGTTCGCCGAGGCGCATCGGGCCGAGGTCGGCGTCGAACTCGAGCGGCTCGCCGTGCGCTCGGGCCTCGCGAAGCTCGGCCACCTGCCCGGCGACGCGTTCATGGCGGTCAACGTCTCGCCGGACACGGCGGTCTCCCCCGGCCTGCGCGACGACATCCTCGCCGTCGACCCGTCCCGGGTCGTGCTGGAGCTGACCGAGCACGCGCCCGTCGACGACTACGGCGAGCTGTCGGCCGCGTTGGACGAACTGCGCGCGCTGGGGACGCGGGTCGCCGTCGACGACTGCGGGGCCGGATTCACGAGCCTGCGCCACGTCGCCCTGATCGCCCCGGACTACCTCAAGCTCGACATGGTGCTCTGCCGCGACGTGCGCGAGCCGGCGCGCGCCGCGCTGGCCCGCGCTCTCGTCTCCTTCGCCCAGGAGACCGGCTCCGTGGTGATCGCGGAGGGCATCGAGCGGCGCGACGATCTCGAGGCGCTGCGCGAGCTCGGCGTCGAGATGGGCCAGGGCTACCTGCTCTCGCGCCCGCGCTCGGCCGAGTCGCTGCTGACCGCGTAGCGTTTCGGCGCATGCCCGCGTCGTTCCGCGAAGGCGTTCGTCTCGGCCTGCCGTACGCGGCGGCCGGCTTCGTGCTGTCGCTCTCCTTCGGCGTGCTCGCGGTGCAGGCGGGCTTCAGCGAGATCCAGGCGATCGTGATGTCGCTGATCGTCTTCGCGGGCTCGGCGCAGTTCGCTTCGCTGAGCATCATGGCGGGCGGTGGCGGCGTGGTCAGCGCGATCCTCGCCGCCAGCCTGATGAACTCGCGCTTCCTGCCGATGGGCATCGCGCTGGCGCCGTCCCTGCCCGGCGGCCCGCTCGCCGCGCGCGGTCGCAGGGGCAGGCGGTCGTCGACGTCTCCTGGGCGATGGCCAGCCGCGGCGACGGCACCTTCGACCGCTGGCAGCTGTTCGGCTCCACCGCGCCGCAGTACGTCACCTGGGCGCTGGGAACCGTGGTCGGCGCGCTGTTCGGCGCGGACCTCGGCGACACGAATCGCTTCGGCCTCGACGCGCTCTTCCCGGCCTTCTTCCTTGGCGCTGCTGATCGCGGAGCTCAGGGCGCCGGAGGCGCGGCTGCCGGCCGCGGTCGGCGCGATGATCGCTCTGGTGCTCGTCCCCTTCGCCCCCGCCGGGGTGCCGATCCTCGTCGCCAGTCTCGCGGCGCTGTTCGCGCTGCGCCGATGAACATCTGGCTGCTGATCGGCGGCTGCGCCGTCACCACCGCGGCTGATCAAGGCGTTCGGGCCGATCGCCGTCGGCGGCCGCGAGCTGCCAGAGACCTTCGCCAAGGTGATCGGGACGCATGGCGGCCCCGCTGCTGGCCGCGCTTGTCGTGACCTCGGCGCTCGCGGACGAGCAAGGAGCTCGGGATCGGCGCGGAGACCGCAGGAGTCGCGGTCGCCGGCGCGTGGTTCTGGCGCGAGGGCAACATCATCGTCGGCGTGCTCCTCGCTGCCGGGGTGACGGCAGGCCTGAGGCTGATCACCTGATGGCGCTCCGGCCGGCGACCGAGGCCGACCGCGACGCGGTGCTCGCGCTCGCCGTGGCGGAGGAGATCGCCTGGCTGGGCGAGCAGGAGAACAGCATCGAGGACATCGCCGAATGGCTGGACAGCGAGGGCGCCTTCGCGGGTGGCGTGCTCTCCGAGGACGGGCGCGGGTTCGCGGCCTCCGGCCGCCACGAGGCGATCCTGGTCGCGGACGTCACCGGAGCCGGTCGGCGAGCTGCTGCGGTGGCTGCGCGAGCGGCGACCCGCGCTCGAGGTGATGACCCATGCGCGGCGACGACGCGCGTATCGCCGTCTTCGAGGAGCACGGCCTGCGGCACGTCCGCTCGTCCTTCACGCTGGCCGGGCCTGGCGACCCCCTGGCGGCGGCGGCGTTTCCCGACGGCGTCGAGGTCGGGCCGTACCGCTTCGGCACCGACGACGAGGCGGTGCACCGACTGATGTTCGTCGACGCCGCCTGGACCGAGGTGGCGGGCCACACGGAGCGCGATCTCGATACGTGGCGGGCGCTCGAGCGCACGTCGACCGCGCTCTACCTCGCACGCCGGGACGGCCGCCCCGTCGGCTGGATCTCGGGGAAGGTGCTCGAGAACGGCCGCGGCTACGTGCAGACGCTCGCCGTCGCGCGCGACGCAGCGCAGGCGCGGGCTCGGTCGAGCGCTGCTGCTGCATGCGTTCGCCGATCTGCAGGCGGCCGGCGCCGCCGACATCGGCCTCGGCGTCGAGGCCGCCAACGCGAACGCGCTGGGCCTCTACCGCTCCATCGGCCTCACGGTCGAGCAGGAGTGGCGGCACTACGGGTGATCGTCTCCCACAGGCGATCGACGTGGGCGGCGGCCGTCCACTCTGACCGATCGACACACGGATGAAGCGCGTGTCGCCGAGCGCTCGACGGCGTCACGTAGGAGTGTCCGGACGCGTTGATCGCGGCGGCGAGCGCGTCCGTCGCCGCGTTGCCGTCGACGTGACGGAAGCTGACCAGCGCGA
This sequence comes from uncultured Solirubrobacteraceae bacterium, assembly GCA_963759945.1. GTDB lineage: Bacteria > Actinomycetota > Thermoleophilia > Solirubrobacterales > Solirubrobacteraceae > DATLGB01. The sequence continues at coordinate 136,565 of CAVXBH010000026.1, read as the reverse complement.
ACGACGGCGGCGCGACGTGCTCCAGCAGCGGGTGGTCGTCGACGCGGCGGGCGAAGTCCCGCGCGAGCTCGATGTGGCGGCCGACCGCCTCTCGCAGGCCGCGCGCACCGTAGGAGCGAAGCACCCACCACAGCTTCAGCGCGCGGAAGCGACGCCCGAGCGGGACCTGCCAGTCGCGCAGGTCCATCGCCGACGCCGCGTCGCGCAGGTACGGCGGCGTGTCGCTGGTGACCTCGAGCAGCGGCGCGCGGTCGGCCCACCACAGCACGTTGCAGTCGAAGTTCGTGAACAGCCACTTGTGCGGGTTGAACGTGTACGAGTCGACGTGCTCGACGCCGCGCTGATGGATCCGCTGCTCGGGAAGGATCATCGCCGAGCCGGCCCAGGCGGCGTCGACGTGGTGCCACATACCGTGCTCGCGCGCGATGACGGAGATCGCCTCGATCGGATCGACTGCCCCGGTCCCGGTGGTGCCGATCGCGCTGGTGACGATGGCGGGCGTGTGGCCTTGGGCTCGGTCCGTCTCGATCGCCTCACGCAAGGCGTCCGGCCGCATCGCGTAGTGCTCGTCCGTCGCGATGGTGCGGACCTGGAGGCCGGCGATGCGCGCTCCGCGCGCGACCGACGAGTGCGCCTGCTCCGACGTGTACGCCACGTCTCCCCGACCGCGGGCGACGACGTGCACGAGGTGCGTCGCATCGGACGCACTCATCTGGATCGAGCCGCCCCCGGGCCCTTGTGAGTGCAGGAAGTGCGGCGGGAGCCCGAGCAGGTGCACGAGCCAGTCGACGACGCGCAGCTCGATCTCGGTGGCCGCCGGGCTGGTCGACCACAGCATGCCCTGGACGCCGAGCCCGGCCGAGGCGAGCTCGCCGAGGATCGAGGGGCCGGAGACGTTGGCGGGGAAGTAGGCGAACCAGCCGGGCGACTGCCAGTGGGTGATCCCCGGAAGCACGACGTCGTCGAGATCGGCCAGCAGCGAGTCGAAGGCCTCGGGCTCCTCCGGCGCGCGCTCGGGCAGCATGGCCGCGATCTCCCCGGGCTCGACCGACGCCATGATCTCGAGCTCGCCGACGCGCTCCATGTAGTCGGCGATCCAATCCACGACTGCGTGCCCGTTGCGGCGGAACTCGTCGGGGTCCATGCCGCCCATCTTGAAGCAACTGCGACCGGGTGCGAGCGACATCGTTACGGTCGCGCTCGTGTCACCAATGATCCTGCGGCTGGCCCTGAGCGCCGCCATCACACTGAGCGTGTTCCCCGCGAGTGCCGCCGCGCAGGGCCAGGTCTTCGACCCGACCCTCGAGGCACAGAACTTCGCCAAGCTCCAAGAGCGCAAGTCCGAGATCGTTCTCACTCCAGCGTTTCAGGCCCGGATGCAGCAGCAGAACGCACAGGATGCGATCGACCTGCCGCTGCTGCTCGCCAACGACCCGGAGCGCAACCCGCTGGGCAACGTCTGCGCCCAGCGGAAGAACGAATGCGCCGGCGACGTCCGTTTCTACGACGGCTGGGACGGGAGCTTCGGAACCCGCACGCCGGTCCTGTTCACGGGCCGCAGCGGGGCGACGCTGTCGGGCAACGTCTTCTCGACGCGCACGGGCCCTGCGCAGAAGCCGGGGATCGTGATCACCACGGGCTCGGTCCAGGCACCCGAGCCGCTCTACTGGGGCATCGCGGAGGCCCTGGCCAAGTCGGGCTACATCGTGCTCACCTACGACGTCCAGGGTCAGGGCCGATCCGACACCTTCGGCGAGGGCGTCGACCAGCAAGAGGGCGTTCCGTCGCAGAACGGCCGCCCGTTCTTCGACGGCACGGTCGACGCCACCGACTTCCTGCTCTCGACGGCGGCTCACCCGTACGTGCCGCGGCCGAGTTGCACGACGGGAACGAGCCATGCGCCCAAGCAGGCGCGCCGCGTCGCCGCCGGGCTGAACGCGCCCTACAACCCGGTCGGCACCGCCGTTGACGCGAGCAGGATCGGCATCGCCGGTCACTCGCTCGGCGCCGGTGCCGTCTCGTTCATCGGCCAGCGCGATAACCGCGTGGACGCGATCGTCGCCTGGGACAACCTCGGCACCGCGCAGGGCGCGGGCTCGGGTCAGAGCGCCTGCCCATTCGCGTTGCCCGACGAGGATCGCTCCGCGAAGCCGCTCAGCCCCGCAACCGCCGGCCAGTTCAAGCCGGTGATGGGAATGGGCAACGACTACGGGCTCACCCAGTCACCGTTCACGTCTCTGCCGGCCGATCGCAACGCGCGCGCGACCGCGTTCGACGCCTTCGCGGCCGCCGGCGTCGACGCGATGCAACTGGTCACCCGGGGTGGCAGTCACTTCGAGTACTCGTTCATCCCCGGCAATACCGCGCCCGACCAGCTCGCCAACGCGACGTTCCGCGGCATGGACATGGCCACCTGGTACACGATCGCCTGGTTCGACAAGTACGTGAAGGGCGACCCGACGGCCGACGCCCGCCTGCTCACCAATCGCTGGTGCAACGACGCTCCAGAGGCCGCGGTGGACAACCGCGGCGACGGCAACCTGTACAGCTTCTACTTCAACTCGAAGATCAACTTCACGCGCTCTGGAGGCGGTGACGCCATCGTCGGTGACATGCGGGCGATGTGCACGGCGCCGAACTCCGTCCTCGCGCCCGACGGCCGGCCGGTCCCGTTCGACCAGCTCGGCTTCTCGACGACCCGAGACCCGGGGAACCCTCCGACGACCGACACGGACGGAGACGGTACGCCCGACATCTCCGACTCCTGCCCGACCGTCGCCGGGCCGCCTTCGAACGCGGGCTGCCCCGTCCCCACCGACACGGATGGCGACGGCGTGCCCGATGCGGCCGACGCCTGTCCCACTGTGGCTGGCTCACCGAACAACGACGGCTGCCCGACCCCGGGGGACGCGGATGCCGACGGCGTCCCGGACGCAGCGGATGCATGTCCCAACCAGCCCGGCTCCCGCGACAACCAGGGTTGTCCGTTTCCTGGCGATCGCGATGGTGACGGCGTGGCCGACGCGGCCGACGCCTGCCCCGACCAGCAGGGCCCCGTCGCCAACGACGGCTGCCCGCGGCCGGGTGACCGCGACGCTGACGGCGTGCCGAACGCCGCCGACGCCTGTCCCGATGTCTTCGGGCCCGCGTCCAACGACGGCTGCCCGCCCCCCGGCGACAGGGACGGCGATGGCGTGGCCGACGGTGCCGACGCCTGCCCCGACGCCTTCGGGCCTGCCTCGAGCCAGGGCTGTCCGGCCTTTGGCGACCGCGACGGCGACGGCGTCGTCAACGCGTCCGACTCCTGCCCCGACGTGGCGGGCTCACCGAGCAACGAGGGCTGTCCGCTGCCCGGCGACCGTGACGGTGACGGCGTAGCGAACGCCGCTGACGCCTGCCCCGACACGCCCGGACCCGCCGCCAACAACGGCTGCCCGCCCGCCGGCGACCGCGACGGCGACGGCGTGGCGAACGCCGCTGACGCCTGCCCCGACACGCCCGGATCCGCCGCCAACAACGGCTGCCCGCCCGCCGGCGACCGCGACGGTGACGGCGTCCCAGACGGCCTAGATGCCTGCCCAGACGTCTCCGGGCCCGCCTCGAGCCAGGGCTGCCCGGCGTTTGGCGACCGCGACGGCGACGGCGTCGTCGACGCAGCCGACGCCTGTCCCGACGTGGCCGGCTCCGCCCTCAACGCGGGCTGCCCGAAGTCCGAGCGGCGGTGCAGCGGCAAGGTGCTGCGGGTTGGTCTCGGCCGCAACCTCGTGCGCGGCACGACGGGGCCCGACCGGATCCTCGGCGGGCCGAGGGCCGACCGGCTCCGCGGCTCCAGCGGCAACGACTGCATCCGCGGCCGGGGCGGCAACGACCGGATCAGCGGCGGCGGCGGGCGCGACCTGTTGATCGGCGGCGCGGGAGCAGACCGCATCCGCTCGCGGGGCGGCGGGGCCGACACCGTGCGTTGCGGCTCGGGCCGTGACATCGCCATCGTCGACAAGCGCGACCGGACCCGGGGCTGCGAGATCGTCCGGCGTCGGTAACGGGTCCTGCCGCTGTCACACGCCCGACTTGGACAAAGGTGAGGGAAAGCGCGGGAGCACGCGGACGTCCGCGAGGAAGTCGGTGAGGCGCTCCACCAGGGCGTCGAGGGCGGCGCGCCCCTCGGCGCCCGGGTCCTCGAGCAGTTGCAGCTCGACCGCTCCCGCATCGTCCTGGCGCCAGCCGCCGACGATGCGCCCGTCCCACCAGGCGGTGGGACCGGCGTTGCCGGCCGTGTCGAAGACCTGCTCCTTGTGGGGGCCGAGGTAGAAGTCGCGTTCCTTCCAGCCCATCGTCGTCGGGTCCAGGCCGGGCAGCAGTGCCGCCCACGGCTGCGACGGGCGCGTCGGGCTCGGCGTCGTCGGGGAGGACGAACCCGCAGCCGACGTCCACCCCTTCAGCTCCGCGAGCGCGGCGCGGACAAGCCCCAGCGTCGAGCCGAGCCACCACTTGATGTCGGTCTCCGTCGCCGGGCCCGAACGCGCGCAGGTAGCGCTCGACCATCGCGGTCGTGGTCGTCGGCGTGATCGGTTCGCCGAGCCAGTCCTCCGTCCGGACCCAGCGCGGCCGCGAGACCCACCAGCCGCCGTCGTTGGTTGCGCGCACGATGCGGCCCTCCGCCGACAGTACGGTCATCACCCGGGGCGCGATCGGGATCGTGCCGCCCCACGACTTCTCCGGCGCAACCTCGATGCCGCCCTCCAGCAGCGGCGACCCGCTTACGCAGCTCCTGCGTCGACTGCTCTCGATCCAGCGCCGCCAGCGTCGCCTCGCACGCCGCGTCGAGCCAGGCGGCCCCTTCCGCGTGCAGGCCGCCCTTCTCGACGTCCTTGATCACTCGTCTGCGCTCCGCCGCCGCCACCCGGTCGCTCCCAGCCCCCTGCGCGTCCCCGAGCGTGTCGCGCGGGAAGACGAACAACGTCCGCCGCATCGCCATGTGCTTGACCAATGTGCGCTTCTCGTGCAGCGCGCGCTCCAGGTCGGCGGCGGTGAAGTCCGGGACCCGCGCCCAGGCCGACAGCGCGATCGTCGACGGGTCTGTGGCGTGCAGCGCGACGAGCCCGTCAGCCGCGGTCTCGATGTCCGGCGCCGGCGCGGCGAGGAAGTGCCGCCGCGCGAGCCGGGCCCGCCGCGAGACAGGGGGCCAGGCCCCTTGTCTCACTCGATGACGGCCAGGATCGCGCCGGCCTCGACCTGCGCGCCCTCGGCGACGCGCAGCTCGGTGACGGTGCCCGCCGCGGGCGCGACGATCTCGTGCTCCATCTTCATCGCCTCGAGGACGAGCAGCGGCTGGCGCGCCTCGACCGCGTCGCCTTCCGCCACTCGGACGCGCAGGACGGTGCCCGGCATCGGCGAGACGAGCGAGCCCGCCGCGGCCTCGGCCGTCGGGTCGGTGAAGCGCGGCAGCTCGACGAGGTCCACCTGGCCGTCGGCGGTGTTGACCGCGTCGCCGTCGACGGCGTAGATCCGCCGCACGCCGTCGATCTCGAGGTCGACGCGGTCCGCCGCGCGCGGCAGTGCAGCCGCGCGTCGCACGGCGGCACCGTCGATCTCGAGCGCCGCCAGGTCGCCGTGCGCGGTCGAACGCCGTAGCCGACACCGCGGACCTGGCCTCGTCGTAGGTCGACGAGCTGGAGCTGGGACGGGTTGTTGCGCCAGCCGCTCGGGAGGGTGCTGGTCCGGCGCGGCGGGCGGCCTGGCCGGCGAGGGCGTGGGCGGCGGCGGCGTGGCCGATGTCGACGGGCAGCGCGGGCGGAGCAGTCGTGGCGCTCGAGGAAGCCGGTGTCGGCCTCGCCGGCGAGGAACTCGGGGTGGCGCAGGACGTTGACGAGGAAGTCGCGGTTCGTGGTCATGCCGTGCAGGCGCGCGCGGGCGAGGCGTCGGCGAGGCGGGCGGCGGCCTCCTCGCGCGTCGCGCCGTGGGCGAGCACCTTGGCGACCATCGGGTCGTAGTGCGGGGAGATGACGCTGCCGGACTCGACGCCGGTGTCGACGCGATCGGCGTCGATCGCGAAGGTGCGCAGCGTGCCCGTGACCGGCAGGAAGTCGTTGGCGGGGTCCTCGGCGTAGAGGCGCGCCTCGATCGCGTGGCCGGTGATCGGCGGGGCGTCGGGGACGGGCTCGCCGCGCGCGACGCGCAGCTGCACCTCGACGAGGTCGAGCCCGGTGATCAGCTCGGTGACCGGGTGCTCGACCTGCAGGCGCGTGTTGACCTCGAGGAAGAAGTACTCGCCGGTCGACGGCTCGAGCAGGAACTCGACGGTGCCGGCGCTGACGTAGCCGATCGCCTCGCCCGCCGCGACGGCGGCGGCGCACATGCGCGCGCGCAGGTCGGCGTCGACGGCCGGCGACGGCGCCTCCTCGATCACCTTCTGGTGGCGGCGCTGGACCGAGCAGTCGCGCTCGTGGTAGGCGACGACGCGGCCGTGGGTGTCCCCGACGATCTGGATCTCGACGTGGCGCGCGCCGCGCAGGTAGCGCTCGAGGAAGACCGTGTCGTCGCCGAACGCGGCCGCGGCCTCGCGCTTGGCCGCCTCGATCGCGTCGTCGAGGTCCTCGCGCCGCTCCACGAGCCGCATGCCCTTGCCGCCGCCGCCCGCGCTGGCCTTGACCAGCAGCGGGAACTCCGCGTCGCCCTCCGGCAGGATCGGGACGCCGGCGTCCTGCATCCGGGCGCGCGCCTCGGTCTTCGAGCCCATCGCCGCGATCGCCTCCGGCGACGGGCCGATCCAGGTCAGCCCGGCCTCCACCACCGCCCGCGCGAAGTCGGCGTTCTCGGCGAGGAAGCCGTAGCCGGGATGGACGGCGTCGGCGCCGGCGCGCTGCGCGGCGGCGATCACCGCGGCGCCGTCGAGGTACGCCGCGCGGGTCGGCGCCCAGCGCGATCGCGACGTCGGCCTCGCGCACGAACGGCGCCGCCGCGTCCGGCTCGGTGAAGACCGCGGCGGTGCCGATGCCCAGGCGCCGGCACGTCGCGAACACGCGCCGCGCGATCTCGCCCCGGTTGGCGACGAGGACGCGCTGCACTCACATCCGGAAGACGCCGAAGCCCGTCGGCGCCCTTGACCTGGTTGTTGTGGACGACCGACAGCGCGAAGCCGAGCACGGTGCGCGTGTCGCGCGGGTCGATGATCGCGTCGTCGTAGCCGCGGCCGGAGTTCGACAGCGCGGTCTGCTCGTTCGCGATCTGCGCCTCGACCGCCTCGCGCAGCGCCTTCAGGTGCTCCTCGTCGAGCTCCTGGCCGCGCGCCTTCGCGGCGCCGCGCGCGACGATGTCGAGCACGCCGGCGAGCTGCGCCGGCCCCATCACCGACGACTGCGCGTTGGGCCAGGAGAAGATGAAGCGCGGGTCGTAGCCGCGGCCGCTCATCGCGTAGTTGGCCGCGCCGTAGGAGCCGCCGACGATCACGCCGAGGTGCGGCACCTTCGAGTTCGAGACCGCGTTGATCATCAGCGCGCCGTGCTTGATGATCCCGCCCTGCTCGTAGTCCTTGCCGACCATGAAGCCGGTCGTGTTGTGCAGGAAGACGAGCGGCACGTCCTTCTGGTTGGCGAGCTGGATGAACTGCGCCGCCTTCTGGGCCTCCTCGGAGAAGAGGATCCCGCGCGCGTTGGCGAGGATGCCGACGCGGTAGCCGTGGATCGAGCCCCAGCCCGTGGTCAGCGCCGAGCCGTAGAGCGGCTTGAACTCGTCGTAGCGCGAGCCGTCGAGCACGCGGGCGAGCACCTCGCGCGGGTCGAACGGGACCTTCGGGTCCGTCGGGACGAGCGAGACGAGATCCTCGGGGTCGTGGCACCGGCTCGACCGGCGCCTCCATCGGACCCGGGCCGAGCTTGCGCCAGTTGAGATCGCGCACGATCTCGCGGCCGATGCGCAGCGCGTCGGGCTCGTCGACGGCGAGGTAGTCGCTCAGGCCGCTGACGCCGCGCGTGCATCTCCGCGCCGCCGAGCTCCTCGTCGTCGGACTCCTCGCCCGTCGCCATCTTCACCAGCGGCGGGCCGCCGAGGAAGACCTTGGCGCGGCCCTCGACGAAGACGTTGTAGTCCGACATGCCGGGCATGTAGGCGCCGCCGGCGGTCGAGTTGCCGAACACGAGCGCGACCGTCGGGATCCCGTGCGCGGACAGCCGCGTGAGGTTGCGGAAGATCGCGCCGCCGGGGATGAACGCGTCGGCCTGCGTCGGCAGGTCGGCGCCGCCGGACTCGACGAGGTTGATCAGCGGCAGCCGGTTGACGAGCGCGATCTCCTGGCGCGCGCAGCGCCTTGCGTCAGGGTGAACGGGTTGCTCGTGCCGCCGCGTGACCGTCGGGTCGGACGCGCCGATCACGCACTCGACGCCCTCGACGACCCCGATGCCGACGACGTTGGACGCGCCGACGTGGAAGTCGGTGTGCCAGGCCATGAACGGCTGCAGCTCGAGGAACGGCGCGTCGCGGTCGAGCAGCAGCTCGATGCGCTCGCGGGCGAGCAGCTTGCCGCGCTTGCGGTGGCGCTCGAGCTTCTCCGGCCCGCCGCCGGCGCGGTTGGTCGCCAGCAGCTCGTCGAGCTCGGCGATCCGCGCGAGCATCGCCTCGCGGTTGGCCTGCGCCGCGGGCGAGCCGGGGTCGAACATCGACGCGAGCGCGGGCACCGCGCGGGACCCTATAGGGGGTCAGGTCCGCACATCCCACAAGCCTTCCCGAGGGACCGGATGTGGGATGTGCGGACCTGACCCTACTCAGAGCGCACGCGGCGAGCTTCTCGGGCGTCAGCCGGTCGTCCGCGCTCTGCGCGACGTGCAGGAGCACGATCTCCCCATCGGCGTCCACGGCGGCATCCGCGCCCAGACGCAGCATGTCGGCCTTCGTCGCGCGCGGGAGCATTCCCTCGCGCAGTGACTTCAGCGCCGGGATGGTCTGCGTGGCGACCAGCTTCACCGGCGACTGGCGCACGGTGCCGAGCGCCTTGAAGACCTCCGCGCGCGGGTCGGCCAGCACGTCGAGCTCGTATTCACGCGCGACGTCGAGCTTCGCGGGCGCGAAGACGACGAGGCGATCCCCATGAGCCTCCGCAGCACGGCGGAGGTGGCGCTTGCAGACGCTTCAGCCCGGATGGCGGGCCAGATACGCGACCCAGGGCGCCCGAGCAGGTCGTCGCGACGGACCATCGCCCCCGGCGGTCGACTCGAGAGTCGAAGTCCGGGAAGCGCACGCTGCGAAGATACCGGGCATGTCGTTGAGGGGATACGCCGCCGGCCTGGCGGTGCGAGGGATCGGGAAGCTGCCCGAGCCGGTGCTGCGCGTCCTGGCCGGTCCGGTTCCTGCGGAGGCTCGCGGTCTCGCTCCGGAAGCGTCTGCTGCTCGCCAAGCTGGCGAGTCGCATCGAAGGAGGGGAGCCCGCGCCGATCGAGGTGTCCCGGCGCTACGCCGAGGCCGAGACGCGCTTCGCGTCGCTGACGGCGGCGATGCCGACGCGGGACGAGGTCGTCGACGGCATCCCGGTCCGCTGGTACGAGCCGGAGGGCGCGCTCGACGCCGTGCTCGTCTTCTTCCATGGCGGCGGCTGGGCGCAGCGCTCGATCCACAGCCACGACCGCTCCGTCCGGTACCTCGCGCACCTCGCCGGCGTCCGCGTCGTGTCCGTCGAGTACCGCCTCGCCCCCGAGCACCCGTTCCCGGCCGCCGCCGACGACGCGTTCTGTCGCCTACGCGGGCATATGTCGACCACTTAGGCGACACAGAAGGTCGCGGTCGGTGGGGATTCGGCCGGCGGGAACCTCGCCGCGAGTGTGGCGGTCACCGCGCGGGACCGCGGCGAGCGCATCCCCGACTTCCAGTGGCTGCTGTACCCGTGCCTGGACGCCGCGTTCAAGCGGCCGAGCGTGCAGGACTTCAGCACCGGTTTCCTCCTCACCGAGGCGGGGATGGACCGGTACAACGACATGTACCTCCCGACGCAGGCGCAGAAGCGCGACCCGCGGGCGAGCCCGATCTACGCGGACCCGGACGGACTGCCGCCGGCCTACGTCGCCACCGCCCTGGCGGACCCGCTGCGCGACGAGGGCGAGGCCTACGCCGCGATGCTCGAGCACGGCACGACACAGCGCTTCCCCCACCTGCACGGCTTCTTCAACATGACCGCGCTGCCGCGCGCACGGGAGGCGGTCGCGGTGACCGCCGGTGCGCTGCGCGCGGGGCTGACATGATGGACCGCTCGTGGATCTGAAGCAGATCGTCACGGAGCCGTTCGCGCGGGCTGGGTCGCGGCGGCGCAGAACGCGCTCGAGGTCGCCCGCTTCGGCGGCCTGGACACCGGCGAGGAGCCGTCGGCCTTCGAGGTCGTCGACCACCAGCGCGATCTACCGGCTGCGGCGCTACTTCGGCGGCAACGACGGCCCGCCCGTCGTGCTGGTGCCGCCGATGATGCTGGACGCCGACGTCTACGACGTCTCGCCGTCCGCGACCGCCGTCGGCGAGCTGCACGAGCACGGCATCGACCCGTGGGTGGTCGACTTCGGCGAGCCCTCCCAGCAGGAGGGCGGCCTCGAGCGCAACCTGACCGACCACGTCCTCGCCGTCTCCAACGTCGTCGACTTCGTGCGCAAGGAGACGGGCCGCGACGTGCACCTCGCCGGCTACAGCCAGGGCGGCATGTTCTGCTACCAGACCGCGGCGCTGCGCCGTGGCGAGGGCCTGTCGTCGCTGATCACCTTCGGTAGCCCCGCCGACACGCGCGCGGCGATGCCGTTCGGCCTGCCCGAGGCCTTCGCGACCGGCGCCGCCGGCGTGCTCGCCGGGACGATGGAGCGCTTCGCCGTACCGGCCTGGATGAGCCGCACGGGCTTCCGGATGCTGGACCCGATGAAGTCGCTGCGCTCGCGCGTCGAGTTCATCATGCAGCTGCACGACCGCGAGGCGCTGCTGCCGCGCGAGCGCCAGCGGCAGTTCCTCGAGGCCAACGGCTGGGTCGCCTGGCCCGGGCCCGGCGCTGGCGGACTTCCTGCGCCAGTTCATCGCCCACAACCGCATGCTCGAGGGCGGCTTCGTGATCGAGGACCGGCTGGTCACGCTCGCCGACATCCAGTGCCCGATCCTGACCTTCGTCGGCGAGGTGGACGAGATCGCGCCGCCGCCCGCCGTGCGCGCGATCAGCCGCGCCGCGCCGCAGGCCGACATCTACGAGGCGACGCTGCGCGCCGGGCACTTCGGCCTCGTGGTCGGCTCGACGGCCAAGCGCGCGACGTGGCCGGTCGTCGCGGAATGGGCGCACTGGCGCGAAGGTGACGCCGAGCGCCCGGAGGCCGCGGTCCGCGTCGCCGACACCGACGCGCCGCCGCGGGCGTCGAACGGCGGATGGCGGCGGGCTCGGCCTCGAGCTGCGCGGTCGGCGCCGGCATGGGCCTCGTCCGCGCCGCGGCGCAGTCGGCCGGCACGACGGTGCGCGGCGTGCGCGAGCTGTCCCGCGAGGCCGCCTCCGCCCTCCCCCGCCTCGCCCGGCTCGGCCAGATCCAGGGCCACACGCAGATCTCCCTGTCGCTGCTGCTCGACGAGCAGGCGCGCCGCCGCCCCGACGGCGTCCTCTTCCTCTTCGAGGACCGCGCGCACACCCATTCGGCGGGCAAGGAGCGCATCGACAACGTCGTCGCCGGCCTGCTGTCGATCGGCGTGCGCCAGGGCGACCACGTCGGCGTGCTGATGGCGACCCGGCCGAGCGCCCTCGTCGTGGTCGCGGCGCTCAACCGCGTCGGTGCCGTCGCCGTGCTGATGCGCCCCGACGGCGACGTCGAGCGCGAGGCGACGCTCGGGCACATCTCCCGCGTCATCACCGACCCCGAGCATGCGGAGGACGCGCTGCTCTCCGGCGTCGAGGTCGACGTGCTCGGCGGCGGCGGCGGGGAGCGCGACCTCGGCAAGGCCGTCGTCGACATGGAGCGCATCGACCCCGAGCAGGTGCGCAAGCCTGACTGGTACCGGCCGAACCCCGGCCGCGCCCGCGATCTCGCGTTCGTGCTCTTCACCGGCTCGGGCGACAACACCCGGGTCAACTCGATCACCAACGGGCGCTGGGCGCTGTCGGCGTTCGGCACCGCGTCCGCGGGCTCGCTCTCCCCGGCCGACACGGTCTACGCCGTCACCCCGATCCACCACTCGAGCGCGCTGCTGATGACGCTCGGCGGAGCGATCGCCGGCGGGTCGCGGATCGCGCTCGCCCACGGCTACGACCCGAGCACGTTCTGGGAGGAGGTCCGCCGCTACGGCGTCACCGTCGCCTCCTACACGTGGACGATGCTGCGCGAGGTCGTCGACGCGCCCGTGTCGCGCGCCGAGCGCCACCACCCGCTGCGGCTGCTGCTCGGCTCCGGCATGCCGGTCGGCCTGTGGGAGCGCGTCACGCGCCGCTTCGCCCCCGCCCGCGTGGTCGAGTTCTACGCGTCCACCGAGGGCGAGGCGATCCTCGTCAACGTCACCGGCGCCAAGCCCGGCTCGGTCGGGCGCCCGCTGCCCGGCGCCGCCGAGGTGCGCATCGCCGCCTGGAACGAGGTCGAGGACGAGCTGCTGCTCGGCCGAGGACGGCTTCGCCCGCGAGGTCCCGCGCGGCGAGGTCGGGATGCTGCTCTCGCGCACCGAGCCCGGCGTGCGCGGCGGCCGCGACGAGGTGCTGCGCTCCGTGTTCCGCCGCGACGACGCCTGGGTCGCCACCGGCGATCTGTTCCGCCAGGACGCCGACGGCGACTACTGGCTGCTCGACCGCGTCGACGCGCTCGTCGAAGCCGAGGACGGGCAGCTGGTCGCGACGTCCCTGGCCCGCGACGCGCTGGCGCTCATCGACGAGGTCGACCTCGCCTGCGCCTACGGGCTCGAGGTGCACGGCAAGGACCACCAGATCCTCGTCGCCGCCCTCATGCCCCGGCCGGGCTGCGAGATCCGGCCCGCCGCGGTCACCCGCGCGCTCTCCCATCTGCACGAGACGCAGCAGCCCGCCATCGTCTACGTCGTCGACGAGCTGCCGGTCACGAGCTGGTACCGGCCCGACGTGCGCACGCTGCGCGAGCAGGGCGTGCCCCCGCCCGGCGGCGACCGCACCGTCCTCGCCATCGGCAAGGGCGGCAAGTACCGCCCGCTCACCCAGGCCGCGTACAAGCGGCTCGCCGCCTAGCAGTTGTAGTGAGCGCGCCGAGCGGCGCTTGACGCCGCGACTTCGATCGCGCGGTGACGACGACGCGGGTCTTGCCTGAGGGCAGAGCGCACGGTTGACGCGCTTGCGCAGCTTGCGGCCCCTGACCGTCTTCACGCGCTTGCCGTTGACGCTCACCCGTGCGACGCGCAGCGTGCGTGCCGAGCGCAGGCGGAACCGGCAGGACGCGGGCGCAGCGCTTGGGCAGCCGCGCGCGCCGGCGCAGCGTGCGGGCCCGGCCGGCGTACGGCGTCGTCCCGAACGGGCCGGACCCGACCGGGCCGGCCTGCCCGCCGAGGCGCGGGACCGTCAGGACGGCCGGCTCCTCCGGGAGGTCGACAACGTGACCGGGCCGGCGCCGAGGCCGCCGCGGTAGGTCGCCGCGCTGGTGGCGACCGTCAGCCGCAGCCGGTGGTCGCGGCCGTAGCGGTGCACCTGGCCGGGCAGCGCGATCTCGACGGGCTTCGTCGGGTCCCCCACGCGCGCCGCGGAGATCTGGTTGCGGACGAGCTTCGCCGTCGCCCTCGGGAGAGACGTCGTAGAGCTTGGCGTGCAGGATCAGCTTCTGCGCGGGATCGAGCGCGGCGCCGAAGGTCGGCGCGTCGACGTGCAAGCCGGACCGTCGGCAGGCCGACCACGTCGAGCGGGCCCTTCAGCGGCTCGGTCGTCCAGGAGGCGGCGGTGCCCTCCGGGTCGCTCTGGCCGACGTCGACGACGCCGCCACCGGTGCTCGTCGGCGCCGCGGACTCGACGATCGTCGCGTCGCCGGCCTCGACCTCTTCGCCTCCGTGCGTCAGCAGGTCCGAGCCCGACAGGAAGAAGCGCGTCTCGGTGCCGGCCGGGTACTTCGGCGTCACGCCGACGGACGGCGCGGCATCACCGTCGTACGCGAGCCAGTCGGTGATGAAGGAGAAGTCCAGCGCCGGCTTCGGGCCGGTGCGCTTGAGGTAGTGGTCGAACCACGCGAGGTCCATCCGGCTCTCGTACGCGGCCTCGGGATCGCCCGCGTTGTTCTCGGACTTGCCCAGGCCGCCGCCGGAGTGCCCGGCCGAGCGCCACAGCAGCTTCACCGGCGACGCCCCGCTCGCGCAGCGCCTTGTAGGTCGCGACCGACTCCTGCAGGTTGAAGAGGTTGTCCGACTGCCCCTGCGTGAGGAAGACGGGGATGTCGATGTCGTCGTAGTAGTCCGAGACCGAGGCGTGGCGCAGCTGCCCGACGCTCGCGTCGTCGAGGTAGCCGCGCCGCCGCGCCGCTGATCAGCGACGGGCAGACGAAGTCGGCGAAGTTCGGGCAGCTGCCGAGGTGACTCGGATCCGCCAGCGCCGCCGACGAGCCCCTGGCCCGTGCCGAGGCCGAAGAACAGCACCGGCCAGTCGATCTTGACCACGCCCGGCGTCGCGTAGCTGACGCCGCGCTCGAAGTCGGTGTTGTTGGGCGACAGCGAGTAGCGACAGGTCGTTCCACGTGATCTGCGGGATGATCGTGTCGAGCCGGTCGTCGACGCGCCGCGACCGCGAACTGGATCTGGCCGCCGTAGGAGCCGCCGATCATGCCGACGCGCGGGTCGTCGGGCGGCGCCGGTCGCGTCCTTGACGATTAGTCGATCTTCGTCCCGTCGTTGGCGGCCTTCGAGCCGCCCAGGAACGAGATCAGCTCCGAGCCCGGCGGCGCCGTCGTGCTCGCGGTCGTCCAGCGTGATCTTGCAGCCCGCTTCCGCCGAAGCCCGAGCCCGGAGTAGGCGAGGAAGACGTAGCCGCGCTGGCGTAGCTGCGCCGAGCGTCTCGAAGTCCGCCTTGGAGCCGCCGAAGCCGTTCGTGCCCATGACGCCGGGCACCGGCTTGGCCTTGCTCGGCGCCCTCCGGCGTGCAGAGATCGGCGACGACCGTGCACGGCTCGTCGCGGTCCGGCCCGACCATGACGTCGAACTCAGCGCCTGGACGGATACGTCCGCCTGCGCCGCCGCAGGCACGGCGAGCACCACTGCGGCAAGCGCCGCCCCGAGCCGATCTCCTCATTCTCAGGATGGTAGGTGGGCGGCCGCCGGCGCCGCTGGCGGGCGTCTCGTCGCCAGCGCTCGACGGCCTCGAGCTGCGCGGCGAGGGCGATCAGGCGGGGCTCGGAGTTGGCCGGGCCGAGCAGTGAGGCGCCGACCGGGAGGCCGGCGGGCGTGAGGCCGGCGGGGACGTTGACGCCGGGCCAGCCGAGGACGTTCCACGGCCAGGCGTAGGGCGCGGCGGCCACGACGATGCGGTCGGTGGCCCAGCCGCCGAGGCCCTCGGTGGCGCCGATCTTCAGCGCCGGCTGCGCGGTCGTCGGGGCGAGGACGACGTCGCGCCTTGCGGAAGACGCCGCCGATCTGGCGATGCAGGAGCGGCTCGAGGCGGCGGGCGAAGGCGAGCAGCGGCCCGCCGAGGACGCGGCCGACCTGGGCGCTGTGGCGGGTGCGGGGGTCGAGCTGCTCCTGGTCGGGGACCCGCTCGGCCCACTCGCGGATGCCGCCCATCGCGCGGGGCATGAAGGCGGCGCCGACGAGGCCGTAGTTGGGGTCGGCCTCGATGACCTCGTGGCCGAGGCCCTCGAGCGTCGCGCGAGTGCCTCGACGCGCGTGCGCACCTCGGGGTCGAGACGGGCGGGTGCGCCGCTGAACGGGATGCGGAAGGACAGCGCGATGCGCAGGCGGCCGGGGTCGGCGCTGCCGCGCGACGTCGCGCGTATGGCTCGGCGGGCGCCGGCGGCTTGTGGCGGTCCCCCGCGACGTTGCCGCGCGCGGCGTCCAGCAGGTTCGCGGCGTCCTGCACCGTGCGGGCGAGCGGGCCGATGCAGGTCAGGCCGTAGAAGGCCTCCGGGTCCGGCCAGGTGGAGATGCGGCCGCGCTGGGGCTTGATGCCGACGAGGCCGGTCCAGGCGGCCGGGATGCGGACCGAGCCGGCGCCGTCGGAGCCGAGGGCGGCGCGGACGAGCCCGGCGGAGACCGCCGCGGCGGCTCCCGCCCGAGGAGCCGCCCGGCGAGTGGTCGCGGTTCCAGGGGTTGCGGGTCTTGCCGAACCCGGGCCCTCGGTGAACGGCCACTGCCCCAGCTCGGGCGTGTTGGTCTTGCCGACGATCACGGCGCCGGCGGCGCGCAGGCGCCGGACGCACCTCGGCGTCGGCCTCGGCGGCGGGAACTCGCCGCAGCAGCCGAACACTCGTCGACTCGCCGGCGACGTCGACGTCGTCCTTGACGGCGACGGGGACGCCGAGCAGCGGCCCGTTCTCCCCCGCCGCCAGGCGCACGTCGGCCGCGGCGGCGTCCTGCATCGCGCCGTCGCGGAAGACGACGCCGGAAGGCGCACAACTCCTCCTGCTGCCGCGTCGATGCGCGCGAGCGCCGCTCGGCCGTCGCCGCTGCCGCGCTCATCGGACCTCCGCCAGCCGCGTCGGCCGGGAGCGGCCGCGCAGCTCGACCTCGTCGCCGAGCTCCCAGTGCGCCGCCTCCTCCGCGCTCGCGCGCTCGACGGCGACCCCGGACGCGAGCAGGCGTCCGTCGCGGTCCTTGGCCAGCTCGGTCAGGCGCGCGGCCTCGTTGACGGGGTCTCCGATCACGGTGTACTCATAGCGGTCGGCGGTGCCGACGTTGCCCGCGACGACCGTTCCGGCCGAGACGCCGATGCCCGCGTCGAGCTCGAAGCCGCGCAGCTGCTCGCTCATGCTCGCGCCCGGCGGCGAGCGCCGATCCCGCCGGGTCGTCCCGCGCCAGCGGCGCGCCGAACACGCACAGCGCCGCGTCGCCGATGAACTTGTTGACGAGCCCGCCGTGCTCGAGGGTCACCGACACGACCGTCTCGAAGAAGCGGTTGAGCACGTCCACGACCTCCTCGGCGGGCCGGTCGGCGGCGAAAGCGGTCGAGCCGATGATGTCGACGAACAGGACCGCTGCCTCGCGCTCCTCGCCGCCGAGCGTCACGCCCTCCTCGAGCGCCCGGCGGGCGACGTCCTCACCGACCTGGCGGCCGAAGAGATCGTGCAGACGCTCGCGCTCGCGCAGCCCGCCGAGCATGCGGTTGAAGCCGGCCGACGCGTAGCCGACCTCGGTCGCGTCGAAGACCGGCACCTCGACCTCGAGGTCGCCCTGCTCGACGTCGGCGAACGCGTCCCGCAGCCGACGCAACGGATCCGACAGGGTGCGGGCGAGGACGAACATCGCGAGGAACCCGACCCACAGCGCGACGCCGCACAAGGCGATCGTCGCGACCGCCAGCTCGTCGGAGCTCGACGTCGTCGATCGCCAGCGCGAAGATCGCGACGGTCAGCGCGCCGGCGACCGGCACCGCCGTGGTGACCAGCCAGACGAGCACGAGCCGGGTGCCGACGCCGGGCACCTCCCGCCGCCGCGGCGGCGCTGTCCATCAGCACGGCGTGCACGGCTCCGCGCAGCAGGCGCTGGACCTGCAGGTAGGAGACGCCGCTCGTCGCGATGCCGCCGAGCAGCGTGGTGATCGCGACCTCGAAGCCGAGCAGCAGCGACTGCGTCGTGCACAGGCCGCCGAACACCACGGCCCCGCCCGCCCACAGCACCGCCTGCATCCGCGTCAGCGCCACCGGGAGCCGCAGCACCGCGGCGCGCTCCTTTTCGGTCGGCGCCCCGCCGGCCTTGAAGGTGCGCACCACCGGCCTCGCCAGCCGCAGCCCGCGAATGGTCCCGACGAGCAGCGCCAGCCCGAGATAGATGGCGCTGACGCTGACCACGAGGCCGTCGAAGAGGTCGGTCGCCTCCTCCGGCGTCGGCAGAGCGACGACGAGCAGAGCAACCACGATGATCGCGCCGATGATGTTCGCGGTCGTCACCGCCAGGCTGATCAGCACCTGCGCGGCGAGCGCCACGGCGGCGCGCGGCACGTCACCGGGGACGCCGACGAGGACCTGCCGAACGGCGCGCAGTGCGAGCACGCCGCGCATCCTCGTCTAGATAGAGTTGCCGGAAGCCGCCGTGTCCGGTGCCGAGACTCCACCCTTAGTTCTCGGATGCGCGCGGTCCAGATCGCAAGCCTCGACGGCCCCGGCGCCGTCGAGATCTCAGACGTCCCCGAGCCGGAGCCCAACCACATGCTCTCGCCCGGCGCCGGCGTCGTCGTCGACGTCGAGGCCGCGGGCGTCTCCTTCCCCGAGGTGCTGCAGACGCGCGGGCAGTACCAGTTCAAGCCCGAGCTGCCGTTCGTCCCGGGCGCCGAGGTCGCGGGCACGGTCAGCGCGGTCGCCGGACGCGCGACCGCTTCGCGATCGGCGATCGCGTCGCCGCCTTCTGCTTCCTCGGCGGCTTCGCGGAGAAGGCCGTCGCCCCGCCGCACATGGTCTTCAAGCTCGACGACGCCCTCGACGCCGCCCAGGGCGCCGGCCTCGTCCTCAACTACCACACGGCGTACTTCTGCCTGAAGCTGCGCGGGCGCTTCGCCGAGGGCGAGAAGGTGCTCGTCCACGGCGCGGCCGGCGGCGTCGGCACCGCCACGATCCAGGTCGCCAAGGGCCTCGGCGCATCCCAGGTGATCGCCGTCGTCTCCACCGACGAGAAGGAGCGCGTCGCCCGCGAGGCGGGCGCCGACGAGGTCGTGCGCTCCGACGGCGAATGGCGCGCGGAGGCGCTCGAGCTCTCCGGCGGCGGTGTGGACGTGGTCATCGACCCCGTCGGCGGCGACCGTTTCACGGACTCGCTGCGCTCGCTGGCGCGCGACGGGCGCGTCGTGGTCGTCGGTTTCACCGGCGGCTCGATCCCCGAGGTCAAGGTCAACCGGCTGCTGCTGAAGAACACCGAGGTCGTCGGCGCGGGCTGGGGCGAGTACGTGATGGCCAACCAGGACGTCAACGCGACGATCGGCACGGCGCTCGACGAGCTGATCGCCTCGGGTCACGTGCGCCCGATCGTCGGCGCGCGCTTCCCGCTCGAGGGTGTCACCGAGGCGCTCGAGCTGATCGACGGGCGCGGCGCGCTCGGCAAGGTCGTGCTCGATGTCGCTGGCGGGGCCTGAGCCCCTCCCCACCAACCCGTTCCTCCAGCTCCGGTGGGACTGGGACGCTGAACGCCGCGGTCGGCGGGAGGACATCCGACTGGCCGCCGGGGGACAACCGCTTCCACCCGCTGCGCACCTGGCAGCTGACCAAGGACCCGCTGTCGCTGCTGCTGGACGCCTACGAGCGCCACGGGCCGTTCTTCACCCTGCGGATCCTGTCGAGCCGGCAGGCGTTCATGCTCGGGCCGGAGGCCAACCACCACGTGCTCGTCTCGCACGCCGCCGACTTCCGCTGGCGCGACGGCGGCTTCGGCCAGCTGATCCCGCTGCTGGGCGACGGGATGCTGACGATCGACGGCGACTTCCACCGGCGCTCGCGGCGGATCATGCTGCCCGCCTTCCACTCCCAGCAGATCGCGGCCACCGCCGACGGTGATGGAGGAGGAGGCGGGCGCCGCGGTCGGCACGTGGCGGCCCGGCGCGCGCGTCGACGTCTACGAGTGGGCGCGCCGGCTTGCGCTGCGGATCGCGATGCGGGCGCTCTTCGGCTTCCGCGGGGACGACGCTCGCGCCGCGCACGACTTCACCGTCGCCCTCGACTTCTACGGCTACGACTACACGCTGCAGACGCTGCGCGGCCCGCGCACGCCGTGGGCGCGCATGCAGGCCGCCAAGCAACGGCTCGACACGCTCATCCACGGCGCCATCGCCGCGCGGCGGGCCGAGGGCGAGCGCGGCCTGGACGTGCTTTCGCTGCTGCTGGACGCCCAGGACGAGGACGGCGCGCAGCTCACGGACACCCAGATCCGCGACCAGGTCATGACGCTGCTGTTCGCGGGCCACGACACGACCACGGCGACGATCGCGTTCATGTTCTACGAGCTGGCCCGCCACCCGGAGGAGGACGACCGCCTCGCCGCCGACCCCGACCGGCTCGAGCGGGTGATCGACGAGATCCTGCGCCTGTATCCGCCGGCGTGGATCGGCCCGCGCCGCGCCGCCGGCCGCGTCGACTTCCAGGGCCACTCGATCCCGGCGGGCCTCCCCGTCGCGTACTCGTCCTACGTCTCGCACCGGCTCCCCGACGTCTTCGAGGACCCGCACGCCTTCGTGCCGGACCGGATGGCGCCGGAGGCCAAGGCGGCGCTGCCGCGCGGCGCCTACGTCCCGTTCGGCGCCGGCTCGCGCATCTGCCTGGGCATGCGCTTCGGCCAGGCCGAGATCCGCGTGATCGCCAGGCGCATCCTCCAGGACTTCCGCCTGCGGCTCGAGCCGGGCTACGCGCTGCAGATCCGCCAGACGCCGACCCTCGGCCCGCGCGGCGGCATGCCGATGGTGGTGGAGGCGCGCTAGCCGCGCTTGCGCTTGGGCTTGCGCTTGCTCGGGATCAGCTCGCGGAGGCCGGGCTCCCCCGTTTGCACGTCGAGGATCCCCTGGTGGGCGCGGTCGCCCGTGAAGAAGGACTGGTTGGCGATCATCAGCCGCGTGCCGAGGAAGCGCGCGCTGGAGGGCGCGTCGAACGGGACGGGCGAGCCGTTGGCGCCGCTCATCGCAGTGCCGAAGCGCTCGCGCTCGGCGCCGTCGGGGCCGATCACCGCGATCTGGTTGATCAGCAGCAGCGCGATGTAGATCGTTCCGGACCTCGCGATCGCGAAGCCGTCCGGGCCGTCGAGCGGCTGGCTCTCCCAGAGCCGCGCGATCGGTCCGGGCGGAGCCGTCGGGCATGATCGGAACCTTCGAGATCCGGCCGGTGGTCGGGTTGCCGTCGCCGAGGCCCGCCGCGCTCTGCTGGGCGACCAGCAGCGTCTTGCGGTCCTTGGCCAGCGCCAGACCGGTGAGGCCGAACTCGCCGCCGTCGAGGGCCGGGTCGGTCAGCCACACCTTCGGCTCGCCGCCGCCCGGCGGGACCTTCCAGATGTTCGGACCCCCGTAGTCGGTCACGTACAGCGAGCCGTCGCGGCCCCAGGCGGCGTAGTTGGGGATCGCGCCGTCGGGAAAGCGCGCGTACTCCCGTCTGCGCCCCGGTGCGGCGGTTGAGGCGCACGATCCGCGGCGGGCTCTTGTCGAGCAGCAGCAGCCGCCCGCGGAAGTCCATCGTGCCGACCTGCACCCCGTGCGCCGCCGAGAGGTCCTGCCCCTGCACCGTCCAGGAGCGCAGCAGGATCCCGGCTGGCGAGTACTCGAACACCCGCGACGGAACGGTGTCGCCCATCGGGTTGTCGTAGGTGCCCTCGTAGACGCGACCGTTGGGAGCCGTGTACGCGTGGGCCGGGAAGCCCGGGGTCGGCGTGAGCGCGAAGACGCGCGTGTCGCCGCGTTCGCGCGCGGCGCTCGCCGGCACCGCCGCGAAGGCGAGCAGCAGTGCGAGAGCCGCGAGTGCTCTAGTCACCGATGACCTCGACGGCCGCGCGCTCGCCGGAGCGGACCGCGCCGTCCATGTAGCCGTTCCAGTAGGTCGACGTCTCCGTGCCGGCCCAGTGGATGCGGCCCACGGGCTTGCGGATCTGGTCGCCGTAGGCCACCAGCGTGCCAGGCGCCGTAGAGCCCGACCGGGCACCCGCGCGACCAGGTCTCCTCGGTCCACTGGCTGAGGAAGAAGCCCTTCGGCGTCTTGGCCTTGTCGCCGAACGCGGCGGCGAGGTCGCCGAGCGCGGCCGTGCGGCGCTCGCAGTCCGAGAGGCCGCGGAACGCGCGCGCGCGGTCGCCGCCGATGAAGCCGAAGACGACGCCGGGCGAGCCGTCCTCCGGGGAGTCGTCGAAGGTCGCCGACACGTAGCCGTCCGTCGAGAGCGACTGGCCCGTGAGCCCGTCCTCGCGCCAGAACGGCTCGTCGTAGACCGCGGTCGCCTTGATCAGTCGACCCTGCGGGACCCGCTGGGTCAGCGCGTCGCGGTCCGAGGGGAGGTCGGGGCGGTAGTCGATGCGACCGGCCAGTGTCGGCGGGATCGCGACGATCACGCGCTTGGCGTCGACCGTCACCCGATCCGAGACGACGCGCACGCCGCCCTTGTCCTGCTCGATGCGGCGGACGGGCGAGCGCAGCACGATCCGCCTGCCCAGCTTCTTGGCCAGGCGCGCGGTGATCAGCGCCGAGCCGCCGACGAAGCGCGACTCCTGGCCGCCGGCGCGGGTGTTGAAGTTGCGCTCGAAGGTCCCCGGTGTCGTCTCGTTGCCGGACGCGGCGATGTAGAAGAGGACGAACAGCAGCGAGAGCTCGCGCGGTTCGGCGCCGAAGATCGGCCGCGTCGCCGCGGCGCCCAGCGCCTTGAACTGCGGCGTCAGCGCCATCGCGTTGACGTAGGTCTCGAGCGTCTGCCCGTCGTACTCGCCCGCCCGCGCCGCGTTCCACGGCGCGTCGACCGGGACCTCGAGCGACTTCGAGTCCAGGTCGCCGATGACGAGCGCGAGGTCCGGCAGCAGCGCCGGATCGTTGGGTGCGGAGCCGGTCGCCCCGGTGTCGGAGAAGGTCGAGCGGTTGCCGTCGGCGAGGTAGACGTTCTCGCCCTCGTTGTACGTCGGGAAGAGATCGATCCCGAGCTTCTTCGGCAAGGCCGATGACGCGATCCTGCGTGGGGCCGACGAACGTCGCCGCCGCGCTCGGAGACCTCGCCGCCGCCGATGTCCTTGTTGAGCATGCGCCCGCCGACGCGGTCGCGGGCCTCGAGGACGACGACCGACTTGCCGGCGCGGGTGAGGTCACGGGCGGCGGTCAGCCCGGCGAGTCCGGCGCCGACGATCACCACGTCCGCGCGTCTGCGGCGCCGCTTGGCGACGGCCGTCTCGGGCAGCAGCGCCGCGGCCCCGGTGGCGATGCGCCGCCGACGGCGCGCCTGCGGGTGGTGGTGAGGCCGGTCATCGACTCACCTTAGGATCCGGTCATGCCGCTGATGCACGCCGAACGCGACGCGATTGCCGCGGCCTGCCGACGGCTGTCCGCCGACGGACTGGTTCGTGGTACTTCGGGCAACGTCTCGATCCGCGTCGACGACCTCGTGGCGGTGACGCCGACCGGAGCCGCGCTGGCGGAGCTGACCGCGGAGGACGTCGCCGTGGTGGACCGCCACGGGACCCAGGTCGAGGGCCCGCTGGCGCCGACCTCGGAGCTCGGTCTGCACCTCGCCGTCTACGACCGCTACGAGTCCGGCTCGGTCGTCCACACCCACGCGCCGGTGGCCACCGCGCTCGCGTGCGTGCTCGAGGACGAGTTGCCCTGCGTGCACTACGAGATGCTCGCGCTCGGCGGCTCGGTGCGGGTCGCCCCGTACGCCACCTTCGGTACGCAGGAGCTCGCCGATCGCTGCGTCGATGCGCTCGACGGCCGCACCGCGGTCCTGCTCGCCAACCACGGCACCGTCACCCACGGCGCGACGCTGGATGCCGCGGTCGACGCGACGGCGCTGCTCGAGTGGGCGGCGCGCGTGTACGCGACGGCGGCATCGGTCGGCACGCCGCGCGCGCTCGGCGCCGAGGAGCAGCGCGCCGTCGTCGAGGCGGCGCTGAACCGCGGCTACGGGAAGACGCAGGCCGTATGAGGGTCGTCTGCCTCGGCGTCCACGTCCTCGACGTGCTCGTGCGGCCGGTGGAGGCGATCCCCGAGGGCCAGGGCGGGACGCTGGTCGAGGAGATCCGCATGACCGCCGCCGGGTCGGCGGGCGGGACGGCGCTCGTCCTCGCGCGGCTCGGCGCCGACGGTCCAGAGCGCCGGCGCGATCGGCACCGACGCCGCCGGCGACATGCTGCTGGCCCTGCTCGAACGCGAGCGCATCGACACCGCGCTGCTGCACCGCCGCAGCGAGCAGCAGACCTCGGCGAGCGTCCTCCCGATCCGGCCCGACGGGTCGCGTCCCGGCGTTCCACGTCGTCGGCGCCAACGCCGCCCACAACGCGGGCGACGCCCCGTGGGACGCGATCGCCGCCGCCGACTTCCTGCACCTCGGAGGTCCCGAGTTCATGGGCGGTGAGGAGGCGGCGAAGATCCTCGCCTTCGCCCGCGAGCACGGGACCGTGACGTCCGCCGACGTGCTCGCGCCTGGCGACCCCGGCGTGCTCGAGTGGATCGCCGCGGCCCTCCCCCACCTCGACTACCTGCTGCCCAACGACGAGCAGGTGCTCGGCTTCACCGGTGCGGACGACCTCGCGGCAGGGCTGCCGCGCGCTGGTCGAGCGCGGCGTCGGCTGCGTCGCCGCCACTCGCGGTGCCGACGGCGCGCTGATCGTCACCGCGGACGCCGAGCACGCGGTCCCGGCCGTGCCGGTCGAGGTGGTCGACACCACTGGATGCGGCGACGCCTTCTCGGCGGGCTTCCTGCGGGGACTGTCCCTCGGGCGGTCGGCGGCGGACGCGGCGCGGCTGGGCTGCGCCACCGCGTCGCAGGTCGCCACCGGCCTGGGCACCGACGCCGGGACCTACGACCTGGCGTCCGTCGAGCAGCAACTGGAGCGCCTGACCGACGCCTCGCAGTAATTTCGCGCGGGTGATGACCCGCGCGCTCGCCCTCCTCGTCCTGCTCCTGGCAACCGCGGCGCCGGCCGTCGCCGCTCCCACGCCCTACGGCACGGACGACGCCGGCGGCTTCCGCAACGTGCTGCCGCCCGGCGCGGACGGCGTCGGCAACGCGGCCGACCTCGCCGCGTACACCGCGACGGGCGCCTACCCCGAGCACTGGACCGACCAGCAGCCGCTCTACGACGGGCTGCTGTACGCGTCGCCGACGCTGACGCGCGCGCAGGTCGACGACTTCTTCAAGGACGCGACGTTCGGCGTCAAGGAGGGCGACGTCGAGTCGACGGTCTCGCCGCGCGACGGCGTCACGATCGTCCGTGACGCGGGCTACGGCGTCCCCCACGTCTATGGCGACACGCGCGGCGACGTGATGTTCGGCGCGGGCTACGCAGGCGCCCAGGACCGCCTCTTCCTGATGGACGTGCTGCGCCACACCGGCCGCGCGGAGCTGTCCTCGTTCGTCGGCGGGTCGGCCGGCAACCGGGCGATGGACCGCACGCAGTGGTCGCTCGCGCCGTACACGGAGGCCGACCTCCAGCGGCAGATCGACCTGGCCGACGACGTCTACGGCGACGCGGGCCGCCAGCTGCAGACCGACCTCACCCAGTACGTCGCCGGCATCAACGCCTACATCTCCGAGACGCGGCTCGACCCGACGAAGCTGCCGGCCGAGTACGCGGCGTTCGGCAAGACCGGGCCGGAGGAGTGGCTCGAGACGGACGTGATCGCGACCGCCTCGCTGATCGGCGGGATCTTCGGCAAGGGCGGCGGCAACGAGCTGCGCTCCGCGCCTGACGATGCAGGCCTTCGAGAAGCGCTTCGGGCGCAAGTCAGGGCCGCAAGGCGTGGCTGGACTTCCGCTCCAAGAACGACCCCGAGGCGCCGACCACCGTCGACGAAGGCGCGCTTCCCGTACCAGACCGGCAGCCCGTTCGCCAAGCGCGGACTGGCGCTGCCCGACCGCGGCTCGGTCGAGTTCACGCCGGTCGCGCCGCCGCCGGAGGGCCGCGCGGCCGACTTCAGCTCCTTCGGCGCGACGCTGCATGCGCTCCGCGAGCTTGCCGCCCCACGCCTCCAACTGGGAGATGGTCTCCGCCAAGCGCTCCGTCACCGGGCATCCGCTCGGCGTGCTCGGCCCGCAGGTCGGCTACTACGTCCCGCAGATCCTGATGGAGCTCGACCTCCACGGCGGCGGGATCGACGCCCGCGGCGCCGCGTTCCCCGGCGTCAACCTGATCATCCAGCTCGGCCACGGCACCGACTACGCCTGGAGCGCGACCACCGCCGACACCGACAACGTCGACACGTTCGCCGAGGTGCTCTGCCAGGACGACTTCCACTACCGCTACAAGGGCGACTGCCTGGCGATGGAGAAGCTCGAGCGCTCCAACGCCTGGCAGCCGAGCGCCGGCGACTCGACGCCGGCGGGCTCGGAGACGCTGACCGCCTACCGGACGGTCCACGGCATCGTCTACGCGCGCGGCAAGGTCGGCGGCAAGAAGGTCGCCTTCGCGCTCGCCCGCACGACGTACTTCCACGAGGCCGACTCGGCGCTCGGCTTCTTCTGCCTCAACCAGCCGAGCTGCGTGAAGAACCCGGCGACGTTCCGCAACGCCGTCAAGGACATCAACTTCGGCTTCAACTGGGCCTTCATCAACTCCGAGCACACGGCCTACCAGCAGTCCGGCTGGTACCCGAAGCGCGCCAAGGGCACGTCGCCGGACTTCCCGATCCTCGGCACGGGCAAGTACGACTGGCGCGGCTTCGACCCCGAGCTCTTCCACGATGAAGGTGCTCTCCAACGAGGAGCGCCCGCACGTCGTCGACCAGGACGTGACCGTCTCCTGGAACGGCAAGCAGGCCAAGGGCTGGGCGGCCGCCGACAACGTCTACTTCTGGGGCTCGCTGCAGCGCCAGCAGATGATCCAGGAGCACGTCCGCCGCGAGATCCGGAAGAGCGGCGGGAAGATCGGGCTGCACCAGCTCGTCCAGTCGATGGAGGAGCCGGCGACCCAGGACATCCGCGGCCTCTACGTCCTGCCCGTTGCCGCACGGGCGCTGGGCAAGGTGTCGGACCCGGAGTCCGCGGCGGCGCTCAGGACACTGCGCGCCTGGCGCCGGGCCGGCGCGCACCGCCGCGACCTCGACAAGGACGGCGTCTACGACGACGACGCCGCGGTCACGCTGATGGACGCGTGGTGGCCGGAGCTCGCGCGCAGCGTCTTCGCCCCGGCGCTCGGCAAGAAGACGCTGACCGCCCTGCGCACGATGGTCCCCTACGACGCCGAGCTCGAGCCGGGCCGCCCGCCCAGCGCCCCGGCCTTCTCGACCGGCTGGTACGGCTTCGTCCACAAGGACCTGCGCCAGCTCTTCACGCCGTCCAAGGTGCGCGGCAAGTGGTCGCGCTCCTACTGCGGCTTCGGGATCCGCTCGCGCTGCCGCAAGGCCCTGCGAGGCCTCGCTGGCCAAGGCACTCACCGTCAGCCGCGAGGAGCTCTACGGCATGGGCGACTGCGCCAACGACCCCCAGGCCAGCTGCTTCGACAAGAACCGCTCCACCATCGCCTCGGCGATCGGCGTCGACCCGTTCCCCTTCCAGAACCGCCCGACCTTCCAGCAGACGGTCGAGCTCACCGACGGGGTCCCGCGCCGCTGACAAAGGCGGCCGCTTCAGCGAAGCGCCCGTCTCTGGTCGCCTTGGGGGCAAATATGCCCACCTAGGCGACACGGAGAGCGGCAAAGAGGGCTGCGGCGGCGGGTCGAGGTAGCCGCCCGGAGCGGCTAGACGCGAGCAGGGACTCGCGCGTGGCCTCGGGGACGGAGCGGCAGCCGGCGAGGCCGAAGGTGAGGTCCGTGTCGGCGGCGAGGTTCTGGATGACCTCGCGGACGCCGGCTTCGCCTGCCACGGCGAGGCCGTAGGCGAAGGGGCGGCCGATCAGCGTCGCGCGGGCGCCGAGCGCGAGGGCCTTGAAGACGTCGGCGCCGCCGCGGACGCCGGAGTCGAGCAGGACCGGGATGGCGTCGTCGACGGCTTCCAGCACGGCGGGAAGCGCTTCGATGGTGGCGATGGAGCCGTCGACCTGGCGGCCGCCGTGGTTGGAGACGATGATCCCGTCGACGCCCTCGGCGACGGCGCGGCGGGCGTCCTCGGGGTGCAGGACGCCCTTGAGGACGATCGGCAGCTTGGTGCGCTCGCGCAGGAAGGGCAGGTCCTCCCAGGTCAGCGAGGGCCGCGAGTAGATGCGGGTGAAGCGGGCGACGGCGTCGCGGGCCTTCGAGCGGTCGCCCGGGTAGTTGCGCAGGATCTGGATGAGCGTGGAGATCGCGGCCGGCGTCGGGCGCGGGGTCGGCGCCTCCTCGTCGAGCGGCGTGTCGAGCAGCTTGGTGAAGACGGGGTCGCTCGTGTACTGGGCGATGCCCTTGCCGCGCAGGAACGGCAGGTAGGCGACGTCGAGGTCGCGGGTGCGCCAGCCGAGCATCGTCGTGTCGAGCGTGACGGCGATCGCCTCGCAGCCGGACGCCTCGGCGCGGGACACGAAGCTCTCGACGAGCTCGTTGGAGGTCGACCAGTAGAGCTGGAACCAGCGCGGCGCGTCGCCGAGCTCCGCCGAGATCTGCTCCATCGGCGTCGACGCCTGGCTGGAGATCACCATGCCGACGCCCTCGGCGGCCGCGGCCCGGGCGACGGCGAGGTCGGCGCCGCGGTGGGCCATCTCGAGCACCCCGACGGGCGCGAGCATGAACGGCAGCCGGTGGCGGCGGCCGAACAGCTCGACGGACAGGTCGCGCTCGGAGACGTCGCGCAGCATCCGCGGCACGATCCGCCAGTCGTCCCAGCCGGTGCGGTTCGCGCGGACCGTCGCCTCGTCGCCGGCGCCGCCGGCGATGTAGGCGAACGCCTCGCGGCTCATCGCACGCTCGGCGGCGCGCTCGAGCTCGTGGTGGTCGACGGGGATCTTCGGCTTGCGGCCGCTGACCCCGTCGAGGTAGACCCGCGTCTGGCGTTGGACCCCGGACAGCACGAGCGGAACCCTAACGTCGGGGGCGATGGGCCTGCTGCACGTGGTGACGGTCGCGCTCGCTGTGGCGGCGCCTCCGCCGGTGGACGCGCCGCTGCCGGCGACGCCGGGCGCGTACGTCGACGCGATCGAGGAGGTGCGGCCCGCCCAGCGTGCCGCGGCGCGCGCCTGGGACGGCGAACGGCCCGTGCCGGAGGACCTCGAGCGCTACGCGCTCTACGAGCAGCGGATGAGCTACGCGCTCGCCGACGACCCCGCCCTGTCGCGCAAGGTGATCCCGCGGCTGTCCGGCCGTGAGCGCTGGGCCGTGCGCGACCAGGTCCAGGCGCAGCGCAACCTGGCCAGGCTCGCGCAGGGGCTGGCCCGCGAAGCCCGCGTCGGCCTACCGCACCGGCAAGGCCGAGTCCGCGAGAAGGCTCTGGCGCTACTACGGCCGCGGCGAGCGGCGCTTCGGCGTCACGCGCTCGACGCTGGCCGCGGTGAACCTGCTCGAGTCGAGCCTCAATCGGCTGCGCTCCAACAGCGTCGCCGGCGCGCAGGGCCCGATGCAGTTCATCCCGTCCACCTGGGACGCGTACGGGCTCGGCGGCAACGTGCGCGACCCGCGCGACGCGATCCTCGGCGCCGCGAACTACCTGCACGCCAACGGCGCGCCCGAGAGACCTCGAGAACGCGCTCTTTCACTACAACCCGTCCACGCTCTACGTGGACGCGATCCAGCGCTACGAGCGGCGGATGCGCTCCTTCGCCGCCTTCCGCTTCTACTACGCGCGCTCGCTGTTCGTGCGCGCCCCCGGCGGAGGCCGCACACGCCTGACCGGCCCATAGCGGTCGACACCGACGCAGGGTGTCGCCGAGCTGGTCGCCGACCCCGGCCGGCCCGACTGCCTCGTCCTCTACATCGAGGGACTGCGCGTCGTCGCACGTCGATCTCAAGCACCCCACGAACCTGTGGATGGACTACCAGGCGCGGCTCGCCACGGCGCTCGACGCCCTGCGACCCGACAAGGGCACGGCGCTCGACGTCGTCCACCTCGGCGGCGGAGCGCTGGCGCTGCCGCGCTACGTCGCCGCGACCCGGCCGGCCGCCCGCCAGGAGGTGTGGGAGATCGAGCCCGAGCTCGTCGCGCTCGGCCGCACGCGGCTGGGTGGGAGGAAGGTGGGGCTCCGGTGCGGTGACGGGGCGGACCTGATCGCCCGAAGGGCGCCGAAGTCAGCCGATGTGGTGATCGGGGACGCCTTCGTGGGAACCGAGATCCCGCCGGCGCTCGCCTCGACGGCGTTCACGCGGGAGGTCAGGTCGCGTGCTGCGCGACGACGGCCTGTACCTGCTCAACGTCGTCGACGAGCCGCCGTGGGAGCGCGCGACCGCTCAGATCCGCCAGTTGAAGGAGGCGTTTGGCGGCGTGCTGCGGTTCGGGGACCGGTCCGTCGTCTCCACCCGGCGGGCCGGGAACGTCCTGCTCGCCGCGGCGGCAGATCTGTCCGAGGAACGCCTCAGCCGCGCGCTGGCCGGCGGGCGCTTCCCTGGCGTCGTTCAGACCGTCTGACCGACCTGGCCGACCGCCCCGATCAGGCCGACGCAACCGAAGCAGCCGACGCAGCCGACGCACCCCACGCAGCCGAAGCAGCCCACGCAGCCGGCGCAGGCGATGTTGCCCGCCCCGAACAGGACCCCGGCCGAGCCGACGACAGCCGCGCTACCGGTGATCGCGGCCGATCCGACGACGCCGACGGACGCCACGACAGCAGCGCTGCCGACCACGCCCGCCGACGCGATCACGGCGGCCGAACCCTCCACGGATTCCATTTGCGCCAATCTACGGGTAGGGCGGGGCGCATGCGAGAGATCCTTCCCGGCGTATGGCACTGGACAGCCGTGCATCCGGACATCGGCCAGGAGGTCTCCTCCTACTACCTCGAGGACGCCAGCGCGCTACTCGATCCTCTGCTGCCGGCCGAGAACGCGGACGCCGCGCATCCGGTCCACCAGGTGATCCTCACGAACCGCCTTCACACGCGCGACGCGCCGCGCCTGCACGATCGCTACGGCTGCTCGATCCGGGTCCCGCGGGCCGGCCTCGACCATTTCCGCGACAAGCCGTTTCCGGTCGAGCCCTACGAGACGGGCGAGATGATCGCGCCCGGCGTTCGCTCTCTGGAGTTCGGGGCGATCGCCCCCGACGACGGCGTGCTGCACATCGAGACCGGCCGCGGCGCCCTGCACTTCGCCGACGGCCTGCTCCATCATGATGGCCGGCTCGCCCTGATGCCGGACGAGCTGATGGACGATCCCGAGACCGTGAAGGCGAAGACCTTCGCGCGCCTGGAGCCGCTGCTCGAACTCGATTTCGACGCGCTGCTCTTCGCCCACTCCGACCCGATCCCGTCGGGCGGCCGCGATCAGCTGGCCGCGTTCGTCTCGTCGCGGTAGCGCTCGATCGCCGCCACGAGCTCCGGCTCGAGCGCCGGGTCGGCGACGAAGTGCAGGTCGACCCGCACCTCCTCGTCGATCATCTGCAGCCCCGCCAGCGCGACGACCTGACCGTCGCGCCGCCACACCCAGCGCCCGCAGCGGTGGCGCTTCCAGTGGGCCATCTCCGTGATCAGCAGAGCACGATCGAAGGGCGAGACGTCGGCGTCGCGCAGCAGCGGCCTGGTCCCCACGAGGCGCTCGGTCCGCAGCTCGTCCATCCTGCGTCAGTGTGACGGACGTGCCCCTCGCCCTGGCGGCATACGCCCAGGGCCTGTTCCCCATGGACGACCCGGACGCCCAGGACGAGCCCCTGGCCTTCTACCGCGCCGATCCGCGCGCGATCTTCGACCTCGACGACCTCGACCGCACGCGCCGCGCCGTGCGCCGCAGCCTCGCGGCCGACCCCGGCTGGGAGCCCGCCATCGACCGCGCCTTCGAAGCCACCGTCGCGGGCTGCGCGAAGTCCCGCGCCGACGACGGCATCTGGCTGACCCCGCGCCTCGCCGACGCTCTACATGGGCCTGCACGCCGCCGGCATCGCCCACTCCTTCGAGCTGTGGGACGGCGACACCCTCGCCGCCGGCATCCTCGGCGTCGGCATCGGCCGCGCGGTCCTGCTCGAGTCGATGTTCCACACCGTCCCCCACGCCGGCAACGTCAACCTCGTCCGCACGCTCGAACGGCTGCGCAACGCAGGGGTCACGCTGTGCGACATCCAGATCATCTCGGACCACACGCGCCGCCTGGGCGCCTTCGAGATCGCAGCCGGGGAGTTCGACCGGCGACTCAGTGACGCGCTCGGGCGCCGACCAGATCGGTGAGCGGCTCAGGGCGACCGAGGTGCAGGCCCTGGGCCAGCTCGACGCCGAGCTCGCGGACGATGGAGAGGATCGCCTCGTCCTCGACGCACTCCGCGACGACGGTCTTGTCGAGCGCGTGGGCGGCCTGGACGACGGCCGCGGCGATCGCGCGATCGGCGGCGTCGGCCGGCAGGCCGCGCGTCAGCTGGCCGTCGAGCTTGAGGTACTCCACCGGCAGCTGCTTGAGGTAGCGCAGCGCGGCGGTACCCGCGCCGAAGTCGTCCAGCGCGAAGCGGCAGCCGAACTCGCTCAGCTGGGCCATCAGGCGCTGCGCCTCGCCGCGGTCGGACAGCGCGACGCGCTCGGTCAGCTCGAAGATCAGGTGCTGGCCGGCCTCCGGCGAGTCCATCAGCAGGCTCACGGCCCGGTCGAGGAAGACCCGGTCGGCCAGTGACTCCTCGCTGATGTTCACGGAGAGATCGAGCGGCTCGCGGGCGGAGATGCTCGCGAGAACGGTCTCGATCGCCTGATTGAGGACCCACTCGTCGATCGCGCCGGTCAGCCCGTGCCGGCGCGCGGGCGCCAGGAAGGCGTTGGGGCGCACGACGGTGCCGTCCTCGTCGCGCATCCGCAGCAGCAGCTCGTGCTGGACGGTCTGGCCGGTGACGACGGAGACGATCGGCTGGGCGTGCAGCAGGAAGCGGTCGGTGCCGAGCCCGCGACGGACCTTGTCGGCCCAGCTGCGGTGCGACGTGCGCTGGCGTGACATGTCGCCGTCGAAGACGACGACGGAGTTCGGGCCGCGGCGCTTGGCCTCCGCGAGCGCCTCGCTGGCGTGCAGCAGCAGGTCGTCGGAGAGCGCGATGCCGGCGCACAGGCTCACCGGGAGGCGGGCGCCGGCGACGTCGACCGGGCGTGACGCGACCACGGCGAGGAGCTCGTCGACGAGGATCCGGACGTCGGTGGTGTCGGAGACCAGCACCGCGAACTCGTCGGCGCCGATGCGCGCCAGCGCGCCGCGGTCGCCGACCGTCTCCTCCAGGCGCGAGGCGACCGCGCCGAGCACCGCGTCGCCCGCGGCCGTCCCGTAGGTGTCGTTGAGCTCGGTGAGGCCGTCGACGTCGACCACCGCCAGGCCCGTCGGCTGGCCGGGCAGCTCGCGCAGGAGCGGCAGCAGCGCGGCGCGGTTGAGCAGGCCGGTCAGCGAGTCGTGGCTGGTCGCGCGCTCGACCTCCTGCTGGAGCAGCTCGTTCTCCCCCACGTCCTGCACCTGCACGATGTACTGCCGCGGCTGGCCGGCGTCGTCGCGCAGCAGGGAGACCGAGAAGACGACGGGCAGCGCGTGCCCGTCGGCGTGGCGCAGGTCGACGCGCAGGGTGACGGCGTGCAGTTCACGGGCGATCAGGCGGGCGAGCTGCTCGCGGATCATGGTCAGGTCGTCGCCGGAGACGAGCTTCTCGAGGTCCGCGCCGGTGCGGTCGACGCCGATCAGCTCGGTCATCTGGCGGTTGACGCGCCGGACGACGCCGTCGGCGATCACCGCCATGCCGATGGGAGCCATGCTGAAGACGCGCTCGAAGGCGCTCGCCGACTGGGCGTTGCCGCCCGGCTCGCCGAGCGCGACGTCGACGGTCGAGTTGCGGCGGTCGACCCGGGCGCGCAGGCGCACCTGCGTCCACGAGCCGTCGATGGCGCGCAGGCGGATGTTGGATGTGCGGACCTGACCCTCCGGCGCGAGTGGGTTGACCGCGGCCAGGAGCTGCTCGTGATCGAAGTCGTGCACGAGGTCGGAGAGCGGGCGCCCGACGAGGTCGCCCTCGCTCATGCCGACCAGCTCGGCCAGCGCGGCCGAACCGCGCCGGATCGTGCCGTCCAGCGACACCTCGGCGAGCCCCTCGCCCGTGAGCGACCAGAGCTCATCCTCGCGGCGTCGGGAACGACGCAGCAGCACGAGACAGGCAGAGAGAGTCGCAAGGGCGACGCTCAGGGCGATGGCGGCACCCAGGAACACTTCCTAGATGATCGGCATGAATCGCCGCAGACTTCCGTAGGACATCCGTCCATTTTGCCCGCACATCGGGTCCAGACCGGAGGGCGTCTGGACGTTCAGGCACCACTATTCTCGACCGCTTGGACGAGTCCGGAGTCGAGCGCTCACCGATCGGGACGCCGGCTCGCCGCCAGAAGGTCGCAGAGTCGCTCGCGCTGGCCAACGAATGGCGGCGCCTGAACGCGGTGGCAACGGCGGTCGCGATCGTCCTCAGTCCGGTCTTCTTCGCCCTGCTCTACGGGACCGCGGAGCTCCCCCTCGGCGTCGCGATCGTGCTCACGCTGCTGGCCGTCGCGGCCTTCCGCGGGCTGATCGACGTGATCGCCCATCTCTTCATCCCGAGCCCGTCGCTGTACGGCGCCGAGGCCCAGCTGAAGTCCGAGGACGTCGTCCAGCGACGACGGCTCTGGTACTGGCGCAAGAAGTACCGGCGGCTGTTCAAGCTCGTGCTGCTCTTCGCGGTGCTGATCGGCGTCGCCTGGGCGCTCAACGGCGGCGGCAGCCTCGGTGACGCACTCGACGCGCTCGGCGACAAGGCGAGCGAGTTCGCCGGTGTCGCCGCGGCCTACCTGCCGATCGTCCTGATCCTCTTCTTCGCGAACTTCATGATCCTGTTCGGCCCGATGCTGTTCCTCGGGGTCCAGCAGATCAAGGTCTACGAGCCGGGCGACGCCGACTGGGGAGTGAAGCTCTCAGACGTCCGCGGCCAGGTGGAGGCGCCGCGAGGAGATCACCCGCGTCGTCACGCTCTGGCAGTCCGGCGAGGAGTTCGTCAAGGCGGGCGGCAAGCGCGAGCGCGGCGTGCTCTTCCTCGGCGCGCCCGGCACGGGCAAGACGATGCTCTCGAAGGCGATCGCGACGTCCTTCAACTGCCCGTTCGTGTCCATCCCCGGCTCGGGCTTCGCCTCCACCTTCATCGGCATCGACGCGGTGCTCGTCCGCTTCCTGGCCTGGCGCGCGCGCAAGCAGGCCGCCAAGTGGGGCGGCCAGTGCATCGTCTTCATCGACGAGATCGACGCCGTCGGCATGCGCCGCGCCGCGCTCGGCCAGGGCACCGCCAGTGCCCGCGCCGAGTGGGAGGCGCTGATGCCGCGGACCGACGTGATCGTGGAGACGGAGGCGTGGCGCGAGCAGCTCTTCCGCGAGCGCGCGCCCGAGGTCCGCAGCCCGTATCCGCACATCTACGAGCGCATGTCGCGCGTCGTGGAGAAGATGATGATCCCGCCCGGCATGGGCGGCACCGGCATGGCGCTGAACTCGCTGCTGATCGTCATGGACGGCATCGACGACCCGCCGCTGACCAAGCGCTTCATCACCAACCGCGTCAACACCTTCCTCGACGCGCATGTACTTCGTCCCGCGGACGGTCGCCGGCCGCCGGTTCCGCCTGCCGCCCCCGCAGCCGCGCAAGGACGAGATCTACTTCATCGGGGCCACCAACGTGCCGCTCGAGGTGCTCGACCCCGCGCTCGTGCGGCCGGGCCGGATGGGCCGCCACGTCTACTTCCGCACGCCCACGTGGGAGGACCGCCGCGACATCTTCGACCTGTACCTGGGCAAGGTCGCGCACGAGCCGGAGCTCGACGAGCCGGAGAAGCGCGACGAGCTCGCGCGCATCACCAACGGCTACTCGCCGGCGATGATCGACCAGATCTGCTCGATGGCGCTCACGTACGCGCACGCGGACGGGCGTGACGTCTTCGGCTGGCTTGACCTCGTGGAGTCGATGACGACGGTCGAGGCCGGCGTCGCCGTCGGCCAGCCCTACGCCAAGCACGAGGAGCGCTCGATCGCGATCCACGAGGCGGGCCACGCCGTGTGCTCGCACCTCTACAACGAGTCGCTGCTCTCGACGCGGCTGTCCGTGCGCCGCCGCGGCTCGAGCGGCGGTCACCACCAGGCGATGCGCATCGAGGACCGTTTCGTGTCCTGGCGCTCCGAGGAGGTCGCCGGGCTGATCCACACGCTCGGCGCGCTCGCCGCCGAGCTCGTCTTCTACGAGCAGAACACCACCGGCGTCGGCGGCGACATGCGGTCAGTCACCGCACGCGCCTCCTACATGGTCGGCATGGCGGCGATGGGTCCGGGCAAGATCGATCTGGGCGACCGGGTCACCGACCCCGCGCTGCGGGAGAAGGAGGAGGAGCGCGTGCGCGAGCGCTTCGTCGCGCTCGGCAACCAGGTGATGCACCGGTCCGGCTCCGGCCTGATGGACGCCCAGCCGCTGTCCGACGTCCTCGGCGACCCTGCCAAGCGCGCGCTCGTCGCGGAGCTGATCGGTCAGTCCTTCGTCGTCGCCTTCAACACCATCCGCGCCAACCGCGACGGCGTCGAGCGCGTTGCCGACCGCCTCGTGGAGCGGGGCGAGCTCTACGGCGACGAGGTCGAGGAGCTGCTCAACTCCGTCGCCTTGAGCAAGCCGACGATCGACCTGTTGGAGGAAGCCGCATGGCCGGCGATCTGATCCCGCCCCCCTCCCCGGCCGGGCGGCCCGAGCGCAACGCCAGCCAGGGCCTGTTCTCGGACTCCGAGCTGCTGCGCACGGACGCCGAGCACGAGCGGATCCGCGAGGCGACGCTGCCGGTCGAGCCCGCCGAGTCGTCGCGCTACCGACCGCGCTTCGGCTTCGTGCTCGGCGCGCTGATGGGCGTGGGCCTTGCCGCCATCGTGATCGTCGCGCTGTTCGCCACCAGTGGCGAGGAGGTCCGCCAGCCGTCGTGGTCTGCCTGGCAGCCCGACGCGGAGGAGAACGATCTGCGCTCGCTGCAGATCGCCAAGTACGTCAGCGCCCAGTACCGCCTTGACTCGGGCGACCAGCTCGTCGACGTCTTCGCGCAGCCGCTCGAGCTCAGCGGAGCGCCGCTGAGCGTCTTCGTGCGCTCGGCGGGCAAGGGCGAGGGAGCCGACATCATCGACGTCTCCGGCAACAGCCTGCTCTTCGTCCTGCGGGGCACCGGCGCGCGCGGGTCGATCGATGAGGGCGAGCCGTCCCTCGAGCGCCTGCGCCTCGTGCAGCGAGAGGCCTACGAGCTGGCGCTGTACGCGTTCAAGTACGTCGACGGGATCGACAACGTCGTCGCCTTCCTGCCCCCGGCCCCGCCGAACGCGCCCAAGACGCGCGACCAGAAGGCGCTCGAGAGCCCGTTCGACGTCGCAGCGGCGGAAGGCGGCCGTCCGCTGCCGGCGATGCTCTTCCGCCCCGGCGACCTCGAGCCGTCGCTGAAGCTCCCGCTCGCCGAGACCTTCCCGGACATTCCGCCGCGGCCGTCGACGATCACCGAACAGGAGGTCGACCTCTTCGCCGACGTTGCGCAGCTGCATGCCTTCAGCGCGTCGATCGTCGCCGACCAGACGGGCGGCGGCATCCTCGTGCTCGACCGCGCGTCGCAGGCCGAGCGCGCACAGGAGCAGCTGCGGTCCACGCTCAAGGCGTAGGTCCTCCGCCGGACTCTGCAACCTGTGCGCGCACCAGCAGGTGGTGCGCTCCGGTCGCGGCTCCGTGTTCTCCCTGTGCCGGCTGCACAAGACCGACCCGAGCTTCCCGAAGTACCCGCGGCTGCCGGTGCTGGCGTGCGGGGGTTCAGCGCAGACCGCGGTGACCCATCTGGGCCAGCGTCGCGTGATGACGCTCCACCTGCTGCCTGACCGCGTCCGTCTCGGGACGGTCGTGGACGATGCCCCACATGCCGTCGGCGGCCATCTCGGCGGTCTCCGGCCTGGCGCGGGCCATCATCTCGTCGACGAGCGCCAGCTCGAGGCGCTCGATCTTCTCCTCCGCCGTGCCCTCCCCCAGCGCGGGGAACGGGGTGCCGCGGAGGTGCTCCTCCCAGGCCCCTTTGACCATGGCGAAGCGGTTGCGGAGGGCGATCGCGTCGGACATCGCGCCGCAAGATTTGCATAAGCCGCGCTCTACGGTGTAGTTGCGTGCGCACCTTCATTCGGCTACTGGGATTTCTCCGCCCGTATCGCCGTGCTGCGATCGGCTCCCTCGTGCTCGCCGCGCTCGCGATGGTGGGGACGGCAGCGCTCCCCGCGCTGACCGGCCGGGCCATCGACGAGATCAACCGCGACGACCGCAGCGGCCTGCGGATCCTCGTGCTGGCGATCGTCCTGGCGGCCGTCGGCAGGTTGGTTCTCAGCGTGCTGCGGCGGCTCGTCGCCGGCCGCGTGTCCCTCGCGGTCGAGGTCGACATGCGCGAGCGCCTCTACGGCCACCTGCTCGGTCTGGAGATGGGCTTCTTCGACCGACAGCAGACCGGCCAGCTGATGTCGCGGGCGACGGTCGACCTGCAGTCCGTGCGCTTCTTCCTCGGCTACGGGCTCGTGTTCATCACGCAGTCGCTGCTGACGATCGTGCTGGCGGCCGTGGCCATGATCCTGCTGCAGCCCGGGCTGGGCCTGCTCGCCCTCGCTCCCACCCCGTTCGTCGTGCTGATCTCCTGGCGCTACGGGATGCGCTCGCGGCCCGCGCTGCAGGAGGTCCAGCAGCGGATCGCCGAGCTGACCGCGGACGTCGAGGAGAACGTCTCCGGCGTGCGCGTGGTGAAGGCCTTCGCGCGCGAGCAGCGGCAGTTCGGCCGCTTCCGCACGACGGTCCAGCGCGTCTTCGACCAGAACCTCATCAGCACGCGGCTGCGGGCGTTCTACAACCCGCTGATCGCGTTCCTGCCGCAGCTCGGCCTGGCGGCGGTGCTCGTCGTCGGCGGGCGCAAGGTGATCGACGGGACGCTGACCACCGGCGAGTTCGCCGCGTTCTACACGTACGTGCTGATGCTGGCCGGGCCGATGCGGATGCTCGGCGTCGCGCTGGGGATGTCGCAGCGCGCGGTCGCGTCGGGCGCGCGGCTGTTCGAGCTGCTCGACCGCGAGCCCGCGGCCACCGAGGTGCGCTCGGAGCGACCCGCTGCCGGCCGGCGGCGGCGCGGTCGAGCTGCGCGACGTCTCGTTCCGCACGCTCTCGGACATCACCCTCTCGGTGCCGGCCGGGTGCACGGTCGCGCTCGTGGGCGGCACGGGGTCGGGCAAGTCGACGCTCGTCTCGCTGATCGCCCGGCTCTACGAGCCCACGCAGGGCGTGGTGCTGGTCGACGGCGCCGACATCCGCGAGGTCGACCCGGCCGCGCTGCGGCGGGAGATCGCGGTGGTCACCGACGACCCGTTCCTGTTCAGCGACACCGTGCACGCGAACATCGCCTACGCGCGACCGGACGCGACGCGCGAGGAGGTGGTCGCGGCGGCCGAGGCCGCGCAGGCCGACGCCTTCGTCCGCGACCTGCCCGAGGGCTACGACACCGTGATCGGCGAGCGCGGGCTGACCGTCAGCGGCGGCCAGCGCCAGCGGCTGGCGATCGCGCGGGCGCTGCTCGCCAACCCCCGCATCCTCATCCTCGACGACGCGACCTCGGCGGTCGACGCCACCACGGAGTCGCGCATCAAGGACGCCCTGCGCGCCGCGATGGCCGGGCGGACGACCTTCGTCATCGCCCACCGGCTGTCGACCATCGCCCTTGCCGACTTCATCGTCGTCCTCGAGGCCGGCCGCGTCGTGGCCACGGGCCGCCACGAGGAGCTGCTGTCGCAGTCCGAGCTGTACGCCGAGATCGCCGCCAAGGGCCTGCCGGACCAGGTGTTCCTCAACCGCAAGCCGCTCGAGCCGGAGGTGGTCGGGCTGTGAGGCGGCGTCAGTGGTCCGGCCTGCGTCAGCTGCTGCGCCCCTACCGCGGCCGCGTGGTGCTGATGAGCTTCGCGCTGGTGCTGGCGACGGCCGCCGCGCTGGCGCCGCCGCCGCTCGCCGCGCTGGCGATCGACAAGGGCATCACGCCTGGCGACGTCGGGACGCTGGATCTCGCGGTCATCGGCTTCCTCGTGTCGGCGGTCGTCTACTTCGGCGCCACCTACGTGCAGACGTACCTCGTCGGCTGGGTCGGCCAGCGCGTCCTGCAGGACCTGCGCCTGCGCCTGTTCGCGCACCTGCAGTCGCTATCGATCGACTTCTACTCGCGCCGCCAGGCCGGCGTGCTGATCTCGCGCATGACCAACGACGTCCAGGCGCTCGACCAGCTCGTCACGGACGGCGTCGTGACGTTGTTCGGCTCGTCGCTGACGCTGATCGGCACCGCGGTGATCCTCTTCCTGCTCGACGCCGAGCTCGCGCTGCTGACCTTCCTCGTCTTCCCCGTGCTCGGGATCGCGTCGTTCGTCTTCCGGATCGTGTCCGCGGACGCCTACCGCGCGACGCGGGAGAAGGTCGCCGCCCTCACCGCCTACCTGCAGGAGACCCTGTCGGGCGTCCGCGTCGTCAAGCTGTTCGCGCAGGAGCCGCGCCACGAGCAGCGCTTCGCCGTCCTCAACGACGAGAACCGCGCGGCGAACCTCAAGACGGTCAACCTCAACGCCGCCTACTTCCCCGGCGTCGAGATGCTCTCCGCCGTGGTGCAGGGCGGGATCCTGCTCTACGGCGGGCTGCAGGCGATCGACGGCGACGTCACCGTCGGCGTGCTGGTCGCCTTCATCGCCGCCCTGCAGAACTTCTTCGACCCGATCCAGCAGCTCTCCCAGCTCTACACGACCTACCAGGCGGGCATGGCCGCGCTGGACAAGATCTTCGAGCTGCTCGACGAGCAGCCGGACCTCGTCGACCGCCCGGGCGCCGTCCAGCTCGAGACGACCCGCGGCGAGCTGCGCTTCGAGGACGTGTCGTTCGGCTACGGCGGCAAGGACGCCCGGCTCGCGCTCGAGGACGTCTCGCTGGTCGTCCCGCCGGGCCAGACCGTTGCGCTCGTCGGCACCACCGGCGCCGGCAAGTCGACCTTCGCCAAGCTCGTCGCGCGCTTCCACGACCCCACGTCCGGCCGCATCCTGCTCGACGGCCACGACCTGCGCGACGTGACCCAGCGCTCCCTGCGCAAGCAGCTCGGCATCGTGCCGCAGGAGGCCTTCCTGTTCTCCGGCACGATCGCCGACAACATCGCCTTCGGCGCGGACGGCGAGGCCTCCCACGACGCGGTCCGGGCGGCGGCGCACGCGGTCGGGGCCGACGTCTTCATCGAGTCGCTGCCCGACGGCTACGACACGCCCGTCGGCGAGCGCGGCCAGTCGCTCTCGGCCGGCCAGCGCCAGCTCGTCGCGTTCGCCCGCGCGCTGATGGCCGACCCGCGGATCCTCGTCCTCGACGAGGCGACCGCCAACGTCGACGTCCACACCGAGGGGCGCATCGAGGAGGGCCTGCGGCGCCTGCTCGCGGGCCGCACGGCGATCGTCATCGCCCACCGGCTGTCGACGATCCGCCAGGCGGGCAGGATCGTCGTCCTCGACCACGGCCGCATCGCGGAGATGGGCACCCACGACGAGCTGATCGCCGCGGAGGGCGCCTACTACGCGCTCTACCGCGACTGGGCCGAACAGGCCGCCGCGTAGTTCCGGGGCTAGGACTCGAACCTAGACCTGCAGGCACCAGAAGCCTGTGTGCTGCCAATTACACTACCCCGGAAAGTAGTCGCCGGTAGGCCGACCGCGGGCGAGTATAGAAAGAGATCTGTCCGGCGCTCGTGCGAACGTATGTTCGTGTCGCGCTTGCCCGCCCAGATCGCAGCTCTCTTACGTGAGGGACAGTCGCACTCGTGAGATCGCGAGTCGACTGGGCGTCGCACCGCCGACCGTCGATTATCACGTCCGCCGGCTGAGAGAGCCACGGCTGGCGGAAGGAGACTCAGAGGTGCCGCCTCGCCGTCCGTTCGCAGGTCCGGACACGCGAACAGGTCGACTGAGCTCCTCGAAACCGGCATTTCGAAATCCGAGATCGCCCGGCGTCTCGGTATCTCGAAGGGCACCGTCAGCTATCACGCACGCCGAATCAGGTCACCCGGTCGACGAGCGCGGCGCGCGCCGTTATGACTGGGAAGTGGTTCAGCGCTTCTACGACGAAGGCCACAGCGCCCGGGAATGCATGCGGGTCTTCGGCTTCAGCTCGCAGACCTGGCACGCCGCCAAGCAGCGCGGCGCCATAACTCCTCGGCCAACGGTGCTCTCGATCGATGAGCTGTGCGCCAAGGGTGTGCCGCGCGGACGTGACCATCTGCGCATACGGCTCCTGGCGGCCGGGCTGCTAGAGGAGAAGTGCGCCGAGTGCGAACTGACCGAGTGGCGCGGCAGACCGATCTCGGTCGAGCTTCACCACAGGAACGGCGACCGGCACGACAACCGGCTCGAGAACCTCGAGTTCCTCTGTCCGAACTGCCACGCGCAGACGGACACCTACGCCGGTCGGAAACGCGTGACGGCGCCCCGGGGCGGCGGGAACTCACCCCGGTGACGCCGTCGCACGCGGTCCTCAGGCGCTAGGCCTTCGGAGTCTTGGCGGCCTTCACGTCGACCTTCTTGACGGTCACGGTGACCGTGGCGCCCTCGGCGCACTTCTTGCCGGTCTTCGTGATCTTGCCGGAGAGCTTGACCCGGTCGCCGGCGGCGACGTCGGTGTCGTTGCGGGGGTGGAACTTCACCCGCGCGTTGGCGAGCGTGTAGGTCTGCTCGCCCTTGAGGCCCTTGTGGTTGGCCTTCTTGACGTCAACGGTGACCTCGCCGCTGTAGCGGTCGTCCGAGCGCTTCGCCGTGTCGGCGCCGGCCGTCTGGGTGACCGTGTGGCTGACGAGGACGCCGCTGGCCTTGAAGCCGACGGACTTCGGGACGCAGTAGGCCGTGGTCGGCTTGTCCTTGCCGCCCTTGTCCTTGTCGGGATCCTTGGCTGCGAGAGCGGGGCTGGCGGAGAGCGCGAAGGCGAGACCGCAAGCGATGGATGTGCGCTTTGTCATGTGACGGACTACGCCCGG
Source organism: uncultured Solirubrobacteraceae bacterium (assembly GCA_963759945.1). GTDB lineage: Bacteria > Actinomycetota > Thermoleophilia > Solirubrobacterales > Solirubrobacteraceae > DATLGB01. The sequence goes on along the minus strand of CAVXBH010000026.1, from coordinate 93,718 downwards.
GCGCGGCGCGGAGTCGGGATCTATTCCTCGCCCGGCGGCTTTTCTCGGGGCGCGGCGTCTTCTCCGGCCTGGGCGTCGGCGTCGGACGCGGGGTTCGCACCGGCTTCGGCGTCTTCACCGGCTTCGGCGTCCTGACCGGCTTCGGCGTCTTCACCGGCTTGGGCGTCTTGACCGGCTTCGGTGTCTTTTCGGGCTTGGGCGTCCTTGACGGGCTTCGGGGTGCGGGTCGCCTCCGGCGTGGGAGCGACGGTCGGCGTCGCGGTGGCGTTCGGGGTGGCGGTGGCGCTCGGCGCGGCCACAACCGGCTGCCGGCACGCTTCCGGCGGCGACGGCTCGCGGGCGCCTTCGCTGCGTCGATCGGCGCCGCGGTCGCAACCGCAGTGACCGGATCGGAGGCGGTCTCCTCCGCGGCAGCGACCGGCGCCTTCGGCGCCGGGCGGCGGTCGCGCTCGACCTTGCCCGGCGTGCGCCGCGCGGATCGTCCCGAACGACCTCGCTGATCGCGTATCCGCCACCGCCGGCACCGCCGACCACTGCGGCGCCCACTGCGAGCTTGGCGATCAGGCCGCCACCGCCGCCGCCGATGCCGCCACCGCCGCCGAACAGCCCGCCGAGCAGCGCCGCGAGCGCGCCCATGGGCAGCGGCGGGGCGAGCAGGGCGAGGTCGTCCTTGCGGCGGCCGATCGCCTCGTGCAACGGCGCGACAGTCGTCGCATCCGCGCAGGTGGGCGCGGACGGCGCGGCCGCGAAGACGACGGCCGTCGCGCTCGGAGATCATCTCGCGAACGTCAGCGCAGCGCATGGCGCGCCCCTTCTCGGACTCCAGCAGGCTGAGCCGGGCTTCGAGGATCGCCTGTTTTGCCTGCGGGGCCCCGATCCCGAGCGCCGCCGCGATCTCGGCGTGTGAGAGGCCGCTCAGCTCGCGCATGACCAGTGCGCCGCGCTGGCGGTCGGGCAGCGCACGCAGGTCGCTGACGAGTGTCTGCAGCCGCTCGCGTTCGGCCACCGTCACGTCGACGTCCGCGCCAAGGGAGGGCACCGTGTCCGTCAACTCGGCGTCGGGCCGGCGCCGGCGCAGCAGCGAGATCGCCTCGTTGTGCACGATCCGGAACAGCCACGGCCGCAGCGGCGCGTCCGGGGCGCCGCGATCGAGCGCCGCGATCGCCTTCGTCATGGCCGACTGCAGCGCGTCGCTCGCATCCTCCGGGTCGCGGACGATGGTCAGGCAGTAGCGGTAGAGCGCGCTCGAGTGACGCTGATGGATCGCGGCGAAGGCCCGCCGGTCGCCCGTCGCGGCGAGCCGCACCAGGCGCTCGTCGGAGAGCACACGCAGGTGCGCCCCACCGGAGACCGCCGGTCCGCGGGCTGGAATCGAGCCGCTCATGCCCCATGTATGACACCAGACCCGACGGCTTGGTCACATGTCATTTCGACCAACATCGCGAGCGAGCGCCACTCGAGCATGAAGAGCCCCTCGTCCCGGGTGAGCGTCGTGTTGAAGCGAACGGCCTCCGGTCGCCCGTCCTCGGCGACCACCGGGGCAAGCACGAGGCTGTGGATCAGCATCCCGCAGAGCCGCATGGTGGTGAGCGTGGTGGGGCGCGATCCGCCGAGCTCGTAGAAGGAGGCGTACCGGTGCCCGTCACCCGGTCCGGGCCGCTCGTTGGCGAGCGGCCAGTGCAGCCGAGCCGGCCAGACGTGGCGCTGCAGCTCGCCCGAGAGCAGGCCGGCGTTGGCGAGCTGGCGCACGGACACCGCGATCCAGGTCGCCGACTGGGTCAGCGCGACCTCGCGCTCCAGGCCGGACGTGGACCCCGGCGGGTCGAGCGCGCGCCGCAGGCTCGCGCACAGCTCGTCGAGGTTCCAGAAGCTCACATCGACGTCCACGCCCGCCCCGCGCGAAGGTCGGGATCTACCCCGGCAACGGCTCGCCGGAGCGCATCAGGTCACGCGCTTCGTCGAGGTCCTCCGAGCGGTCGTGGGTGAGGGCGCCGAGCACGGCGTCCTCACCGTCGAGGTAGAAGACGCTGAACGTGCCGTCGCCGATCGTGCCGCGCACGACCTCGCGCTCCCACTACGGCGCCGGGCCGACGTACTCGAGCGTCAGCCAGTCCGACAGGTCCGTCCAGAAGTACGGGATCTCCTCGTAGGACGGCGTCAGCAGCCCATGATCGCCCGGGCGGCGAACGCGCCCTGGGCGCGGGCGACCTCGAAGTGCTCGACGCGCAGGCGGCGGCCGTGCACGGCGGACTCGTACTCGCAGACGTCGCCGGCGGCCCACACGCCGTCGGCCGAGGTGCGCAGCGCCGCGTCGCAGCGGATGCCGCCGCTCTCCCCCAGCTCGAGGCCGGCGGAGCGGGCGAGCATGACGTCGGGCATCGCGCCCGTGCCCATCACGACGAGGTCGCAGTCGAACGTGGCGCCGGACTCGCAGCGCACGCGCTCCACGCGCTCGCCGGAGCCCTCGAAGCCCGCCAGCGTCTCCCCCATCGCCAGCTCGACGCCGTGGTCGCGCAGGACGCCGGCGACCCAGCCGCCGACCGCGCCGCCGAAGCCGCCTGACAGCGGGGCGTCCTCCATCGCGACGAGCGTGCAGCGCTTGCCCAGCTCGGTCAGGGACGCCGCGACCTCGCAGGCGATGTAGGATGCCGCCGATCAGGACGACGTGCTCGGCGCCGTCGGCGTCCGCGCGCAGCGCGTCGGCGTTGCCGAGGGCGCGCAGGTAGTGGATGCCCTCGAGCGTCGCGCCGTCCACCCGCAGGCGGCGGACGTTCGCGCCGGTGGCGAGCAGCGCCGAGCCGTACTCGACGGTCTCCTTCGTCGACAGCGTCGCGGTGCGCGCCTCCGTGTCCAGCTTCATCACGCTCGTGCGAGTGCGTGCGTCCACCCCTTCGGTGGGCTCGAGCCACGGGTCCTCGCCCCCGCCGCGCAGGCGCTCCTTGGAGACGACGGGTCGCTCGTACGGCGGGTCGGGATCGCGGCCGCAGAGCAGGATCGAGCCATCGAACCCGTCCGCGCGCAGGGTCTCGGCACAGGCGGCGCCGGCCGGGCCGCCGCCGACGATCAGGACGTCAGCGACGGTCACTGCTGGGCGAGACGAAGTGCGTCGTGATGACGTCCTCGAGCCCGGGATCGAGGACGACGAGCACTTCGTCGCCGGCGGCGATCACCGTGTCGGCCTTCGGCACGAAGCCGCCGCCCTCGGCACGCAGCACCGCGACGACCAGCGCGCCCTCGGGCAGGTCGAGGTCCTGCACCGCCTGCCCGGCGGCCGGAGCGCCGTCGGCCACCACGAGCTCGATGATCTCCAGGCGCTCCTCCGGGAGGTCGAGCAGGTGCACCAGGCCGTACTTGGGCACCTCGTGCTCGATCAGCCGCAGGATCAGGTCCGTCGCTGAGACCGCGGGCTGGATCTCGAGCAGCTTGAAGAGGTCCAGGTTCCGCGGGTTGTTGCAGCGGGCGATGATCCGCTCGACCTCGTACTTCTCCTTGGCGACCTGGCAGATCAGCAGGTTGTCCTCGTCGTCGCCGGTGACGGCCACGACCAGGTCGGCCCGGTTGATGCCGGCGCGCTCGAGAACCCACAGCTCGGTCGCGTCGCCGTAGTGGATGGCGTGCTCGAGCTCCTGCTCCACCGTCAGGTAGCGACGTCGGTCGGCCTCGATGACCGTGACCTCGTTGTCCTTGTCGAGCAGCTCGCGAGCGAGGTTCCAGCCGACCTTGCCGGCTCCGGCGACGATGACGTACACGGCGCTAAGCCCCTTCGTCCCCGGAGCGGCCGACCGAGGTGGCGGGCTCGCCGAGCGCGGCCTTCTCGAGCTGGTCGATCGCGATCGCGGTCGGGCACACGGTGTGCAGGCCCTGCTCGGCGTACCAGGCGGCGCGGCGCGGGTCCAGGATGCGGGCGATCACCTTGGGCACCTCGTAGCGCCGCTTGGCGAGCTGCGAGACGACGAGATTCGTGTTGTCGCCGTTGGTGGAGGCGATGAAGACGTCGGCGTCGGCGATGCCCGCCTCGGTCAGGGCGTCCATCTCGAGCGCGGTGCCGATGGTGAAACGGCCGCCGGCCGCCTCCCAGGGCTGCCCCAGCTCGACGTCGAGGCGCTCGTGCGACAAGGGGTCCTCGTCGAGCACGGAGACCGTGTGACCCGCGCGCAGCGCGGACGTGGCGACGGCGGCCCCGACCCGGCCGGCCCCGACGACGAGGACGAACATGGCCGTGAGGTTACTTGCGCGGAGGCGCGCCCGGCCGGTCGCGCAGCACGCGGGCGCCCTCCCCCGCCGGCGCGGTCAGGATCACGCGGCACGGCGCCTTGTTGATCACGTAGCGGGTGGTGTCGCCGACGAAGGTCGATCGCAGCCCCTCGCGCCCGCCGAACACGAGGCCGCCGCGGACGGCGCTCTGCTCCTCGGCCGGCATCACGATCGCCTCCACGCCGCGGCGGCGCGCCTCGCGGACGATCGCCTCCCCCGCGCTGCGCGCCCGCACGATGAACGGGTTGACCTCGACGTCGGTGTACTCCTCGCCCACCGCCTTGGCGTGGGCGAGCATCCTGCGCGCGTGCTTGACGTCGGCGTCCGGCAGGCGGCCGTCGAGCGGCATCGACATCGGCACCTCGAGCACCCAGAGCGCCTCGATCTGCGCGCCCTGGTCCTCGTCGTCGTCAGGGCCGGTGTCCGCGGCCAGGCGTCCGGCCGTCTGCATGATGTCGTCGTCGAGCGGGCCGCCGAAGACCGGGACCAGGATCGAGCCGTAGCTGACGCCCGCCGGCCTCACCGGTCAGCGTGTCCTCCGGCACGGTCAGCCGGCTGATAGAGCGACTTGTCCGAGCCCGTGCGGTAGGAGACGTAGAGGATCAGCCCGAGAGCCATCCAGACGGGCCCGATGATGCGCGCGGCATCGTGGACGGCGAACACGCAGGCCAGCGCCACGAGCGAGACACGACCGCGCCCAGCACCGCCGGCGCCGGGCAGCCCGGCGACGTCGAAGCGGCATGCGGAACGGGCGGTCGCGATCGGGCTCCTTCCGGCGCAGCGCGATCACCGACAGGTGCACGATCGCAAAGGCGAGCGCCGCCCCGAAGGCGTACACCGAGGCGAGCAGGTCGAGGTCCTCGGTGGCGGCGAGCCCGGCAGCGATGAGCCCGGCCGCGACGATGATCGCGATCGGCGTCCGGTAGGTCGGGTGCAGGCGGCCGACGCGCGACGGGATCTGGCGGTTGACCGCCAGCGAGTAGCCGAGCCGCGACAGGCCGAGCATGGCCGCCACGCACGCGGTGAAGAGGACGAGCACCGCGGACAGGGCGACGACGTAGCGCAGCACGTCGCGCAGCCCGTCCTGCTCGATGCCCGCCGACCACGCCGAGCAGCGGGGCGTCGGGCCGGGCCGCCGGGCCGTTCGCCGCGCCCAGCGTGCGACGCAGCGACGATCGCCAGCCCGACGTAGGCGACGAGCGATAGTCGCCGGACCGCACCGTCAGCAGGCGCTTGAGGCCCTTGCGGCCGACCGCGATCTGGCCGGCGAAGCCCGACGAGGCGTCCAGTGCCGTGAACGCGACGATCGCCAGCGGGAAGGCGAAGGCGAGATCGCCGAGTGAGGCGTCCCCGCCGAAGCCTCCCGGATCGCTGAGCACGGACGGGTCGAACAGCACGACGAGCCCGACCACGAGCAGCACGCTCTGCACCGCCAGGTCGAGCACGGCGAAGACGAAGAAGCGCCGGAAGCGCGCTCGGGTCCAGCCCGCGCACGTTGATGACCGTCACCGTCGCGATGACCGGCGCCGGCCAGCACGAGCTCGGGCACCCCGTGGCCGAGCTCCGACCAGAACACCGCCGCGTAGTCGGTGATCGCGAACGCCGTGATCGCGATCAGCAGCAGGATAGGTGAGCAGGATCGCCCAGCCCGCGACGAACGAGACCAGCTCGTTGAACGCGTAGCGGGCGATGATCGTGGCGCCGCCGCGCTCCTGGTGCAGCGACGCGCCCTCCATGTACGACATCGCCGTCAGCACGAAGAACATCGCCGCGGCGGCGTACACGACCCACGTCCAGCCCTCGGCCCGCTGCGCGGTGATGCCGAGCGAGAAGTAGAAGCCGGCGGCGAGGGCACGCCTGCACGAGCCCCCACAGGACCCGCGAGCCCAAGGCCGCGCTTCACCGCTCCGCCCACAGCCTCAACCCTCCGGCGAGCGCGAGCAGGATGCCCAGCAGCAGGCCGACGCGCCGTCGGGCCGCCGCCGGCCGCGAGCGTGCGGACGATCGACGGCGACGCCGACGAGGAACATCAGCGCCGGCATGACGTGCGTCGCGCAGCGCTCACTCGACGGCCTCCGCCCGCATCGCGGCGGCGGCTGCCGCGCGCTGGTCGGCACCGTCCGGGCGTCGACTCGATCACGACGCGGCACGGCCGGTCGGCGAGCACGGTCTCGAGCGTCTTGCCGAACAGCGAGGACCCGGCGATCCGGCGCGGCAGGCCGATCACGATCGCCGTCGCCCGCATGTCCTCGGCCTCCTCGATGATGCGCCGCCCGGCCTGACCGGCCGCGCACCTTCTCCCAGTGCCCGTTGACGCGCCGCCCGCCGACCACGCGCGCCTGCTCGATGATCGAGTCGGCGGCGCGCTCGGCCTCGGGCAGCCGGGCGTCGATGGCCAGCGAGTTCGGCACCGGGATGGTCACGAGCACGTGGATGCCGCGTCGCTTGCGAGCCGCGAGGCGCACCGCGGTCGCCACGAGGCTCTCGCGGTAGCCCTCCTCCGTGTTGAGCGCGACCAGCACCGAGTCGTACTCCGCCTCGTGATCGACCACCGGCTGCGGGATCGCGACCTTGTGCGTGGTCGTGAGGTCCAGCCCGCGGGCGCGCCGGTACGGGACGTAGACGAGCAGCCCGAGCATCAGCCAGGCCGCGCCGGCGGCCGCCACCACCGGGTTGAGGACGCAGATGATCGAGGAACGCGAGCGCCGTGAAGCCACCGCCGACGATCGCGAACAGCGGCGCGTCGTAGTCGCCGATGCGCAGGTTGCCCGGGCCGCGGTAGGGCCGCTCGCTTGTCGGGTATGGTGCTTGCGCAGTCGCGCGACGGAGACGTGCGCGACCGTGAACGACAGCAGCGCGCCGAACGAGTACAGGCCACCGAGGAAGTCCGCTTGACCGGGCGACCATCGCGACGATCGCGAGGCCGCCGAAGACGATGATCCCGATCCACGGCGTCTGGAAGCGCGGGTGCAGCCGCCGCAGCGCGTCCGGCATCTGGCGGTGGATGCCCATCGAGTAGACGAGCCGCGAGACGCCGATCAGTCCGGCGTTGGTGGCCAGGAAGAGGATCGTCGCCGCCAGCAGGCCGACGTAGACCTCCGCGACGTCCTGCAGGAACGGTCCGAGGTCCATGTTCTGCACGAGGCCGAGCACCGGGTCGCCCGCGCTGCCGCCCTGCTCCTCGGTCAGGCCCAGGTAGGAGAACTGCTCGCCGACCTCGACCGCGCCGCTGGTGACCGCGGCCTCGCCCGGCACCGCCTCCTTGCACCGGCAGCGCCGACAGCGCGACCGCGGGCAGGGTGAAGTAGATCGCGAAGACCGCCAGGCGCACGCGGTTGATCGCCTGCGGGATCGTCTTCGTCTCGTCCTTGGCCTCCTCGGCCAGGTTCGAGATCGTCTCGATGCCCGTGTAGGCGAGCATGCCGATCGGGATCGCGAGCACGAACTGGCTCCAGGTCGGCGCGGTCCCGAGGTCGATGTTGGCGACCAGCACGTCGGGCGACAGCACGATGAAGACGCCGATCAGCACCAGCAGCAGCTGCGTCGCGAAGTCGATCACCGCCAGCAGCACGTTGACCGAGGTCGACTCCTCCGTCCCCCGGACGTTGAGCGCGATCAGCGCCAGCACCACGATCGCGCCGCCGATGACGTCGCCGGGCGCGTGCCGGAGCTCGTCCCAGAACAGCCCGCCGATGTAGTGCGGCACGAAGAACGCCGAGATCGCGACGGTCAGCGTGTAGGTGAGCATCCCCGCCCACGCCGCGAAGAACGACCAGAACTCGTTGAACGCGCGCCGCGCGAAGGAGGACGAGCCGCCGGCCTCCGGATACATCGCCGTCGCCTCGGCGTACGAGGCCGCCGTCATGAAGAAGAAGACGCCGGTGATGATGAAGACGACCGGCGTCAGCCCGAGCGCGTACGACGCGACGAGGCCGAGCGCGTAGTAGATCGACGAGCCGACGTTGCCGTAGGCCGTGGCGAACAGGGCGTTCGTGCCCAGGACCCGCTGGAGTCCCTGGAGTCGGCGTTCGGCCATCAGTCGCATGCGTGAGTTTATGGCCGATACGTTCCGGACCGTGCTCGTGTCAGCGTGCTCACCCCCGTCCTCAACGAGGAGGCGCACCTGCGCGAGGTCGTCGCCCGGATGCAGGCGCAGGACGTCGAGGGCGACCTCGAGTTCCTGTTCATCGACGGCGGCTCGGAGGATGCGAGCCGCGCGATCCTCGCCGAACTGGCCGCGGAGGACCCGCGCATCAAGGTGCTCGACAACCCGCAGCGGCGGACGCCGTTCGCGCTGAACATCGGCCTGCGCGGCCGCCCGGGGCGAGTTCGTCGCGCGCATGGACGCCCACACGCGCTACCCGGCCGTCCTACCTGCGGCTCGGCGTCGAGCGGCTGCGGGCGGGCGGCGTCACCCACGTCAGCGGCCCGCAGCTCGCCGTCGGCGACGGCCGGCCGTGGTCCGAGCGCGTCGCGCTGGCCCTCTCCACCCCGCTCGGCGCCGGCGGCGCGAAGTTCCGCTTCGGCGGCGACGGCCCGGAGTTCGAGGTCGACACCGGCTTCACCGGCATGTGGCGCCGCGACGTCCTCGTCCGCGCCGGCGGCTGGGACGAGGAGTGGCTCACCGACCAGGACTGCGAGCTCGCCTTCCGCCTGCACGAGACCGAGCCCGGCGCCCACGTCTGCCTGCCCGCGATGGCGGCGGAGTACATCCCGCGCGACTCGCTGAAGACCCTCGGCCGCCAGTACTGGCAGTACGGCCTGCACAAGGTCAAGACCTTCAAGCGCCACCCCGGCGCCATGCGCCCGTCGCACCTGCTGCCGCCCGTCGTCGCCGCCACCGTCGCTCGCCGCGCCCGGTCAGCCGGACCGCCCGCGCTCGGCCTCGGCGCCTACGGCGCCGCGCTCGGCGCCACCGCCGCCCGCGCCGCGACAAGGGGCCAGGCCCCGACGCGGCGTCGCTGCCGCTGGTGTTCGCGACGATGCACCTGAGCTACGGCTTCGGGTTGTTCGCGGGCGTGCGGCGCTACGGCTTCCCGGCCGCCGGCGGTGTGGCGCCGTGCGGCGGGTCCTGCCGTGAGGCTCGCCGCCTACGAGGACGCGATCTACTCGCGCGACACCGACGGGACGCTGACCGTCCACCGGGCCTTCCCGCTGTTCATGTTCGGGCTGGCAGGGCAGGTCGACGAGCTGACCGTGCTCGGGCGGCTCGAGCCGGAGCCGGGCCGCTCGCACTACGTCGTGCCCGCGCCCGAGGCCTTCGCGCCGCTGCCGCACTACGAGAACGCCGCCGACGTCGGCGCCGTCGTGCGCGCGCTGGCCGGCACCGCGCGGCAGTTCTGGCGCGTGCTCGGCCGCGTCGACGCCGTGTGGGTCAACGGCCCGTCGCCCATGGCGATCCTGTTCGCGGTGCTGGCGCTGGTGCGCCGGAAGCGGCTCGTGCTCGGCGTCCGCCAGGACACGCTCGCCTACGCCGCCAACCGCTTCCCCGGGCGCCGCGGGCCGCAGCTCGCCTTCAGGCTGATGGACGCGACGTGGCGCGCGCTCGGGCCGGGTCGCCCGGGTTGCCGCCGTCGGCCCGGCGCTCGTCGGCGCGGCACCCGGGCGCCCACGAGCTGAGCGTCTCCTTCGTCACCGACGCCGACCTCGGCGACACCCCGACCAGGCGGCGACGGCCACACGCTGCTCTCCGTCGGGCGCCTGGAGACGGAGAAGAACCCGCTGCTGCTCGCCGACATCCTCGCCGAGCTCGGCCCGCCGTACCGGCTGCAGATCGTCGGCGAGGGCCCGCTCGAGGCCGACCTGCGCGCCCGCCTGGAGGAGCTCGGCGTCGCCGACCGGGCCGAGCTGCTCGGCTACGTCCCGCTCGACGGCGGGCTGCTCGACCGCTACCGCGGCTGCGACCTCTTCCTGCACGTCTCCTGGACCGAGGGCCTGCCGCAGGTGCTGCTCGAGGCGTTCGCCGCCCGCGCGCCCGTGGTCGCCACCGACGTCGGCGGCGTGGGCGCGGTCGCCGACGGCGCCGCGGTGCTCATCCCGCCCGGCGACGCGAAGGCCGCCGCCGCCGCCGTCCGGACGCTGCTCTCCGACGCCGAGCTGCGCGAGCGCCTGGTCGCCGTCGGCCTCGAGCGCGCCCGCGAGCGCACGCAGGAGGCCGAGCTGCGCCGCCTGCTGGCGTTCCTCAGCCGGTCGTGAGGGCGGGGAAGCCCTCGACCGAGCGGCCCGAGCCCGGTGGAGCCGAGCGGCGCCGTGCGCGTCATCGGTTCGTTGCTCGAGCAGGCGACGACGGTCTGGCACTCGCCGAGCAGCTGGATCTCCGGCTCGCCGTCGACGTAGCTGAGCACCAGGTCCACGCCGGCGGTGATCGCGGGCGCGGGACTCCATGACGATCCGGTCCAGCGGGTCGGTCTCCATCAGCAGCCGGTAATTGCCCGCCGGCACGCCGTGGAGGTCCACGAACTGGCCCTCGATGATCTCGGGGTACGAGTCCCCCCAGCCCACGGAGAGGCCGAGGCGGACGTACTTCGCCTTCGGCTTGTTCTTCGCGCACGCCGTGCTGAGGTCGCCGGAGAACTGGCGCTCCGTCGGGTGCCGCGGCAGGGCGTCCTGCAGGTCGTAGGCATCGCCGAGGCAGAAGCCGCGCTTACCGGCGTAGTAGGACCGACCCGACTCGATCGAGACCAGCCGGTAGCGCTCGAGATCGCGCAGATGCCAGTGGAAGTGGGTGCGGACGCGGGCAAAGCGCATCCCGCCGGTGTCGCCGCGGGTGATGGCGGGGCCGTCCTTGCACCGGATCTTCTGCGTCGTACGCATCACCGGGGTGGAAAGCGAAGCGCGGCGGCCGATCATCTCGAGCGGTCCGTCGCCGACGTTGCCGAGACCCGTGCCGAAGATCAGCGCGTCGTGCTTGGCGCCGCCGCCGACATCGACCTGCGACACGCTCGGATGTCCGGGCGGGAACGCGACGATCTCGGGCAAGAGCCGTCCGCCGGCGCACTGCCGCGCCTCGGCGGTCCCCGGGACCGCGAGGAGGGCGAGCGCGGACGCCAGGATGAGCAGGGGTCGACGCATACCTCTGATTCTTTCGTCGGCGCGGACGTTGATCCCCTTTACCCGCCCGACGAACCGGGCACAATGGCCGCTTCATGGCGGAGACCCAGGATCCGGCGGACGACGAGCACCGCCGAAACCGCCGCGCGAACACCATCGGGCAGCTCCTCCCGCTCGTCTCCGGATACGGGCTCGCCTTCGTCTCGACGCCGATCGTCGTCTCGAGCCTCGGCCTGCGCGCCTTCGGCATCTGGGCGGTGTCGGGCGCCGTCGCGCAGTACGCCGCGCTGCTGGACCTCGGCATCGGCCGCGCGATCACGCGCTTCGTCGCTCTGCATCGCGCCAACGACGAGCACCACCGCGCGGCCCAGGTGGTCGCCACGTCGCTGGTCGCGCTGAGCCTGCTCGCCCTCACGTTGGTCGGTCTCGCCTGGCTGATCGCGCCGGCGACGGTCGACGCGTTCTCCTTCGCGTCCGAGAAGCAGGCCCGCACCGTGCTCGTGAGCGCGGTGATCATCCTCGGCTGCGGCCTCGTGGCCCAGGGCCTCTCGTCCGCCTCGTTCGGCAAGGGCCGGATGGTCAAGGGCAACGTGGCCGGGACGATCGCGCGGTCGAGCACCGTGATCGGCGGTCTGATCGCGCTGCTCGTGGACGCCGATCTGGAGACGTTCGCCGTCGGCAACGCCATGGGCGCCATAGGCGGGCTGATCGCCGCGACCGCCGTCCTGGTCGTCTTCGACGACGGCATCCCACTCGCCCGTCCCTCGTTGGCCGTCGCCCGCGAGCAGCTGACCTTCGGCTTCAAGAGCCAGCTGCAGATGATCGCCGACCTGATCGTCCTGCAGTCCGACAAGGTGATCATCGGCATCGTGGTCGGGCCTCGCGCCGCGGGCATCTACGAGCTCGGCAATCGGCTCGCGCTCGCGACGCGGGCGGTCGCGGTAATGGCCGGGTTCTCGCTGACCCCGAGCTCACGCACGCCTACGCCCGCGGCGGCGTGGAGGCCGTGCGCGCCAAGTTCCTCGACCTGACCCGCGTGACGACGGCGCTCGCGCTCGCCCCGCTGCTGCTGGTCGCGGCCGTCGCGCCGTTGCTGCTCGAGGCATGGCTCGACCAGTCGCCCGCGCTCGCCGTCGCGGTGGTGACGACTCTCTGCCTCGCCTTCACGCTCAACACGGCGACCGCGGTCACGAGCGTCGCCGCCCTCGCCATCGGCCGGCCCGGCCTGCCGGCGATCTACAACTGGGTCGGCGCCGCGGTCAACATCGTGCTCGCGATTCCGCTGACGATCCTGCTCGACGCGCCCGGCGTCCTGATCGCGACGGCGGCGGGTACGGCCGCGGGCGCGATCTGCGGTTTCGGCATGTTCCTGCGCGTCATCGACCTGCCCGTGCGGGACCTGCTGCGCTCGCTGGACTCGTTCGCCGTCGGGCTGCCGATCGCCGCCCTGGTCGGCGTGGCCGCGCACTTCATCGGCGCCGACGGCCGCCTGACCGCGGCGCTGGCCCTCGGCCGGCCTATCCCTGGTCTTCGTCGCGCTGTACGTGCCGATCGGCATCCGGCGCGGCTTCCTGCCCGGCCTGCGGCGCGGCTGACGGCGGGCGCTGGAGCAGCCGGCCGAGGCCGAGACCTCGACGAAGTGCCAGGCGCTGAGCTGCGCCAGGACACGCAGCGGGAAGCGCTCGTGGCCGGAGCCGGGCAGCCTGCTCGGCCAGTCGCGGCCCCACTTGCGCACGAGGCCGTAGTGCATCTCGGCGGCGGCGAAGTGCGTGTAGCGGGTGTTGATCGACTCGGCGGTCGAACGGCGCGTGTGGGCGCAGTACGCGCGCTCGGTGACGTGGATCGGCGACGTCGCGCTCGGCGGCAGTGAGGCACCAGTCCTCCATCGCCCCCCAGCCGTGGCGGCCGAAGCGGCGTGCGTCGAGCGGACCGAGCCGCTGCATGCTCCGCGACGGACAGCAGCACGGCCGTGCCGTCGATGACCGACACGCGCTTCTCCACTTCGCGCGGCTGGTACTCATCCGCCGGAGGCCCGTCGGGCACCTGCTGGGCCGCGACCGCGTCGTCGTCGTAGACGGGCGCGATCATCCCGCCGACGGCCGCGTAGGCGGCCAGCAGGCCGGCCACGAACCCCTCGCTCAGGCGTGTGTCGTTGTTGAGGAACAGGACGTGCGAGTGGCCGCCGGCCGCGGCACGCTCGAAGCCGAGGTTGCACGCGCCGAGCCAGCCCAGATTGCGACCCGGCCGCTCGACGGTCTCGGCGCCGATCGCCTCGTAGTCGCCGCCGTTGTCGACCACCAGGATCGCGACGTCGGGCTCACGGGCCAGGTCCCCCACGACGGCTCGGGTGAGCGCCGTGAGGCCGTAACCAGGAATGACCGCGAGCACCGGGGACCGTGGAGCGGCGGACACCGGCGCGATCGTAGCCGTCCAACGTCCGTCTGAACCGCTCATGGCCGGGGCGATCGCGGCCGACTCTCTCAGGAGACCCCGCCGTGGCCCGCCGCCTGCCCATGCTCGTCATAACTCTGCTCGCCGTCTCGGCGGGAGCGCTGCCCGCGTCCGCACAGGCCGCGGCCTGCGACCGTTACGCGGGCCCGTTCGGCACGGACACCGCGTCCGGTGCCATCACCGCGCCCGTTCCGCTCCCCTCAGCGGCTGGTGAACTCGCTCGCGCCCGGCGAGACAGGCTGCCTGCTCGCCGGCGAGTACTCGCAGGAGATCGACGGCCCCTACGTGCTCAACATCCGCCGCGGCGGCAACCCCGGGGCTCCGATCACGCTGCGCAGCGTGCCCGGGCCAGCACGCGAAGCTCCGCGGTACGACGTACATCTGGGAGAACGCCAACTACGTCACGATCTCCGACCTCGAGATCGACGCGCGCCGCCCGGTCCCCGACCAGCGGACGGGCATCTCGATCAACGGCAAGTACACGATCCTCGAGCGCAACGACATCTCCACCTACGGGGGCGCGATCTGCAGCGTCCTCGGATACCACGGCTTCGGCCAGGCGGTCGGCACGATCATCCGCCAGAACACCTTCCACGACTGCGGCGGCACCTCGAACCAGCTCGAGCACTCGCTCTACATCGAGTACACGCAGAACGTGCTCGTCGAGGACAACCTCTTCCTGCGCAGCGGCACCTACGCGATCCACTTCTATCCCGACGCGCAGAACACGATCGTCCGCCACAACGTGATGGTCGACAACGGCGGCGGCGTGATCTTCGCCGGCATGGAGGGCCTCGCGTCCAACAACAACCTGGTCACGCAGAACGTCATCACGGGCTCCGCGCGTCACCCGGGCATCCACGCCTGGTGGCACCAGGCGGTCGGCAGCGGCAACGTCGCCCGCTCGAACTGCCTGTTGAACTCCTACACGAACGTGGACATCTCCGCCGGCGGCTTCACGGCGCAGAACAACATCATCGCCAACCCCGGCTTCCGCGATCCGAGCCACGGCGACTACCGCCTGCCGGCCAACAGCCCGTGCCTGACGGTGGTGGGGTACGACACCGCCGCCAAGCTCCGCGGCGAACCCGCGCAGCCCGCGCCGCCGCCGACGCCCGAGCCCGACCGCCGCGCCGACGACGACGGCCGCCCCCACCGCGACGCCGGCGAGCACGCCGGCGCCGACGAGCACCGCGTCGGCCACGACGACCGCCGACCGCCACCCCCAGCCCGGTTGCCGACCGCGACGGCCACGCCGGTCCGGACACCCGACGCCGACACCGTCTCCGAGCCCTTCGCCGACGCCGGTCGCCACCTCCACCCCACAGACCGATCGCGACGGCAGCGCCGACGACGCCCTCCGGTGAGCCGCTGGTCGCCGAGACGCCCGACCCTGACGTCGAGCCGATCGAGGCGGCCAAGGTCTTCGTCGACGACGCCGCCTTCTCCGCCAGCGGTGGCTCCGTGCCACGCGCCTCCGAGGCGGCTGCAGGCCGCGCTCGCGGCGCTGCAGGCCGCGCTCGACGCGGCACGCTCGCGACCCGCGCGATCCGGTACTCTACCGTGCGGGTCCTCATCGCTCTGACCGCACTGATCCTTGCGCTCGCGTCGCTCTCGGCTTCGCAGGCCGCCGGCGCCACGTGCGACCGCTTCGCCGCGACGAACGGTTCCGACCGCGCCCGCGGAACCGCGGAGGCGCCCTTCCGCACCCCGCAGCACCTCGGGGACAGCCTGCGGCCCGGGGAGACCGGCTGCCTGCGCGCCGGGACCTACCGCGGCCGCGGCCCGGAGGGCTACGTGCTGCAGATGTTCGACGGTGGCCGCCGCAACCGGCCCGTGACGATCCGCAGCGCGCCCGGCGAGCGCGCGCTGCTGCACGGCATCGTGATGATCCGTCCCGAGGCCGACAACGTCACGCTCCGAGAAGCTCGACTTCAACGCTCGGCGCCCTTTCGCGGCGCTCGACGGGGAGGTGGGGATCTCCGTGATGGCCGCCCACACGCGGATCCTGGACAACCGCATCACCAACCACCACGCGCGCACGTGCCTGCTGCTCGGTTCGAACTCCGATCAGGGCGACTCGCGCGACACCCTCATCCGCGGCAACTCCTTCTACGACTGCGGCAGCCCGAAGAACGGCCAGCTCGACCATGCGATCTACGCCGCCGAGAGCCGCCACGCGCAGATCGTCGACAACCTGATCGTCGGTTCAGCGGCGTACGGGATCCACCTCTACCCGAACGCGCAACGGAGCCTGGTGCAGGGCAACCTGCTCTACGACAACGGCGGCGGCGTGATCATCGCCGGCGACTCCAACTACACGTCGAACCGCAACGTCGTGACCGGCAACGTGATCGCTAATTCGCGCCGGTCGCCGGAGGTGGTGGCCTGGTTCGAGCGGTGAGGTCGGCCGCGCGAACGTCGTCCGTGACAACTGCATCGTGCCCGGCCTTGAGGCCTACAGCCACGATCGCGATGGCCTGCAACTGGCCGCCAACGAGATCACGGGTCTCGACGACTGCGTCAGCGCAGTCCAGTGGCAGCGCCTGACCAGCGCGCTCGACGCCCTGCGCTGAGGTCAGGGCGCGTGCTGGCGCGCGAGCTTGTGGACGATCGGACCGAGCGCGATCAGCAACCACAGCGGTTTGGCGTTCTCGACGGAGATGGAGAGCGCGCCCACCGTGACGCCGGTGAACGCGATCGCGATGCCGCGTGCGAGCACCTCGTACTCGCGCAGCTGCGCCGTCGCGAACCTGCGCGCCGCTCGTAGCGCGTAGAGGAACGCCGCGGCGAACAGCCCGAGGAACAGGGCGCCGCCGCACGACCCCGGTCTCCGCGGTCACCTGCATGAAGGTGTTGTGGGCACCGACCGGGTTCTTGTTGACGAAGTACCGGGTCTCCGGCAGCTCGCCGGCGTCGAAGATGTAGTGGATCGAGGCGATGTGGAAGTTGCCGCCGCCGACGCCGCCGAGCGGCTTGTCCTCGATCATCCGCAGACCGACCTTCCAGATGCTGGTGCGCCCCGAGCCAGTGTTGACGTCGGTGCTGGTCAGGCGCTCGCGTACCTCGTCCGGGGCGAGCGAGCTGACGTAGAACGCACC
This sequence comes from uncultured Solirubrobacteraceae bacterium, assembly GCA_963759945.1. Lineage (GTDB taxonomy): Bacteria > Actinomycetota > Thermoleophilia > Solirubrobacterales > Solirubrobacteraceae > DATLGB01. The sequence continues at coordinate 76,862 of CAVXBH010000026.1, read as the reverse complement.
TCCGCCCGCCGCCGCAATGACGCACAGCAGCGCGGGTAGCCGATGGCGGCTGCGCACCAGCAGAGGGCGTCACGATGAACGCGGCGACAAGCCCGATGATGCCGCCGCGCGAGCCCGTGGCAAGGATCGCGATCCCGCCGAGCCCGATGCCGATCACCGTCAGCGCGCGCACCCCGATGTCCGCCGGCCCGGCGATGATGCCGTAGGCCAGCGCCGCGGCCATCACCAGCCACAACGCCAGTGCGTTGGGGTCGAGCTGGCCGCCCTCGAGCCGGCCCTCCACGTTCTGGCCGGTGAGCGCCCCGAACACGACGGACGCGAGCACGCCGGCGAGAAAGGCGCCGATGAGCCAGCGCAGCGTGCGGGCATCGTTGACGGCCGAGACCGCGATCGGGACGATCAGTAGGTTCGGATACAGGCGAATCAGCTGATACTGCGCCTCGCCGGGATCCTCCGCCCACAACAGCGTCGTCGTGTACCAGGCGCCGAGCAGCCCGAGCAGGGCGAGGAAGACCGGTGCGTGAGCGGCGATCTCGTCGCGCAGCGACGGTCGCAGGATCAGCGATGCGATCCACGAGAGCGCCAGCGCGCCGCCGACGAGCTTGTCCGCCGAGACGCCCACGCCTGCCACGCCATCCAGCAATGGCGCCGAGAACGCGAACAGGCAGATGCCGACGCGGATGTCGACGAGCATCAGCGTCCCGAGGGCGATCAGCAGCGCTCCGCCGACGCCGAGCGCCGGGTTCGACGACGGCGAGCAGGCCGATCAGCCCGGCGACCCCGGTCACCACGATCGGCAGCGTGCGGATCGGGGTCACCATGGAGGCGGGAGGCTAGTCCTCGCCGCGGCGGCGGGCGGCCAGCGCGGCCCGCGCAGCCACGCGGCCGAGCCGTGAGCGCAGGCTGCCCGTGCCGGCGACCCGCGCGGCCAGCAGGCGGTCCTCGGCGCCGTACCAGTACTTGTACGGCTCGGCGCCGCGGCCGAAGTCGTAGCGGGTGCGCCCAGCGTCGATGCTCAGCCGGATCCCGTGGCTGATCGCGATCTTCCCGAGACCCAGCCCGGCGTGCTCCGGAGCGAAGCCGCCGAGGTACCAGTGGTAGGCCTCGGCGTTGGCGAAGTTGACGTAGGTGCCGATCACGACGCCCTCGTGCTCGAACTCCCACACGTGCGCGAGCCCCTCTGGGATGAGCCGGACGCAGGCCTCGCGCAGGAAGGCCGTGAAGTGGTCGGACAGGTGGACCGGGTTGATCTCCTTTCCCTGCGCCTCCCACTGCGCCGCACGGAAGCCGCGCCAGCGCTCGAAGGTCGGGCCGAGCGTCGCCGTGTCGGTGACCTCGCGCAACGTGACGACACCCTCGTCGAGACGGCGGAGGTGCTTGCGGAGGTTCGAGCGCCGGTTGGAGGACAGGCTCTTCAGGTACTCGTCGAAGGTCGCCGGGCAGCGTGACCGCCGGCGCCTGGATGCGCGGCCGGTGGAGTGCCGGCAGCGCGTCGAGTGCCTCCTCGACGGGTGACTCCAGCGGCAGGCAGCGCACGATCCACGCGTCCCAGCGGCGGGTCTCGCGGCGCAGGGCCTCGACGACGGCGCCGCGCGACCTCGGCGGCCCGGTCAGGCTCGGCGAGGACGTCCCAGTAGTCCCCCGGCTCCATTCCGGCGGGCTCGAGGATCCGCAGCGGTCCGCGGCGGCGCAGCGCGAGCAGTGCGAGCCCGACGACCGCGTCTCCGGTCCCTCGCGACGAGCGTGAACGGCTCGCGCGTCCGTGGCGAAGTGCTCCCACCACGGCTCGACCCATCCCCGCGCGGTGAAGGGCGTCGCCGAGGGCTGGCCCGCGTGCAGCCGGTCCCAGTCGGCGGCGAGCTCCGCCAAGGGGCCGGTGTGGAGGTCGACGCGGATGCGCACAGGCTACGGTTCGCCCGCGATGGCCGCGCCTGCGTTCAGCGTGATCGTTCCGGCGTACAACGCGGCCCGGACCCTGCCGGCCACGCTGGCGTCGATCGCCGCCCAGACGGACACCGACTACGAGGTCGTAGTGGTCGACGACGGCTCGTCCGACGACACGGCCGCTCTCGCCGAGCGGCTGCTGACGCAGGGCCACGTGCACTCGCAGGCCAACCGCGGCCTGCCCGGCGCGCGCAACGCCGGTATCGGACGGGCCCAGGGGCGGTGGGTCGCACTGCTGGACGCCGATGACCTGTGGCTGCCGGACTACCTCGCCCGTATGCGGCGGCTGCTCGAAGGCGGCGGCGAGGACGTCGGGGTGGCCTACTGCGACGCCTGGGTCTACGACGAGCGGCTCGGACGTATCGGCCGCAGGGGTGCGCTCGAGCGCTACCGGCCGGCGCACATCCCCGTCGATGCCCGCGGGCAGTACCTGACCCTGCTCGACGAGAACTTCCTCTGGGTCTCCGCGTGTGCGCCGCGCGCGGTGATCGAGGACGTCGGCGGTTTCGACGAGCGGCTCCGCGCGTCGGAGGACTGGAACATGTGGATGCGCATCACCGCCACCGGCCGGCGGGTGGTCGGCACCACGGATCGCCTCGGCCTGTACCGCCACAGCGAGGGCCAGATGCACGCGGACGTCGGACGGATGCTCACGGGCCAGCGCGACGCGGTGCGCAGCGTCCTCGAGAGGGCGGAGCTCGACGACGAACTGCGGACGGCGACGGAGAAGCGCCTCGCACGCAGCGAGCGCCTCGTGGAGACCGGCGTGCCCGACCCACCCTGGCGCCGTGCCCTGCGACCGGTGGCCCAGCCGCTGCTGCGGCTCAAGGAGTTCCGGCTGCGGCCGCCCGCCGAGGTGCGCGGCACGATGCAGCTGCTCGGATAGCCTCAGCCTGAGATGTGCGGTATCGCCGGTTGGGCCGGAGATCTCGGTTCGGATGCGGCGGCGCTCGACCGCATGACCGACGCGATCCTGCATCGCGGGCCCGACAGCGACGGCCGTCACGTGGAGCCGGGCCGCTGCGCGATCGGCTTCCGCCGGCTCTCGATCATCGACCTCGCCGGCGGCGCCCAGCCGCTTGCCTCCGAGGACGGGCGCGTCGTCGCCACCTGCAACGGCGAGATCTACAACTTCAAGGCGCTGCGCGCCGAGCTCGAGTCGCTCGGGCACACGTTCCGCACCGGCTCCGACTGCGAGACCATCCCGCACGCCTACGAGCAGTGGGGCACGGACTTCGTCTCGCACCTGCGCGGGATGTTCGCGATCGCGCTCTGGGACTCCGCGCGCGCAGCGGCTCGTGCTCGCGCGCGACCGGCTCGGCAAGAAGCCGCTCTACTTCGCCGAGCGCCCCGGCGGGCTGCTCTACGCCTCCGAGCCGCCGGCGATCCTGGCGCACGGGTCGATCGCCGCGCGACCCGATCCGGTCGCGCTGCGGCAGTTCATGGCCCTCCAGTACGTGCCGCCGCCCCGCAGCGGCTTCGAGGGCATCGCCAAGCTCGCACCGGGCGAGCAGCTCGTCTACGAGAACGGCGCCGCGACCGTCAGCCGCTACTGGTCGCTCGAGCTCGACCCTCAGGAGACGACGGACGAGGAGGCGCTCGAGGCGGTCGACGCGCTGCTGCGCGAGGCCACCGCGCTGCGGCTCGTCGCCGACGTGCCGCTCGGCGCCTTCCTCTCTGGCGGCATCGACTCGTCGCTGGTCGTCTCCTACATGGCCGAGGCGGGCGGGCGGACGCGCACGTTCTCGATCGACTTCGCCGACGAGGGCATGGGCGAGGGCGAGCACGCGGCCCGGGTCGCGCAGGTCTACGGCACCGAGCACGAGCAGATGCTCGTCGAGGCCGACGCCGTCGCCACCACGCTCGAGACCATCCGCTTCGCCGGCGAGCCGTTCGCCGACCGCTCCTCCCTGCCGACCTATCTGCTGTCGCAGATGACCAAGCGCCACGTCACGGTGGCGTTGTCCGGTGACGGCGGCGACGAGGCCTTCGTCGGCTACTGGCGCCACGAGGCGGCGGCCCGCGCCGACCGCCTCAGCGCTCTGCGGCCATTTGCGCGGCTGCTCGCCGGTCGCAGCCCCCGCGCCCGGCTGCTCGCGATGAGCGCCCAGGACCGGTACGCGTCGATCATGACCACCTGGGAGCGGCCTGGCCTGGATGCCCTCCTGACGCCGTCGTTCCGCGCCGAGGCGGTGGCGGGGCCGGACCCGTGGGACGAGATCCTCGCGCTGCCAGCCTCCCCCGGCGCCGATCGCTACGGCCTGCTCGACACCAAGACCTACATGCCCGGCGCGGTGCTCACCAAGGTCGACCGCATGTCGATGGCGCACTCACTCGAGGTGCGCTCGCCCGCTCCTGGACCACGAGGTCTACGAGTTCGCCGCCCGCCTCCCGGCGCGGATGAAGCTGCGCGGGTCGACGACCAAGTGGCTGCTCAGGCAGCTCGCTCTGCGCCGGGGGGTGCCGGAGGACCTTGTCCTGCGGCCCAAGCAGGGGTTCGGCGTGCCCATCGCCACCTGGTTCCGCGGCGAGCAGCGCGAGTGGGTCGACGACCTGGTCTCCACCGACCGCGGGTATTTCGACCCGGCTGCCACCCGGAGACTGCTCGACGAGCATGCGGCCGGCACCGCCGATCGCTCGTCCGAGCTGTGGATCCTGGCGATGCTCGAGCTGTGGCAGCGCCAGCTCGTCGACGCTTAGTTGAGCGCGGCGAAGAACTCGAACTCGGCGCGCAGGCCGTCGGCGAAGGCGACCTTCGGGGCGAAGCCGATCTCGGCGCGCGCTCGCGTGGTGTCCGCGCCCGTGTCGCGCACGTCGCCGCGCACGACGTCATGGCGCTCGACCTCGAGCGGCTTGCCGGCGAACTCGCCGAGCAGGCCGATCGCCTCGTTGACGCTCACGCGTGAGCCGCCGCCGATGTTGTAGACGCGGCCGGCCGAGTCGGGCGTCGTGGCCGCGGCCCGGAGCGCGTCGACGATGTCGGCGACGAAGGTGAAGTCGCGCGTCTGGCCGCCGTCGCCGAAGAGCGTCAGCGGGCGCCCCTCGAGCGCGGCCCGGCAGAAGATGTTGAACGCCATGTCGGGGCGCTGGCGCGGCCCGTAGACGGTGAAGAAGCGCAGGGAGACGGTCTGGACGCCGAAGTTGCCGTAGTAGGTGTCACACAGGTGCTCCGCGGCCAGCTTCGTCACCCCGTAGGGCGAGAACGGACGTGGCGTGGTGTCCTCGGAGGTCGGCAGCGTCTCGGCCTGCCCGTAGATCGAGGACGAGGACGCGTAGACGAACCGCTTCTCCGAGGTCTCCTTGACCGCTTCCAGCAGCAGCTGGGTGGCGGCGATGTTGTTGCGCTGGTAGTTCTCGAAGCGCTGGCCCCAGCTCGACCGGACGCCGGGCTCGGCCGCCAGGTGGAAGATGACATCGCATTCGGCGACGAGGTCCGTGAGGTCGCCGCGGGCGAGGTCGAGCGGGATGAAGTCGAACTCGTCCCACTCCAGGGCGTGCGTGAGATTGGCGCGCTTCTCCGACCGGCCGTAGTTGTCGTTGAAGCAGTCGACGCCGATCACCTCGTGGCCGTCGGCCAACAGTGAATCGGAGAGGTGCGAGCCGATGAACCCGGCGCATCCGGTGACCAGAGCCTTCATGTGGGTGAGCGTACGATGGCCCGCCGCTCCATGCCCGCCCACGACGTCGCCATCTACGCCCCTGAGGCATTCCGCTACTACGACGCGGCGTCCCCGGTCGCGGGCGGTGGCGCCGAGCGGCAGACGTTCCTGCTGGCCCGGGCGCTGACCGAACGGGGCCTCCGCGTCGCCCACATCGTGCACCCGGTCGCGGAGCCGGTCGACCATGGCGTCACGCTCGTGGAGACCCCGGTCTCGGAGGGCCTCGTGACCAAGGCGCGTGACGTGTGGCGCGCCCTCGGAGAGGCCGACGCGCGGGTCCAGGTGTTCCGCGGCGCGGACGGGACGCTCGGGATCGGCGGGCTGTGGTCCCGGGCGCACCGGCGCCGGCTCGTGTTCGCGGGCGCCAACAATTCGGACTTCGACGGCTTCGCGGACTCGCGCGACCCCCGGGCGCGCATGTTCGCCGCCGGCATCCGCATGACGGACGCGGTCGTCGTGCAGTCCGGCGAGCAGGTCGAGCTCGCGCGCCGGCGCTTCCCGAAGGCGGGCGATCCGCTGCAGGTCAACTCGTTCGTGGAACCGGCGCCCGATCCCGACCGCGAGGGCGAGGCGTTCCTCTGGGTGAGTCGGCTCGTCGACTACAAGCGGCCGCTCCTGTTCGCCGACCTCGCCGAGGCCATGCCCGAGGCGCGCTTCTGGCTGATCCCGATCAAGACGACGGCGCCGGAGTACGAGACGACGCTCGCCGAGCTGCACCGCCGGGCGGAGGGGCTCGACAACCTCGAGGTGATCGCCCAGCGACCGCACGCGGAGCTGCAGGACCTGATCAGCCGCGCGGTGGCGATGGTCAACACGTCGAGCTTCGAAGGAATGCCCAACACCTGGCTCGAGGGCTGGGCGCGTGGCGTGCCGGCGCTGACGCTACTCCTTCGACCCCGACGAGCGGATCGTCCGCAACGACCTCGGCGTCTCGGCCGGTGGCGACTGGGACGGTTTCGTGGCGGGTGCGCGCCGACTCTGGGCCGGTCGCAAGGAACGCAACGGCGCGGTCTACCGGGGCTACGTGGCCGCCGCCCACGGTGCCGCGGTGGCCGAGGCGTGGGCGTCGCTCGTCACGCGCCTTTAGGATCCTGGCTACATGGCCAAACCGACCGTCGCGATCATCGGCGCAGGCATCAGCGGCCTGACCGCCGGCAAGGCGCTTGCCGACTACGGCATCGAATACGACTGCTTCGAGACCTCGGACCGCATCGGTGGCAACTGGGCGTTCGGCAATCCCAACGGCCACTCGAGCGCCTACCAGTCGCTGCACATCGACACCTCGAAGGAGCTCCTGTCGTTCAAGGACTTCCCGATGCCGGATTCCTATCCGGACTTCCCGCACCACTCGGAGATCAAGACGTACCTCGACTCCTACGCCGCCGCGTTCGACCTCGAGGAGCGCATCCAGTTCGAGACGGGCGTCGAGCGCGCCGAGCGGCTGCCCGGCGGCGGGTGGGAACTGCGCACGCAGGACGGCGAGAGCCACCGCTACGACGTCCTCGCCGTCGCCAACGGCCACCACTGGGATCCGCGGCTGCCCGACTTCCCCGGCAGCTTCGACGGCGAGACGATCCACTCCCACCACTACATCGACCCGACGAAGCCGCTCGACCTGCGCGGCAAGCGCGTGCTCGTCGTCGGCATCGGCAACAGCGCGGCGGACATCGTGTCCGAGCTCTCCCAGAAGGCGTGGCGCAACAAGGTCACGATCTCCACGCGTTCGGGGGCGTGGGTCGTCCCCAAGTACATCTTCGGGCAGCCGATCGACAAGCTCGGGCGCACCAATCCGAAGGTGCCGCTCGGCATCCAGCGGAGGGTCGCGCGGGTGATGGCCAAGCTCGTCTCCGGGGACCCGGTGGACTTCGGGCTGCCCAAGCCCGACCACAACTTCCTCGAGGCGCATCCGACCGTCTCCTCCGAGCTGCTGCTGCGGCTCGGATCCGGCGACGCGACCGCCAAGCCGAACGTCGCCGAGCTGCTCGGCGACCGCGTGCGCTTCGACGACGGGACGGTCGAGCCGTTCGACGCGATCGTCTACGCCACGGGCTACAACATCACGTTCCCGTTCTTCGACGAGGACTTCCTCAGCGCGCCGGACAACCAGCTGCCGCTCTACAAGCGGATGCTCAAGCCCGGCCTCGACGACGCGGTGTTCGTCGGCTTCGCGCAGGGGCTGCCGACGCTGTTCCCGTTCATCGAGTGCCAGACGCGACTGCTCGCGCGCTACGTGGCCGGGACGTACCGGCCGCCGGACGGCCGAGGAGATGGAGCGCGTCATCGTCGCCGACCAGGAGCGCTACTGCGGCCACTACGCCGACAAGCCGCGCCACACCCAGCAGGTCGACTACTTCGACTACGAGTACCGGATGCGCACCCAGGAGCTGCCTGAGGGCCTCGAGCGGGTGCAGACGCTGGGCCCGATCGCGCTCGCCGGCCGGGCGTCGGCCGTCGAGGTCGCGGCGTGACGTTCCAGTCGGGCGGGCTGCGCTGCGACGCACAGCACTGGACGGGCGAAGGGGAAGCCCCGCGGCCCTGCGTGGTGATGGCGCACGGGATCGGGGCGACCCGCGACTCCGGCCTGGACGGCTTCGCCTCCGCGTTCGCCGCGGCCGGCTACGACGTGGTCGCGTTCGACTACCGCCACTTCGGCAGCCAGCGAGGGCGAGCCGCGCCAGCTCGTCGACCCCAAGCGCCAGCTCGAGGACTACGCCGCGGCGATCGAATACGCCCGCTCACTCGACGGCGTCGACCCGGAGCGGATCGTCATCTGGGGCTGCTCGTTCGCCGGCGGTCACGTCTTCGAGGTGGCCGCTCGCGACGGCCGCGCGGCGGCGATGATCTCGATGACCCCGGCACCCGACGGGATGGCCTCGTCGCGGATGATGCTCGCCGGGCCGGGCGGCCTCAAGACCGCCGGCCTGCTCACCCGCGCGGGCCTCGCCGACGCCTACGCCGCCGCCCGCGGCCGCGAGCCCGTCTACGTCGCGGTGGTCGGCGAGCCGGGCGAACCCGCCGGCCTGACGTCACCCAACGCGGTCGCCGCCTGGCGCGAGGTCGCCGGCCCGTCGTGGGAGAACCGTCTCGCCGCGCGCATCTTCCTCACCCTCGGCTCGTACCGGCCCGGTCGCGCCGCGAAGGACGTCACCTGCCCGGCACTCGTCCAGATCGCCGATCTCGACACCCTGGCCCCGCCGCGCGCCGCGGAAGTCGCCGCGGAGGCCGCGGGCGCCCGTGTGCACCACTACCCGTGCGATCACTTCGACGTCTACCCCGGTCGCCCGTGGTTCGACGCCGTGCTGTCGCACCAGCTGCGCTTCCTCCAGCATGTCGTGCCCTGCAAGTTCAGTGCCACCGTCACCTCCGTGACGTAGACGCGCAGATTGACTGGTGAGGGAGGCGCGCCCGCCCGTCACGAGCTTGTGTCGCCCAGGTGTCCGCATGTGACTCCAAGGCGACACAAACGGCGGACGCGGCCCTCGGACGGAAGGCTGCTAGCGGCCGAGCAAGCCGGTGTGACCGGCGGCGACGTTGAAGAGCCGCGGCAGGCGATCGAGCCGGGTGGCGCGCATGAAGCGGCCGACGGTGGTCAGCGTCTCGCGGTCGCTGGCGCCGACGATCGCCCGCAGGCGTCCGTGATGGACGGTGCCGGCGCCATCGAGTGCCGTCCGGAAGGCGAAGAGCTCCACCGGGCGTCCCTTGCGGTCGAAGCTGCGCTCGCGCTGCAGCACGGGGCCGTGCGAGCTCTGGCGGACCGCCAGGGCCAGCAGGCCGATCAGCGGCAGCACGACGACGAGCGCGACGCTCGCCAGCACGAAGTCGGCCGCGCGCAGCACGGCACCGAACGGCGTCGTCCGGGTTTCCGTTGTGACCGCCGTAACCGCATGCACGCGTCCCATGTGCGTGGCATCGGCAGGCCCGCGCGGGTCCGGGACTTGCGCAGGCCGAACCTGGACACGTGTCCAGTTCGGCAGGTACGGGAGCGGGGACCCGTCAGCGTGGGTCCTGATCGTGGTCATGACCCCAGCCAGGACCCTGGCTGGCCCTCGTCCCGCTCCCTACCTGACCACCTGCGCGTTCACGACCCTGAACTCGCGATGGCGCTGAACGGAACCACCTCCGACCGCTGGCTACCTCCGCCGCAGCCACTCGGCGAAGAGTGGGTCCAGCAGGTACGGCGCGTCCGTTCTCGGTGCGCGTGACCTGGCGGCCATCGGCGAGCATGCGCGCGAGCGCCTGCTGCAGCGTCGAGCGGCCGACGCGGTGCTCCGTCGAGACACGGGTGCCGGTCGGGGCGGTCCCGTCCGCGAGGGCGATGCAGACGAGCCGCTCGCTGCGCGGCAGGACGTCCCACAGGGCCTGGTGGGCGTCGCGGGTGTCGCGCAGGGCGGCTTCGACGGCGGCGGCGCTCGGGTCGTCGGTGCCGCCGGCGTCGAGGATCTCGTAGAGGTGGTGCGCGAGCAGCATCGTGCGCTGGGGATGCCCGCCGCTGAAGGCCAGCAGCTCGTCGACCGCGGAGCCCGCCGCCTCCGCGAGACCGTCCCGCGACAGAAGCTCGAGGATGTCCGCGGCCGCCTCCGCCACGGGCAGCGGGGGCAGATCGAGCGGCCGGGCCTGGCCGTAGAAGGGGCGCTCGTGGTCGGCGAACAGTGCCCGCATCAGCGACGGCTGGCTGCCGGCGAACACGTACGCGACGCGTTGACCGTGGTGCTGGATGACCGAGCGCAACAGCCCGTCGAGCTTGTCGTCGGCCAGGAGCAGGTCCTGGAACTCGTCGAGGCAGATGAGCACGAGGTCGCCGGTCGCCTGAGCCGAGGTGTCCGGCACCGCCGAGCAGGTCGAGCAGTACGGCGCGGGCGTCTTCGGCCGGTAATTGCGGGCGAGGCGTCGTACGCAGCGTCACCGGCCCGACGCGGGCCTCGAGCCCGAGTTGGCTGCGCCAGCGGGCCACGCGTCGCTGCGAGTCGGCGGGCAGCGCGCCGTATCCGGCGACGAACCGAGCAGCGACGTCGCCGATCGTCGCGACGCCGGACAGGTCGACCCGTGCGGCGTGGTGACCGACGGCGCGCATCGCCGCGATATGCGTGTCGAGCAGGCTGGTCTTGCCGAAGCGTCGCGGCGCAGCCAGGCGTATCGCCACCCGGTTCCCCGCCGCCCGTTGGAGCGCCTCGAGCTCCTGACGGCGATCGATGAGCAGCGGCCGGCCGACGGGGCTCTGGTAGTCGAACGGGTTCGGGACGCTCACTGTACGTTCAGACTGTACAGGACCGTACAGTCTTGGTGTACTAGTAGTACCCGGTGCGTGCGTGGCCGCCGAGGACCACGAAGCCGACTGGCGCGATGCCCTGCTGCGCCAGCATCTCGGAGAGCTCGTTGAGCTCGCGGATGTTCGTCTTGCCGATGCGGACGACGATCAGCAGGTCGTCGACGGCCTGGGCCAGGGCGAGCGTCTCCGCCACGTGGTTGAGCGGCGGCGAGTCCACGATCACCCAGTCCGCCAGCCGCTGCGCCTGCAGCAGGAGCGTGTCGGCGGAGAGGTGCGAGAGGACGTCGGCGGCGGGCGCCTCGTCGGCGGCGTTGAGCAGCACGCGCAGCTTGGCGTCCTCGCTGCCCACCGGCATCAGCGCGTCGACCAGATAGCGGCGGCCGGTGACCACGCTCGCGAGGCCGACCTCGGCGCGCATCTCGAGTGCCCGGCCGATCGAGGGACGGCGCGAGTCGGCCTCGATGAGGATGACGCGCTTGCCTGCGGCGGCGATGGTGGAGGCGAGGTTGATCGCAGCCGTCGTCTTTCCATCGCCCGGCGATGGACCGGTGACCAGCAGCACACGGCCGGTCAGCGTGTCGCGGCGGCTCGTGGTCAGTGCAGCGCGCAACGCCTGATAACCGTCCAGGGCGCCCAGAGAGAGCTCGGAGGGCAGTAGCGGTCGGTTCTTGCGTCGCCGCTCGAGCGGGATGCGAGCGAGGATGGGCAGCCGGAAGCGCGCGCGCAGCTGTTCCTCCCGGCGCAGCCGCGGATCCAGCAGCTGCAGCGCGAAGGCGCCGACGAGGCCGATCACCAGGCCGCCGACGATGGCGGCGACGATGCTCAGAAGGGGCGCGGGGATGCGGCCGACCCGGGCAGCTCGGCGGGAGCGACGAACCGGACAGACGGATCGTCACCCGCGCTCAGCGAGCGCAGATAGCTGAGCTGGGCGGCGGGCGAACCGGGAATCGAGACCTCGCGCGCTGTCTTCCGACACGAGCGGCTCCAGCTGCTCGATCTTGGCGTCGACCTCCTCGTGCAGACTGCTCCGTGCGGTAGGCGACGAACTGCTCGCCGAAGGCGTCCGCGAGGCGCTTCGCTGCTTCCGGCGTCTCGCCGGAGGCGGTGATCGTGACGATGTTGCTCTGGGCGAGGGGCTCGGCCTCGACGCTGCCGAGCACGCCCGAGACCGAGTCGTCGAGATTCGAGCTCCGTGATCACCCGCCGCGCGACGGGCGGCGACTCGATCAGCCGGGCGACCGTCTCGACGTCGCGCGTCGGGTCGCTCGACTGGGTGATGATCCCCGAGACCTGCACGGGGGAGTCACCCTGCGGATTGACCAGCACGTCCGCGGCCGTCTCGTAGACCTTCGTCGCCTGGGCGAGGTACAGCAGGGAGGCGCCGACGCAGGCGATCAGCGCGCCGACGATGATCCAGCGGCCGGCCTTGATCGCCTCGAGGTAGCTGACCAGGCCCTGCGCCTCGCCGCCCGGAACGATCCAGGGCGAGTCACGGCGTGGAGGCCGATCGGGGCTCATCGCTGGCGCTGACGACCGACATATCCGCGCGCATGCTACGGGTCCGCCCGGTTGGCGCGCCTGACAATCAGGACAGCGCCTCGACGGTCGAGTAAGGCGAGGTCAGCACGTCGCGGATCAATCCAGCCGGGTCGACCATCTTCGCCGCCAGCGCCTCGTCGACGATCGCGGGCAGCACGACGTCGCGCGGGTTGAGTCGCTCGGCCTCCGCGAACTCGCGCTCGGCGGCCGCGCGATCACCGGCTTCGAGGGCGACCGTGCCGAGCCCGAAGTGCGGTAGCCAGGTGTCCTCGCGGTCCAGCGCGCCGCTGAACCCGCCGCTCGCGCCGGCGTAGTCGGCGCGGGTGAGGGCGATGACGCCCTTGAGGATCAGCGCCTCCGTTCCGAACGGATCGAGGTCGGCGGCGCGGTCGAGGTCGCGGTAGGCCTGCGTCGGGTTCTCCCGCCAGGTGTCGGCCGCGCGCTCGCGGTAGCGGTTGGCCAGCCACGGGCCGAGCAGCGAGAGGCCGGCGAACAGCGCGACGAGTCCCGCCGCGATCCACGCCGGGGCGGCCGCGCGCCGCGGCGAGCGCTCACTGCTTCTCGGCTCCGCGCGCGAGACCTCGAGACCCTCGAGGCGCTCGCGCCGGCCGGACACGACCAGGGCCACGAGCGGGAAGGCGAGCGCCGGGCCGGCGAGGACGGGATAGGCCTCGACCCAGTCGAACATGCCGTGGGCGACGAAGTAGCCGAGCGTCACGAGCCCGGTGGCGGCGACCACGCGGTCACCTGTCGGACGACCTCGGCGGCGGCGCAGCAGCCCGAAGCCGACGATGCCGAGGAAGGCGCCGATCAGCGCCGTCCCGATCAGCCCGGTGTCCCCCAGGACCTTCAGCGCGAGGTTGTGCGGATAGCGCGTCAGCTTCGGATAGCGCCGCGTCTTCGTGTAACGATGCTCGAAGCCGGCGGCCCCCATCCCCCAGATCGGAGCCGAGCGGAAGCCGGCGAAGGAGACCCGCCAGTAGTCGTAGCGCTCGAGCGGGTCGATCGAGGCGAGCCGGCTGCCGCCGTCGTTGGCCTGACGCCCGGAGAACTCCACGCCCGGGTTCTTCAGCGAGCGCCACTGGTCCGAGAGCGAGTCCGAGATCGACCCGGACTTCGCGATGCCGACCGCGAGCACGGCGAGCACGGCCAAGGCGGTGAACGCGATGCCGGCGGGCCGGCTCGCCCGGCGGACGCGTTGGTCGTGCGAGTACCGCTGCTGCGCGAACGCCAGCAGCCCGCCCGCGACGGTCGACAGCAGCGCGACGCCGAGCAGGGCGACGGCGGCGTCCTCCAGCGCGCCTGAGGCCTTACCGGTCGCCGCCGCCTGCGTGTAGACGTCGCTGGCGGGGCCGGCGACGACCAGCAGGCCGATCGCCAGCAGCGCGGCGTGCATGGTCAGCCGCCAGCGGAACGGGACGGCGACGGCGAGGATCACCAGCGCGGCGAGGCCGCCGATCACCGAGCCGCGCGACTGCGGCAGCAGCGCGTAGCCGCACAGGAACGCGGCCAGGCCCTGGCCGACGGCGCGCGCCGGCAGCGGCGTGTCCGGCCGCGCGGCCAGGAGCAGCGCGGGCAGGCCGGCCATCAAGGCGAAGGCGGCGGTCGAGTTCGGATAGTCCAGCGGCGGGGAGAAGCGCAGATCCTCGAAGCGCGAGGTGAGGTCCTCGGCGCCGAGCGCGCTGAGCAGGGCGACGAGGCAGGCGACGGCGGCCGCGACCGCGAAGCCGATCATCAGGCCGTCCGCCGTTCCGGCCCGCCAGGGCGCGAGCGCGAGCGTCCAGCAGCCGAGCAGCGCGACCAGCAGGAGGTCGGCCGCCTCGAAGGTCGTCCCCGGCGCGTCGCTCCACAGCGTCGACAGGAAGCACCAGGCGGTGAACGCGGCCAGGGCCAGCAGCGCGTTGCGCGCGAGCGGCGCGGCCGGAAGCAGTCGACCGGAGCCGACGGCGGCGACGAACAGCAGCCCGAGCAGGACGAGCCCGGCCGGATGCCACGTGCCCTCGTCGAAGCCGCCGGCCTCGAACATGAGCACCGTCCAGACGGCGAGCACGCCGGCCGACGGAAGCAGGCGGACCGCCTCGTAGCGGTCCGGAAGACTGCGTGAGCGCGACATCCTCTCGGAGTATCGACGCCGAGCAGGACGGGCTACAGCTCAGCGGGGCGCCGCACATGGCGGCGCCCCGTTGTCGCTCAGACTTGGTCAGGCGTCGTGCCGCGCGAAGCGGCGCATCGCGAAGCCGCCGCCCAGGAGGGCGAGACCCGCGAGGGCGACGAGGCCGGCCTCGAAGCCGGTGAAGGGCAGTTCGCCCTCGGACACGGTCGGCGTCGTCGAGTTGTTGCAGTCCTCGGAGGACCCGTAGGCGACACCGTTGCCGTCGCCGTCCAGGCCGTCGGCGGAGGCGCACACGGACGCGACCTCGGAGCAGTCGTCGGACGAGCCGAAGGCGACGCTGTTGCCGTCGGCGTCAGTGCCGTCGGCGGCGTCGCAGGCCTCGGCGTCGGCGTCGGAGCAGTCCGCCGCGGAGCCCGTGGTCACGGAACCGCCGTTGGGACCAACGCCGTCCGCGTCGGTGCAGCCGCCGGACTCGTCCTCGGGCAGCGTCTCGCCACCACCGTCGACGACGTCGAGGACCTCGCCGTTGGGGTTGTAGACCTGCTCCGCGGGGGAGCTCTCCGCGACGGCGCTCGGGGCCGCCACCATCGCGGCAGCGAGCACGAGCAAGCTGATGAAAGTGAAGACCCTGCTCTTCATGATTGGGTTGTGCCTTCCTGGTTGCTGGGCTTGTGATGGCCGTCCTGGCCGGCCCGTGAGTTCACTTCGGTCACGAAAGAGTAGGGCACGATCGGCTATTTGGCCAGATTGTGAAATGGATGTCCCCGCAACCCTGAGCGGCTGAAAAAGTTGCGGACACCGCTCCGTTGCGGGGTTTGACGGTGTTGCGAGTAGTCGTGTCCGGCTCGAATCGCCTTGTCGCAGTGGACAGACGTACGACGACGTTCATCGTTGCATCTCGTAGTCCGAACCGTGCAGAATGGGGTCCAGACCGCAGGGGGTCCAGTTCGAGCAGGGATCGCTCACGCTGGGATGCCGACCTGTCGAACATATTTCGAGGTCAGGTGAAATGGGAGCAGGCATGATGCCGACGATCGAGCAAATCCGCAGCGCCGAAGCCGACGACGTCCTCGTCGGCATCGAGGTGATCCACATCCCGAACGGGGTGGCGGCTCACGACGCCCAGGATTCCGCTCTGCTCGCGCCCGCCAATGAGGCCGCCCGTCTGACGCAGGCCGCCCTCAAGCGCGTCCTTCGACGTGCTCGTCTCCGCGACCATCCTCCTGCTCACGCTGCCGCTGATCGCGGTCGTCTCGATGCTCGTCCGGATCGAGTCGCCGGGTCCCGTCTTCTACCGCGCCTCGCGCGTCGGCCGGGGCGGCCGGCCGCTCCGGATGCTGAAGTTCCGCAAGATGCACCACAATGCATCGGGTGCGCCGCTCACCATGTCCGAAGACGAGCGCTTCACGCGCGTCGGGCGCATGCTCGCGCGGACCAAGATCGACGAACTTCCCCAGCTGTGGCACGTACTGAACGGCGAGATGAGCCTCATCGGCCCGCGGCCGGAGGACCCGGACTTCGTGGCGGAGCGCTTCGACGACTACGCCGAGATCCTGCGGGTGCGCCCGGGAGTGACCGGTCTGTCGCAGATCGCGTTCGCCGAGGAGAGCGCGATTCTCTGCAAGATCGATCCCATGGAGCACTACCGCACCCGGATCTTCCCGCAGAAGATCCGGCTCGATCGCATGTACGCCGCGCGGCCGACGCTCGGACGCGACCTCTCCATCCTCTTCTGGACCTGCGCGGCCGTGCTGCTGCGACGCCAGGTGGCGGTTCACCGCGAGTCGGGCCGCATGAACCTGCGCCGTCGCTGACGCGCAGCCGGAGCGATCCCCGCGTGACGGCTCGCTTCGAGCTGGACCGCCTGCAACGCGTGGACGCCTCGGCGGCCACTGCGCTGCTGCGCGTCGCCGGCGCTTGGCGGGCGGACGGCGAGGTCACGCTGTCCGACATCGCGCTCGAACTCGACGGGCGCCGCTTCTCCCCGCTGCCCGACCCGGTCGCCGGCCCGGTGGTCGCGACTCCCGGCGGCCAGTCGTGGCGCGGCGCCTTCCCGATCCCGGTCGCCGTCGCCGACTCCGCGCGCACCGTGATGCTGGTCGCCGACGGTGCGACGCCCGCGGTGCTCGAGTCCACCCCGCCGGCGGCGACGCCCGCACCAGACCTCACCCGCACGCCGGCCAGGGCGTCCGTCGAGCAGGCGGCCTCCGAGCTGATCGCGCGACTCGCCGCCGAGCGGACCGCGCGCCGAACGGCCGAGGCCGACGCGGCGGCTCAGCGTGCGGCACTCGTCGGCGCCGAGCGCGATCTCGCCGAAGCCCGCCTGGCGCTGGACCGCGCGGTCGCCGAACGCGAGGACTCCGAGGCAGCGCTGCGCGAGGTCATCCAGATGGCCGAGCGCGCGCGGGCCGAGACCCAGGCTGCGATGGACGCCGGCTTCCGCGAGCGCGAGCATGCGCTCGACTCCGTATCGGCGGACGCCCGAGCGGAGGCGGAAGCCGCGATCGCTGCGGCGCAGGCCGAGACCCTGGAGGCTCGCGACGCTCTCGACGCCGAGCGCGCGCAGGCCGCCGAAGCCCTCGAACTCGCGCGCGCGGACGTTGCCGATGCGCTTGCGGCGGCCCAGGCTGAAGCCGCCGAGGCCCGCGCCGCGCTGGAAACGGCGCAGGCCGAGGCGACCGCAGCGGTCGAGGCCGCGCAGGCGCGCCCCGAGCTCGAAGCAGAACTGGAAGCGGCGCGCGGCGAGATCGCCGCCCAGGCGACCGCGCTCGAGGAGGCGCAGGCCGAACGTGAGAGCCTCTCCGAGGACCTCGCGCAGGCGCAGACCGCGCTGTCCGAAGCCCAGGCCTCGCTCGCCGAGGCGCTCCTCGCGAGCGAGCAGGCGGAGGGTGAGCGCGCGGCGGCGCG
Organism: uncultured Solirubrobacteraceae bacterium; assembly: GCA_963759945.1. GTDB lineage: Bacteria > Actinomycetota > Thermoleophilia > Solirubrobacterales > Solirubrobacteraceae > DATLGB01. The sequence goes on along the minus strand of CAVXBH010000026.1, from coordinate 59,434 downwards.
CGACCTCGCCGAGGAGCGCGAACGGCGGCGGATGCTCGAGCAGCGCCTCGCCGCCGAGCGCGAGGCGCGGCAGGCGCTGGAGACGACCGTCCGGGAGGCGCGCGGCCGCATTTCGCAGGCGGAGCGGGCCGCCGACGAAGCGCGCAGGTCGGCGGCCGAGGTCCAGGAGCGCACCGACCGCGATCTGCAGCGCCTGCGCGAGGGCGACGAGGCGCTGACCGTCGTCTCCGAAGCGGCCCACGCGGCCGAGGAGCGCGCGATCACCGCGGAGGCCCGCGTCGCCGAGCTCGCCGGGCTGGAGGCCGTCGTAACGGAGCTGCGTGCCGACGTCGAGGCGCTCGAGGTCGAGCGTGACGAGTCGACCCAGACCACGGAGGAGCTTCGCTCGCAGCTAGCGGCATCCGAGAATGAGGCGCGCGCCGCCACGGCGGCCGTCGAAGGACTGCGCGAGCGGCTGGACCGGCTCGGCGAAGAGGCGGCGGAGGCCCGCGCCGCCCTCGCGGCCGTCGAGGACCGGCCGGCGGCCGCGGACTCCGACGAGCTCGCCGCCGCCCGGGCCGACGCAGAGGCCGCCGCCGAGTTGGCCCAAGCGGCCGAAGAGGCGCTGGCCGAGGCTCGTGCCGAGCTCGCAGCGGCGAAGGACGCGGCGGCCGCCGAGACGCTGCTGCTGGAGGCCGCCGAGCGCCGGGCGGCCGAGGCGGAGGCCAAGGCGGCCGAGCTGGCCGCCCTCGAGCCGGCCCTCTCCGAGCTCGCGGCCACCCGTGATGCAGAAGCCGCCAAGGCCCAACGGCGCACGGCGGCGATGGCGGAGCTCGAGGCGGAGCTCAACCGCCTGCGAGAGGCCGCCGTCGAGACCCCCGCAGCCGATGACGAGCTGCAGCGAGCAGCTCGAGACCGCGCGTTCCGAGGCCGCGGCGCTCGCCGCCGACCGCGAGGCCGCGCGCGCCGAGGTCGCGCAGATGACCGCGGCGCTGGAAGCGGCCCGGAGCGAGCTCGAAGCGGCCCGAGCGGCTCCCGCACCCGTCGCGCCGGAGGCCGACGAGGAATGCGCAACGCGCTGGCCGCAGCCGAACGCGACCGGATCTCCGCGGTCGAGCGCGCCGCGGGCCTCGAGGGTCAGCTCGAGGCCCTCGAACGCGAGGTCGAGCGGATGCAGGACCGAGCCGCCGAGGACCAGGTGCGGCCGAGCGGCGACTCCGATGTCCTCGAGCTCGAGCGCCGCGCGGCCCAGTTCGAGGCCGAGGCGCGCCAGTCCGACGAGCGCGTCGAGGAACTCACCCGCCGGCTGGCAGATGCCCAGCGCGAGACGGAGGCGGCCATCGCACGCGCCCGCGAGGAGGCTGAGGCACGGGACCGGGCCGAGGCTGCCGCAGGCGGCGGCCGGCGGCGGCGCGCGAGCGCAGACGGCGATGTCGTCAACGGCGAGCGACGGGCGCGACGGCGCGCTTGAAGGCCCAGATCGCCGCGCTCGAGGCGGAGGCCGCCGCGGCGCGCAGCGAGGCGGACGAGCTCAGCCGGCAGCTGATCGGGTCGCGGCGCGAGCTCGAGGAGGCCGCGGACAGGCTCCGGGACGAGGCCGAAGCACGCATGCGCGCGGAGTCCCGCGCAGCCGCAGGCGAGCGCTAGCCGCATGGGGATGCGCGACACGCTCGTCCTCTGTTACCACGCGCTCAGCGTGAGCTGGGCGGCCGACCTCTCCGTCACCCCGACCGCCTTTCGCGAGCAGCTCGAGGTCCTCCAGCGCGCCGGCTACCGCGGCGTGACCTTCACCGAGGCGGTCCAGCGCCGCGCGCGCGGCAAGGAGGTCGCCATCACCTTCGACGACGCGTTCGGCTCGGTCGCCGAGTTCGCCAAGCCGGCCCTGGACGAGCTCGGCTGGCCCGCGACCGATGTACGCCGTCAGCGGTTACGCGGACACCGGCCGCGACCTGGACTGGGACGGCGTCGGCCATTGGACGCAGACCTCCGACGCAGGCGAGCTCTCCAGCCTCGACTGGGAGGCCCTTCGCGCGCTCGGCGCCGATGGCTGGGAGATCGGCTCGCACACGGTCACCCACCCGCGGCTGACCCGCACCACCGACGACCAGCTCGCCTGGGAGATGACCACGTCCCGCGAGGCGGTCGAGGCCGCCCTCGGCGTGCCGTGCGCGAGCATCGCCTATCCCTACGGCGACGTCGACGAGCGCGTGGTGGCCGCCGCCGCCGACGCGGGCTACACGACCGCGGCCGCGCTACCGGCCGGCTGGGGCCAGCTCGGCGCGCTCGAATGGCCGCGCGTCGGCGTCTACCACCCGGACTCGCTGCTGCGCTTCCGGATGAAGACCGCGCGCCTCGGTCGCAAGGCGCGCGGCGTTCTCAGGCGTTAGCCGCTCTACGCGACGAGCGGGAGGATCAGGATCGCGACGATGTTCGCGACCTTGATCATCGGGTTGATGGCCGGGCCGGCCGTGTCCTTGAACGGGTCGCCGACGGTGTCGCCGGTGATCGAGGCCTCGTGCGCCGGCGAGCCCTTGCCGCCGTGCGCGCCGTCCTCGATCAGCTTCTTCGCGTTGTCCCAGGCGCCGCCGCCGGCGGTCATCATGATCGCGAAGAAGACGCCGACGACGATCGTGCCGATCAGCAGGCCGCCGAGCATCTGAGTAGGAGATCACGCCGACGATCACGGTCATGACGATCGGGAGCAGCGACGGGAGGATCATCTGCCGCTGGGCGGACTTGGTGACGATGTCCACGCACTGGCCGTACTCGGGCTTCTCCGTGTAGTCCATGATGCCGGGCTTCTCGCGGAACTGGCGGCGGACCTCCTCCACGACGGCGGAGCCGGCCTTGCCGACGGCCTCCATCGAGAGGGCGGCGAACAGGCAGACCATGAGGCCGCCGAGCAGCAGGCCGATCAGCACGTCGGAGTTGGCCAGGTCGAAGACCAGCGAGTCCTGTGACACGCCCAGCTCGTCGGCCAGCTCGTACTTGAACGCGGCGAACAGCACCAGGGCGGCGAGCGCGGCGGAGCCGATCGCGTAGCCCTTGGTGACGGCCTTCGTCGTGTTGCCGACCGCGTCCAGCGGGTCGGTCACGGCGCGGACCTCCTCGGGCATGTCGGCCATCTCGGCGATGCCGCCGGCGTTGTCGGTGATCGGGCCGAAGGCGTCGAGGGCGACGATCAGGCCGGTCAGCGACAGCTGCGCCATGACGGCGACGCCGATGCCGTAGATGCCGGCCAGCTCGTTGGCGCCGGCGATGCCGAGCACGATGACCAGCGCCGGGCGCGGCGGTCGCCTGCAGGCCCTGGGCGAGGCCCTGGATGATGTTGGTCGCGTGGCCGGTCTCCGACGCCTTCGCCGTGGACTTCACGGGCCCGAAGCGCGTCGACGTGTAGTAGTCGGTGATCACGAACAGCGCGGCGGTGACGCCGAGGCCGATCAGCGAGCAGAGGTACAGGTCGGTCGGTGGCGCCGTCGCCGAGCGAGTCCATCATCCAGTAGGTGACGGGGTAGAACGCCGCGGCGGCGATGAGGCCGGCGACGATCATGCCCTGGTAGAGCGCGCGCTCGACGTTGCCCGTCGAGGTCTTGACGGCGAAGGTGCCGATGATCGAGGCGATGATCGACACGCTGCCGAGGACCAGCGGGTAGAGGATCGACGTTCTGCGCGTCGTCGAACTGCAGCGCGCCGAGCAGCATGACGGCGACCGCGGTGACGGCGTAGGTCTCGAAGAGGTCGGCGGCCATGCCGGCGCAGTCGCCGACGTTGTCGCCCACGTTGTCGGCGATCACGGCCGGGTTGCGCGGGTCGTCCTCGGGGATGCCGGCCTCGATCTTGCCGACGATGTCGGCGCCGACGTCAGCGCCCTTGGTGAAGATGCCGCCGCCCAGTCGGGCGAAGACGGAGATCAGCGAACCGCCGAAGCCGAGGCCGATCAGCGCGTCCACGGCCTCGCCGCGGTCCACGTCGAAGAGGAAGGTGAGGATGCCGTAGTAGCCGGCGACGCCCAGCAGGGCGAGGCCGACGACGAGCATGCCGGTGACCGCGCCGCCGCGGAAGGCGACGTCGAGCGCCGGGCCGATGCCGCCGCGGGCCGCCTCGGCGACGCGGGCGTTGGCGCGGACGGAGACGTTCATGCCGATGAACCCGGCCGCCGCAGAGGCAAGACCGCCGACGGCGAAGCCGACCGCCACCTCGATGTTCTGCAGCGGGATCAGGACGATGAACAGGATCACGCCGACGATCGCGATCGTCGTGTACTGGCGCTTGAGGTACGCAGAAGCGCCTTCCTGGATGGCCAGCGACAGGTTGCGCATGGTCTCGTTGCCGGGCGAGAGCGCCAGCAGCGAACGGGCCGTCACGGCTCCGTACAAGACGGCCGCGGCCGCGCAGAGCAGCGCGACGACAACACCGTGGTCGGACAGGAACTCGGTCAAGGGATCCCCTTCAGAGACAGTTTCGATGGATGCCGATCGAACGGCACGGGCAAGACAGCGGCGGCCAGAGGCCGCCGCGGAAGGCGCCGAGTGTAGTAGCTGCGCCGGCGATAGGGCTACTGCCCCGGAACCCAGAGCCTGCCGCTCGGCGGCGCCGGGCCCGTGCCCGCCCTGCGACTGCGGCTCCTGCTCGCCCTCGGCGGGCGGCGTGGCCTGCGCCGTCCGGTGGTGCGGGCGTAATGCATCTGCAGCTGCGACAGGGCGTCACGGAACGGCCCGAGCTTGTCGGCGTGGCGCGGCTCGACGACGGCCAGCAGCGCGCGGGCCGCGTCGATGGCGATGCGCAGCTGCTCGTCGTCGGCCTGGATGCCCGCCTCCGGCGGCGCGCCCACGGCGCCCTTGCGGGCACCGAGGTTGATAAGGGACACGATCGTCTGCAGGACGACGTCGTCCACGTGGATGCGGTCGAGCTCGGCGTCGAGCTGACGCATCTGCTCCTCGGTGAGTTCCTCGGGTGGCTGGCTCATGTCGTGACCTCCTGGGGTACGGCTTCGCGGACGGTTTCGGCAAACACTTCGATATGGCAGTCGCGCCCGCGTCGATGCGGCGACGCTGGCGCTGGGCGCCGTTGAGGTCGGGCAGTTCGGCGGTGACGCCGGTCCAGCGCGCGAGCCGCTCGACGGCCTCGGCGGCGGGGTACTCCTCGAAGCGTCTCGTAGTCGAGCAGCTTGCCGTCGAGGCCGTGACGGATCGCCCGCCACATGTTCTCCTCGATCAGCCGCGCGGGAAGGTCGGTCGCCGGCCGCCCCTCGTCGTGGTCGCGGGCGGCGGCGCGCACGCACGCGTGGATGAGGGTGGCGAGGGCGTCGGACTCGGCGGGTGAGGACTGCGCGTCGCAGATGCGGACCTCGACGGTGCCGAAGGAGTGATGCGGCCGCACGGACCACCACAGCTGGGTGAACTCGACGATCGAGTTGGTCCGCACCAGCAGATCGACGTACTCGGCCCAGGCGGCCCAGGAGCCGAACGCGTCCGGGATCCCGCAGCGCGGGAAGGACTTGGTGAAGGTCTGCGTCCGCGCCGTGTGCAGGCCGGAGTCGCGCCCGTCGACGTAACGGCGAGTTGGCGGAGATCGCCAGCAGCAGCGGCAGCACCGGGCGCAGCCGGTCGCACACCGCGATCGCTCGGTCGGCGCCGCGCACGCCCACGTGGACGTGCAGCGAGAACGTGTTGTTGCGCCACGCGACGTACTTCAGTCCCTCCCCCACGCGGCGGTAGTGCTCCGTGTCGATCAGCTGCTGCTCGCGGTAGTCCGACAGCGGATGGGTGCCCGTCGAGCCGAGCGCGATGCCGTGGGCGCGAGCCAGCGCGTGCAGTCGACGCCGAACCTCGGCCTGGCGGGAGAGCGCGTCCGCGAGGTCCTCGCCACGCCCGGACACGATCTCGATCTCCGACGAGATCAGCTCCCCGGCGACCGCCCCGGCCAGCACCGGGTCCGCCTGCGCGGCGCCCTGGAGCTCCATGAATCGCGGGACCAGGTCCAGTGATTCAGGGTCGAGGAGGGCGTACTCCTCCTCGATGCCGACCGTGCCGTCGACGGAGGCCTCGAAGACCTCCCGCGCTTCAGTGGTGCTGATCAGTGGGCCACCATCACGTGAGGTAGAAGTAGAGCGCGTAGAGCAGGTCCACCGCGGGGCTCGAGGTGTGGACCGTGACGTCCGGCGGCAGGCGCAGGAGCGCCTCCGAGTAGTTGAAGATGATCTTGATGCCGTCCTCGACGAGCTGGTCGGCGAGCGGCTGGGCGGCCGCGGTCGGGACGGCCAGGACCGCGACGACGATGTCCTCCTCCTCGACGACGGCCTTGACCTCGTCGAGGTGACGCACGACGGTCGTGCCGACGGTCTGCCCCACCTTCTCCCGATCGGCGTCGAAGATCGCGACGACGTTGAAGCCGTGGTCGGCGAAGATGTCCGAGGAGGCGATCGCGAGGCCGAGATGGCCCGCGCCGAACAGCGCGATGTTGTGCTGGCCGCTCGAGCGCAGGATCTTGCGGATCTGCGAGACCAGCGAGTCGACGTTGTAACCCACGCCGCGCTTGCCGAACTTGCCGAAGCCCGACAGGTCGCGCCGGATCTGGGTCGAGTTCACGTGCGTGTACTCCGACAGCTCCTGCGAGGAGATCGTCTCCTTGCCCATCTTGCGCGCCTGGGTGAGCACCTGCAGGTAGCGCGACAGGCGTGCGGCCACGCCGAGCGACAGGCGCTCACCGGAGGCCTCGTCGGCGATCAGGTCGCGCAGGCTCATGGCCTGAGCTTACGTTCCAGGTCGTCGGCGTCCACGAAGAAGTCGTAGAGCTCCTCGCCGTCGAGGACGATCACCGGGATGCGCTCCAGGTAGCGGGCGTGCAGCACCGGGTCGGACTCGATGTCGACCTCCTCGAGCGTGAACGGGATCCGGGCCTGGAGGCCGGTCAGCACCGCCCGGGCGTCGTCGCACAGGTGGCATCCGTCCCGGCCGTAGAGGGTGACCGTGCTCACTTGACCTCGAAGGGCTCGGAGACGGCGGTCGTCGGCGCTTCCTGGCGGGGCGCGCGGGCACTGACGCGGAAGACGTAGCGGCCGGGGTCGAGCTCCTCGAGCACGGCCCGCGGGAGCGCGTAGGCCAGCACGCTGGGCAGCAGGCCGCGCTGGCCGCCGGGCGGCGTCAGGCGCTCGACCGGGTCCTCGCTGTCGGCCCGCGTGAGGACCAGCTCGAGGCCGGCGGCCGGGACGACGGTGGTGGCGCCGCCCTCGGCGAGCGGGTCGCCGCGGTCGAAGGTCCCCACCGTGAACTGGACGCTGGTCGCCTGCTTGGTCTCGTCGATGGTCACGGCGCCGATGGGAACGGGCGTGGCCGGCGGCGGGTCCGGCGGTGCGGTGTCGGACGGCGGGACGACGCTCGCGGGATCGCCGAGCGCCGCCGCCTCGACGGCGATGCGCGCAGCCGCGACGGCGCCGCCGGTGATCAGGTCGCCGTCGGCGATGATCGTGCCCGGGCGCAGCAGATCCGGCTTCGGCGACCCGTCGTAGGTCGGCCCGACGGAGGTGAGGCGCGAGGGCTCGCCGCTGTCGAAGGGCGGCTCGGGCACCTGGAGCTCGCTGGTGGCGGCCGTCGCGTCCTCCGGCAGGTCCTCGAGGATCGCGGTGGCGGCGGCGCCGGTGACGCCCAGCACGGGAACGTCGACGCGGCCGGCCGGCAGCGTCGGCAGGGGCCGGTCCTCGCTGGGTTCGGCGAGCAGGACGGCGGCGGCGCCGGCACCGGCGGCGGCGGCGACCCGCGCGCCCGGGTTCACGCCCGGCTGGACCACCGCGAGCGAGCCCTGCAGGCCGGGCGCGCCCGCGACGAGCAGCGCGTCGGTGGTGTTGGCGGCGACGGGCTCGACGACGCGCAGTTCGCCCGGCGCGGGCGTCCCCGCCAGCACGGCGGCGCCGGTGACGGTGATGTCGCCGATGTCGAGCCGGGTGCGAGCCACGGCCGCGGCCGGGCGCAGCGGGGCGGCCGCGACGGCGGCGGCCCCGGGTGAGCCCACGGTCCCGTAGGCGCCCGCCGCACCGCCCTCCTGCCCGGCGGGCGCGATGACGGTCATGCCGAGGCGGTCCGCGTTGCGCACCGCGATCGCCTCAGGCGCGTCGGCGAAGCCCGCGTATGGCGCGCTGACGCCGACGACGGCGACCGGGTCGTGGTCGTCCGCGGCGCCGTCGCCGTCGTTGTCGACCGCACGCTCGAGGCCGGCCAGCAGGGTGTCGGTGCGTGCGAACTCCTCGCCGTCGGTGAGCGTCGCGACGCGGATCAGCCGCGGCGTCGCCCCGAGCGCCTCGAGCGCGGCGTACAGCGGCGCGCCTCCCACCTCCTCGCGGTCCGGGTCGCGCGGGTCCTCGCCGGGGTCGGGCCGCCTGTCGCCGTCGATGGCGTCGTAGCCGGTGGCTCCCTCCACCCCGCCCGCCAGCAGCGTGATGGCGAGTGCGCGGTCCGGCGGCGCGGGCGCGTCCGCCTCACCGGGGACGGGCTGCGAGTAGGCGGGGAAGAAGCGGCGGTTGGGCCGCACGCGCACGCCGATGCTCTGCAGGCGCGGGAAGTCGTCGCTCGCGATCGTCGCCGCGAAGCCGTGGAAGGTGCGGGTGAAGGTCACGACGTCCTTGAGGCGCACGTCGCGGGCCTCCAGCGCGCTGATCAGCGAGGCGGCCTCCCCCTCGAGGTTCGCGACGTAGGCCCGCTGGCGCTTCGGGCTCAGCTCGGCCGCGCCGGGCCGCGCCCCGAGCGGCGGGCCGCGGCAGCTCGACCAGCACGCGCTCCGTCTCCCCGCTCACGAGCGCCGGCGAGCGGCCGTCGTAGGGCACCGGGTCCGCGAGGGCGTCGCCGAAGATGCGCAGGGCGGGCACGTCATCCAGTCCGCCTCCGCCTGCCGCTCCCGCCGATCGCGACGACGAGCACGACGACCAACGCGACCGCCGCCGCTGCGGCGCCCGCCCAGCGCTTCATGCCGTCGCGTAGGCGTCGAGCTCGAGGTACGCCGGGAAGGGCACGGGCTCGACCCAGCGCGCCGCCGCGGCGATCATCGCGGCGTTGTCCGTGCAGAGCGCGTGCGGCGGGACATGGACCTCGACGCCCAGGGCGGCGACGCGCTCGCGCAGCAGGCGGTTGGCCGCCACGCCGCCGCCGATCGCCACCCGATCGAGCCCGCTCGTCTCGAGCGCGCGCCGCACCCGCAGCAGCAGCGCCTCGACGATCGCGTGCTCGTAGGAGGCGGCGAGGTCGGCGCGGCGCCGTGTGGTCTCATCCTCGCCCAGATCGCGGACGGCGTACAGCAGCGCGGTCTTGAGGCCGGCGAACGAGAAGTCGAGGCCCTTGACCTTCGCGGCGGTCGGGAAGGCGAACGCGGTCGGGTCGCCCTCCTCCGCCAGACGCGAGAGCGCGGGACCGCCGGGATAGCCGAGGCCGAGCAGCCGCGCGCCCTTGTCGAAGGCCTCGCCGGCGGCGTCGTCGAGGGTCGCCCCGAGCGTCTCGAAGCCGGTGTGGTCCGTCACGCGCGCGAGCAGCGTGTGGCCGCCGGAGGCGATCAGGCACAGGAACGGCGGCTCGAAGCCCCCGAGAAAGTTCGCCGCGACGTGTCCCTGCAGATGGTTCACCGGCGCGACGGGCAGCCCGCGCGCCGCGGCGAGCGCCTTCGCGGTCGCGACGCCGATCAGCAGGGCGCCGACGAGGCCCGGGCCCTGGGTGAAGGCGACGAGCTCGACGTCGTCCAGCGTGGCACCCGCCGTGGCCAGCGCGTCGTCGATCACCGGGTTGACCAGCTCGAGATGGTGCCGGGAAGCGATTTCGGGCACGACCCCGCCGTAGCGGGTGTGGATGCCCTGGCTCGAGACGATGTTGGCCCGCAGCGTCCCGTCGGCGCCCAGCACCGCCGCGCAGGTGTCGTCGCACGAGGTCTCGATCGCCAGGATCATCTGATCGCCGCGCGGGGATCCGCGTTGGGGACGTCGTCGAGGGTTCCCTTGCGCGTGCCCGGCGTGCGCCACATGATCAGCGCGTCCTCGCCGTTGTCGGAGTAGTACCGGCGCCGGATCCCGGCGGTCCGGAAGCCGAACCCCTCGTACATCTCGATGGCTGCGGTGTTGGAGGGCCGGACCTCGAGCGTCAGCGGCTCGTCCGGGCCGGGCAGGCGCTCGAGCAACGCCTTCACGAGCGTCGTGCCGATGCCCGCGCGGCGGCGTTCCGGCGCGACCGCGATGTCCATCAGGTGCCAGACGGTGTCGTGACGCGAGCAGATCACGTAACCCGTGATCTGTTCCTCGTCGGTGGAAACGAGGCAGACGGCGCCGGGCCGCGAGAGCTCCAGCACGAACATCGCCAGCGACCACGGCGCGGGGAAGGTCCGGCGCTCGATCGCGACGACGGCGGGGAGGTCTGCGTAGGTCAGGCGGCGGATGATCTGGACCCACCCACCCGAGCGTCGGGTTCGCGTCTGTAGTCGGGAAGGAGATCCATCATCTGCACCGGTACGGGCCGCCGCTCCGAGGCGGCAGAGGGGTCCGGCGCCGATGCGGTGGACCGCCTCCGCGTCCGCCGGAACGACCGCACCGGCCCGCTCCAGCTGCTCCCGGAAGCGTAGGGCTCCGTCGCCGATCGCGAGCAGTCCTGCGGCGGCCTCGGCGAGCACCTCCGGGCCGACCGGGGCGGGTTCCCGGAGCACCTCGTCGCCCCGATAGATGCCGAGGAACGCCTCACCACGGCGGGCGTCGATCGCCGCCGCCACCGTTCCAGGGGGCCTGCCCCCTTGGAACGCTCCTGCGGCGAGCGCGTGCAGGGAGGAGACGGGGACCAGCTCGAGCCCGCGCGCCTGGGCGAGCCCGCGGGCGGTGGCGATGCCGATGCGCAGGCCCGTGAAGCCGCCGGGTCCGACACCGACGGCGATCCGCTCGACCGCGCTCCAGTCGTCCACCAGCTCGGCGACGAGTGCGAGCACGCGGCTCGCGTGCGCCGGGCGCGCGCCGTGGGGCGGGTCGTCGCGGCGCTCGGCCACGGTCCCGTCAGCGCGCAGGAGCCCGACGACCGTCGAGCTCGTGGCGGTGTCGATGCCTAGGACCATGTGATGCTCCGCCGGTCGCCGCCGGCGTGCTCGAGGGTCACGCGGCGGGTGCCGTCGAGCTCGCCGGGCCATTCGACGAACGTGATGGTGTCCGGCCCGAAGAACGGATCGAGCAGGCCCGGATCCTCGGCCTCGGTGCTCGAGCCGAGCCGGTACAGGTCGAGATGGGCCGCACGGATGCGGCCGGACTCGTAGAGCGCTCCGACGACGAACGTCGGGCTGGTGACCCGCTCCGTCACGCCGAGCGCACGCAGGGCGCCACGGACGAAGGTCGTCTTCCCCGCTCCGAGATCGCCGGAGATGAGCACGACGTCACCCGGCGCGAGCTCGGCCGCGAGGGCCGCCCCCGCCGCTTCCGTCGCATCCGGATCTTCAGTTTCGACTGCGGGCCTCCGTCAGGCTCAGCCGCAGGGAGAAGCCGAAGCCGAGCAGCGTGAGGCCCATCAGGCCGACGCGAAGGGGGTCCGAGCCCGTGTTGGGCAGGTCCTTGGCGTTGGTCCTGCCCGGCTTGGCCGTGGCGGTCGGCGTGGGGGACGCCTCGGGGGTGGGCGTCGGCGTCTCCGTCTCCTCCGGCGTCGGCGACGGGGTCGGCTCGCGGGTGGGCTTCGGCGTCGGCGTCTTCTGCGCGCCCTTGTCTCCCGGGAAGTCGTCCACGAGGACGGGCCCGGAGAACGGCTCATCGGCCCCTCCGCCACCGTTTTGGGCGAGGGCCGGCGCCGCGGCGACGAAGCACGCGACTGCGGCGGCGGTCACCACCGCCCTGCGGACTTCACGAACCATCAAGTCGGAGCGTATTCCAGTGGCCGGACCCGATCCCTGCGCGGCGCCCGCCCAGTAGGTTGCCCACGGACATGGGGGCGCTGGCACGTACCGCAGCGTCCGTCCGGGAGCGCCTCGAAGCGGCGCGCCGGTCCGACACCGCACAGGCCGCGGGACTGGCGGTCGCCACGATCTTCCAGCAGCTCACGGCGGTCGCCTTCACCGTCGTCTTCACCCGCATCCTGGGCACCGACGGCTACGGATCGCTGGCCGCGCTCATCAACTTCGCGGTGATCCTGATCGTGCCCGGCTCGGCGCTGCAGGTGGCGGCAGCCCGCCAGGGGACGCTCGGGCGCCTCGGCACGGGTCCCGAGCTCGCCGCGACGCTCGACCGCTGGACGCGGCAGCTGTTGTTCACCGTCGCCGCGATCGCGGTCGTCTCCGTCCTCGCCCGTGAGCCGCTCGCGGACCTGGTCAACGTCGAGGAGGAGTGGGCCGCCGCCGCCGTGCCCGTCTCCGCCGCCGTCTGGATGCTCGTGTGCGTCCAGCGGGGGCTTCTCCAGGCGGCACGCGCCTATCGGCCGGTGGCGATGTCGATCATCGCCGAGGGCTTCCTGCGCATCTTCGGTGCGCTCGCGCTGGTCGCCGCCCTTGACGTCACCGGAGCGTTCCTCGGTCTGCTGGTGGCGTGGACGACGGTTGCCGTGGTTCTTCACCGCCTGCTGCGGGAGCGCCTCGGTGCGCCGGCCCAAGCCGCCGAGCGGCATCCGCTGAGTGCGTTGGTGGCCAACGCCGCGGTGCCCGTCGCGGGGCTGATGTTCGTCGCCGCGCTGCAGAACGTCGACGTGATCATGGCCCGGCACGCGCTCGACGCGGACACCGCCGGTGTCTACGCGGCCACGACGGTCGCGGCCAAGTTCATCGTCTGGGTCTCCGTCGGCATCGGCCTCTGGACGTTGCCGGAGGCCACGCGCCGCGCGGCGGCCGGCCTCGACCCGCGGCCGATCCTGTGGCGCGCGCTCGCCGTCGTCGCGGTCCTCGCGGTGCCGGCGCTGGGGCTGTTCGCCGTCCTCCCCGGCCTGATCCTGCGGGTCGCCTTCGGCGCGGAGTACGAGAGCGGCGAGGAGGTACTGCTGCTGCTCGGCGCGGCCTTCGCCCTGCTGGCGGCCACCTTCGTCACCGTGCAGTTCCTCCTCGGGCTGCATCGGCGCGCCTTCGTCCTCTGCCTCGCCGTCGCGGCGGCCGTCGAACCCGTCCTTCTCTGGAACGCCGACAGCCTGCACAGCTTCGCGGTCCGGGTCCTCGCGCTGCAGGCCGCCACCGCTCTCGTGGTCGTCACCATCGGCGCGCTCACGCGCCGGGACGACCACGCCGGCGAGGATCCTGTCCTTTAGCCCATGATTTCCTCGGGCCGGCCCGGCGCAAGCCGGGAAGCCGGTCACGTCAAACCGGGTACTTTGGGTTCGTGCTCGATCGCGTGCGCCGAAGCGGCCTGCGTTCGGAGGACGGCTCCGAGCCCTTCTCCAGGTCCGAGCACGTGCATCTGCGCGAGGTCGACTACCGCGACCGCGACGAGTTCCTCGACCTCGTCCGCCGCAGCCGCAGCCTGCATCACCCCTGGGCCTATCCGCCGGAGCGCGCCGACCAGTTCGACGAGCTCGTCGCGCGCGCCCGCCGCGACGACGTCTTCACGCTGCTCGGCTGCCGCAACAACGACGACGCCATTTTCGGTGTCTTCACCCTCTCCCAGATCGTCCGCGGCGCCTTCCAGAGCGCCTATCTCGGCTACTACGGCCACGCCGAACACGCCGGCCAGGGCTACATGCGCGCCGCGCTCGAGCTCGTCCTCGACCACGCCTTCGGGCCGCTGGGCCTGCACCGCGTGGAAGCCAACATCCAGCCGGGCAACGCCCCCTCGGTCGCCCTCGCCCGTGGCGCCGGCTTCCGCCTCGAGGGCTTCTCCCCGCGCTACCTGCTGATCGGCGGCCGCTGGCGCGACCACGAGCGCTACGCCATCACGTCCGAGGACCGCCGAGCGCGCGCCTGACCACGGCCGCCAGCGAGCGCGTCTGGAGGGGTCATGACCCCGTTAGCTGCGCCCAGGGGAGGACGAGAGTCCGAGCTCGAGCAGCTGCCAGCGGGCCACCACCCGGGCCGGGCCTGGCCACCTGAATGACGCAGTTCGAGACGGAGAGGCGTCAAAAGAGCCCCAATTGTGTGTCAGCTCCGCCCGACTCCTCGAGGCGGCGGACGCTTCAGGCTCCGAAACGACGACCGGCTGATCGGGCGGCTCGAGCTCGAGCAGCGCCGGGATGCGCAGGAAGTCCTCGCGAAGGGTCTCGAGCAGCGGCTTCGTGTACAGCGCTGCCGCGGGGTGGAACAACGGCAGCAGCCGCACCGCGAGGGCTCCGATGTCCCGACCTCCGGCTGCCCGTGCACCTGCGTGATGGCGGTGGACTGGCCCGCAGCAGCCGGGTCGCGTGGTTGCCCAGCGAGCAGACGAGTCTCGGGCGGACGAGGTCGAGCTGGGCGTGCAGCCAGCCGGAGCAGTTGGTGACCTCCTGAGGCAGCGCGTCGCGGTTGCCGGGCGGGCGGCAGAGCAGGCAGTTCGTTACGAACACCTCGTCGCGGCGGCGCCCGATGGAGGCGAGCAGCTCGTCGAGGAGAGCGCCCGCCTGGCCGGCGAGCGGCATGCCCTGCTCGTCCTCGGTGCGGCCCGGGGCCTCGCCGATGAACATGAGATCCGCGTCCGGATCGCCCGCTCCGAGCACGACCTGCGTGCGGGTCTCCGCAAGTTGCGTGCAACGGACGCAGCCGGCGGCCTCGGCGAAGTGCACCACACACCGGAACATAACCTCGCCCTCGGAGTAGAATCCGTCTCTGACAGGCCGTCACCTTCGTGAGAGGGATGGACCCGTCGCCAAGCGATGCACCCACTCCCCAAGATCGCCGTGGTCGGCCCGGGTCGCCTGGGCAACGCCCTCAGCGCCGCCCTGCGTGATGCGGGCGTCGAGGTCGAGGGTCCGTTCTCCCGCGGGCGAGACGCCCACGGCTCCCGTCGTGCTGCTCACGGTGCCCGACAAGAACATCGGGGAAGCAGCCGCGATCGTCCCCGACGGCGCGCTGAAAGGCCACTGCTCCGGCGCTTCTCCTCTGGGCAGCTGCGACTTCACCGTCCACCCATTGATGACCGTCCCGGCCTCGGGCGCTTCCTTCGATGCCGTTCCCGCAGCGGTCTCGGGCTCATCATCGCCCGCGAAATTGCGGAAGCGCTCGGTATGCGCCCGTTCGAGGTCGAGACGAGGACCGGGGGCCGCCTACCACGCGGCGGCCTGCATGGCGTCGAACTTCCTGATCGTGCTCGAGATGGCGGCCGAGCGTGTGGCGAGCGACCGCGGGCATCGGGCGCGAGCAGCTCGTCCCGCTCGTGCGGGCGACCGTCGAGAACTGGGCCCGCGACGGCCACGCGGCCCTGACCGGCCCCCATCGTCGTGGCGACACGGCGACCATCGAGCGCCACCGGACGGCACTGCCCAGCCCCCTGAACGTCCTGCCCCTTACGACGCGCTGGCGGCGGCATGCTGACCGTCCGCACCGTCGCCGAGCTGCGCGCCTGGCGTCCGGAGGGGTCGATCGGGCTCGTCCCCACCATGGGCGCCTTCCACGAGGGCCACCTGAGCCTGATCGACGCCGCCCGAGCGCAGAACGACCACGTCGTCGTCTGGCTGTTCGTCAACCCCACCCAGTTCAACGAGTCGGCCGACCTCGACGCCTACCCGCGTGACGAGGCCCGCGACGCCGCGCTGGCCGCGGAGCACGGCGCCGACGTCCTCTTCGCCCCCGGCCCCGACGAGGTCTACCCGCCCGGCTTCGCCACGACGGTGAACGTCGCCGGCCTCGGAGACACGCTGGAGGGCGCGCACCGGCCCGGCCACTTCGCGGGCGTGGCCACCGTCGTCAGCCAAGATGCTGAACATGGTGCAGCCGCACCGCGCCTACTTCGGCGCAAAAGACGCTCAGCAGGTCGCGCTCGTGCGCCGGCTGGTGACCGACCTGGACATCCCGACGGAGATCGTGACCCTGCCGATCGTCCGTGAGCCGGACGGCCTGGCGCTATCGAGCCGGAACGTCCACCTCAGCCCTGCCGAGCGCGAGCAGGCCGCGACGATCCATCGCGCCCTGCGAGCCGCCGCCGCGGTAGGCGATCCCGACGTTGCTCTGACCACCCTGCGTGACGCCGGCATCGAACCGGAGTACGTGGCAGTGGTCGATCCCGACACGTTCGCTCCGCCGCACAACGGAAGGGCGATCATCGCCGTCGCCGCGCGCATCGGCAACACCCGTCTCATCGACAACATGGAGCTGACGACATGAGCTCAGGACGCATCGAGGACCGCAAGCCGGTCACCCTCACCAAGCTGCAGGAGCACAAGGCGCTCGGCGAGGCGGTGGTCATGGTCACGGCCTACGACCACCCGAGCGCCACCGTCGTCGAAGAGGCCGGCGTCGACCTCGTGCTGGTGGGCGACTCCGCCGCCAACGCCGTGCTCGGCTACGACAGCACGGTGCCCGTCACCGTCGACGAGCTGCTGATGCTCACGCGCGCCGTCCGCCGCGGCCTCAAGACGCCGATGCTGATCGGCGACCTGCCGTTCGGCTCCTACGAGGCATCGGACGAGCAGGCGATCCTGACCGCGCAGCGCTTCGTCAAGGAGGGCGGCTGCGACGCCGTCAAGCTCGAGGGCGGCGGGACCTCCGCGGCCCGCGCGAAGGCGATCGTCGACGCCGGCATCCCCGTCATGGGCCACGTCGGCCTGACGCCCCAGACCGCCACCAGCCTCGGCGGCCTACGCGCCCAGGGTCGCACGGCCAACCGCGCCGCCAAGGTCCGCCAGGACGCGCTGAACCTGCAGGCGGCGGGCTGTTTCTCCATCGTCTTCGAGGCGATCCCCGCCGAGGTGACCGATCTCCTGATGCCGCAGATGGACGTCGTGGTGATCGGCATCGGCGCCGGCCCGTCCACCGACGGACAGGTGCTGGTCCTCCACGATCTCGTCGGCGTCCACCACGGCCGGGTCGCCAAGTTCGTCCGGCGCTTCGCCGACGTGCGGACCGAGATGCTCAAGGGCGTGACGGACTACGCAGCGGCCGTCCGGACCCGGGAATTCCCCGCGCCCGAGCACAGCTACTCGATCCCGCCGGAGGAGCTCGAGCGCCTGCGCGAGCTGCCGAAGGAGCGCGAGCTCAGCGCCTATGACTGGTAGAGACCGGCCCGGTCGATAGGGTGGCGCGCGATGGCGCGCCTGTCCCAGCTGTTCCGGCCCAAGGAACGCGAGTTCTACGACCTCTTCGAGGAGGCCGCGGCCAACATGGTCAGGGCCGCCGCGATGCTCGAGGAGATGCTCGAATCGTGGCCGGAGAAGTCCGAGCTCGCCCGGGAGATCCTGCTCGCCGAGCAGGAGGGTGACCGGATCACCCACGACATCATCCACAAGCTTCACCAGACGTTCGTCACCCCGATCGATCGGGAGGACATCCTCCTGCTCGCCTCCGGCCTCGACGACATCGTCGACTTCACGGAGGAGGTCGCCGATTTCCTCGGCCTCTACCGGATCGAGGCGCCGATGGACCAGGCGGTCGAGCTCGCGAAGGTCCTGCACCAGGCTGCTCGGCAGATCGCGGAGGCCCTCCCGCGGCTGCGCACGCAATCCGATCTCTCGCACTACGTCGTGGAGATCCACCGGCTCGAGAACGACGGCGACCGGTTGGAGCGGATGGCGCTCGCCTCCCTGTTCGAGCGCGCGGTCGACCCGATGGTCGTGATCCGCTGGAAGGACATCTTCGAGCGCCTCGAGGCGGCGGTCGATGCGACGGAGCACGTCGCGAACACCCTGCAGGGCATCGTTCTCAAGAACTTGCGTAGCCATGGGGTCCGACGTCGTCCTGGTGATCGTCGTCGCGACCGCGCTCGCCTTTGATTTCACCAATGGCTTCCACGACACCGCCAACGCGGTGGCGACGTCCATCTCCACGCGCGCGATGCCGCCCCGCGTCGCGGTGGGGCTCGCGGCGACGCTCAACTTCGTCGGGGCGTTCCTGTCGCTCGAGGTCGCCGCGACGATCGCGAACGGCATCGTCGAAGCCGAGCTCGTCACCCTCGAGATCGTCTTCGCCGGGCTCGTCGGCGCGATCACCTGGAACCTGGCGACCTGGTACTTCGGCCTGCCATCCTCGAGCTCCCACGCGCTGATCGGCGGCGTGGTCGGGGCGATGCTGGCCGCCGAAGGGCCGGATGGGGTGCTCGGCGACGGCATCGTGGAGAAGGTGGCCGCACCGGCGCTGATCGCGCCGATCCTCGCCTTTGTCACCGCCGGCATCGCGATCACCATCGCCTATCGAATCGTCGGACGGCGCAGACCGGGCGCGGTCAACCGCGGCTTCCGCACCGGACAGATCTTCACCGCGAGCCTCTTCTCCATCGCCCACGGCACCAACGACGCGCAGAAGACGATGGGCATCATCTTCCTCGCGCTCGTCGCCCATGGAAACCTCAGCCCGGACGCGAGCGTGCCGACCTGGGTCGTCGTCTCCGCCGCCTCGGCGATCGCCGCGGGCACGTACGTCGGCGGTTGGCGGATCATCCGCACGATGGGCTCGCGGATCATCAAGATGGACCCGGCGCAGGGCTTCGCGAGCCAGGCCTCCGGCGCGTCCGTGATCCTGGCGGCCTCGCACGTCGGCTTCCCTCTGTCGACGACCCACGTTGCCGCGGGCGGGATCATGGGCGCGGGTGCAGCGAAACGGGTGTCTGCCGTGCGCTGGGGTGTCGCCGGCAACATCGTGGTCGCGTGGGTGCTCACCCTGCCCGCCGCCGCGACCGTCGGCGCCGTCGTCTACTTCGTCACGGACCTCTTCGGCGACGAAGTCGGGCCGATCGTCGTGGCGACCTGCCTGGTGATCGGCCTCGCCTTCCTCTTCGGCCGCCGCCTGGTCCAGGGCCGACCGCTGACGGCGGACACATGATCGCGGTCGTCGAGTGGAGCCTCATCTTCGAGGTCGTCTGGGTCTCGCTGGTCGCCGGCATCGGCGTCACGATCCTCTTCTCACTGGTGGTCTTCGGCTCGAGCCGAGCCATGGAGGCTCGGCGCGAGGGCGAGAATCCGGCGCCCTACGGCGCGCTCGCGGTGCTGATGATGCTGGCGTTCCTGGGCGCGGTCGCCCTGGGACTCGCCATCATCCTCAATAAGTGACGCACTTCACGGGTCGCGCAGGGCGCGCCGACCGCGATCGAGTGAGGCGGCAAGTCGCGCGTCACGACCGCGTTCGCGCCGATCACGCAACGCTCCCCGATGGTGACGCCGCTCGTGATGACGACGTTGGCGCCGCACCAGACGTTGTCGCCGACCCGGGTCGGCCCGCGCGAGGTGAAGCCCTGCCACGGCACCGGGAGGTCCGGGTCGTCGTAGCGGTGGTCTGCGTCGGTGATGAAGCAGCCGTTGGCGAACATGCAGTGCTCGCCGATCTCCACGAGCTCCTTGGCGGCGATCATCACGCCGAGGTTCAGAAACGACCCGCCGCCGATGCGGATCCGGGCCGGAGGCTGCGCCGTCAGCCACACCCCGGGCTCGAAGAGGACGTGCTCGCCGAGCTCGAGGCGGCCGTCGCGGAGCATCTGCAATGCGTCGCCGTGCAACGGCCACTTGGCGAAGCAGCGTCGCCGCGCGAGCTCGTAGTGGACCGCGGCACGGTTCCACGGGCGCGAAGCCTGCGTGTACCAGCGCCACTTCTGCGCCCAGAGCTTCGCGTCCTCGAGGTTCACAATCCTCGACATTACGTGTACCCGCGCACGGATGGGTGCGGGGACACGTAACGCCGCAAGCCGAAGCGATGCTCCGGCTAGTGGTAGGACGATGCGCCGTCCCACCGCCATGCTCATGTCGCTTGCCGTCTTTGGCCTCGCGGCTTTCCCCGCCGCTTCCAGTGCCGAGGTCGCCCACACCGTCCAGCCGGGCGAGACCCTGTGGTCCATCGCCGCCGCGAACAACCTCTACACGAGCGCCCTCGCCGCCCACAACGGCATCTCCGAGGACGCCCAGGTGGTGCTCGGCTCGACGATCATGGTGCCGACGGTCGACGAGGCCCTGGTCGCGGTGAACGCCGCGGCCCCAACCCTCGACCAACCCTCAGGTGTACCTGGTACCGCTCCTGAGGCGATGGGCGCCTACACGGTCCGCTGGGGCGACACGCTGTCGAGCCTCGCTGCCGTCGCGGGTGTCCCCGTGGAGCAGATGGCCGCGATGAACGGTCTCGACCCCGCCGGTGTCCTGGTCGAGGGCACGGTCCTCAAGCTGCCCACGGGCTCCCCCGCGCCGCCGCAGGCGTCCGAGCCCGCACCCGCGCCGGTCGTGCCCGCTGCGAACCCCTTGCCGACCGACACGCGGCTGGACGCCGGCACGGTGGCCTCCGTCGCCTCCCAGAACGGCGTGGCCGGCGACCTGGCCGCCGCCATCGCCTGGCAGGAGAGCGGCTTCAACAACTCGATGGTCTCGGGCGCCAACGCCCGCGGTGTCATGCAGGTGATGCCCGGCACGTGGACCTGGATCCAGGACAACCTCGCCACCACCCCGCTCGACCCCGCCTCCGCCACCGACAACGTCGCCGCCGGATCCCTCTACCTGGGCCACCTGCTCGAGCAGACGGGCGGCGACGAGGCCACCGCGATCGCCGGTTACTACCAGGGCCTCAGCTCGGTCCAGCGCATCGGCATGCTGCCCGAAACCGAGCAGTACGTGGCGAACGTGCAGGCGCTGCGCGGACGGTTCTAAAAGGACGCCGGTCGAGCGGCAACCGCCTCGGTTGCGGCGACGGTCACGTAGTGAGGCGCAGCGGGCAGAGCCCGCCGTAGACACCGCGGCGGAAGCGCAGGCCGGTCGGCTCGGTCTTCAGCCGCGGTGCCTGCACCGTCCGCGACGCTTCGGCGAGCCCGTGAAGCGCAGGACGTCGACGCCGCGGCCGAGAAGTCGGTCACGAACACGTAGCCGTCGTGGAAATACGCCGCCCACGTGTTGCTGTCGGCGTTGACGAAGTAGCCGACCTGGCGGATGTCGCGCGGATTGCTGGTGTCCAGGAAGCGCACGCCCTGGCCGTAGAAGGCGTTGACGGTCAAGCCATCGCCGCGAGTGGTGAAGTAGTGCGAGCTGGCACAGCCGCCGGCCCCCTCGGCGCCCTCCGGCGTCCAGGTGTCGAGCGGCTTCAGCCGCAGTCTCGGGGTCGGCGAAGCCCTGCGCCTGACGCGTCCCGCGCAGGTCGTAGGCGGCGAAGCGCCCTGACGTCGCGCAGTCCGAGGCGATGTTCTCCTCCGTCGCGAGCAGCACCGCGTTGCGGCGGCACTCCGCCGCGGCCGCGGATCCGCCGCTTCGCCCTGCTCGAGCTCGGCCGCCAATGGCGGAACGAGTTGTGCATGAACCGCGACGGCGTCGCGACCTCGGGCGTGCCGCCGCCCGCGAACGGGACCGGGTCGCACCCCGTGGCCCCGCCGGCCTCCGTGGATGCCCGCCGTCCAGTAGCCGCGCACGCCGCCCTGCCCACTGACCCAGGCCACGCCGCGCGCATCGACCTGGACGTCATGGACGTAGCCGCTCTCGCCGTCGTCGAGATCGGTCGCGATCGGCTCCGGGCACGGCTTCGGGTCCAGCGGATCGCGTCACGTCGGTCGCGTAGATCGGCCGCCCGTTCAACCCCGGGTTCGAGACCGGGTTGGCGCCTGGCCCGGCTGTCCACAACACGTCACAGGCGTTCACGCACGTCGTCGTGTGGCCCGGCGGGCAGCGTGAACGAGTTGATCTCGTGCAGCGCCTTTGGATCCGAGACGTCGATGATCTGGACCTGTCCGTACGGGAAGACGTTGCCGGGCACGCCGGGGCTCGTGAAGCCGCGCGGGTCGCGCGAGATGAACAGCAGGCCGCGTTTGCGGTCGAGATCGACGTCCTCGTTCTCGTAGATGTACATCCGAAGCGCCCCGATCTGCCGCGGATGCGCCGGGTCGGCGATGTCGTAGGAGAAGATCCCGGTCACCGTCGACACGAACATCGTGTCACCGATGAAGTTCGCGCTGATCGCGGTCAGCGCCTCGCGGGATCCGCGCCACGTGCTCGACGTTGGCCGACGACGCGGCGTTCGCGCTGGTCGCGGACGCCAGCAGGATCGTCAGGGTCGCGAGGGTCTTGCGCACGGCGGCCATCATCGCCGATGGACCCGCCGGACGTAGCCGTTTGGCATCGACGGGGCTGGTGGGATCACCAATGGCGGATGAGGCATTCCCTGGATGCCATATTCGCCATTGGCGGTCGCCGCCCCGGCCGAAGCGGCGCTCGCCCTCTTCACCTGCCTAGGCCGCGACGGGTTGGCGCTTGCGCCGCGCGCCGCCGCGCGCCGGCCTCGCCGCCGGCGTGACGGACTCGCGCAGGAAGCGGCCCGTGTAGGAGTCCTCGACCGCAGCGACCTGCTCCGGCGTGCCGGTGGCCATCAGCACGCCGCCCTCCTCGCCGCCCTCGGGCCCCATGTCGATGATGCGGTCGGCCGTCTTGATGACGTCGAGGTTGTGCTCGATGACGACCACGGAGTTGCCGGAGTCGACCAGCCGCTGGAGCACCTCCAGCAGCTTCTCGATGTCGGCGAAGTGCAGGCCGGTGGTCGGCTCGTCGAGGATGTAGAGCGTCGACCCGGTCGCGATCTTCGACAGCTCGGAGGCGAACTTGATCCGCTGGGCCTCGCCGCCGGAGAGGGTCG
Organism: uncultured Solirubrobacteraceae bacterium; assembly: GCA_963759945.1. Lineage (GTDB taxonomy): Bacteria > Actinomycetota > Thermoleophilia > Solirubrobacterales > Solirubrobacteraceae > DATLGB01. The sequence goes on along the minus strand of CAVXBH010000026.1, from coordinate 36,844 downwards.
TGGCCGGCTGGCCGAGCCGCATGTAGTCCAGGCCGACGTCGTGGAGCGTCTGCAGACGCCGCGCGATCTTCGGGATGTGAGCGAAGAACTCGAGCGCCTCCTCGACCGGCATCTCGAGGACGTCGGCGATGTTCTTGCCCTTGAAGCGGATGTCGAGCGTCTCGCGGTTGTAGCGCTTGCCGTGGCACTGCTCGCAGGGCACGTAGATGTCCGGCAGGAAGTGCATCTCGATCTTGATCTGGCCGTCGCCACGGCAGACCTCGCAGCGGCCGCCCTTGACGTTGAAGGAGAAGCGGCCCGGCTTGTAGCCGCGTGCCCGGGCCTCCTGCGTCTTGGTGAACAGCTCGCGGATCTGGTCGAACAACCCGATGTACGTCGCCGGGTTCGAACGCGGCGTGCGGCCGATGGGCGACTGGTCGACGGAGATGATCTTGTCGAGCTGCTCGAGCCCGGTCACACGCTTGTGCGCGCCAGGGCGCAGCTTGGCCCGGTGCAGCTTGTTGGCGACCGACTTGTAGAGCACCTCGTTGACGAGCGTCGACTTGCCGGAACCCGACACGCCCGTCACGCACGTGAACACGCCGAGCGGCACCTTCACGTTGACGCGCTTGAGGTTGTGCTGGGTGGCGCCCTCGATCTCGACGTAACCCGAGGGGGTTCGCCGCTTCTTCGGGCACGGCGATCGTCCGCGTGCCCGGAAGGAACTGGCCGGTCAGCGAACCGGGCACGCGCATGATCTCCTCCGCCGTGCCCTCCGCGACGACGTAGCCGCCATGCTCCCCGGCGCCCGGACCCATGTCGAGCACGTGGTCGGCGGCGCGCATCGTGCCCTCGTCGTGCTCGACCACCAGCACGGTGTTGCCGAGGTCGCGAAGGCGCTCGAGCGTGCCGATCAGCCGTTCGTTGTCGCGCTGGTGCAGGCCGATCGAGGGCTCGTCGAGGATGTAGAGGACGCCGACCAGCGACGACCCGATCTGGGTCGCCAGCCGGATGCGCTGCGCCTCGCCGCCCGAGAGCGTCGCCGCCGCGCGGTCCATGGACAGGTAGCCGACGCCGACGTTGTCCAGGAAGCGCAGGCGCTCGTCGATCTCGCGCAGGATCAGCCGCGCGATCGCGCGGTCCTGATCGGACAGGGCAAGCGCGTCCAGCCAGGCTGATCGCCTTGTGCGCGGAGAGGCGGCTGAACTCGTGGATGTGGAGGTCGCCGACCGTGACGGCGCGTGACTCCGGCCGCAGTCGCGAGCCTCGGCACTCCGGGCACGGGCGCATCGTCATGTACTCCTCGATGCGCTCGCGCGAGTAGTCGGAGTCCGTCTCCTTGTAGCGGCGCTCGAGGTTGTTGATGATTCCCTCGAAGGTGGTCGTGTAGGAGCGCTTGCGTCCCATCCGGTTGCGATAGGAGACGTAGACCTTGTCGTTGCCGGTGCCGTAGAGGAACTTGTCGATCATCGCCTCTGGAAGATCGGCCCAGGCGGCGTCGAGATCGATCTCGTAGCGGTCGGCGATCGCGGCGATCAGCTGGTCGAAGTAGGCGGTGTGCCCGCTCGACCAGGGCAGGATGGCGCCCTCGTTGATCGACAGCGACTGGTCCGGCACCACCAGGTCCGGGTCGATCTCCATCTGCGAGCCGAGCCCGGTGCAGCGCGGGCAGGCGCCGTGCGGGGAGTTGAACGAGAACGAGCGCGGCTCCAGTTCGGGCATCGAGAGCCCGCAGTGCAGGCAGGCGAAGCGCTCGGAGTAGGTCTTCACCTCGCCGGTGTCGACCAGCTCCACGTCGAGCAGGCCCTCGGCCAGCGTCACCGCGGTCTCCACGGAGTCCGCCAGGCGCTTGCGCACGTCGGGCCGCATGATCAGCCGGTCCACCACCACCGACACGTCGTGCTTGAACTTCTTGTCGAGGACGATCTCCTCCTCGAGCAGCTTCAGCTCGCCGTCCACCTTCACGCGGGTGAAGCCCTCGGAGCGGAGGTGCTCGAACTGGTCGCGGAACTCGCCCTTGCGGCCGCGCACGATCGGCGCGAGCACCATGAAGCGCGTGCCCTCCTCGAAGCCCATCAGCTGGTCGATGATCTGCTCGGCCGACTGCGCGGCGATCGGCCGGCCGCAGTTGAAGCAGTGCGGCTTGCCGATGCGCGCCCACAGCAGGCGCAGGTAGTCGTAGATCTCCGTGACCGTGCCGACCGTCGAGCGCGGATTGCGCGACGTCGTCTTCTGATCGATCGAGATCGCGGGCGACAGGCCCTCGATCGAATCCACGTCCGGCTTGTCCATCTGCCCCAGGAACTGCCGGGCGTACGCGCTCAGCGATTCGACGTAGCGGCGCTGGCCCTCGGCGTAGATCGTGTCGAAGGCCAGCGACGACTTGCCGGAGCCCGACAGGCCGGTGATGACGACCAGCGAGTCGCGGGGTAGCGCGACGGTGACATCCTTGAGATTGTGCTCTCGAGCACCGCTGACGACAATCTGATCCGCCCGACTCATAACTACGCTCCACAGTAGATGACCGAACAGACGTTCCCCCGCTCCTTACGGGAAGTAAGCTGTTAGTCCGAATGCCTGAGCCCGCCCCCCACGAGCGCCGCGCCCGGATGCCCTCCAAAACCGAGGAGGGCAAGTCCGTGGACGCGCCCGGCCGCCGCTGGCCGCGCCCCGGGATCCTGATGATCGTGGTGATCGCCCTGGCCCTCAACTGGGTCCTGGCGAGCATCATCTCCCCGCCCGAGCCGAAGGTCACGGTCCCCTACTCCCCGACGTTCCTCACGCAGGTCGAGGCGGGCAACGTCGAGCGCATCAGCCCGCTCGGCGAGACGGTGGAGGGCGAGTTCAAGGAGGAGTTCACCCACGAGGACTCCGAACCCGCCAAGCAGTTCGAGACGGAGATCCCGCAATTCGCCGCCGCCCGCTCGGCTGGAGAACCTGCTCAGCGAGAACGACGTGACGATCGAGGCCCGCCCGCTCGACACCGGCCGCAACGTGATCCTTCAGTTGCTGTTCGGCTTCGGGCCCGTGATCCTGATCGTCGCCCTGTTCGTCTACATGGCCCGCCGGGCCGCGTCGGGCGGCGGCGCGATGAGCGGCCTGGGCAACTTCGCCCGTTCGCGTGCCAAGCGCGTGGACAAGAGCGAGCAGCGAGTGACCTTCAACGACGTGGCCGGCATCGACGAGTCCAAGTACGAGCTGCTCGAGGTGGTCGACTTCCTCAAGAACCCCGAGCGCTACCAGAAGCTCGGTGGCCGCATCCCGCGCGGCGTGCTGCTCGCGGGCCAGCCCGGCACCGGCAAGACGCTGCTCGCGCGCGCCGTGGCCGGCGAGGCCGACGTGCCGTTCTTCTCGAGCTCGGCGTCCGAGTTCGTGGAGGCGATCGTCGGCGTCGGCGCGGCCCGCGTGCGCGACCTCTTCAAGCAGGCCAAGGAGGCCTCGCCGTCGATCATCTTCATCGACGAGCTCGACGCCGTCGGCCGCTCGCGCTCCGGCGGCGCCGGCTTCGGCTCGGGCTCGAACGACGAGCGCGAGCAGACGCTCAACCAGATCCTCACCGAGATGGACGGCTTCGACTCCGACACGACCGTGATCGTGCTGGCGGCCACCAACCGGATGGAGGTGCTCGACACCGCCCTGCTGCGGCCCGGGCGCTTCGACCGGCGGGTGACCGTCCCCGCGCCCGACCTCGACGGCCGGCGCAAGATCTTCGAGGTCCACACCCGCTCGCTGCCGCTCGACGACAACGTCGACCTCGGCCGGCTCGCGGCCACCACGCCCGGCATGGTCGGCGCCGACATCGCGAACCTCTGCAACGAGGCCGCGCTGCTCGCCGCCCGCCGCGAGCACACCAAGGTGCGCCAGGAGGACTTCACGGACGCGCTCGAGAAGATCGTCCTCGGCGCCCCGCGCAAGATGCTCATGAGCGAGGACGACCGCCGCCGCACCGCCTACCACGAGGCCGGCCACGCCGTCGTCGGCATGCTCACCGCGGGCGCCGACCCCGTCCGCAAGGTCTCGATCATCCCGCGCGGCCGCGCGCTCGGCGTCACCTTCTCCGCTCCGGACAACGACCGCGTGTCCTACGACCGCCAGGCCCTCGACGCGCGCATCGACGTGGCGCTCGGCGGCCGCGTCGCCGAGGAGGTCATCTTCGACACGATCACCACGGGCGCCGAGTCCGACATCGAGCAGGTCACCGGCATCGCCCGCGCCATGGTCGGCCGCTGGGGCATGAGCGAGGAGATCGGCTTCGTCAACGTCCTCCCCGCCGACGGCAGCAACCCGTTCCTCGCGTCCGAGACCAGCGACGAGCTCCGCCACCAGGTCGACGTCGCCGTCAAGGCGCTGGTCGACCGCGCGCACGAACGCGTGACCGCGCTGCTGACCGCCAACCGCGACCGCCTCGACGGGCTGGCCGAGCGGCTCCTGGACAAGGAGACGGTGGACCAGGACGAGGCGTACGAGTCGGCGGGGGTCGCGTTGCCTTCGGGTGGGGCTGCGCCAGCTGAGTTGACGGCGGGGCTGGCCAACGACAGTCAGTAAGGGAGCAGGGTTCGGCCGAAGTCGTCGAAAGCGGCCATAGTGGACGCTTTGGACGACTTCGAGGCTCAGCTGGACGCGTCTGCGGCGCATCCGCGTTTTATCGCGCGCGGCTGGGAGCGGCCCGCACTCTCCGTGACCTCCCTCACCTGCCCTTCCTCACCAAGGAAGAGCTGCGGGCGGATCAGCGAGCGCACCCTCCTTTCGGGAACCACCTCTGTGCCGATCCCGCCGACCTCGTGCGCATGCACGTCACCAGTCGGGACCACCGGAGAGCCGGTCGCTATCGGACTCACCCTCAATGACCATCTGGCCAACTCCACGCTCGGCGGCGAGGCGTTCCGGATCGCCGGACTTCAACAGAGCGACCTCGTCGCCCACTGCCTCAACTACGCCCTCTACGCGGGCGGTGTCGCCGATCACATGGCGCTCGAGGCGAGTGGGGCGACGGTCCTGCCCGTCGGGGTGGGGCAGTCGGAGCGGCTGCTGAAGCTGATCCCGCAGCTCGGCATCACCGCGCTGTTCGGGACGCTGTCGTTCCCGGCCTACCTCGCCTCGAAGACGGACGCGCCGCCGCCGCTGCGGCACATCGTCACCGCAGGTGAGCCGGGCGCCGGCCTGGCCGCCGTGCGGCGCGAGATCGAGCGGGCGTGGGGCGCGACCGTCGCCGACACGTTCGGCATGAGCGACGTCTGGTCGACCATGGGCGGCGAGTGCGGTGAGGGCGAGGGCCTGCACCTGACCTGTCTCGACCACACCATCCTCGAGCTGGTCGACCCGGACAGCGGCGCGCCGATCGAGCTCCACGACGGTGCCCGCGGGGAACTCGTGTGGACCCACCTCGAGCGTGAGGCATCGCCGCTGCTGCGCTACCGCTCGGCGGACCTCGCGACCGTGTGGACCTCGACCTGCGCCTGTGGTCGCACGACGCCGCGGATCCGCATCGACGGCCGCCGCGACGACATGCTGCGGGTGCAGGCCGTCAACATCTACCCGTCCGCGATCGGTGAGCTGGTCGGCGACCTCGGCCGCTGGCGCGTCGTCGCCACCGGAGATCCGATCATCCCGCCGCTGCGCGTCGAGATCGAGACATCCGCGCCGATCGACCACCTCCCGGGCCTGCTCCAGGCCGCTCTCAACGCGCAGTTCGAAGTGGTCAGGTTGAATCCGGGCACCTTGCCCGTCGCCGAGCACAAGACCCCACTCGTGGAGCGGAAGCCATGACCACCATCATCTGGGACCGCCAGGACCGCCTGAACGCCTGGGACCGCGAGACGATGACCCGGATCGCCGACCAGATCGAGGCGGCCGGCGCCGACGAGTCCGCGCGATCGATCGTCCTGCGCGGCGCGGGCGGTCACTTCTCCGCCGGAGACGACCTGAAGTCCGCCCTTGCCTCGACCAAGGAGGAATGGGCCGCGACGATCGCCGCCTTCCAGCGGCTGACCCGCGTCGTCCTCGCCTCCCCCCTGCCCGTGCTGTGCGCGATCGACGGCGTCTGCGTCGGCGGCGCGCTCGAGTTCGCGGCGTCGTGCGACGCGCGGCTCTTCACCGCCCGCTCGCGCTTCCTCACCCCCGAGGTCCGGATCGGCTTCGTGATGAGCAACGCCGGCTCGCTCTTCATCCCCCACCTCCTCGGCGAGGCGGCGGCGCGCGAGCTGCTGCTGACCGGCGCCGAGCGCGACGCGGAGTGGATGGCCGCGCGCGGATTCGGGACGCTCGTCGACGACCTCGACGGTGCGATCTCCGAATGGGAGGCCGGCTTCGCCCCCACGTCGCGGACGGCGGTCGCCGCGACCAAGGCGCTCCTCAACGAGCGCTGGGGCAACCTGCTGGAGGCGGCGATGGACCGCGAGGAGCGGATCTGCGTGGAGCTGTTCGACTCGCCGGACGCGCAGGCCGCGCTGCGCGCGTTCTAGCCGAGCGCCCGAGCGACCACGGCACCGAACGACAGCCAGTGTTCGCGGGCGGCGGAGGCCGCGCGGGCCGCGTCGCCGGCGGCGGCCCGGGTGAGGATCGCCTCGTGCTGGGCGAGCGCGCGGCGACCGGGCAGCGCGCCGGCGTGCAAGACCTCGAGGCGGTGCATCCGAGGCTCGAGTGCCAGGAGGCTCTCGGTGACGACGGGGTTCACGGCCGCCTCGACGAAGATGCCGTGGAAACGGTCGTCCGCCCGATAGGCAGCCGGACCGTTGCGCGCGGTCAGTGCGGCGATGTGGCGGTCATTGGCCTCTCGCAGCGCCAGGAGGTCCCCGGGCTCGAGCCGCGGGACGGCGAGCTCGGTCGCAAGCCCGTGCAGGACGGCCAGCACCGGGAACAGCGCTTGGGCGTCGTCGACGGTCAGTGCGGTCACGCGCGTGAAGCGCTGTGGCTGCGTCTCGATCAGGCCCTCGGCTTCCAGGCGGGCCAACGCGCCCCGTACCGGCGTCTTGGAAAGACCCAGCCAGGCGCACAGCTCGTCGTCGTGCAGCATTTCGCCAGGGGCCAAGGTCCCGTCAACGATGGCGTCGCAGAGCGTCACGTACGCCGAATCCTTGAGCAGCCTCCTCCCTACCGCATCCCGCTGCTGGGGCACTGGCATTACACACCTCAGTAGATCACGCAAGTCAAATCCCTTGCGCGGGTTGGGAACCGACAGTAGACCTAAGGACACGCAGTCGCGAGGAGAGGCGGAGTGTCGTGTGCCTGGCCATTCCAGGCAGGGTGATAGAGGTCACGGACGAGCAGAACCGGCTCGCCCTGGTCGACGTCGCCGGGGTCCGGCGCAACGTCAACATCGGCCTCCTCGACGCGGACGGGATCTCCGCCGGCCCGGGCGACTGGGTCCTGATCCACGTCGGCTTCGCGCTGTCCCTCGTCGACGCGGAAGAAGCCGCGGCAACGCTGAAGATGCTTCAGGGGATGGGCGCCGACTACGAGGCCGAGCTCGAGGAGCTCAAGGCGTCGGTGATCGAGTGACCGCCACGCATTGCATCACCTGCTCCGACGAGGGCTGCGAGATGACCGTCGTGCTCGTCGACGCAGAGCGCGGCCTCGCGTTGTGCGAGGCGGCCGACGGCGCACGAGAGTCCGTCGAGATCGCGCTGGTCCAGGCCGAGTGCGGCGACACGCTGCTGGTGCACGCCGGCACCGCGCTGGTGCGGCTGTGAAGTTCGTCGACGAGTTCCGCGACGCCGAGCTCGGCCGCGTCCTTGCCGGCGAGATTCTCTCCACGGTCGAGCCGGGCCGCCATTACAAGCTGATGGAGGTCTGCGGCGGCCACACGCACTCGATCTACAAGTACGGCGTCGACGACCTGCTTCCCGAGAACGTCGAACTGGTCCACGGCCCGGGCTGCCCGGTCTGCGTCATCCCGATGGGACGCGTGGACGACGGCATCGCCATCGCCCGCAACGAGAACGTGATCTTCACCTGCTTCGGCGACATGATGCGCGTGCCGGGCTCGAACGGCTCGTTCCTCGAAGCCAAGGCCGAGGGCGCCGACATCCGGATGGTCTACTCGCCGCTCGACGCGCTGCGGATCGCCAAGGCCAACCCGGATCGGGAAGTCGTCTTCTACGCGATCGGCTTCGAGACGACCGCGCCGTCCACCGCGCTGACGCTGATGCGCGCCCGCGCCGAAGGCGTCACCAACTTCAGCTGCATGTGCAACCACGTGACGATCGTGCCGCCGCTGCGCGCGCTGCTCGACTCGCCCGATCTGCGCCTGGACGGCTTCGTCGGCCCCGGGCACGTCTCAACCGTGGTCGGCGCCCGGCCCTTCGAGTTCATCCCGGCCGAGTACGGCAAGCCGGTCGTCGTCTCGGGCTTCGAGCCCGTCGACATCCTGCAATCGGTCCTGATGATCCTGCGCCAGCTCGCCGAGGGCCGGAGCGAGGTGGAGAACCAGTACAAGCGCGTCGTCCCCTACGAGGGCAACCTCAAAGCGCTTGAGATCATGAGCGAGGTCTTCGCTCTGCGGCCGCACTTCGAGTGGCGCGGCCTGGGCTTCATCTCGCATTCCGGCCTCCGGCTCTCCGACGCCTACGCCGAACTCGACGCCGAGCACCGCTTCGCGGTCCCGAACGTCCGCGTAGCCGACCCCAAGGCCTGCCAGTGCGGCGAGGTCCTCAAGGGCGTCATCAAACCGTACGAGTGCAAGGTGTTCGGCACCGCGTGCACGCCGGAGCGCCCGATCGGGACCTGCATGGTCAGCTCCGAGGGCGCCTGCGCGGCCTACTACAACTACGGCCGCTTTGCCAGGGAACGGGAGGTCGTGTGACCACCGCCGCCACTGATCGCGAGACGAAGATCCTCGGGATCATCGAAAGGACGCGCGCGAAGCAGAAGAAGTTCCGCGACGAGCGCATCAACATGGCCCACGGCGCCGGTGGCAAGGCGACGGGGAGCCTGATCGAAGGCGTGCTGGCCCCCGCCTTCGGGATGACCGAGCTGGCGGACTCCGGTTCCATCGCCGGGACCGACATGGTCATGACAACGGACGCGTTCGTCGTCAAGCCGCTCGTCTTCCCCGGCGGCTCGATCGGCGAGCTCGCCGTCAACGGCACCTGCAACGACGTGGCGATGGCGGGTGCTCGGCCGCTCGCCCTCTCGCTCAGCCTGATCCTCGAGGAGGGCCTCGACGCGGACACGCTCCGTCGCGAGGTCGACGCGATCGCCGCCGCCGCGGCCGCCGCCGGCGTCTCGATCATCACCGGCGACACCAAGGTCGTCGAGCGCGGCAAGGCCGACGGGATGTACATCACGACCACCGGCGTCGGGCACCGCGACCCGCGCGCGAGCCTGTCCCCCAGCGCACTTCGGCCCGGCGACCGGCTGCTCGTCTCGGACCGCATCGGCGACCACGGGACCGCGATCATGCTCGCCCGCGGCGAGTTCGAGCTCGGCGCAACCATCGAGTCCGACACGAAGCCCTTGTGGCCACTCGTCGACGCGCTGTTCGAGGCCGTGGGTGGGCCGGGGCGCATTCGCTGCCTGCGCGACGCCACACGCGGCGGGGTCGCCTCGGTCCTCAACGAGCTGGCGCGCGCCTCCGGCGTCGCGATGCTCATCGAGGAGGCCCACGTGCCGGTCGACCCCATGGTCGTCGGCGCATCGGAACTGCTCGGCATCGATCCGATGCACGTCGCCAACGAGGGCGTCTTCGTGGCGGCCGTCGCACCGGAGCACGTCGAGGCCGCACTTGCCGCGCTCGGCCCTCAGGCGCGTGACATCGGCGAGGTCAGGACGGGGGCGGGCGGGGGTGTGATCGTGCTCGTGAAGACGGCGTTCGGCGGCACGCGTGTGATGGACCAGCTAGTCGGAGATCCGCTGCCGCGGATCTGTTGAGGCACTGAGAGGAGCAGCTATGGCAACGGTCGAATTCGTTCCCAATCAAGCCGCGACGGAGGCGATCACGGCGCACGTGCTGTGGATCACCGTCGGGCTCTCCTGCGAGGGGGACACCGTGGCCATGACCTCGGCCACGAACCCGAGCCTCGAGGACATCATCACCGGGGCGATCCCGGGCATGCCGAAGGTCGTCGTGCACAACCAGGTGCTCGCATACGAGGTCGGGGACGACTACATCCAGGCCTGGTACGACGCCGAGGCCGGCAAGCTCGACCCGTTCGTCCTCGTCATCGAGGGGGCGCTGGGCAACGAGCAGATCAACGGCGACGGCCACTGGACCGGCTTCGGGGTCGACCGCGACACCGGTCAGCCGATCCCCGTCAACACCTGGGTCGACCGCCTCTCCGACAAGGCCGCCGCGGTCGTGGCCGTCGGCACCTGCGCCACCTACGGCGGCATCCCCGCCATGAAGAACAACCCGACCGGCGCGATGGGCATCCGCGACTACCTGGGCTGGAACTGGAAGTCCAAGGCCGGCATCCCGATCGTCAACATCCCCGGCTGCCCGGCCCAGCCCGACAACATGACCGAGATGCTCATGCACCTCGTCTTCGCGCTCGCGGGGATGGCGCCGGTGCCCGAGCTCGACGAGGCCGGCCGTCCCGTCAGCCTGTTCGGCCGCACCGCGCACGAGAGCTGCAACCGCGCGGCGTTCTACGAGCAGGGTGACTTCGCGACGGAGTACGGGTCCGACCACCGCTGCCTGGTCAAGCTCGGCTGCAAGGGCCCGGTCGTCAAGTGCAACGTCCCGTTGCGCGGCTGGCAGAGCGGCGTCGGCGGCTGCCCGAACGTGGGCGGCATCTGCATGGCGTGCACCATGCCCGGCTTCCCCGACAAGTACATGCCGTTCATGGACGAGGACCCCAACGCGAAGCTCTCGTCGAACCTCGCGCGGTTCAGCTACGGCCCGATCCTGCGCTGGGGGCGCAGGCGGTCCGTCACCAAGAAGTTCGATAAGGAGCCGGAATGGCGTCACAACCGCGCCGAGCTCACGACCGGCTACCAGAAGCGCTGGTAAGGGAGACACGAGATGGCGATCGCTGACACACCGCCCGACCAGAAGGTCATCGTCAAGGAGATGTCGTGGGATCCGGTGACCCGGATCGTCGGGTCGCTCGGCATCCACACCGAGATCGACTTCACCAACCAGCAGGTCCTCAAGTGCTACTCGACGTCGATGCTGTTCCGCGGCTTCGACATCTTCATGAAGGGCATCGACCCGCGTGATGCGCACTTCATCACGAGCCGGATCTGCGGCATCTGCGGTGACAACCACTGCACCTGCTCCTGCCTGAACCAGAACATGGCCTACGGGGTCAAGCCGCCCAAGCTCGGCGACTACGCGTTCAACCTCGCGGAGTCGGCCGACTTCATGTTCGACCACGCGATCTACAACGACTGCATGGCCAACGTGGACTACTCCGAGCAGATGGTCAAGGAGACCAATCCGGAGGTCCTGCGCAAGGCGGAGTCGACGTCGTCGCCGAACGCGGCGATCCACGGCTACAAGACGATCGCCGACATCATGCGCGCGCTGAACGCGTTCACGGGGGACTTCTACCTCGAGACGCTCCAGGTCGCCCGCTACACGCGGGAGATGTACTGCCTGTTCGGGGGTCGCCACACGCACCCGTCGACGATCCTGCCGGGCGGCTGCAGCGCGGACATCACGCAGCAGACGCTCACGGAGTACTACGTGCGCCTCATGCGCTACATGGACTACTGCAAGCGCACCGTGCCCATGCACGACGACCTCTACGACTTCTTCTACGAGGCGTTGCCGGGGTACGAGCAGGTCGGCTTCCGTCGCACGGACCTGATCTGCTGGGGCGCCTTCGACAACCCGGACGTGGTCGACTACAAGTACGAGAACATGGACGCGTGGGGCAACGCGCGGTTCGTGACCCCGGGCCTCGTGTTCGACGGGGAGCTGATCACCACCGACCTGGTGCAGATCAACCTCGCGATCCGCATCCTGATGGGCTCCTCCTACCACGACGACTGGGCCGGCAAGGAGACGCCGTTCGTCACCCGCGATCCGCTCGGCAATCCCGTCGACGAGCGCCACCCGTGGAACAAGGTCACGCTGCCCAAGCCGCAGGCGCGCGACTTCGCCGACAAGTACACGTGGGTCAACTCGGCCCGCATGTACGACGAGCGGGTCGACAAGTTCATCGCGTCGGACACCGGCGGCGGCCCGTTCGCCCGTCAGTGGATCACCGCCAAGGCCGGCAAGGTCGACCTCGGCTACCTCAAGGCCACCGGCGACTCGATCAAGATGACGCTGCCCAAGACCGGCTTCATGCCCGAGATGGACCTCGAGTGGAAGATCCCGAAGTGGTCGAACGCGATCGAGCGCCAGCGGGCCCGGACGTACCACCAGGCCTACTCCGCTCTGGTCGGGCTCTACAACCTCGAGAAGGCGCAGGTGGAGGTGCGCGCGGGCCGCACGAAGTCCTGGAACGACTTCAAGGTCCCGGACGAAGCCGTCTCGGTCGGCTTCCACGAGGCCGCCCGCGGCGTGCTCAGCCACCACATGGTGATCAAGGACGGCAAGATCGCCAACTACCAGCCGTACCCGCCGACGCCGTGGAACGCCAACGGGCGCGACCTGCACGGCACGCCGGGGCCCTACGAGGACGCGGTCCAGAACACTCCGATCTTCGAGGAGAACGGACCGGAGAACTTCAAGGGCATCGACATCATGCGAGCGGTCCACTCGTTCGACCCGTGCCTGCCGTGCGGCGTCCACATGTACGGCAAGGGCAAGGTGCGCAAGGTGGTGCACACCCCGACGGCGATGTGCTGAGGGGCCACTGATGGACGACGACGAGCTCTTCGCCATGTACGACGAGGGTCTGCGCAAGATCCTCGCCGCCGTGCCCGAGGAGCGGCAGGCGGAGCTCGTCGAGGACGGGGCGGTGGCGAGCGTCATGCTCGCCCACGGTCTTTACCCGGTCAGCCTCGAGCAGCGCGTGCTCGAGGCCCTGGATGAGGTGCGCCCGTACCTGCGGTCGCACGACGGCGACATCGAATACCTCGGCATCGCCGACAACGTGGTGCGACTCCGGATGACGGGCTCCTGCGACGGGTGCGGCGCCTCCGCGGCCACGCTCGAAGCGGCGGTGGAGACCGCGCTCCGCGCCGCAGCGCCCGACCTGGACGGGATGGACGTCGAGGGGGCGTCCAAGCCGCCGCCCGAGCGCCCGCCTGCCTCGTCGCCGGAGTGGCGCGTGCTCGCCGTCAACCCGACCCGCGGCGAGATGCAGTCCGCGAGCGGGCTGATGGTCGCCAACGTGGCCGGCACGCTGCTCGCCTACCGCGACTGGTGTGGCGGTTGCCCGGCGCCGCTGTCGAGCGGCATGCTGATCGGCGGGACCCTGACGTGCACCGCGTGCGGACGCAGCTACGACCTCCCCCGCGCGGGCCGTGAGAAGGACGGCGAGCTGCAGCTCGAGCCGGTCCCGTTGCTGCGCAGCGGTGGCGAGGTCAAGGTGTCCGTCCCGGCCGACGAGGAGCCGGCCGCCGGCGAGGAGCACGGGCGAGAGGGCCACTGCGAGCTGTGCCCGGTCGGCCTCTCCGAGCGCCACCAGCACCTGCTCAATCTCGTCGAGCGCCGCATCGTCTGCGTGTGCGCGACCTGCTGGTCGCTGCACTCGGGGGACGCGGAGTACCGGGCGACCGGCGGCGCGGACGCTGTGGCTGGACGACTTCGCGCTCGACGACGAGGCGTGGTCGGCCTTCCAGATCCCGATCGGCCTGGCGATGATCATGACGAGCAGTCTCGACGGCGAGCCCGTCACGCTGTACCCGTCGTCCGCCGGCGTCACGGAGGCCGAGACGGACGCCCTCGCATGGATGCGCATGTGCGCCGAGAACCCGGTGCTCAACGACCTCGTGCCCGACACCGAGGCGCTGATCATCAACCGCCTGACGACCCCGCCACAACACGTGATCGCGCCGCTGGACGAGTGCTACCGGATGGTCGGCCTGATCAAGTCGCGCTGGTCGGGCATCTCCGGCGGCCCCGAGCTGACGGCCACCGTGGACGAGTTCCTCGGCGCCTTGCGCGAGACGGCCATCGCGGCATGAGCCTGATCGCCACGGAGCCGGTCTTCAGCGTGCTCGACGTGGCGCCGGTGGCGCACGCGGCGGCGCCGACGCTCGAATTCACGATGCACGTCTCCGATCCCGACGGTCGCGATGTCCACACCATCGCCCTCTCGACGCAGGTCCGCATCGATCCCGCCCGGCGCCGCTACGACCCGGAGACGCGCGAACGGCTGGTGGAGCTCTTCGGCGCCCCCGAGCGCTGGGCGGCGACCACGCACCCGTTCCAGTGGGCTCGTGTCGACGTGCTCGTCCCCGGCTTCACCGGCGCGACGTCCTTCAACCTCCAGCTGCCGTGCTCGTTCGACCTCGAGCTGGCGGCCGTCAAGTACTTCTACTCGCTCGCGGACGGCGAGATCCCGCTCTCCTTCCACTTCACCGGGATGGTCCTGTATGCCGGCGAGGAGGACCGCCTCCAGGTCGCCCAGGTGCCCTGGAGCTGCATGACGCAGTGGCTGATGCCGGTCGAGAGATGGCGGGAGGCCATCCGCGCCTTCTATCCCGATGGCGGTTGGGTGCGACTGAGCACCGCGACGCTCGACGCGCTGCTCGCACGCAAGGCCCTGCGGGGCGACCACGACTTCGACCAGACGGTCGCGGGGTTGCTGGAATGACCGAGGTCGAGGAGCTCGTCGAGACCCTGCTCTTCGAGGGCTACGCGCTGTACCCGTACACGCCCGGTGCCACCAAGAACGCGACGCCGACGCCCTTCGGCATCGTCTACCCGCCGGTCTACGCCGCGCCCAATCCGCACACCTTCGACCACATCAAGCTGCCCTGCATCGCCGAGGCCGGCGCAGGCGCCGAGGTGTCGCTGAGCGTCCGCTTCCTGCAGGCCACCGGCACGCGTCACGAAGCGGTCGCGCGCCGGGTCGATGCGCCCGGCGAATTCGCGTTCGAAGGACTGACCGGCCGCGTCTCGCTCGCGACGGAGCAGCTGCCCGCCGGCCTGCTGCGCGTCACCGCGACGGTCGAGAACACCACCGCCGTGCCCGACGGCCTGAGCCGCTCCGAGTCGCTGACGCACGCCCTGCTCTCCACGCACGTCGTCCTGCGGATCGAGGGCGGCCGCTTCGTCTCGCCCAGTGCGCCCTCCGAGCACGCCGCCACCGCGGTGATGACGTGCTACGCGGTCAACACGTTCCCGGTCCTCGCGGCCGACGACGACAGCGTGATGCTCGGCGCGGCGATCATCCTGCCCGACCACCCGCAGATCGCCCCCGAGTCGCGCGGCAGCCTGTTCGACTCCACGGAGATCGAGGAGGCGCTGCGGCTGCACCTGCTGGCGCTGTCGGACGGCGAGCGCGAGGAGATCAAGGAGCACGACCCCGCGCTGCGGGAGATGCTCGAGAAGGCGATCGCGACCGCCCCGCAGGACCTGCTCGGGCTGCACGGCCGCGTGACGATCAGCGACCCGGCACGCCGACGAGCAGGAGATCCGCGGCGAGGAGCAGGCGCAGCTGCACAGCGGCGCGATCGTGCGGCGCGGCGACCACGTCAACCTGCGTCCCGAGGTCGGCAAGCACGCGCAGGACCACCTGCTCACCGGCCGCACCGCGACGATCGAGCGCATCTACGTCGACTACGACGACCTCGTGCACCTGTGCGTGACGATCGACGACGATCCCGGCCAGCAGCTGATGCGCGACATCGGGCGGTACCTGTACTTCAAGGTCGACGAGGTGGAGGCGGTCGTATGAGCATCTCGGAACGCACGACCCCCGCGTCAAGCAGATCCTCGTCGCCGGCGTCGGCAACGCGTGGCTGCAGGACGACGCCTTCGGCAGCGAGGTCGCGCGGCGGCTCGAGCAGTCCGCGCTCCCCGACGGCGTGACGGTGATGGACTTCGGCACGAGCGGGCTCGACCTCGCCTACGAGCTGATCCGCGGCTACAGCGCGCTCGTCCTCGTCGACGCCAGCCGCCAGGGCGGTGAGCCGGGGACGCTCTACGTGATGGAGCCGTTGCGGGAGGACTTCGAGGGCGACGTCAAGGACGGCGAGAACATCGACCCGCACGACATGAACCCGCACACGGTGCTGCGCTTCGTGTCGGTGCTCGGCGGCTGGCCGGGCAAGGTCGTGGTGATCGCCTGCGAACCCGGCGAGATCGACCAGCCGGGCTACGGGCTCACGCCGGCGGTCAGGGCGGCGGTGGAGACCGCCACCCGGCTCGTGCTCGAGAACGTGGCCGAGCTGCAGACCGACGCCGCGTACGAGACGTCCTAGATGCACGAGCTCTCGATCTCCAGCGCGATCGTCGACACGGCCGTCAGGCACGCCGCCGGCCGCAAGGTCTCCGTCGTGAGCGTCCGCATCGGCCACCTCCGCCAGGCGATCCCGAGCTCGCTCGAGTTCTACTTCGAGATCGTCACCCGCGAGACCCTTGCCGAAGGCGCGGTCCTGGAGCTCGAGATCGTGCCCGGCCGCCTGCTGTGCAACGACTGCGAGCACGACTGGGCGACCGAGGCGCCGGCGTTCCGCTGCCCGAATTGCGGCAGCGCGGACGTGGCGGTGCTCGCCGGCAACGAACTCGAAGTCGAATCGATCGAAGTGGAGGACGCGGCATGCATCGTGTGAAAGTCCGTGTCGTCGAGGACGCCCTCGACGCCAACAACACCATCGCCCGCGCCAACCGCCGCGAGTTCGACCATCACGGGGTGACGGTCGTCAACCTGATGAGCGCACCGGGCTCGGGCAAGACGACGCTGCTCGAGCGGACCTTGTCGCACTGGGACGAGGGCCCGCGGATCGGCGTCCTCGAAGGCGACGTGGCCGGAAGCCTCGACGCCGACCGTCTCGCGCACCATCACATCCCCGTCGTCCAGCTGAACACCGACAACGGCTTCGGCGGCGAGTGCCACCTCGACGCCAACATGGTCAGCTCGGCGATGGACGCACTACCGCTCGACGACATCGAGATCCTCATCGTGGAGAACGTCGGGAATCTGGTCTGCCCCGCCGAGTTCCGCATCGGCGAGGACGCACGCATCATGGTGGCGTCCGTCGCCGAGGGCGACGACAAGCCGCTCAAGTACCCGCTGATGTTCCGCGCCTGCGAGCTGATCGTCATCAACAAGATCGACCTGCTCGAGCACGTCGACTTCGACATGGACCGCTTCCTCTACCACCTCGACGCGGTCAATCCCGGGGTTCGCGTCGCTGCAGGTGAGCGCTCGCACCGGCGAGGGGATCGAGGAGCTTCAGTCGTGGCTGGCCGCGCTGCCGAGCCGAACCCTGACCGTCTAGCGCGCGAAGCCGCCGCGCCCCGTGCGCAGCAGCCGCCGCGCACGGTCGGTGCCCGCCGTCCCGGTCCACGGGTGCGGGCCCATCGCCCATGCCTGTGGGCCCATGGTCCCGTACTGCTCGCGCAGCAGCGCCTTGAGGTCCCCGCGATGCTGCCGCACGCGTGCCGGATCGGGCCGAACAGCCCGCGGCCGTGCCACGTCAGCCAGTGACCGGGTTCGGCGTCGACGTACTCGGCGTGGCGCAGGTCGAGGATCTGCGCCACGAGGCTGCGCTGGGTCTCGACGTCCGGCCTGGGCGCCGCAGATCTCGCATCGGAAGACCGGCGTGACCGGCATTAGCGAAGGTACCCGGTTGACGACCGCCACCGACATCCGCACCGCGGCTGCGGACCGTTTCTTTCGCGCGGAGGCCGACCGCCTGGCGCACCTGTGCCTGACCATGGCGCAGCGCTTCCAGCGCGGCGGGCGCCTGCTCGCGTGCGGGTTGACGGCCGCCGACCGCTCCGACGCGCGACACGTGGCCGTCGAGTTCGTCCACCCCGTGATCGTTGGCAAACGCGCGCTGCCGGCGCTTGCGCTGCCCTATGCGGAGGTGTCGCACCATCGCCGGCCGGACGACATGGTCATCGCCTTCGGGTGCGACGTGCCGGACTCGATCACGCTCACCCCCGCGTCGGGCGACCCGTTCATCGACCAGGAGATCGTTGAGACCGCCTACCACGTGCTGTGGGAGCTCGTGCACGTCTTCTTCGACCACCTGCCCAAGGCGATGGCATCCCGCCCACCCGGCGCGTCGAGCTTCCTCTACCCCTTCCTGGACAAGGGGACGGAGGACATGCGAGCCGATCGTCGCCGACGTGCGCGAGTCGATCCTGGCCAAGAGCGCCGAGGCGTCGGCGCTGCGGTCGCAGACCCTGTTCGAGAACGACGCGACGCTCTCGGCCGCCGCCATCGCGCTCGCGAACGCCGGGACGATCCTGGCCCTCGGCAACGGCGGCTCGGCCACGGACGCGATGGACGCCGTCGCCGACCTGCGGGCGGGTGGGGGCGGGTTCCGTGCGCTCGATCTGACCGCAGACGCCGGCATCGTGACCGCCATCGCCAACGACATCGGAGCCGAAGCGATCTTCGCGCGCCAGGTGATCGCGTACGGGCAGCCCGGCGACGTGCTGCTGACCTTCTCGACCTCGGGTGGTTCACCGAACGTGATCGCGGCGCTTGCCGAGGCGCGCCGCCGTGGGATCGCTGCACCGTGGCGCTGGTCGGCTACGACGGCGGCCGGATCGCCGCCGAGGGGCTCGCCGACCACGTGATCGTCACCCGTTCCGAGCACATCCCGCGCATCCAGGAGGCGCAGGCGAGCGCCTGGCACGTCATGCGCGAGCGAATGGCCGTTGATCCGTAAGGGTGCACTCCGCGTCGAGGGCGACGGTCCAGGGCGTCGGCTTCCGGCCGTACGTGTTCGGACTCGCGGCCGAACTCGGGCTCGCGGGCTTCGTCGGCAACGATGAGCGCGGAGTGTTCGCCGAGGTCGAAGGCGCTCCGGAGGCGGTTGCCGCGTTCGTCGAGCGCCTGCCTGCTCACGCACCGCCGCTGGCGCGCGTGGAGTCGGTGGCGGTGCGCGACCCCCAGCCGACCGGAGCAGACGGCTTCGAGATCGTCGCGAGCCGGCGCGGCGGTGTCGCTGCCGCGCCCGTCACGGCCGACGCCGCGACGTGCGCGGACTGCCTCGCCGAGCTCCGCGATCCCTCAGACCGCCGCCACGGCTATGCCTTCCTGAACTGCACCAACTGCGGTCCGCGGTTCACGATCGTCACCGGCGTCCCCTACGACCGGCCGCAACACCACGATGGCCGGCTTCGCTATGTGCGCGGCCTGCCGCGCGGAGTACGAGGACCCGGGCGACCGACGCTTCCACGCCCAGCCCATCGCGTGCCCGGACTGCGGGCCGCGGCTCTCGATGCCGGTCGAGGACGCCGTGCGGATGCTCGAGGACGGCGCGATCCTCGCCGTGAAGGGGCTCGGCGGCTACCACCTCGCCTGTCGTGCCGACGACGAGGAGGTCGGTCCGCGCGCTGCGGGCGCGCAAGCACCGGGAGGACCGGCCGTTCGCGCTCATGGCGCCCGACCTGGGGCCGCGCTGGCACTCGCGGACCTCGACGTCGAGCTGCTGACGTCAGCGGCCCGGCCGATCGTGCTCGGCGAGCGGCGAGCCGGCGCACCGGTCGCCCCGTCCGTGGCGCCGGGGGTGGGCGAGCTGGGCGTGATGCTCCCCTACACACCGCTGCACCACCTGCTCGTACGGCGGACGCTCGTGATGACCAGCGGCAACGTTGCCGACGAGCCGATCGCGTTCGACGACGACGATGCCCGCGCCCGGCTGGCCGGCATCGCCGACGCCTTCCTCACTCACGACCGGCCGATCCATACGCGCACGGACGACTCGGTGGTGCGGGAGGGCACGGTGCTGCGCCGCTCGCGCGGATACGTGCCCGACAGCCTGCCGATCAACGAAGGGTGGCCGGTGCTGGCGGTGGGCGCCGAGTTGAAGAACACGTTCTGCGTCGCCAAGGGCGGGCGGGCCTGGGTGTCGCACCACGTCGGTGACCTCAAGAACGCCGAGACGCTGAGCGCCTTCGCCGAGGGCATCGAGCACTTCGAGCGCCTGTTCGCCGTCACCCCGGCGGTCGTCGCCCACGACCTGCATCCCGACTACCTGTCGACGAGCTACGCCCTCGCGCGCGAAGGGGTCGAGCTCGTCGGGGTCCAGCACCATCACGCACACCTCGCCGCGGTGCTGGCCGAGCACGGCGAGCGTGGCCCGGCCGTCGGGGCGATCTTCGACGGTGCCGGCCACGGGACGGACGGCACGGTCTGGGGCGGTGAGATCCTGGTCGGCGACCTGCGCACCTTCGAGCGGGCGGCCCACCTCCACCCTGTGCGACTGCCCGGCGGCGACGCCGCAGCGCGACAGCCGTGGCGGATGGCGTGCGCCTGGATGGTCGCCGCAGGGCTCGAGACCCCGGAGGCGTGGGCTCCGGTCGCCCAGATGTGCAGGACCGGCTTCATGGCTCCGCTCACGAGCAGCGCCGGCCGTCTCTTCGACGCGGTTGCCGCGCTGTGCGGGATCCGCGACGAGTGCACCTACGAGGGTCAGGCCGCCATCGAGCTGGAGGCGCTGGCCGACCGCTCCGAGCCGGGTGCCTACGATATGACGGATCTCGACCCGCGGCCGAGCATCGAGGCCGTGCTGGCCGACCGGGCCGAGCCCGGAGTGGTGTCGGCGCGCTTTCATCGCGGCTTGGCAGAGGCGACCGCGGAGGCGTGCGCAGCGACGGGCTGCGGGCTCGCGGTGCTCTCCGGTGGTGTCTTTCAGAACCGCCTGCTGTTGTCGCTCACGCGAACGGCGTTGGAAGCGCGCGGGATGCGTGTTCTCACCCCGCGCCGCTTACCGGCAAACGACGGCGGCGTGTCCTATGGACAGGCCGCCGTCGCCGCTGCGACTACTTCTTCTTCTTCTTCTTGATCTTCAGGATCGGCTGTGGCCTTGCCCTGCTTGACGCCGGTGCCCTTGGCGGTGAAGACGACCTTCGAGGTCTTCTTCGCGCTTCGCCCTGACGTACGTGGTCTTCTTCGCGCCTGCTGCGAGCGTGCCGAGCTTGGCGCACTTCTGCTTGCCCTTGCCGACCTTGGCGCACAGCTTCACGCCGGTCGCGTCGGTCTGACCCGGGTTGTTGACGGTCACCTTGAACGTGGCCTTCTTGTTCTTCTTGGCCGTCTGCTTCTTCGGCTTCACCTTCACGCCGAGCGCGACGACGTCGTACTGAGGCGCCTCGGTCGGTGGGGCGATGCCCTTGGAGATCCAGAAGCCACCCGGACCGTTGACGAACTGCCCGATCAGGGCGCAGCCCGGATCGTTGCCGACCGTCAGCGACTGCCACGAGACGCCGAGGGCGCCCGGGCCGGTGACGACGCCGGTGGGGCCGGGCGGGAACGCCTGGCCGGGAAGCGGCTCGGTGTTCTCCGTGGACAGGGTGATCGGGCCGGTGTCGACGTTGCACGCGCCGAGGCTCGTGTTGACGTTGGCCTTGAAATCGGCGTTCAGCGTGACCTTGCCGGTGGCGAAGCTGACGTTGCCGGTCGCCGGAGCGTTCAGGGTCACGTCGATCGTGCCCGGGATCGGGCTCGAGAAGCTGTACTGCGGGAAGTCGAACGTCGCCGGATCGATGGTGAAGTCGCCGGTGACGGGGTCGACCGCAGCGGTCGCCTTGATCGATCCGCCCTCGGGCGAGACGACGGTTGCGTCCGGCGTGGCCGGCGTGTCCAGCACGGCGTAGTCGAACTCGACGGGGACGTCGAGCGCCTGGGCGGCCGGAGCGACGAGCAGAAGGGCCGCGAGTGCGACCGGGATCGTGAGCCGGCGCATCAGTGGCTGTGCGCGTGGTCGAGTTCGAGGCCCGCTTCGTGCAGATGCGGGTGCGAGTGGGTCACGTCGCCGTGGGAGTGCTCGTGTGCGTGCTCGACGTGATCGTGATCATGCGTCGTGTGCGCGTGCACGTGCGTCTCGCCGTCATGCGAGTGCTCGTGACTGTGAGGATGGTCGTGGCTGTGCGTTTCGCTCATGCCTGCCTCCGTTGTCGTTGGGCGGGGGGTCGGAGCCTGACGGTGTCAGGGTGGAATCCGGCCGGAAGCTCTAACTCATGGCGGGCGAGCATGTTCCGGTCGGCGAGGACATGATCGCATGCTCCGTCCGCGACCACCTGTCCCGCCTGCGAGCACGACGGCCCGTTCGCACAGCTCGGCCGCGAACGGGAGGTCGTGCGTGGTGATCAACAGCGTCGCCTGCAGCGATCGCGAGGACGTCGAGCAGTTCGCGCCGGGCGCGCGGGTCGAGGTTCGCCGACGGCTCGTCGAGCGCGAGCAGCTGCGGGCGCATCGCGAGCACCGTGGCGATCGCCACGCGGCGACGCTCGCCCATCGAGAGCTGGTGCGGAGCGCGGTCGGCGGCGTGCTCCATGCGCACCGCCCGCAGCGCTTCCGCGACGCGCGCCTCGATGAGCGTGGCATCGAGCCCGAGGTTCATGGGACCGAACGCGACGTCCTCGGCGACGGTCGGCATGAAGAGCTGGTCGTCGGGATCCTGGAAGACCAGGCCGACACGGCTGCGTAGCTCGCGCAGGTCACAGTCGCCGACGTCGAGACCCGCCACGCTCGAGAGTCCCGCGTCCGCGCAGCAGCGCGTTGAGGTGCAGCACCAGCGTCGTCTTCCCCGCGCCGTTGGGCCCCATCACGGCGACCCGCTCGCCCGGGGCGATGTGCAGGTCGACCCCGCGCAGCGCCCCGTGGCCGCCGGGGTAGTCGTAGGTGAGTTGCTCGGCGCGGACGGCGGACGTCGCGACGTCGCCGGCGACGGCCGAACCGGCGTCACAGGCACTGCCTTCACCGCGTGCCCGCGAGCGATCATCGCCATGTGCACGCGCTCTCCGCGCGCGTGCGCACGGAGGAACAGCGTGCCGGCCGGCGCGGCCGAGCGGGCCGGCCTGGAGGGCGTGGCGAGGGTGGTAGCCGCGGGCCTGCAGCGCGGCGCGCATCCGGCTCGCCTCATCGGCGATCACGAACAGATACCGGTACATCAGCGTCGCGACGAGGACGAACATCCGCGGGACCCGGAGGCGCTCGAACCCGCGCAACAGGCCGGGAACCCCCGTCGTCGCCACCAGCAGGACGGCGCTCAGCGTGCCGAGCGTCGCCTTCGCCATCACCGCAGCCATCACGGCCAGCCCGTCCTCGCGGACGAGCGGCAGCAGCGCCGCAACGGCGAGTACGGGAATGACGACGCGGCCGCGGCGCCAGAGGTCGCGCGGCGGGACGCGAGCGACGGCCGCCACCGAGAGCAGCACGGCCAGACATCGCGACCCAGACGGGCCAGTAGTTCGATGGGCGTAGCGACGGCGGTGACCGTGACCGCCAGCAGCGCGACGATCTTGACGCGGGCGTCGAGGCGGTGCAGCGGTCCGGCGAGGTCGCCCGCCGGCGCGGTCAGCGCGAGCGCAGCCTGACCCATCGCCGCATCCCGGCTGCCAGGGCGAACCCGATCGCGAGCACGAGCAGAGTGCCTGCCACGCCCGACAGCGCGAAGTCGAACAGCGGGCCCCCTCCGGACGGCCGCGCCGCGCCCGCGAAGCCCGTGTCCGCCGCCACCCGCTCGAGGCCGTCGGGCTTCGAGGACGCCAGCGGCCCGGCGACCACGGCGATCACCAGCGCGACCGCAGCGAAGCCGACCGCTCTCATCGCGCCGGCGCGACGAGGTCGGGACGCGAGACGAGCACGGCACTGAGAGCGGCCGCCGTGATCACCGCCTCGCCGACTCCGATCAGGGCGTGGGTGCCGAGCATCGCCGGCAACACGGTCCCGAGGCCGACCGTGTCCGACAGCGCGAGCTCCACGCTCGTGGCGGCCGCGCTCACCATCACCGCGATCCAGGCGACCGCGCCCACGGCGGCCATGTAAGCGGCCTGGCCGAGTCGCAGCCGATGGATGGCAGCGACGAGCAACGCCGGCCGTGAGCGCGCCGAGCACGCCCATGTTGAGGACGTTGGCGCCGAGCGCCGTGACGCCGCCGTCGGCGAACGCGAACGCCTGCACCGCGATCACGACCGCCATCGCCAGGCAGGCCAGCCACGGGCCGAGCAGGACCGCGGCCAGCGCGGCGCCGAGGAAGTGCCCGCTCGTCCCTCCGGCAATCGGGAAGTTGAGCATCTGGGCCGCGAAGATGAACGCGGCCAGCACGCCGAGCAGCGGCACCCGCTCCTCCGTGAGGTCGCGGTCGGCGACGTGCAGCGCGTACGCGACCGCAGCGATCGCGATGAGCGCGGTGACGGCCGCCACCTCCCCGCTGAGGAAGCCGTCGGGGATGTGCAGCGCGAGCACCGTCATCCGGCGCCTCGCTCGTGACAGTCCGAGCAGAGCCCGACGATCGGGAAGTGGTCGAAGCGGGCGCGGTAGCCGGTCGCGGCGATGATCGCCGCCCGCACCTCGGCGAGCTGTGACGGCGGCAGCGCGCGAACGTCGCCGCACGCCTCGCAGCGCAGGAACTCCGAGCGCTCGCGGTCGGCGAACATCCAGCGCGCCGGCCCGTGCCCGAGGTGCACGTGGCGCACGAGCCCGAGGCCGGCGAGCAGCTCGAGGTTCGCGTAGACCGACGCCGGGTCGACCGGGGTCCGTCGCCCGTCCAGGCCCGATGCGATCTCCTCAGCGGTGGCCGGCTCGACGGCGGCGAACAGTGCCTCGACGACCTGCCGTCTTGGCGCAGAGATCCGATGCCCGTGAGCGCGCAGTGTGCCGAGCACGCTCGAGACGTCGGGCGCGGCCAGGATCGGACGCTGCGGCGCGACTGTCATCTTGTTCAGAATGAGTCTGAACTAAAAGCGGCGCAAGCGCAATGCGTTCGCCACGACCGACACGCTCGAGAACGCCATGGCGGCGCCGGCGAGCAGCGGATCGAGCAACCCGGCGGCGGCGAGCGGCAGCGCCGCCACGTTGTAGCCGAAGGCCCAGGCGAGGTTCTGCTGGATGGTGCGCAGCGTGCGGCGGCTGAGGCGGATCGCGTCGGCCGCACCGCGCAGGTCGCCGCGGACGAGCGTGAGGTCGGAGGCCTCGATCGCGACGTCGGTCCCGGTGCCGATGGCCAGGCCGAGGTCGGCCTGCACCAGCGCCGGCGCGTCGTTGACGCCGTCGCCGACCATCGCGACAACGCGCCCCTGCGCCTGGAGATCCGCGACGACCGCGGCCTTGTCGGCCGGCAGCACCTCCGCGATCACCTCGTCGATCCCCACCTCGGCGGCAACGGCCCGCGCCGTGGCCTCGCTGTCGCCGGTCAGGAGGATGGGCCGCAGACCGAGCGCGCGCAGGCGCTCCACCGCCTCTCGCGATGTCGGTTTGACAGTGTCGGCCACGGTGATCGTGCCACGCACCTCACCGTCCCAGCTCACGGTCACTCCTCTCCCCACGGTGACGCGGCGGCCTTCCACGGTGCCCTCGACGCCGACGCCGGCGTGGCTGACGAAATCGGTGACCGGCGGGACCTCGCCGGCTGCGGCGGCGATCGCGCGTCCGATCGGGTGCTCCGAAGCGGCTTCGACCGCGCCTGCTAGCCGCAGGGTGTCGGGGTGACCCTCGACGGAGACGACGCTCATCCGACCCGTGGTGACGGTGCCGGTCTTGTCGAGCACGATGGTGTCCACCCGACGGGTCGACTCAAGGATCTCCGGGCCCTTGATGAGCAGGCCGAGCTGCGCGCCGCGGCCGGTGCCGACCAGCAGTGCGGTCGGCGTGGCCAGGCCGAGGGCGCATGGACAGGCGATGATCAGGACCGCGACGGCGGCGGTGAAGGCGAACTCCGTGTCTTCGCCTGCACCGAGCCAGAAGCCGAGCGTGGCGACGGACAGCGCGATCACGACGGGCACGAAGACACCGGAGACGCGATCGGCGAGCCGCTGCACCGGAGCCTTGCCCGACTGCGCGCTCGTGACGAGCCGGGCGATCTGCGCGACGGCGGTATCGGCGCCCACCCGGCTCGCACGGACGAGGAGCCGACCCCCGGCGTTGACCGAGGCGCCCGTCACCGGGTCGCCCGGCTGCTTCTCGACAGGAACCGATTCGCCGGTGAGCAGCGACTCGTCGACCGCCGAGGCGCCCTCCTCGACGACCCCGTCCGTGGCCACCTTCTCCCCCGGACGGACGACGAAGCGATCACCCACGGCCAGCTGCTCGACCGGCACGCGGCGCCCATCGACGAGCTCGACGTCCTTGGCGCCGAGCTCGAGCAGAGCAGCCAGCGCGGCGCCGGCGCGGCGCTTGGCGCGCGCCTCGAAGTAGCGACCGGCGAGCAGGAAGACGGTCACCGCTCCGGCGACCTCGAGGTACATGTCGTGCGGGCCCATTCCGGCGAGCAGCGCATACACCGACCAGCCGAAGGCGGCCAGCACGCCGAGCGACACGAGCGTGTCCATCGTGGCCGTCGCGTGCCGGAGGTTGAGCCAGGCGGCGCGATGGAAGGGCAGCGCGCCCCACACGACAACCGGCGTCACGAGCGCGAGCGCCAGCCACTCCCAGCCGTCGAAGCCCGGCGTCACCACCATGGTGAGGAGCACCGGCACCGTCAGCGCCGTGCTGACCAGCAGCCGCCGGCGCAGCGTCCCGGTCTCGTCCTCCGGCACGGAAGCCTGGTAGCCGACGGACTCGACGGCAGCGACGAGCTCATCGGGGCTCACCGGCGCGTCGTAGGCGACCGTCGCGCGTTCGGTGGCGTAGTTGACGGTCGCGCGAACGCCCTCGAGCTCGTTCAGACGCCGCTCCACGCGGTTCGCGCACGATGCGCAGCTCATCCCGGAGATCGGCAGTTCGATGTGAGCGCTCATCCGACCAGGACGAGCACGGCGGCGAAGGCGATCAGTCGAGCACGGACGCTCATGCCCTCAGTGTATACCCCCTATGGGTATCGATCAGGCAACGACGCCGGCGTCGCGCAACTTGGCATCGAGATAGGCCAGCAGCGGCTCCACGCCGAGCTCCTCGCGCGTCGCGCGCCGCAGCAGCTCGCGCGACGTGTACTTGCGCCCGTGCCGGTGAATGCGCTCACGGAGCCATTCACGCACCGGTGCGAAGTCCCCCGCCTCGACCATGGCGTCGACTTCCGTCAGATCGGCTCGCAGCTGGCGCCAGAGCTGGGCGGCCATCAGGTTGCCCAGCGTGTAAGTGGGGAAATAGCCGAACAGTCCCTCGGCCCAGTGCACGTCCTGCAGGACGCCCTCGCGGTCGGAAGGGACCTCGATTCCGAGCAGCCGGTCCATGCCCGCGGCCCAGGCCGCCGGGAGATCGGCCGGCTCGAGCGTGCCCTCGATCAGCGCGACCTCGAGATCCAGGCGCAGCGCGACGTGCAGGTTGTAAGTCGTCTCGTCGGCTTCCGTGCGGATCGGCGTGCGCTCCACCCGGTTCAGGCCCGCGTAGAGCGTCGCGTGGTCCATCGCCCCGAACGCGCCCGGCAGGTGGTGGCGCAGCTTCGGCAGCACCCAGGTCGCGAACGGGCGGCTGCGGCCGATCATGTTCTCCCACAGCCGGCTCTGCGATTCATGCACGCCGAGCGAAGCGAACGAATGCAGCGGCGTCCGGCGCAGCTCCACCGCGTGGCTGCCGTCGTAGAGGCCGTGGCCGAACTCGTGCAGCCCGCTGTAGAAGGACCAGCCGAGGTCGTCGGGTCGGTAGCGGGTCGTGAGCCGTACGTCGCCAGGCCCGGGCGATTGCGCGAACGGATGCGGCGCCTCGTCCAGGCGCCAGCTGCCGGGGTCGAAGCCGACGACGGCGAGCACCTCCTCGAGCAGCGCGCGCTGCGCGTCGATGGGGAACTCGCCGTTGAGCACGGTCGGCGCGTCGCCCGCCGCGTCGATCAGCGGAGCCAGGCCGGCGACGAGCGCCGCGAACAGCGGGCGTACCTCGGCGAGGGTGACTCCCGGCTCGAAGTCGTCCAGCAGGACGTCGTAGGGATGCTCGGCGTCCGGAAAGCATGCGGCGTACTCCCGGCGCAGTTCCACGGCGCGGGCGAGAGCGTCCCGGAAGCCCGAGAAATCACCGCGGTCGCGCGCGTCCAGCCATGCGGCGTAGCCGGCGGCGGACTCCCGTGCCATCGCCACGGCCAGCCGGGCCGGGACACGAGCGGCCTTCTCGTGGTCGCGGCGGACGACGCGGATCAGCCGCGCGTCGTCGGAGTCGGGGTCCTGCCCGGCCGCCCACGGCTCGAGGGCGTCCAGGAGCCGGGCGACCTCCGGGTCGACGAGGGCGTCGTGGGCGATGCGCTCGAGCGTCCCGAGCTGATCGCCGCGCGTCGCGCTGCCGCCCGGCGGCATGTAGGTGTTCTGGTCCCACTGGAGCAACGACATCGCTCCGTGGAGGTCGGTGAGCTCGGCCAGCCGTTCGCGAAGGCGGCCGAGCTCCCCTGGCGACGGCTCCCAGACTCAGAGGCCTGCCTGGGCGTAGACGTCGTCGAGGAGACCGGCCGGGTCCTCGAGCTCGAAGTTCTCGAGCAGGTAGGTCTCCGTCTCCTCGCGCGGCGTGCCGTTGAGCGCCATGTTGAAGGCGATCAGCCGGGCGCCCTCCTCGTCGGCCGGCTTGTCGGCGGCCGACTCCCCGACGAGGGCGTCGTCGAGCGGGTCGGCCGCGAAGTCCTCGACCGGATCCGGCTCGAACGACGCGGCCGGGGTGGTGCGGGCGGGGAACGGGTCGGGCTCGAAGCCCGGCGATGCGGCGCCGCGCAGATCGCCGACGGCGGTCTGCAGGGTCGAGAGGTCCGACGTCACGCGCGTGGCGCCCGTGCGGAGGCTGTCGAGCAGACCGCGCAGCTCGTTCTGCATGGAGTCGATGCGCTCGAGCATGGCGTTGGCGGCCTCGGACACGCGCGCGACGTGCTCGCGGGCCTGGTCGCCGGCCTCGGTGCGCGCCGTCTCGGCGGCCTCGCGGGCCTCCTGACGGATGCGGCGGGCCTCGAGGTCCGCCTCGCGCTCGATGTCGGACGCGCTCTGCTCGGCGGCCTCGACGATCAGGCGCACCTGCTCGGACGCGGCCGAGGCGAGTGCCCCGCCGCCGCGCGACGACCGCTTGGCCGCCTCCAGCTCGTCGGCGAGCAGGTTCAGGTGCGCATCCACCGCCGCCGGGTCGTAGCCCCGTCGGCCGATGGGGAAGTCGCGCTTCTCGATGCTCTGACGGTCCAGGGCCACTTAGGGTCCTCCAGCGAAGTCGTTGTCACTCAAGAGGGCGCATCCTACCGGCGCTCCACCAGCCCGTCGCGCACCAGTTGGTCCATGACGGCCTCGGCTCCGGCGGGCAGTTCGGCACCTTCGAGCCAGGCCGCCACCGTCCTGCCCCGCAACTGGCGCCGGGAACCCTCGAACGGCGCCTGCCGGCGGCGCGCGTCGGCGGGTCCGGGATGGCCCGCGCAGCCGTGCCGGACCGGACAGTCCCCGCAGGCCCGCCGGCGGGCGGTGCAGACCGTCGCGCCGAGGTCCATCATCGCCTGATTGACCGCGGGGCTCGGCTCCGGCGCGCTGCCGTACCGGTGGACGACGCGCCGCCAGTTGACGTCGACCGCGGCGACGTGCGCGCCGAAGGCGAACGAGGCGACCGCCGCCGCGGTGTAGGGCCCGACGCCGGGCAGCTCCGAGAGGTCATCCGGCCAGCCGTGGGCGGCGATCTGCGCCGCTGCCTGCCGCAGGCGCAGCGCGCGCGAGTTGTAGCCCAGGCCGCTCCAGGCGCTGAGCACGTCACGCGGTGTGGCGGCCGCGAGCGCCGCCGGATCCGGGAAGCGCTCGAGCCAGCGCTCGTAATACGGGACGACCCGGGCCGCCTGGGTCTGCTGGAGCATGACCTCGGAGACGAGGATGGCGTACGGGTCGCGCGTGGCGCGCCACGGGAGCGGGCGCTTGACCTCCTCGTACCAGTCGAGCAGCGGCGCGACGTCCATTGGGGCCGCGACCCTATTAAGGCCGCGACGGTATGGAGGGCACGCCAACGTTCACTTAGCATGAGAGCTGTGTCAGGGAAGGCGCTGTGGGCCACGATGGCCGTGTTGTTCATGCTCGCTGCGCCTGCGCGTGGCGCGACGCTGCCCACCGGCTTCCAGGAGCAGACGCTCGTGGCCGGCCTCAGTCAGCCCATGGGGGTCGCGTTCACCCCCGACGGACGGACGCTGATCGCCGAGAAGCCCGGTCGCCTGAAGGTCGCGGCGGCCGGCGCCGGCAGCGCGACCACGGTGCTCGACATCTCCTCCCGCGTGAACTCCAACCACGACCGCGGCATGCTCGGCATCGCGGTCGACAGCCAGTTCGCAACCAATCAGTACGTCTACCTCCTCTACACGTACGACCTCAATCCGCTGAGCCCGGATTCCGGCGGCGAGATGGTCTCGCAGCTCTTGCGCGTGAAGCTGTCGCCGACCAACGTGGTGACAGAGCAGACGCCGATCCTCGGCACGTACACCTCCGGCAAGTGCCCAACGGCGTCCAACACCGTCGACTGCATCCCGTCGGAGTACGACTCCCATTCGATCGGCTCTGTGCGCGCGGCGCCCGACGGCACGCTGTTCGTCGGCTCGGGTGACGGCTCGTCGTACAACCAGGCCGACCCGCGCGCGCTGCGGACCTACGACGAGCAGTCACTCGCGGGAAAGATCACCCACATCGACCGTGAGGGCCGCGGGCTGCCGAACCACCCGTTCTGCCCGTCCAACGCCACCCTGACGAACGTCTGCACCAAGCTGTTCGCGAAGGGCTTCCGCAACCCGTTCCGCTTCCAGACGCGCCCGGACGGCGGGCTGACCGTCGGCGACGTCGGCTGGAACACCACGGAGGAGATCAACGTCGTGCCGCCCGCCGGCGGGCGTTCCTACGGCTGGCCCTGCTTCGAGGGCACGGGGCAGACGAGCGGCTACCGGACCTTCACCGAGTGCACCGCCGAGTACGCCAAGCCGGCCGGCACGCACACCGCGCCCGACCGCTCGTACGCGCACTCGTCCGGCGCCGCATCCGCGATGGGCGGCCCGACCTACACGGGCGCCAGCTATCCGGCGGGCTACCGGGACTCGTACTTCATCGCCGACTACGTCGCCGGCTGGGTCAGGCGCATCACGCCGTCCGGCACCGAGACGGGCTTTGCCACCAACTGGGGCGGCAGCGTCGAGCTCACGACCGAGCCGTCGACCGGTGACCTCGTCTACGCCAATGTCGGTGACTTCTCCGACGGCTCCGGCCGCATCGTCGCGATCCGCTACGCCGCCGGCAACCAGGCGCCGGTCGCACGCATCGTCGCGGATCGGACCACGGGCGCGGCGCCGCTGAACGTCGCCTTCGACGGGACCACGTCGACCGATGCCGATGGAGACGCCCTGACCTACGCGTGGGACTTCGGCGACGGCACTACGAGCACGGCGTCCAAGCCGTCCAAGACCTATTCCACGGCAGGCACATACGTCGCGCGCCTCACGGTTTCCGACGGCCGCGGGCGGACGGGCACCACCACGCTGACCATCACCGCCGGCAACAGCGCCCCGACGGCGGCGATCACCGCCCCGGTGGACAACTCGACCTATCGCGACGGCCAGGCGGTCACCCTGACCGGCACCGGATCGGACCCGCAGGACGGGACGCTGCCCGGCTCCTCGCTGAACTGGCGGATCGTGCTCCAGCACGGCACCCACTCCCATGTGGAGACGGACCGCACCGGTG
The DNA here is from genome assembly GCA_963759945.1 of uncultured Solirubrobacteraceae bacterium. Lineage (GTDB taxonomy): Bacteria > Actinomycetota > Thermoleophilia > Solirubrobacterales > Solirubrobacteraceae > DATLGB01. Next base: position 5,310 of record CAVXBH010000026.1, on the reverse strand, counting down.
CCTCGGCGACCTTCACGCCGCGCACCGACCACGACGCCGACTCCTACTACACCGTCACGCTGACCGTGACGGACTCCGGCGGCCTCACCGGCTCCCGCACCGTGACGATCCGGCCCCAGACCGCCTCGCTGCGGCTCGAGAGCACCCCGGCCGGCGCGCCGCTCGGTTACGCAGGCACGAACGTGACGGCGCCGTTCGCCACCACGGCGGCGATCGGCTTCCAGGCCGGCATCGACGCCGCTGACAGCTTCACGACAGGCGGCCAGACGTTCGTGTTCGACCGCTGGAGCGACGGCGGGGCGCGCACTCACACGATCACCGTCCCCGCAACGGCGACGACGCTGACGGCGACCTACCGCGAATCCACCCCCGCCGGTGGTCCGGTGCTGGCGCTCGGTTTCGACGAGACCTCGGGCACCGCCGCGGCGGACGCCTCCGGCCAGAACAACCGGGGGACGCTCTCCGGCGGGGCCGCCTTCGTCACCTCGGGCCGCTTCGGCGGAGCGGTCAACTTCGACGGCAACGACGACATGGTCACGGTCGCCGACGCGAATCCGCTCGACTTCGCCGGTCCTTTCACCCTTTCGGCATGGGTGCGGCCCCGTTCGCGCTCGGGTTGGCGCACGGTGATGCTCAAGCAGTTCGGCTCGGACTGGCAGTCCTACGCGCTCTACGCGGCTGCCGACGCCTACGCGGGTTCCGGCTCGGGTGGCGAACCGGTCGGCTTCGCCGAGGGCGACGGCGTCCGCGGGCCTGCAGGGCTGCCGCTGAACGCCTGGTCGCATCTCGCGATGACCTACGACGGGACCACCCAGCGTCTCTACGTCAATGGGACGCTCGTGGCCTCGGCCGCTCGTTCCGGCTCGCTTCCGGTGGGCACGGGCGCGCTGACCATCGGCCGCAACAGCCTGTGGGGCGAGGCGTTCGACGGCACGATCGACGAGGTCCGCGCATACGGGCGCGCGCTGAGCGCGACCGAGGTCGCCACGGACCGCGACACCGCGATCGGCGGCACCACGCCACCGCCGCCGACCGGACCCCAGAGGCGCGCTTCGTATTCCTTCGAGGAGACGACCGGCGCGACGACGGCGGACGGCTCGTCATACGGCGCGACCGCAACCCTCTCGGGCTCGCCGGCCCGCACCGCCTCCGGCCGCAGCGGCCGCGCGATCGACTTCGACGGCGTCGACGACCGCGTGGTCGTCCCCCACTCCGCCCAGCTGAACATCCCCGGAGCGATCACCATGACCGCCTGGGTGCGGCCCGACCGCACCGACAACTGGCGCACGGTCATGCTCAAGGAGACCTCCGGCTTCCAGTCCTGGGCCCTCTACGCGGCGGCTGATCCGTACAACGGCGGCGCGGCAGGCGATCCGACGGGCTTCGTGGGCGCCGAGGGCGTCCGCAGCTCCGGCCGGCTGCCCACGGGCGCCTGGAGCCACCTCGCCTTCACCTACGACGGCCTCCAGGAGAAGCTCTACGTCGACGGCGTCCTGCGCGCAACCCGCGGCATCGTCGTCTCCCCGATCAACGGCACCGGTCCGCTGTCGATCGGCGGCAACGGACTCTGGGGCGAGTGGTTCGACGGCGTCATCGACGAGGTCCACGTCTACGGCGAGGGCCTCACCGCCGCCCAGGTGGTCGCCGACCGCGACGGCACCCTCGCCGCCCGGCCGAGCTCCGCCCGCAGTGCGGGCTTCGAGGTCAAGCGCGGGGTGCGCAAGGCGAAGAGCCGGCCCGCCAAGCGCGTCAAGAAGAAGAAGGTCCTGCGCGGCAAGCACGCGGCCGTCCGCGCGCCGCGCCACCGCCCGTAAGAATTCTCGTCCCGCTCCTTGCCGCTACGGGAGCGCGGAGCGTGGTCCGTTGGGCAAGTAAGGGCGGGGGAGGAATCTTCTCCTTGCCGCGAGCTACCTCAGGACGGAGCCTTGAGATCGAACCGACCCAAACTTACGCTGGCGGTAAGTCTGGATGGGTTCGTTTCCCGGACCTGAGGAGCGAGAGCCGCTAGTCCGTAGCGGTGGCGGCGTCGAGCTCGCGACGGAGGTCGCGGATCTCGTCGCGCAGCTTGGCGGCGTACTCGAAGCGGAGGTCCTCGGCGGCGACGAGCATCTCCTCCTCGAGCTCGACCATCGTCGACTCGAGCTCGGCGGGGGTCATGTCCGAGTCGCGCTGGCGCTTGCGGCGGCGGGACTTGGGGACCTTGCCCTCCTGCATGAGGAACTCGGAGATGTCGGAGATGCCCTTGACGATCGTCTCCGGGGTGATGCCGTGTTCCTTGTTGTAGGCGAGCTGGATGGTGCGGCGGCGCTCGGTCTCGTCGAGCGCGGTGCGCATCGCCGCCGTCTCTTTGTCGGCGTACATGACGACCTTGCCCTCGATGTTGCGGGCGGCGCGGCCGATCGTCTGGATCAGTGAGGTCTCGCCGCGGAGGAAGCCCTCCTTGTCGGCGTCGAGGATCGCGACGAGGGAGACCTCGGGCAGGTCGAGGCCCTCGCGCAGGAGGTTGACGCCGACGAGGATGTCGTACTCACCCAGGCGCAGCTCGCGGATGATCTGGATGCGCTCGAGGGTGTCGATCTCCGAGTGCAGGTAGCGGACCTTGAAGCCCATCTCGAGGAGGTAGTCCGTCAGGTCCTCGGACATCTTCTTGGTGAGCGTGGTCACCAGGGTGCGCTCCTCGCGGTCCACGCGGCCGCGGATCTCGTTCATCAGGTCGTCGATCTGGTTGCGCGTCTCGCGCACCTCGACCTCGGGCTCGATGATGCCCGTCGGCCGGACGATCTGCTCGACGATGCGCTTGGCGTGCGTGCGCTCGTAGTTGCCGGGCGTGGCTGAGACGAAGACGATCTGCGGGGTGATCGACAGGAATTCGTCGAAGGTCTGCGGACGGTTGTCCATCGCCGACGGCAGCCGGAATCCGTAGTCGACGAGCGTCGACTTGCGCGAGCGGTCGCCCTCGTACATGCCGCCGATCTGCGGTGTCGTCTGATGCGACTCGTCGAGGAAGCAGACGAAGTCCTCGGGGAAGTAGTCGATCAGGCAGTACGGGCGCGACCCGGGCGCGCGGCCGTCCAGGATGCGCGAGTAGTTCTCGATGCCCGAGCAGAAGCCGACCTCCCGCAGCATCTCCATGTCGTACTGCGTGCGCTGGCGCAGGCGGTGCGACTCGAGCAGCTTGCCCTCGGCCTCGAGTTCGGCGCAACGGGCGTTGAGCTCGGCGCCGATCTCCTCGACCGCGCGCTCCATCGTCCCCTCGCGGACGTTGTAGTGCGATGCCGGCCAGATGGCGACGTGCTCGAGGTCGTCGACGATCAGCTCGCCCGTCAGCGGATCGAAGTGCTGCAGCCGCTCGACCTCGTCGCCGAAGAAGGACGCGCGGAAGGCGGTCTCCGCGTAGGCGGGGAACACCTCGAGGGTGTCGCCGCGGACACGGAACGTGCCGCGGGCGAGAGCCGTGTCGTTGCGGCTGTACTGCAGCGACACGAGCTTGCGCAGCAGCTCGTCGCGATCCTGGAAGCCGCCCTTGACGAGGATCTGGCAGTTGTCGTTGTAGGTCTGCGGCGAGCCGAGACCGAAGATCGCCGACACCGACGCGACGATGATCACGTCCCGCCGCGCGAACAGGGACGCTGTCGCGGCGTGGCGCAGCCGGTCGATCTCCTGGTTGATCGCCGAGTCCTTCTCGATGTAGAGGTCCCGCGACGGGACGTACGCCTCCGGCTGGTAGTAGTCGTAGTAGGAGACGAAGTACTCCACCGAGTTGTGCGGGAAGTACGTCCGGAACTCGTTGCAGAGCTGGGCCGCGAGCGTCTTGTTGTGCGCGAGGATGAGCGCCGGCCGCTGGACCGCCTCGATGGTCGCGGCCATCGTCATCGTCTTGCCCGTGCCGGTCGCTCCGAGGAGCGTCGTGAAACGCTCCCCGGCCTCGATGCCTTCGGCGATGCCGGCGATCGCCTTGGGCTGATCGGCGGTGGGCGTGTAGACGGAATCGAGCTTGAACGGCGGCATGACGCGGATCCTCATTCTAGGTTCGGACCCGGACGGTTCAGGTCGTGCAGACCGTGAAGCGGACAGCGAGTGACCGCATCGCCGACCTCCTACCCCGCAGCCTGGCGCGCACGCGTGCCTCGAGTTCGACGGTGCTGCCCGCCCGCGCGTTGCGCACCGCGAAGCGCGAGGAGAACGGCGCGCTGCGATCGACGGACACCCGCGTCCCGCGGACGTAGTACCCGACCCGCACGACCCTCTTGAACGGTGCCTTGCCGCGGCCCTTGCGCACCGTGAGTCGTGAGCGGAGATCCTCTCCGGGCCTGACACAGCGATCGGGGATCGTCAGCGTGAGCTTCGCCCGACCGACGCGCACGCTGTCCTCCGGGTCTGCACCAGGCTCGATGGTGGGCGGTTCCTCGGTTGGCGTCGGGGTGGCCGAGGGCGTCTCCGTGGCCACTGGCGTCGCCGAGGCGGTCGGCGCGGGCGAGGTCGTCGGTGTGGGAGTCGGAGCCACCACTACTTGCTTCGTGCAGATCGCGTACACCGATCCGCTGGAGGCGTTCCCGGTGCTGCGCTGTTCCACGAATCCTGTCCAGCCTGTCGGGGTGCCGTTGTTGGGGTTGGGCTCCGTGCGGCCGACGTACGCATCCGCCGGGTTGTCGGTACCTACGCCTCCGCCCGTGAGGACCTCGCCGGACAGACAGCTCGCCGTCCCATTGCCCGAGCCGAGATACAGGCCGCGGGTGGTGGCGGTGACCCCCGTGGCGCAGATCGCGTACACCGAGCCGGTGGAGGCATTCCCGGTGCTGCGCTGGCGGACGAACCCCGTCCAACCCGTCGGCGTCGCGCTGTTGGGGCTCGGCTCCGAGCGGCCCACGTATGCATCAGCCGGGTTGTCGGTGCCCACGCCGCCACCGACCGCGACCTCGCCGGCATGGCAGCCCGCGGTCCCGTTCCCGGTAGGCAGATAGGTACCGCGGATCGTCGCGGTCAGGCCCTTGGCGCAGATCGCGAACACGGAACCGGTGGAGGCATTCCCGGTGCTGCGCTGGCGGACGAACCCCGTCCAACCCGTCGGCGTCGCGCTGTTGGGGCTCGGCTCCGTGCGGCCGACGTACGCATCCGCCGGGTTGTCGGTGCCCACCCCGCCGCCGACCGCCACCTCGCCGGCCGCACAGTTTGCGGTCCCGTTGCCGGACGGCAGGTAGGTGCCGCGGACGGTGACGGTCACGGCCGCGTCGGCCGGGACGGCGTGCGTGACGAGCAGCACGGCAGCGAGCAGCAGGCCGCGCATGACTTTGGATCGGGGCATTGGGTCAG
>CAVXBH010000025.1:0-36387 GCA_963759945.1 uncultured Solirubrobacteraceae bacterium | reverse complement strand
TCCCTATCGGGGCGAAGACACCGAGCCCGCCGTCCAGAACGGCAACGGCCGTCGCGCCGAGCCGGGCAGCAACGGCTCGGGACCCGAGCAGCCCTCCGACGGCGTCCGCGTGTCCATGCCCGACGAGGACTAGCGGGGCTCCTGGCCCCTGGACCGCAGGTCGATTATCGTCGCGCCGATGCGCGCGACCCTCGCCCTGGCCGCTGCACTCGTCGTGGTGGTGGCGGCTGCTGTCGCCGGGGCTGCCGTCCCGTCGGGCAACCTGCTGCGCGACCCCGGCGCTGAGTTGGGCGGCTACGGCGAGTGGGACACGGCGAACGGGTTCGCGATCGAGAGCTACGGCGCCGAGTTCCGCCCGAGCCAGGCCGCCGGTGCGGCCATCGGTGGCGGCACGAAGGTGTTCGCCGGCGGCTCGGACGCCAACAGCAGCTCCGCCACCCAGGTCGTCGACGTGACCGCCTCGGCGGCGGAGATCGACGCCAGCTCCGTCACCGCTCAGCTGAGCGCCTACCTCGGAGGCGTCGACGACGAGGGCGACTACGCGACGGTGACCGCGGACTTCCTGCCGGCGTCGGCGGACACGCCGCTCGGCACGACAACGATCGGTCCTGTGACCGCCGCCGACCGCGCCAACCGAACTGCGCTGCTGCAGCGGACCGCCACCGTGGCGGTGCCGACGGGTACCCGCCGCATCCGCGTCACGATCGCCGCGACCCGGCTGGTCGGCGTCTACACCGACGGCTACGCGGACAACCTGTCGCTCGTGCTCACGGGGCAGCAGCTCACGCCAACGCCGAGCCCCAGTGCAAGCCCGTTGCCCACCGCCACCCCGACACCGGCCCAGCGCCGAAAGGGAAGCATCAAGGGCATCAAGTCGCCGGGCCGCCGGGTCAAAGGCAAGATCGCTGTCGCGAGCAAGACGTGCAAGTCCGGCCGGACCGTCACCGTCAATAAGGGCAGCAAAACCCTCGGCAAATCACGTACCGATTTCAAGGGCAGCTTCAACATCAAGACCAAGAAGCACAAGAAGGGCAAGCTGACCATCAAGGTCCGCAGAAAGACGACCGGCGGCACGATCTGCGCCCCGGTCACCAAGAAGGTCTCCGGCCGCAACTAGAACGGATGACGACCGCCGCCAGAGTCCCCGTCACTCGCGACGAGGAGCTCGAGGGCGACGAGGCACTCGAGACCCTGCGGCGTGTCGGCCGCCAGCGCCTCGTCCTCGACGCGATCGACCGCTTCCGCGCCGCTGACGGCTTCAGCCACTCGCGCGCGCTCGCCTTCCAGATCACGCTGACCCTGCTGCCGGCACTGATCGCGATCGTCGGCCTGGCCGCCGCCCTCGAGATCGAATCCTTCTCCGGCATCGTGCGCGAGACGATCCAGCAGATCGCGCCCGGCGACGTCGGCGAGATCTTCACTGACGCGCTCAAGCAGGGCACCAGCGCCGCACGTCAGGAGTCGGGTGAGGTCGCATTGACCGGCGGCGCGATCGCGGCGACGCTCGCCGGCACGACGGCCATGGCGCAGATCGAGCGCGGCGCGAACCGCATCTACGGCACCGAGACGGACCGGCCGTTCATGCGCAAGTACCTCAACGGAGCGATCCTCGCCGTCACCGCCGGATCCCTGGCCGCGCTCTCAGGCGCCGCGCTCGTCGCCGGCTCGGCGATTCGCGACAGCATCGGGACCAACGCGCTCGACGGCGTCTGGGCGGTGAGCCGGTGGCCCTTGGGCATCGCGTTCGCGATCGCCTCGATCACGCTCCTCTTCCAGCACGCACCCCGCCGCCGCCAGCCCGAGTTCACGTGGCTGGCGTTCGGAGCCGCCACGTCCGCGGTGCTGTGGTTCATCTTCATGGGCGGCTTCGTCGCCTACCTCGAACTGACAGGAGGCTTCGGCGCCACGTATGGCCCGATCGCCGGCACGATCGGTCTCCTCCTGTGGACGTTCCTTTCGGCCGTGGCGCTGTTCCTGGGCCTTGCGGTCGCAGCGCAGCTGGAAGCGGTACGGGCCGGCGCCCCTGCGCCACGGGAGCAACCCGCCGACGATGTGTGATGCTGATGGTCCGCAGCACGAGAGAAAGATCCGACATGGATGAAGCAACCCTGCGCCCCGTGGTCGAGGCGCACGCCCAGGCAGTGTGCGACCCGATGGACGCAGCGCACGTCCAGGCCGACCTCATCGACGAGCTGCACCCCCAGTTGCCCGCCATCGCGCAACTGCTGCCGCAACCCGTGCGCTCGGCGACGGTCGATTCCCTGGTGATTGCCGACGATCACGCCACGGCGCTCATCACCTACACGGGGGACGACGCCTCACTGACGCTCAACTCCCGCTGGGAGGATCGCGGCGCGGGCCAGCCGCAGGTCGTGGCGGCCGCACCCGTCGAGCCGCAGTAGTTCGACGCGCGCAAAGTAGGGTTTGCGCGCAGGAGACCTGGGCCGGATGCTCAACGGAATTTGCAAGACGACGCGATGGATCGCGCTCCTCCTCGGCGCTCTCTGCGCGTCCGCGGCGCCGGCTGGCGCTGCTACGCCGTTTGTGACGAGCCACGGCACGCTTTCCGCACCCGCGACGGGACTCGCCGTTGGACTCGACGGCGCGCTCTGGCACACGGCGCGCGCCAAGCCGCCGCGGATCGGACGGACCAATCTCGCCGGCAGGACCGTCGAGGTCGCGCTGGATTCCAACACTCGTCCCGGCGCCATCGTGCTGGGCCCCGACGGCGCGATGTGGTTCGCCGACGAGCGCGGCGCAATCCTGCGTTTCGGGCCGGATGCGACGGTGCAGACGGTGCGGGAGCTCGACGACGCCTCGCCCACTGCGCTCGTCACGGGTCCCGACGGCAACCTCTGGATGACGCTGGCCGGCGATGCCCAGGGGGTGGCGCGCCTGACGCCCGAGGGCGATCTGACGGTGTTCGGGGGCGGCAAGAAGGGCCTCTCCGGCGTGCCCGCCGACATCGCGGTCGGGTGGGATGGCGCTCTCTGGTTCACCATCCCGAAGCCGGGTCGCATCGGTCGCGTCACGACCGACGGCGAGGTCACGGAGTTCCCGGCCGCGGGCGCTCCGCAGAGCATCGCCGCCGGCCCTGACGGCGGCGTGTGGTTCACCACCGACAGGGACGGCATCGGTCGGATCGCCCTGAACGGTGACGTCACCATGTTCACCGACGGCCTGTCTCGCAAGGCCCGTCCTGGCGATATCGCTCTCGGCCCTGACGCCGCGCTGTGGTTCACGCTCCGCAAGGGGATCGGGCGCATCAACGTCGCCGGTGCGGTGGCCACGTCGGCAGTGGGTGCCATGCGCCCGGGGGCGATCGTCGCTGGTGGTGACGGGGCATTGTGGTTCACGGATACGAAGTCCGGGACGCTCGGGAGGATCGGGTTCCCGCCCGCGGCACGCTCGACGCCCGTGCTCGGCGAGACGTTCGTCGCCTCGGCGAGGCGCGATGTCCGCGTCCGTCTGCCGGGCCAGCGCAAGAGCGTGCCGCTGACCGCGGCCGCGACGCTGCCGTTCGGCACCGTCGTCAATGCCACGTCGGGCGCCATCAAGCTCCGAAGCGCGCTCCCCGGCGGCAAGACGCAGACCGGCACCTTCTACGGCGGGCGATTCAAGATTCTTCAGACGTCCCGCCAGGGCATGGTGCGGATCGCGTTGCGCGGCCGGCTCGACTGCGGTGGCAAGGGCGCGACCGTCTCGAGAAGGCCCCGGAGGAAGCGGCGCGTCTGGGGCAAGGACGGCGGCGGGCTGTTCGAGACGCTCGGGAGCAACAGCATCACCACCGTGCGCGGCACGCGCTGGCTGACCGAGGACCGTTGCGACGGCACGCTCACCCGCGTGACGGAGGGGTCCGTCGTCGTGCGTGTTCGCAGCACCGGAAAGCGCGTGGTCGTGAAGGCAGGCCAGCGCTACCTCGCACGTAAGCGATGAGCCGCCGCAGTGTCCTGGCGGCGGGCGCGCTCGCGCTGCTCGTCGTGGCGCTGTTCGCGAGCAGCGGGCCCTTGGAGCGCCTCGAGCAGCGCACCATCGACACCCGCATGCACATTCGCGGTGACCACCCGACGGACGAGCTGGTGGTCATCGCCATCGACGACGATGCCTTCAGCGCTCCGCGACGTCCCTGGCCGTTCCGTCGCGTCCTGCACGCCCGCGCGATCGACCGCCTGCGCGAGGCCGGCGTGCGCCAGATCGTCTACGACGTGCAGTTCACCGAGCCGTCCAAGCGACCGGACGACGACCTGGCGCTGCTCGACGCCGTGGCCAGGGCCAAGGGGACCGTCCTGGCGACTGCCGAGATCGACCGCTCGGGACGCACGCGCGTGCTCGGCGGCGACGGTCGGCTCGAGACGATCGGGGCGGAGGCGGGCGCCGCGGATCTTCAGGCCGAGCCCGGCCGGATCGTGCGCCGCTACGGGCGCAGCGTCGAGCAGCTCGACACGCTCGCGACGGTGGTCGCGCGTCGCCTGGGCGAGCCGGTCCCGGCCGACCGCTTCGAGGACGGCCAGGCGCTGATCGACTTCGCCGGCCCGGCCGGAACCATCGACACCTACAGCTTCGACGACCTGCTCGCGGGAAGGGTGCCCGAGTCCGCATTGCGCGGGCGCATCGCCGTCGTCGGCATCACCACGCCCACCATCCTGCCCCGGATTGCCACCTCGGCCGGCGGCGACCAGCTCATGGCCGAGCCGGAGATCCAGGCCAACGCGATCCGCACGGCCCTGGATGGGAATCCCCTGCAAGAAGCGCCGGGCTGGACGACCTACCTGCTGCTGGTCGTCATCGGCAGTGCCGCAGTGGCGCTCGTCGCACTGGCCGGGCCCCTGCGCGGGGCGGCCGGCGCCGTGGCGATCGGTGCTGTCTTCGCTGCCGCGGCACAGCTCGCGTTCGGTAGCGGGCTCGTGCTGCCGGTCGCCGTTCCTCTCGCCGCGGCCGTGGCCGGCACGGTCGCCGCCGTTCTGGCGGCGGTGGCTCGCGAGATGACCGAGCGCCGCCGCACCGCCGGGCGCAACGTCGAGCTCGAGGACGCCGTGCGCCGGCGTACCGCCGAGCTCGAGCTCACCAACGTCGAGGCGGTCGGCCGTCTCGCCCGCGCCGCCGAGCTGCGCGACGGCGGCACCGGGGAGCACATCGAGCGCATGAGCCGTCTCTGCGAGCTCGTCGCCCTCGAGCTCGGCCAGTCGGAGGCGACGGCGCAGCTGCTGCGCCAGGCCGCCGTCCTGCACGACGTCGGCAAGATCGGGCTGCCGGACCGCATCCTCAACAAGCCAGGCAGGCTCACCGAGGAAGAGGTCACCGTCATGCGCCGGCACACCACCGAGGGCGCGGCGCTGCTCGACGGGTCGCGGTCGCCGCTGATGGCGCTCGCCGAGGTCGTCGCGAGCACCCACCACGAACGCTGGGACGGCACGGGCTACCCCAACGGCCTCGTGGCGGACGAGATCCCGCTTCCCGGTCGCATCGCCGCCGTCTGCGACGTCTTCGACGCGCTCATCACCGAGCGCCCGTACAAGCGGGCCTGGTCACTCGAGGAGGCGCGCGCCGAGATCACCGCCCAGCGCGGGCGCCACTTCGACCCGGCGGTGGTCGACGCCTTCTTCGCGGTCATCGATCGCGGCGACTACGACGCCTCGCCACCGCTCACACGAACTGCGCCGCCGCGTATCCCGACGCCCACGCCCACTGGAAGTTGAACCCGCCAAGGTGGCCGGTGACGTCCAGTACCTCGCCGATGAAGTACAGGCCGGGGCTCTTGAGCGATTCCATCGTCTTCGATGACAGCTCGCGGGTGTCGACGCCGCCCACCGTGACCTCGGCGGTGCGGTAGCCCTCGGTGCCGGCCGGCACCACCTGCCACGCGCCGAGCTTGTCCGCGACGTCGCGGAGCTCGGCCGGCGTGTACTGCTTCATCGGCTTGGACACGAACCAGTCATCGGCGAGCAGCGCCGCCATCTTCCTGGTGAAGACCTCGGCCAGCAGGGTCCTCAGCTCGCTGTCGGGTCGTGTGACCTGGAGGCCCTGCAACCACTCCAGCGCGTCGTGGTCGGGCAGCAGGTCGATCTCCACGGCATCGCCGAGTTGCCAGAACGAGGAGATCTGCAGCACGGCGGGTCCGCTGAGCCCGCGGTGGGTGAACAGGATGTTCTCGCGGAAGCTCTGCCCGTTGCAGCTGACCACGCTGGCCACCGAGGTGCCCGACAGCTCGTTGCAGAGGTCCTTCAGCTGGTCGGTGATGATGAACGGCACCAGTCCCGCACGGGTCGGCAGCACGCTGTGGCCGAACTGACGGGCGATCTCGTAGCCGAAGCCGGTGGCGCCCATCGTCGGGATGGACAGGCCGCCCGTGGCGATGACCACGGACTCCGACGCGACGGGACCCAGGTCGGTGTCCAGCGTGTATCCCGTCCCGGTTCGCTCGACGCGCTGGACCGCGGTGTCGAGGTGCAACTCGACGCCGGCCCGTTGGCACTCGTCGAGCAGCATGTCGCGGATGTCCTTCGACTTGTTGTCGCAGAACAACTGGCCGAGCTTCTTCTCGTGATACGCAATGCCGCGCTCGTCGACCATCGCGATGAAGTCCCACGGGGAGTACCGGGCCAGCGCCGACTTGCAGAAGTGCGGGTTCTGGGAGAAGAAGTTCGCCGGGTCCGTGAACGTGTTCGTGAAGTTGCAGCGACCTCCACCGGACATCAGGATCTTCTTGCCCGCCTTGTTGGCGTGGTCGACGAGCAGCACCCGGCGCCCGCGATTGCCGGCGGTCAGCGCGCACATCAGGCCCGCGGCACCCGCACCGATGATCACCACGTCGCTCGAACGCACACTCCCTTCCTACTGCCTGCGCCGCGGCGGAGGACCGAACTCGCGGCGGTTTGCGCGGTATCGCTCCTTGAGGGCCTCCTGCTCCTCGAGGAGGCCGAAGTGGAACGCATGCTCGGGTTCGAACAACAGCGCCTGGTGCGCGAAGAACTCGTCGATCCGCGGATCGTCGGTGCGGAGGTCGTGGGCCCTTCGATCGGCCGCGATCATCGCGAGCAGCCGGATGTCCTCGAGCCACCCGAAGTCGCTACTGCGCAGCGTCACCGACGCGAGCCCCTTCTTGGCGGCCGCGGGCTGATCGGTCGCACGGGCCTGCCAGGCTGCGCGCCGCATGCGGCCGTAACCGTCCTCTCGGTTTGACGGGTGTCCGATAAGGCCGGACGGCCGGCCCAGGGTCGCCTCGAGCGTGAGGCGCTCCACTTCGAGTCCGGGGAGGTCGGAGAGCGAGGCCTCCGCCTCGTCGAGCAACGCCCTCGCCTCGTCTTCGCGTCCGCTCAGCACCAGGACAGCTGCCTGGGCTCCGAAGGCATCGCTGAAGAAAGGCAAACTGCGCGTGTAGAGGAAATGGTCGTCGGCGATCCTCAGCTCGAAGTACGCGGTGAAGATCTGCGTAAGGAGCGCGATGGCATCCTCGAGCGCGTCCCAGAGGTAGCAGTAGCGCGCCGCGGTCATGACAGCACTGCCGCTGCTGACGTCGCCGAGCCGGACCGATCTGAAGTGCGGCAGCGCCTCGTCGAAGCGACCCTCCGCCTCGAGGAAGCGGCCCGCGACGACTTGGAGCGTGCTTGATTCGGGATGGCGGCGCGCGCCCTCCATGTAGGCGCCGGCCGCCTCCTCGCGCCGACCGGATTGCTCGGCCCCGATCCCACGGAACGTGTACCAGTTGACGGCGTCCTTCCCCTCGAGGGCATCGGGGTCGATCCGCTCGAGATATTCGATCAGCCCCTCCCAGTCACGAGCGTCGAAGAATGGCGTGACCTTCTCGTCCAGCGCGCGCGGGCCGTCCTCGGCTGCAGGCGGCTCGGCGTCCGCCGGTGGGGATGGCTCCCGCTTCCTCCAGAACGGCGACATGGCGCGATGCTACTCCTGTGTGGCCGCTGGCCTGAACTGCAATCGAGCCGGTGGCGCCGAGTCCCGTTGTCACGTAAGATCCGACCGCGGGGGCGCGAGCCTGACAACGGGGAAACGAGGCGCGGGATGTTGGTTTCGACGGGCGGGCGGCGCGCAGCTTGGCTGGTACTCGGAGTGCTGTCTTTCGCACCTGCGTCGGCGCAGGCGCGCATGGATATTGGCCCAGTGACGTCGGCCTCGTTGGAATCGGCCGAGGTCGACGCCTCCCCGGGAACTTCAAAGGACCGCCGCTCCGCTGCTCGGAAGCGTTCCCGTGGCGCGAACACCTGCCCCCGGCGCCGATTCCCTCAGGACCTCAACGCGCTGCTGAAGACGCTGCCGGCGAGCAGCGATCCGGACGGCGACGGGTTCACCACCGGCGAGGAACTCCAGGACTTCGCGTTCGACCCGCGCGCCGATCCGGGCCGGTTCAACCCGTTGATCGCCGACGTGCCGCGCATCGGCATCGATCTCAAGGACCTCAGCCTCGCGCTGTCGACGACCTTGAGCGAGTTCGGAGACGGCGGAGGTGACGAACGTCGCGATCACCGAGGACGAGACCACGCAGCGCCGTCACCGACAGTGACACCACCACGACGCTCGAGGGCCATCAGGTCGGCGCCGGCGTCGAAGGCTCGGCGGCGGGCGTGACCGGGAAGGTCGAGCTACCAGTACACGAACCAGACCACCGAGGAGAACCGCCACGAGACCAGCAACACCACGCGGAACCTCAACCGTTCCGAGGTCTCCGAGCACTTCTCGAAGACCCAGGGCCAGACGATCGACAGCGCCAGCGCTCGCCATGACGGCGCGGATCACCAACACCGGCGACGTGGCCTTCAAGGTCTCCGAGCTGGCGCCCATCCTCGTCTCGGTCGGCGTCGACGGCTCCAAGCAGACCTTCGACGGCTTCAAGCAGGCCGGGGACGGCGCGCAGCAGCCGTCGCTGGCGCCCGGGCAGTCCGCGGAGATCGTGTACACGATCGGCGACATCGGCGCCGTCGACGCGCTCGCGCTCCTGGAGGACTCGTCGAGCCTGCGTGATGTCCGTCGGCGCGGTCAAGCTCGGCCAGATCGGGATCGACGGATTCCAGGCCGACACCGGCGACTTCGCCAAGTACACCGACCGCATCAAGGGCAACACGGCCGCCGTGTCGCTCGACCTCCGGCCGGGCAAGCGCTCGGAGACCTATCTCGTCTCCACGAGCTTCCAGCGTGCCGCCAACGGGCGGCCGGCCGGCACGACGCTCTGCGACGCGCTGCAGCTGATGCTCGGCCGCAAGGTCAAGCTCTCCAAGCCGCAGAAGATCAAGTTCGGCAACAAGGACTACGTGACGCCGGTGCTCAAGGCACTCGGCAACGGTGACGGCGGCCTGGTGCGCCAGTCCAAGGATCAGTACTTCGTCCTCGACGTCACGCGGGCGGCGGCCAAGCGCAAGAAGGTGTTCGCGCTGCCGGACGTCACCCTCCGCGGAGGCCAGGCCGCCCGGATCGTGACCTTCCGCGACGCGGACGACGACGCGCGTCGAGTCCCGCGATGAGCTCGCCGAAGGTTCTGACGATGCAAGAAGGCCGACACCGACGGTGACGGCATCTCGGACTTCGACGAGCTCACCGTCATCCGGGAGATCAAGACGCAGCAGCCAGGCGACCCTGCCGTCCGCGGTGATGTCGCGTCGCTCACGATCAAGCGCCGGACGTCGCCGGTCTCCGCCGACACCGACGGCGACGGCGGCAGCGACGCCGCCGAGATCGCCGCCGGCACCGACCCGGAGGTCGTCGACACCGACGGCGACGGCGCGCGCGACCCCTCGCCGAGCGGCGGCGACACCGCTCCGCTGACGGTCGGCCCGATGATCGACTATCGCTTCGACGGCGACTCGTGGCTGCTCGACTGCCCAGGGCGGCGCGGCGCTCGGCCCGCGGGCCGGCTGCCCGGCGTTCAACCGGGCCGACTGGGCGATCGCGGACTCACTCGGGGGCACCCGGACCGCGGCGATCAAGACGCTGCCGGGCGACGCCTGCAAGCTGCTGGTCCGCCCGAGCTGGGCGACGCCGGCGTCCACGCCGGACGAGCCGCTGCCGCCACGCGGCCTGGACTCCGGGCGCCTACACGATCCTTGCCTACACGTACGTCGCGCCCCGCGGGTTCGGTCGGGGCCAACAAGCAGCGGATCCAGTGGCTCGTCGGCCAGCCGGGAGGCCTGATCGTCGAACTCGAGGAGCACGACACCGTATACGCGATCAACGTCGTGCAGAGCAACTGCATCGGCAACGAGGTCGCGTGTCCCGCCAAGGCGCCTTTCAAGTTGACCCTCGGCGGTTACGGCACACAACCAAACGGGCAGTGGCTCCCGCTGAGTCTCGTGGTGTGGCCCGGCAAGTCGGGAGACACGCTCGGGACCAACGTGCGAGCTCCTGCTCGGCGGCGCCGTCGTGTCGGAGATGTTCGCACCCGACCGGGCGCACGGGCGAGACCAACGGCTGCGTCGTGCTGTTCGGCGCGCGCAGCGGAAGCTGCGACGCCTCGCAGCGCTTCACGGGCGGTGACACCGCGCCGCTCGGCCTGCCGCTCGACAACGTGCGGGTGTACCGCTACGCCCTGACCGACGACCAGGTCACCACAGCGCTCACCCCGTAGCGCTGCTGTTCGATCGTCCTTCGTGGCTCGCGCTTCCGCCGGGGGCGTGCGGGGAAGCCCCCGTTATGACCTCGCACCCCGACTCGCCGCCCTACGACCACCTCGGCGCCGCGCTCGCGACCGACTACTTCTTCGTCCGCGAGCAGTTCACGGCGGAACAGTGGGAGCAGTTCATCGCGACGCGCCGGTTCGTCGACGAGGAGGTGCTGCCCGTCATCAACGGCTACTGGGAGGCTGCCGAACTGCCGTGGCCGCTGCTCCGTCGACTGGCCGAGCTCGAGCTCTACGGCGAGGACATCGAGGGCTACGGGTGCCCGGGCATGAGCCCACTGGCGCGCGGCCTGGTCAATATGGAGCTGCACCGCGGGGACGGCAGCGTCGGGACCTTTCTCGGCGTGCAGTCGGGCCTCGCGATGAAGTCGATCGCCATGCATGGGTCCGACGCCCAGAAGGAGCGGTGGCTAGCGGATATGGCGCGGCTGGAGAAGGTCGGAGCCTTTGCCCTCACCGAGCCCGACCACGGCTCGGATTCGATCGCGCTCGAGACGACGGCGCGCCGAGACGGCGACGCTTGGATCCTCAACGGCGCCAAGCGCTGGATCGGCAACGCATCGGTCGCCGACGTGATCGTCGTCTGGGCCCGGTCCGAGGACGATGGCGAGGTCAAGGGTTTTCTGGTCGAGGGCGACGCGGAGGGCTTCGAGGCCAAGACCATGGAAGGCAAGGGCGCGTCCCGCGCCATCTGGCAGGCCGACATCTCCATCGAGGACGTTCGGATCGGGGAGGACAGCCGGCTGCCGGGCGCGGAGACCTTCAAGGACACCGGCCGGGTGCTCGTCAGCACCCGCAGTTCGTGCGCCTGGTCGGCACTTGGTCACGCCGTCGCCGCCTACGACATCGCGCTCACCTATGCCAAGGAGCGCGAGCAGTTCGGCAAGCCGTTGTGCAGCTTCCAGCTCATACAGGACCGTCTGGTGAAGATGCTGGCCGAGGTCACCGGCATGCAGCTCTATTGCATGCAGCTGGCCCGACTCGAGCAGGCCGGCAAGCTCTCAGACACGGTGGCCGCTCTTGCGAAGCTCAACAACACCCGCAAGGCACGTTGGGTGGTGTCGGAGGCACGCGATCTGCTCGGCGGCAACGGCGTGCTGCTGGAGAACCACGTGATCCGCCACATGGGCGACATCGAGGTCATCCACACCTACGAGGGCACCGAGGCGATCCAGACGCTGATCGTCGGCCGCGACATCACCGGGGTCAGCGCCTTCGCCTGATCCGCCTTGGCCGGGTCTCAGTCATTCATCCACGGCGGCGAGCGCAAAGGGACTGCCTTCCGAGTCCCGGCAGATTGCCCACCGTTCGCCAGGGTGGATGATCGAGCCGCCGAGCTCACGCACCCGATCCGTTGTCGCGGCTAGGTCGGTGACGCTGAAGTACGGAAGCGAGCCGGTGTCGCCGGGCCCGCGACCGCGTTCGTGAACCCCCAGGCGCAGGCCGTCCGTGTCCGTCTCCCAGCCGGACCCGGCTTCCGCAGGCCGGAGCCTGAGCTCAACGCCGAGCACGCCACTCCAAAAGAGGCGGGCGCGTTGTGGATCGTCGGCGGGGAATTCGATCAGCGGTTTGGGCACACACGCGAGTATGCACCCACCCTGACCCAGGTCGAGAAGGACTGTGTCGTGCCAGGGGTGTACGCGGCTCGGCATGGCAACGAGTTCCTGTAATTTGGAGCGGCGAAACGAACGAAAGGGCACGATGCGGTCGGGGTTGGGGGTCGTTTGTGGAGTGTTGCTAGCAATGCTGAGCGGTTGTGGTGACTCTGCGAGTGATGGTTCGACGGCCTCACCGTCCGCCTCAGTTGCATCTGACGGGAAGACGGAGTACGTCGAGGCCGTCAACGCGCTCTGCGGTGAACTTCTGCCAAAGGTTCTCACCGTGACGGACGGCGGACACCCGAAGCCGTATCCGATCGCAGTGTTCTTGGAAGAGCAGCCCCGGATCGAGCAGCTGACGGCGGCCTTCGACAAACGCTTCGACGCCATCCCGGTACCTGAGGACGCGAAGCCGGTCGCCGAAGCATTCGACCGATACAGGGCCGAGGGCGACGCCGCAACGAATCGCCTCGACTCGGCAGCAGACGCCGGCGATCAGAAGGCGTTCGACGAGGCGTTCAAGGCGAACCTCGAGGATTTCGAGACTTCGAACACGCGGACCGACCTGCTCTCCCTTGGCATCACTGCCGAATGCAACTCGCGCTGACCGCGACACAGCATCAGGCTTTACCGGACGTCGTTCGCTCACCGCGGATGTCAGCGGCACCGGGAGGCATAGAGTCCCGCCGGTGACGCTCTCGGACGTCCGCTACGCACGCCGGGGGGATGTCTTCATCGCCTATCGCACGGCGGGGGACGGCCCGTTCGACGTCGTCTTCGCGTCAGGCTGGATGAGTCACATCGAGCAGAATCTCGAGTGGCCCGGGTACATGCGCTTGGTCAACGGACTGTCGAGGTTCTGTCGGCTGATCCTTTTCGATCGCCGTGGCACGGGCCTCTCGGATGCGCTGCGCAGCGACGGAACGTTCGAGGAGGCCTCGGATGACATCGTGAGCGTGATGGACGCGATCGGGTCCGAGCGGGCGGCCGTGATCGGTACTGGAGAAGGTGGACCACTCGGAGTCGTTTTCGCCGCGACACATCCCGGTCGCGTCTCGGCGCTCGCGCTCGTCGCCTCATTCGCCAAGGGCACGGCCAGTGATGACTATCCGTGGGGGCCAACGCCACAGATCCATGAGCGTGTCCTCGCTGCGTACGCCGATCGCTACGGAGTGCGCGCGATGGGCATCCGCGACCTCGCCCCGGCCTATGTGGACGATCCGCTGTTCACCCGCTACGTGCTGCGCTGCCAGCGTTACGGCGCCAGCCCTGGTGCTGCGACGGCCTGGTACCGCGTCGTCATGGAGATCGACGTCCGCGAGATCCTGCCGTCGCTGCGAGTGCCCACCCTCGTCCTCCACCGGAGCGAGGAGCGATACCGACCGATCGAGAGTGCCCGATACTTGGCGAGCGCCATCCCGGGCGCGCGTCTACGGGAGCTGGCAGGCGATGCGCACTGGCTGATGGTGGGCGACGTCGATGCGGTGGTGGGCGAGCTGGAGGAGTTCCTGACCGGATCGCGCACCGTGGTGAGCAGTCAACGGCAGCTCGCGACGGTCCTGTTCACCGACATCGTCGGCTCCACGGAGCTGGCCAGCCGCCTGGGCGACCAACGCTGGCGCGATCTGCTCGAAGCTCAGCGGAACCTGGTCCGCGAGCGCCTGGCCGCGCACAGCGGCCGTGAGGCGAACACCACCGGCGACGGGTTCCTCGCCGCGTTCGACGGTCCTGCCCGCGCGATCCGCTGCGCGGCCGAGATACGCGACGCCATCGGGTCCTTGGGGATCGAGGTCCGGGCCGGTCTGCACGCGGGCGAGGTCGAGCTGATGGGGGCGGATCTGGGCGGCATCGCCGTGCACATCGGCGCGCGCGTGTGCGGGCTGGCGGGTCCGTCCGAGGTACTCGTGTCGCGGACGGTCAAGGACCTTGTCGCCGGCTCGGGCATCGCCTTCGAGGCCGCGGGCGAACATGAGCTCCGAGGAGTCCCGGATTCCTGGGAGCTCCATCGCGTCATCGAGGTGTAGATGGGCACGGCTGGTTTCGAACCAGCGACCTCTCGCGTGTGAAGCGAGCGCTCTCCCACTGAGCTACGCGCCCTTCCGGCGGGCGAGTTTATCCGTCCTCGGGCCCTGAGCTTGCTCAGTCCTGAGCGACGGCGAATACTGCTCGCGCGCGCACGATCTCCTCGCCCTCGGCGCGGACGGAGCAGTCGCCGAAGGCCAGGTGGCCGCCGAAGCGCTCGACCTCCGTGTGCGCCTCGAGCCAGGCGCCGGCGGGTCCGGGGCGCAGGTAGTCCGTTGTGAGCGAGACGGTGGCGACCTTGGCGTCTCCATCGGCCTCGCCGCGGATCGCGCGGCCGAACGCGATGTCGACCAGCGTGGCGAGCAGCCCGCCCATCACCGATCCGCCGGCGTTGAGGTGGTGGTCCTCCGCGAGCAGGCCCACGAGGCCGCCGCGGACGTAGAACGGTCCTGCGCGCTCGACGAACGGCCCGGCATCGGTCACCGGCTCGAAGCCGTTGGGCACCTGATCGGATGGCATCCGTGTCCGCTACCCGGAGGAGGACAACCGACGCGTGATGCGCCCGACGCCGTTGGCGACACCCTGCAGCGGCTCGACGGTGTCGGCGACCGTCTCGAGGGAGTCCTCGAGATCCTCGACGGTGTCCAGCGTGGCGAGGAGCTTGGGCAGCACCGCGCGGAAGGCAGCCAGGTGGGCGGCGAGCTCATTTGCCACCTCCGTCAGCTCGCGACCTCCGCTGATCAGCTCGAGCATGTGCGTGTCGAGCTTCTCGCCGGTTCGGCGCAGGTCGTCCCCTCCGGTGACGATCGTCTGTGCGGTCTGGTCGACCTCGACCGCGTGCCGGTCGAGGCTGCGAATGTCGGCGAGGACGGTGCCGAGCAGTTCGCGCACTTGCTCGACGGGGTCGGGCTCTCGCCGCGCGCGTTCCGCGAGGGCATTGAGGTCCTCCGCGGCGCGCACGACCGTCCGCGTGATCCGGATCGGTGTGAGCACGACATCCATCGGTCCCATACGGCGGCTACGGCCTGTCGTGCGCGGGTGGATCAAGCGGCGTCAGACGCCGACGCCCCTACGTTGCGCAGATCTCGAAACCGCGTCTGGGATTCGCGGCCGGGGTGGCCGCCTACGGCATGTGGGGGCTGCTGCCCCTCTATTGGCCCCTGCTGGAGCCGGCGTCATCGATCGAGATCCTCGCGCACCGCATCGTGTGGTCGCTCGTGCTCGTCGTCGTGCTGGTCGCGGTGCTGCGCGGCCGGGCGTGGCTGCGGGAGGTGAGCCGGGCCCGCTTCCTGCTCCTGGGCCTCGCGTCGCTGTTGCTGACGACCAATTGGGGGCTGTACATCTACGCCGTCAACTCCGAGCGGGTCGTCGAGGGCTCGCTGGGTTACTTCATCAATCCGCTGGTGACGGTGGCGCTCGCGGTGCTCGTCCTCGGCGAGCGACTGACGCGCGCCCAGCGGGTTGCGCTCGGCATCGCCGCGTGCGCCGTGCTCGTGCTGACGATCGACTACGGCCATCCGCCGTGGATCGCCCTGACGCTCGCGTTCTCGTTCGCGACCTATGGGCTGATCAAGAAGCAGGTCGACGTCGACGGTGTGGAGAGCCTGGCCGTGGAGACGGCGGTCGTGGCCCTTCCCGCGCTGACGTTCCTGCTCTGGCTGAGGTCGACGGGCGACGGGACCTTCGGGTCCGAGGGCGGCGGCCATGCCCTGCTGCTGATCGGCTCGGGTGTCGCCACAGCGGTACCGCTGATGTGCTTCGGCGCCGCCGCGGTCCGCATCCCGCTGGTGACCCTCGGGCTCCTGCAGTTCCTGGCGCCGCTGATGCAGTTCGCCATCGGCGTGCTGATCCGCCACGAGCCGATGCCGCCCGGCCGAGTCGCCGGCTTCGCGCTCGTCTGGGTGGCGATCGTCGTGTTCGTCGCCGATGGCCTGCGACGACGACGAGCGGCCGCCCCGCCGGGGTTGGCTCCCTCTCCCGCTGGGCAGGGCGCAGGATGATGAGCGAGACGAAGCCCCTGACCGTTGCCGTCACCGGCCCGACCGGCACGTTCGGCTCCGGGCTCGTACCGCTGCTCGAGTCCGACGGGCGCATCGGGCGGGTGATCGGGATCGCGCGGCGCCCGTTCGACCCCGCGTCGAAGGGCTGGTCGAAGATGACGCTATCGCCAGGGCGACGTGCGCGACCCGGCCGCTCTGGAGGCGGCCTTCGACGGCGTGGATGTCGTCGTGCACCTCGCCTTCATGATCACCGGCAACGCGCCGCGGGCGACCATCCGCGAGATCAACGTCGAAGGAACGCTGAACACGTTCCGGGCGGCTGCTGCCGCCGGCGCGAAGCGCTTCGTCTACGCGTCCTCGGTGGCGGCCTATGGCTTCCACGCGGACAATCCGGTGCCGATGGACGAGGAGTGGCCGGTGCGCCCGGCCGCCAAGCTGTTCTACGCGCAGGAGAAGGCGGAGATCGAGCGCCTTCTCCATGAGGAGGCTGAGTCCCATCCGGAGCTCGAGCTCTACCTGCTGCGGCCCCCGATCGTGCTCGGCCCCAACGCCGTCGGCGCCAAGCAGATCCTGCCCGGGCCGCTCGCGCCGTCGCCGCCGCCTTCGGCCCCGTCGCAGGCCGCGTGCCGATCCCGCCGGTCCCGGTGCTGGCGCCCGACCACCCCATCCAGTTCATCCATGAGGCGGACGTCGGCAGCGCGTTCCTGCAGTGCGTCGTCGCCGCGGGCCCGCCCGGCGCCTACAACATCGCGGCCGACGTGCTGACGGGTGCCGAGGTGGCGCGGGTGCTCGGGTTGCCGGCCCTGTCGTTCCCCGGCGGCGCCGTACGGCGCGTGGCCAAGGCGATCTCCGCCGCGCCCTTGATGCCACCCGCCGCCGAGTGGGTCGAGGCGCTGACGCACCCGGCGATCATGGACACGGCGAAGGCGCGGCGGGAGCTCGACTGGACGCCGCGCCACAGCTCGGCCGACGCACTGAGGGAGACGCTCGGCCGCTAGCCGGTGTGGCCGACCGCGTCGCGGATGGCCGCGGCGGTGGCCTCGGCGGCCATCGCGGAGACGGTCAAGAGGTCGGCGGCGACGGTGCCGCCGGCCAGCACGAAGGTCATGTCGCCGTCGAACATCGTCGCGGACGGCACGACTGCACGGGCCAGACCCGCGGTGGCGGCGCGAGCCACGGAGAACGCTTCGAGCTTGGTCAGCCGCGCGTCCGTGCACACGCACGCCAGCGTCGTGTTGCTGCGCTCCGCCCGGATCGGCGGCAGTTCGCCGTCGGCGATCAGGTCTACCGCAGAGACGAAGCTGCCGTCCGGGCGCCGTGCGGCGGCGAGCAAGGCGCCGTCGGCGCCGACCACATCGCCGATCGCGTTGACGACGGCCACCGCGGTCACGGTCGCCTCTCCGGCGCGCAGCGTGGCGGCGCCCACCCCGCCGTGCGAGGACGCATCTGGGCCGAGCAGCTTGCCGACGGTCGCGCCGGTTCCGGCGCCGACGCTGCCGCGTTCGACGACTGACGAGGCGGCCTCGCACGCTGCGCGGCCTGCTGTGGCGTCCGGGCGTGCGTCGGGCGAGCCCTGCATCAGGTCGTAGACGACGGCGGCGCTGACGAGGGGGACTGTCCCCGCCGGCGTCGGGTGGCCGCGGCCGTTCGCGTCCAGCCAGGCGACGACGCCGTCGGCCGCCGCAAGTCCGCGAGCCGAGCCTCCCGTCAGCAGGACCGCCTGTGGCCCGGCCGTCCCCGTCCACGGCGACAACAGGTCGGACTCGCGCGTGCCCGGGCCACCGCCGCGCACCTCGCCTGAGCCGACGGCTCCCTCTGGCGCGATCAGCACCGTGCAGCCCGTCCGGCCGACCGGGTCGGTCCAGTGACCGCACTCAAAGCCGGCGGGGAGCGTCACGTCCACGGGTCCATCCAATACCATCCGGACACGGACCGTGCTAGGCGGGGATGTAGCGGAGCCCTGAACCCGCAATCCGCTCTAGCGGGGCCGAATTCCCTCTCGAGGGGTCGGACCCTCCGGGTTAGCGCGCCGCACGCGGTGTTGAAGACCGGGTCCCATGCGGTGTCGGCCCGTGAACCAGGTCAGGTCCGGAAGGAAGCAGCCTTAAGCGGTTTCCGACAGGCGCATTGGGGTGGCCCAGTTGGAGCCGATGTGTAGTGGCAGCCCCGGAGAGTTCATCTCGACGGAGGGTGCACGGTCCACTTTTTACCGGCGCCGGCCAGGCTCCGTAGACTCGATTTTCGATGGCATCGCTGTACCGCCGACACCGACCTCGCACGTTCGCCGACGTGGTCGGACAGGAGCACGTCGTGCGCACGCTGTCCAATGCGATCGAGCAGGACAAGGTGCACCACGCGTACCTGTTCGTCGGCTCGCGCGGGACGGGCAAGACGTCGATGGCGAAGATCCTCGCCGCCAGCCTGAATTGCGTTCAGGGCCCCACGACGACGCCGGACGGGACGTGCGAGTCGTGCCGCTCGATCCACAACGCGACGAGCCTCGACGTCATCGAGATGGACGCCGCGTCCAACAACTCGGTCGACGACATCCGCGACCTGCGTGAGCGCGTGGCCTACGCGCCGGTGGCCGGAAGCCACAAGATCTACATCCTCGACGAGGCGCACATGCTGTCGACCTCGGCGTGGAACGCGTTCCTCAAGACACTCGAGGAGCCGCCGCCGAACACGATCTTCGTGCTGGCGACGACGGAGTCGCAGAAGGTGCTGCCGACGGTGGTCGACCGCTGCCACCGTTTCGACTTCAGCCGCCCGACGATCACGCAGATCGCCTCCGTGCTCCACCGCGTGGCGGAGCAGGAGCAGATCCAGGCGCCCGACGAGGCGCTCGCGCTGATGGCCCGCAGCGCAACCGGCTCGTTCCGCGACGCGCTCGGAACGCTCGAGCAGCTCGTCGCCTACTCCGGCACCAAGATCACGCTGCAGGACGTCCTCGCGGTGCTCGGCGCCGCCGACTCCGACCTGCTCTTCGGGACCGTCGACGCCGTCGCGACCGCCAACGCCGCCGACGCCCTGCGCGCCGCCGCGCGGCTTGCCGAGTCCGGTCGTGACGTCAGCCGCTTCTTCGCCGATCTCGAGGCGCACCTGCGCGGGCTGATGATCGTGCAGACCCTCGGCGGCGAGGTCCCGGCTGAACTGCGCTTGACCGACGAGGCCGACGCTCGACTGGTTGACCAGGCGCGCCGCACGCCACCTGCGACCGTCACCCATCTGCTGGACCTGCTCGCCGACGGGCTGCGCGCGATGAAGGACGGGGCCGACGCCCGCACGCAGCTCGAGCTGGCGCTCGTGAAGGCCGCCGACCCGGCGCGGGATGCGAGTCAGAAGGCGCTGCTCGCCCGCCTGGAGCGCCTCGAGCGTGGGCAGGCACCGCTGGACGCCGTCGCCCGGGCCCCCGTCCGCGCGCCGGAGCAGCCCGCGACGGCTGCCGGTCAGGCGCTCGCAGCGGCTCCGGCTCCAGTTCCAGCTCCGGAGCCCGAGCCGGTCATCGCCCCTGTCGCGGTCGCGCCCGTCGAGGTCACCCCGGTCGAGGTCACCCCGGTGGACGGCGTCGGCGAGCTGCGCGAGCTGTGGCCGGCGATCCTCAAGCACCTCGAGGGCGGCCTGGGCAGCATGCTCGGCTCGACGATCCCGCTCGCCCTCGATGAGGACCGCCTGACCGTCGCCTTCAGCTCCGCCGCGATGGTCATGTTCAAGCACGCGGACAAGCCGGCCAACCGCGACGCGGTCGCCGCCGCCGTGCGCGCCGTCACGGGCCGAGCACTGCGCGTCAAGTACGAGTTGCGCACCGACGAGGAACTCGAGGACGAGGCGTCCGCGGATACCGCCACGCTGTCCGAACACGAGCTCGTCGACCGCATGCTGGAGGAGTTCGACGCCATCGAAGAAGAGCCCGGGGGAACACCGCCGTCATGAACATGCCGCCCAACATCAACAAGATGCTCGAGCAGGCGCAGAAGATGCAGGAGGACATGGCCCTCGCGCAGGAGAAGCTCGCCGAGGAGAAGATCGAGGCGTCTTCGGGCGGCGGCATGGTCAAGGTCGTCGTCACCGGCGCCGGCCGCATCGAGTCCCTGACCATCGACCCGGACGCGGTCGACCCCGAGGACGTCGAGATGCTCAGCGACATGGTCCTCGCCGCGACCAACGAGGCGCTGCGACAGGCCGACGAGCTGCGCGAGAAGGCGATGGGCGACACGGCCGGCTTCGATCCGATGGAGGCACTGAGCGGCCTCGGCCTCGGTGGCCTGGGCGGCGGTGGCGGTGGCGGTGGCGGGCTGCCGGGTGGCATGCCCCCGGGCGGTGGCGGCGGCAACCGTGCCGCGCGCCGGTCCGCCAAGAAGAAGCGTTAGCGCGGCTTGTATCCCGCCTCGATCCAGCGCCTGGTCACCGAGCTCTCGAAGCTGCCGGGCATCGGCGGCCGCACGGCACAGCGGCTCGCCTTCCACCTCCTGCGCGCCGACCCCGAGGACGCGCTCGGCCTCGCCGCGGCGATCCGCGAGGTCAAGGAGCGCATCGGACTCTGCACCGTCTGCTTCAACCTGGCCGAGGGCCCGCTGTGTGCGATCTGCTCCGACACGCGCCGCGACCTGCACGTCATCTGCGTGGTGGAGCAGCCGAGCGACGTGATCCCGGTCGAGCGCACGAGCGAGTATCGGGGCCGCTACCACGTCCTCGGCGGCGCCCTGTCGCCGATCGACGGCATCGAGCCGGAGGACCTCAAGCTCGCCGAGCTGTTCCTCCGGGTGACCGACGAGGTCGAGGAGGTCGTGATCGCCACGAACCCGACCACCACCGGCGAGGCGACCGCGCACTACATCGCCGACGCCCTGCGCGAGCGGTCGGTGACCGTCACGCGCCTCGCTTCCGGCCTGCCGGTCGGTGCCGACCTCGAGTACGCCGACGAGGTCACGCTCGGCAAGGCGCTGGCCGGCCGCCGCGCTCTCTAGGGCACCGATGATCATCGACCCCGAAAGCCGCTACCTGGAGCGCGACTGGGGGCGGCTGGGCTACCACGTCCTCGACGGCGGCGCGGCCGGTCACGTGATCTGGCTGAACGAGCTCAACCAGAACGTCGATCTGTCCTGGGCGGACCCGGAACTCGCCACTGCCATCAGCTCGCTCGCCCGCGACCAGCTGACGAGCATCACGTGGCAGGAGCGCGGGGTCGGCCTTTCCGATCCTGTGAGCGTGCCCGCCACGCTCGAGGAGCAGGTGGACGACCTCATCGCCGTGCTCGATCACGAGGGCATCGAGCGAGCGGTGATCGTGTCGTGTCTCGCCACCTGTCTGGTGGCCGCCGCGTTCGCCGCGAGGTGGCCCGAACGCGTCGTCGGGATCGCCATGATCACCCCGAACATTGTCGGTCCGCTCTCAGCGGACGGCGCTTTCGGTTGGACTCCGGAGGCGGTCGCGGCCTGTGTCGGTGGCTACCGGCAGGCGACACGCGAGTGGGGCACCGGACTGTCGATCGCCATGTGGGACCCGGGCTTCGCTTCTCCCTACAACGTGCGCCTCGGGGCCAGGGCCGAGCGTTGCTCCGCGTCGCCGCGCTTCGCGGTTCAGCTCATCGAGCAGAAGTTGGCGATGGACGGTCGCGGCATCTACGAGCTCGTGCGCGCACCCACCCGGGTCCTGCGCCCCGCCGGCCAGGTGACCTTCCCGGAGGAGGCGGTGCGGGCCGTCGCGGAGGTGATCGACGGCGCGACCTACCACGAGCTGCCGGCGGCGGAGCTCGGCGACACGTTCGGGACCACGTGGGCGCACATCGCCCGGCATGCCGCGGAGCTGGCCCGCGGCGACGGGGCGCTGACCGGCACGGACGACCGGGTGCTCGCCACGGTGTTGTTCACCGACATCGTCGGCTCGACGAGCCACGCGGCCGCGATGGGCGACCGAGCCTGGTCCGAACTGTTGGTCGATCTGCAGCGGCGCGCTCGCAACGAGGCGACGAAGGCGGGCGGGCGGCTCGTCAAGGACACGGGTGACGGCGCGCTGTGCGAGTTCCCCGGCCCGGCGGCTGCGGTGCGCTGTGCCGAGGCCATCGTGGCGGCCGCGCCGGAGCGGGGCGTCCAGATCCGAGCCGGCGTCCACAGCGGCGAGTGCGAGCGGCGCGCCGACGACCTCGCCGGCCTCGCGGTGCACATCGCCGCCCGTGTCTGCGCGGCCGCCGGACCCGGGGAGGTGCTCGTCTCGAGGACGGCCTGCGATCTGGTGATGGGCTCCGGCCTGCGATTCTCCGCGCGTGGTGAACACACGCTCAAGGGTGTGCCCGGGACCTGGGAGCTGTTCGCGCTGACGGGCGCCGAGGCACCGCCGGAAGCGCTGAAGTCCGCGCCCAGCCCGACCGCGGTCGATCGCGCTCTGGTTGCGGTCACGCGCCGGGCACCGGGCGCGGCCCGCGCCGCCAACCGGATGGGCGGCGCCATCGCGCGCCGGCGTCTCGCGAGGCACTCCAAGTGATCGTCGACGCCTGGGTGCAGCATCCGACGGAGCGGTTCCTGCGCTCGGACTTCCTCGCGTCGCTGAAGCGCTGGTCCCCTGGGGCCATCCCGACAGGTGAGCCGCCGCTGACCGCGACGATCGAGGCGATGGATGCGGCCGGCGTCGACAAGGCCGTCCTCTCCGCCTGGCACGGCCCGCAGGGGGCGCTGATCTCAAACGACGAGGTGGCCGCGCACGTCACGGCCCATCCGGACCGCTTCGTCGGCCTCGCGTCCGTCGACCTCGCCAAGCCGATGGAAGCGGTGCGCGAGCTGCGCCGCCGCGTCACAGAGCAGGGGTTCAGGGGCCTGCGCATGCTGCCCTGGCTGTGGGAGACGCCGCCGACCGACCGCCGCTTCTACCCGCTGTACGCGGAGTGCGTCGAGCTCGGCGTCCCGTTCTGCACGCAGGTCGGCCACACCGGCCCGCTCAAGCCGTCCGAGGTCGGCCGCCCGATCCCCTACATCGACCAGATCGCGATCGACTTCCCGGAGCTCGTGATCGTCGGCGGCCACATCGGCTACCCGTGGACGGAGGAGATGGTCGCGGTCGCCCGCAAGCACGAGCACGTCCACATCGACACCTCGGCCTACACCGTCCGGCGCTATCCGCCCGAGCTCGTCCGCTACGCGCAGACCGGCTCGGGCAGCCAGAAGGTCCTGTTCGGCTCCAACTGGCCGATGATCGCGCCGCAGCATGCCCTCGAAGGGCTCGACGAGCTCGAGCTGCGCGACCGCGCGGCGTTCCTCGGCGCAAACGCCGCGCGGGTCTTCGGCCTCTAGAGCTGCGTGGCCGTGCCCGACACCGGGTCGAGTAAACGCGCAGAGCGCTCGTCGAGGATCGACGTCCCGTCAGGCGACCAAGCCGGTTCCCGGGCAAAATCTCACTCCCGTTCGAACCAAAGTGCAGATGGGCCCGGAAACCGAACCCAGCCGCACTATTGATTCGAGAGTGGTCAGCCCTCGGCGCGTGGGTGGCGGGGCAGCCACCACGTCACCGTGAACGCCAGGCAAAGGAAGCCGATCGAGACGAGCAGCGCCTGGTCGGCGGCACCGACGAACGCCGCCGCTCCGGCGCCCTGGAGTGCGCCGAAGAGCACCGTGCCGACAACGGCGATGCCCAGCGACATGCCCATCTGCTGGATCGTCTCGAGCAGCCCCGACGCCGACCCGAGCTGGTGCGGGAGCACTCCGGCGAGGATCACGTCGAACATCGGCACGAAGACCATGCCCATCCCGAAGCCGGTGACCGCGAGCGGCAGCGCGACGTCCCAGGCGCTGAGCTCCGCGCCCTGGCCGCGCAGCACCAGGTCGGTGGCCACCAGCCCGAGCGCCATCGTCGCCGTGCCGATGTGGATCGTCGTCCGCCCGAGCTTCTCGAGCGTGATCGACGAGGTGATCGATCCGAGGATGGCCGTGACGGGGATCGCGATGGTCGCGACGCCTGACGCCAGCGGCGAGAAGCCCAGGCCCTCCTGGAACATCACGGTCAGCGCGAGCGTCATGCCGCCCATGGCGCCGATGAAGGTGACCACCAGCGCGAGGCCCATCACGTATGAGCGGCGCGCGAGGATCGACGGCTCGAACAGCGGTGAGCGCGAGCCGGTCAGCCGGCCCTGACGCCGGCCGAACGCGACCAGCACGCCAACGCCGGCGATGCCCAGCGCGACGAGCCACACCGGCCAGCCCAGCTCGCGGCCCTCGACGATGGGGTAGACGAGCGCGAAGGCACCGATGACCGCGAGGCCGACGCTGGGCAGGTCGATGCGCTGGCCGCGGGCGGACGGCTCGGTGTTCGGCAGGTGACGGAGGCCCAGGACGATCGCGGCGAGCCCGAGCGGCACGTTGACGAGGAAGATCGAGCGCCAGCCCGTGCCGGCGACGTCGAGGTCGACCAGCGCGCCGCCCGCGACCGGGCCGAGCACCGCGGTCAGGCCCATGACGGGGCCGAAGATCGCGAACGCCTTGCGCTGGCCCGTCGTCGCCGAAGAGCTCGCGGATGAGACCGAAGCACTGCGGCAGCATCACGGCACCGACGGCGCCCTGGACGACGCGGCCGGCGATCAGCGCCTCGGCGGACGGCGCGAGCGCGCACAGCACCGACGCGACGATGAAGCCGCCCATCCCGGCGAGCATCACCTGCTTGCGGCCGTAGAGGTCGCCGAGCCGGCCGCCGACGAGCAGGCCGACCGCCATCGCGAGCGTGTACGCGGCGGAGATCCACTCGAGCTGGGTGAAGGTGCCGCCGAGGTCGGTGCGGATGGCGGGCGCGGCGGTCTGGGCGATCGTGGCGTCGAGCAGGTCCATGACCGACGCGGCGATCACCACGAGGAAGCCGAGCCAGACGGACTTCTCGGCGGCGGCGCGCGGGCGGGCGGCGGAAGGGTTTCGACGTAGGTGCTCATGGCCGAAATGCTTTCGAGCCTTGCGGTCAACTACGGTCCGCAATCCGAACAATGCGGTCAACTTCGGTCCGCATGACCTGGCACACTCCCGTTCATGGTCCAGACCTCCGCACGGCTGCTCGCCCTGCTCTCGCTGCTCCAGCAGCGTCGCGAGTGGACCGGCCCCGAACTCGCCGGCCGGCTCGAGGTCGGCCCTCGCACCATCCGCCGCGACGTCGAGAAGCTGCGCGAGCTCGGCTACCCGATCGAGGCCGCCCCGGGCGTCGCCGGCGGATACCGGCTCGGCGCCGGCACGGACATGCCGCCGCTGCTGCTCGACGACGCCGAGGCCGTCGCGGTCGCCGTCGGCCTGCGCAGTGCGGCGTCCGGCTCCATCGCCGGCATCGAGGAGACCTCGGTGCGCGCGCTGGCCAAGCTCGAGCAGATCCTTCCGTCGCGGCTGCGCAGGCGCGTGCGCGACCTCGGCGACGCCACCTCCGCCTTCAGCGTCGAGGGCCCGCGCATCGACGCCGACCAGCTCTCCCTGATCGCCGGCGCCTGCCGCGACGGCACGCGGCTGCGCTTCGACTACACGGCCAAGGACGACACGGCGACCATCCGCGAAGTGGAGCCCGCGGCGATCGTCCACAGCGGCTGGCGCTGGTACCTGGTCGCCTTCGACCTCGATCGCGACGACTGGCGCACCTTCCGCGTGGACCGCATCGCCGGGCGACGCCGAGCTCGGCGGCCGCGGGCAGCGCCGCGAGGTGCCCGGCGGCGACGCGGCCGCCTACGTCAAGCAGCAGATCCGCGGCCCGGAGGCGTCGGACGCCGACCGCGGCCGCATCCGCCTCGCCGCGCCCGCGAGCCTGATCGCCGCGCGTGTGCCAGGCCGCTACGCGACGGTCGAGCCCGACGGGCCGAACGCGTGCATCGTCACGACGAAGGGGCGCTGGTCGCAGGAGTTCCTGGTCTGGATGGCGCTGATGGACGTCGAGATGACCGTGCTCGAGCCGCCCGGGCTGGTCGACGCGGCACAGACCATCGTCAGCCGGCTGAAGCCGGTCGCGGCCTGAACATCAGATAGACGCAGCCGGCGAGCAGCAGCGGGGCGACGGTGAGCGACGGGATCACGTCGCCCTCCTTGATGCCGGACACGGCGATCGCGACGGCCATGGTGGCGGCGAGCAGGACAGCGGTCGGCGCGACCCAGCGGTCCCGCAGCAGCAGGATGCCGCCGCCGATCTCGATGATGCCCGCCGCGATCACCCAGACCTCGGCGTAGGGGAGACCGAAGCGCTCGAAGGCGTCGAGCTCCCAGCCGAAGGCCACGAACTTGGGCAGGCCGCCGATCACGAAGGCGACGCCCAGGAGCTGTCTCACAGCGAGGACTTCAGGGCGAGCACGCGGCCGGCGGCCTCGCGGATGCGTCCCGCGGGGATCTTGCCCGCCTTCGCGGCCTTCAGGACGGCGTCGTAGGCGGCTCCGGTCGCGGTCGGGTCGGGGATGAAGACCATGTCGGTCCCGGCGCGGATCGCGGACACGGCCGCCTCGCCCGGCGTCCCGCCGGTGGCGGCGGCGATGCCGTTGACGTCGTCGGTGATGGCGACGCCGCCGAAGCGCAGCTGCTCGCGCAGCAGGCCGCGCACGATGCGAGGGGTCAGCGACGCCGGGGTGACGGGGTCATAGGCGGTGTAGGTCGCCGACGAGACGGTGACCGCGGGGGCCTCCTTGAGCGCCGTGACCCATGGCTTGAGGTCCCGCGCGCGCAACTCGGGGACCGACAGGCCGACGTTGGCCGGGCCGTCGAGCGGGTCCTGGGTGACGGTGCCCTGGCCGGGGAAGTGCGCCAGGCGCGGACGCGACGCCGGCCTTGACCCACGCCGCGACGGCGACCGGCGCCACCCGCGAGATCAGGTTCTGGTCGGCGCCCACGCCGACGTCGATGAACGGCGCCGTGGTCAGCGTCACGCCCTGCGCCTTCGCTGCGGCCGCGGAGGCCGCGGCGCGGGTGCGGCCCTCCTGCTGGTTCGAGCCCAGCCGCGGCGGCCGGCCGTCATCGAAGGCCGAGACCAGCGGGGCGACCCGGCCGGCGTTCTCGGCGACCGCGACCGCCTCGCCGGCGAAGAGGCCGACGCCGGTGAGGTCGAAGACGTTCGACGGGCCGACGTAGATGGCGCCCCAGCCGTGCCCGGCCAGCTCGCGTGAAGACCGGCGCGGCGAGGTCGATGCCCTCGAAGCCGACCACGAACAGCTGGCCGACGCGCTGTTCGAGCGGCAGCTTCGCGGCGCGCTTGAGCGCGGCCGCCGGGACGGGCGGCACCTTCGGCGGCGCCGGGGTGGGGGAGGGCGTCGGCTCGGCGGAGGCGGTCGGGGTGGAAGTCCCCGTCGCCGTTTTGACGGCCGTGACCGGCTTCGACGGCTCGTTGTGACAGCCCGCGAACAGCAGGGTCGCGCCAAGGGCCAGAGCTAGTATCGCCCGCCGATGCCCGGGACGGTGGTGATGAAATTCGGCGGTACGTCCGTCGCCGACGCGGAGCGCATCAAGCGCGCCGCCGCGCGCATGGTGCGCGCCCGCGAGCAGGGGCAGCGCGTCGTCGGCGTCCTCTCCGCCCGCGGCAAGACCACCGACGAGCTCATCGCCATGGCCGAGGAGGTCTCGCCCGCGCCCGATCCGCGCGAGATGGACATGCTCCTCTCCACCGGGGAGCGGATGTCCTGCGCCCTCTGCGCCATGGCCATCAACGATCTGGGTCATCGCGCCATCTCGCTCACAGGGTCGCAGGCCGGGATCGTCACCGATACGTCGCACACCAAGGCGCGGATCCTCGACGTGCGCGCCGACCGCATCCACGAGGCGCTCGAGCGCGAGCAGATCGTGCTGGTCGCGGGCTTCCAGGGCGTCAGCACCGCCAAGGACGTCACCACGCTGGGCCGCGGCGGCTCGGACACCACGGCGGTCGCCCTCGCCGCCGCGCTCGGGGCCGACGTCTGCGAGATCTACACCGACGTCGCCGGCGTCTACAGCGCCGATCCCCGCATCGTCCCCGACGCGCGCAAGCTCAGCGTCGTCTCCTTCGAGGAGATGCTCGAGATGGCCGCCTCCGGCGCCGGGGTGCTGCAGCTGCGCTCCGTCGAGTACGCGCGCAACCACGGCGTGCGCATCCACTGCCGCGCGAGCTTCTCGGACGAGCCCGGTACCGTCGTCGTGAGCGAAGAGGAGACCATGGAACACCCCCTCATCACCGCCGTCACCCACTCCACCGACGAGGCCCGCGTCACGCTCCTCGGCGTGCCGGACACGCCCGGCGTCGCCGGCCGGATCTTCACCGCGCTGGCGGACTCCAACGTCAACGTGGACATGATCATCCAGAACGAGCCGGTCACCGACGGCTCCGAGCGCCGACATGAGCTTCACCGTCCCGCGCGCCGACCTGCGCGCCGCCCACGAGGCGCTCGCTCCGGTCATCGCGGAGTACGGCATCCGCTCGCAGGACGACCCGGAGATGGGCAAGGTCTCGATCGTCGGCGCGGGCATGCGCTCGCACCCCGGCGTCGCGGCAAGGGTCTTCGCCACGCTCGGCGAACGCGGCATCAACATCGAGATGATCTCCACCTCGCCGATCAAGATCTCCTGCGTCGTCCGCGCCGACAAGCTGCCGGAGGCCGTGCGCGCGCTGCACGCCGCCTTCGAGCTCGGGTCCGAGGACGTCAAGGCCGAGCACCCGTTCGGGAGCGCGGCGGCATGAGAGTCGCCGTCGTCGGCGCCACCGGCGCCGTCGGGACCGTGATGCTCGCCAAGCTGCGCGAGCGCGAGTTCCCCGCCGACGAGATCGTCCCCTTCGCCTCCGAGCGCTCCGCCGGGCGCGAGCTCGAGGGCGCGTCCGTGCCCGTCGTGGCGCTCACGGACGAGACGATCCAGGGCTTCGACATCGCGATCTTCTCCGCCGGCGCGACCACCTCGCGCGCGTGGGCGCCGAAGTTCGTCGAGGCCGGCGCCACCGTCGTCGACAACTCGAGCGCCTTCCGCCAGCAGGACGACATCCCGCTCGTCGTCGCCGAGGTCAACCCGGAGGCGCTCGACGCCCACCAGGGCATCATCGCCAACCCGAACTGCTCGACGATGGAGCTGATGCTGCCGGCCAAGGCGATCCACGCCGTCGCCGGCATCGAGCGGCTGATCGTCTCCACCTACCAGTGCGTGTCGGGCACCGGCGTCAAGGCGGTGGAGGAGCTCGAGGCGCAGTCGCGCGCGGCGCTCGCCGGCGAGCCGCTGCCCGAGCCGCAGGTCTATCCGCACCCGATCGCGTTCAACGTGCTCGGCGGCGCCGGCAACTTCAAGGACGGCGACGACTACACGGACGAAGAGCGCAAGATGATGTTCGAGACGCGCAAGATCCTCGGCGACCAGGACATCGGCATCTCCGTCACCTGCGCACGCGTGCCGGTCACCTACTCGCACTCGCTGTCGGTGAACCTGCAGACCCGCGACGAGCTGTCGCGTCGAGGACGCGCGCGCCGTGCTCAGCGACTTCCCGAACCTGATCGTCGTTGACGATCCCGCCAACCACGGCTATCCGACGGCGCGCGACGCCGCCGGCCGCGACGAGGTGTTCGTCGGCCGCCTGCGCCGCGACCCGTCGCACCCGCGTGCGCTGAACATGTGGATCGTCAGCGACAACCTGTACAAGGGCGCCGCGACCAACGCCGTTCAGCTCGCCGAAGTGCTGCACCAGCGCGGCCTCGTGCGTTCGCTCTCCGCGGCGCGCTAGCGATCGCCATCGGCGCGTCCGACGCGTCGCTCCAGGAAGACTCCGGCTCGCTCTCCTCGTTGGCACACGCCGCGAACTCGTTCGCCGGCGCCAAGCCGGTGGGCATCACGGGCCGGTTACAAGGTGCAAGTCCGGGCGGCGCGGTGGCGCTCAACGGCTTGGAGGCCGGTCGCTACGAGCTCCTCGTCAGCAAGGGCGACCAGATTGTGCAGCGACAGAAGTCGCGCTTGACGTAGCCCTTTACTTTGACCGCCGGTCCTGGGAGGGTCCGGCGGTCAAACAAAGCGGGGGGTTTGGAATGAAGGTCCGTCTTATCGTCTTGGTCGCTGTGACATGCGCTGCGCTGCCGATCGCGCTCGCCTGGGCAGCCCCACCGGCCAACGACAATTTCGCTTCTGCCGGCGTTGTCAACCCGGCCGGCCAACGCGTGGTCGGCACGAACCTGGAGGCCACCAGCGAGGCTGGCGAGCCGGCGGCCAATGCGCCGGACAACACGGTCTGGTACAAGTGGACGCCGTCGGCGAACACGCGCGTGTCGATCAGCACCTGTCAGTCCGCGACCACGGATCTCGACACAGTGATTGACGTCTACACCGGGGCTGCGGTGAACACGCTGACCTTGGTGCCCGGCGCCACCAACGATGACGCGGCGGCCTTCTGTGGAGACGGCAACAACGGCAGTCGCGTGGTGTTCAACGCGATCTCCGGCACGCCCTACTCGATCCGTGTCGACGGCTACCAGGGCGACACCGGACCTTTCACGCTGCTCGTGTACCCGTACATCACCACTCCGACGACCACCGACCAGAGCACGTTGCCGTTCGGTGGTCAGCCCGTCGGTACGACATCGGCCAACCGTTCCGTACGCCTCATCAACGGGACCGGGGCCAACTTTGCCCCGGGTCCGATCAGCGTCGACGTCCCGGTCATCGAGCCGGAGGAGAACTTCCTCGTCGTGCGTGACACCTGCACCGGTGCGACGCTCGCCGCGGACGAGGCCTGTCAGGTGAAGGTGCGCTTCGCTCCGGAGTCACTCGGAACGCAGACCGCGTCGCTTCGGCAGGGGAGCACCTTGGTTGCGACCATGTCCGGCACCGGCACCGACGGTCCCTTCGGTCCGACGGGTCCGTCGGGTCCGTCGGGTCCGACGGGCGTGACCGGCCCGACGGGCGTGACCGGTCCGACCGGCGCCAACGGCACGCAGGGGACGACGGGTCCGATCGGCCCGACCGGCGGTGCGGGTCCGACGGGTGCGTCGGGTCCGACGGGTGCTGCTGGTCCGGCGGGTCCGCAGGGCGCGCAGGGTCCGGCGGGTGCGAACGGCAAGAACGGCAAGAACGCGAAGGTGACCTGCAAGGTCGCCAAGCCCAAGAAGGGCAAGAAGGCCAAGAAGGTCAAGGTGACCTGCAAGGTGAAGTTCGCCGCCTCGTCGCGAGTCGTACTGCTGCGCAACAACCGGATCGTCGCGTCGGCGACCGGGCGCTCGGTGGCGCTGCGCGGTCTGAAGGCGGGCCGCTACAAGATGCTCGTCATCCGCGGTGACCGGGTGGTCGCGCGGAGAGCGCTCCGGGTCTAACGGTCGAAGCGAGCCGCCGCGAGGTCGCGGCGGCTCGTGACGCCCAACTTGCGGTAGATGTTGCGCGCGTGGGTGCGGACGGTTTCCACACCCACGTGCAGCTTCTGCGCGATCTCCGCGTTGGAGGCGTTCTGCTGGAGCAGATCGAGCACCTCGGCCTCGCGCTGCGTGAGGAGGTCGGGGCCGTAAGCCTGCTCCGAGCTCGCGTTGCCGGCGCCGGGCAGCACGTGCATGCCCCGGCTCGCGAGGTGGATCGCCGTGAGCACGTCGCGGCGCTGCGTGTCGCGCTGCAGGACCGCGGTCGCGCCGAAGGCGATCAACTGGTTGGCCTCGGACGCTGTCGCGCGGTCGACCATGATCACCACGTGCGTCTCCGGCTGTGCCTCGTGGAGCTGATGGACCTGGACCGGGGATCGGAGCGCGCCGAAGTCGATCACGGCGACGTCCGGCTCGATCTCGGCGATGGCGGCCTCGAGGCCGTCCATCGGAATGTCGGCGGCGACCACCTCGAGCCGCTCGTCCTCGCGCAGCAGCGCTTTGAGCCCGTACGCAAGGAGGTCGGGGAACTCGCCGAGGAGAAGGGTGATCACGAATTCACCCTACACCTCACCCTTCCCTACCCCGCAACTCACCCTGCATCCTCACCCGAAGATCGTCCCCCGGAGGGGAGGCGCCAAAGCTGAACGCAGCCGATCATTGACCTACGAACTTCAAAGCTTCCGGGGACGGACTGGGGTACGTAACACCGGAAAAACACGCGTGACGCCTGGCGGGGCGGATCGCGACCTAGGAAAAGGCGCCTGGCGGGGCGCCTTTTCCATTTAAGGCCTCCAGGGTTCGTGCTCGTGCGTCAGCCAGACCAGCTCGGGATCGAGCGCGCGTACCGCCCGCTGGCCCTCGGATTGTGGCTCGTCGAGCTCGCCGTGCCAGACCGCCACGTCGCCGCCGACGATGACCGGTGGCCCATCCGTCTCGATGACGACCATCTGCGAGCCTCGCGTGTGCCCTGGCGCCGGGACGAGCCGGAGGCCGGGCAGCAGCTCGAACTCGCCGTCGAGGAGCGTGTACTCGACGCCCGGCGCTTCGACCCACTCGCGCAGGGTGTAGTCGGCCTGGCCCAGGGCGTCGTCGAGCTCGAGCCCCTGGACGTAGAACGGCTTGCCGGCGAAGCGATGGTTCCCGCCGCAGTGGTCGAAGTGCAAGTGGGTGTTGACGACTATGTCGACGTCGCCGGGCCGGAGCTCCAGCGGTGTCAGACGGGGATCGAGGTCGGCCGTCGCCGGGTGGAGCTCCTTGATGCCGGTGTCCACCAACACGGTGGCCGCGGGATGCTCGATGAGGTGCACGTACACCGGCATCCGCTCGGTCTCCGCGAGCAGGTCGGCCACGAGGATCGGCGTGACCTTCATGCCGCCGCGCCGAGCACACGGGGAAGGCCAAACCGCCCGAACGCCGCCCCGCCGAAGGTGACTATCTCGGTGACCTGTCCGTCCCGCACTCGCAGGACGTCGAGGGCCAGCGGTGCGAAAGCGGCGTCGCCGGGCTTGCGCACGTAGGCGGCCACCGCGGGCTGCCCGTTGGCGCCGGTGAGGACGCACCGCAGGCTGCCGAATCCGTCGATTCCGAAGCCGCCGTCCACCCACGCCGCCACCACCGTGCCGCGGCCCCTCCACACGCCCGCCGCGGGAGGCATCGAGAAGCGGACGTCCTGATGCAGGAGCATCGCCACACCCTCGGCGTCGGCACGCTCGCTGCATTCGACGTAGCGGGCGAGCAATGCTCGGTCGGACGCATTCGGCTCGGCGCCCCGCTGCCAGGCTTCGCGGTTCTCCGGCAGGTTCTCCCGCAGCCCCGCCCGCGCGCGTTGCAGCGCGGAGTTCACCGAGGCCTCCGTCGTCTCGAGCAGCCGAGCGGTCTCCTTCGCCGAGCAACCGAGAACGTCGCGCAGCACGAGCACTGCTCGCGGCAGCGGTGCGACGTGCTGGATCGCGGCGATGAACGCCAGCTCGATGGTCTCCCGGGCGAGCGCCACATCCTCCGGTCCCTCGCGCCGGTCAGGCAGCTGCTCGAGGAGCGCGTCGGGGTAGGGCTCGAGCCACGCGATCTCGCCGTTCGGGGTCGGCTGCCGCGGCCGTTTGTCGAGTGCATCGAGGCACGCGTTGGTGGCGATCCGGTACAGCCACGCGCGCACCGTCGCGCGTCCCTCATAGGTCTCCCGCCGGCGCCAGGCTCGCAGAAACGCCTCCTGGACGAGGTCCTCGGCTTCCTCGAACGAACCGAGCAGGCGATAGCAGTGGACGTGGAGCTCGCGGCGGTGCGGTTCGATGCGGGCGCCGAACGCTTGCTCGTCAAGGGGCAGGAGGCTGTCGGTTGAAGTGCTCATGGTCGTGAGACTGCGGGGGCCGCAAAAGCTCATCAGCCGGCGCGGCCGCACCAGGGGCCGATCCCGCTCCCTCAATGCTGCAGTTGGCCGAGCTCGCCGTCAGTCAGCGAGAGCGATCAGTACGGATACCACCAGTCCTTGACCTCGAGCTTGGTCTCGATGTGGACGTGCTTGGTCTCCTGGAAGGCCTCGAGGCCCTCGCGGCCCAGCTCGCGGCCGAGGCCTGAGCGCTTGAAGCCGCCGAACGGACCGGCGTCGTTGTCGGTGAGCGGGTCGTTGACCCAGACCGTGCCGGCCTGCAGTTCGCGCGCACAGCGGATCGCGTTCTCCAGCGATCGCGTGTAGACGTTGGCGCCGAGTCCGAACTGGATGCCGTTGGCGAGCGCGATCGCCTCGTCGAGGGAGTCGACGGGGACGATCGGGGCGACCGGACCAAAGGTCTCCTCGCGCAGCAGGTCGGTGGCGGCCGGCGCGCCGGTCACGACGGCGGGGGAGAGGAAGTGGCCGCGCTCGAAGCCGCCGCCGTCGCCGCCGGTCACCAGGGTCGCCCCGGCCTGCCGTGCGCCCTCGAGCTGGGCCAGCACCTTCTCGCGCTGCACGCGGCTGGCCATCGGCCCGATGTCGGTCGTGGCGTCCATCGGGTCGCCGAGGCGCAGCGTCTGGGTGTGCTCGACGAAGGCCTCGAGGAACGGCTCGTACACCGAGCGCTCGACGTAGAAGCGCTCGGCGGACGTGCAGACCTGCCCGGCGTTGAGGAAGGCCGCCCAGGCGCCACCGCGAGCGGCGACGTGAGATCTCGTCGGCGACGTCCGCGCAGACGATGAAGGCGTCCTTGCCGCCCATCTCGAGGTTGACGCGCGCGACGCGGCCCGCGGCTCGCTGGTTGATCCGCGTGCCGGTCGCCACCGAGCCCGTGAAGGCGATGCCCGTCACGCGCTCGTCGTCGACGATGGCCTCGCCGACCGGCCCGGCACCCGCCACGAGGTTGACCACGCCGGGCGGCAGGTGATCGAGACAGTCCGACAGGGCGAGCGTCGAGAGCGGCGTCAGCTCGGAGGGCTTGCACACCGTCGCGTTGCCCGCCGCGAGCGCCGGCGCGAGCTTCCAGGCCAGCAGCAGCAGCGGGTAGTTCCACGGCACGATGCAGCCGACGACGCCGAGCGGCTCTTTCAGCACGAGGGCCAGCTGCGACGCCTCGACGGGCGGGATCACCCGTCCCTGCTCGGCTCGTGCGAGTTCGGCGTAGAAGTGGAAGGCGCTGGCCGTCCAGCCGACCTCGTCGCGGTTCTCGAGCAGTGGCTTTCCGCCCTCGCGGGTCATCAGCTCGGCGAGTGCGTCCGTGCGCTCGACCAGTCGGCGCCCGATCTCGTGCAGCAGCTCGGCTCGCTCGGCGGTGGGCATGCGGCCCCAGGCGCCGCCGGCCTCGTCGGCGGCGGCCACGGCAGCATCGACCTGCTCGGCGCTCGCGGCGCCGATGGTTGCGACGGTCGACTCGTCGAAGGGGTTCTCGACCGCGAGCGGTTCGCCCGTGCCGTCGACGAGCTCACCGTTGATCAGGAGGCGGGTCTGCACCCGCGCGATGTAATCAGGCGGCGCAGGCGAACGACATCGAGACGGTCGTTCCGCCGGTGGGCGGGCGCTCGATGTGCAAGCGGTCGGCGATGCTGCCGGCGATCATCAGGCCCATGCCGGCGCCGGGGGAGTCGGTCCGCGGGCTCATGCCGACGCCGTCGTCGACGATCCAGATCTCGAGCCGACCGTCCTGCATGTCAGCGCCGATCTCGATGAAACCGTCACTGCCGTCCCGGTAGGCGTGCAGGACGGCGTTGGACATGATCTCGCTCACGGCGAGGGTCAGATCCTGCGCGCGCTCAGGGTCGAAGCCATTGCGCTCCGCGAAGGAGCGGATCTCCGCTCTGAGGACCCTGACACTCCAGGGATCTGGAGTGGTTTTCCAACTTCCCGTCGCCATGTTGAGGATCGTTCCCGCTCACGAACCCGGTTAGGCGCGCAATGTCACCTAAGTGACGAAGCTCATATTTCGCGTGTAATGCGCCGAGATCTGGGGACTACCAGCCGCCGTCGCCGGCGGTGGCCACGACGGAGGTCGACCAGTCGATCACCGACGTCGGCTTGACCACGTGCTTGGAGAAGCCGAGCTCCTTCGGCTCGAGACCGAACGCGAGCCCGACCAGCTGCGGAAGGTGCAGCACGGGGAGACCGAGGTCCCGGCCGCCGTAGCGCTCTGCGAGGGGCTGCTGGAGGTCCAGGTTCAGGTGGCACAGCGGGCACGGCGTGACCAGGCAGTCGGCCTCGGCGTCGATCGCGTCACCGAGATGCCGGGCGGCCTGCTTGAGCGAGGCCTCCTTGTTCATGGTGATGATCGGAAACCGAGGTACCTGCGCGAGCCCGCGTAGTCGACGACGGTGCCGCCGAGCGTCTCGATCAGCTGTGCAAGGTACGTGTCACGCGGGTGCTCGGCGTCGATGCCGACGCGGTCCGACGGGCGCACGATGTAGCAGCCGTAGAAG
>CAVXBH010000024.1:0-34875 GCA_963759945.1 uncultured Solirubrobacteraceae bacterium | reverse complement strand
TAGGCGAAGTGCTCGAGCTCGGCGTTTGAGCGCTGCAGCTCACGGGTCAGCGCCTCCTGGTCGCGGACCCGCTTGCGCATCCAACTGGTCGTGCGTGATCCGGCGTAGGCGAGGGTGGCCATGCAGAGCGCGACGCCGAACCCGGCGCCGTACCAGGTCTTGGCTCCGACCTCGTGGGCGCAGACGGTGTAGAGCGCAACGCCGACCACGATCGCGCCGACCGTGACGCGGCCCGGCGCCAGCGCACCGAGCGCGAGAATCGGCATCAGCCACAGCACGAGGAAGGTCGACGGAACGAGCCCGGTCACAAGTGAGATGCCGCCGGCGATCGCGAAGGCCGCGGCGGTGAGCGCCACGAGCTGCGGCGTGCCGAGTCGTCCGATCTCGGCGACGACATCCTCGATGGCGGCCTCGTCGGCCGCCAGGGGCCCGGAAGCCGGGGGCGTCGGAATGGGGACGGGGGAGCGGGCGCCTTGCGCGCGGGCGCAGAGGCCGGCTGAGGCTTCGGAACGGGACGCTTCCCGCAGCGGCGGTCCCTGGCGACCTCGTGCACCGTCCGGGTCAGCTCGGCCAGCGGCACGCTCTTCTCCACGTAGCGGTCGGCGCCGAGGCCAAGAGCCGTGTCGCCGAGCGCCTCGCCGAGGAAGCCCGAGAAGATCACGATGCCCGCCTCGGGTGCACATTCCGCGATGCGCGGGATCGCCTCGAGCCCGTCCATCCGGGGCATCGACAGGTCGCAGACCACCACGTCGGGTTGCAGGTCCTCGATCAGCGGGAGCCCGTCGACTGGATCGTCGGCCTCGCCCACGACCTGCAGCGCACCGTCCTCCGACAGCGCGCCGCGGACGCGCAGACGCAGCTCGCGGGTGTCATCGAGCAGGAAGACGCGCACGACCCTTGTCGCAGCCGCTGCCGTCACGGGCCGGATTTCTCAGTGGCGGTGTTGGCGGTGGTGGTGACTTGCCAGAGCATGGGTGCTCCTAGTCGGGGACGCAGGAGCGCTGTTCGCTACCTCGGCACGTTGACACGGTCGCCTT
This sequence comes from uncultured Solirubrobacteraceae bacterium, assembly GCA_963759945.1. GTDB lineage: Bacteria > Actinomycetota > Thermoleophilia > Solirubrobacterales > Solirubrobacteraceae > DATLGB01. Next base: position 33,838 of record CAVXBH010000024.1, on the reverse strand, counting down.
AGCGCTGGGCGGACGAAGTACTTAGTCGGCCAACATCGCCACGTAGAGCGACGCGATCGTCGAGGGTTGCTTGAGCGACCGTCCGAGCAGCTTTTCGACCCGCGTCAGGCGATAGCGCAGCGAGTTCGGGTGCAGGTGCAGCGAGGCGGCAGCACGCCCCACGTCGAGGTCGTGCTCGAAGTAGGCGACGACCGCGGCCCACAGCATCGGCTGCTCGCGCAGGGCGCCGATCCAGCGCTCGACCTTCGGCGCGATGCGCCCGTGCGGCGCCTCGGAAAGCAGCAGCAGGCCGAGCTCGAAGTCCTCGAAGGCGAGCACCCCTGGCGTGCCCTCGCGCTCGATCCGCCCGACGGCCAGGCGCGCGTCGCGCAGCGAGTCGGCGACCGCGGTCACCGAGGACGACCGGGCGTCCGACGCCGGCCGCTCGACCGTCTCCGAGCGCGCTGCAGAGACGCTCGCGCTCAGCGCCCTGCACCAGGGCGATGCCCGTCTTGCGGTTGCGCAGGTACGGCACGCCGAGCTCGCCCAGCACCGCGTCGAGCTCGATACCGCGAGTGACGATCACGCGCGCCGGCAACCGGAAGTCGATGCCGAGGCCCGCGGCGCGCGCAGCCAGTTCACGGGCATCGCCCTCGACCGGCCAGCAGGTCGTCGAGCAGCGCCGAGCCGATCGCGCGCGTCTGCGCCCGCTCGGTCCGCTGCAGCCTGACCGTCGCTGCCAGCAGCGGCGCGGCGGCCTGGGTGACGGGCTTCGCGAGCGGGTTCGAGCGCCGGGCGGCAACGATCAACCAGGCCTCGAGGCGCGCATCCTCGTCCAGCACGGGTGCGGCGATGGTGTGGCCGATCTCGTGCAGGGTGACCGGCCGGCGGCGCAGTGTCGGCCAGATGTCCAGCGGCGGGTCGCCCACGGCCAAGAGCGGGCGCCCGGTCGGGGACAGCACGGCGACGGACGCGTCCAGCAGCTCGGACAGCCGCGCCACGAGCGTGGAGCGCGGGTCGGTCTCGCGCAGCGCGTCGATCAGGTACAGCTGCATGGAGGACAGCCGCTGGTAGCTGCGCATCTCGTCCGACAGCAGCGCGCGGTTGATCTCGGTGACGATCTCGCGGAACGGGGTTCGCAGCGGGACGGTGAACACGGGGAAGTCGCGCCGCTCGGCCTCGCTCGAGCAATGCCGCCGGCGGCCGCTTGAAGACGAGGTCCATGCCCAGGCCAAGGGCGGACACGCCGGCGCCGTCCAGTTCGGCGACCAGCTCGCGCTGCGCCTTGACACTGCCCCGCAGCCGCGTGCCGGCCGTGAGCATCACCCAGTCGGACCCCAGCCACGTCGACGGCCGCTCGAGCTCGATCGAGTGCGCTCCCGCCACGCGGCGCGCCGGTGCGGACGGCCCGCCCGTCAGCGGCTGGAGGGCCAGGGGCTCCAGGTCGAGCAGCTCGCCCAGGGTGAACGCGCTCACGCGCGCATTGTCTCCCTTCAGGCGCCGGCGTGCTCGTCGAGCGCCTTCGAGAGCGCCTCGACGATCAACTCGAAGTGCTCCGGGGTTGCCGTCAGCGGCGGCGAGACAGCGACGCCGTCGCCCAGCGGGCGCACCAGAACGCCGGCCTTGCGGGCGAGCATGCCGATCGCCGGCGGGGCGACGCCCGGCTTCAGGGCGACCGCGCCGAGCAGCCCGCAACCGCCGCGCACCTCGGCGACGAGCTCGTGGTCGGCGAGCGACTGCAGCGCGTCGTGCAGGTCGTCCTCCAGTTCCTGGCCGCGCTGCAGCAGGCCGTCGCGCTCGAGCAGGTCCAGGTTGGCCAGGGCCGCGGCGCAGCACGTCGCGTGCGCGGCGTAGGTGGCGCCATGGCGGAAGACCGGCCCGCCGGCCTCGCTCCAGAAGGGCTCGGCGACCCGACCGGACACGACGACGCCGCCGAGCGGCAGGTAGCCGCTTGTAACCCCCTTGGCAAAACAAATGAAATCCGGCTCGACGTCCTCCCACCGCTCGATCCCGTACCAGCTCCCAAGCCGCCCGAACCCGCAGATCACGCTGTCGCAGACCAGCAGCGCGCCGGTCTCGCGGCACAGCTCGGCGACGCCCTCGATGTAGCCGTCCGCGGGGGGCCGGACGCCGCCGGCGCCGATCACCGGCTCGACGAACACGGCAGCGACGCGGTCGGCGCCGATCCTGTCGATGTGGTCGCGTAGGGCGTCGAGCGAGTCGTGGTCCACGACGCCGATGTCGGGGACGAGCGGGCCCCAGTTGGAGTGATTGGCCTCGATGCCCGCCAGAGAGGTGCCGAAGCCGTGGGTCCCGTGGTAGCCGTGCGAGCGGACCACGAGGTGCATCCGCTCGGGCACGCCGCTCTCGATCCAGAAGCGCCGCGCGAGCTTGGCGGCGGTGTCGATCGCGTCGCCGCCGCCCGAGCCGAGGAACACGCGCGCGTTCTCCATCGGCGCGAGGTCGACCAGCCGCTGCGCGAGCTCGAGCGCGGGCGGGCTGGCGAAGTCGCCGAAGGCCGAGTAGGCCTCGAGCTGACCCATCTGGGCGTTGACGGCCTCCGCGATCTCGGGCCGGCCGTGGCCGACGTTGCAGTACCAGAGGCTTGCGGTGGCGTCGAGGTAGCGGGTCCCATCTCCGTCCCACACCCAGACGTCCTCGCCCCGCTCGAGCACCAGCTCAGCCCCGCGCACCGCTCCCATGTCCGCGAAGGGGTGCCACAGCGCCGTGTCGGTCATGACCATCAGGATGCGCCCGCACGCGCGGAGCCGCCATGGTGGGAACTCCAAAGCGCACGCCGCTGGTTCTCGCGTTGCACGATTGGCGCCGGGGTGAGCCAGGCGGAAGGCTGCCCGGGTGGCGGACATCAAGCTGTCGGGGCTCCACAAGGCCTACGGGGAGGTCAAGGCCGTCGACGGCGTCGATCTCGAGGTCGCCGAGGACGAGTTCTTCACCCTGCTGGGCCCGTCCGGCTCGGGGAAGACCACGACGCTGCGCCTGATCGCCGGCTTCGAGGAGCCCGACAGCGGCACCGTCGAGCTCGGCGACGCCGACGTCACCGGCGTCCCGCCCTACGCGCGTGACGTCAACACGGTCTTCCAGGACTACGCGCTCTTCCCGCACATGACGGTCGCCGAGAACGTCGAATACGGGCTGCGCATCAAGAAGGTCCCCCGCGACGAGCGCCGCGCCCGGGCCAAGGAGACGCTGGAGCTGGTGCGCCTCGAGGGCTACGACGAGCGCAAGCCGGGCCAGCTCTCCGGCGGCCAGCGCCAGCGCGTCGCGCTCGCCCGCGCGATCGTCAACCGGCCGCGGGTGCTGCTGCTCGACGAGCCGCTCGGCGCCCTCGACCTCAAGCTGCGCGAGCAGATGCAGGTCGAGCTCAAGCGCATCCAGCGCGAGGTCGGCATCACCTTCGTCTACGTCACCCACGACCAGGAGGAGGCGCTCACCATGAGCGACCGCCTGGCCGTCTTCAACGCGGGCAGGATCGAGCAGGTCGGCGCGCCCGCCGACGTGTACGAGCGCCCGGCGACCGAGTTCATCGCGGGCTTCGTCGGCGTCTCGAACGTGCTCGAGCGCGACGGCAAGCGCTTCACCGTCCGCCCGGAGAAGATCCGCGTCGTCGCCGAGGGCGACGAGGACGGCATGCACGTCGAGACCGGCCGCGTCCGCGAGGTCGCCTACGCCGGGATGATCACCCGCTTCATCGTCGACCTCGATGCCGGCGGCGAACTGCAGCTCATCCAGCAGAACCTGGACTCCACTTCCGCGGACGCACTGGCTCAGCGCGGCCGCGAAGTCAGGATCGGATGGCGCGCCGAGCAGGCGTACGTCATCGCCAAGCCACCCCCACAGGAGGAATCCGCATGACCCGACCATTGCGATGGACCCTGGTGATCGCCGCCGCCCTCGCGCTCGTGGTGAGCGCCTGCGGAGGCGACGACGAGGGCACGAGCTCCAGCGGCGCGACCGCCGGCGAAGTCACTGACGCGCCCGACATCGAGATGGCCCAGGAGGTGGGCGAAGGGGAGGGCGAGCTGAACCTGATCGCGTGGGCGGGCTACGTCGAGGACGGTTCCACGGATCCGGCGGTCGACTGGGTGAGCGACTTCGAGAGCGACACCGGCTGCCAGGTCAACGTCAAGATCGGCAACACCTCCGACGAGATGGTGACGCTGATGAAGTCGGGCAACTACGACGGCGTCTCGGCGTCGGGCGATGCGACGCTGCGGCTGATCGCCTCGGGCGACGTGGCTCCGGTCAACACCGACCTGATCCCCAACTACGCCGACGTCTTCGACGGTCTCAAGGACCAGGCGTTCAACTCCGTCGACGGCCAGATGTACGGCGTGCCGCACGGCCGCGGGGCGAACCTGCTCATGTGGCGGTCCGACTCCGTCGACGACCTGACCTCGTGGTCCTCGGTCTTCGACGAGGCCGAGCTCGAGAAGAACAAGGGCAAGGTCACCGCCTACGACAACCCGATCTACATCGCGGACGCCGCCGTCTACCTGATGGCGACGCAGCCCGACCTCGGGATCACCAACCCGTACGAGCTCGACGACAAGCAGTTCACCGCCGCGGTCGACCTGCTCAAGAAGCAGCGCGAGTACATCGGCGAGTACTGGTCCGACTACACGAAGGAGCAGGCCGCGTTCTCGCAGGGCGACTCCGTCGTCGGGACGACGTGGCAGGTCATCGCGAACCTGCTCGACGGCGAGAAGCCGCCGGTGCCGATCAAGACGACGCTGCCCGAGGAGGGCTCCACCGGCTGGTCGGACACCTGGATGATCGGCGCAGAGGCCGAGCACCCCAACTGCATGTACAAGTGGATGGACCACATCATCAGCCCGAAGGCGAACGCCGCCGTGGCCGAGTGGTTCGGCGAGGCACCCTCCAACTCCAAGTCGTGCGCGGAGACCGCGGTGAAGGACCACTGCGAGATCTACCACGCGGCGGACGAGGAGTACTTCGACCAGATCTACTACTGGACGACCCCGACCGCGGACTGCGGAGACGACCGAGGGGCGGTCTGCAAGGACTACTCCGAATGGGTCGCCGCCTGGACGGAGATCAAGGGCTAGGGAGTGGCCCGCTCCGCAATCATCCACGCGCCGATCCGGGCGCCGATCACCGCCTGGCGGCGTCCTCGGACCTCGATGTGCCGGTGGCACACCTTCGGTCCTGCGTCCTGGCCAGTCGGCGCCGGCATCCCGGATCGCCACACGGACGATCACGGAGCGAACCACTAGTTGGGCGCGGCGTCTGTCACCCCGCGGCGGTCGGTCGGCCGAAAGGTCGCCGACCGCCTCCACGGCCGGCGCCGCACCCAGCTGACCCTCCTGCTGGCGGGGCCGATCGGCTGGCTCGGCCTCGCCTACCTGGGCTCGCTGCTGGTCCTGTTCGTGGCGTCCCTGTGGCGCCTCGATCCCTTCACCGCCGAGGTGGTCAAGGAGTACGGGACCCAGAACTACTCGACGATCGCGGAGAGCTCGACGTACCGGACGATCGCCGGGCGGACGATCGGGATCGCGGCGGCGGTGACGATCGCCGACGTCATCCTCGCCTTCCCGATCGCGCTGTACATGGCCAAGCTGGCCTCGCCGCGGATCCGCAACCTGATGGTCGTGGCGGTCCTGATGCCGCTGTGGTCGAGCTATCTGGTGAAGGTCTACGCGTGGCGGACGATCCTTTCGACGGACGGGATCCTCAACTGGTTCCTCGACCCGTTCGGGCTGACCGGGCCGGGCTTCGGCACCGTCGCCACGTGGCTGGTCTTCACCTATCTGTGGCTGCCGTTCATGGTGATCCCGATCTACGCGGGGCTCGAGCGGCTGCCGAACTCGATGCTCGCCGCGTCGGGTGACCTCGGCGCGCGGCCGTGGACGACGATCCGCCGGGTCATCGTCCCGCTGATCCTGCCGGCGGTCTTCGCGGGCTCGATCTTCACCTTCTCGCTGACCCTCGGCGACTACATCACGCCGCAGATCGTCTCCAGCACGCAGTTCATCGGCAACGTCGTCTACGCCAACGTCGGCGTGGCCAACAACCTGCCGCTCGCCGCCGCCTTCGCCGCGGTCCCGGTGGTCGTGATGATCCTCTACCTCCTGATCGCCCGGCGCTTCGGAGCGTTCGACAACCTCTGATGTACTTCTCCGCCGGCAGCCGCCTCGCACTGCGCCTGATGACGGGCTTCGTGCTCGCGTTCATCTACATCCCGATCGCGGTGATCGTGATCTACGCGTTCAACGAGAACCAGACGCAGCGCTGGCCGATCCAGGGCTTCACGCTCGACTGGTTCGGGCGCGCGATCGACAACCCGGGAGTGCGCGACGCGCTGCTGACCTCGCTGAAGGCGGGGATCGGGGCGACGATCATCGCGCTGATCCTCGGCACGCTGGCGGCGCTGGCCGTCGCCCGCTACCGCTTCTTCGGGCGCGACGTCGTCTCGTTCCTGGTGATCCTGCCGATCGCCCTGCCGGGCATCGTCACCGGCATGGCGCTGAACGCGACCTTCAACGAGGTCCTCGACCCGTTCGGCGTCGAGCTCGGGCTGTTCACCGTCATCGTCGGCCACGCGACCTTCTGCGTGGTGGTCGTCTACAACAACGTGGTCGCCCGGTTGCGGCGGCTGTCGCCCTCGATCGAGGAGGCGAGCGCCGACCTGGGCGCGGACCCGTTCCAGACGTTCCGGCTCGTCACCCTGCCCCAGTTGCGGGGCGCCCTGATCGCCGGTGGGCTGCTGGCCTTCGGCCTGTCCTTCGACGAGGTGATCGTGACGACGTTCACGGCCGGCGGTTCGGAGACGCTGCCGATCTGGATCCTCGCGAACCTGTCGCGTCCGAACCAGCTGCCGATCGTCAACGTCGTCGCGTTCTTCGTGATCCTGCTGTCGATCATCCCCGTGTACTTCGCGCATCGGTTGACGAGCGACACGGACGCACTCGGCGTCTGGCCTAGCGTCCAGCGGCGCATGTCCCGGGTCCTCGTGCTGTTGACGCTCGCCCTCGCGCTGACGGTGGGCGCCTGCGGTGGGGGAGGGATCGAGGACGACCCGGGACCCAAGGTGACCGCGCCACCCGGCGTCCTGCCGATCGCCACGCTCGGCCCCACCGAGGGCGACCTGAAGCTGCTGGCCCCGTCGGGCTTCGTCCCGCCCGAGGCGACGGGCGGCCTCGGCTGCAACGTGCAGGTGGACGTGGCCGGCGGCCCCGACGAGCTCGTGCGGCGCTTCGAGGCCGGCAACTACGACGGCGTGCTCGGCAACGGCGACGTGACCGTGCGGCTGATCGGCGCGCAGGCGATCGCCCCGATCAACACGGAGCTGATTCCCGGCTACGAGGACGTCTTCGACGGGCTCAAGGAGCAGCCGTACAACTCGATCGCCGAGCAGATGTTCGCGCTGCCGGTCGGCCGCGCCGCCAACGTGCTCGTGTGGCGGCGCTCGGAGATCCCGGGGACGCTCTTGAGCATCGGCGCGATCCTCGATCCGCCGCAGGTCGCCGCCCTCGGCTCGCAGGTGACCGTCCCCGACGACCCGATGGCGATCGCCGAGGCGGCACTGTGGGTCGCGCGCAAGCGCAAGGACCTCGAGATCACCGATCCCTACGAGCTCGACCGGCGCCAGTTCGACGCGGTCGTCCAGATCCTGCGCCTGCAGGCGCCCTACGTGAGCGAGTACTGGTCCGACCCTGCCGACGTCGGGCGGCTCTTCCGCTCGGGCCGCGCCCTGGCGGGCCTGGCCCGCCAGTCGGTCGTCGCCGACCTCGAGGCGGCGCCCGGTCCCGGCGGGCCGATCTCCGCGACCCGGCCGCGCGAGGGCTCGCTGGGCGAGTCGCCGGCCTGGATGGTGGCCGCCGGGGCCAAGCACCCGAACTGCATGTACGCCTGGCTCGATCGCGCGCTCGACCCGGAGGTCAACGCCGACGTCGCCCAGGCGACGGAGATCGCACCCTCGGTGGAGGCCGCCTGCGAGCGCATCGAGCAGCACTGCGAGGACTTCGAGGCCACCGACGACGACTTCTACAAGCGTGTGCTCTTCCGCACCTACCCGTCCGCCGACTGCGGTGACGAGCGGGGACGCGTCTGCATGGACTACGAGCGCTGGGTCCGTGCCTGGCGCTCGATCCGCGACTAGAGCGCGACGGGCACGCGCTCTTCGTCCTCGTTGAGCCACCACAGGGCGAGGATCGCGACGGCGGAGTCGAAGATGGTGATCGCGACCTGCGGGCGGACCGCGACGTTCGCGGTGTGGCGGCGCTCGAGGCGGGAGAGCCAGAAGACCGACTTCAGGCCGTCGCAAGGACTAAAATCGCGTCTATGAGAGCCGTCGACGCCATCATGCACTGCCTCAAGGCCGAGGGCGTGGACGTCGTATTCGGCTACCCGGGTGGCGCCAACCTACCGACCTACGACGCGCTCTACGACGCGGGCATCCACCACGTGCTCGTCCGCCACGAGGCCGGCGGCGGCCATGCGGCCGAGGGCTACGCGAAGGCGTCCGGCAAGGTCGGCGTCTGCTTCGCCACCTCCGGCCCCGGCGCGACGAACATCGTCACGCCGCTGACCGACGCGATGATGGACTCGGTCCCGGTGGTCTTCTTCACCGGCCAGGTGCGCACCGACCTGCTCGGGACGGACGGCTTCCAGGAGGCGGACACGTTCGGCATCACCATGCCGATCGTCAAGCACTCCTTCATGATCCAGCACCCCGAGGAGATCCCGCAGGCGATCCACGAGGCGTTCCACATCGCCCGCACGGGTCGCCCGGGCCCGGTGCTGGTCGACATGCCGACCGACCTCACGCGGGTGGAGATCGACTACCAGCCGTTCACCGAGGTCAACCTGCCCGGCTACCAGCCGACGACGGACGGCAACCAGAAGCAGATCCGCCAGGCGGCCAAGGCGCTGGCGACCGCGCGACGGCCGGTGCTCTACGTGGGCGGCGGCACGATCTCCGCGCACGCGTCCGACGAGGTCCGAGCCCTGGCGGCGACCGACCGCTTCCCCGTCACCTGCACGCTGATGGGCCTCGGGGCGCTTCCCGGCGCCGCACGACCAGTGGCTGGGCATGCTCGGCATGCACGGGACGCGCACGGCGAACTACGCGATGGACGAGGCGGACCTGATCGTGGCGATCGGCGCCCGTTTCGACGACCGCATCACCGGCAAGCTGTCGGAGTTCGCTCCGCGCGCGAAGTTCGTCCACATCGACGTCGATCCGGCGGAGATCTCGAAGAACGTCCCGGCCCACATCCCGATCGTCGGCGACGCGCGCAACATCGTCGCGCGCCTGGTCGAGGAATACGAGAAGCTCGACACCGACCCGGCCCGGCTGGCCGAATGGTGGGAGCGCATCGAGGGCTGGCGCGCGCAGCACCCGCTGCGCTACGACGACTCGTCCGACGACGAGATCAAGCCGCAGCGGCTGATCGAGTCGGTCTACCAGGCCTGCGGCGGCGACGCGATCGTCACCTCTGACGTCGGCCAGCACCAGATGTGGTCGGCGCAGTACTTCCACTTCTCGCGCCCGCGCACGTGGATCAACTCGGGCGGTCTCGGCACGATGGGCTTCGGCCTCCCGGCCGCGCTCGGCGCCCAGCTCGCCAAGCCCGACGAGCTGGTCATCTGCGTGTCCGGCGACGGCTCGATCCAGATGAACATCCAGGAGCTCGCGACGATCCGCGAGCAGAACCTGCCGGTGAAGATCGTGCTGATGAACAACGGCTTCCTCGGCATGGTGCGCCAGTGGCAGGAGCTCTTCTGGGAGCGCCGCTACTCGTCCGTCGACACCGGCCAGTGGCCCGACTTCGTCAAGCTCGCCGAGGCCTACGGCATCGCCGGGCACCGGCTGACGTCAAAGACCTCGCTGCTCGAGGACCTCAAGCCGATCTTCGCCGCCGAGGGCCCCGCGTTCATCGACGTCCGCGTCACCAAGGAAGAGAACACGTATCCGATGATCGCCCCGGGTGCCGCGGCGCGGGACATGGTGGGCTGAGTCATGGGTGACCCCGGCACCAAGTCCGAGACGCTGACCCTCGAGGACCTCGAGGCCACGAGCGGCTTCCGCACCGGCCGCAAGCACATCCTGTCGATCCTCGTGGAGAACAAGCCGGGCGTCCTGACCCGGGTGGCCGGCCTGTTCGCGCGGCGCGGCTTCAACATCGACACGCTCGTCGTCGGGCCGACCGACGACCCGGCGCTGTCGCGCATCACGCTCACGCTGGACGGCGCGATGCACCCGATCGACCAGGTCACCAAGCAGCTGCACAAGCTGGTCAACGTGCTCAAGATCCGCGACCTCGAGCCGGACGAGACGATCGCCCGCGAGCTGGCCGTCTTCAAGATCTCCTGCGACGGCGCCCAGCGCGCCGAGGTCATGCAGTTCGTCGAGATCTTCGAAGGCCGCATCGTGGACGTGACGCGGCGGACGATCATCGTCGAGATCGTCGGCGCGGCGGACAAGGTGAGCGCGTTCGAGAAGCTCGTGCGGCCGTTCGGGCTGATCGAGATGGCCCAGACGGGCGAGATCGCCATCGCCCGCGGGCGCGGCGAGACCTAGAACTCGGCGCGTCGCCGGGGTACGGTCCGCCCGTGCCCACGCTCACGGACGGGCAACATCGAGCGATCCTCGATCTCGTCGGGGAGGCGCACGACGCGCGCGACCTGGAGGAGCTGCGCGCGGGCCTGATGGCCGGACTTCCGCGCGCCGTGCCGGCGGACTTCGTCTCCTACAACGAGATCCACCGCGACGGCATGACTGCGCTGACGATCGCGCGGCCCGACGTGCCCGAGTTCGCGCACGAGGCGTGGGAGCGACTGGCCGGGACCAACCCGCTCGTGCAGCGCTTCGTGCTCACGCGCGACGGGCGGCCGTACCGCTTCTCCGACGTCGTCGATCGCGAGGAGCTGCACCGGTCGGCCATCTACCAAGAGCTCTACGGGCCGCTCGGCATCGAGCACCAGATGGCGCTCGTGCTGCCGTCGCCACCGTCGCTGACGATCGCCATCGCGCTCAGCCGCGGGCCCGGCCGCGACTTCAGCGACGCGGAGCGGGAGATGGTCGGCCTGATCCGCCCGCACCTCATCCAGGCCTACCGCAACGCACAGCTGCGGGAGCGGTCGGCCGAGGTGATCGAGTCCCTCCAGGCCGGCCTCGATCGGCACGGCGTCGCCGCGGTCGTGCTCGCGCCCGACGACACCGTGGCGTTCGTCACCGAGCCGGCCCGCGCGCTGCTGGGGCGCATGGAGATCGGCAAGCCTGCCGGCGCGGAGCGCACCCTCGCGCAGGACGGCATGCTCGTCCACCGTGTCCGGCGCCCGGAGGGCGGCGCGGTGCTCTTCGTCGAGCAGGCGCAGCGCGTGCTCACTGCGGATGCGCTCGAGAGCCTCGGGCTCAGCCCTGCCGAGGCGCGTGTGCTCGCGGCCCTCGCGCGCGGCCTCTCCACCGCGGAAGCGGCGCGGGAGCTCGACGTCAGCCCGCGCACCGTGCTCAAGCACGGTGAGCGGATCCACCGCAAGCTCGGGGTGCGCGATCGCGCGCAGGCAGTGGCGACCGCGTGGGCGGCGACGGCTGCGGCCGGCGGCTGAGGATCGGTACGCGGTCGCGCGTACCCGGAGGTGGGGATCGATTTGGCATTTTCCCGTTCGTCGGTACGTTGATTGCGACGTGGGCTTCCTGCGCATCGCGCTCGCCATCGCAGCCGTGCTGGCCGCGGCAGCGCTTGCGGTCGTCCTGCCCGCCGCCTCACGTGCGAGCGGCTGCACGATCACCTGGGACGGTGGCGCCAGCGGCTCGTGGACCACGGCGACAAACTGGACCGACGACCGGCTGCCCAACGCCAGCGACCACACGTGCATCGGGGGTGGAGCAGCGGTCACGCTGAGCAGCCCGGTCACGATCGACCACTTCGGCGTGGCGAGCGGAGCGAGCCTCACGATCACCGGCGTCCGGCTGCGCGCGGTCGCGGACTCCACCAACGCCGGCACGATCACCCTCGCCGGCAATGGCGCGGCGCTCTCCGTCGAGAACGGGGTCGCCGCAAACGCCGAGACCCTGACCAACACCGGCGCGATCGTCTCGACCGGCAGCGGTGGCGAGCAGGAGATCGCCGGCGACCTGGCCAACCAGGGGACGCTCACGGTCGGTCACGAGGCGCTGAAGCTGCGGACCTTCGCCGACGTGCGCGCACCGAAGCTCATCAACGCGGGGCAGCTCACCGCGAGCGCGGGCGGCGGTCTGCTCGTGGCAGGCACACTGGTGCTCCCGCCATCGGGCACGGTCTCGGGGCCCGGGACCGTCGACGTGGACACCGGCGGGCGCCTCGAGATCGCCGGCGGCACGATCGCCGCCAACGCCGACCTCAACGCGGTGGGCGGCTCGGGCAACTGCTGCGGCAACGCTCCGGGCGCGCAGATCGCCTTCGTCGGCGCCGGAACATCGACAGGCCGTATCGGCGTTTCGAGCGCGATCGGCGGCCGCCACGCCCTGATCGGCGACGTGCCGGCGGGGATCACCCTCGACCTCGAAGCGACCGGCATCGTCATCGCGGGCGCTGACTGGACGAACGCCGGGACGATCCAGCTGCAGACCTCCACATCGGAGCTGTACAGCGAGAACGGCGTCAACACGGACTCGGAGACGCTCACGAACACCGGAACGATCCTCACCGCGGGCAAGCTCGGCGGCGACCTCGTCAACTCCGGAACGCTCTCGGCGCGTAGCCCGGACGCGAGCTTCGTGCGCGCCGACGGCAACCGCCAGAGCAAGCTGACCAACACGGGCGCGCTCGCGGCGACCGCCGGCAACCGGCTCGTCTTCCCCGCGACCACGCTCAGTCTCGGCGCCGGCGGGACTGCTTCGGGCCCGGGCCTTATCGACGTCGAGACCAGCGGACGGCTCGAGGTCGCCGGCGGCACGATCGCCGCCAACGCCGACCTCAACGCAATCGGCGGCTCGGGCAACTGCTGCGGCAACGCTCCCGGTGCCCAGCTCGCCTTCGTCGGCGCCTCCGCCGCGACCGGCACCATCGGCGTGTCCAGTGCGCTCGGCGGCCGCCACGCGCTGTCGGGCAACGTGCCCGCCGGCATCACGCTCGAACTCGAGACGTCCGGCGTCCTTGCCGCGACCGCTGACTGGACGAACGCGGGGACGATCCGGCTGTCGGGATCCAACACGGCGGTCTTCACCGAGAACGGCGTCAACACCGACGTGGAGACACTCACCAACACGGGGACGATCATCACCACCGGCGCCGGGGATGCACGGACGCTCAGCGGCAACCTCTTCAACTCGGGGACGATCTCCGTCCGGCATCCGGCCACGGTGTTCCCGCGCGCCGACGGCAACCGGCAGGCGGAGCTCACGAACAGCGGCGCGCTGGGAGCGACCGCGGGCAACCGGCTCGCACTCCCGGGCACCACGCTGCGGCTGAACAGCGGCGGCACAGTCACGGGGCCGGGCACCATCGACGTGGACACCGGAGGACGGCTGGAGGTCGCCGGCGGGACGATCGACCCGTCCGCCGACCTCAACGCCGCCGGCGGGACCGGCAACTGCTGCGGCAACGCACCCGGCGCCCAGCTCGCCCTGCTCAGCCCCGACCTGACCGGTGAGATCGGGGTCACGACCTCGCTGGGCGGAACCCATGCGCTGACGGGCGACATCCCGGCCGGCCTGACGCTCGACGTCTCGAGCCGCCTTGTCGGCTCGGGCGCGCTGACCAACGCGGGCACGGTCCGCTTCACGAGCGGTGGGTTCCTCGGCGTCCCGCCGGCGGACACGCTCACGAACCTCGGGACGATCGCCGGCGGCGGCGCGCTGGGCGGCCACGTGCGCAACGACGGCGAGCTCGACGGCATGCCGATCACCGGCAGCTTCACCCAGACCCCGGGCGGACGGCTGCTGGTCACGGCGTCCAACAACGCGGTCTCGACGCTGCAGGTGTCCGGCACGGCGACGCTGGATGGCGAGCTCGCCATCGAGACCGAGAGCCCGCCTCCGGACCCGAACGTCGATCGGGTGGCGGTGGGGGCCGCCTCGCGGCGGGGGACCTTCACCAACGTCGCGGGCCGGGCGACGGGACCCTGGGCCGTCCTCTACACGCCTTCCGGTGTCGTGCTGCGCGGCGTCGCGCCCGCAGAATTCGTCGGCGGTCCCGAACTGACCCTTGACGACGCCTCCGTCACCGAGGGTGCGTCCGGGACCGCGAACATGACCTTCACGGCCCGCTTGGGCCAGGCTCCCGGGCATCCTGTCGCCGTCGAGTGGCACACCGTCGACGACAGCGCGACCAGCCCGTCGGACTTCACGGAGAGCTCGGGCATCGTGGGCTTCAACGCCAACGAGACGACGAAGACCTTCACCGTGCCGGTCAAGGGGGACACGGATGTCGAGCCCGCCGAGACGTTCCTCGTGCGCCTGCGCGGCGCTCGCGGCGCCGGCCTCGGCGTCGCGCGGGCGACCGGACTGATCATCGCCGACGACCTCGGCATCACCGGCGCCACCCCGGACCGGGCGGGCCAGGGCACGGCGACCGTCACGGTCCGCGGCGGCGGCTTCGCGCCGGGCACCACGGCCAAGCTGTCCCGGCCGGGCGCCGAAGACGTTCCGGGCACCGTCCTCTTCACGGACGCCGGCCGTTCGCGGATGGAGGTGCGCTTCGACCTCACCGAAGCCGCCGTCGGCCCTTGGGACCTCGTCGTGAGCGCCGGCCCGGTGAGCGCGACGCGACTCGCAGCGGTGACCGTCGAGCCTCGCCGGCGGCCTCGGCTCGAGGTCTCCGTCAGCGCCCCGGAGATCCTGCGCTTCGGCTTCACCGGCCGCGCCACCGTGTCCGTCCACAACGCGGGCAACGTGGACGCCGACGTCGAGCTGATCCGCCTCACGGCCGGCAACCTCAGGCTGAGCCTGCCCGGTGACGCCGGCTTCACCGACCCGCCCTTCGAGATCGACGGGGCCCGGCTGGCCGGGTTGCTCGGCGGAGCGGCCGCAGTGCCTGGCGGGGCCACGCGGCAGTTCGGCGTGCGCTTCCAGTCGACCTCGAGCACCGCCCACGCCCCCCTGACGATCAACGCCGAGGTGATCGACTCGGACTTCCTCGACGCCGCGCTGACCGGCGAACTGCCGCCGGGCGTCGACGGGCACATCGTCGGGCGCCTGCAGACACCGGCCGGTGCCCCCGTCGGCGGCGTACAGGTGGGCGCCGTGACACCCCGCGGTGTGCGCGGCGATTCGGCCACGGACGTCACCGGGTCGGACGGCAGTTTCGACCTCGGGCCGCTCGGCGACGCCGCCTATCTGGTGGCGGCCGGCGGGGATCCGACGGTGAGCCCGGACGCCAAGACGGTGACGATCAACGCCGCCGACCGGGCGCCGACGATCACCCTCACCAAGGCGGTCTCGCGGGTTGCGGGCTCGGTCCGGCGCCCCGACGGCACGCGTGTGACGGACGCGCGCGTCAGCCTGCTCTCGGGGACCGATCGCCTCGCAACGGTGCGCGCCGACGGCGCCGGCGCCTTCTCCTTCGCGGTCGTGCGATCCGGCAGCTACCGGCTGCGGGCGATCTCGGCGACGTCCGGGATCGCGACGGGCGACGTGCCCGTCACCGCCGGAACCGCCGCCACCGGACTGACCCTGACCACGGGTGGTCGCGCACTGGCGGTCACCGTTGCCGGGCCGGGCGGGCCGGTGGAGGGCGCGGTCGTCAGCGCCCGCGAACCGGGCTCGGCGGCAGGGCCCGAGCGCCGGACCGGCGCCAACGGTGTCGCGACCTTCGCCGGGCTTCCCCCCGGGACGCTGACGGTGGAGGCGGCGGCAGTCGATCTCGCGCCGTCAGGAGCCGAGGTCGCCGCCGGTGCGACGAGCGCGACGTTGACGCTGGGCGCGGGCGCGCGCATCGAGGGCGACCTGACCAGGGCCGGAGCGCCGGTGTTCGCCGCAGCGGCCATCGCCGTCGAGCGCGGAAGCGGCCGCGAGCACCGTGGCTTCAGCGCGCCGGACGGCCACTACGCCATCACCAGCCTCGCGGCCGGGACGTACGACGTCTGGCTGGCCGGTCCCGGACTGGTGCCGCAGCTGATGCCTGGCGTGGTCGTCGCGGCCGGCGCCACCCAGACGCTCGACGCCGTTCTCCAACCGGGCGGAAGCACCCAGGAGCTCTCGCTCGAGGCACCTGACGGTTCCCGTTCGCGCGGCGCCCAGTTCACCGTCCGCCATGTCGGCACGGGAGTCCGCCTGCTCACGGCGTTCTCGGGCGGCAACGGTGTGGCGCGGGTCGGCCCGCTGCCCGCGGGCCAATTCGAGGTTGAGGCCGGACTGCCGGGAGGCGCGCCGATCGTCGCCCCCCTGACCGTCGCCCGCGGCACCGCAGCGCGCGAGCCGCTCAGCCTCGGCCGCTGGCAGCAGCAACAGATCCCACAGCCGGGCTTCAAGGGCAATACGCGTGAGGCCTACTACTTCGAGAACCCGCCGCAGACCAACTGGTTCGACGGGACGACGGAGCCCGTGCCTCAGCCCTACGACACGAGCAACGGCTACCTGGAGTACCTGCAGATCGAATACCGGCCGCCGTGCGACACGTTCAAGCGCATCACGCGGCTGCTGGACGTCAAGCGCCACGTCCTGAACGACCTGTTCCAGAACTACCACCGGGCGTGGGTCGAGATGGATGCCGCCAACGACCAGGACATGGCCAACTATCTCTTCGCGTCGGCGAAGCTGACCGCTGACGTGATGACTCTGGGCCGCCTGTCGATGGCGACGGACGCCGTCGAGCGGGCGGGCGACTTCGGCGGCGCGCTCACCGGGCAGCTCCAAGGACTCGGCGAGCTGGCGGCCAACTCCGCGATCAAGGGCGAGCTGCCGAGCAGCCAGGACCTGGCCGAGCAGGCC
This sequence comes from uncultured Solirubrobacteraceae bacterium, assembly GCA_963759945.1. Lineage (GTDB taxonomy): Bacteria > Actinomycetota > Thermoleophilia > Solirubrobacterales > Solirubrobacteraceae > DATLGB01. Next base: position 16,965 of record CAVXBH010000024.1, on the reverse strand, counting down.
CAGACCGCTCTCGAGACGCTGCGGCAGCGCGCCGATCCGTCAGACCTGCGCAAGTTCGGCGACGGCACGCAGGGGATCGCGGCCGCGAACGCGCTGCGCGACCTCAGCAAGCTCATCACCGAGGTCGACGAGTTCCCGGACAAGGTGCGGCAGCGCGGCGACGCGTTCCGTGACGCGCAGGCGAAGTACCTCAACGCGATCGTGGCCATGAAGCAGATGACAGTCGAGCTACAGCGCCTGCACGACGAGGACTGCCCCGAGGATCCGAACCACCCCAAGCCGCCGCGGCGGCCGAGCCCCGGCCCGAGCGGCAGCTGGACCGGCGACCTGCGCCTGTCGGGCGACCCGAACGACATCCTCGGTCCCGTCGGTGTCGGAGCGGAGCGCTGGATCGGCGCCGATCAGGCGCTTGCATACATGATCCGCTTCGAGAACCAGCCGACCGCGACGGCATCCGCCGTGCAGGTCGTGGTCGAGACCCAGCTCGACGCGGACGTGGAGCTCGACGCGTTCACGCTGGGCGATCTGGGCTGGGGCGATGTCACCATCCAGGTGCCGCCCGGTCTGCAGTCCTTCCACGACGACGTACCCCAGGCCGGCGGCGACGTCGTGCGGGTGGATGCCGAGCTGGACCGCGCGACGCGCACCGTGCGCTGGGAGCTCTCGTCGATCGACCCGGTGACCGGCGAGCTCGAGGAGTCGGCGGCCGCCGGCTTCCTGCCGCCCGAGGACGGGTCCCACCGCGGCCAGGGCTTCCTCACCTACGACGTCAGGGCCACGGATGCCGTCGCACACGGCGCGCAGATCGACGCGAAGGCGCGGATCGTGTTCGACCGCAACGCGCCGATCGATACGCCTCTGCACCGCAACACGGTCGACGACGTCGCCCCGGTCAGTGCTGTCACAGCGGTCACGCAGGTGGCGGCCGCGCGCTGCACGGACGACCTCGCCGTCACGTGGGCCGGTGGCGATACCGGCTCCGGGATCGGCACCTATGACATCTGGGTCTCGCGCGACGGGGCGTCCTTCACCCCGTGGCTCACCGGTACGGCAGCCACGACCGGGACGTACCCGGGTGCGTCCGGGCACCGCTACGCGTTCGCGTCGGTGGCGCGCGACAAGGTGGGCCGGCTCGAGCCGGTCTTCACCGGCGCCGACCAGGAGCGGGTGGCCGCCTGCGATCGTGCCGCACCCACGACCCTGATGTCGGCCGTGGGAGGCACCCCGGTGAACGGGTTCTACCCCGGCCCCGTCGACGTCAGCATCGAGGGCATCGACACGCCTGGCGGCAGCGGTGTGGACCAAGTGGTGTGGTCGGCGACGGGTGCCTCGCCGGGTGGTGCCACGGTGACCGCAGACACCACGCTCGTCCCGCTGAGGTCTGACGGCGAGACCAAGGTCGAGGCTCGCACGCGCGACGCTGCCGGCAATGAGACCGCGCCCAGCACCGTGACCGTGAAGATCGACAGCAAGCCGCCGGTCGTGACGATCGTCTCGCCCGCCGAGGGCGCGAAGGTCGTCTCCGGCTCCAAGGCCGTCGCTGACTTCGCCTGCGCCGACGCGGGCGCGGGGCTCGCCTCGTGTGAGGGATCGATCGCCGACGGCGCCCGCATCGACCAGGGCGCCCAGGGTGCGCGCACGCTGACGATCACCGCAGTCGACAAGGTCGGCAAGGAGACGAAGGTCACCCGTTCCTTCCGCGTCGTCGGGCGCGGCCTGTCGGCGAAGCCCGTCGCGCTCAGGCTCGGAAAGCCCAACCGCAAGGGCGTGGCGAAGCTGAAGGTGACCAACCGGGAGCAGACACCAATCGTCGCCGTCACCCGCGTCATCGCCGCGAGGAAGGCGAAGGCGCTGACCAAGTCCGTCCGCGTGAAGCTCGCCGCGCGCAAGGCGAAGACCGTGAAGGTCCGGTTCAAGAAGCCGGTGCGCAAGGGCTCGAAGCGCAAGGCCCGCGTCGAGGCCGTGGTGACCGGTCCCGCTGGCGACAAGCGGACGCTACGGCTGAAGGTGACGGTCAAGGGCTGGGACCCGAAGGCCAAGAAGACCTAACCTGAAAGCGTGCGCACCCGCTCGCGCGACGCCCTCGAGGCACGGACCGTCCGGCTCGCCGCCGACGTCGATCCGGCCGCGGTCGTCGCCGCTCTACGCGGTCCGGACGAGCCGTGGTTTCTGTGGGAGCGACACGGGCTCTCCCTGGCGGCGCTCGGGTCCGTCCTTCGCATCGAGGAGTCGGGGCCCGATCGCTTTGCCCGCGCCGCGGCTCGCTGGCGTGAGGTCTCCACCGACGGGCTCCTGGCGGTGGGCGGCTTCGCCTTCGCCGACCGCGGGGGCCAGGCGCCGCACTGGAGCGGCTTCGCTCCCGCTTCCCTCGACGTCCCGGAGATCGCAATCGTACGCCGGGGCGAAGACGTCCGGCTGACCGTCACCGGCCCGGACCCCGACGCCGCCGAGGCCCGCGTCCGCGAGGCGCTCGGCCGGTCCCTGCCGCTGCTGGATCCGTCGCCCTCGACGCGCACCCGAGTGGCCTCCGTAATGCCGCCCGAGCACTTCGAAGAGGTCATCGGCCGCGCCACCGAGCGCATCGGCCGCGGGGACTTCGAGAAGATCGTGCTCGCCCGCGAGGTCGCCGTGCATGCCGGATCGCCCTACGACGCGGCCGCGGTGTTCGGCGTCCTGCGCTCGGCCTTCAGCGACTGCTTCGTCTTCTGTGTCGGCCGCGGCGACGCCGCCTTCATCGCCGCCTCGCCCGAGCTGCTCGTCCGCCGCGACGGCGCCCGCGCCCAGACCGTCGCGCTCGCCGGCTCGATCCGCCGCTCGGCCGACCCGGCCGTCGACGATCACCTCGGCGAGCAGCTCCTGCGCTCCGCCAAGGACCGCTCCGAGCACGCGATCGTCGCCCGGCGCATCGCCTCGACCCTGCGCCGCCGCTCCCTGTGGGTCACCACCGCGGACGAGCCGGCGATCATCAAGGTCGCCAACATCCAGCACCTCGCGACGCCGATCCGCGCCCAGCTGCGCGAGCCGATCAGCGCCCTCGAGCTGGCCGGGCTGCTGCACCCGACACCGGCCGTCGGCGCCGAGCCCGCCTCTGCCGCTTCGCTGATCCCCGCACTCGAGGGCCTCGACCGAGGCTGGTACGCGGGAGCCGTCGGCTGGACGGACGCCTCCGAGGACGGCGAGCTCTGCGTCGCCCTCCGCTGCGCCCTCCTCCGCGGAGCCGAGGCCCGCTGCTACGCGGGAGTCGGCGTCGTCGCCGAGTCCGACCCCGCCACCGAGCTCGCCGAGACCGAGACCAAACTCGGCGCCCTCCTGCCGGTCCTCGCCCTCTAACCGCACCGCCAGGGTTCCGCCCACTCCGAACCACACTGCCTAGGTTCCGCTTTCCGGGACCTTCGCGGTTTGGTTGCGCGGCACCCCGAGGCGATCGAGCTCGCGCTCGATCAGGTCCTGATCCCGCGGATTCACGATCTGCGTGTAGTGGTACCTGAGCGGCGTTTTTCCTTCTGCGCGTCGATGAACGTCTCTGCGGTGGTCCCGCAGGATTCTCCGCTCGCCGGTGTGGCCTCGGATGCCGTCCAGCTCAATCGCGACGGGTGGTTCCTCGTAGATGGCATCGACGGTGGAGACCCCGGCCGGGTGATTGAACTCCGGCAGGACGAAGCCCCTCTCGATGAGAAAGCGAGCGAAAGTGCGCTCGAGGTGACTCCGCGTGAGCGCTAGTTCGGGCGTGTGCTCGGCGAGTGCCTGCCGGAGCTTTGCCGACCCGGGGTAGCCGCGCCGAAGGAAGGGACGGATGGCGTCCGGCTCGATCCCATGATGGAACTCGAGCTCTGCCAAGACACCCTTCAGCTCCCAGAGGCTGAGGTCATGCGCCATGTCCAGCGGGATGCGTTCCAGCGTCGTGATCGGCATACGACCGTGCTTGATCGGCGCTTCAGCAAGCGCCAGCTGATGCCATTGGATGCCCTCGACCGGCTTGATGTCGCTTCCGACCGCGACGTGGATCTCGTATGGCTTGTGCGGCCAGACTCCTGTCCACCAACCGGCCGATGCCGCGCAGAGTCGGGCGCCGGGACCGCCGGCGAGGATCGCAGCGGCCAGCCAGGCCTCCTGTGACATCAGCTTCGTCGGTACCAACGAATAAACGGTGGAGTGCACGTGATGGAGCCGACCGCTCTCCATCGCGCGGAAGATCGTGGCCTTCGCCATCCCTCTCCGTCTGAGCTGTGCGATCTTCACCAGCCCGAACTGCTGCACCGCAACCGAACCGATCAGGTTCCGGTTGGCGCGAGCCGCACCGGATTGGTTCCGGAAAACGGAACTCTCAGAGTGCGGTTCGGCCTCCCGGCGGAAGAACACCGCCGCATCGGATCATGGCCCGGTGTGACGGAACAAGACGCAGTGGTGCCGGTTCTGTGCCGGCTTAGCGGCCGAAGCGACGTCTCGTGCGGTCGACGCGGCGCTTGGCTCGCGTCTCGAGGGAGCCGCGCCAGCCGCGCCACTCCTCGAACTCGGTGGTGGAGTCGACGTTGAGGTCGACGCGGCGCTCGTAGATGCGGTCGACCTCGGGGGCGTCGACGAAGACCTTGCCGCCGGCGGTGCTGACGACGAGGCCGTCGAAGATGTGCTCGCGGACGTTGTCGCGGACCTGGGCGACGGCGCCGAGCTCGACGCCGTCGGAGTAGACGACGGGCGTGCCCTTGCGGAGCACCTTGTACCCGATCGGATCGCCCAGCTCGTCGCTCACGATTCGTCAGGCTACGACGGGATCGCCGACGCGGATCAGCGCCGCGCCGAGTGGGCGCGCGTTCATCCCGAAGAGGCCTTCGTGGTGGGCGAAGAGGTGCCGCAGAAGCGCGGCGTACTTGGTCTGGTCATCCGGGTCGCGGGTGGGGATCGCGCAGCGCTCGCAGGGGTGCAGGAGCGCGAAATCCGCATCGCCCATACGCAGTGACTGTCCCTCCCAGCCGTCCTCGGCGCGAGCGGGGGCGTCGAGTGAGACGTGGACGTTGGTCCGCCAGCGGCGCAGGTCGAGCGGGTGGCCGAGCTCGGCCTCGAGCGCCTCGTGGGTCGCCTGAGTGGTCACGAGCAGGGTGCGCTCGAGGTCCTGCTGGCCGGCGACGTCGCGGCGCAGGGTCACCTCGCGGCCGAGGTCGTCCGACAGCGCCGGAATCAGTCCGGGGTCGTCCCAGCCGAACTCGGTGCCATCCGGCGCGGTGAGGATCGGCAGCGGTGGGGCCTCGGGGGAGGGGACGGCGTCGGCGTAGCGCGCGGCCCAGGCCAGCAGCCGCGGCGCCTCGCGTGCCGTCAGCCGGCGCGGCGCGTTCTTGAAGACGTCGAAGACGGCGTGGGTGCGGTCGCCCGCCGCGCCGCGCTCGTCGATGCGCAGCGCCTCGACCTCCTCGCCGCCCATCGACTTCACCGGCCAGCGATGCAGCGACAGCACGCGGCCGGCGCTCACGACTGGCGCACCGCCTGCGCGACCGTGGCCCACACCCGCCGATGCAGCTTCACGTTCTCGGCGCGGTTCGTCCGCACCTCGATCAGCGTGCCCCCGGTGGCGGACCGCAGTACTTCGTCGAACGCCTCCGGCGTCTCCGGCCGCGCGTAGGCCATGCCCGCCAGCTCCGCGGCCACCGCGAAGTCGGTCCCGTGCGGCGTGGCCACGTAGTCCTCGAAGACGTCCTTCTCCTCCGCGACCGGCAGGAAGGAGAAGATCCCGCCGCCGTCGTTGTTGATCAGGACGACCGTGATGTCCGCGCCGAGCAGCCCGCCGAGGTCGTGCAGGAGCGCGACGTCGCCGATCAAAAGGACGGTGCGGCCGCGGGTGCCGAGCGCGGCGCCGCGGGCGCTCGAGACCGTGCCGTCGATGCCGTTTGCCCCACGGTTGGACAGCACGCGCGCCGGGGTGACCGCGAAGGTCTCGACGTCGCGGACCGGCATGGAGGAGGCGACGAAGAGCGTGTCGTGAGGGCCGAGCGCGGCGGCTGTGCGCACCGCGACGGTGGGCTCGGAGAGTTCGCCGCCGAGCACCGCGCCCATGGCGTGCCGGGCCTTGGCGTCTGCATCGCGCCAGGCGTTGAGCCACGTGCCGTCCAGAGGATCGGCCTCGGGGAAGGCGCCGGGATGGACTTCGGTGACCGCGGTGTCCGGGTCGCGGTGCTCGTCGAGTGCGACCTGTCGGCAGTCGAGGCTCGCGAGCCATTGCCTCAGTGCCTTGGAAGTGGGCAGCGATCCGGCACGTACGACCAAGTCAGGTAGGAGCGCGTCGGCCCATCCGTCGACGCGGAGCAGGGCGTCGTAGTGGGCGATCGCCGCCTCGCCGCGCCGGCCGCCGGAGAGCGGGTCGGCGAGGATGGGCCACTTCGCCTCGGCTGCGAACGCGGCAAGCGCTTCGCCGTCGGCGCCCTCGCCCGCGACCAGCAGCGGATACCGCCCTTCCGTGCGCCTTTTGGAGGGTGATGACCCCCCAAAGGGCGCAACCCAGGGCACTCCGCCGGGGCGGCCGCCGCCGCCCGGCTCCTTCGGGAGCTTCGTGTCGAGGATCAGCGGCTCGCGCAGCGGGAAGTTGAGGTGCACAGGACCGGGACGGCCGCTGACCGCAGTGGCGAAGGCGCGGCAGGCGAGCTTGCGCATGAAGGCCATCCGCTCCGGCGTCGCCGGCGCCTCGTCGATCTCCAGGAACCACTTCGCGGCGCGGCCGTAGAGCTTGACCTGGTCGATCGTCTGGCCCGCCCCGGTGTCGCGCAGCTCCCACGGTCGGTCCGCCGTCAGGACGATCAGCGGGACACCCGCCTCGTAGGCCTCGATCACCGCCGGGGCGTAGTTGGCGGCCGCGGTCCCGCTCGTGCACGCCAGCACCACGGGCCGGCCGGTGGCCTTGGCGGCACCGAGCGCGAAGAAGGAGCCGCTGCGCTCGTCCAGATGCGAGGTCGTCTCCAGGCGGTCCTCGCGCGCGAGCGTGATCACGAGCGGGGCCGACCGCGAGCCCGGCGACGTGCAGGCGTGCTCGACGCCGCACCGGACGAGCTCGTCGGCGAAGGCGCGCAGGCCCAGGTACGTGTCGACGGCTGTCATCGTTTGCACCGTGCGCGACCTCGTCCTGCTTCACGGCTTCACCCAGACCGGACGGTCCTGGGCGCCGCTGATCGCGCAGCTCAGGCAACGCTACCGCTGCTTCGCGCCCGACCTGCCCGGTCACGGCGACGCGTCGCACCGGCGTCCGGCCACGTTCGACGCCGTCACCGCCTACCTCAACGCGCTGCACATCGAACGTTTCACCCTTGTCGGCTACTCGATGGGCGGACGCCTGGCGTTGCACGCGGCGACGCGCATCCCGTCCCGCATCGAGAGGTTGATCGTCATCGGCGCGACCCCTGGCATCGCCGATCCGGCGCAGCGAGAGGAGCGGCGAGCTGCGGACATGGCCCTGGCCGACCGCATTGAGACGATCGGTCTCGAGGCCTTCGTCGCCGAATGGGGGCGCCAGGACATCTTCTCCACCCAGCCCCGCGGCATCGCGGAGGCCGCCCAGGCCGATCGTCTCCGCAACACCCCAGCCGGACTGGCGGCAGCGCTCAGAGGCATGGGGACCGGCGTGATGGAACCACTGCACGACCGTCTGCCCGAGGCGACCTGGATCGCCGGCGAGCGCGACGAGAAGTTCCGCGCCATCGCCGAGCAGGCGGGCGACGCCCGGATCGTCCCCGGCGCGGGACACGCCGCCCACCTCGAGCAACCCGAGGCCGTCGCTACGTTGATCGAGTGACGACGATCCTTCAGCTCCCCGCCGACCTCAAGCCTGCCGACGGCCGCTTCGGCGCCGGTCCCTCGAAGGTCCGCCCGGAGCAGCTCGCCGCGCTTGCCGAGCGCGCCGACCTGATGGGCACCTCGCACCGCCAGAAGCCCGTGAAGGACCTCGTGGCCCGCATCCAGGACGGCCTCATCCAGCTCTTCAACGCGCCGGACGGCTACGAGGTCGCCCTCGGCAACGGCGGCACCACCTGCTTCTGGGACGCCGCCGCCTTCGGCCTCGTCCGCGAGCGCTCGCTGCACCTCACCTACGGCGAGTTCTCCTCGAAGTTCGCCAAGGTCACCCAGGGCGCGCCGTTCCTGGCGGATCCTGTCGTGATCGATGCCGAGCCGGGTACCGCGCCAGCCCCGCAGTCCCAGGAGGGCGTCGACGCCGTGGCCTGGGCGCACAACGAGACCTCCACGGGAGTGATGGTCCCGGTTGAACGACCCGAGGGGGACGCGCTCGTCCTCATCGACGCGACCTCCGGCGCGGGCGGCCTGCCCGTCGACCTGTCGGCGGCCGACGCCTACTACTTCGCGCCCCAGAAGTCCTTTGCTGCCGACGGCGGCCTGTGGCTGGCGATGCTCAGCCCGGCGGCGGTCGCTCGCGTAGAGGAGCTCGAAGGCGCCGACCGCTGGATCCCGCCGTTCCTGTCGCTCTCGACCGCGATCGAGAACTCCCGCAAGAACCAGACCTACAACACGCCCGCGCTGGCGACCCTGCTGCTGCTGGCCGACCAGGTCGACTGGATGAACGAGGGCGGCGGCCTGGACTTCTGCGTCGGCCGGACCACCGCGTCCTCGTCGCACCTCTACGACTGGGCAGAGGCCTCCGAGTACGCGTCGCCCTTCGTCGCCGACCCCGCCCAGCGCTCGCTGGTGATCGGAACGATCGACTTCACCGACGACGTCGACGCCGCTCAGATCGCCGCCACGCTGCGCGCCAACGGCATCGTCGACACCGAGCCCTACCGCAAGCTCGGCCGCAACCAGCTGCGCGTCGCGATGTTCCCGGCCGTCGAGCCCGACGACGTCCGCGCGCTCACCGCCTGCATCGACTTCATCGTCGAGAACGCCTAGAGCAACCCGGGGCCGGAGGGCACCGCGAGGGTGCCGTCCGTGACGAGGGGCGCGTCGAGGTCGACGAAGGCCTCGAGTGTCGCCAAGCCGCAAGGCGGGACGTGGCCGTCGGCGGCGAGCGCGGCGGCGGCGTGCAGGCCGGCGGCGATGCCCAGCGGCCCGTCGAAGGTGGAGGCGACGTAGACCGCGCTGCCCGCGGCGCGGGCGGCGGCCGCGTCGCGCAGGAGGCCGGTGATGCCGCCGCAGCGGGAGATCTTCAGGCACACCGCGTCCACCGCGCCGGCCGCGATCGCGCCGTCCCGGGCAGCGGTCTCGTCCATGGCGATGTGCACGGTCGTCCCGCTGCGAACCGCTCGCAGCGCCTCGACGCCGTGGACCGGCTCCTCCGCGTACTCGAGGCCCGCCGGCTCGAGCGCGCGCAGGTGCGCCAGCGCCTCCTGCGGCGTCGCCCAGGCGCCGTTGGCATCGACGCGCAGCAGGGCGTCCGGTGCCGCGGCGCGAACGGCGGCGATGCGCCCGGCATCGTCTCCCGTGCCGACCTTGACCTTCAGCGAGCGGTGGCCCGCCGCGACGGCGCTCGCCGCCTCGGCGGCGGCCCCCGCGCGGTCCGTTGCGCCGAGCGTGGCGTTCACCGGCACGGCGGCAACGCTGCGCGGGTGCAGCAACTGGGAGACGGACACACCCGCCCGGCGGCCCTCGAGGTCCCACAACGCCAGATCGACGCCGGCGAGCGCCTGGGGGAGGTCGCGCTCGGCCTGGCAGGCGGCGACCAGCTCGTCCGGTCCGGCGCCCGGTGGAGCCGCCGCGAGCACGGCGGCGTACGCGTCCAGCGCGCCCCACAGCGCAGCGCTCGGCACGCCGTCGTAGGGCTCGAGCGAGGACGCCTCGCCCTGGCCGCTGACGCCGTCACGGTCGGTGAGCGTGACCAGTAGTAGCTCGCGCTCGGCCAGCTCGCCCCACGCGGCGCGCAGGGGAGCGCGCAGCCGCAGCCGGACCGGCTCGACCGTCAGCCTCAAGGATCGACCCCTGAAGGGTTGCTGACCTGATACTTCGTAATCACGAGAGCAGGAGGCCGGCGGAGAGCAGCACGCAGAACGCGAGCTGCGTCATCGCGGTCTGCGCGAGCGCGGCGTTGAGCGCCGGCCCGTCGGTGCGGGTGCGGACCACGCCCGCCACGCGCGCGGCCAGCGGCACGGTCAGCAGCGGCAGCAGCGTCCACCAGGCCTCCTCCGCGATGGCGTAGGCCACGACGAACGCGTACGACCCGATCAGCAGCCCGGCATAGAGGTCGCGCGTGCGGTCTCGGCCCAGCCGCACCGCAAGGGTGCGCTTGCCGACCCGCCGATCCGTGTCCAGGTCGCGCACGTTGTTGACCACGAGCACGGCAGCGGCGAGCAGCCCGATCGGCACCGACAGCCAGAACGCCTCGCCGGCCCACTCCTCCGTCTGCGCGAAATAGGACCCGGCGACTGCGGCCACGCCGAAGAACAGGAAGACGAAGACCTCGCCCAGACCCTCATAGCCATACGGCCGCGGGCCACCCGTGTAGAGGACGCCGGCGAGGATCGACAGGACGCCGACCAGCAGGATCTCCCAGCCGGCCACCGCGATCAGATAAGCCCCCGCCGCCACGGCGACCGCAAAGGCGACGTAGGTCGCGATCAGCACCTGGCGCGGCGGCACGAGCCCGCCCGCCGTCACGCGCACCGGCCCGAGGCGGTCCTCGGTGTCGGCGCCGCGGCGCGCGTCGGAATAGTCGTTGGAGAGGTTGGCGCCGACCTGGATGAAGACGGCGCCGACCAGCGCGGCGACGAAGCGCAGCACGTGGAAGTCACCCTGCGCGAGCGCTGAGCCGACCAGCACCGGGGCCACGCCCGTGGGCAGTGTCCGCGGCCGGGCCGCCATCCACCAGATCCGCGCGGCCCCCATCAGGGTCGGCGGGGGAACTGCGAGAAGTCCGGCGGACGCTTCTCCTTGTAGGCGTCGCGGCCCTCGGCGGCCTCGTCGGAGCCGTAGAAGAGGAGGTTCGCGTCGTGCGCCAGCTGCTGGATGCCCGTGTAGCCGTCCTCATGGGCGTTGAAGCTGGCCTTGACCAGGCGCAGCGCAAAGGGGGAGAGGGCGAGCATCTCGCGGCACCACTTCACCGTCTCGGCCTCGAGCTCGGCGAGCGGCACGACGGTGTTGACCAGGCCCATGTCCATCGCCTGCTGCGCGTCGTACTGACGACAGAGCATCCACATCTCCTTGGCGCGCTTGGGGCCGATCAGATCGCGCATCAGCGACGCGCCGAAGCCGCCGTCCCACGAACCCACCCGCGGCCCGGTCTGGCCGAAGCGCGCGTTGTCGGCGGCGATCGTGAGGTCGCAGCAGAGATGCAGGACGTGGCCCCCGCCGATCGCGTAGCCGGCGACCATCGCGACGACCGGCTTGGGAAGGCGGCGGAGCTGGATCTGGAAGTCGGTGACGTCGAAGCCGCCGACCGCCTCGCCCTCGGCGACGTAGCCCGTGTCGCCGCGGACACGCTGGTCGCCGCCCGAGCAGAAGGCCAGCTCGCCCTCGCCGGTGAAGATGATCACGCCGACCTCCGCATCGCGGCGCGCGGCCTCGAACGCAGCCGACAGCTCGCGGATGGTCTGCGGCCGGAACGCGTTGCGGACCTCCGGGCGGTTGATGGTGATCTTCGCGATCCCATCGCCCGAGGTCTCGTAGCGGATGTCTTCGTAGTCGCCGGCGGCCGTCCACATGGGCGAGACTGATCCTATGGATGACTGGTTGGAGCGAGCCGCGGCGCGGCGCCCGGAACATCCGGCGCTGGTCGCCGACGGCGTGACGCTCACCTACGCGGAGCTGCTCGAGCGAGCGCGCGCGGCCGAACCGGGTCTGCATTCCCCACTCGCCGTGCACGCCCTGCTGCTCGGCGGCGGGCCGCTGATCGTCCACACCTCGGGGACGACCGGCCGTCCGAAGCCGGTCGAACTCAGCGCCGCCAACGTCCTCGGCTCCGCGCTCGGCACGGCAGCGCTGCTGGGCGTCCACGCCGACGACCGCTGGCTCGTCCCCATTCCGCTCCACCACGTCGGCGGGCTGATGGTGCTCCTGCGCAGCGTCATCTACGCGACGACGGCGGTCGTCGCCCAGCACGACCCGGACGCCACGCTTGCCTCGATGGTCCCGACGCAGGTGGTGCGCGGCCTCGACCGGGGGATGCCGAAACTGCGGGCGATCCTGCTCGGCGGCGGCCCCGTCTCACCCGAACTGCGTGGACATCCGCTCGTCAGGGAGACGTACGGGATGACGGAAACGACTTCCATGGCGACGCTCGACGGCTTCCCGCTTCCCGGCGTGGACGTAACGATCGCCGACGACGGCGAGATCGTCATCGCGGGCCCGATCGTCGCGAACGGCGCGGGCGTGCACCACACGGGCGACCTCGGCCGAATGGAGAACGGCCGGCTGCGGGTGGTCGGGCGCAAGAGCGACCTGATCATCACGGGCGGCGAGAACGTCGCGCCCGCAGAGATCGAGGGGGTGCTCGCAGGACATCCGGACGTGACCGACGTCGCGGTCGTGGGCCGGCCGGACGCCGAGTGGGGCGAGGCGGTGGTCGCGCTGATCGTCGGCACGGCTGACGCGGAGGCCTTGCGCGCGTTCTGCCGCGAGCGGCTTCCCGGCTTCAAGGTCCCGAAGCGCTTCGAAGCGGTCAGCGAACTGCCGCGAACGGACAGCGGGAAGCTGATCCGCGCAAGTCTGCGCTGACGATCGCCGATACTGCGGTCATGAAGCGTCTGTCCGCCATCACCGCCGCGCTGGTCCTGTCTCTGTCCGCGAACGCCTTCGCTGCGGAGACGACCGTCGATCCCGCCGCCACCGGCTGCACCGCCGGGGGGAAGTGCAAGACCATCGACGGGGCCGTCGGTGTCGCCGCCGCCGGCGACACGATCAAGGTCCTCGCCGGCAACTACGCCGAGAGCGTCGAGGTCGACAAGGACCTGACGATCGACGCCGAGTCCGGCGCCGTCCTGGCCGGAGATCTGACGGTGTCCGCCGGCGGTGTCGACGTGCTCGACCTGGTCGTCTTCAAGCTGACCGAGGGCCCGGCCGTGACCGTCACGGCCTCGGGCGAGACCCGCCTCCAGCGCATGATCATCGCGGGCTCGGGCTCGGGCGTCGCGCTCAACTCGAACGCCATGGGCGAGCGCAAGCTGACCGTCGACTCGACCGCGATCAGCGTCACCGGCGGAGCGGCCTTCGCCGTCACCACCGGCCTGGTCTCCGGCAACGCGGTTCTGACGCTCAACCATGTGACCGCCGCCAAGGGCGCGGCCGCCGTGACGCTCACCGCCGGCTCTCTGCTCTCCTCGGGCGACATCGCCTTCACCTCCAACGCCTCGATCCTGCACGGCGCGTCCACCTCCACCAGCGGCGGCGTGCTCGGCGGCACCGTCAGCGCGACCTACAAGGACTCCGACGCCACGGCGATGACCGGCGCGGCGACCTTCGCGGGCAATGCCACGCCGGACGACCAGCTGTTCGGTCAGGGGTTGCTGCTCAAGTCCGGCGCGCCCGTGATCGACAAGGGCGGCGCTGTCGTCGCCGGCGAGTCCGACAAGGACATCCAGGGTGACGCGCGCTCGATCGGCGCCGCCACCGACATCGGCGCGGACGAATTCATCAACCACGCACCGACGGTGAAGCTGACGCTCTCGAAAGAGACCGCCGACAGCAACGAGACGGTGGTCGCCACCGTCGCCGCCCTCGACCCCGAGGGCGCGAGTGACATCGCGTTCACCGGCGTGGACTGGGGCGACGGGACGACGGGCAAGGGCGCCCGTGTGGAGCACTCCTACGGCAAGACCGGGACGTTCACCGTCACCGCCGTCGCCGCCGACCAGACCGGGGCCTTCTCGGACGCCGTCACCGCGCAGGTGACCGTCACGGACGGCTCCGCGCCGCAGGTGCTCGTCACCAACCCGAAGGAGAACGCGACCGTCGCGCTGTCCGGTGGCCAGAAGGCCTTCGCGATCAAGGGCGTGCACGCGGATGCGTCGGGCACCGCCAAGGTCGAGCTCGCGCTGACCCGCCGCACCGGCGGCTGCGCGCACTTTGACGGCACGACGCTCAAGCGCCAGGGCTGCAAGCAGCCGATCTTCGTGCCGGCGGTGATCAAGGGCACGCGTTTCTCGCTCAAGACGCCGCCCCTGAAGTTCAAGGCGGGCACCTACCAGATCAAGGTGCGCGCGACCGACACGAAGGGCAACGCCACGAAGGGCTTCAGCAAGGCCGCGAAGACGCTGGTCACCTTCAAGGTCAGCTAGATGGACGACCCCGCGCAATACCGCAAGGAGTCCCGCCAGGGGTGGGGCTCCGTCGCGGGTGGCTGGGAGCAGCATCTGCCGGCCGCGCAGCCCGTCTTCATGCCGGTGACGGCGTGGATGATCGATGCGGCGCGACTGCAGCCCGGCGCGCGGGTGCTCGAGCTCGCGTCGGGGACCGGAGAGGTGGGTCTGATGGCCCACGAGCTCATCCAACCCGGCGGCGAGCTGATCCTGTCCGACTTCGCCCCCGAGATGCTCGACGTCGCCCAGCGCGCCGCGGGTGACGCGCCGGGCATCCGCTTCAAGCAGATCGACATCGAGTCCATCGACATCCCCGCCGCCTCGCAGGACGCGGTGCTGTGTCGCTGGGGACTGATGTTCCTCGTCGACCCCGAGGCGGGCATGCGCGAGATCCGTCGCGTGCTCAAGCCCGGTGGGCGTTTTGCGACCGCGGCCTGGACGACGGCGGAGGACAACCCGTGGTCGGCGATCGTCGCGCGAACGCTCGGTGAGCCGATCGACCCGGACGCGCCGGGGCAGTTCGCGCTCGGCCGCGAGGGCATGCTCCGGGAGCTGATCGAGGGCGCAGGCTTCGTCGACGACATCGAGGTCGAGGCGATCGACATCATCTTCGACGAGACCTTCGAGGAGTGGTGGCGCCGCACGACCGGGATGTCGCGCATGGGGGACAAGGCGCGCGCTCACGAGGCCGAGCTGCGCGCCGCGCTCGCCGAATACGACGACGGCAACGGCCGGCTGCGGATTCCGGGCCGGACTTGGGTAGCTTCCGCGACGGCATGACGCAGTTCGCTGCAGCCGCTGATTCCTACGACCGCTTCATGGGCCGCTACTCGAGCCCGCTCGCGGCGGCCTTCGCCGAGCACGCCGGGGTGACCGCGGGCCAATCAGTGGTGGACGTCGGCTGCGGGCCGGGCGCGCTGACCGCCGAGCTCGTGGCGCGTGGCGCGACGGTCGCCGCCATCGACCCCGCGCCGCAGTTCACGGACGCCTGCCACGAGCGCCACCCCGACGCCGACGTCCGCGTGGGCGCGGCGGAGGAACTGCCCTGGCAGGACGACCGCTTCGACGTGAGCCTGGCCCAGCTCGTGGTCGCCTTCATGAACGATGCCGACGCGGGCATCGGTGAGATGGCGCGCGTCACGCGGCCCGGCGGCACGGTCGCCGCGTGCATGTGGGACATCGCCGGGGGTGGCATGACCATGCTGCGGCACTTCTGGACCGCGGTGAAGGGCGTCGATCCGGACGCTCAGGGCGAGCGCCGCATGGCGGGAACATCCGAAGGCGACCTCGTCGAGCGCTTCGTCGCCGCCGGGCTGGACGACGTCGAGGGCGGGGAGCTCAACGCAAGTGCGAGCTACACGGGCTTCGAGGACTTCTGGGAGCCGTTCACCCTGGCGGTCGGCCCGGCGGGTGCCTATCTGGCCGGGCTCGACGAGGATCGCCGTGCTGCGGTGCGGGAAGCCTGCCGTTCCGAGCTGCCCGAGGGTGCTTTCACCCTCGACGCGCGAGCCTGGGTGGCCACGGGAAGGGCCTAGTCTCGTCGGCCCAATGGCCGACAAGGACATCTTCTACGACGACGACGCCGATCTGGGCTTGCTCGAGGGCAAGACCATCGCCGTCATCGGGTGGGGCTCACAGGGCCACGCCCACTCCCTGAACCTCAAGGACTCGGGGGCCACGGTCGTCGTGGGCCTGCGCGACGACTCCGCTTCCGCCGAGAAGGCACGGGGCGAGGGCCTCGAGGTCGTCGGCGTCGCCGAGGCCGCCGCTCGCGGCGATCTCGTGATGCTGCTGGTCCCCGACGAGCTGCACCGGAAGGTGTGGGAGGGCGAGGTCGCCGAGGGCATCGAGCCCGGCAACCTGCTGCTCTTCGGCCACGGTTTCTCCATCCACTACGACGAGGTCACGCCGCCGCCGGACGTCGACGTCGCGCTGGTGGCGCCCAAGGGCCCCGGCCACATCGTCCGCCGCCAGTACCTCGAGGGCTCCGGCGTTCCCGGCCTGATCGCCATCGATCAGGACGCGACGGGCAGCGCCTTCGATCTCGGCCTCGCCTACGCGCGCGGCATCGGCTGCACCCGCGGCGGCGTCATCCGCACGTCCTTCCGCGAGGAGACCGAGACGGACCTCTTCGGCGAGCAGGCCGTGCTCTGCGGCGGCGCCTCCGAGCTGGTCCGCGCTGGCTTCGAGACGCTCGTCGAGGCCGGCTACGACCCGCGCATGGCGTACTTCGAGTGCCTGCACGAGCTCAAGCTGATCGTCGACCTGATGTACGAGAAGGGCATCTCCGGGATGCGCTACTCCATTTCCAACACCGCGGAATATGGCGATCTCACCCGGGGAAAGCGCGTCATCACCGATGAGACCCGCGCGTCCATGAAGAAGATCCTCGGCGAGATCCAGTCGGGTGACTTCGCCCGCGAATGGATCGCGGAGAACAACGCCGGGCAGGAGAACTTCCAGCGCATGCGCGAAGAGGGCCAGAAGGCGCAGGTCGAGACCACCGGCAAGGAGCTCCGCTCGATGATGGACTGGATCAACCAGGACTTCTGATGGCGACCCGCTGGCTTCCACCCGTCTACCGCGCGCCCGCCCCGGCGCGCCGTGCACTCGATCCCGGTAAGCCGGCTCTCCGGCTGCTGACGATCGCGCTGCTGACGGTGCTGTGGACGCTGCTGGCCATCGGCATCGGCTGGGCGATCGCGCTCTGATGATTACGCAGTATCAGGAAGGAACCCCGTCAGGGGTCGCACCG
>CAVXBH010000023.1:0-15315 GCA_963759945.1 uncultured Solirubrobacteraceae bacterium | reverse complement strand
TCAGGCCCCGGGACACGACCCCGTCGGGTCCGTATGGGCCGTCGCGTTCGGGGACGGAGAGCCGCGCGCGCCCACAAGGTGTCCGATCGCGTCGTGCCGGGATGCATCCGGGTCGGCGACGTCTCGGCGATCGGACCGGATGGTGTCACGGGAGACATCGCCCAGCTGACCTGGGAGGCGGTGGACGGCGAGCCGCTGCGGCATCTCCCCCGCGGGTGGATGTACCGCGCGCCGCTGCCGCGCACCAAGCCCACAGCCCGCTTCCGGTGCCGCGTTCTCCGGGCGGCACGGGGCGATGGCGCGTCGAGGTCGACGGGTGGCCCGGCATGGTCGGCCACAACTGGGGCACCCAGCACGCGGAGCGCTGGATCTGGCTCAACGGCCACGCATTCGCCGACGCGGACGGCACCTGGCTGGACATCGTGCTCGGACGCATCAGGGTCGGCCCGCTGATCACGCCGTGGACCGCGTTCGGAACGCTCAGCCTCGACGGCGTGCGCCGCCGGGTGGACGGCCGCGCGAAGGTGACGGAGGACCCGCTCGGCGCCCACCTCGAGATCGGCGGCGTGACCGTCGAGGTCCGCTCACCGAAGGAGGACGTCGTGGTCTGGCGCTATGCCGATCCGGACGGCTCCGAGCACAACACGGCCAACGGATCGATCGCCACGCTGACGGTCACCGCCGACGGTCGCCGCCTCCACACGGAGCACGGCGGCGTCTACGAGCTCGGCATGCGCGAGACCGACCACGGCCTCGACGTCCTGCCCTTCACGGATCCGTAGCTAGATGTGCTTCTTGACGATCTTGTACGCCGGGCGCGCCTTGCCGCCCGGCTCGTCGCCGACGCCGTCGACGATGCCCGCGTCGAAGCGGCCGTCGTCACCGGCGTAGAAGTTGTAGACGTACACGCGGTCGATGTTCTTCGCCGCCTTGATCGTCTTGGCGAAGAGGTACTTGAGTGCCTTGGCCTGGCAGGCCGGGGCGGTCGAGCAGTTGCCCACGGCCTTCGTCGGCTTGCTCCAGAAGGAGGCGAAGTTGAACAGGCCGCCGGTCTCCGTCAGCCAGATCGACTTGCAGCGCAGCGCCTTCGACACGGTCCGCGTGCCGTCGGTGCGGAAGCGGTTCACGTCCGCGTAGTTGTGGATGCCGCAGACCTTCGGCGTGCCGCCGTATGCCGCGCGGGCCTTCTTGACGAATTTGACGGTGCGGCTGAAGTCGAGGTCCTCCGCCTCCGGGTCGTTCGCGGAATCGAGGATGTCGAAGGCGACGACCGAGCACTTGCGCCCGACCGTCTTGCAGGCGGCCTCAGCCGCGCGCGCGAACCGCCCCGTGCGCTTCGGATCCCGATACGTCGGCTGCGTCGAGTGGTTGGACTCGTTCCAGGCGGTGATCGACTTCACCGACTTGAACGTGCGCAGGAATTTCGTGACCTCGGCCTTGTAGGCGGCGACGGACGGCAGCCGGCACTGCGCCGGCTTGCGGTTGTCCTCGCACACCTGGGCATCGCCGCGGGCGTGCTCGAAGGCGACGTGGACGTCGATGCCCCGCTTGGCCGCTGCCGCAAGGTACGGAGCGACGCGTGAGGAGAGCTCGTCGTCCCCGCGCTTGCCCGCCGAGACGGCGTTGTAGGAGACGACCAGCCGGACCTGCTTGACGCCGAGACGCTTGAACAGCGGGTCGTCCAGCATGGCGGGACGGTTGTCGGAGATGCCGACGCTCGGAGCGGCGGACGCAAGGGAGGCGGTCGCCGCGAACAGGGCGGCGGCGAGGATGAGAACGCGGAAGGTCACCAGGAGAGGATGAGCTTCTTGAGCGCTCGGTAAGCCTGGGTTGTCCGTCCGTCGTCCACCTTGTTCAGTGCCGTCTCCCAGTACTCCGTGCGCCAATCGGGCTTGAGGAACCACTGGTACTGGAGCATCTGTGCGGCGCCGAAGTTGCGCGCGATGCGCCAGGCCGACGCATAGGCGCGGGCGATCTCGGCCGGCTTGGCACGGCGACCGAGCGTGCGCCTGTCCATCGACGAGTTCGGGTGCGGGTAGCCGAACTCGGTCAGGTAGATCGGCAGCGGGACGAGCTTGTCGAGGTCCTTGAGGTTGCCGATGCCGTAGCCGTTCGCGCGCCTGCCCGGCGTGAGGTCGTGCAGCTGATAGGGGTGGTGCGCGTAGCCGTAGGCGCCCTTGAGCTTGTCCCAGTCCATGCCGCGGAAGAACCAGTCCAGGCCGGGGCGCGCGGAGGTCTCTCCGGCGAGCACCTGGGCGTTCGGATTGGCGCTGTGGAGGGCCTTCGCCGACGCGTTGAAGACCTTGCGGTACTCGATGCCGCGCAGGAAGCGCTGGCAGGCGACCCGCAGCGACAGGTTCGTCCCCTTCACGAGCGTGCCCTTCGCGCGCCACTCCCCGAAGGTCATGACCATCCGGTTCTGGAAGCGCTTGCGGAACTGGTCCGCGCTCTTGACGTCGCAGGACCCCTCGTCGTAGTAGAGGTAGTAGTCCGGTTCGTTGAGGACGGAGTACCGCTTGACCTTGTTGCCGAAGTGCATCGCGACGTTGCGCATCCAGGCGGCCACGAAGGCGGGATCGCGGCGCTGCTTCCAGATCAGGTGGACCTGCGGGATGAGGCCGTGCGCGCGGATCGCATCGATCGCCTTGTCGTAGACCTTGATCGGCGCCTGCGTGCCGTAGTGGATCTGGTTCTCCGTCGCCTCGCCGATCTTGTGGGTGACGCTGATCTTGACGTGCGTCCCGCCCATGGCCTTGAACTGGTCGAGGGCTGTGTCGCGGTTGCGGTTCGTGAAGATGATGGTCTGATCGTCCTGCATGGCGACCTCCATCTCCTTCGCCACGGCCGGAGCAGCGCTGACGAGCAGCACGAAGAGCGAGATGGGTACGAGCAGTCGACGGATCATGACTTCAGGACTCAACACGAGCCCCCGGTGTTGAGTTGCGCGTCAGGGTACCTATCGGATCACGCGAGACCGGATATGCCGCCGCGCACGAAGTCGGCCGCGAAGCGCGTAGCGCCGTCGACGTCAGGCGGGTCGCGCTCGAGCAGCCGCTCCCCGAGCTCGAGGCCCACGGCCACCATCGCGTGCGACAGGTAGGCGGTATCGGTGCGCGGCACGTCGCCGCGCCGGATCGCCGCCTCGAGGTCCTCGCGCAGTTCGGACGCGGCGACCGGCAGTTCGCCGTCCTCGAACATGGCGCGAATCGTCCCTGCGTTGCGCGACAGGAAGGCCTGGTTGGCCGGGTCCTCCACGATGAACTCGAAGTACGCCCGGTATCCGTCGGCGATGAAGCCGCCCGGACTCGATGCCGCCTGCCGCGCCGCCCGCACGCGCCGCCGCGCCTCCGCCCCCACCTCGGCGATCAGCGCACGGAAGATCGACTCCTTGTCCGGGAAGTGGTTGTAAAAGGTTCCGGCGGCCAGGTCGGTGCGGCGGATGATGTCGCGCACCGACGCCGCGCCGTACCCCTGCTCACCGAACACCTCGCGTGCGGCAGCGAGGATGGCGGCGCGATTGGTCGCCTTCGTCCGTGCCCGCCGCCCCGCTTCGACCTCCACGCTCAAGGCCCGCACCTTACGATCCGCGCATGGAGCACGAGGTCACCGCCGCAGGCTGCGTCGTCCGCCACGGCGGCCTGATCGCCGTCATCCACCGTCCCCGCTACGACGACTGGTCGCTGCCCAAGGGCAAGCTCGACCCCGGCGAGAGCTTCGAGGACGCGGCCCTGCGCGAGGTGGAGGAGGAGATCGGCGTGCGCGGCACCCTCGGCGAGGAGCTACCGGCCACCGAGTACACCGACCACAAGGGGCGCCGCAAGATCGTCCGTTACTGGGTCATGGACGCCGACGACGTGCCGGAGTTCGCTCCGAACGAAGAAGTCGACGAGGTCCGTTGGGTCTCCGCCGAAGAGGCCCGCGCAATGCTCACCTACGACCGCGACCGCGAGGTCCTTTAGATGAACCACGAACGCTTCCCCGGCCTGGCCGGCAACTGGGCCCGCCTCGACGGCCCGGCCGGCACGCAGATGGTCGACACCGCCATCGATGCGATGACGGACTTCATGCGCTCGGGCAAGAACGCCAACGACGGCGGCGCGTTCGCCGCCGCCGAGGCGACGAGCGCCACGGTCACCGAAGCGCGCGAGGCGGTCGGAGCCCTGTTCAGCACGCCTCCGGAGGGCGTCGTCTTCGGACCGAGCATGACCGCGCTGACCATGCGCTTCGCCCGCACCGTGATCACTCCGGGCGATGAGGTCGTCTGCACCCGCCTCGACCACGACGCCAACGTCCGGCCCTGGTTTCACGCCGGCGCCGACGTCCGCTTCGCCGACCCGGCGCCAGAGACCCTCGAGCTTGGTCGGGACGCCGTTGAAGCGGTGCTCACGGAGCAGACCAAGTGGGTCTGTGTCACCGCCGCTTCCAATGCGGTCGGGACGATCCCCGACCTCGCCGGCATCGCCGCGGCCGCCCGTGAGGTCGGCGCGCGCGTCTACGTGGACGCGGTTCATGCCTCGCCGCACCGGCCACTCGACGCGACCTCGTTCGACGTGCTCGCCTGCAGTGCGTACAAGTGGTTCGGCCCGCACGTCGGAATGCTCTGCGCCGACCCCGCCTTCCTGGAGACGCTGCGGCCGGACAAGCTCGCTCCCTCCACCGACGACGTCCCCCACCGCTTCGAACTCGGGACCCTCCCCTTCGAGTCGCTGGCCGGCGTGACCGGAGCCGCGGCCTACCTGCGCGAGCTCGACTGGGACGCGGTCCGCGCCTACGAGGAGGGGCTGCTGACCCGCGCCCTCGGCGGCCTCGGCGCGCTCGACGGCGTCACGCTCTACGGCGCCGCGAGCGAGCGCACGTCGACGCTGATGTTCAACGTCGCCGGCCGCACGTCGCTCGAGGTGGCCACCCACCTCGCGTCACGCGAGATCGCGGTCTGGGACGGCAACTACTACGCCTACGAACTCGAGCGCCACCTGGGGCTCGACCCGGAGGGCGCGGTCCGCGCCGGCTTCGTCCATTACAACGACGAGGCCGACGCGGACCGGCTGGTCTCGGCGGTCGCCGAGCTCAGCGGATGACCGAAGCCATCTTGATCACGGACAGGGTCGGCATCTCCGCCGTCGCGTCCGTGCCGACGTTGATGTCGGTCTTGCAGGCCAGGGAGATCCGCGACGGCGCGGTGATGTTGAAGGCGTCCTGAACCGCCACGGTCACGAGCGCCTCGCCGTCCGTCGTCGCCGGGTTCTTCCCGATCACCGCGCTGTGCTCGAAGGACGGCGCCTGCGTCTGCTGGCGGATGCCGCAACGGGCGACGGTGTCGTTGGCGGCGGAGAAGTCCTTGAGCGTCGTGGAGGCGAACGCGAGGTACTGGCCGGTCGGCAGGTCGACGCCGATGATCTCCGCGTAGCTCGTGGTCAGTGTCACGGGTGTGATGAGGTTCGTGAAGTATCCGGTCGGGGCGCCGCCCGGGCCGATCGGGCCCGTGGGGCCGGTGGCTCCGGCCGGTCCCTGAAGGCCCTGGAGCCCTTGCAGGCCGATGGGCCCAGTCGGCCCGGTCGGGCCAGGCGTGCCGTTGAGGCCGGGCGCGCCGTTCGTGCCGTTGGCGCCAGGCGCGCCCGCACCACCGGGCGGGCCCTTCGGTCCGCGCTGGGCCTTCTCGACGGCGTCCCTGACCTTGGTGAGCGCCTTCTGCGCGACCTTCTGGGCGGCCGCGGCGGCCTTGAGCGCCTTGGCGGCGTCGTCGGCGGGGCTGGCCGTGGCCGACGCCGGCAGGATGGCCGCGATCAGGAGCGCGGCAGTGAGGTGTCTGTTCATGTGCGACACGCTCGCGCGCAGGCGTCCGATCTTCGTTACGGGCGCCGGAGCCGCCACCGCGCGTGCAGGGCGGCGCTGTGGCGCAGGTTGCTCCAGCGTCGCCACTGGCGACGGCGATCGACGCAGACCACCTGCCGGTCGACGTCTGCCGGGTGCCCGAAGTGGGCAGCTAACGCGGTCAGCGTCGCCGTCCAGAAACGGTCCTCCTGCCGGTGGCCGCCGAGCGTCAGGCCGAGCTCGGAGAGGGGGTCGCCGGCGCGCATGAGCACCTGCGCCTGGATGGCGGTGTGCTCACCACGGGCGGTGGCACTGAAGGTGATCCAGCCGGCGAACAAGTGGCCCTGCGGCGTCATCAGGGTGAAGGACTCGGCGTCGGCGTAGAGCACGAGCACGCCGGTCGACAGCGTCACCCGCCCAGGCAGACCCGTCGCCACGCGCGCGACCTCGCCCGCGTCGAGTCCGGTGACCGGCCCGTAGAAGCGGTTGCCCGCCGGCCAGAAGTCGCCGAAGCGCGCCCGCCAGGTGGTGATCACCTGGCCGGGCGCCGCCAGCTCCGCCGGCACCAGCACCGTGTACGTCTTCTGCCACAGCTTCCCGAAGCCCTGGATCGACGATTGGACGCGCCGTCCGTGGACATCGCCGTGCCGTGCCCAGCCGTCGTGATCGTTCATGGCAAGGACGGTTGCGCGCGGCCGTCCGCGCTTCGTTACGGCTCAGGCGGCGGCGAGCGCCGAGGCCTCGTCGACGTGCAGACGGATCGCCTCGTCGAGCCGGGTGAGCTCGAAGATCTGGACGTAGTGCTCGGAGAGGCCGAACGCGTGGACGCTGCGGCTGCTGCGCTGCGCACGCACGAGCAGCGTGACGAGCAATCCGATGCCACCGCTGTTCATGTAGCCGAGCTCAGTGAAGTCCAGCACGATGGAGCGGACGTCCTCGCCGTCGAGCTCGCCGTAGGCGGCCATCAGTTCCTCCTCGCTGGCGGAGGTGAGGTCACCGCGGATCGGAAGGACGCGGACGTGGTCGGTCATGTGATCTCCATGAAGTCGGAAAGACGGGTGATGGCGAAGATCTCGCGGTAGTGCTCGGACAGGCCGCGGGCTCGCACAAGGCGCCCGTCGACGCGCGCTCGCGCCAGCAGGGCGACGATCAGCGCGATCCCGGAGCTGTTGATGTAGCCGACGTCGGAGAAATCGAGCGTGACGTCCTCGCCCACATAGGCGGCGTCGAGTTGCGCCTCGGCGTCGCGGTCGAGGTCGCCGGTGAGCCGGACCTCACGCATCACGCATCACCAGCTCGAGCGTGCGCAGCTCGCCGTTGCTCGTCAGGTGCGTCTCGTCCACGAGCTCCTCGATGAGCATCCGGCCCCAGCCGCGCGGCGATTGACGCCCGGCGAGCTTCTCGTCGATGTCGGGCGCCACGCGCTCGGGCAGCTCGGCCTCTCCGCCGTGGTCGGTGATGCGTACGCGCACGGCGTCGGCGGCGAGGATCACTTCGAGGGAGACGGGCAGCGCGTACCGGTTGCCGTGCTCCATGGCGTTCATCACGGCCTCGCCGACCGCGGTCTTGAGCCTGTCGCGGCGCGCGGCCGGCAACCGGTCGCCGACCACGGCCTCGACGTGCGCGATCGCTGCACGCTCGTTGCCGGGCGCGCTGTCGAATCCGACCGCCGCGCTGCGGCGCACCGTGACCATCGTGATGTCGTCCTCCTGCTCGGCGCGTTCAACGGTGAAGTCCGCCACGGCCGCCAGTACGGCGGTGATGAGCTCGGCGCCGGCCGGTCCCGTGGCGACGAGGTCGCGCAGGCGCGGGAAGCCGAAGAGCTCGCGGGCGGCGTCGTGCGCCTCGACGATGCCGTCCGAGTGCAGCAGGACCGTGTCGCCGGGCGCGAGGGTGATCTCGTCCTCCTCGTAGGCCATCCCCGGCAGGAGGCCGAGCGGCATGCCTCGTGCCCGCAGCTCCCCCGCACCCGTTCGCGTCTGCACGTAGGGCAGGTCGTGCCCCGCGTTGGCGAACCGCATATGGCCCGTCGCCGGATTCAGGACCGCGTAGAAGCAGGTCACGAACATCTTCGCCGGCATGTCCGGGACCAGGTGCTCGTTGACGCGCTCGAGGACCGCGCCGGGCTCGATCAGGCGCTGCGCGGTCGCCCGCAGGACGCTGCGCGTGGCGGACATCACGAGCGCCGCGGGCACGCCCTTGTCGGTCACGTCGCCGATGACGAAGGCGATGCGCCCGTCGGGCAGGGCGATCACGTCGTAGAAGTCGCCGCCGACCTCGCGGGCCGGCTGGTAGTAGCGGGCGACGTCGTAGCCCGGGAGGTCGGGCAGCTCGCGGGGCAGGAAGTTCTGCTGGATCAGCCGGGCGACCTCGAGCTCGGACTCGACGCGCTGGCGGTTCGCGGCCTCCGCCTCCTGCTCGCGCACGAGCTGGCCGACGCGCAGGGCGGGCGCCGCCTGCGCGGCGAGATTGTCGAGCAGACGGCGATCGTCGGACGAGTAGTCCTGCTCGGACAGTCGCGGCCCGAGGTTGAGCGTCCCGATCAGCTCGCCCGAGCTGACCAGTGGCACGATGAGCGCGATGCCGGCCGCGCGCAGCTCGTCCAGGGCCGGCGAGCTGAGGTCGAGCTGCGCCAGGTCGACCGCGCCGCCGGCGGACTGCAGGTACGCGAACAGGGGGTCGTTGACCGGGATGTCGACCGGAGGCGTTGGCTCCGTCGTCATGGCGAGCACGTGATCGGCAGTGAACGCGCGGGCCGTCCGAAAAGCGTTACGGGACGGCTGCGGCCCTTGAGCGACAGGGAACCGCGGGGCTCGAGCTCGCCCGTCTCCATCAACAGTCTGGTCGCCTGCGTGACGAGCAGCGGCTCGCCCAGGTCGCGGGTTGCGTCCTGCACGCGGGCGGCGACGTTGACCGGGTCCCCGACGACGCCATGCTCGGTGAGCCCGCCACCCCCGACCTCACCGATCAGTACGAGGCCGCTGTTGATGCCGACGCCGATGCGGCAGTCGACCGCCTCGAGCATCGCCGTCCCGGCGGCGACGGCGTCGTCGGCGTGGGTGGGGCCCGTGAAGACGGCGAGCAGCCCGTCGCCGAGCAGCTTGTGTGCCCACCCACCGTGCTGCGTCACGGCCGGCACGACCGCCGCGAAGAAGGCGTTCAGGAAGGCGACGGCCTCACGCGCAGTGGAACGCTCGGCGTAGGTCGTGAACCCGCGGACGTCGGCGAACAGGACGCTGGCCATCGCCCACTCCGGCTCGCTCGTCATGAGGGCCGCATCCAGACCGAGACGTGGGCGGGCTGCATCGTCGCGCCGACCAGCTCGCGCAGCTCGTCGCTGAGCGAGTCGAGGTCGACCTCGTCGCGGGTGCGCAGCCCGAACGCCGCGAGCGTCTGCTGCGCGTCGTAGCTGCGGCGGAAGAAGCGCCGGTCCACGGCAGCCTGGATCCGGCGCCGGGCCGGCGCGAACGCCACCACCGCGGCGAGCGTCGACAGCGCCACGCCGAAGTCGCTGCGTTCGGGAAGCACGAGCTGGGCGACGAGAACGGTCAGCAGGTAGGCACCGACCAATGTCGCGGTCAGTGCCGCGTACGTCACCGTCCGCCGGATCACGAGTCCCAGGTCGTAGAGCCGGTAGCGCAGGATCGCCACGGCCACGGCCAGGGCGATCAGGAAGAACGCGAGCATCAGCGCCGCGAAGCCGAGGTCCTCGCCGGTCCCGCTTCCTGTCGGTGCCGCGAAGGCCGGCGGGAAGGAGAGGGCGGCCGTCGCCACCCACTTCAGCTGCTGGCGCTCCGCGCCGATCGAACGCCGCCAGCGGACGACAAGCGAAGCGATCGCCCCGACGAGGGTCACGATCAGCAGCACGAAGCCGACGACGCCGAGTGCCGCGACGGCGTCTCCCATCACCCCATTGGCCGCCATCGGGTTGTCGAGCTCGTTGAAATCCGCGAACCGGCCGCGCTCGAACGCCGTGCCCACGAACAGCAGCGGACCCGCCACGGCGGCGGTCCAGAGCAACGCTCCCCAGCGGCCCGGCAACGGACGCCCCGTGGGAAATAGCTGGATGAACAGCGCCAGGGAGAGCAGCGCCGGGATCCAGCTCCAGGACGCGAGCCACGGTCCGGTGAGCGCAGCACCCTCGACGACGCCCTGCTTGCGCAGGACGAAGTCGTGAAGGTTCGTCCCCAGGATGGTGACCGCGAACGACGCTGGGATCACGCTGACGAGCCACCCGCACGGATTACTCGGAACGCGCGAGGCCACGGTGGCGCCGACCATGGCGATCGCGCCCAGCATCAACGCCTCGACCGCGACTATGGCGTGGCTCCCGGCCGCTCGCTGTTCCCCCAGATCGAGGATCACGCCGGCCAGCGCGACGACGATGGTGAAGGCCGCCAACAGCCAGGCGCGCCTCACGGCCGCACCCAGACCGAGACGTGGGTGGGCTGCATCGTCGTCCCGACCAGTTCGCGTAGCTCGCCGGTGAGCGAGTTGAGGTCGACCTCGTCGCGGGTGCGCAGCCCGAAGGCCGCGAGGGTCTGCTGTGCGTCGTAGCTGCGCCGGAAGAAGCGCCGGTCCACGGCCTCCTGGATGCGTCGGCGTGCGGGTGCGAAGGCGACCACCGCGGCGAGCGTCGAGAGCGCGACGCCGAAGTCGCTCCGCGGCGGCAGCACGAGTTGCGCCACCAGGACCGTCAGCAGGTAGGCGCCGACGAGTGTCGCGGTCAGCGCCGCGTACGTCACCGTGCGCCGGATCACGAGATCGATGTCGTAGAGGCGGTAGCGGAGCATCGCCACGGCCGCCGCCACCGGCAGCGACAGCACGCCGGCCATCATCTCCCCGTAGATGATGCTCTCGACCCCGCCCCCGGGCGTGCCACTCTCCGGGGCCAGGTAGAAGGCAGCGAAGCCGAGGATGAATCCGGCGCCCGCGAACGATCCCGCCAGCGCGAGCCACTTGATCTGCTGGCGCTCGAGCGCCTGGGCACGGCGAAAGCGCTTGACCAGAGACACGACGCCACACACGATGGAGACGAAGACCAGAAGCGTGCCGATCGCTTCGAACGGCCCTGAGCCCGACCAGCCGAGCGGGTTATCGATCTCCGGGTGGTCCTCGAGTGGCCCCGGCTTGGTGAGCGTCCCGAAGAACATGGAGAGCACACCCACGCCGGCGATCCACACCGCCCGTCGCCAGCGCGGACTCAGCGGCCGGCCGTCGGGAAACAGCAGCAGCATGAAGGTGAGGCCCGGCACCATCGGAGGGATCCAGCTCGCCGAGCCGTACGCCGCGACGAGGGGTGCGTCCCAGGATGCAGCCACTGTTCCCGAGAGCACGGCGAGCGACGCGCCGAGGCTCATCATCAGGAACATCCAGCCAAGCGGATTGCGGGGCTGGCGCCGGGCGATCACCGCACCGGTCGCGCCGAAGACGATCGTCATCCCGAGGAAGAGCGCGTCCAAGCCGTAGAACGCACCCGCGATGATCAGCGCGGCCGCGAAGACCAGGAGATTGAAGACGGCGATCGCGTACGGAAGTCCTGTCGCAGCCGCAATGAGCGCGAGGCGCCTCACGCGGGCGATTCTCCTCCCGCAGAGTCAGAGAAAGCAAGCACAAGCCGCACATTCGCGGCGGGGCGTCCGGGAAGCGTTACGGTTCGCGAGTGGGCGTCGAGATCACCCTGCTCGGGCCGCCGGCGGTGCGGCGCGACGGGCAGCATGTGGGCTTCGACACGCGCAAGGCGACGGCGCTGCTCGCATACCTCGCGCTCGCGGAGCGGCCGCTGGCGCGCGACGCGCTGTGCACGCTGCTGTGGCCCGAGCACGATACCGAGCACGCGCGCGGCGCGCTACGGCGGACGCTGTCGGTGATGCGCACGGGCGTCGGCGCGGAGCATCTGCGCACCGAGGGCGACAGCGTCGCGCTCGACGGCGTCGCGGTGGATGTGGCGGAGTTCCGTGCCGCCGGTGAGCCCGCCTCCGCGGCGGCGGTCTTCCGCGGACCGTTCCTGGAGGGCTTCGGGCTGCGCGACTGTCCCGACTTCGACACCTGGCAGCTCGCCGAAGCCGTCGCGCTCGAGCGGGAGCTCGGCGCGGTGCTGAAGAGTTACGTCGAGACACTTGCGGCGGCCGGTGACTTCCCGGCGGCGCTGACGCAGGCCGAGCGCTGGCTGGCACTCGACGACCTGCACGAGCCGGCGCACCGCGCGCTGATCCGGCTGCACGCGCTGAGCGGAGACCGGGCCGCGGCCCTCGACGCGTACCGCGCGTGCGTCCGCACGCTCAACGAGGAGCTCGGCGTCGCGCCCGTGGAAGCCACGGCCCGCCTCTTCACCGAGATCAGCGAGGGCACCCTGTCCGCCCCGGATCCCGGACCCGTGCGCATGGCGCCGGCGTCGCCGCCACAGGAACTTCCGCTCGTCGCCCGCGACGCCGAGCTGGCCGCGCTCCACGAGCTCACCCCGGGGCGGCTCGTGGTCGTCGAGGGTGAGGCGGGGATCGGCAAGACGAGGCTGGTCGGGCAGCTGCGGGGCGAGCGGATCCTGGCCGCTCGCTGCCACGAGCAGGAGTCCGGCCTCCCCTACGCACCGGTGGCCGAGTTGCTGCGCCAGGCCGCCGCGCGGCCATTCGAGGTAGCGCCGCAGCAGCGGTCCGACGCGGCGCTGCTCACGCCCGAGCTCTGGCGGCCCGGCCTCCCGGACGCCGTGACGCCGGACGCGCCGGGCGCTCAGGCGCGGCTGCTGGATGCGGTCGCCGCCGTGCTCGCCGCGGCGGCCGATGTGATCGTCGTCGACGACGTGCACGGCGCCGACGAGGCGACGGTCGAGACTCTCAGCTACCTCGCCCGACGGCTGCCGGGCCGCGCGCTCTCCCTGGTGCTCACATGGCGCGCGGAGGCGGTGCCTCCGGGTCATCCGCTGCGCGCACTGGTCGCGGGCGCCACCGTGTTGCGGCCACGCCGGCTCACCGAGACGGAGGTCGTCGAGCTCGCGGGACCGGACGCCTGGGCCGAGAGCGAGGGTCTGCCGCTCTTCGTGGCCGAGTTCCTGGCCGCGGGCGCCGTCGTCGGCGGCTCGCTGCTCGAGGCGCGACTCGCCGGTGTCGACGCGGCGACGCGGCAGGTCGCCGGGGCGGCCGCGGTGCTGGGCCGCGGCATCGACCTCGACGTGCTGCGCACGACCAGCGGGCGCAGCGAGGAGGAGGTCGTCGACGCGCTGGAGGCGCTGGTCGCACGCGGGATCCTCGACGCGGGTTACGAGTTCTCGCACTCCAAGCTGCGCGGCCTCGTGTACGAGGATCTCGGCCTCGCGCGGCGGCGGCTGCTGCACCGCCGCGCGGCGCTCGCACTCACGCGCTCCGACGACGCCGTCGTCGCCGACCATCTGCGCGAGGCCGGCGAGGACGCGGCTGCGGCCGAGCGCTTCGCCGCGGCGGCCGCGCACGCCGCCGGCCTGCTCGCCAACGCCGAGGCCGCGGCGCACCTCGAGGCCGCGCTCGCGCTCGGCCACCCGGACCCCGCGGCGCTGCAGGAGCGCCTCGGCGACGCCCGCACGCTGACCGGCGACTACCGCGCCGCGCTGGCTGCCTACGAGGCGGCCGCGGCGCTGGCGCCGAGCCCCGAGGTCGAGCACAAGCTCGGAGCGGTGCACCTGCGCCGGGGCGAGTGGGGCGCCGCCGAGGCGCGGCTGCGCGCGGCGCTCGAGGGCTCCGACCGACCCGCGCGCGTCCTTGTCGACCTCGCGCTCGTCCGCCACCGCGCCGGGGACTTCGACGGCGCCGCCGAACTCGCCGCCGAGGCCGTCCGCGCGACCGCCGACCCGGTCGCCGGGGCCGCCGCGCACAACCTGCTCGGGATGCTCAATCGCGACCCGGCCGAGCTCGAGCGCAGCCTCGCGCTGGCCGAGGAGCTCGGTGACCGCGCAGCCGAGGTCGCCGCGCTCAACAACCTCGCCCTGCTGTGCGAGGACCCGGAGGAGGCGATCGCGCTGACCGAGCGGGCGCTGGCGATCTGCGCCGACCGCCACCGCGAGGCGGCCCTGCTCAACAACCTCGCCGACCTCCACCACGCCGCCGGCCGCACCGAGGCGGCCCAGGACCACCTCCGGCGCGCGGTCGCCATCTTCGCCGAGGTCGGCGGCGACGAGTCGGCGCGCCTGCCGGAGATCTGGAAGCTCGTCAGCTGGTAGCCGCTGACGCCGTAACGGTGAGCGGAAGCTCGCCCGGGGGTGGCCGCATGAAGAGCTACGGGCAGCCGGGACCTACACGCGGCTGCCACTGCGTGCGGCAAAGGCCTGATCATCGGGCGGATGGAATGGGTAGCGGTCCCGCGTGACCAGACCCCTTGCCGCCGCCGCCGGCGAGCGCCTCGAATCCATCGAGGCGCTCGACCCCATCGCCTCGAAGATCGGAGGGCTCGTCCGCAGCGCGATCCCGCCCGGTGCGATCAAGGACGCGCTCAGCGGCACCTTCATGGGCCACGCGCTGCACCCGCTGCTCACCGACGTCCCGATCGGAACATGGACCAGCTCTGTGCTGCTCGACCTGGCGGGTGAGGAGGAGGCCGCCGCCAAGCTCATCGGCGCCGGCCTGCTGGCGACGGCGCCCACGCTCGCCACCGGTTGGTCGGACTGGGCCGACTCGGAGATGGGCGACCCCGGCGTGCGCCGCGTCGGCCTCATGCACGCCGCGGTGAACGGGACGGCGATCGCCCTGATGGCCGCCTCGCTTGCCGCCCGTCGCAGCGGCCGTGCCGGTCGCGGCAAGCTGCTGTCCCTCGCGGGCGTGTCCGTGCTCGGCGCCGGCGGCTGGCTGGGCGGGCATCTCTCCTACGCCCAGGGCATCGGCGTCGACCAGACGATCTTCGACGCGGCCATCGACGAGTGGGCCTCCACCGACGTGTCCGAATCCGAGCTCGCCGACGGCGCCGCCCGCTGCGCGATGGTCGACGGCACCCCGGTGATGCTCGTCCGCCACGACGGCGAGGTCCGCGCGCTGCACAACCGCTGCGCCCACCGCGGCGGACCGCTCTCCGACGGCGAGATCTCCGACGGCACGGTCACCTGCCCGTGGCACGCCACCGTCTTCTCGCTCACCGACGGCTCGGTTGAGTCGGGCCCGTCGACCTTCCCCCAGCCCGTCTACGAGACGCGCGTCACGGACGGGAAGATCGAGGTGCGCACCGCCGCTTAGCGAACAGAGGGACACCTCCCGCGACAACGTCCTGCAGCGCGGCGGCGAGCTCGTCCTGCGTAACGCGAATCAGCGGACCAACCGACTCCTTCAAAAAAGGGACGGACCCCCGGTTGAAGCCCTTCAAAAAAGGGACGGACCCCTGATTGAAGTGACGTCGTTAGGCCGGTGCGACTTCGGCGCGGGCCTCGGCGGCGGTGGCACGCTCCTGTAGAACGCGCTTGTAGTCGTTGGGCATGATCTTCACGAAGCGGTCCAGGCTCTCGGGCCACATGGCGAGCAGCTCTGCCGCGACGGTCGATCCGGTGCGGGCCTG
>CAVXBH010000022.1:0-96669 GCA_963759945.1 uncultured Solirubrobacteraceae bacterium | reverse complement strand
TGACCTGGGCCTCGCCCACGACCTCCCACGGCTGCTGAGCCGTCGGCGTGCGCTCGGCGTCATCGGCGGCGGGCTTGGCCGCGGTGCTTGCGGCGTGCGGCGGCGATCCCGAGCAGGCCGCGACGACGAGCACGAGCACGACCTGGCCGAGTCGATCCCCGAGGAGACGGGTGGCCCGTACCCCG
Organism: uncultured Solirubrobacteraceae bacterium; assembly: GCA_963759945.1. GTDB lineage: Bacteria > Actinomycetota > Thermoleophilia > Solirubrobacterales > Solirubrobacteraceae > DATLGB01. Next base: position 96,484 of record CAVXBH010000022.1, on the reverse strand, counting down.
CCGACGGCACCAACGGCCCCAACGTCCTGACCGAGAGCGGCATCGTCCGGAGCGACATCCGCTCGAGCTTCGGGGCCTCGTCGGGCACGGCCGAGGGGGTGCCCCTGACCATCCAGCTGCACCTGAGCGACCTGGCCAACGGCGGGTCGGCGCTCGCCGGGGCTGCGGTGTACCTGTGGCACTGCACCACGACGGGAAGTACTCGATGTACTCCCAGGGCGTCGCCGACCAGAACTACCTGCGGGGCGTGCAGGAGACCGACGCCGACGGCAACCTCACCTTCACCAGCATCTTCCCGGCGGCCTACGACGGTCGCTGGCCCCACATCCACTTCGAGGTCTACCCGAGCCTGGCCGAGGCCACCTCGGCGGGTGACGCCCACGGACCTCGCAGCTGGCCCTGCCCGCCGACGTCTGCAGCACCGTGTACGCCACCGCCGGCTACGAGCAGAGCGTGCGCAACCTGGCGTCGACCTCGCTCGACCCGCGACATGGTCTTCGCGGACGGCTACAAGAGCCAGCTCGCCAGGTATTCCGGCCCGGCGGCGGACGGCGTCACGCCTGACGCTCGACGTCGGGGTGTAACAATCCCGCGCGTGAGGGCGCTGATCGTGGCGGGGTTGCTGGCGCAGCTGACCGGACCGACGCTGCCGGCCAACGACCTCGAGGCGCTGGTGGGGCTCGGGTCGACGGCGCCGCGATTGCGCAGATGCAGCCCATCCCCGAGCCGCGGCTCGTCAACCGCCGCGGGCGGACTGCGGCCCGGGCTCCAGGCCGATCGACGCCGAGCAGGGGCGCGTGCCTGCCGCCGCCCGCAGCGGGGAGCGACTGGACGTGCAACGCCCAGCGCATCGGCACACGTCGACGGCGCGGGCGGCTTTCGCGTCCTGGCGCTACACCGATCGCGCCGGACACGAGTGCGCGTTCTACGACACGGCGCTGCTAGCATCCCTTCGAACGTCGATCACGGTCCCCGGGCTGCCGGCACCCGGCGTCGCCGTGCTGGACATGGCCGACCCGTCGCACCCGGTGCAGACGGCGACGTTGACCGCGCCCGCATGCGGGGCCGCACGAGTCGCTGAACCTCAACGAGGCGCCGCGGGCTGCTCGCCGCCGAGCTCGGCAACGGGGCGACGCGCCGGGCTGCTGTCCATCTACGAGGTCGGCGCGGACTGCCGCAAGCCGGTGCTCGCCTCGACGACGCGGTCCGCGCGCTTCGGCCGCGAGAGCGGCTGGTCGCCGGACGGCGCCACGTTCTGGGTCGCGGGCGGCGAGGGCATCGCGGCGGTCGACGTCTCCGACCCGGAGCGTGCCCCACGACCCTTTGGGAGGGGCGGTCTACGCGCACGGGATCACGCGTGCGTGACGACGGCAACCGCTCTACCTGGCCGATCCGATCAACGGCAACCTCGCGATCCTCGACGTCTCCGAGGTGCAGGCGCGCACGCCCGACACCGCAGGTGCGCGAGATCAGCCGGCTGACCTGGAAGAACGTGTCCATCCCGCAGAACACGGTCCCGCTGACGATCCGCGGCCGCGCCTACCTGCTCGAGTTCGACGAGTTCGCCTTCCGCTTCAACCCCGGCGCGACGACGACCAGGTCGGGCGGCGCGCGCTGATCGACCTCGCCGACCCGGCGCCGGCCCGCGGGTGGCCTCCAACCTGCGCCTGGAGGTCAACATGCGCGAACCGCACCGGCGCTTCGTCGAGCGGATCCGAACTGGGTGGAGGCCGACAAGCCGCTCGGCTACGGCGCCCACTACTGCGCAGCGCCGCGCCGGGTGAACCCCGGCATCGTCGCGTGCTCCTTCCTGAATTCGGGCCTGCGGGTCTTCGACGTCCGCAACCCACGCAACCCGCGCGAGGTCGCCTACTCCATCGCCCCGCAGAACGGCAACGCCGCGTTCTCCCAGCCCGCCTTCGACCCCAAGACGCGCCAGGTCTGGTACACGGACGCGTCCAGCGGCTTCTACGCCCTGAAGCTCACCCAGGCCGCCTGGCCTCGATAGCGTCCTCGCCGTGGAGCTCGCGAACCGGCTGCGTGACGGCGACTTCACCGTTGCGCCGGCGGTCCTGAACCTGATCGAGAACCGCACCCAGCGGGCGGAGACCGATGCCCTGCTGGAGGCGCTGGGCACGGATGCGGACGCCCACATCGTCGGCGTCACCGGCCCACCCGGCGCCGGCAAGTCGACACTGCTGAGCGCGCTCACGAAGGCCTGGCGGGAGCGCGGGCGCTCCGTTGCCGTGCTCGCCGTCGACCCGTCCTCCAAGCGCTCGGGCGGCGCCCTCCTCGGTGACCGTGCCCGCATCGAGTCCGACCCGCGCGACCGCTCCGTCTTCATCCGCTCGATGGCCGACGGGCGAGCGGCTCGGCGGCCTCGCACCCGCCACGCGGGCGGCCGCGCAGGCGCTCGCGCACGCGTTCGATGTCGTCGTGATCGAGACGGTCGGCGTCGGACAGTCGGAAACCGACATCGCCGACGCCGCCGACACGGTCGCGGTGGTCGTCCAGCCCGGCTCGGGCGATGCCCTGCAGTTCCTGAAGTCGGGGATCATGGAGATCCCCGATGTGCTCGTCGTGACAAAGGCCGATCTGGGCCAGATCGCCACCCGCTCCCGGCGCGACCTCCACGCCGCGCTGCGCTCGATCGGCGCGCAAAATACCCGCGTAGTGGCGGTTTCCTCGGTGCCGCCGCCCTCCGGGATCGACGACCTCGTGGAGGCACTCGACGCCCATCGGGAGGGACTCGACCTACTGGCCGCCAGGGCCGCGACGCGGCGCGCGGGCGCGCTGGCGGACTTCGTCGCCGAGCGCGGTGAGGCCGGTCTGCGGGCGCTCGGAGGCCGGCGAGCCGCGATGCGGTTTCTGGAGGGTCAGCAAGCTAACGCTTCGCCACCCGAACTGGTCAAGGTGCTCGAGGCGCGCGCCGATGCGTGATCGATGGGAGGGACCCGGAATCTCGTGCTGGGTCGCTGCGCGGCGCTCCTGTTCCTCTGCGGTGCCGTCGCCTCCCTCCCGACCAACGCCGTCATCGGCTCCGCATGCGACGCCTACCTGGTAAACGCGCTGGCGCTCGTCAGCGCGATCGTCACGGTGCTGATCCCGTGGCATCGGATCCACCGTCACTGGATGCACGTGCTGGTCGCGGTGTCGACCGTCGAGGTCTCCGCTCGCGGTCGTCGTGCATGCCGCCTACGCGACGGTCTTCATGTGGTACTTCGTGCTCGTCGCGGTCTTCGCCGCCTACGCGTTCCGGCGCCGCGCCGAGGCCGTCGCACAGCTGCTCTTCGCGGTCGCCGGCATGACGATCACGTCCATCTACGCCCAGAGCCTCGACCCGGATGCGCTAGCCAACTCGATCGTCGCCATCCCGACGATCTGCGTCGCTGCCGGAGTCGTCGTCTGGCTGCGGGAGAACCTCGAGCGCCGCGAGCGCACCGACGTGCTCACCGGCCTCGGCAACCGCCGTCGGTTGATGGAGGTCCTCGAGACGGCCGTCATCGGACGTGAGCGCCTTCTGCTCGCGCTCTTCGACCTCGACGGCTTCAAGCACTACAACGACCGGCTCGGCCATGCGGCCGGCGACGAGCTCCTGATCCGCGTCGGCGGCCGCCTGCAGGCGGCGGTCGAGGGCGCCGGCGAGGCCTTCCGCCTCGGCGGCGACGAGCTGTGCGTGCTGCTGAGGGACTGGACCGCCCTGGACCGCTGCGCGGCGGCCCTGCGCGATGACGGCATCGACGCGTCACACGGTTCGTGCTGGCTGCCAGAGGAGGCGCAGACGCCGAGCGCCGCGCTGAGCCTCGCCGACACGCGCATGTACGCGGCCAAGCGGTCCGCCCGTGAGCTCCCCTTCGTGCTCGCTATGGGGCCGGAGTCGGAGACGACTCCGCAGGAGCCGAGCCGGTCGGACCGGCGGACGGGCTCGCGGTCGCCCGAGGATCACCACTCAGCGCCGTCACCCGCCAGCGATCGCCACTGCGCATGAGCGTCAGCGTGTCCGACGACGGCGCCTCGCCGCCGGCGGAGGTGCGCACCTCGGCGGTCGCCGTGTCGCCGTCGATGGTGATCGTGCCGACGGTCAGCTTCGGATCCTGACGATCCTCGAGACCGGTCCGCATCGCCACTTCGCACGGGAGGCCGATCTGCTGCAGGCCCTGCAGCAGCTCCTCGGCGAAGATGTCGTCGCACAGGCGCTGGTAATCGCGCCCCTCGACAGCGCTCGCAAAGCCGGCCAGGACCTCGCGGACCTGCTCCTCGTCGGTGGGGGTGTTCTCCCCACAGCCGACCAGGGCAACTGCGAGCAATATGGGAATCAGTCTCCGCACGGGTAGGATCGTCCCGCATGGAAGCAGGTCCCGCGCTGGGCTCGTGGTTGCGGTGCTATCGCTGCTGGTCGACGAACCTCGAAGTGCAGGTGCACTACGAGGGGATCCACCGCATCGACCCGGCCACCGGTGAGAAGGCCGACGTCGTCGACGAGCTCCAGGAAGCCGTCGTGCAGTGCCTCGACTGCATGCACGACCAGCCGCACCTCGGCCTGATCGAGGAGCGGGTCCAGCCGATCGAGGATCGCTGGGAGCGAATGGTCGCCGGCACGCCATGGGTCGCCTCCTGCGAGGTCACCGTCGAGACGGACTCCGTCGAGTCCTGCTCGGGCCCCGATGCCGCCGATCACCTGTCCTTCGCCGCCTTCGGCGACCATGGCACCCGCGAGTTCTTCACCCACGTGCGTTTCCACAAGCACGACGAGGACCGCATCGTCGTCTTCCTGCTCGTCGAGCTCTACGCGCGCTCGCAGGAGGAGGCGATGGCGACGCTGGAGGCGTCCGCCCAGGGCTCCCTGCTCGTGTCCTCGCTGGCCGAGGAGTCCCGTCCGCCCGCCGCGACCGGCTTCGATCCGCATTGAAGGAGGTCGCCGACAACGTCTGGGTGATCCCCAGCTTCCCGCCGAACTCGATCAACGCATGGGTCGCTGGCGACCTTCTCGTCGACGCCCAGACGCGCCGCGACGGCAAGAAGATCGTCAAGCACAGCAGGGCGGGTGCAACCACATTGTCGGCACACGTCCTCACCCACGCCCACCCGGACCATCAGGGCGCCTCGCACCACGTCTGCTCCGAGCTCGGCATCCCCTTCTGGGTGGGCGCGGCCGACGTGGCCGCCGCCGAGAACCCGAAGCTCATCCGCGAGCTCCAACCGGGCAACCCGCTGGCGCAGTTCATGGACCGCGCCTTCACCGGCCCGGGCCACCCCGTCGACCGCGCCCTGCGCGACGGCGACGTGATCGGCGACTGGCGCGTCATCGCGGCACCGGGCCACTCCGTCGGCCACATCGTCCTGTGGCGCGAGGCCGACAAGGTCCTGATCGTCGGCGACGTCCTCAACTCCGCGCATCCGCTGACCCTGATCCCGGGCCTGCGGCTGCCACTCGACGCCTTCACGCCCGATCCGGCGAGCAACCGCGAGTCCGCCCGAGCACTGGCCGACCTCGGCGAGCCGTCCGTCGTCCTGTTCGGGCACGGCCCGCCGGTCACCGACGGGCGAAGTTCCGGACGTTCTGCGTTTCACTCTGAGGCCTCCGCGAGGGCCACACTCGAGTTTGCTATCGGCGCCGGGCCCAACTAGCTTTGGCGGATGAAGACTCGGATCGCCGTGGCCGTGGCCGTGGCCGCGGCCGTGCTGCTCGCTGCTGCGCCCGCCGGCGCGGCGCCCGCCAACGACAACTTCGCCGATGCGGCAGCGTTGCCGGCGAGCACGGGGACCGTCGATCTCGCCACAGCGACGACCGAGCCCAATGAGCCGGGTCTCGCTTCATCGGACGCCGGGTCTGTGTGGTACGCCCTCGCCCCGGCTGTGCCCAGGACGGTGCGCGTGGAAGTCACCAGCACCAGCACGGACCCGAACGCCGCCTTCAGAGCCGCCCTGTTCTCGGGAACGACGCTGGAAACCCTCGGTGGGGAGACTGGCACCCCCCAGACCGGCGGCACGGCGCGCAAGTCCTTCGCTGCCGATGAGCCGATCCGCGTTTCGCTCAGTGGCAACGTGACTGCCGCCATGACGGCCGAGACCCGGCCCGACCCGAGTTCCACCATCGCCACCACCACTGACATCGCCGACACCTCGGCGACGCTCAACGGCATGGTCGCCCTGAACGGTGCGACGAGCGTCACCTACCAGTTCCGCGTGGTACGCAACAGCACGGGCGATGAGTTCGTTTTTCCGGCGGCACCATCACCGGTTCCCGCCGACGGTGCGGTGACCGAGAACGCGAGCGGACTCGCGACGGGCGCGCAGTACCAGGTGACGCTGGTCGTGCGCGCGGACACTGCCGATCCCGACTGGGCGCGGGAATTCCAGACCGGTGCCGACACGTTCATCGCGACCAGTACGGCACCGACGATCACCGCCGGGTCTGTCACCCTCGGCAGTTCGCACGCCTCGATCAGCGCGACCGCCAACCACCACGCCAGCGACGGGTCGTCGACCGTGTCCGTCGAGTACGGCCCGACGACAACGTACGGAACGACCCAGGACGTGACGCAGGTGTTCGGCTCGAGCGACACGCCCGTGGTCGCGCAGCTGGCTGACCTCACGCCAGGGCAGACCATCCACTACCGGCTTTCGATCACCCGGCTCGGACAGACGGTGATGACCGACGACGCCACCCTGACCACCCAGGTCGCGGTGACGGACGTGGTCAGCCGGATCGCAACGTTCGGTCGGCAGATCGACGTGTCCGCCGGCGTCGGCGTGGCCAATCAGATCTCCGTGACCGAGAAGCCCGGTACCAACTTCTTCGACACCCGGGTCACGATCGTCGATACGGCCGCGCAGCTCTATGTGGACGGAACCGGCTGTGCCGCCACCGGGCCCCACACGGCCGTGTGCGAGATCTCCTTTGTCGGCTTCGACGTCCGGGTCGTCGGGCGCGATGGCAACGACGTGGTGTCCTCGCTCGCCAACAACGAAACGCAGCGCAGCGGGGTGAGCGTCGACGGCGGGACGGGCGCCGACGACATCGAAGGGCGCAGCGGCGACGCCTTTGGCTCGCCGATCTTCAGCACCATCAGCGGAGGCCCTGGGGCGGACACGCTCAAGGCCCAGGACTTTGCAACGACGATCAGCTACGCGGATCACGCCGAGCCGGTGTCCGTGAACCTCAAGCAGCTCGGGCAGTCGGTGCAGGGCGGCAGCGAAGACGGTCTGCCCGGGGCCAGGGACACGATTCTCTCCGGCAATTCCGCGAGCGGCGGCGACGCCGGTGACACCCTCGTCGCGTCAGACGGGGGCTCGCTGCTCAGGGGCGGACCGGGCGATGACACCCTCACGGGCGGAGGATTCATCGACGGGCTCTTCGGCGAAGGTGGCTTCGACACCATCTCCGCGCGCGGCGGTGGGAGTGACAGCGTCAACTGCGGTACAGCAGGGCCGAGCGAGGGCGGCAACGCGTTCGCGGACGCCACCGACTCCGTATCGGGCTGCGACACAACCCACCGCGGCGCTCCGCTCGTCGTCACGGGGGATCCGGATGACGTGCGTTCCACGCGCGCAGTGCTCACGGGCAGCGTGGATCCGCGCTCGCAGACGCCGACGTACTTCTTCGAGTACGGGCTGTCGACCGCCTATGGAGAGGTGGTCCCGGTCACACCCGTGGCCCTGAACAACAGCGGCGAGGGCGCCGTGGAGGTCAGTCGCATCCTGTCCGGCCTCGAGCCCGCCCACGCTCTACCACTACCGCCTCGTGGCCACGAACGCCGGGGCCGGACCAACGGTCCGGACCGGACGCTCACCACGAGGCTCCCACCGGGAGCGCCGACGGCACACACCGAGTCGGCGTCCGCTATCAGCGCAACGGGAGCGACGCTGAACGGCTCGGTCAATCCGAACGGCGACGCCACGACCTTCAAGTTCGAACTCGGAACCACGACGGCGTACGGCACGACGCTTCCAGCGGGCGGTGCGAGCGTGGGCTCCGACCGCGACGAGCACGCGCTGAGCATCCCAGCGGGTGCTCACTACCGGCCCGACCTATCACTTCCGCATAGTGGCGACCAATGGCGTCGGGACGACAAATGGCGCCGACCGCACGTTTGTCGCCGCTGACCCCGCGCCGGGTCCGGTCGGGCTCGCAGGCCCCGCCGGCCCGATCGGTGCCACCGGCCCCGCCGGGTCCGGGGGTCCGGCGGGACCCGTCGGCGCACCGGGCGGCGCAGGCCCCCAGGGCCCGACTGGAGCCACTGGTACGAACGGTCAGACCGGGCCGGCAGGACCCAAGGGCGATACCGGCGCCAAGGGCGACACCGGGACACCGGCGCCAAGGGCGACACCGGCGCCAAGGGCGACACCGGCGCCAAGGGCGACACCGGCGCCAAGGGCGACACCGGACCACTAGGCCCTGCCGGAACCGTGACTTGCAAGGCGGCAAGCCGGGCCAAGAACGGCAAGCTGCGGGTGAAGTGCACCGTGAAGAGCACCCGCGCGGCCCGTGCGCGGCTGGTTCGCCACGGACGCACGGTCGCGCGCGGGAGCGTGCGCGGGCGACGACTGCGGCTCGGCGGCGTGCGCAGGCTGCGGCCCGGTCGCTACGTGCTCGTCCTACGGCGCGGCGGAGCGGTCACCCGTCAGCGCATCACCCTCAGGAATTGACCGCGCGCCCGTCGCCGCTCTAGGCCGTGGCTGCGCCGAGACGCTGCTCGAGCGCCTCGAACTGGGTCCACAGCTCCTGCGGCAGCGCCTCGCCGAAGGATCTCGAGGTGTCCGCGGACCTGCGGCAGCTCGTCGCGCAGCGCGTCGAGGTCGACCGTGCGGACCTCCTCGAAGGCGTCCGCTTCGATGTCGAGGCCGTCGAGGTCGATGCCGTCGGCCGTCGGGATGATCCCGACCGGCGGTCTCCTCGCCCTCGGCCGTGCCGTCGCAGCGGCGGAAGATCCATTCGAGCACGCGTGAGTTCTCGCCGAAGCCAGGCCAGAGGAAGCGGCCGGTCTCCTGATCCTTGCGGAACCAGTTGACGAAGAAGATCCGCGGCAGGTCCGCACCTTCGCGCTGACCCGTCTTGAGCCAGTGGGCGAAGTAGTCGCTCATGTTGTAACCGCAGAACGGCAGCATCGCCATCGGGTCGAAGCGCAGCTCACCCACCGTGCCGGCGGCCGCGGCCGTCTTCTCGGAGCCCATCGTGGCGCCCAGGAAGGTGCCGTGCTCCCAGTCGAAGGCCTCGCGCACGAGCGGGACCACCGTCGAACGGCGGCCGCCGAAGAGGAACGCGTCGATCGGGACACCCGCGGGGTCGTCCCAGTTCGGGGCGATCGACGGGGTCTGGTCGGCCGGGACGGTGAAGCGCGCGTTCGGATGCGCGGCGGTCGTCTCGGACTTCGGCGTCCAGTCGTTGCCGTGCCAGTCGATCAGGTGCTCGGGCGCCGGATCGGACATGCCCTCCCACCAGACGTCGCCGTCGTCGGTGCGGGCGACGTTGGTGAAGATCGCGTTCTTCTCGAGCGCCTCCATGGCGTTGGGCGTGTTCGAGAAGCCCGTGCCCGGCGCGACGCCGAAGAAGCCGGCCTCGGGATTGATGGCGTAGAGCCGGCCGTCGTCGCCGAACTTCATCCAGGCGATGTCGTCGCCGACGGTCTCGACGGTCCAGCCCTCGAGCGTCGGGACCATCAGCGCGAAGTTGGTCTTGCCGCAGGCGCTACGGGAAGGCGCCGGTGACGTACTTGCTCGTCGCCCTCCGGCGAGGTCACCTTGAGGATCAGCATGTGCTCGGCGAGCCAGCCCTCGTCGCGCGCCATGACGGACGCGATGCGCAGCGCGAAGCACTTCTTGCCCAGCAGCGCGTTGCCGCCGTAGCCCGAGCCGAAGGACCAGATCTCGCGGGTCTCGGGGTAGTGGACGATGTACTTCGTCTCGTTGCACGGCCACGGCGAGGACGTCTCGCCCTCGGCCAGCGGGACGCCGACCGTGTGGACGCAGGGGACGAACTCGCCGTCCGTGCCGAGCACGTCGAGCGCGCCCTTGCCCATGCGGGTCATGATCCGCATCGAGACGGCCACGTAGGCCGAGTCGGTGAGCTCGACGCCGATGTGGGCGATCGGCGAGCCGAGCGGGCCCATCGAGAAGGGGACGACGTACATCGTGCGGCCCGCCATGCGAGCCCTCGAAGAGGCCGCTTGAGCTTCTCCCGCATCTCCGCCGGATCCGTCCAGTTGTTGGTCGGCCCGGCGTCCTCCTCACGCTCGGAACAGATGAACGTTCGGTCCTCCACGCGCGCCACGTCGCCTGGATCAGAGAGGCAGAGGTAGGAGTTCGGCCGCTTGGCCTCGTCGAGCTTGGAGAACGTCCCCGCGTCCACCAGGTCCTGGCAGAGCCGGTCGTACTCCTCCGCGGAGCCGTCGCACCAGTGGATGGACGCAGGCTGCGTCAGCGCCGCTACTTCCTGCACCCAGTCGATGAGTTCCTGGTGATTCGTCGGCGCTTCGGCTCACGTTCGAGACTCCTTGAGGACCTGCACTTCGCTGATGGGGTCGCTCATCCTAAGTGGTCATCCGTTGAGGATGGCCCGCTTAGTCAGGGAAACCAACACCGGAGACGATCCAAAGTGACATGGCGGTCATGGACGCCCCCGCGGGTTCCCTTCGCTGACGGCGCGGCGCCGCTCTGCGCGCTGCTGTTCGTCACCCTGGCCTTCCGGCCGCTGCACGACGTCGCCTACGCGCTGGCGGCCCTGTACATGACCTTCGCCGCGGCGATGGCCACCGGCGGCGGCGAGCGTCCCGGCGAGCCGACCGCTGCCCTGGCGCGTCTACGCGGTCGGCACCGCGGCCCTCGCCGTGATCATCCCGGCGACCGCCTTCGACGCGGACCTGCGCTTCCTCGAGCTGATCGCGCTCGGCCTGCTCGCGCATCGGCTTCGTCATCCACGTGGCGCTGAAGCTGCGCCACGGAGCGGTCCGCATCGGGATCCTCTCGGCGTGCGGCCGCCGCGCGCACGACGCGCGCGTGGGCCGCTGTGTCGAGGTCTCGGGGCTCGTGCTGGCCGCCGCGGCCATCACGCACGGCATCGCCTCGCCCGCGCTCTACGCCGTCGCCGCCTGGCTGCTGACGGCCGCCGCCGTCGCCGAACGGCCTACGCACTGAACCGGAGGGCCAGCGTCCTTCCGGGGCACCAGCACCAGCCGCTTGAACTCGGCCACCAGGACGCCGTCCTGGTTGAAGACGCGGGTGTGGACCTTGACGGTGCCGCGGTCGGGCTTGGACTGCGACTCGCGCTTCTCGAGGACCTCGGACTCCACGAACAGCGTGTCGCCGTGGAAGACGGGCGCCGGGTGCTTGAGCTCCTCCGTCGCCAGGTTGGCGATCGCCTTGCCCGAGACGTCGGAGACGCTCATGCCGAGGGCGAGGGAGTAGACGAGCGGCCCGACCACGACGTTGCGGCCCTGCTGGGACGCCTTCGCGTACACGTCGTTGAGGTGCAGCGGATGGTGGTTCATGGTGATCAGGCAGAAGAGATGGTCGTCTGACTCGGTCACCGTCTTGGCGGGCCAGTGCTTGTAGACGGCGCCGACCTCGAACTCCTCGAGGTAGCGGCCGTAGGGATGGCCGCCGGTGGACTCGCGCTCGGCCTGGTCTGTGGTGAAGTCGGTCATTTGCGCGCGGCGGAGTGTACGGTCGGTGTCCGCATGCGCAATCCCCGCGACTTCTTCAAGCCGCTCGCGATCGACGCCCCTGAGCCCGTCAGCGAGATCCCCGTCCTGCCCTCGCGGATGATCCACTTCGTCGACTTCTCCAACGAGAAGATGGCGGCCAAGGCCGTCGACACCGCGCCCAAGGTCGACATCCTGCTCGGCAACCTCGAGGACGCCGTGCCCGTCGAGCGCAAGGAGGCCGCGCGCCAGGGCCTCGTCGACTTCGCGCGCTCCAACGACCTCGGCATCACCCAGCTGTGGACGCGCGTGAACTCGCTCGAGTCCCCCTGGGTGCTCGACGACCTCACGACGCTCGTCACCGAGATCGGCAACCAGCTCGACGTCGTGATGGTCCCGAAGGTCGAGGGCCCGTGGGACATCCACTACGTCGACCGCCTGCTCGCCCAGCTCGAGGCCAAGGGCGGCGTCGACCGGCCGATCCTCATCCACGCGCTGCTCGAGACCGCGCAGGGCGTCGCCAACCTCGAGGAGATCGCCTGCGCGTCGCCGCGCATCCAGGGCATGAGCTTCGGCCCGGCCGACCTCGCCGCCTCGCGCCGCATGAAGACCACGCGCGTCGGCGGCGGCCACCCCGGCTACCGCGACGATCGCCGACCCGGACGCGCGAGGCGAGCCCGCGGCGCCAGCTACCAGCAGGACCCGTGGCACTACTCCATCGCCCGCATGGTCGACGCCTGCACGTCCGTCGGCGCGCTGCCCTTCTACGGCCCGTTCGGCGACATCAAGGACGTCGAGGGCTGCGAGACCCAGTTCCGCGCCGCCTTCCTGCTCGGCTGCGTCGGCGCCTGGTCGCTGCACCCCGCGCAGATCGACATCGCCAAGAAGGTCTTCTCGCCCGAGGCCGACGAGGTCCTCTTCGCCAAGAAGATCATCGAGGCGATCCCCGACGGCGCCGGCGTGCACATGATCGACGGCAAGATGCAGGACGACGCCACCTGGAAGCAGGCGAAGGTCATGGTCGACCTCGCCGAGATGCTCGCCCAGAAGGACCCCGAGCTGGCCGAGGCGTATGGCCTGGAGCCTGCGTCGGCCTGAGGCCGCCGACGTCGTCGTCCGGGACCCCAGACGTGCGAGGCGGATAGGCTCCCGCGCCGCTGATGCGCTTCTTCGAGTACGAATCCCGAGAGATCGTCCGCCGGGCGGGCATCCCCACCACGCAGTTCGGTTTCGCCAAGACCGCCGAGGAGGCGCGCAAGCACGCCGCCGACATCGGTGGGCCGACCGTCATCAAGTCGCAGGTCCTCACGGGCGGGCGCATGAAGGCCGGCGGCGTCCAGTTCGCCGACACGCCGGACGAGGCCGCCGAGCACGCCGAGCACGTCCTGGCGTTGGAGATCAACGGCCACATGCCGCGCGGCGTGATGATCGACACCAAGGCCGACATCGCGCAGGAGTACTACGCGGGCGTCGTCTGGGACGGGACGCGCAAGCAGCCCGTGATGATCTTCTCCGACGTCGGCGGCATCGACATCGAGCAGGTCGCCGAGGACCAGCCCGACCGCGTCGGGCGCCGGCACTTCCCGAACAACCGGCCGTTCAGCGACTACATGGCCAAGGAGCTGATCGCCTCCGTCGGGGTGACCGGCAAGGACCTGCAGCGGCTGATCCCGATCGTCACCCGGCTCGCCAAGCTCTTCGTCGACTACGACATGACGCTGGCCGAGATCAACCCGCTCGGCAAGCTCACCGACGGCTCCTTCGTCGCGCTCGACGCGCACATGGACATGGAGAACGAGGCCCGCGGCCGCCAGAAGGCGCTGCTGAAGGACCTCGGCGTCGGCGACGAGGAGACGCGCCAGGCGCGCGAGGCGACCGAGTTCGAGATCGCCGGCGAGGCGGTCGACGCCCAGGACCACCGCGGCGTGGCCGGCAACGTCACCGAGTTCGACGGTGACCTCGGCCTCGTGATCGGCGCCGGCGGCGGCTCGCTGACGCTCTTCGACGCGGTCCGCAACCACGGCGGCAAGCCCGCCAACTACTGCGAGATCGGCGGCAACCCGTCCGTGCGCAAGGCGGCCGGGCTGGCGAAGCTCGTGCTCTCCAAGCCCGGCGTGGACAAGATCGCCGTGATGATGTCGATCGTCTCCAACACCCGGGTGGACATCGTCGCCCGCGGCGTGATCAAGGCCTGCCTCGAGCTCGGCCACGACCCGGCGGAGAAGATCGCGATCTTCCGCATCCCGGGCGCGTGGGAGGAAGAAGGCTTCAAGATCCTCGAGAAGTACGGCGTGCCCTACGCGGACCGCTCGGTCTCGCTGAACGAGGCCGCGCGCCGCGCCGTGGAGGGCGCGAAGTGAGCATCCTGATCAACAAGGACACGACCTTCATCGTCCAGGGCATCACCGGGCGCGAGGCCGTCAACCTGACCCGTGAGTGCCTGGACTACGGCGCCGGCGCCAAGATCGTCGGCGGCGTCACCCCCGGCCGCCTCGGCCGCGACGTCCACGGCGTGCCGGTCTTCGACACGGTCGCCCAGGCCGTCGAGGCCCACGGCGGGCCGATCGACGGCTCCGTCGTCACCGTCCCGCCCGCCTTCACCAAGGACGCGGTGCTCGAGGCGCTCGACAACGGCGTCAAGCTGATCGTGATCGTCACGGAGCGCATCCCGCGCGCCGACGTCGCGCAGATGGTCGAGCGCGCCAACGAGCTCGACGCCCGCATCATCGGCCCCAACTGCCTCGGGATCATCGTCCCCGACGAGATCAAGATGGGCGGCATCGGCGGCCCGGCCAAGAACGCCGCGCAGGCCTACACGCCCGGCGAGGTCGGCGTGATCTCGCGCTCCGGCGGCATGACGACGGAGATGTCGTCGACGCTGAAGGCCGCGGGCCTCGGCCAGTCGACCGCCGTCTCGATCGGCGGCGACGCGATCATCGGCCAGACCTACGCCGAGCTGATGCCGCTCTTCGAGGCCGACGAGCAGACCAAGGCGATCGTCATCTACACGGAGCCCGGCGGTCGGATGGAGAAGCAGCTCGCCGACTGGGTCACCGAGAACAACTCGCGCCTTCCGGTGGTCGCCTTCATGGCCGGCCGCTTCATGGACGAGATGCCGGGCATGAGCTTCGGCCACGCCGGCACGATCGTGGAGGGCAAGGAGGACACCGCGACGGAGAAGATCGCCCGCCTCGCCGAGGCCGGCATCGTCGTCGCCGAGCGCATCGAGGACATCCCCGACCTGGTCAAGGAGCGCATCTAATGGACGGCGTCTTCATCGGCGTGGAGGTCGACGACGCAGTCGCGTCCGATCCGGCCATGGCCGCCAAGTTGACCGAGGTCTGCCCCGTCGACATCTTCGCCCAGGCCCCGGAGGGGAGCCTCGAGATCGTCGCGGAGAACCTCGACGAGTGCGTGCTCTGCCGGCTCTGCATCGAGGCGGCGCCCCAGGGCACCGTCCGCGTGATCAAGAAGTACTCGGGCGACGTACTGCAGTAGATGCCGGAGCTCCCTGAGGCGGAGCGGGCCCGACTGCAGATCGAGAAGGCGCTGGGCCGGACGATCCTCGCGGTCGACGACGCGGACACGTACGTCTGCCGCCCGCACGCGCCGGGTGAGCTCGACAGCGCCCTGGTCGGGCGCACGCTCACGCGCGCGCTGAGGCGCGGGAAGTTCCTGTGGGTCGAGACCGACGACGGTGACGGGCCCGGTGCTCGGCCTGCATCTCGGCATGGCGGGCAAGATCGTGGTCGACGGCGAGCCCGCGCCGAACCACTGGGACCGCTTCTCGATCGAGTTCGAGAAGGGCGGGCGGCTGGCGCTGCACGACAAGCGCCGGCTCGGCGCGGGCGATCCTCGAGCCGGACTTCTCGCACGTGGGACCGGACGCGGCCGACATCAAGCCGGCCGAGTTCCGCGAGCGCATCGGCCGGGGCACCGGGCCCCTGAAGGCCAAGCTGCTCGACCAGGCGCACGTGGCCGGCATCGGCAATCTGCTCGCCGACGAGGTCCTCTGGCGCGCCCATCTCTCCCCCAAGCGCCCCGCGGGCGAGCTCACCCGCGAGGAGCTCGATCGCCTCCACCGGCACCTGCGCAAGGGCATCGCCGACGCGATCAAGCTCGGCGGCGTGCACACGGGACGCTTCGTGAAGGCGCGCGGCCGGGACGGGACGTGCCCGCGCTGCGAGACGCCGCTCGAGCGCGACACGGTGGGTGGCAGGACCACCTATTGGTGCCCCACCGAGCAAGACTGACTCTCTAGTCGAGGGTTAGTCAACGCTGCACCGCAGCGTGCGGCAGGAAACATCGTTCAAGCAGCCCCGCTGCGCTGCCGATTTCAAGGGGGACGTGCCCCGCCTTCCGCTCAAGAAGATCCTGCTCGCTACCGGCGTCTACGCGGCGCTGTGCATCCCCGTGGGCGCGCTCGCGCAGGATCCGACGCCCGCCGTCGAGGAGACGGTGGCCGCCACGGAGACCGTCGTGACCGAGACCGCCGACCGAGGTGGCGACGCAGATAGCCACGGAGGTCGCCACCGAGGCGCCGACCCAGGCCGCGACCGAGACGCCCACGCAGGCCGCCACCGAGGCGCCCACCGAGACGGCGACCGGAACCCCCACCGAGACCGCCACCGGCACCCCGACCACCGTGCCCTCGTCGACCGCCACGCCGGTCGCCCAGCCTTCGCCGACGCCGGCCCCCAAGGACGGCAAGCCCGTCACGCAGGACGACACGCCCGAGTGGCAGGTGCTCGAGGGTTGCGACGATGTCGAAGCTCCGCAGAGACGGCAAGCTTCGCTCACCCTCAAGTATAGCTCGAGAGTGTGCTCGACTCGCGATGGAGCGTCACGCCCGCGAGCACGATCAGCGTGAAGCCGACAAGCCGATGCCGGCGATCGCCGAGGACGGCACCCCGACCATCTCGAACCCGGCCCTCTCGGTCGCGGTCCCGGGCGCGGCACCCATCGGCGTCCCGAACTTCTTCATCGACAAGTTCCGCATCCCGCCCTTCCTCCTTCCCATCTACCAGGCGGCCGGCATCGAGTACGGCATCCGCTGGGAGATCCTCGCCGCGATCAACGAGATCGAGACCGACTACGGCCGCAACCTCAACGTCTCCACCGCCGGCGCGCTCGGGCTGGATGCAGTTCATGCCCGCGACCTGGCGTGCCTACGGCGTCGACGCCAACCGGGACGGCATCAAGGACCCCTACAACCCGGTCGACGCGATCTTCGCCGCCGCGCGCTACCTCAAGGCCGCGCACGCCGACACGGACCTGCGGGCCGGCATCTGGGCCTACAACCACGCCGACTGGTACGTGGACTCCGTCCTCCTGCGCGCGCGCATGATCGGTGGCCTTCCGGCTGACTTCGTCGGTTCCCTCACCGGCCTGACCCAGGCGCGCTTCCCGGTCGACGCCGCCTCCCGCTACGCCGGCGCGATCGCCCTCGAGGGTCGCCGCGTCGCCGAGGGCAACGCCGCCCTCCCCGTCGAGAGCGTCCCGGAGCGCGACTACATCGACATCTTCGCCCGCAAGAACGCCCCGGTGATCGCCGTCAACGACGGCCGCATCGTCGACCTCGGCGAGAACGAGACGGACGGCAGGTTCGTCACGCTCACCGACGTCTACGGCAACACCTTCACCTACAGCCACCTCGGCGAGGTCTCCAGCACCTACCCGGCCCCGCGCGACCGCACGGTCACCGACGAGCAGGTCGCCCGCGAGCTCGATCTCCCGGGCGCCGACCCTGAGCCCAAGGCCCCCGCCTCCGCCGGCAAGCACTCCTCAAGGCCGCGCCCAAGGTCGAGCGCGACACACCGCCCGAGCCCGTCGAGGAGCCCATCACCATCGCCAAGGACCGCCTGTTCGCCAACCCGAGCCGCCCGCACGCCGCGGCCGCCGGCGGCGACCTGCAGCTGGCCAACAACGACTACGAGCCGAGCGCCGACGCCGCGCTCGAGCTCAACCAGGCCGACTACGAGCCTCGTCCGATGCGCGTCGGCGCCCGCGTGATCGCCGGCACCATCCTCGGCCGCCTCGGCGAGAACGCCGACGGGACCGCCCCCCACGTGCGCTTCGCGATCAAGCCGTCCGGCAAGGACGCGCCGCAGATCGACCCGAAGCCGATCCTCGACGGCTGGAAGCTCCTCGAGACGACCGCCCTCTACCGCGCCGCCGGCAAGAACCCGTTCGTCGGCCCGGACGCCGAGCAGCCCACGATCGGCCAGATCCTGCTGCTCTCCAAGGGCGCGCTGCAGGAGCAGGTCCTGCGCAACCCGCGCATCAACCTCTACGAGTGCGGCCGCGACGACGTCCGCCTCGGCCTGATCGACCGCCGCGTCCTCGCGACGCTCGAGTTCCTCGCCGCCTCCGGCCTGAAGCCCTCGGTCTCCTCCCTGCGCTGCGGCCACGGCTACTACACGGCCTCCGGCAACGTCTCCCACCACTCGAGCGGCAACGCCGTCGACGTCGCCGCGGTCAACGGCATCTCGATCTACGGCAACCAGGGCCCCGGCTCGATCACCGAGATGACCATCGAGCGCCTGCTGACGCTCCAGGGCACGATGAAGCCCGCCCAGATCATCTCCCTGATGACCTTCGAGGGCGCCGACAACACCTTCGCGATGGCCGACCACGCGGACCACATCCACGTGGGCTTCACCCCGCTCTACGGCATGTCCAGCCGCGCCGAGCGCGAGGCCAACGCCACCCTGCAGCCCGACCAGTGGATCAAGCTGATCGACCGCCTCGGCGAGATCGACAACCCCGAGGTCCGCTCCGAGCCCTCGAAGTACGCGCTCCGGGTCGCCGACTCCGGCGCCCCCGCCGACTGAGCGATCTCCAGTCGACGACCGAGGAGGTCAGGACCCCCGAACTGCGAGCTCCAGATCGCGCGCCTAGGCGGCTGAGGAGCGGCGGCCCTGGCCGCGGGCGCGGCGGGTGCGGTCGCGCTCTTCCTGCATGGTCACGACCTGCCGGATCAGCTTGAGCGTGGGCGGTGGGCCCTGGGCCCGGGCGTGGCCGGACTCGAAGGCCTCGCGCCAGTGGCGCAGGTCGCCGCCGTTCTCCACGAGCTCGTTGAAGTGCGAGCGCGGGATCGAGACGCGGACCTTCGCGTCGGAGGCGATGTCCTTGGTGACCTTCAGCTGGTCGGGGCCGCCGAGCTCCACGCGGTAGAGCTGGACGTCCCCGCGGCCGCGGAGCTCGAGCTCGGCGACGAGCTTGAGCTTGAGCAGGGCGGGCACGCGCTTCTGGAAGTCGCGGACCGCCTGCTCGACGAGGTGCTTGGTGTCGGCGTTGACTCAAATCTTGTGCCTTTGCAGGAGCTTCTTGCCGATGACCATGCGCTGGATCTCGGAGGTGCCCTCGCCGATCAACAGCAGCGGCGCGTCGCGGTAGAGGCGCTCGATCTCGTACTCCTTGGAGTAGCCGTAGCCGCCGTGGATGCGGAAGGAGTCCTCGACGCACTCCTTGCCGGTCTCGGAGGCGAGGAGCTTGGCCATGCCGGCCTCGAGGTCCGAGCGCTCGCCCGCGTCCTTCATGCGGGCGGCCTTGAGGGTGACGAGGCGGGCGGCCTCGATCTTGGTGGCCATGTCGGCGAGCTTGAACTGGATCGCCTGGTGCTCGGCGATCGGCTTGCCGAAGGTCTTGCGCTCCTGCGAGTAGCGCAGCGCCAGCTCGAGGGCGCGCTGGGCGATGCCGACGCCGCGGGCGGCGACGTTGACGCGGCCGACCTCGAGCGCGTCCATCATCTGCGGGAAGCCCTTGTTGAGGCCGGCCTCCTCGCCGCCGAGGACGTTCTCCGGCGGGCAGAGGTAGCCGTCGAAGACGAGCTCGGTGGACTCGACGCCCTTGTAGCCCATCTTCTTGATCTTGGGCGGAACGTCGAGGCCCTTCCACTTGCCGGTGTTCGTGCCCTCCCCCGGCTCCTTCTCGCAGATGAAGCAGGTCATCCCCTGGTGGGGCTTGGCCGACTCGCGATCGGTGCGGGCGAGCACGAAGACGAGGCCGGACATGAGGCCGTTGGTGACCCACATCTTCTGGCCGTTGATCTCCCAGTCGCCGTCGTCGTTCTTGACGCCGGAGGTCTTGATGGCCTGGACGTCGGAGCCGAGCTCGGGCTCGCTCAGCGAGAAGGCGGCGCGGATCTCGCCGGTCGCCATGCGCGGCAGGAAGCGCTCCTTCTGCTCGTCGGAGCCGAACTTCATGAGCAGGTAGGAGCCGATGAAGTGGGTGTTGATGACGCCGGAGATCGAGATCCAGCCGCGCGAGAGCTCCTCGACGATCATCGTGTAGGTCGTCAGGTCGAGCCCCATGCCGCCGTACTCCTCGGGGATCGTGACGCCGAAGAGACCGAGCTCCTTCATCTGCTCGACGATGGGCGTCGGGAACTCGTCAGCGGCGTCGTAATGCTCGGCCTGCGGGAGGATCTGCTCGTCCACGAACTGGCGGACCATCTCGATGATCGCGCGCTGCTCGTCCGACTTCTCGTAAAAGCTCAAGGCCTGAGTCTCCGTCGTCGCCATAGAACAGGACAGGATACCCGCGCCCAACGGTGGGTACGGTGGGTCGATGCGCCGATTTCTGCCCGCTGTTGCCGTCTTCCTCGCCTTCGCGAGTCCAGCGGACGCGATCGTGGGCGGTGGCCCCGCCGACGCGAACGAATACCCGTACGTCGCGAACGTCAACAACGGCATCGGCAGCTGCACCGGATCGCTCGTCGCGCCGAAATGGGTCATCACCGCCGGGCACTGCGTCACCGTGCTGGGAATCGGCGGCGTTCCGACCCAGGCAACGCTTCCCGGCGCCAGCTTCAGCGTGACCCTCGGCACCAACAAGACGAACGGCGATGGCGGCAAGGTCTACGGCGTGACCGGCGTGCACGTGGCGCCCGGCTACTCCGCCTCCAACGGCACGGGCTCGGACGTCGGCCTGCTCGAGCTCGACAAGGCCGCCGAGGTGGCTCCGGTGAAGATCGCCGCCCCCTCCGAGGCCTCGATCTGGGAGCCGGGCGACCAGCTGACGATCGCCGGCTTCGGCGTGACCGAGGAGGACGGCGACGCGCCCAAGCTCCTGCAGGAGGCTGTCGTCCCGCGGGTCTCCGACGAGAAGTGCGCAACCGCCTACAGCGACACCACGCCCGTGCTCGGCAACGCCTTCGACCCGGCGACTGCGCTGTGCGCCGGCTTCGACGAGGGCGGCAAGGACACCTGTCAGGGCGACTCGGGCGGCCCGCTGCTGGCGCCCCTGGCCGCCGGCGGCTTCCGGCTCGTCGGCTCGACGAGCTACGGCGAGGGCTGCGCGCGCGAGAACCGCCCCGGCGTCTACGGCCGGCTGGCCGAGGGCTCGGTCAAGGACTTCATCACCGGCCTGGTCCCCGAGGCCTACGCGACCCCCAGCGCCACTCCGCAGCCAGGCGCCGACCTGCGCCGGCAGCCCGATCGCCTTCACCGCCAAGGGCAAGCGCGTCAAGAAGATCGCCGTCTTCATCGCCGGCCGCCGTGTCGCGGGCCGCAAGGGCCCGGGCCGGGTCGTGTTCGCCGCCAAGGTCCCCCGCGGCGAGGTCACGGTGCAGATCCGCGTCAAGCGCAAGAACGCGCGGGGACGGCTGGTCCTCCGCACCTACACGGACTGCGTCCAGACGTAAGCTCAGCGGCGTGAAGCCGCAGACGCGCTACACGACCGCCCGCGACGGCCGCACGATCGCCTGGTCGGTGATGGGCGACGGGCCGATCGACCTGCTCTACGTGCCCGCCTCCATCTCGGCGATGGAGCACTCGTACGACCACCCGACGGTCGCGGCGTTCTTCGACCGCCTGGCGAGCTTCTGCCGGCTGATCGTCTACGACCGGCGCGGCTCCGGGATGTCCGAGCGCCTCGAGGAGCCGGCCTCGCTCGAGGAGCAGATCGACGACGTCCACGCCGTGCTCGACGCCGCCGGCTCCGAGCGGGCGGCGATCCTCGCGCTCTACGAGGGCGGCGCGATGGCGATGCTGTTCGCCGCCACCGCCCCCGAGCGCGTCGGGGCGCTGTCCTCTACGCGACCATGCCGCGCATGAGCCAGGCGCCGGGCTACGAGTTCGCCTGGCCGGCCGGCCGAGCGCGAGGCCGTCATGCAGGCGATCCACGACCACGTGGGGCGAGGGCTGCGGCGATGTTCAGCCGCTTCGCGCCCAACTACGTCGGTGACCGCCGGCTCGTGGAGTGGTTCGCGCGGCTTCAGCGGCTCGCGATGGACCCCGCGTACGGCGCGAAGGTGACCGAGATGAACGGCCGCATCGACGTCCGGCCCGTGCTGCCGGCCATCCATGCGCCGACGCTCGTCCTGCACCGCCGCGACGACCCCGGCTTCGACGTGCGCCACTCCAAGTACCTGGCCGAGCACATCCCCGACGCGCGCCTCGCAGCTGCTCGACGGCGTCGACTCGCTGCCGTTCCTCGGCGACAGCGACGCGGTGCTCGGCGAGATCGAGGAGTTCCTCACGGGCGCGCGCGCCGAGCCGGAGCCCGACCGCGTGCTCGCGACCGTGCTCTTCACCGACATCTGCAAGTCGACCGAGCGTGCGGCGGAGCTCGGGGACGCGCGCTGGCGCTCCGTGCTCGAGCAGCACGACGCCGCGGTCCGCTCGCAGCTCGCGCGCCACCGCGGCCGCCCGATCAAGAGCGTCGGCGACGGCTTCCTGGCCACCTTCGACGGCCCCGCGCGCGCCATCCGCGCCGCGCACGGCATCGCCTCGGAGGTCGACGGCCTCGGGCTGAAGATCCGCGCCGGACTGCACACGGGCGAGTGCGAGGTGATCGGCGACGACGTCGGCGGCATGGCCGTCCACATCGCCGCGCGGGTGATGGGCAACGCCGCCCCGAGTGAGGTGCTCGTCTCCAACACGGTGAAGGACCTCGTGGTCGGCTCGGAGCTGCGCTTCGACGACCGCGGCGAGCACGAGCTGCGCGGTGTCCCGGGCGCGTGGCGCCTGTGGGCAGTGGCGTGAACTTCGCCGTCGACGTCGTCCAGGCCCGCCGCGGACGGGCGCTGAAGGAGGCGGGCGGCCGGGAGTGGAGCTTCGCGGAGGTGGCCGAGCGCGCCGCGCGACGAGCGGGCGCGCTGCACGCCGCCGGGGTCGAGCGCGGCGACGTCGTCCTCACCCTGGTCGGCAACCGCGTCGAGTGGGTCGAGGCGATGCTCGCCTGCTTCCGGCAGGGCTACGTGGTGCTGCCGTGCAACGAGCAGCTCCGCGCGAAGGACCTGCAGGCGCGCGTCGCCGTCACGCGGCCGGCGGCCGTCGTCGCCGATCCCGCGCAACGCCGGGGTGCTTCGCGAAGCCGGCTGGTCCGGGCCGACGCTCTGGGACGAGGAGGGGACGGTCCCTCCCCCCGCCGACCTCGCCCCGGACGACCCGTGCCTGATCACCTTCACCTCCGGCACCTCGGGCGAGCCGAAGGGCATCGTCCACGGCCAGCGCTATCTGACGGGCCAGCAGCTGCAGGCCGACGTCTGGCTCGCGCCCGAGCCGGGCGCGCTGGTCTGGTGCACCGCTGCGTCGGGCTGGTCGAAGTCCGCCCGCAACGCCTTCATCGCCCCGTGGCTGCGCGGCGCCGCCGCCCTGCTGCACGACGCGCGCTTCGACCCCGCCGAGCGGCTCGAGGTCTGCGAGCGCGAGCAGGTCGACGTGCTGTGCATGGCGCCGACGGAGTACCGCGTGATGGCCAAGCGCGTCGACCTGCGCCCGCTGCCCGCGCTCAAGCAGCTCGTCGCCGCCGGCGAGGCGCTCAACCCCGAGGTGCTGCGCGCCTGGCACGAGGCGACCGGCATCTGGATCCGCGACGGCTACGGGCAGACGGAGACCGGCCAGCTCACCGGCCACCCGCCGGGCGAGCCCGATCCGCCCAAGCCCGGCTCCATGGGCCGCCCGCTGCCCGGCATCGACCTGGTCGTCGACGACGGCGAGCTCGTCCTGCGCGACCCCACCACCGACCCGACCTTCTTCGTCGGCTACCTGTTCCAAGGGGGCAGGCCCCTTGGAACGGCGGTGAACCTGCGCCTGCCGGGCCGTGGCGGACGGGTGACCGGGTGACCCAGGACGAGGACGGCTTCCTGTTCTTCGAGGGCCGCACGGACGACGTGATCATCTCGTCGGGCTACCGGATCGGGCCGTTCGAGGTGGAGTCCGCGCTGGTGGCCCACGAGGCGGTGGCGGAGGCGGCGGTGGTGGCCGCTCCTGACGAGGAGCGCGGCGCGGTCGTGCGCGCCGTCGTCGTCCTACGCGACGGGTTCGACCCCTCCGACGACCTCGTCCGAGCGCTGCAGGACCACGTCAAGGCCGTCACCTCCCCGTACAAGTACCCCCGGATCGTCGACTTCGCCGACGCGCTTCCGAAGACCGCCTCCGGGAAGGTCCGCCGCGCGCTCCTGCGTGAGGATTGACATCGCGCGCTCGGCCATCGCGGTGATGGTCAGGGACGGGTTGACGCCGACGTTGGCCGGCACGACCGAGCCGTCGCAGACGAGCAGGTTCTCGTAGCCGAAGACGCGGTGGCGCGGGTCGACGACGCCGGTCTCGGGGCGTGGCGCCGATGGGTGCCCCGCCGAGGATGTGGGCGGTGAAGGGGATGTTGGCCGTGGCCTCGAGGATCGAGGACTGAGCGACGCCGCCCGTGCGGCGGGCGAGCCACTCGGCGAACTGGTTGGCGACCGGGATGAAGGTCGGGTTCGGCTTGAGCGGGTCCTGCTCGGTCTGCAGGCGCACGCCACCGAACAGCTTGCGCCGGGGCTTCAGCGACATCGCGTTGTCGAGCGTCTGCATCACGAGGATCACGATCGTGCGCTCCGACCAGCGCCAGCGGTTGATCTGCAGGCGCGCGAAGCGCAGCGGGTGGCGGACGATGCCGGCGATCAGCTGGGCGGGCCGCGTGACGCGCGTCCCCTCCCCCACCATCATCGTGTTCAGCCAGCTCATCGAGCCGCCCGCCTTGCCGTAGACGACCGTCTCGATGTGGGTGTCGGCGTCCGGATAGATGCTCGACGTGATCGCGACGCGCTTCGTGATGTCCTCGGCGCCGCGCGGCAGCGTCACCGACAGGACCGACTCGGAGTTGGTGCGGACGAGGTCACCCAGGCGCGGGCTGACGCGCTTCAGCGAACCGCTCGCCCTGCAGTTCTGCAGCAGCAGGTTGGTGCCGAGCGCGCCTGCGGCCAGGACCACGCCGGCGGCCGTGTGCGTCTGCCGGTCCTTGCGCAGCCAGGCACCCGTCCGCTCCGTGGTGACGGCGTAGCCGTCGGCGCCCGTGCCGTCGCCGAGAGGCTTGATGTCGACGACGGTGCGCTCGGGCAGGATCTCGGCGCCACGCTGCTCGGCGAACCACAGGTAGTTCTTGACCAGCGTGTTCTTGGCGCCTACCGGGCAGCCGACCATGCAGCGCCCGCAGGCCGTGCACGGCGTCCGCTCCGGACCCTCGCCGCCGAAGTACGGGTCGCCGACCGTGTCGCCGAGATAGACGCCCACCCGCGTCTTCGAGTAGGTGTCGTCGACGCCGATCTCGCGGCCGAACTCGCGCAGGAGCTGGTCCGCCGGGTCGTCGGCGACGACGCTCGTGACGCCGAGCATGCGCTCGGCCATGTCGTAGTGCGGCTCGAGCTCCGCGCCCCAGTCGTCCGACAGACCGGCCCACTGGGTGTCGTCGTAGAAGCGGCGCGGCGCGCGGTAGAGCGTGTTCGCGTAGCCGAGGCTGCCGCCACCCACGCCCGCGCCCGATCCGATGAAGACGTCCTTGAAGACCGTCAGTCGCAGGATCCCCTTGCACCCGAGCTTCGGGGAGAAGAAGTACTTGCGCACGTCCCACGTCGACTTCGGCAGCTCGTCGTCGGCGAAGCGCCGGCCGGCCTCGACGACCGCGACCCGCTGCCCCTGCTCCGCGAGCCGCAGGGCGCTCACGCTGCCGCCGAATCCGGACCCGATGACCAGCCAGTCGTAGTCGTGCACGGCGCGATCCTAGCGCGAAGGTGACACCTGCGTCACCTTCGCTACGCGGTCGGTCATTGACACTTCTGCCGGAAACGACAGAAACGGGCAGCGCGATGCCGTTTAGTGCAAAGTGAGTCCCGCGACGCTGATCTACACGCCCGTCGCCGCGCCGAGCACCTACGAGGAGACGGTGACGCGTCTCGGGACGGCGATTCGCATCGGCGTCCTGCGGCCAGGCGAGCGCCTGCCGCCCGAGCGCGACCTCGCGGGGCAGCTCGGCATCTCGCGCTCGACGCTGCGCCAGGCCCTCGCCCATCTCACCGAGACGGGCCATCTGATCGCGCAGCGCGGCCGCACCGGCGGGACGTTCGTGGCGGCCGAGCCGCCCGTCGCCTCCGGCGCGCCGGTCAGCGCCGAGAGCTCGCGCGCGCTGATGGACTGGCGCATGACGCTCGAGCTCGGCGCTGTCCAACTCGCGGCGGAGCGGGCGACGCAGAGCCAGCGCGAGGCGATCACCGCCGCCGCGCAGGTCGACCTCTCCTCCGACTGGGCCGAGTTCCGCCGCGCGGACGCGCGCTTCCACCTGCTGCTCGCGCAGGCCGCCAACTCCCCGCGCGTCCTCGACGCGATGACCCGTGCGCAGGGCGAGCTGTCGGACGTGTTCACCCACCTCGAGCTCAACGACCTCGATCCCGGCCCTGCCGCGGAGCAGCACCGCGCCGTGGCCGAGGGCCGTCGCCCAGGGTGACGCGACCGCCGCCCGCGAGGCGATGCGCGAGCACCTCGCGACCGTCGAGCAGTGGCTCGACGGCGCGCTCAGCGGATGACGTCCGCGGCGTAGCCCGCCTCGGCCAGCGAGGCCAGCACGTCGTCGGCGTGCGCGCGCCCGCGCGTCTCGAGCACGAGCTCGACCGCGGTTTCGCGGACGTGCAGGGAGACGCCCTCGCGGACGTGCGAGACGTCGACCAGGTTCGCGCCGGTGCCCGCGACGCAGTCGAGCAGCCGCGCGAGGCCGCCGGGCCGGTCGGCGATGCGGGTGAGCAGGACGAGGCGGCGGCCGGAGACGGATTCGTGGCGCCGCGCGACGGCGGCCAGCAGGCCGGCGTCGACGTTGCCGCCGGAGAGGATGGCGACGGTGCTCCCGGACTCGGCCGGCGCGACGTGCCCCGCCAGCAGGGCGGCGATGGCGACGGCGCCGGCGCCTTCGACGACGAGCTTCGCGCGCTCGAGCAGCAGGAACATCGCCTCGGCGATCTCGTCCTCGCTGACGCGTCACGATCTCCATCTCGATCCACGGTCCCGGCGACTTGACGGCGATGCCGTCGGCGATGGTGAGGCCGGCGTTCGCCCGCACCCCGACGCACTCGATGCCGGGCAAGGCGTCCGCGATGCCGCCCGCGAGCCCGCCGCCTCCGATCGGGATGACCACCTTGGCGAGATCGGGCACGTCCTCGAGCAGCTCGAGGCCGACGGTCCCCTGCCCGGCGCGGACGATCGGGGTCGTCGTAGGGATGGATCAGCTCGCCCGGGTGCGCACGGGCGCGCTCCAGGCACTCCTCCAGCGCGTCGCCGCCGCGGTGCACCGTCCCGCCCTGGGCCTCGATCGCCTCGACTTTGGCGATCGGCGCGTCCTGCGGCACGAAGACGTCGCACGGGATGCCGCGGGCGCGCGCGGCCGCGGCGACGCCCTGGCCGTGGTTGCCGGCGCTGGCGCACACGACGCGCTCGACGTCCCCCAGCGCAGCGAGCTTGGCGGCGGCGCCCCGGACCTTGAAGGACCCGGTGCGCTGGAGGTTCTCCGCCTTCAGCAGCACGGGCGCGCCGATGCGCTCGGAGAAGGTGCGGTTCGTCAGGACCGGCGTGCGCCGGGCGATGGTCGCTACGGCGTCGCGGACCGCCTCACTCGGAGAGTGCGATGACGGCATCGATCTCCACGCGGGCGTTCTTCGGAAGCGCCGACACCTCGTAGGCGACGCGGGCGGGCGGCTCGGCGGAGAAGAACGCCGCGTAGGCCTCGTTGACCTCGACGAAGTCGCCCATCGAGGTCAGCAGCACGGTGAGCTTGACCGCGTCGGCCAGCGTCCCTCCGCCCGCCGCGGCGATCGTGGCCAGGTTCTCCAGGCAGCGCGTCGCCTGCTCGGCGGCGGTGTCCCCCACGATCTCGTTGGTCTCCGGATCGAGCGGGATCTGGCCCGAGATGAACAGCAGGCCGCCCGCCTTGACGGCGTGCGAATAGGGGCCGACGGCGTTGGGCGCGCCGGTCGCGGTTATCGCCTCGCGATGATGGGACATACGTCGACATCGCATGCCGACCTACGATCGCCCTCGGCCAGCACGACGAGACGTCCCCCTATCTCCTCCAGCACGAGGACAATCCGGTGGACTGGATGCCCTGGGGCGAGGAGGCGTTCGCGCAGGCCCGCGAGCGTGACTGCGCGCTGCTCGTCTCGATCGGCTACTCGGCCTGCCACTGGTGCCACGTGATGGAGCGCGAGTCCTTCGAGGACCCGGCGGTCGCGGCGCTGATGAACGAGAAGTTCGTCTGCATCAAGGTCGACCGCGAGGAGCGGCCGGACGTCGACGCGATCTACATGGACGCGGTGCAGGCGATGACCGGCCAGGGCGGCTGGCCGCTTGAACGCCTTCATCACCCCGGACGGCGTCCCGTTCTTCACCGGCACCTACTTCCCGCCGCAGCCGCGCCAGGGCCTGAACTCGTGGACGCAGATCCTGGAGGGCGTCGCCAACGCCTACGTCACCCAGCGCAGTGAGATCGAGAGCGGGATGGAGCCGCTGCTGGCGCGCCTGCGCGGCTCGGCGGCGCTCGACGGCCGCGCCGGCGAGATCCCCGAGGACGTCTGCGAGCAGGCCACGGCGCGGCTGCGTCAGCTCTACGACAAGGAGCACGGCGGCTTCGGCGGCGCGCCGAAGTTCCCGAGCCCCTCCGCGATCGAGTTCCTGCTCGGTCAGTTGACGAGCGCGAGATGTCGGTGCACACGCTGCGGGCGATGGCCAACGGCGGCATCTACGACCAGATCGGCGGCGGCTTCGCGCGCTACGCGGTCGATGCCCGCTGGATCGTCCCGCACTTCGAGAAGATGCTCTACGACAACGCGCTGCTGGCGCGGGCGTACCTGCACGGCTGGCAGCGCACGGGTGACGTCCTGCTCAAGCGCGTGTGCGAGGAGACGCTCGACTTCATGCTGCGCGAGCTGCGGCAGGACGAAGGCGGCCTTCGCCTCGGCGCTGGACGCCGACTCCGAAGGTGTCGAGGGCAAGTTCTACGTCTGGCGGCGCGACGAGGTGTCAGACGAGGCGGCACGCGTCTTCGGCATCACCGCCGCGGGCAACTGGGAGGGCACCAACATCCCCGTCCGGGCGACGAGCGACCCGCCGAACCTCGCCGAGCTCAAGGCCGAGCTGCTCGCCCAGCGCGAGCAGCGCGTCCGGCCCGGGCTCGACGACAAGCGGCTGACCTCGTGGAACGCGCTGGCCGTGTCGGCCTTCGCGGACGCCGGCGCCGCGCTCGGCCGCGCCGACTACGTCGACGCCGCGCGCGTGCACCGCCGACTTCCTGCTCACCGGGATGCGCGACGCCGAGGGCCGCCTGCTGCGCACCTTCAACCGCGGCGAGGCCCGCCTGCGGGCCTACCTGGAGGACCACGCCAACCTCGTCGAGGCGCTGCTCACCCTGTACGAGGCGACCTTCGAGGACCGCTGGTTCACGGCTGCGCGCGACCTCGCCGACGAGATGATCTTCCGCTTCGGCGACCCCGAGCGCGGCGGCTTCTTCTCCACCGCGCACGACCACGAGCAGCTCGTCGCCCGCCGCCGCGACCTCGAGGACAACCCGATGCCGTCCGGCCAGTCCGCGGCGGCTCTCGGACTGCTGCGCCTCGCCGCGCTCACCGGGGAGGACGCCTACGCCGAGCAGGCCCGCTCGGTGCTGCGGCCGCTGGGTCGAGCCGATGACCCGCTACCCGCAGGCTTTCGGCCACCTCCTCCAGGCGGCGGCCTTCGCGCGAGGACCGGTGCGGGAGATCGCGCTCGTCGGACCGGACGTGCCGGCCTTCGCGGCCGTCGTGCGGGCCGAGCACCGGCCGCTCACCGTCGTCGCGGCGTCGGCCGGCGTCCCCCTGCTCGAGGGACGCACCCGACCCGGCGCCTACGTCTGTGAGGGCTTCGTCTGCGAGGCGCCGGTGGACGACCCCGCTGCGCTAGCTGTCGCGCTTGGCGAGCGCTGACGGCCACCAGAACTTCGGGCCGATCAGCAGCGTCGCCGCCGGGACCAGCACCGACCGCACCAGGAAGGTGTCCAGCAGCACGCCGAAGGCGACGACGAAACCGATCTCGGCGAGGAAGACCAGCGGCAGCGACCCGAGCACCGCGAAGGTGCCGGCCAGCACGATGCCCGCGCTGGTGATCACCCCGCCGGTGACGGCGAGCGCGCGCAGCATCCCCCGGCGGGTGCCGTGCTCCATCGCCTCCTCGCGTGCCCGGGCGGCGAGGAAGATGTTGTAGTCGACGCCGAGGGCGACGAGGAACACGAAGGCGAAGAGCGGCAACGACGGATCCGAGCCCTCGAAGCCGAACACGTTCTCGAAGAAGAAGTACCCGACGCCCAGTGCGGCGCCGTACGAGACGATGACCGTCCCGATCAGGACGAGCGGGCCGACCACCGCACGGAGCAGGACCACGAGGATCAGGAAGACCACGACGAGGACGATCGGCGGGATCACGATCGAGTCCCATGCTGCGGCTTCTCGCACATCGAACTCCACGGCGCTGGCGCCACCGACGAGCGTGTTGCCCGACGCCGCGCCGTCCGCCGCCTCCCGGATCGGCTCGATCAGGTCGAACGCGTCCGTCGTGTACGGGCCCGGCTCGAGCGTCGCCTGCAGGAGCACGCGCCCGTCATCACCCTCGGCGACGGGCGGGGAGACCGCCTCGACGCCCGCGACCTGCGCGACGGCCTGCGTCACCGGCTCGACGTCGGCGCGGTCGGCCACGATGATGTCGGTCGGTGCGCTCGACCCGGCGGGGAACGCCTTGGAGATCAGCTCCTGACCCTCGACGGACTCGACCTCGGTGGTGTAGCTGTCATTGGTCGTGAGGTCGGTCGAGAAGAACGCGAGGCCGCCGCACATGATCGCCAGTACGGCCGCGGCACCGAGGAAGGTGCGCTTCGGGTTGGCGGCTGTGCGATCGCCCACGCGGCTCCAGAAACCGTGCGTCGCGTCCACGCGCCGCTCCTTGCGCGCGCGGCGCAGCTCGTAGGCACGCGTGACAGTGCGGTCGAACGGGAACGCCAGCAGGGTCCGGGTCAGGGCCGCCGTGCTCGACGCCGCCAGGATCGAGCGGCCACGGTCGGAGAGGTCCTCCTCCCGTGGACGGGTGGTCTCCGTGTGCGGGACGAAGGGCCAGAAGGCGCGGCGGCCGAAGACCAGCAGCAGCGCGGGCAGGAAGGTGAGCATGGACAGCGCGGCGCAGAACACGCCGAGCGCGCCGAGCGGGCCCAGGCCGGCGGTGCCGTTCACCCGCGCGATCGACAGGCAGAACAGTGCGGCGATGACCGTCGCCGCGCTGGCGAACATGGCCGGGCCTGCTGAGGCCAGTGCGGCCCGCATGGCGGCGTGCTTCTCGTCGACGCGGTGCATCTCCTCGCGGTAGCGCGCGACGAGCAGCAGCGCGTAGTCCGTGCCCGCGCCGAGCACCAGTACCGACATGATCGAGCTCGACTGACCGTTGATGGTGACGCCCAGCTCGGAGACCAGATAGCCGAGTGTCTGCGACAGGAACTCCGCGAAGACGACCGCGCCGAGCGGGATGAAGAGGAAGATCGGCGACCGGTAGATGAGGATCAGCAGCACGATCACCAGCAGGGTCGCCGCGAAGAGCAGGGTGCCGTTGATGTTCTCGAAGACCTCGATGGCGTCGGCGGCGTAGCCGGCGCCGCCGGTGACCTTGACCTCCAGGCCGCCACCGGGGTCGGAGACCGTGTCGCGCCAGAAGGCGACCGGATCGAGCAGCGTGTCGCTCTCCCCGTCGCCCTTGACGTAGGCGAGCACCAGCGCGGCCGTCCCGTCCTCCGAGCACAGAGGACCGACGAAGGGCTGGTAGCCGTCGGGCTGCCCGGGCAGGGCGGTCGTCGGGGTGCCGCAGCCCTCCGGCAGCTCTCCGCGGGGGGCCCGCCCGCGCCCTCGCCGCTCTCCCCGCCGCCGGCTGCCGCCGTCGGACCGTCCGGAACCGCGCCGGGGAACTGCTTGGCGGTCAGGCGCTCGGCGTCGGTGGCGATCTGCTCCCGGTCCTGCGCCGTCAGCCCGCCCTCGCGGCGGTAGACGATCACGGCCGGTGCCAGCTCGGCGCCCTGCAGCTCCTCGGTCGCGGTCAGCGCCTTCGTCGACTCGGCGTCGCCGGGCAGGAAGGACGTCGACTCGTTCTCCTGCGCGTCCGTGTACTTCTCCGACACGCCGAGGCCGAACGAGGTGAAGATGACGATCACCCAGAGGGCGACGACCGTGAACTTGACGCGGGAGTCCGCCACTGCGGGCGAAGAGGGAGTTGCGGGGAGGCATCGCAGGATACTACTTGCGCTAGAGGATCGCCAGGTAGCGATCGAGCTCCCACTGTGTGACCTGCACGCGGTAGTCCTCCCACTCGGAGCGCTTGATCTCCACGTAGCGGTTGAAGACGTGCTCGCCGAGCGCGCGCAGGCAGAGCTCGGACTCGGCGGTCAGCTCGATCGCCTCGCCGAGCGTCTCGGGCAGCTGCTCGATGCCGAGGCGGCGGCGCTCGTCCGGAGTCAGGTGGTAGAGGTTCTTCTCCATCGGCTCGGGCAGCTCGTAGCCCTTCTCGATGCCCTCGAGGCCGGCGTGCAGCAGGATCGCGAAGGTCAGGTACGGGTTGCAGGCGGGGTCCGGGCAGCGCAGCTCCATGCGGGTCGCTCCCTCCTTGCCGGGGTGGTAGAGCGGGACGCGCACGAGCGCCGAGCGGTTGCGGCGCGACCAGGCGCTGTACACGGGCGCCTCGTAGCCGGGGACGAGCCGCTTGTAGGAGTTCACCCACTGGGCGAAGATCGCGCACATCTCGCGGCTGTGGCGGAGCTGGCCGGCGATGAACGCCTTGCCGACGTCCGACAGGAAGTACTTGTCGTCGGGGTCGTAGAACGCGTTCTTGCCGCCCTGGAAGAGCGACATGTGGGTGTGCATCCCCGAGCCGTTCTCGCCGAACAGCGGCTTGGGCATGAAGGTCGCGTGCCAGCCGTACTTGAGCGCGTACTCCTTGACCGTGATGCGGTAGGTCATGCAGTCGTCGGCCATCTTCAGCGCGTCGGCGTAGCGGATGTCGATCTCGTGCTGGGACGGCCCGACCTCGTGGTGGGAGTACTCGACGTGGATGCCGAGCTGCTCGAGGGCGAGCACGGTGTCGCGGCGGACGTCCGAGCCGGCGTCGAGCGTCGTGAGGTCGAAGTAGCCGCCCTCGTCGAGCACCTCGGTGCCCTTGGAGTCCTTGAAGTAGAAGTACTCGAGCTCGGGGCCGACGTAGAAGTGGTCGAAGCCCATCGCCTTCATGCGCTCCTCGGCGCGGCGCAGGACGTGGCGCGGGTCACCCTCGTAGGGCGCGCGCTCGGGCGTCTGGATGTCGGCGAACATGCGCGCGACGCCGCCACCGTCGCCCTCCGTGCGCCACGGCAGGAGGTTGAACGTCGTCGGGTCCGGCACGGCGATCATGTCGGACTCCTCGATCGGGTTGAACCCGGTGATCGAGGAGCCGTCGAAGCCCATGCCGCCCTCGAAGGCGTCGTCGAGCTCGAGCGCATTGATCGAGAACGACTTCAGGCGGCCGAGGATGTCCGTGAACCAGAGCCGGATGAAGCGGATGCCGCGTTCCTCGACGAAGGCCTTGATCTCGTCGGGCGTCGATGGCATCTGGGCGTCGGTCACGGTCGCGAGTCTATGGACGCGCGCGGCGACGGCCGTTGTCCCTGAGTCGGCTAACTACGCCAGGTACTGCAGCGCCCACTGGCGAAGCTCGCGCAGCGCGGGCTCGAGCTCCTGGCCCATGGTGGTGAGGCCGTATTCGACGCGGACGGGCGCCTCTGGGTGCACGTGGCGCTCGACGATCCCGCGGGCCTCGAGCTCCTTCATGCGCTCGGACAGCAGGCGGTCCGACAGCTGCGGGATGGCCTGGCCGACCTCGGAGAAGCGCATCGGCCGGTGGTGCTCGATCAGGACCGAGACGATCGCCCCGCTCCAGCGCTTGCCGACGAGCTCGATCGCCTCGTGCAGGTGCGGACAGCACTCGCCAGGAGGGGCGAGGGTGGCGACAGCGGTGCGGCGGCGTTGCGGCTCCATGCGCTTACTAGACGTAAGTGTAGCTCGCGATCGGCTGCGAGCGCAAGGATCTGTGCGCGCGGACTGACGCGCTTACTGCGCGGTGACGATCGCGAGCAGGATCGACAGGAAGCCGAGCCCGCAGGTCCAGGAGGCGATGCGCTCGGGGCGGTGCGCGATGCGCTCGTCGAGCGTGCGCGCCGGACGGCGCGGCGTGCCGTCGGGGCGGCCGGTGATCGTGACGGTGCGACGGCCGGCGGGCACGGGCTCCATGTAGGCCTGCTGTGGCCGCGGCTGCGGCTCGGCCGTCGGGGAGCGCGATCGCGACGGCGGACTCGGCGGTCGTGTGCGGACGCGGGCGCTCGAAACGACGCTTGCGCGGGCCGGGACCTGTGAAGAGGTCATCGCCTCCCCAATCGGGGGCGGTGCGCTCGTCGGTCTGCTCGTGGTCGTAGAAGCCCGCGATAGCGAGCTCAGATTCGCTCATGGGTCGGACGGCACCTTTGCAGTTCGTGCGCTTGCGAGGATCCGGCGGCAAGCGACTGCTCCCCCATACCCCGGGGAACTCAGCGGTAACGCTCTGAAAGGCTAGTGCCGCGAGCGCGAGAAGAGGTCAGCCGGCGTCTTTGGCGTCGGTCTGACCGACTGCGCGGGAGACGAAGTCCGCCACGTCCTGGGCATCCTCGCCGGTGACGAGATCCGCGGCCATCGCGCCGTTTCCGCGGGCTCGGCCGTTCTCGATCGCGTCGAGCACGAGTTCCTTGGTCGGTCGCAGCGTGTCGAGGCTGGGCCCGACCTGGGCGACGGCGTTCGCCGCCTCCAGTGAGTGACAGATCTTGCAGTACTCCCCGAACAGCTGGCGGCCGTGCTCCTCGCTCGGCGTTCAGTTCGTCGATGTCCGCATTCGGCACCGACTCGGAGTTCGACTTCTGCCCGAGGCTGGCGGCGACCGGCACACCGGCGCCGAAGCCGATCAGCACGATCGCGAACGCCACGTACCAGTAGCCGCTGCCGCCGCGGCCGGCGTTGACCGAGTCGGCGGGCTTGCGGTTCGACCGCAGGCCCAGATAGACGAGCCCGATCGCGACGAGCACCCAGACAAGAACGAAGACGAGGACAGCCATGCGCGGCGAAACCATATCCGTTGATGCGGCTCACCGACGACGACCTTGCGCGAAGCTGGTCACCGGCGGAGCCACGGCGGCGAAGTCGCGCGCGCCAGCGCTCCCGGCTGCCGCAGCGGCAGGCGCCCAGGGCTCGACCGGCGGAGCGTCGGCCTGCGGGTCGTGACCGCCGCCGGTCGAAGCCAGCAGCGGGATCACGTCCGCGGCCGGGCCGATCCGGCTCGTGTCGAGCGGCTGGATGGAGTCGACCACGATGTTGATCGCCCCCGCCGCCTTCGGGTGCTTCTCGAGCCGTCCCTCGGCGAACACCAGCGGCTCCCCACGGACGACGAGCCGGTCGCGGTCGTAGATCGCCGGCGGGACGACCAGGTTGATCGTCCCGAACTCATCCTCGAGCAGCATGAAGACGATGCCGTTGGCGGTCGCCGGCCGCTGCCGGGCCACGACCAGGCCGCCGATCCGGACCCGGGTGCCGTGGCGCAGCCGCTCGAGGTCGCCCGCGCCGACGACATCGCCGGGCAGGTCCTCGCGCACCAGCGCCATCGGGTGCGCGCCCGCCGTGATGCCGGTCGTCGCGTAGTCGGCCACCATCCGCTCCCAGGCCTCGAGCGGCTTGAGCGCGGGCGCGTCGGGCAGCTCGAGCGGCAGCGCCAGCTGGGCGCCCTCGCGCGTCTTGGTGGCCGGGGCGGCGACCCCGAGCTGCCACAGCGCCGTGCGGCGCGACTGCTCCGTCGCACCCCCGTCGGTGATCAGCGAGTCGCACGCGCCCGACCATGCGAGCACCGACAGCGCCGGCCGGCCGGCCCCCGCGCGTGAGGCGAGCTCGCCCAGCGAGGCGTACGGGCCACGCGCCTCACGCTCGTCGACGATCGCGGCGACCTCGTCCGCGCGCGCTCCGTTCAGGTAGCCCAGCCCCACGCGGATCCGTGGCTTGGCCCCCACGTTCTCCACGTGGCAGAGGACCTTCGAGTGGTTGACGTCTGGCGGCAGCACCTCGATGCCCGTCCGCTGGCACTCGTGGATCAACGTGTCCGAGGGGTAGAAGCCCATCGGCTGCTCGTTGAGCAGGGCGCACGTGAACTCGGGCTTGTAGTGCACCCGCAGCCAGGTCGACTGGTAGGCGAGCAGGCCGAACGCCGCGCCGTGCGCCTTCGGGAAGCCGAAGCCCGAGAAGCCGGCGATCATCGTGAACACGCGCTCGGCCGTCTCCCGGTCGGCGCCGTGCGCCGCCGCCGCGCCCTGCACGAAGCGCTCGTGGTAGCCCTGCATCGCCGACGCCGAGCGCTTGCGGCTCATCGCGCGCCGCAACCCCTCCGCCTCCCCCGGCGAGAAGCCGGCGAAGGCCATCGCGACCTCGAGCACCTGGTCCTGGAAGATGATCGTGCCGAGCGTGTCGCGCAGCACCGGCTCGAGCGCCGGGTGCTCGTAGGGGATCTTGAAGTTCGGATCCGCGCGCAGCTTCTGCTTGCGATCGATGTACGGATTCACCGCCCCGCCGACGATCGGCCCGGGCCGCACGATCGCCACCTGCACCGTCAGGTCGTCCAGCGTCTCCGGCCGCGTGCGCAGCAGCGACTGCATCTGCGCCCGGCTCTCGATCTGGAAGACGCCCATCGTGTCCGCCTTCTGGATCGCCTCGTAGGTCGGCTTGTCGTCGTAGGGGATCCGGCTCAGGTCGATCGACTCGCGCCGGGTGCGTGCGATCTCCGTCACCGCCCGCTCCACCGCCGACAGCATCCCGAGCCCGAGCAGGTCGATCTTCAAAAAGCCCGCGTCCGCGCACGAGTCCTTGTCCCAGTGGCACATCTGCCGCCCCGCCATCGCCGCGGGCACGAGCGGCACGCAGTCCACCAGCGGCCGCGTCGACACGATCATCCCGCCCGGATGCTGGGACAGATGCCGCGGCAGCCCGTACGCCTCGCCCGCCAGTTTCGACAGCCAGCCCCAGCGGCCCATGAGCTGCGGCCGCGGCCCCGACCGGTCCGGCGACCACTCGAGGTTGCGCGGATCGCCGTCGCGGTGCACGTCACCGTCGCTGCGGCCGGGCCGGCGCCGCTGGTCGGCGCGCGCCTCGCGGGCCCGGTCGCCATAGCTCGTGCCGGCCGACGCGGCCAACGTCGCCGCCTGGCGGGCAGCCTTGGCCTCGCGTGACCGTGTGTCGCCGTAGGCGTCGTGGATCTCCCCACTGCCGACGACCGCGAGCGCAGGGTCCGGTCCGCCCTCGCGACTAGTCGCCACGCCGAGCTTCGCTCGCGCGCCCGAGCCGGCCGCGGCCGTCCAGGGCGGCGGACCCGGCGGCGACGGCCCACCATCGTCCGGTGGTACCGGCGCCGCCGCGCCCGTCGCAGTGGTCCAGGGTGGCGGGGTGGGTGGGAGCGGGTTCAACGGCCCACCGTCATCCGGTGGTACCGGCGCCGCCACGCCCGCCGCGCCCGCCGCGGCTTTCGCGGATGGGTCCCCTCCGCCCTCTCTACGGCTGCGCCGAGCGCGAGGTTCACGTCCTCTTCCACGGCCTGCGACCACGGCTCGGCGACCCGCGCGACGCGCTCGATCTCCCCCGGCGGGAGGCCGAGCGCCTTGCCGATCTCGCGGATCGCGCCCGCGCGAGCGGTAGGTCGGGAACGCGGCCACGAGCGCCGAGTGCTCGGACCCGTAGCGCTCGTGCACGCGCGGGATCAGCTTCTCGCGGATGTCGCGCGGGAAGTCGAGATCGATGTCCGGCAGCGCGGTGAGCTCCTCGTTGAGGAAGCGGCCGAGGAAGAGCTCGTTCTCGATCGGGTCGATGTGCGAGAGGCCCGTGAGGTAACAGACGATCGAAGAGACCGAGGACCCGCGGCCGCGGCCGGGCGGCAGCGTCGCGCGCGCCGCGTCCGCCCCGCGGACCTCGACCGCCACCTCGCGTGCGAGCTCGAGCAGGTCGCGGTGCAGGATGAAGAACCCCGACAGGCCGAGCTTGCGGATCACCCGCAGCTCCTCGTCCAGCCGCGGCAGCGCCTCGTCCCGGCACCGGTGGCCGACGGGATAGCGGCCGTCGAACGCGTCGTAACAGAGGGTGGCGAGGTCGTGGTCGGCCTCCGCGTCATCGGCGCCCGGGTAGCGGTACCCGAGGTCCGAGCTGAGGTCGAACTCGAGCCGCTCGGCCAGCCGCACCGTCTCCGCCACCGCGTCCGGGATGGTCGGCGAAGCGCGCCGCCATCGCCGCCGGCGACGCCAGCACGTGCGCGTGGTTGCCACGCCGCTGTGGCTCCGACGCGTCCAGCGTCGCGTGCTCGCGGATCGCCACGAAGGCGTCCTGCAGCAGTGCCCGCTCGCGCGAGTGCGCGTGGACGTTGCCCGTCGCCACGCACGCCACCCCGAGCCGCTGCGCCATCCCCTCCATCCCCCGGTTGAGCGCCCGATCGTGGCGCTGGAAGGGCCGCTGCAGCTCGACCCTCAGGTTGTCGCGGCCGAAGACCTCGAGCAGTCGCCGCAGCGTCGGCTCGTCGCGCACGCCCTGGCGCGCGCACCCGCTGAGGCAGACGAGACCCTCCGCATGCTCGAGCACCGCCTCGAGCGACACGGACGGCGGCACGATCACCCGCCCGCCCTCGGCCGCGCGCGTATGGGCGTGCGCGCGCGTGAGCAACCGGCAGAGGTTCGACCAACCGCGCGCGTCGGCCACCAGCAGCGTCAGGTGCCGCGTCCCCTCGGGCGAGGACCCGGCGCCGTCCGTGAAGTCGATCTCCGCGCCGTGCAGCGCGCGCAAACCGAGCGACGCGCACGCCTGCGCATGCTCCATCGCCCCGTAGACGCCGTTGTGATCGGTCAGCGCCAGCGCGGGGTAACCCAGCTCCGCGGCGGCGGCCACCAGTTCGTCCGGCAGCGAGGCGCCGTCCAGGAACGAGAAGGCGGAGTGGGCATGGAGCTCGACGTACACAGACGAACGCATGTTCGCATGCACGTGCGGACGGAAGAGCTACGAGTCCTCGAGTCGCTCGCGCAGCGCGGGGAGGTCGAGCTCCGGGCGCTCGGGCCAGTGCAGGTCGAGCTCCTTCATCGTCTCAGCAGCAGCCGGGCGACCGCCCACTCGCGGTACCACTTGTGGTCGCCGGGCACGACGTACCACGGCGCGGTGTCGGTGTCGCAGCGCTCCAGCACCTCGCTCCACAGCGCCTGGAACGCCGGCCAGCGCTCGCGGTCGTCGATGTCGCCCTCGTTGAACTTCCAGCGCTTGTCGACGCGGTCCAGGCGGCGCAGCTGGCGCCCGAACTGGTAGTCGCGGGAGATGTGCAGGAAGACCTTGATGATCGTGCAGCCGTCGTCGGCCAGCTCCCGCTCGAACTCGTTGATCTCGTCGAAGCGTGCCCGCCAGACGTCCTCGGGCGCAAGGCCGCGCATGCCGACCGCGACGATGTCCTCGTAGTGCGAGCGCGAGAAGACACCGATCCGCCCCGGCCCCGGCAGCGCGTTGCGGATCCGCCACAGGTAGTGGTGCTCGCGTTCCTCCGGCGTCGGCGCGCCGAAGCCGGTGACGTCCATCCACGACGGGTTCAGCCCGTCGAGGCCCCGTTTTTGATCACCCCGTCCTTGCCGGAGGCGTCCATCCCCTGCAGGACGAGCAGGACGCGCCGGCGCGAGCCCTCGGCCTCCGCCTCGGCGTACAGCTGCTCCTGCAGGTCGGCCAACGTGTCGGTGACCTCGTCGAGCGCTTCCTTCGCCTCGTCCTTGTCGCCCGGCGCCCCGGGTGTCGCGGCGGTGTCGATGCCCCGGTCAGCGGCGCCCGGGGCACCGCAGCTGGCTTCGCAGTGTCGGCATTCGGCTCAGACCCTACCCGGGGTGAGGCCCGTCTCACCCCTTCTCTCACCCTTTCCTCACCCGTCGATCACCCGGGTCTCCTCACCCCAGGATCGTCCCCCCGGGAGGAGTTGCGATCCGCGCCTCGGGACCGATCATTTGATTACGACAAACTTGCTTCGCCCTCACGGTCAGCGCAAGCGCAGACCTCCGGGCGACGTCACATTTCCGGAGGACGGACTGGGGTACGTAACACCGGATCGGATCGACAGCCTGGCGGGGCTTAGATCCACTCACTCAGGGGCCTGGCGGGGCCCCTGAGTGATTTAACCCATGCTGCTGGGAGAACCAGGCGCCGGTCTCGAGGTCACGGAAGACGACCACGCTGCGGCCGTCGGCGGTGACGACCTCCCAGTAGCGGCGGCGCAGGGGCGCTTCGGTCCACCAGCGGTCCTCGATCAGCCACGACTCGCTGACCGCCTCGATCGCGCGGCCGTCGACGTGCAGCGGCCGGCCGCGGTGCCCGACGCGCACGCGCGCGGTCTTCGGGGCGTTGAGGCGCTTCACGACCGGTCTCCCAAGGGGTGAGGGTGAGGCGGCGTTCCGGGACGCGCGAGTCGGGGTCGACGGCGAGGACGCGCAGGGCGGCCTCGGGGCCGGCGGCGGCGCGGGTCTGCCGGATCGCCTCACGCAGACGCTGCGAGCGCGCGGTGGCCGGCTCGGTGAGCAGCGCGCCCTGGGCGCCGCCGGGCGGGCCGAAGCCCTCGGCGCGCAGGCCCAGGACCTCGGCGGGCGAGGGCAGGCCGGCGAGCTTTGGCGCGAGCACGAGGCGCATGCGCTTGGGGTCGGCGAGCGGTTCGCGGAAGACCATCCGCTCCCGCCAGGTCCCGCCCTCGACCAGCCGGGCGGAGAGGACGGCGGAGCGCAGAGCACGGCCGCGGCGCTCGGGGCGGGCGAGCAGGCGGTCGATCAGCAGGCCGAGCCCCTGCTCGAGCTGCGGTCCCGATGCGGCCTCGGGAAGCTCGAGCTGCTCCTGGAGGCGCTCGAGCGGGACGCGCGTGCGCAGGGCGACGTCCTTGCCGCGCGCGAGGTCGTGGGCGCGCAGCCCGGGGTCGCCGAAGCGATCGGCGACGGCGGCGCGCGGCAGCTTGGCGAGGTCTCCGAGCGTGGCGAGACCGAGACGTTCGAGCGGCTCGGGGAGCGTGGCCAGGACGGCATCGGCCTCGCGGCCCTCGGCAAGCGTCCGCAGCAGCACGACCGGCAGCGGAGCGAGGAAGCGACGTGGGTCCTCGACGACCTCGGCCCGGCGAGGGCGGGCCCGGGTGGCGGCGGCAAGGGCGGCGAAGCGCGTCGGCGCGGCGCCGACGCGTGCAGGTCGGCCGGCGGCGCGCCGAGCCTCGGTGACGACGCCGCGCAGATCGCCATGGACGTGGCGCAGCGTGTGGGCATCGAAGAAGGCGAGGCCGGGGCGACCGCTCTCCACCGCCGCGCCGATGGACTCCAGCGCGCGCAGGAGCGCCTCGTGGGCATCGGCGACGCCGGCGGGGTCCGGCGGGACGAGCCGCAGGTCCGGGCAGCGGGCCAGCGCCTCACCCAGCCGCATGCGCGCGCGCACCCCGAACGTCTCGGCGGCGGCGGACACCTCCCCCACGAACGGCTCGCGCCCGGCTTCCGGCGCCAGAGCGAGTGGGCCGGCCAGTTGAGCATCGACTCCACCGGCGGCGATGGTCAGCGCGAAGCGCGGGATCAGGAGGCCGACAAGCACGAACACATGTTCGCATACGTGTCGAGGGTGCGGACGCCCAGCTTGACGGAACGACTATTCCGATATATCGTTATTGCATCGTTACCGTCTTTTGAAGGGACAATATGAGAGGTGCCCACGCACATCATCACCATCACCAACACCACTGCGGACGCCCGATGATGCGCCCCGGCTGGGGTCACGGCCCCTGGAGCGGGGGCCCCGGCGGCCGCCGACGCATGCGCCGCGGCGATGTCCGTGCCGCGATCCTGGTGCTGCTCGACGAGCAGCCCTTCAACGGCTACGGCCTCATGCAGGAGATCGAGACCCGCAGCGAGGGCGTCTGGCGCCCGAGCCCGGGCTCCGTCTACCCGGCGCTGGCGCAACTCGAGGACGAGGGCCTCGTCCGCGCCGAGGAGACCGACGGCCGCAAGCAGTTCACCCTCACCGACACGGGCACGGCGCACGTCGCCGAGCATCGCGAGAAGCTGGGCGAGCCCTGGGCCGATCTCGGCCGCGAGGTCGGCGAAGGCCGCTTCGAGCTCCGCGCCCTGATCGGCCA
This sequence comes from uncultured Solirubrobacteraceae bacterium, assembly GCA_963759945.1. Taxonomy (GTDB): domain Bacteria; phylum Actinomycetota; class Thermoleophilia; order Solirubrobacterales; family Solirubrobacteraceae; genus DATLGB01. The sequence goes on along the minus strand of CAVXBH010000022.1, from coordinate 54,351 downwards.
ACTGGCCGCCGCCGCCATCCAGGTCGGCCAGGCCGGCAACGACGAGCAGGTCGCGAAGGCCCGCGAGATCCTGGTCGACGCCCGCAAGCAGCTGTACCGGCTGCTCGCTGACGACGAGGACTGACCTTCAGGCGTGTGCGGGGGCTCCCAAGGGGTCCCCGCCACACGCCGGGCAGCGGTACTCCGGTGTGTCGCTCCGCGAGTCAGCAACGAGCGGCAGGAACTTGTCCAGGGCCGCAAGCGGGACCGCGCAGATCAGCTTCTCGCCGCCCGGCGTCACGACGAAGACCTCGTCGGACTCGTTGCCGTCGTCCAGGTTGATCAGGCTGAAGCGCATTCGGGTGCCTCCTCTTCCTCGTCGACCGGCGGAACCTCGATGGTCTCGCCACAGCAACCGCAACGCGGGGGGCCAACACGACGGCCGCCGTCCGACGCCGCCCGCAGGAACTGCAGGACGACATCGACCTGGCTCAGCGGCGTCGCCACCTTGAAGAGCCGGCGCGGCTCGTAGGCGACGACAACCACGTGCTCCTCGACCTCTTCCGGCGCGACGTCGCGGTCGCGGATCCGGATCGCGCCGGTGCCGGAACCGAAGGCCCGGTCGCCGTCCTGTGTTCGATGGTGCATCACGCCGAACCACATGGCGTGCATCCCAGCGCACCGGGCCGTCTATCGATGCGCCTGTGCGCGAATCGGCACGCTTTCGGCACGGAAAAGATGCGAGGGCCCCGCTCGCGCGGGGCCCCCGGCAGGCCTGTAAGCCGGATTTTGTCGAGAGCAGCCATCCATCTGAGCGGCCTACCTGGACCTCGACGGGTCGCCTACAAGCGGTCCTGCTCGGCCTTGCACCAGGTGGGGTTTGCCTTGCGCGCCGCGTCACCGCGACGCCGGTGCGCTCTTACCGCACCATTTCACCCTTACCGACTCGCGCCGGCGGTGTCATTTCTGTGGCACTTTCCCGCGGGTCTCCCCGGGTCGGCGTTACCGACCACCTTGCCCTGTGGTGTCCGGACTTTCCTCGAAGGCTTGCGCCTCCGCGGCTGCTCAGCCTGCGTGGAGAACGATACGCCGCTCTCGCTGACGGTGTGGCGGGGCCGGCCAACTGCAGTCAGGTAAGGGAGCGGGATCGGCCTGGCGACGGGTCGCGAGGCGTCGAAGTCGTCCAAAGCGTCCGTAGTGGCCGCTTTGGGCGACTTCGGCGGTCCGACGAACGGCGAAGTCGCCCAGACTTACCGTGGCGGTAAGCATCGACGACTTCGGCGCGTGGGCGACCGAAAGAGGGCTGCGCCACCGCAGGGAGGTAGCTCGCGGCATCTCCAGCCGCTCCCCCTCCCTCAGTGATCACTGGCTGCGGCCGCGCTCCCCGCGAGTGGGCGAGCGGTCGGCGGGGCGCTAGGAGAGCGAGGAGCCGCAACCGCCGCACGAGCCGCCGGACTCGGCGGGACGCATCGCGGCGGAGCAGACCAAGCAAGTGGCCTGGCGGCCTCCCGACAGCGCCTCCCATGCGCTGCCGAGGGCCATGTCCAGGGTTCGCGCCGCGGATGGGCGCGCGTCGACGGTGCCGCGGACGGCGTAGAGCCGGCGGCGAGGTGGTGCCACCGGCGTGACGTCGAAGTCGAAGGCCAGGGCGCTCATGCGACCTGCCGGAAGACGCCGACCACGCGGCCGAGGACGCGGACCTCGCGGGAGCGGATCGGCTCCAGCGCGTCGTTCTCCGGCTGCAGGCGGATGTGGTCGGACTCCTTGAAGTACCGCTTGACCGTCGCCTCCTCGCCCACGAGGGCGACGATGATCTCGCCGTCGGCGGCCGTGTCCTGCGGGCGGACGACCACGTAGTCGTCGGGCAGGATGCCCGCGTTCTTCATGGAGTCGCCGCGGACGCGGAGGACGTACTCGCCGTCGTCGCCGCCGGCGAGCGAAGGAACCTCCACGTACTCCTCGATGTTCTCCTCCGCGAGGATCGGCTGGCCCGCGGCCACGTGGCCGATCACCGGCAGGCCGCCCGACGACACGACGGAGCGCACCGCGTCCGCCGCCCGGTCGAGCAGCTCGAGCGCGCGCGGCTTCGTGGGATCACGCCGGAGGACGCCCGCCTTCTCCAGGTTCGCGAGGTGCGCGTGCACCGTGGAGGAGGACGCGAGTCCAACCGCCTTGCCGATGTCACGAACCGTCGGCGGGTACCCGTACTTGGCCGAGTACTTGCGGATGAAGTCGTAGATCTCCTGCTGGCGCTTCGTCAGCTCCTTGCCGATGTCCACGAGCGTCAGGCTCCTTCCGGGGGGCGGGGTACGAACATGTGTTCGGGAACAGTAGTACCTGGGCCCGACGGAAACAAGTACATCCCCTTGGGCTAACCTGCTCGCACCTCCCGCGGCCATGGCGGAATTGGTAGACGCGCAGCGTTGAGGGCGCTGTGGGCGAAAGCCCGTGGTGGTTCGAGTCCACTTGGCCGCATCTGAAGTCAGAGCTCGGCGAGCAGGGCGTCCCAGCGTGCGGCGACCGCCGCCGGGGCCCACGCCGCCGAGGCATCTCGCGCCGCCGCGCCCATGCGGGCGCGGCGCTCCGGATCGGCGATCAGCGCGCTGATCGCCGCCGACAGCGCCGGCACGTCCTCGGCCGGCACGAGCAGCCCGTCCTCGCCGTCGGTGATCGTCTCCCCCGGCCCGTGCGGGCAGTCGAAGGCGACCACGGGGAGGCCGTGGCTCATCGCCTCGACGACGACCATCCCGAAGCCCTCGTAGCGGGAGGGCAGCACGAACAGGCCGGCGTCGGCCAGCACGGCTCCGAGATCGTTCGGTCGGCCCCATCAGCTGGACACGCCCGTCGGTGATCTGCGCCGCCAGCGAATCGCGCTCCTTGCCGGCTGCCGTAGATGTGCAGCTGCCACTGCGGGTCCTCGACAGCGGCGAACGCCCGGATCAACAGGTCGAAGCCCTTCTGATGCGTGAGTCGTCCCGCGGCGACCACGACCGGCTGCGTCGTGGTCGACTGCGTGCCGTCCGGCTCCGCGTGCACGGGCGGCATGCGGACGACCCGCCGCGCGGCGCCGTCGCCCAGCGCGCGCCGGTCGGCCTCCGTCAGCACCGTCACCGCGGACACCCGCCGGTACGCGCGCCGCAGCGCCCGCTGCAACGAGGCGCCGTGCGCCTCGATGTGCAGGTGCTCCTGCGCGATCACCCGCGTGTCCGCGGGAGGCGACCGCCGCCGCGATGATCGCGAACGCAGGACGGGTCGTCACCACCACGTCACCCGCCATGCCGCGCAGCGCTCGGACGAGCTGCACGTCGGTGAGCAGGCTCGACGACGCGTACGACTTGTCCTCGGGATGGACGAGCAGGCTCGGCAGCCGGGCCAGCCAGCCGCGCCGCGCGGTCTTGTCCTCGAGCACCCGCACCGCGACGCCCGCCGGAAACGGCAGCACCGGCCGCGCCTGGTGCTTGCGCACGCTGACGATCTCGACCGGCCGGGTCGCCGCGAGCGCGCCGGCGAGGTTGAAGGTCGAACGGATCGTGCCGCCCATCCCGTAGGCGTTCGTGAGCAGCAGATGGACCGTCCCGGAACCCGTCCCCCGCGCCTCGGGGAGCACGCGCAGGAGGGCGATCGCCAGCCGGTGGGCGGCGATCGCCGGTCTGCCCAGGAGGCGCCGCTTCAAGCGGCTATGCGACTGCGAGTTCGCGCTCGGCGGTGCCGACCTGCTCCGCGCCGACCTCGACGAGGATGTCGAGCATCGCCTCGGTCGCGGGGGACCGATAGGCGCCCGCGAGCGTCGCCGCAACGATCCGCCGCACCGGCGCACGCGGCGTGATGGCCCGCACGACGACGTCCTCGCGCACGCTCTGCAGCGCGAGCTCCGGGATCAGCGCGACGCCCATCCCGGTGGCCACGAAGCCCTGGATGGCCGGGTAGTCGTCCGAGCGGAAGGCGAACCGCGGCTCGAAGCCCGCGCGCTCGCACGCGCGCAGGAAGATCGACGTGTCCGGGCAGCTGCCGCCCAGGCCGACGAGCCACGGCTCGTCGCTCATGTCCTCCAGGCGCAGGCGCGCCTTGCCCGCGTGCGGGTGACCCACCGGCAGGCAGACGTACATCGGATCGTCGAGCAGATCGGTGGTCTCGAAGGTCTTGTCGACGGAGCACTCGCCCCACGGGACCTCGATCAGCAGCCCGATGTCGACCTCGCCCGAGCGCAGCATCTCCTTGGCGTCCGGCGGCTCGGCCGGAATCATCGTCAGCTCGACGTCGGGATGACGCGAACGGAAGCGGGCGATGGCGGTCGGGGCGATCGACGCGCCCGCCGACGGGAAGGCGGCGAGGCGCAGACGGCCGCCACGCAGACCGCTCAGGGCCTCGAGCTCGGCCTCGGCGTCGGCCAGCCGGGCGACGATGACATCGGTGTGGCGGACGAGGATCTCGCCTGCCTCGGTCAGGCGCACGCCGCGTGCGGAGCGCTCCACCAGCGTTGTGCCTGCCTCGCGCTCCAGAGCGGCGATCTGCTGGGAGACGGCTGATTGCGTGAAATGCAGCACTTCGGCTGCAGCAGAGAAGGATCCGCGCGCAGCAACCTCGCGCAGAACCCGTAGTCGGCGAACGTCGAGCATGAGTAGAGCTTATAGCACGTCTGATCAGAGGTCATTTGTGCTTCTGGCCCAGATGACTGATAATTCATCTCACGTACCGATCCTCCCCGAACGTTGAAAGGCCGAGATGAACACCAACATCCACATCCGTGATAGCCGGCCGACCGACGCAGCCGAACTGCGTCGACTCGCCGCCCTCGACTCCGCCACCGTCCCCCACGGTGAGCTCCTCGTCGCAGAGGAGGACGGGCGCGTCGTCGCCGCGTACTCCCCCGACGATGCCCGCGCCATCGCCGATCCGTTCCGCCGCACGGCGAACGTCGTCGACATGCTGCGCCTGCGCGGCCGCGTGAACGCCCCCGCGCCGCAGCACTCCCAGGCACGGGTCCTCCCCAGCCTCCGCTTGGCCGCTTAGGCAAGTGGCCTCGGCCGGCGTCGCCTCGCTCCCCCGGGCGGCGCCGGCCCCCTCCTCCCTGTACGTCTGGGGCGGCCTCGGCATCGTCTACGTCGTCTGGGGCTCGACCTACCTCGCCATCCGCGTGATGGTGGAGACGATCCCACCGCTCCTCGGAGCCGGGGTCCGGTTCCTGGCGGCGGGCGTGCTGATGCTCGCTTTCCTCACCGCCGTCAAAGGCTGGCGCGCCGTCCGACCGACGGGGCGCCAGCTCGCCGGCGCCGGCCTGATCGGGCTGCTGCTGCCCGGCGCCAACGCCGTGGTGACGATCGCCGAGGTGGACGTCCCGTCCGCCTTGGCGGCGCTGCTGATCGCGTCCGTGCCCCTGATCCTGATCGTGCTGCGCAGCGCCACGGGTGACCGGCCGGCGCGCGCGAGCTACCTCGGCGTGGTGGTCGGCTTCGCGGGCGTCGGCCTGCTGCTGCTGCCCGGAGAGCGCCCGGACGGGGCGACCCTCGGCGGCATGCTCCTGTGCGTGGGCGCCGCGGCGATGTGGGCGACGGGGTCGTTCACATCGAGCCGCATCGCACTTCCGCGCAACCCGCTGGTGAGCGTCGCCTGGCAGATGCTGCTCGGCGGCGCGGTGATCACGCTGGCCGGCGTCGCCGCGGGTGAGACGGCCGACGTCTCGAGCTTCTCGACGGACTCCTGGCTGGCGCTCGGCCTTCCTCGTCTTCATCGGCTCGATGATCGCCTACACCGCCTACGCCTGGCTGCTGCAGAACGTGCCGGTCTCGAAGGTCGGCACCTACGCGTACGTGAACCCGGCCGTCGCGATCCTGCTCGGCTGGCTGATCCTCGACGAGACGATCACCGCGCTGACGCTGATCGGGGCGACGATCATCATCGCCTCCGTCGCCCTCACCGTGCGGGCAGAGACCGCTACTCGGCGAAAGGCCGCTCGAACAGCGTCGACAGCACCACCTGCGTCTGCGTCCGCGTGACGCCGGGCGCGTCGCGCAGGCGCTCCAGCGTGCGCTCGAGGTGCTCCGTGTCCCGCGCGCGCACGTGCAGGACGGCGCTGGCGTCGCCCGCGACCGTGTAGGCGGCGGCGACCTCCGGGTGTCCGGAAACGGCGTCGCGGACCTCGCGCGCGGCCATGCGCCCCTCGCAGTAGAGCGCGACGACCGCGTGGGTGGTCCAGCCGAAGCTGGAGGGATCGACCTGGGCGGCGTAGCCGCGGATGACCCCGCCGGCCTGCAGCCGATCGACCCGGCGCTTGACCGCCGGGGCGCTCAGCGCGACGCTGCGCGCCGATGTTCTGGAAGGACCGCCGGGCGTCCTCCCGGAGCAGCGCAACGATCTGCTCGTCGATTTCGTCAATTCGTAGCTGCATTGGCACTGATTTGTAACGAATAGGGGCTTGAGAGTCCACTCCAACAGCGCAATCATTCAACCCATGAGCACCAAAGCCGTCGTCGCCCCGCTTCGCTGCCGCCGTCGACGACTTCATGCCGCTCAACGGCATCGACCACGTCGAGCTCTACGTCGGCAACGCCCTCCAGTCCGCCTACTACTACGCGCACGCCTTCGGCTTCAAGGAAGTCGCCTACTCCGGGCCTGGAGACCGGCGTGCGCGACCGCGCGTCACACGTGCTCAAGCAGGGGCGGATCCGGCTGGTGCTCACCGGCGCCCTGCGCTCCGATCACGAGATCGCCGCGCACCACCACAAGCACGGGGACGGCGTGAAGGTGATCGCGCTGAGCGTGCGCGACGTCGACCACGCCTACCGCGAGGCCACGCAGCGCGGCGCCGAGAGCGTCGCGGAGCCCCACGACCTGACCGACGACCACGGCACGGTGCGCCTGGCCACGATCAAGACCTACGGCGACACGCTGCACACGTTCGTCGACCGCAGCGGCTACGACGGCCCGTTCATGCCCGGCTACACGGCGCGCGAGCGCGGCGAGTGACCCCGCCGGCATGCTGCTCGCGATCGACCACATCGTCGGCAACGTCGAGCACATGGACGACTGGGTCTCCTACTACGAGAACGTCTTCGGGATGCGGGAGATGCTGCACTTCTCCGACGAGGACATCTCGACGGAGTACTCCGCGCTGATGTCGAAGGTGGTGGCCGACGGCAAGGGCGTCGTGAAGTTCCCGATCAACGAGCCCGCCGAGGGCAAGCGCAAGTCGCAGATCGAGGAGTACCTCGAGTACTACGAGGGCGCCGGCGCGCAGCACATCGCCGTGGCCACGCGCGACATCGTCGGCACCGTCGCCGAGATGCGCCGCCGCGGGGTCGAGTTCATCACCATCCCGCCGGCCTACTACGAGGACGTGCCGGTCCGCGTGCCTGCGGTGATCGACCAGCTGGCCGACCTCAAGGAGCAGGGCATCCTCGTCGACCACGACGACGAGGGCTACCTGCTGCAGATCTTCACCAAGCCGGTGGGCGACCGGCCGACGATCTTCTTCGAGGTGATCGAGCGCCACGGCGCGCGCGGCTTCGGGGACGGCAACTTCAAGGCGCTCTTCGAGGCGATCGAGCGCGAGCAGGCGCTGCGAGGGAACCTCTAGGCCATGCGTTACGTCAGCGTCGGCGAGGTACCCCGCAAGCGCCACGTGCAGGTGCGCCGCGACGGCCGCCTGCTCACCGAGGAGGTGCTCGGCTTCGAGGGCTTCAGCGGCAACGAGTCGATCCTCTACCACCTGCACTCGCCGTGCCGGATCGCCGACCTCGGCGCCTTCACGCCGATCGTGCACGAGGAGTGGGTGCCGGACGCGCACGCGCACCGGCTGACGGACGGCAACCGCCTCGAGCCGCAGGGCGACCCGTACACGGGCCGGCGCACGGTGCTGTTCAACAGCGACGTCGAGATCGCGCTGTGCGTGCCGGAGGGCGAGGCCGACTTCTTCTACCGCAACGGCGAGGGCGACGAGGTCATCTTCGTCCACGAGGGCGAGGGCGTGCTGGAGACGATCTTCGGCGACGTCGCCTACGGCCGCCACGACTACCTCGTCATCCCGCGCGGGACGACGTACCGCTTTCGCTTCGAGGCGCCCCAGCGGTGGCTGTGCTTCCACACGCCGGGTGAGATCGAGTCGCCGAAGCGCTACCGCAACCGCTACGGCCAGCTGCTCGAGCACGCGCCGTTCTCCCAGCGCGACTTCCGGGTCCCCTCCGCGCCGCGCCTGCACGAGGAGATGGACGAGCACCTGGTCAAGGTCCGCGTGCGCGGCGGCTACCAGGACTACGTGCTCGACTACCACCCGTTCGACGTCGTCGGCTGGGACGGCTACGTCTATCCCTACGCCTTCAACATCCACGACTTCGAGCCGAAGTCGGGCCGGCTGCACCAGCCGCCGCCCGCGCACCAGCAGTTCGAGGGCCCGAACTTCGTGATCTGCTCGTTCTGCCCGCGCGAGCTCGAGTGGGACCCGGAGGCGGTCGTCGTCCCCTACCACCACTCCAACGTGCAGTCGGAGGAGGTCATGTACTACGTCGACGGCGACTACAAGGCCCGCAAGGGCGTCGACGCCGGCATGTTCACGCTGCACCCGAGCGGCCTTCCGCACGGGCCGCAGCCGGGCGCGGCCGAGGCGACGCTCGGGCACCGGACGACCAACGAGCTGGCGGTCATGTGCGACACGTTCCGGCCGCTGAAGCTGACGACGCTGGCGCGCGACCTCGACGATCCCGCGTACGCGTACAGCTGGAACCCGGATCGAGCGCCCGCGACGGTCTGACGGATCTGCCATCGTTGCTTCCCTCAGTGGAAGGTCGTCATATCGCCCGGCAGGTCATCGACGCCGCCAGCGACGCCTTCATCGGGATCGATCGCACCGGGCTGATCACCGACTGGAACCCGGCCGCCGAGCGGACGTTCGGCTACTCCGCGGAGGAGGCGATCGGCGAAGAACTGGCCGACACGATCATCCCCGAGGGGCTGCGCGAGGCGCACCGCGCGGGCTCGCGCGCTTCCTGCAGACGGGCGTCCCGCGGGTCATGGGCCAGCGCATCGAGCTGACGGCGCGGCACCGGTCCGGCCGGATCATGCCGATCGAGATCACGATCTGGCCGTCGGAGGCCGGCGAGGAACTGAGCTTCCGCGCCTTCGTCCACGACATCACCGACCGCGTGCGCCGCTCGCGCTTCGTGGAGGCGCACAACGGCGTCGCCCAGGCGCTGGCCGGCGCGCCCGGCGCAGTTCGACGGCCTGCGCGACGTGCTGCGCGCGATCGCGCGGCCCCTCGACTGGGCGATCGGCGCCTTCTGGCTCTGGGACCCGGCGGCGGGCGAGCTGGTGCCGCAGGTGGTCTGGCACGGCGACGAGGAGCGCCTGCAGACGTTCGCCGACCTCACGCGCTCCCTCCGCTTCGGCCCTGAGCGAGGGACTCCCGGGGCAGGCCCTCGATCGCGGCGAGCTCGTCTGGATCGACGACCTCGCGACGGCGGGGCTGTCGCGCAGCGAGGCCGCCGTCGCCGCCGGCACTGCACTCGGCGGTCGCCCTGCCGATCCGCGACGACACCGGCATCCGCGGCGCGCTGGAGTTCATGGCCGCCGGCACGGTCGAGCGCGACGAGGAGCTCGTCGAGGTGCTGCTCGCGGCCGGCAGCGTCGTCGGGCAGTTCGTCGAGCGCCACCGCAAGGAGATCGAGCTCGAGACGGCGCACGCGCGAGCGCTCGAGGCCTCGCGCCTGAAGTCCGAGTTCCTCGCCAACACCAGCCACGAGATCCGCACGCCGCTCAACGGCGTGATCGGGATGAGCGACCTGCTGCTGCGGACGCCGCTCACGCCGGAGCAGCGCGAGTACGCCGAGACGGTCACGGCGTCGGCGCAGTCGCTGCTGGCGGTCATCAACGACATCCTCGACTTCTCGAAGATCGAGGCCGGCAAGCTCGAGCTCGACGAGGCCGACTTCGCGCTCGCCGACGTGGTCGAGGGCGCGGTCGCGACCTTCGCCGAGCAGGCGCACGAGAAGGAGCTCGAGCTCGCGACGTGGATCGATCCGGGCGTGCCGCTCGCCGTCCGCGGCGACGCCGGGCGCCTGCGCCAGATCCTCCTCAACCTCGTCTCCAACGCGCTCAAGTTCACCGAGGCGGGCGAGGTCGTGGTGACGGTCGACGCGGCGGCGGAGGCCGACGACGCCGTGACGCTGCGGCTCGCCGTCCGCGACACCGGCATCGGCCTCGCGCCGGAGCAGGCCGACCGGCTGTTCGAGTCCTTCGCGCAGGCGGACGCGTCGACCACCCGGCGCTACGGCGGCACGGGCCTGGGCCTGGCGATCTGCCGACAGCTCGTCGAGCTGATGGGCGGGCGCATCGGCGTCGACTCGAGCCCCGGCAGCCGGCAGCACGTTCTGGTTCGAGATGCCGTTCGCCCGCGCGCCGGACGCGGTCGGCATGCAGCCGATCGGCGCGTCGCTCGAGGGCCTGCGCGTGCTGGTCGTCGACGACAACGCCACCAACCGCGCGATCCTCGAGGCGCAGCTGCTCAGCTGGAGCATGCGCTGCGATCTCACCGAGGCCGCCGCCCCCGCCCTCGCCCGCCTGAAGACCGCGGTCGCCGGCGGCCAGGCCTACGACGCGGCGCTGATCGACCTGCACATGCCCGACATGGACGGGCTCGAGCTGGTCCGGCGCATTCGCGAGGCGCCGCGCCTGCGCGGCACGCGCCTGCTGATGCTGACCTCCGGGATGGCCGAGGCGGACGCCGCCAGCCGGGCCGGCCTGGCGGCGGTGCTCACCAAGCCCGTCCGCCAGGGTCGGCTGCGTGAGGCCCTCGTCGGCGCGCTGATCGCGCCGGCCCGCGAGGTCACCTCACCGGAACCGGCGGTGCGCGAGCGCTCGACCGCCGACCGGCCGCTCGTGCTCGTCGCCGAGGACCATCCCGTCAACCAGCTCGTCATCCGCAAGCTGCTCGAGCAGGAGGACCTCGACGTCGTCGTCGCCGCCGACGGCGAGCAGGCGCTCGCGCGGCTCGCCGAGCAGGACCTTCGCGGCCGTGTTCATGGACTGCCAGATGCCGGTGCTCGACGGCTACGAGGCGGTGCGGCGTCTGCGGGCCGGCGAGCATCAGGCCTCCATCCCGGTGATCGCGCTGACCGCGCACGCGATGACCGGCGACCGCGAGCGCTGCCTCGAGGCCGGCATGGACGACTACCTGCCCAAGCCGATCCACCCGGCCGAGCTCGAGCGGGTGATCGCCACGTGGGTGCGTCCGAACGGAACCGAGGCAACGTGATGAAGCCCTTCGACTGGCGCGACGGCGAGCGCACGATCCACTTCGGCCGCGGCCGCGCCGACGAGGCCGTCGAGCTCCTCGGCGGTCCCGGCTTCACGCTGCGTGACGACGGAGCGCGCATCGGCGTCGCTGCCGGCGCTGGCCGAAGCGGCGGGAACGGTGGCCAACGTTCCCTCCGGCCTCGTCGACGAGATCGCCGGCGACCTCCTCGGCATCGAGGGTGACCGCTTCGTGGCGCTCGGCGGAGGCCGCGTGATCGACGTGGCGAAGGCGCTGGCCGCCGCCGACCCAGGCCCGCTCGATGGCCGTGCCGACCACCCTGTCCGGCGCCGAGATGACCTGGGTGCACCGTCACGCGAAGGGCGTGCCGGCGGACACGCCGCGCTGCGCGGCCGACGGTGGTCGTCTGCGATCCGGCGCTGGCCGCCTCCCAGCCCGAGCCCGAACTCGCCGCCAGCGCCCTGAACGCCCTCGGCCACGCCGTCGAGGGCCCTGTCACGACGCTCGCGAACCCGGTCGCCACCCTGGCCGGGCGCGAGGCGGCGCGACTGATCGACGTTGCCTACGCCGGCGAGGCGCCCGATCGCGACACGCTCGCCCTCGCCGCGCTGCTGGCCGGCTACTCGATCGACTCGGCCTGGTACGGCCTGCACCACGTGCTCAGCCAGACGCTCGTTCGGCTGGCCGAGATCCCGCACGGCGCCGCCAACGCGATCATGGTGCAGCACACGATCGGCGCGCTCAAGCGCCGCGGCGGCGAGGGCGACGCCGCCCTCGCACGCCGGATCTGCGCGCTCACCGGGGCCACGCGGCTCTCCGAACTGGGCGTCACCAGCGCGAAGCTCGACGAGTGCGCGGCCGCGGCGGCCAAGCGCGACGAACTCGCCCTAACCCCGCCTCGCGCCTCCTACGACGAGCTGCGCGCGCTCTACGACGCCGCGGCCTGAGCCGTGAGGCTCGGAGGCGTCGTGCTCGCGGGCGGCCGGTCGTCGCGCATGGGCACGGACAAGGCGTGGCTGGATTGGAACGGGGTGCCGCTGGTCGTCCACGTCGTCGACTCGGTGAAGGCGAAGGCCGGCGGGCGCGTCGTCGTCGTCGCTGCGCCGGGGCAGGACCTGCCGCCGGGCCTTGACGTCGTCCGCGACCCGGAACCCCACCGCGGGCCCCTCGCCGGGCTGATGGCCGGCCTGAAGGCGCTTGGCGAGAAGCGGGCGTTCGTCTGCGGCTGCGATCAGCCCGACGCCCACGCAGTGGTCCCGGAGCTCATGGCGGCGCGAGCGGCTGACGTGGTCGCCTTCGCAGGCGAGCCGCTCGGTGCGCTCTACGCGACCCGGCTGGCGAACATCACCGAACAGCGCGAAGGGAGCCTCAAGGGCTTCCTGGCGACGGTCGACACCGAGTGGCTGCCTGGGCCGCGCGCGGAGTTGCGCAGCCTGAACCGGCCGTCAGATCTTGAGTAGGACGAGCGTGTTGATGGCGAAGAGCGTGGAGAACAGGATCGTCCACCGCGTCAGGTTCTTCTCCATCATCGAGCCGCCCGACTGGCCGCCCGCCACGCCGACGCCGAAGGCGCCCGACATGCCCGAGTCCTTGCCCGAGTGCAGCAGGATCAGCAGCACCAGAACGGCGCAGATGAAGACCTGGGCGACAGCGAGAACGGAATACATACGCGGATCAGGATAGACGACCGTCTAGAGCGTCGAGACGGTGCAGGATGGTGACCGCCTCGGCGCGCAGGGAGCGGTCCAGAGTCCGCCAGTCGGCTTCGGACAGCTTGCCGGTCCGGTAGTCCATCTCGGCGTCGCGGATCTCCGAGTACTTCGCAGCCTTGAGCGCCTCGAGTTCGTTGCGCTCGGACTCCTCGGCCGCAACCACACGGTCCAACGCCCCGGGCCGCAAGCGGCGACGCCACCAGCCACGCGACGGCCAGCACGACGAGTGCGACCACGACCCAGCTCACACTCGGACTTCGCGCGCGACGCGCGCGGCCTGCGCCGCCCGGACGCTGCGCGGCGCGCCGCCCGGGGTCGGCCAGATCGCGACGAGGCCGCCGCAGAGGATCAGGATCGCCCCGAGCCAGACGAAGGTCACGAGCGGCGAGACGATGAAGCGGAAGTTCGCCGGCGGCGGATCGTCCGCGTAGCCGCGGGTGAGGCCCGTGATGGCCTTGGCGAGGAACGCCGACTGCGCTTCGGCGGGCAGCTTCGCGCCGGCGTTGGTGAAGACCTTGTCGCCCTCCTGGATGCGCGCGTCGAGATCGGCCAGTGACGGCTGGACGACCGTCCACACGTCGCGCAGGACGCCGGCGCGCAGCCCGACCTCGCTCGTCGACTCACCCTCGAAGAAGCGCGACACCGGGCCGAGCGTCGGGTCCTGGGTCGGGAAGTAGGAGCGGCGCGTGTTGATGGTCTGCATCGGACCGCCGTCGCGGCGCACGTGCAGGACCGCGCCGAGGTCGATGCGCTCGAGACCGCCCTCGGGGGTCTCGACCAGGCGGCTCGTCGGCTCGGCGTAGGTGATCTCGTAGCCGCCGAGCTTCGTCGTCTCCCCCACGTCGAGGACGACGTCGCGCGCGTGCTGGAAGACGGACGACGCCGCAACGCCGACGAACATCGTGATCACGCCGAAGTGGACGAGGTAGCCGCCGTAGCGCCGCCGGTTGCGCCGCACCAGCGAGACGAACGCCACCGGCACCGACTCGGACGCCATCGCGCGGCGTGCACGCGTCCCGCGCACGAACTCCTGGCCGAGCACGGTGACCGAGAACGCCGCGAAGCAGAACAGGATGTCCGTCTTGATGTCGCCCGTGGCCGTCACCACGAGCGCGATCGCGCAGATCACCGCGGAGGTGAGCGGCGCCGTGAACTGGCGGCGCAGGTTGGCCGGCGTCGCGCGCCGCCACGCCAGCGCCGGACCGAGGCCCGTGAGCAGGACGAGCAGGATGGCCAGCGGGCCGATCCACGTGTTGAACGTCGGCGGGCCGACGGAGCGCTCCGAGCCGAGCGCCTCGGAGATCAGCGGCCAGAAGGTGAACCAGAAGATCACGAAGCACATGGCGACGAGCACCAGGTTGTTGAGCAGGAAGGCGGCCTCGCGGCTGAGCAGCGAGTCCAGGCGGGCCTCCGAGCGCAGGTCGTCGATCCGGTTGACGACGAGCATCACCGAGCCGGCGATCATCAGCCCGATCAGGACCAGGAACGGGATCCCGAGGGTCGAGGCCCCGAAGGCGTGGATCGACTCGAGGATGCCCGAGCGCACGAGGAACGTGCCGAGGATCGCCAGCACGCCGGTCGCGAGGACCAGCGAGACGTTCCAGACCTTCAGCATCCCGCGCTTCTCCTGGATCATCACCGAGTGCAGGAACGCGGTGCCGGTCAGCCACGGCATCAGCGAGGCGTTCTCGACCGGGTCCCAGGCCCAGTAGCCGCCCCAGCCCAGCTCGGTGTAGGACCAGCGCGCGCCGAGGATGATGCCGACGCCGAGCAGCCCCCAGGCGGCGAGCGTGAACGGGCGCGTGGAGCGGATCCAGTCCGCGTTCAGCCGCCGGGTGATCAGCGCGCCGACCGCGAACGCGAAGGGCACCGCGAACAGCGTGTACCCCGAGTACAGCATCGGCGGGTGGATCATCATGCTCGGGTGGCGCAGCAGCGGGTTGAGGCCGTTGCCCTCGGCGGGCACGGGCGACAGCGCCGCGAACGGCGTCTCGAAGAACACGAGCAGGCCGACGAAGAAGATCGCGAAGCCGCACAGCACCGCGGTCGCGTACGGGGCGATCTCGCGCAGCTTGTTGCGGGTGAGGAAGAGCACGAGGCTCGACCAGACGCCCAGCAGCGTCGCCCACAAGAGCAGCGACCCGGCCTGCGAGGACCAGATCGCGGTGGCGCGATAGAAGGTCGGGGTCGTCGTCGACGAGTGCGACGCGACCAGCTGCGACGAGAAGTCCGAGCGCAGGAAGGCGGCCTCGAGGATCGCGAAGGCCGCGACCAGGCAGAGCGCGAAGCCGTAGACGGCGCGCCGGCCCGAGTCGATCAGGCCGCGATCGCCACGGCGCGCGCCGAGCAGCGACGCAGCGACGCCGTAGGCCGCGACGAGCAGCGCGGCGACCAGCAGGAACTTCCCAGCCGTCAGCACGGCGCCGAGGCTAGGACTGCTCGGAGACGAACTTCGAGGGGCACTTCGTCACCAGGGTGTCGTACTCCCCGACGTAGACGTCGCCCTCGCGGTGCACGGTGACGGAGATCTCACGGCCCTCGCGGAAGGGGTCCGGGAACCGAGCCCTTGTACCGGACGGGCACGGACTCGGTGCCGTCGCGGTCGCGCACGCGGAACTCGTGGACGTTGCCCTCGTGCACCCATGAGCCCTCGGCGACCTTGCCGGTCAGCTTGTAGCTCTCCGTCGCGGTCGGGGCGGCGGCCAGCAGCTGGCTTGGAGTCTTGGCCTCGCTGGAGGCGTTGAAGCTCGTCCAGATCAGCGCCATCGCCAGCAGCACGGCGGCGCTCAGGGCGACGGTGAGACGAATGGTGCGCTTGCGGGCGGGATCCATCTGGAAGCCAGTATCGCAGGGGCACCGCACGCTCCTGCGCCGGGAGATTTCGTCCAGGAATCTAAACAAAAGGTCAAACACCGAAACCCAGATGCCGTTGTGGGGTCTAGACCCCATGATGGCTGTTGCTTCCCCACCCCGACCGACGGCGCCGACCACGGCGCCACCTCTGAGACCGACTCCGCGCGTCGCGCGGGCGGCCCGCAGGACAAGGCGCTCTACGAGTGCTGCTGCGGCACCGTCGTTCACCGCTGCCGTGTCGACCTCCGTCGACTGCCCGCAGCTGCGGCGGCGACCAGGCCTGGTAGCTATTTACTCGGCCGCCCTGTGCGGGCGGTCCAGTACACCGAGTTCGGCGGACCTGAGGTCCTCCGACGTCGCCGACCTGCCGGAGCGCCGAGGCGGGCCCGATGAGCTGCGCATCGAGGTGCGCGCCGCCGCGATCAACGTCTTCGACCTCAAGAAGCGCAGCGGCATGTTCGGCGGCGACCTCCCGGTCCGGCCGGGCTTCGACGCCGCGGGCGTGACCGAGGACGGCCGGCGTGTGTTCGGCTACACGACCACCGGCGCCTACGCCGAGGTCTGCGTCCTCGAGCACTGGGCGGACATGCCGGACGACCTGTCGTTCGAGGAGGCGGCGAGCTTCGTGACCCTCGCCGAGGCCGCCGTCCGCTCGCTGGACCTCGTCGGGGTCCGCGAGGGCACTTCGGTCGCCATCGCCGGCGCCCACGGCGCGGTCGGCAGCACCGCCGTCCAGTTCGTGCGCGCCCGCGGGGCGCAGGTGCACGAGTCCCTCGAGGGCGTCGAGCACGTCGACGCCGGCTTCGATGCCGCCGGCCGCGGCGACGTGCCCCGCCTGATCGAGCTGACCGGCGACCCGAAGAAGGTCGTCACCATCGCCGACTTCGACGCCGCCGTCCTCGGCGTCCACGTCACCTCGCAGTCCTCGGCCTGGCACGCGCTCGCCGAGGCCGCGGACCTCTTCACCCAGGGCCGCTTCACCGTCCGCGTGGCGCAGTCGTTTCCCCTCGAGGACGCCGCCGAAGCCCACCGCCTCGTCGAGGCGGGCCAGGCTCACGGCAAGATCACCTTGACGCCCTGAACTCCTCGAGGCCCTTCCGGGCCTCCGCGCGAACCTTCGACTTGAGCATCGGCGTCCAGCCGAGCAGCAGGCCGGGCGGCCCGAGCGCCTGCCGCGACCACGCGTAGAACGAGAACCGGTCGTGGTGCTCGATGATCAGCCCGTCGGAGACCCGGAACTCCGCCCGGACGTCGTTGTGCACCTTGCGACCGGTGCTGAAGGTGTAGTCCGCCAGCCAGTGCGCGCTGCGGTCGTCGTGCTCGGCAAGCGTGATCACGAGATCCTGCGCCCGTCCGGTGAGCATCCGCCACATGTCACCGGCCTCCTCGCCTTCCAGCCGTCCGAACGCGGGATCGGAGAACACGACATCCGGCGCGTAACACGCCGCCATCGCCTCGCCGTCCTTGCGCGCGAACGCGCCGTAGAACCGCTCGATCAGCTCAGCGCTCATCGGCGGGTTGTACACGACGGCGCATCTCGAGCCGTTGCGGGTTTGGCTGGTGAGGGAGGGGAGTGTCGCGAGCTACCCAACGCCGCTGCCGCTCTGCTCCTTGCGAACCGTGCTGCCAGGGTTCCGTTTTCCGGTACCGATCCGGTTTGGTTCGTCGCGACCGGAACCCAGCCAGCGCGGTTGCTCGGTTCGACGCCGCTGCTTTGAAGCAGCACCGGGCTGATGCTTCTGCCGCAAAGCGACATTGAGAGTTGGCCTGGACCTAATCGACGGCGGCGCCCTCGAGATGAACGAAGAAGCGACCCTCGTCCTCGAAGACCGTCAGCTGGCCAAACCCAGTGAGGCTGTTGCTGCCGCCAGCTTCGATCGCGAAGCGAGTCCGCTCGGCACCTTCGCTCAGGCCGCCGAGCGTCACAGACTCGACCGACTCGAACAATCGGCGGGTGAAGATAACGCAGGCGTCGTCATCCCGGATGTCGGTCAGGTCACACGCCTCTTGCCAGTTCTCGGCGTCTACGGCGGCCACCCACGACTCGGCCGTTTCGCGCGCCGTGTCTGGCTCGTCATTGCCACAGGCTGTGAAAGTGAGGGCTACGAGCCCCAGGCTGATCCACCGCACCGGCGAATCGTAAGAGAGTGGGAGGATCGAGCCAATGCTTCAGGCAGCAGCGACCAACCGCGCTGGCTGGGTTCCGGTCGCCACGAACCAAACCGGCTCGGTACCGGAAACGGAACCCTGGCAGCCCGGTTCGCGTTGAGCGCGAAAAGCGCAGCGCGGTAGCGCGATCGGCGGACGAGCGGCGGCGGCGTTCCGGTAGCTCGCGGCAGTCCCCTCCCTCACCAGCCCAACTAGCTGCGCTCCAGCCTCTTAGGCCTCTATCGGGACGTGGCCCGGCTGGGAGGCGACGCGCTCGAGCCAGGCGCCGATCGCCGGGTAGGACGCGAGGTCGAAGCCGGCCTCGTCGGCGTTGTGGGTGTAGGCGTAGAGGGCGATGTCGGCGATGGAGTAGCGGTCGCCGACGAAGAACTCGCGGCCGGCGAGGTGGCTCTCCATTGCCTTCAGCGCGGCCTCTCCTCCGGCCACCTTGGGTGCGAAGGCCTCGTCGGTCGGCGGTTCGGCGGCGTAGTGCTTCCAGAAGCGCAGCACGGCGATGTTGGGCTCGTGGCTGTACTGCTCGAAGAACATCCACTGGAGCACCTGGGCGCGCTCGAAGGGATCGGTCGGCAGGTGGTCCGTGCCGTCGGCGAAGTACCAGATGATCGCGTTGGACTCGCCGAGGGAGCGGCCGTCGTCGAGAACGAGCGTCGGGACGCGCAGGCCCGGGTTGAACTCGCCGAGGACCTCCTGGCGGTTCGAGCGGTCGACCACCGAGAGCTCCTCGCGCTCGTAGTCGATGCCGAGGTGCGCGAACAGCAGCCGCACCTTGTAACAGTTGCCCGACACGCGGGAGTCGTAGAGGAGCATGCCGCGCAGCATGCCCGCGGGCAGCGGCGGTGCGCGCCAGCAATGCTGCTGGCGCGCACCATCAGCCCTGCTCTCGGTTGGCCCGCTCCGTCGGCCGACCTGGCTAAGCGGCCTGCATGTTGGCGACCGCAGGCCCGCGAACGCCTCGAGCGCGGCCGGCATCAAGCGGCCGCGACCACAGGTAGCCCTGCGCCAGAGTCGCAGCCGAGCGCCTCGATCGCTTGTCGGATCGACTCGGTCTCCACGCCCTCCGCGACCACCCGCAGGCCGAGGCCTTCGGCGAGATCGGCGACGCACTGGACGATCGCCACGGCGCGCGGGTCCTCGTCCATGCGGCCGACGAACGACCGGTCGATCTTGAGCTCGACGGCGGGCAGCCGGACGAGTTGCTCGAGCGACGAGAAGCCGGTGCCGAAGTCGTCGACCGAGATGCCGACGCCGAGTGCGGCGAGCTCCTCGGCGACCGCGATCGCGCGTTCGGGCTGATCGAGGAGCATGCCCTCGGTGATCTCGAGCACGAGCTTCGTGGGCGCGACGCCCGCGCGTGCGCACGCGTCGGAGACGAGGCCCGGCAGCTGACGGTCGGCGAGCGACGCGGCCGACAGGTTGACCGCCATCGTGATGTCCAGCCCGCGGGCGTTCCAGCTCGCCAGCTGCGCGAGCGCGTCGTCGATGACACGCAGGGTCAGAGCGAGGATGTGGCCTGAGCGCTCGGCGAGCGGGATGAACACGTCGGGGCCAAGCAGACCGAACTGCGGATGGTTCCAGCGGACGAGCGCTTCGACGCCGATGAGCTCGCCGGTGACCGGGCGTACCTGCGGCTGGAAGGCGAGCTCGAGCTCGCCGGTTCCGATCGCCTGGCCGAGGCGGCTGGCCAGCTTGAGCTGCGTGAGCCTGTGCTCGTCGTCACCCAACTCGTAGAGCGCGACGCCGAGCCGACGCTCCTTCGCCGTGTACATCGCGTGGTCGGCGTGGCGCATCAGGATGTCCGCCTCGCGACCGTGCTCGGGGAAGCACGCGACGCCGATGCTGCCGGACGGCTCGAGCGTCAGCTCGTCCATCACGATGGGAAGCGACGCGACCTCGTGCAAACGGCGCGCCGTCTCCAGCGCCGCGCTCGTGGCGAGCCGGCGTCCGTCAGCAGGACGGCGAACTCGTCACCGCCGAGCCGCGCGACGGTGTCGCCCTCGCGCACCTCCTCGGTGATCCGCTCCGCCACGGTGCGCAGGACGAGATCGCCGACCTCGTGGCCGAGCGTGTCGTTGATGTCCTTGAAGCGGTCGAGATCGATGAGCAGGACGGCAACGCACGATCCGTCACGGCGTGCGCGCGCGAGTGCCTGATGCGAGCGGTCGGTGAGACACGTGCGGTTGGCGAGGCCGGTCAGCGAGTCCTGCAGCGCGAGGCGCTCGTTGTCGAGGGCCTGACCGCCGGCTCGCTGCACGGCGAGCAGCGGCAGAGCGAGCAGCAGCGCGAGCGCAGGGCTGTTCTCGACGCCCAGCAGCGCGAGCGGCGCCATCCCGAGCAGGATCCCCTCGGTCCCGGTCTGCATGCGGAACTCGTCGCGGAACTGCTCGCGGATCGAGGCGCCGGCGTGCAACGCCACGACAACGGCAACGAGGCCGGTGTTGACGACGAAGAAAGCGGACGCGGCGATCGAGACCTCGAGCAGGTCGACCGCGTCGAAGGCGTGCATGGCCTGATGCCCGCGCAGGCCCTCGAGCACGAGCGCGCCTGCGCCGATCGCGAGCGCGTACTGGGCGAGGTTGAAGGCGGTGTTCTTGACCGCCGGTGCGGTGCAGGAGCGCCGCGACGAAGCACGCACCGAGCTGCGCCGCGAGCGCCGGTCCCGGCCCCCAGCCGAGCAGCAGCGCGAAGGTGAAGGTGCTCGAGAACGCCACTTCGCCCGCGTCGCCACCGATGCGGACGGGGAACATCTCCCCCACCATCACGCCGAGGGCGAGGGTCAGGCAGGCGAGCAGTTCGCCCTGGGAGGCGGAGAAGCCGACGCTCAGGCCGATGGCGGCGGTCGTCGCAAGTCCGGCCGTGATGACGGCGGCAACGAAGAAGTCAGGGACGGAGACTCGACGCATCTGCTCAGGTCAGGGCGAGGCTGGACGCAGGCGAGCGGGCCTCCGGCCCGCCCGAACGCCATTCACCACTTGCGGCTGTTGCGCCCGCCCGTCGCCTCGCGGCTGGGCCGGCGCCTGACTACCACTTGCGTCCGGCGCCAGCGACCTGCACGAGCAGCAGGATCGTGGTCGCCGATGTCGCGAGCCGATATCCGTGGAGCTTCACCTGACATGCCTCCCGCATCGGTGGTCCCATCGATAGAGACCACTTCCCCGCACGTATCGGACGAGTCGATCCATAACCCAACCCCAAAAGCCGCCGAACTGGACATTTGTTCTATTCGTCAACGATTGGCTATCGACCGGAACGCCGCATCTGCCGACAGATGCAACAGATGCTGCTGGGGCTCGCCTCCCTGCTCTGCCTGCTCTCCGTCCCGCTGGCCGGCGGCCGCCTGCGCGCGCTCGGCGAGCTGCGACTGCAGGGCACACCCTTCCTGTTCGCCGCCCTGGCGCTGCAGATCCTGGTCATCGAGATCGTCCCGGATGCTGCCGATCCGCTGCCGGCGATCGGCCATGTCCTCTCCTACGCGCTGATCGCGGTCGCCTTCTGGTGCAACCGCCACATCGCCTTCCTCTGGGTGATCGGGCTCGGAGGCGCGCTGAACGCGCTCGCCATCCTGGTCAACGATGGCGTCATGCCGGCCCGCGCCGGCGCGCTGCGGACCGCAGGGCTCGATGCCGGCTCGAGCGACTTCGCGAACTCCGACGTGGTGACGAACGCGAACCTCCCGTTCCTCGGCGACGTCTTCGCGATCCCCGACGGCTGGCCGGCCGCCAACGTCTTCAGCATCGGGGACGTGGTGATCGTGCTCGGGCTGCTGGCCTTCCTGCACACGTGGTGCGGCTCGTTCAGACTGCCTGAGCGATGGAGGAAGACTTCGCCGAGCTCCAACGCCGCGCCGCCCTCACCGAGGACGCCGCCCGGCCCGCCGCTGTCGCCCGCCGTCACGAGCGCGGCGGCCGCACCGCGCGCGAGAACGTCGCCGATCTCGTCGACCCCGGCTCGTGGGTCGAGTACGGGCGCTTCGCCGTCGCCGCCCAGCGCGGCCGGCGCGAGCTCGACGACCTGATCGCCAACACGCCGGGCGACGGGATGCTGGGCGGCACCGCGCGCGTCGACGGCCGGCCGTGCGCCGTTCTCTCCTACGACTACACGGTGCTGGCAGGCACCCAGGGCGCCTTCGGGCACCTCAAGAAGGACAGGCTGTTCGAGCTGATCGAGCGCATGCGCCTGCCGGTCGTCTTCTTCGCCGAGGGCGGCGGTGGGCGGCCGGGCGACACCGACTTCCCGGTCGTCTCGTCGCTGCACGTCCGTGCCTTCGCGCTATGGGCGAAGCTCTCCGGGAAGGTGCCGCGGATCGCGATCGTCAAGGGTCGCTGCTTCGCCGGCAACGCCGTGATCGCCGGCTGCGCGGACCTGATCGTGGCGACCCGCGACGCCTCGCTCGGGATGGGCGGCCCGGCGATGATCGCGGGCGGTGGCCTGGGCGAGGTCGCCGCCGATGACGTCGGGCCGATGTCGATGCAGGCGCGCAACGGGGTCGTCGACGTGGTCGTCGAGGACGAGGCCGAGGCGGTCGCCGTCGCCCGCGCGCTGCTCGGCTACTTCGGGGGTCCGGAAGCGTCGTTCACGGCGGATGACCCGGTGGCGCTGCGCGACGTTCTCCCGGAAGGCCCGCGCCGCGCCTACGACGTGGTGCCGGTGATCGAGGCGCTGGCCGACAACGACAGCGTGCTCGTGCTGCGCGACGAGTTCGCGCCCGAGCTCGTCACCGCCTTCGCCCGCATCGAGGGCCGGCCGGTCGGCATCATCGCCAACAACACCCGCCACCTGGCCGGCACGCTCACCTCGGACGCCTCCGACAAGGCCGCGCGCATGCTGCAGCTGTGCGAGGCGTTCGGCATCCCGGTGCTGTCGCTGGTCGACACGCCGGGCTTCATGGTCGGTCCCGACCACGAGGCGACGGGCCTCGTCCGCCACGGTTCGCGGCTGCTCGTCGCCGCCGCCTCGCTGACCGTCCCGCTGATCGCCGTGATCCTGCGCCGCGGCTACGGGCTCGGCGCGCAGGCGATGACCGGCGGCGGCCTGCACGAGCCGCTGCTGACCGTCGCGTGGCCCGGCGCGCATCTCGGCCCGATGGGGCTCGAGGGGGCGGTGCGGCTCGGACTGCGCAAGGAGCTCGAGGCGATCGAGGACCTCGAGGAGCGCGAGCAGCGGGTGCGCGACATGACCGCGCTCGCCCAGGAGAACGCGAAGGCGATCAACGCGGCGACGCTGTTCGAGCTCGACGACGTCATCGACCCCGCCGACACGCGCCGCGTGATCGCCTCCACCCTCGCCGCCGCGGGGCCGGTGCGCGCGCACGCCACCGGCCGCTTCGTGGACACCTGGTAGATGGAGGTCGAAGGCCGCGAGGTCCGCGTCACCAGCCCGGACAAGGTGCTGTTCGCCGAGCGCGGCGAGACCAAGCAGGACCTGATCGAGTTCTACGTGCGCGTCGGCGGCCCGGTGCTGGAGACGATGGGCGGCCGGCCGGTCCTGCTGCAGCGCTTCCCGCGCGGCGCCGACGGCCCGTCCTTCTTCCAGAAGCGCGTACCCGAGAACGCGCCCGACTGGCTCGAGACGACGACGGTGCAGACGGTCAACGGGACGCCGTCGCGCGCGCTGGTGATCGCCGACCTCGCCCACGTCGCCTGGGCGGTCAACCTCGGCACGCTCGGCTTCCACGTCTGGCCGCTGAAGGCCGCCGAGCCCGAGTTCTGCGACGAGCTGCGCCTCGACCTCGACCCCCAGCCCGGCACGGACTTCGACGACGTCCGCACCGCAGCGGCCGCCCTGCGCGAGCTGCTCGACGAGCACGGCATCGTCTCCTTCCCGAAGACCACGGGCAACCGCGGCCTGCACGTCTACGTCCGCCTCGAGCCGCGCTGGGACTCCTACGAGGTCCGCTCCGCCGCGGTCGCCGTCGCCCGCGAGCTCGAGCGCCGGGTCCCGACATCGGTCACCGCCGCGTGGTGGAAGGAGGAGCGCGGCGAGCGCGTCTTCGTCGACTACAACCAGAACGCGCCGCACAAGACCGTCTTCGGTGCCTGGTCCGTGCGGGCGCGCCCGGGCGCGCAGGTCTCGTGCCCGCTCAGCTGGGACGAGGTCTTCGAGCTGCACCCGGACGACCTGACCATGGCGACGGTGCCGGACCGGCTGGAGCAGCACGGGGACCCATGGGCGCAGATCAACGCCTCGCCCCAGTCGCTCGAGCCGCTGCTGGCGATGCACGAACGCGACACCGCGAACGGCCTGATGGACGCGCCGTGGCCGCCCGTCTATCCCAAGATGCCCAACGAGCCGCCGCGCGTCGCTCCCAGCCGCGCACGCAAGGACTAGGCCGCGCCGGCCGCGCGCGCCTGGGCGACGGCGGCAGCGGCGCCGCCGGTGAACGGAGCGCCGTGACCGGTGAGGACCGTGCCCGCTCCGGTGGCGGCGAGCGCATCGAGGCTGCGCAGGTTGCGGTCGACGTCCGCCGTCGCGGCCCGGCTGACCAGCCGCGGGCCGGTGCGCGCGGTGTAGGGGTCGAGCATGACGACGGCGTCGCCGGCGATCACGGCGTCGCGGTCCGGGAAGTGCAGTGCGCAGTGGCCGAGCGTGTGCCCGGGCGTCGCCACCACCCGCGGGGACCCGGGGACGTCGAGGGTCGCCCCGTCGTCGAAGCGCTCCACGGCTTTGAGGGCCGGCGGCCAGAAGGCGCGATGGCGCAGGAACGTCGCGACGATCGGCAGCGCGCGCGGCTGGGTCGCGAAGTAGGCCGACCGCGGGCGCTCGTGGTCGTAGCGCCACGGATGCATGGTCAGCGGCGCGTCGTTCTCGTGCACGAGCACGCGGATCCCCAGCGCCGCACGGAGCCGCTCCGCCATGCCGACGTGGTCGAAGTGCGCGTGGGTGAGGACGAGCGCCTCGATGTCCTCCGGCATGCGACCGAGGACCGCAAGGGCCTCGTGCAGTGAGTCCCACGAGCGCGGCGTTCCGGCGTCGACGACCGTCAGGCGCGTGCCGTCCTGAACGAGGTACCAGTTGGTGAAGGCGTCCGTGATCACGTGGACGCCGGGTGCAGCGTCGCGTTGCAACTGAAGGGCCATGGTCCTTCGCTGTCCGGTCTACGGTCTGGGCATGCCGACCGTCGAGGAACTGCTCGAGGCGGCTCGCAGCGGACTCGAGCGACTGACGCCCGAGCAGGCGGCGACCTCGTCGGACGTCGTCCTGATCGACATCCGCAGCGACTCCCAACGCGCCGCCGACGGTGAGATCCCGGGCGCGATCCCCATCGCGCGCAACGTCCTCGAATGGCGCTGCGACCCCGCCGGCGAGCACCGCGACCCGCGTGTCAGCGACCCGGCACTCACCCTCGTCGTCGTCTGCAGCGAGGGCTACCAGTCCAGCCTCGCCGCGGCGACCCTGCAGTCGCTCGGCCTCCCCCGCGCGACCGACCTCGACGGCGGCTTCGTCGCCTGGCGAGCCGCCGGCCTTCCCGTCAACCAGGGGGCCTGGCCCCCTGATTGATCTGTAGGTTTCGGCACGAGCGGCGCATGGCTCGGATCCATCACCTCAAGGGCGGTTGCATGTGCCCGTTCGGCGGGGCGGCGTTCGGCGGCGACGGGCCGCCGTGGCGCAAGACGGAGATCCTCTGCCACTGCCTCCTGATCGAGGGCTCCGACGGGCTGACGTTGGTGGAGACCGGCTTCGGCACCGCGGACGTCGCCGACCCGAAGCGGCTCGGCCGGATGTTCTGCGCCCTGCTCAAGCCCGACCTGCGGGAGGAGTACACCGCGATCGCCGGGATCCGTGCGCTGGGTTTCGACCCCGCCGATGTCCGCCACGTCCTGGTGACCCACCTCGACGTCGACCACGCCGGGGGGCTCGGTGACTTCCCGACGGCCGAGGTGCACGTGCACGCCACCGAGCTGGAAGCCGCGCTGAAGCCCTCCCTGCGCGACCGCGAGCGCTACCGCAAGCCGCACTGGGAGCACGGCCCGAAGTGGAAGACGTACTCCTCCGGCGGCGACGACTGGTTCGGCTTCGAGGGCATCCGCGTGGTCGCCGGCTCAGACCCCGAGGTGCTGCTGATCCCGCTGCCTGGGCACAGCCGCGGCCACTGCGGGATCGCCGTGCGCGACGGGGACGGCTGGCTGCTGCACGCCGGCGACGCCTACTTCCATCACGGCGAGATGCGCCCCGAGCCGAACTGCCCGGGCGGGCTGCGCTTCTTCCAGAACGTCGTCGGTCACGACCGCAAGGCGCGGCTCGCCAACCAGGAGCGGCTCCGCGAGCTGGTCGCAACCCGAGCCGACCGAGTCGATGTCTTCTGCGCGCACGACCCACACGACTTCGCACGCTGGTTGTGAGCTTCGTCACTAAGCTCGAGGGACGGCCTCTGTCTCCTCCTCATCGGATCGCCCTGCGTCCATCGAGGAGCTGAACGCACTGGCCCGCCATGCGGCGGATCGTGTTGCGCTCTACCGGCAGCGCATGTTCACCGGGCGAGGCATACCGCGCCGGATGGCGGAGCTCGAGCGCATCGCCGACGGCGCCCAGGCGCGATTGAAGGACGCACAAGCGGCGGAGCGCCGCGACCCCAAACGAGGGACAAGCGATGAAGAAGTCCAATGAGCCACTGCGCGGCGAGGCCGCATGGCTCGCCGCGAAGGCGGACATGAACAAGCGCAACGAGGCAGCGCGCAACCGAGCGGAGAAGGAAGGCGCCGCCACCGAGCGCCGCGCCGCGGCTCAGCGCCGTGTGCTGGCCAAGCAGGAGATGGCCAACCTGCCGTCACAGCCGAAGAGCACAGGAAAATCGCGGCGATCCGACAGCTCGCAGTAGCGGACGCGGCAGCGTTCGCTGCGCACGTCTGCGAGGACTTCGCGCACCTGAGCGAGTTCC
This sequence comes from uncultured Solirubrobacteraceae bacterium, assembly GCA_963759945.1. Lineage (GTDB taxonomy): Bacteria > Actinomycetota > Thermoleophilia > Solirubrobacterales > Solirubrobacteraceae > DATLGB01. The sequence goes on along the minus strand of CAVXBH010000022.1, from coordinate 27,524 downwards.
TCCCGTGGCCGGCGGCCACGAACGATGCCGGCGGAGCCGGCCGCTGGCTCGGGCGCCTACGAACGCCGGGAGGAGGGTCGCGTCGTCGCGCTCGGCGCGTGGGACGGCGACACGCTGCTCGGCGGCGGCGTCCTCTTCCACCACGATCCGGAAGGCGCGAACGTCGAGCTCGGCATCTGGATCGTCACCGCCGCCGAGGGCCGCGGCCTCGCAACCGCCATCTGTCGCACCCTGCTCGAACAGGCCCGCCGCGATCTCGGCGCGGAGCGGGTCGTCTGGCAGAGCGCCGTCGGCAACCTCCGCTCGCGCCGGCTGGCGGAGAAGCTCGGCTTCGTCTACGAGGGGACCGCGCGATCGGTCCTCCCCCTGCGCGGACAACGTCTGGACCTCGACGTGCTGTCGCTCGTCGGCGCCGAGCTCGACGCCTACGGCTGAGCCTGCGCGGCTAGGGCTTCACGGCACGGATGATCGCGGACGCAGCGTGCCGGTGCACGCGGTGCGTTTCGGTGATCTCGACGTCGGTGAGGCCGGCCGCGACGAGCGCGTCCTGGAACTCGGCCCGGGTCAGCGCGCCGGCGATGCAGCCGGTCCACGCGGCCATGTCGGCTTTGGTGGCGTCATCCATGTCCGGATCGGCGATGACGTCGGAGACCGCGAAGCGGCCGCCTGGCTTGAGCACGCGGGCGACCTCGCGGATGACCTGCGGCTTGTCACCGGAGAGGTTGATCACGCAGTTGGAGATGACGACGTCGACCGACGCGTCAGGGAGTGGGATCTCCTCGATGTGGCCCTTGACGAACTCGACGTTGTCGACGGCGGCATCGCCGGCGTTGCGGCGGGCGAGCTCGAGCATCTCGTCGGTCATGTCCAGGCCGATCGCCCGGCCGGTGGGGCCCACGCGGCTCGCGCTGATGAGGACATCGCCCCCGGCACCCGAGCCGAGGTCGAGAACCGTCTCGCCTTCGTGTAGATCGGCGACCGCGGTCGGAACGCCACAGCCGAGTGACGTCTCGAGCGCCTTCGCGGCGCCCGCGTCGACCACGTCGCCGTAGAGCGAGGCACCGAAGACCTGCTCGTCGTCACAGCACCCGCTCGAGGCCGAGCCGGTGCGGGCCGCCGCGGCGTACCTCTCACGCACGGCCTCCCGGATGTCGTCCGTCACGCCATCAACCATTCCGATACCTCCTCGAGTGCTCCCGGGAGCACGTAGTAGTACGCCCACAGGCCCTGCCGTTCGGAGTCCACGATTCCCGCCTCGCGCAGCTTCTTCAGGTGGTGCGAGAGCGTTGGCTGGGCGACGTCGAAGAGCGGGACGAGCTCGCAGACGCAGACCTTGCCCGCATGCTTGCGCAGCACGTCGACGAGCTGCAGCCGGATCGGGATCGCCCAGGGCCTTCGCCACCTCGGCCATGCGCAGCGCGCGCTCGCGGTCCACGTCGGGATAGACGACGGGCTCGCAGCAGGGCTCGCCGGCGGGCCGCTTGGTCTTCGGAGCCAGCTCCAGATCGACGCTCATCGATCTATGTATATCGATTGAAGTGACAAACGTCAATGGATACGATCCGCGACCGTGACCGCCCCTCTCCCCCGCCGCCTGCTGGCGGAGTTCCTGGGCTCGGCGTTCCTGGCGGCGATCGTGATCGGCTCCGGGATCGCCGCGGCCGAGCTCTCGCCGACCGACACCGGGCTCGCGCTGCTCGAGAACGCCGCGGCGACCGCGGCCGGCCTGTTCGCGATCATCCTGGTGTTCGGGCCGGTCTCCGGGGCGCACATCAACCCGGTCGTGTCGATCGTCGACGCCCGCCTCGGCGGGCTGCCCTGGCGCGACGTCGCCGCCTACATCCCCGACCCAGATCGCCGGCTGCATCTCGGGCGCCGTGCTCGCCAACGCGATGTTCGGGCTCGACGGCCGTCAGCGTGTCCGAGACGCACCGCGCGAGCCCGGCGCACCTGCTCGCCGAGGTCGTCGCCACGGTCGGGCTGCTGCTCGTGATCTTCTCCCTGGTCCGCACCGGCCGGACATCCACGGCGCCCGCCGCCGTCGGCGCCTACATCGGCGCCGCGTACTGGTTCACGTCCTCGACGAGCTTCGCCAACCCGGCGATCACCGTCGGCCGTGGCTTCTCGGACACGTTCGCCGGAATCGCGCCGGCGTCGATGCCGGGCTTCGTGGCGGCGCAGCTCGTCGCCGCGTTCCTGGCAGGCTGGCTGATCGTCGTCCTGTACCCGGAATGAGCACCGTCCTGTTCGTCTGCCTGCACAACGCCGGCCGCTCCCAGATGAGCGCCGCTCTTTTCGAGCGCGCGGCGGGCGGCCGTCACCGGGCGCTGTCGGCCGGCACGACCCCCGGCGATCGCGTCCATCCCGAGGTCGTCGAGGTCATGCGCGAGCTCGGCATCGACCTCGCCGACCGGGTCCCCCAGCTGCTCACGCGCGAGCTCGCCGAACAAGCCGACGTGCTCGTGACGATGGGCTGCGGCGACCAGTGCCCCTTCATCCCGGGCAAGCGCTACATCGACTGGGAACTGCGCGACCCCAAGGGGCGGCCGCTCGACGAGGTCCGCGCCACGCGCGACGACATCGCGCAGCCGGACCGCGGCGCTGGTCGAGCAGCTCGACCGCGAGTAGCGGTGACCCGCGACCAGAAGACCACGCTGTTGGTGACCTCGCTCGCCACCGCGATGCTGCTGCTCGACGTCACCATCGTCTACGTCGCACTGCCGGCGATCCAGGCCGATCTCGGCGCCTCGTTCAGCGAGATGCAGTGGGTCATCGACGCCTACACGCTCGCCCTTGCCGCCACGCTGCTCGGCGCCGGCATCCTCGCCGACCGCTACGGCAGGCGGGCGTTCTTCGCCGGTGGGCTCGTGGTGTTCAGCCTGCTGTCGGTGCTCTGCGGCACCGCGGGCTCGCCGCTGGTCCTGGACCTTTCCCGCGCCGCGCAGGGACTGGGCGCGGCCGCGATGTTCGCGACCTCCCTCGCGCTTTTGTCGGCCGAGTTCGACGGCGTTGCGCGCAGTCGCGCGCTGGGCATCTGGGGCGGGGTCACCGGCCTCGCACTGGCGCTGGGGCCCCTGGTCGGCGGTCTTGTCGTCGACGGGCTCAGCTGGCGCTGGATCTTCCTCGTCAACGCGCCGATCGGCGATCGCGCTGCTCGCGCTCACCTGGACGGCGGTCCCCGAATCCACCGGCCGCCGCGACGGGCGACTCGACCTCCGGGGGATGGTCGTGCTGGCGGTGTCGACCACGCTGCTCGTCCTCGGCCTCGTCCGCGGCAACGAGGACGGCTGGTCGAGCCCGCGCGTCCTCGCCGCGTTCGCCGGCGCGGCGCTCGCCGGCATCGCCTTCGTCGTCGCTCGAACGGCGCGCACCCGAGCTCCGTCTTCCCGCCCGGGGCGTTCCGACGGCGCGCGTTCAGCGGCGGCGCGATCGTCTCGTTCGGCCAGTCCGTCGTGATCTATCCGCTGCTGCTGTTCCTCGCGATCTACTTCCAGTGGCGCTCGGCCTCTCGCCAAGCGAGACGGGCGTGCGGATGCTGCCGATGACGGTGGCCATCCTGGCGGTCGCCCCGGTAACGGGGCTGCTGACGGCGCGCCTGGCGCTGCGCGTGCCGTTGGCTGCGGGCCTGCTGCTCTTCGCAGTCGCCGCGGCGCTGATGGTGGGCGTCGAGGTAGACGACTCGTGGACGGCCGTGCTGCCCGAGATGGTCCTGGCGGGGATGGCGGTCGGCTTCATCAGCCCGGCGCTCGCCGCGACGATGGTGGCCGTCCTGCCGATCGAGAGCAGCGGACGCTCATCGGGCATCAACAACACCTTCCGGCAACTGGGGATCGCCGTCGGCATCGCGGGGCTCGGAGCGCTGTTCGATCACCACGCCGGAACCTCGCCCGGCGGCGTCGTCGACGGCCTCAACGCCGTGCTGGTCGTTTCGCGCGGCCGTCGCGCTCGCGACCGCGCTGGCCGGCTGGGTCCTGCTCGGCGACCTGCGCGCTTCGGCTGCCGAATAGGGTCCCATCCATGCCCGATACGCCGAAGAAGGACAAGCGCGCCGCCGCCCTCGAGCGCATCAAGGAGCTGGCGTCGAAGCGCTCGAGCGCTGCCGCCGAGCCGGGCCACGTGACCGACGGTGCAGTCCGGCGGGCCGCGGAAGGGCGCCGACAAGCACAGCGGCGGCCCCGGCCATCGCCCGCAGGGCGGCTAGGCCCATGAGCCATCGGCGCACCGGCCGACACGATCGGCCTCTTCAACCCGCGGCACCTACGACGCGGCGGAGTTCGACGAGCCCACGCGGCGCGTGCTGCTCGCCACGATCGCCTGGTTCGAGGCCAAGGGCAAGGCCGCGGTCACCAGCGAGAGCCTGACCGACGAGTGGTACGCGGACTTCATCGCGTTCCTCGCCTCCGAGCGCGCGTTCGCGACGCTGCTCACGCCCGTCGCGTGACGCCGACGGCGCGGAGGGCAAGCGCTGGGACACCGCGCGCAACGCGGTCTTCAACGAGATCCTCGGCTTCTATGGCCTGCCGTACTGGTACGCGTGGCAGGTCACGATCCTCGGCCTCGGGCCGATCTGGCAGAGCGACAACGACGCGCGCGGCAGCCGGGCGGCGGCGCTGCTCGACGAGGGCGCGGTGTTCGCCTTCGGGCTCTCCGAGCGCGAGCACGGCGCGGACATCTACTCCACCGACATGATCCTCACGCCCGAGGGCGACGGCTTCCGGGCCAGCGGCGGCAAGTACTACATCGGCAACGGCAACGTGGCGGGGATGGTGTCGGTCTTCGGCCGCCGCGCCGACGTCGAGGGCCCGGAGGGCTACGTCTTCTTCGCCGCCGACAGCGCGCACCCCAACTACAAGCTGGTCAAGAACGTCGTGGCCGGCCAGATGTACGTGTCGGCGTTCGACCTCGAGGACTACCCCGTCTCCCCCGACGACGTCCTGCACACCGGCGTCGCGGCGTTCGAGGCCGCGCTGAACACGATCAACGTCGGCAAGTTCAACCTCGGCTTCTGCGCGATCGGCATGGCCGAGCACGCCTTCTACGAGACGGTGACGCAGGCGGAGAACCGGATCCTCTTCGGCGGCCGCGTGACCGAGTTCGGCCAGGTCCGGCGCATCCTCACCGAGGCCTACGCCCGGCTGCTGGCGACCAAGCTCTACGGCGCGCGCGCCGTCGACTACGTCCGCTCGGCCAGCCTCGAGGACCGCCGCTACCTGCTCTACACGCCGCTGAACAAGATGCGGGTGACGATGGAGGGCGAGCGGATCATCAGCCTGCTCGGCGAGGTCATCTCGGCCAAGGGCTTCGAGCGCGACTCCTACTTCGAGACCGCCAAGCGCGGGATCGGCGGGCTGCCCAAGCTCGAGGGCACGGTGCACGTGAACCTCGCGCTGGCGCTGAAGTTCCTCCCGCAGTACCTGTTCGGCTCCGCCGAGCTCGAGGCGCCCGGCGTGCACAAGGACGCCGCCGACGACGCGTTCCTGTTCCGCCAGGGACCGACGCGCGGGCTGGGCAAGATCACCTTCCCGGACTGGCGCCCGGTCTACGACGCGTTCGCCGCACGTGCCCAACGTCGCCCGCTTCCGCGAGCAGGCCGACGGGCTCGCCACGATGCTCGAGACAGGCGCCGCTGACGCCGGACCAGATGAAGTCGGACCTCGACTTCCAGCAGTGCCTCGCGCAGATCTTCACGCTCATCCCGTACGGCCAGCTGATCCTCGAGCAGGCGCAGCTCACCGACACGCCGGCCGACGTCGTCGACCTCGTGTTCGAGACGCTGATCCGCGACTTCTCGACGACGTCGCTGGACCTGCTCGGCAAGGCTTCCTCCACCGACGAGCAGCAGGCCTGGGTCCTCGAGCACGTGCGCAAGCCGGTCATCGACACCGAGCGCGACGCGCGGATCTACGAGCAGGTCCGCGCGCTGGCCGGCGCCTACGTGATGCCGGACTGACGTCGGCCTGGCGGATTAGGCGGCCGTGACAGACTCGATCCGTGAGGGGAACCGTCGTCGCGGCGGTCGTCGTCACACTCGCCGCCGCGAGCGCCGGCCGGAGCGGCATCGCCCATCGTGATCGGTCCCGGTCGTGACGCCTCGGTCGCCGTCGACGACGCCGGCACCGCGCACATCGCCTACAACGACACGGCCGCGGCCGACCAGCGCCTGCACTACTGCCGCCTCCCCGCGCAGGGCGACCGCGTGCACCGGGCCCCAGACGCTCACGCTTCCCGGCAACACCACGATCAGGCCATACGTCTTCACCGACGGCGGCGTCGTGCGCATCCTCGCCTACCGCTACGGGTTCGCCGCGGGTCCGTTCGGGCAGGACATCCTGCTCACCTCGACCGACGGCGGGGCGAGCTTCGGGACGCCGGTCTCGGTCGGCACGCTCGAAGCCGACGACGCGGTCGCGGGTCCGGGCGCAGGGATCTCGATCGTCTCGGCGGCACGCGCCACCTCCCCGTCCTACCAGCGCGTACCGACCGACGGGTCGGCCGCCGCGGCGGGCTCGGCGCGCTTGAGCACGACCGCGCTCTACCACACGAGCGTCGGCCTCGCGGAAGGCAGAACCGCAGTCGTCGCCTACGACGACGGAGCGGAGATGCCTGAGGCGGCCTATTCCGTCCACGGCGGCGGCGACCCTCACGACGCCGCCAGTTGGTCGAACGGGTCGCTTGGGGGCGGCGCCGTGGTGCAGGTCGCCGGCGGCCCGGCCGGCGTGTTCCTGATGACCGACGTCACCCAGCGAAACGCGGCGCACCAGCTCGAGGTGTACGAGCTGGATGAGGACAACCGCTTCCCGCAGAGACGGTCAGGCGGCGAGCGCCTCGCAGACCGCCGGCTTCGACGCGGCGACGCTCGTGCAGGACCCGGGCGGCGTGCTGCACGCGGTCTTCACCGATGGCACCCGGCTGTTCGACAACGCGGCTCCAGGTACGACCGCTTCGGCGAACCTGCGCCCCTCGTGACCGACACCGAGTTCCGCGGCCTCCGGGCTGCTGCCGGTCGCGATCAGGCGGGCCTTGCCGTCTGGCACACAGGCGCCGGGGAGGTGCACGCATCACGGCTGGTCTCGACCGCCCGCCCGCCGCCGACCCAGACGTACGACCTGCGCGCCAAGGGCCTCGAGGTCACGCAGGGCGTGCAGACCCAGGACCCGGCGTTCCTCGGCGGCGAGCTGCCCTCGCTCTTCCCTGCGCCCACCCCGGAGAACCCGCTGCCGCAACGGCGCTTCGGCAACGTCCGCTACCGCGGCGTCCAGCTGGCCGCCTTCTCGAAGACCGTCGTGCGCTTCTTCGCGGACGCCACCGCGGCCGGTTCGGAAGGAGAGACACGCGCCACCGGCGTCATCGGCGTGCTGCGCGGCTTCATCGGCGGCCGCGAGCTTCCGGGCAGCCCGCTGCTCGCGGAGACGGGCGCACGCGAGCTCACCAACGGCGGGTGCGCCTGCGTCACGGCGGAGGAGCGTGCGGACGCCCGCGCCGCCTACAACTTCACCCTTCCGCTGGACTGGACGGCCGGCGGCAACCCCCGCCTGACCCTGCGCGCCGAGCTGCGCCAGCCCTCTCAGGTCCTCCTGCCGTTCGGAAAGGCCCGGCCCCAGCGGGCGAGGGCCGCGGCGGTCCGTGGTCGCGAGTGCACGAACTGCGAGGCCAACAACCGCTTCACCCTCACCGACATCCCCTTCACGCCCACGCCGAACGTGGTCATCGCACCGGTGCGGATGCTCACCAGCGGCCAGGCCGACCTGCCGGATCCGGAGAAGGTGTTCGCGCAGGCGCTCAACCTGCACCCTGGCGGCGAGCGCTTCACCGTGCAGCCCTACCAGGGCACCCTCGACGTCACCACCGAGGCCGGCTGGACGCCGACCAGCGCCGAGTGCAAGGCCTACGTCGACGAGAACAGGTTCGGCGACTGCAAGAACGACGCCTACTTCAACCGCGTGGTCGAGTGGGACCGCGCGCAGGGCGGGCTGAGCGACATGGCGATCGGGGTCAACACCCAAGAGCGCGGCGCCGCGACCCGCAGCCTCTTCAACCTGCCGTTCGGCGACCCCGACCTCACCGCCACCCCCAACGAGGTCAGTGCCCGCCCGGTGGCGTTCGTCGACACCGGCCGCCCGCTCTCGTCCGTGGGCCACGAGCTCGGCCACCTGCTGGGCCGCATCCACGCGAGCACGGCGTGCGGGGGCAACGGCAACGACTGGCCGCCGGACCAGTTCGGCTACGTCGACGGCATCGGCCTTGACCGCTCACGCCGCACCTCGGATCCCGGCGCGCCCTACCGCGTCGTGGCCGGTAAGCCCCCGCGCGCCGGCAACTGCAGCGGCGACAACCCGCCCGGATGCGGCGGAGCGAGCCCCCAGCGCTACTTCGACCTGATGTCGTACTGCGGCCTTGAAGACAACGACTGGATCGCCGCCCGCAACTGGCAGGTCGAGATCGCGACCCTGCACCGCTTCGGCCAGCGCGTCGGCTTCGACACCCGCTCGTTCCCGTCGGTGCCGCTCCCCTACACCTCCGGCACCCGGCCGCGGGCGACCACGGTCAAGCGCCTGCACGTCGACGCACTCATCGGCGGCGGCGGCGCCGTCATCACCGACATCGGGCCCGCGCGTCGCGCCGCGCCTGAGGCCGCGGAGTCACCCTACTCGATCGTGACCCTCGACCGTCAGAACGCCGTCCTGTCCACGACGCGCGCGGCGACGACAAGCGGTCACGTCGAGGGCGGCGGCGCCTTCAGTCAGCTCAGCGCGGACGTCCCGTTCTCACCGCCGGTCGGGGCCGTGGCCGTCATGCAGGCCGACGCGGTGCTCGCGTCGCGCCTGCGCAGCGCTCACCCGCCGACCGTCCGGGTCACCGCCCCGACGCCGAGCCGCGACCGTCAAGCAGACGAGCGGTCGTGCGCTGGAAGGCGGCGGACGCCGACGGGGACCCGCTCACCGCCACCGTCGCCTACTCGGCGAGACGACGGCCGCAGCTGGCGCACGATCTACTCCGGGCCGAGCCGTGGGCGAGCGACGCTACCCGGTGCCTACTTCGCCTCTTCACGCCGCGCTCGCGTGCTCGTTCGGGTCAGCGACGGCTTCGACGAGACGGGCGCCCGCTCCGAGCGATTCCGCGCGCGCGGCGTCCGCGCCCGATCGTCCGCATCAACTCGGCGGGGACGGCCCGCCGTCTGCTGAACACCTCGACTCTGGTGCTCTCGGGCGAGTCCTTCGACGACGCCTCGCAGCCGATCACCGGCCGCCGCCTGACGTGGTTCGCCGGCAAGCGCCGCATCGGCCGGGGCCCGCGCCTGGCCACGGCCGACCTGGCTCCAGGCCGTCAACGCATCCGGCTCGTCGCGCGTGACCGGAGCGGCCGGACGGGAAGCGCATCCGTGCCCGTGCGGGTGATCGCCACCCAGCCGCAGCTCCTCAGCCTGAGCGGCCCGAAGCGGGTCAAGCGTGGCGCGCGCACCGTCACACTGCAGATCGCCGTCAGCGTGCGTGCACGTCTGACGGTCAACGGCCGCGCGTTCGCGGTCGGCAGGAAGTCGCGTCGAGTGCGCATCCCGATCCGGCCGGGCCGCCGAACGCTCGAGCTGCGCTTGCGCCTCAGCGCCGGTGGAAGCCGTGCCACAGTGCCGCTCAGCTTTCCCCGGCGCTGACCGAGCGCCGGCCGACGTGCACAATGGCTCGGATGGGCATCGACCCCGAGGACCTCAAGAAGTGCCTGGCGGTGATCGCGCAGGTCGAGGCGCTGCCGACCGAGCATCCCGACGCCGTCGCGGTCCGCCGCGCCACGGCCGGGCTCTTCAAGACCGTCAAGGAACGCCGGCGCGCCGAGCGCCGGGCCGAGGTCGCGGCCGCCGACCGCGCGGTCATGGCCGCCACGGCCACCGCCGCACCCGGGCGCATCGACGACGAGACGCGCGGCATCGCGCTGGTCTCCAACGTCCCCGGCGCCACCGCGGCACGCTGATCCGCGCGCGCCCGTGCTACCAGTGCAAGACGAAGTACACGGAGGTCGACGCCTTCTACCACCAGCTCTGTCCGGCCTGCGCGCGCGCTGAACCGGGAGCGCCGCGAGGCGCGCACCGACCTCACGGGCCGGCGCGCGCTGCTCACGGGCGGGCGCGCGAAGATCGGCATGTACATCGCGCTGCGGCTGCTGCGCGACGGCGCGGACACCACGATCACGACGCGGTTCCCCAGCGACGCCGCCCGCCGCTTCGCCTCGATGGACGACAGCGCCGACTGGCTGGACCGGCTGCACATCGTCGGCATCGACCTGCGCCAGCCCGGCCAGGTGGTCGCGCTCGCCGACGAGGTCGCCGCCGACGGCCCGCTCGACATCCTGATCAACAACGCCGCCCAGACCGTGCGCCGCTCCGCCGACGCCTACGCGCTGCTGGTCGGCCGGCGAGGACGAGCGCGCTGCCCGCCGCGCCCTCGGTGCTCGAGCTCGGCGCCGCGCACGACCTGCACCCGGTGACCACGCTCGCGCTCACCGCCCGCTCGACGGCCGATCGACGCCGGCGGCCTCGTCCCGGACGAGGTCGACCACAACAGCTGGACCCAGCGGGTCGACGAGGTCGACCCCGTCGAGATGCTCGAGGTCCAGCTCTGCAACCAGACCGCGCCGTTCATCCTCATCAGCCGCCTGCGCGCGCGCGCTGGCCGCGTCGCCCGCCCGCCGCACCTACGTCGTCAACGTCTCGGCGATGGAGGGCAGCTTCGGCCGCGGCTACAAGGGCCCCGGCCACCCGCACACCAACATGGCCAAGGCGGCGCTGAACATGCTCACGCGCACGAGCGCGCGCGAGATGCTCGAGACCGACGGCATCCTGATGACCAGCGTCGACACCGGCTGGATCACCGACGAGCGCCCGCACACGACCAAGGTGCGGCTGGCCGAGGAGGGCTTCCACGCGCCGCTCGACCTCGCCGACGGCGCGGCCCGCGTCTACGACCCGATCGTGCGCGGCGAGGCTCGGCGAGGACCTCTACGGCGTCTTCCTCAAGGACTACGCGCCGACGGCGTGGTGACGTTCACCGCCACCTTGTCGCCGCTTGGCAACCGGCACCGCGAGCGAAATTGATTGGTAGCGTTCGGAAATGTTGCTTCGCCGGATCGCCCTCGGGGCCCTCAGCCTGCTCCTCTCGCTGGCCGCCACCGCGCCTGCGGCGTCCGCGGCGGAGCCCGTGAAGCTCGACGTCCTCTTCATCGGCGCTCACCCCGACGACGAGACGTTCGCGATCCCCACCTTCGGGCAGTGGGGTGAGTTCGCCGGGGTCAAATCCGGTGTGTTGACCGTCACCCGTGGCGAGGGGGGCGGTAACGCCGTCGGGCCTGAGGAAGGCATTGCGCTGGGCCTGCTGCGCGAGGCTGAGGAGCGCCGGGCAGTCGCCTACGGCGGCGTGAGCGACATCTTCTACCTCGACGATGTCGACTTCTTCTACACGGTCAGCGCGCCGCTGACCGGACAACTGTGGGGACACGACCGATCCCTGGAACGCGTCGTGCGCGTCATCCGCGAGACGCGGCCGGAGGTGATCCTGACCATGAACCCATCGCCGACGCCCGGCAACCACGGCAATCACCAGTACGCGGCTCGGCTGGCTGTCGAGGGGTACTACGCCGCCGCAGACCCGAAGGCCTTCCCCGACCAGGTCAAGCGCGAGGGACTGCGCCCGTGGGCGGTCAAGCGCGTGCTCCAGCAGAACCTCGCGACCGTCGGCCCGGACGCGGTGGCCCAGACGCTGACGGCCGGCATCGGGGTGCAGCCGCCGGCCACCGGCGAGGACGAGTGCGCGCGGGCCGAGGGCCTCGACGCGACGGACGTGGTCTTCAACGTGTGGCGCGGCGAGTCTCAACAGAGCGGGCGCCCGTGGGCGCTGACCGGCGCCGCAGCCGCCAACGAGTACGCCTCCCAGGGCTTCTCCGGCGCGACGGCGGCAGCCCTGGGCGCGTTGTTCTTCGCCTTCTGCGACCAGTACTCGCAGATCGCGGCGCGGGCGCCCGTCACGCTGCCCGCCAGGGGAGACACCGCGGTCTTCGAGGGCATCACGCGCGCCGCAGAGGGCGGCCTGCCGAAGGGCAGCCTGTTCTATGCCAGGCCCCGCAGCTCCCGCGTCGTCGCCGGCGTGGCCGTCAAGGTGGATGTCTTCGCGCGCAGTGGGGACGGGGCGCTCGGCGCCGCCACGGCCTCGCTCTCGTCTCCCGACGGCTGGAAGGTGGTAGGTACCGGCGCGCTGGGCGCCGTCGACACCGCCCATCTGCGCAGGACGACGTTCACGCTCACGCCGCCGGCGGGCACCCCTCCCGGTCGCGTGCGGCTGTCGGCAACGCTGGCGGCCGGCCGGAACACGGCGAGCTCAGTGTCCTCCCTCGAAGTCGTACCGGCTGTCACCGGAGCGCTGAAGCCGCCCGCGCACGTGGGCGAGTTCCGCGTGTGGGCAAGGCGCTACGCGCCGCAGCTCGACGGGCTCATCAAGGATCGCCAGGCGATCGGGGTCGGCGAGACGCGCCGGCTCTCGATCACGCTGACCAACGAGGGCGTGCGCACGGAGAGCGCAAGGTCGCGCTCGACCTGCCGGACGGCTTCGCCGCCGAGCCGGCGTCGGTCGCCTACACCGGCCTTCGCCCGGGTCGAAGGCGTGGCGTTGGCTTCAGTGTCACCAACACCGACACCGGGCTGGCGACGTCGAGCGACGGCGGGTCCGAGGGCGACTACGACTTCACCATCACGACCACGAGCGCGAACGAGTGAGAGCGTCGAGACGCCGGCGCTGAATCTCGTGCCACGCACCGAGGTGCCGGCCGGTCCCGCGCCCGTGGTCGACGGCGTGGAGGCAGCCGGCGAGTACTCGGGTGACGCGCTCGACCTCAGCCGTCAGTGGGAGGGCCTCGCGCCTCCGACCTCACCGGCTGACGCGTCGGGGACTGCGAGAGTCAGCCGTACGGACGACGCGCTGTACTTCGTGGTCGACGTGACGGACAACCAGCAGGGGACGGTGCTGACGCCGACCGACTGCAAACGTCACTGGCGGACGGACTCGGTCGAGATCACGATCGACCCGCAAGGAGCCTCGGAGAACACCTCGACCATGTTCAAGTCCGGCATCTTCCCGATGACGGACGATCCGGAGAACGGCAACCCCCCGTGCTTCGAGCGCGACGCCGACAACCGCGAGGGCCCGGGCCCCCAGACCGCGCCGGGAATGGAGGTCGCCGCGGTCGTATCGAGCCCCTATCGCGGTTACACGATCGAGGCCAAGATCCCCTTCGCGGTGCTGCCCGCCGCGGTCGATCCGGCGCGCATGGGCCTCAACGTGCTGATCTACGACTCCGACACCCAGGACAAGACTGGGCAGCACCGCCTGGGCTGGTCGACGTGGGGCGGCGTCCAGGGCGACCCCTACCGCTGGGGGCGTGCGAATCTGGACGGCTATGTCGCGCCGCCCGGGGCTCGCAAGAGGCCCCGGCGGCCGACGGTGCCCGAAACGGCCGCGCAGAGCGTGGCGTCTCCCCAGTCGATCCTGCAGTCGGTGGCCGACCACGTCCCCCTCGGCGGCCATCGCGCGGCCGCGCCGAAGCGCTCCGCGACCGGGCGGTCTGCGACTCTCAGCGGCAACCGGCTGCGCGTGAGCCTGCGCGCCGCCGGCCGCGGTACCGCGCACCTGTTCGCCTGGACCGGCGAGCGCAGCGTCGCGGCCGCAGACGTGATCTTCAGAAAGTAAGCGCGATCGAATCGTCACGCTCGATCTACCGCGAGGCCGACCGCGCCGCGATGGCCGCGGGCGGAGCGGCCCTCCTCGGGTTCGTCAACCGGCGCGGCGAGGTGGCCGCGCAGCGCGTCGAGCCGCGCGCCGGCTAGTCGTCGGGCCGAGCGGCTCGACTGGGGCCACGATCTACGTGGGATCAGACGTGGACTCCGGGCTAGACTGACGCGGTTCCTCGAGACTGGATCTAACTCTACTTGTTTCAAGGTTCCCTGCGACTGGCTTCTTCTTCAAGCCGATGAGGCTTCCTCGGCCTACGGCGTCGACCGCCTGCCCCCGGAAGCCGCAGCTCCCGGGACAGGCGGCCTTGGGCGTCCTCAGCCCTCGCAGGCTGCGTGACGGCGCGTCACCCGGACGACGTCGCCTGACCGCATGCGCACCTTCATCCGCACGCTGAAGAGGAGCTCGCCGTGACGCCCGTCATCTCGACCCGGACACGGCGGCGCTGTGGACTCAGCGAGCGGATCCGGAGACCGCCGGCGTTGCGCAGCGTCGCTTTGCGGATCCGCGCGCCGTTGTAGCGGACGCCACGCAGCGTACGGTGAAGCTCTGGCACACAGGCTCGGCGGCCGTCGGGGGTGTCGCCGTCCGGTCCCGGCGTCGGCGTCGACGTCACGATGGGCGGCGTCCGCGTCGCTCCGCCGCCGCCGCCGCCACGACCGCTGGGTTACCTCCGTGCTCGCCGTGTCGGAGTCGTTTTCCGTCGCAGGGTCGAACACCGAGCTACTCACCGTTGCGGAGTGCGTCATCGTGCCGGCGCCCGGCGCCTTTGACGTCACGGCGAAGGTTCGCTGTCTGCCCGCGACCAACGGTCCGGTGCAGGAGACAGTCTCAGCATTTCCGGCGCGGCGCATGTGAACTGGGGTCCCTCGGTCTGCGCCATCTTGGCGGCGGACGTCACCGGTGGGCACGGAGAAGACCACGACCGCGTCGGACACGTCGGACGGTCCGAGGTTGGAGACGTGCGTGGACGCGGTCACCAACTCGTAGGAGCCGGCCGACGCGGGCGCGTCGACGTCCACCGCGAGGTCCGTACCGAAGCGTGATCGGTCCGGCCGTGTGGCCTTGCTCGGCGTTGCCCGCCAGGTCGACGCTGAAGTACCGGATCGACTCGCCGTCGGCCAGCACCGGTTTGTCCTCCGGGTCGTACACGGCCGATTCCGTCGTGGGCGCGGCCGGTTCGCTGCCGCTCGTGTAATACGTCTTGTCGACCCCGGAGCCGGCGTCCGTCGCGGTCAGAGTCACTGTGACCGGTCCCGGCTGCAGGGCGGTGGGAACGTCGTCGGTGGTGCTCGGCGCGACCGTGTCAGGATCCGGCAGGTGTGCGTCACCGGGTCACTCGTGTTGCCGTCCGGTTCGGTTTGGCGGATCTTCACCGCGTGCTCCCCGTCGACGAGATCGTCGAGTTGGAGTGGCGACGTGCACTCGACGGGCTCTACCCCATCGATCTCGCAGGTGAAGTGGCCGCCCTGCTCGCCGGTCCACGCGATCGATCGCCGACGTCTCCGTGGTGAGCTGGTCGGCCCGGACTCGATCACGGGCGCGCCGGGCACAACGGTGTCGACTGTCCAGGAGTGCGTAGCGGGTGTGGCGTCGGCGACGCCGCCGGCGACCGCGCGGACCTGGAACCCGTGCGAGCCTTCGCCGAGGAGAGTCACGGCGTGCGGGGCTCGCATGAGCTCCACTCACCATCATCGAGGCGGCACTCGAAGGTGGCCCCCTTGGTCGCGTAGGAGAACGTGAAGTTTGCCGAGTCAGTATTGGCGAGCACCGGCGGCGTGTCCTCCAGCGCGGTCTCGGGGGCGGTGGGGAGCGACGATCTCGCCGCCGGTGATCGCGCCCTCGGCGATCATCGTGATCGGCTGCGCATTGGCGTCGCGCTCGGCGACCAGGACCGGTCCGCCGATGGCCGGCTCGGCGAAGCTGTTGTGCGTCATGCAGCAGTTGATGTCGTCATAGGTCCCGATGCCCTGCGCGACGTCCTGCAGCCCGATCTGCTGACCGATCGGGGTGAGTGAATAGGGCGCCCGTGTTCGACCCGAGCCGACCTCGAGAGGAAGGAAGTCGTAGTAGGTCGACACCATGAAGCTCGTGTTGGCGAAGATGCCGCCGCCCTGGTTGAAGAAGGCCTCGATGTCGGTCTTGCGGGTGTTGAGCGCCGCCGAGCCGGCGTTGGTGAGGTTCCACGACGTCGCAACGAGCATGGCGCTGTAGGTCGACGTGTCCAACGACGTCATCGCCCACTCCGGGTCCGTCGGGCACACCACGTCGGAGGCCGGCGGAGCGCCGTTGAAAGCGAAGCCGAGCGCACCCTCAAACGAGCCGCTGCAATCGATGATCAGCACCTTCCGGGTCGGATCCGGCGCAGTCGCACGTACGTATTCGGTCGCGACCTTGATGTAGTGGCAGTGAGGACCGGTGTCGTCGGAGGTACCGCCGTAGAAGCTGTAGCCGCAGTGGACCTCCGTGTCATGCCCGGTGACGAGCATCCGCCCCGCCTGGGCCGTCGCCGGCACCAGAAGCGTCAGCAAAGTCAATACAAGACCGAGGAGAAGGCGGCCGGACCGGGGCGTGTTGCGCATGATCCTCGCATCGGTACGCCGAGCGCCGCGCACGCTCCCCCGCGTGAGGTATCTCAGTCGTCGATCAGCAGACCCAGGTGGATGGCGTCCTGCCAGCCGCCCCGTCGGTCATAAGCGCGGCGCCGAACCCCTTCGCGCTGGAAGCCCGCCCGCTCGAAGCAGGCGAGCGCAGCCGGGTTGTCAGCGTGCACCTCGGCCTGGACACGGTGGGCACCGTCGCCGAACGCGCGCTCGCACAGCACCCGCACCAGCGTCGTGCCGAGCCCACGACCTCGAGCGGCGGGAGCGATCATCAGCGCCCGCGCCTCGACGATCCGGCTACGGCGATTGACCAGCACAGACCGCACTGCCCCCACGATCACGTCCCCGTCCCGGACGACCAGGAACTCGCCGTTGCCTACGGCTTCGGCGAGGCCGTCCGTGGTGTCCGCCGCCAGGTAGTCAGAGATCGCGTCATCCACCGCCAGCGCCCGCAGCGCCGGCAGGTCAACGTCCGTCGCCACTTCGATCAGACCGCTCCTCATGCGGACCGAGCGTAAGCATCGCCCAACGCACGCAAGAAAGGTCCACTGCCATCGTTGAAGCTCACATGAGACTTCGCAGCCTCGCGGTCGCAGCCGCGCTCTTCTTCGTCCCGGCCACCGCCTCGGGCCAGGAGCTCGTGCCGCTGACCGGCACCGGCGAGAACGTCGCCCCGATCGCACGGCTCAAGTTGCCGGGCGTGGTGACGGAGATCTCCCTGGCGGGCGATTGGGCCTTCGTGGCCACCGACGCCATCGAGGAGCAGTGCGGCTGCCTCTACATCGTGAACATCTCCGACCCGGCGAAGCCCTACGTGCAGGGGACGTTCGACGCGGCGAAGACCGAGCTCAAGGACCAGTCCTACGGCGACGTCGACATCTCGCCGGACGGCAACCTCGCCGTCCTCACCAACGCGCACGGCTCCGGACCGACGTGGGCCGTGCTGGTCGACACGACCGACAAGGCGAACCCCAAGCTGCTCAGCACGGTCGACGACGAGGACGGATCGCTCGAGTACGTCCACACCAGCACGCTGGACAACAACACGCTCTACCTGAACCCGCAGGTCTGGGCCGGTTACCCGCAGCCCGGCCATGAGGCGATCACCGTGGTCGACATCACCGACCGCAAGAACCCCAAGCAGGTCGGCAAGATCAGCCTCCAAGGCGCCGCAGGTGGGCCTCGCGCACGACACCTACGTGGACCACCGGCCCGACGGCAAGACGCTGATGTACTCCGGCTCGATGGCCGTCTCTGACGTCTTCGACATCACGGACCCGCTGAAGTCGAGCCACCTCCAGACGATCTACACGCCGGACGTGACGATCTCCCATGACGTCCAGCCCAACCACGATCGCACGGTCATCCTCGTCGACGACGAGGGCGCGCTCGGTGGGCAGGTCGACGAGCAGGCGTCGGGCTGCGGCAAGGTCGGCGCCGGGCCGGTCACGGCCAACTCCGGGTCGCTGCACTTCTTCGCGGCCGCGCCCGACGGCACGTTCGCCGACGGCGGCCTGTCGCGGCTGGGCACCTTCAACGCCCCGGCCAACGTCAACGAGGGGGCGTGCGTCGCTCACGTCTTCTGGCAGGCGCCGGACGAGAACCGCATCACGCAGGCCTACTACAACGTGGGCGCCTGGGTGATCGACTTCACCGATCCCGCGAACGCTGAGGCGCTCGGCCACTTCGACGCCGATGGCGCGAAGTACTGGTCCAACAAGGCCCACAAGGGCTACATGTACGCGACGAACATGAACGGCAGCATGGACGTCATGCGCTACACGGGTGAGCAGGGCAAGCGCTGGCCGACCACCGCCGGCCCGGCCGAGATCCAGCACGCGGCAGCGCCAGGGCATCCCGTTCGCCCCGATCCCGGGCACCACCCCCGCCGTGACCCCGACGCCCGGGCCGGGCCCCGGCGGCTCGCCCGTCCCCTCGGGTCGCGCGTTCGGCCGTTTCGCCTTCAAACTCAAGGACGGCCGCAAGGTCCCGGGCCGTCGCGGAGCCATGCGGCGGCTCCAGATGACGTTCACCGATGCGAGCGGCGCGAAGGTCGCGACCCAGGGCCTCAAGCGCATCGCACGCCGCCGCGTGCATGGCAAGGTGGTCGGCGTCGCCGCCGTCGGCACCTACCGCTACGCGCTGCGCCTTGGCAAGCAGACGCTTGCCCGGGGGAAGTTCAGCGTCTCCGAGGTCCCCGGCCTGAAGTCATCGGCGACGTTCGTGGCGCGAGTGCGGCGCGCGCGGTGAGGCAGCGGCTGGTCTGGGGCGCCGTCACCGGCCTGCTGGCCGCGTACGTCGGCCTGTGCGCGGTCGCGCCCGCGAGCGCGTGCGCACAGACCCCGGACCTGCCGATCCCGACTCTCGGCCCCCTGGACCCGACGTGCGCCGACGTCCCGGACACCGACCGCGACTCCGTGCTCGACTACGAGGACAACTGCCACCGGCTGTCCAACCGGTCGCAGACCGACACCGATCAGGACTCCGGCGCGCCGCCCTACGAGGCGGTCCCCGTCACCTTCCGTGACCCGGTCACCGGCGGCGACGCCTGCGACGTCGACGACGACGCCGACGGGATCGAGGACATCAAGGACACCTGCCCGAAGGTCGCGGATCCCGACCAGCGCGACTCGGACGGGGACGGCGCCGGCGACGCCTGCGATCCCTCTCCGACCGTTCCCTCAGCGACGCCTGCCGTCCAGGGGCCCGAGGTAACCATCCTGCGCCTGGCCCGCAGCTACCGCTCCGCCGAGTTGCGCGCCGGGCTGGCCGTCCCCGTCCGCTGCTCGGCCGCCTGCATCCTGTCCGGCAGCTTGCGGGCCGGGCGCAGGACGTTGGGCAAGGGTGCCGGGGGGCTCGAGGGCGCCGGCTCCACCTTCGTTTTCGTCCGCATCAACAAGGCCGGCCGCAGCCGGATGGCGCGCGCTCGGCGGCTGCGGGCGACCGTCACCGTCACGGGCGCCGACGACATCGGCCACTCGGTGAAGCGCTCCCGCCGGGTGACGCTGAAGCGCTAGCGCCGCGCTAGCGCGACGGTGATGCGCCGGGGGGTGCTGGTGTTGCCCGCCGCGTCCACGGCCGTCACCGTCACGCGCGCCTTGCCGCGGCGGCCTCGCGCGCGCCCGGGCAGCGCGAGGCGCAACGTCGCCCCGGCCCCGCCGACCGCGGCCCCCGCGGATGCCGGCCGCAGCGGGAGGTTGATCCCCCGCACGGTCACGAACCCGGAGGCGTTGAGCACCGCTGGCTCGCTCACCGTGGCGAGGACGCCGATGGTGCGCCGCGACCGCTGGCGCGTCGAGCCCCCGACGCGCAGCGCGGGCGCCGCCGTGTCCTTCGGCCCGGACTGGCCGGGCACGGGCTCCACCTGCTGCACGTCGACCTTCTCGCAGTCGGTCAGGGTGTCGAGCTGATCGGCGACCACCGTGTCCTCGCCCGTACCGCAGCCGACCGTGTCGGACCAGCCGTCCGAGGTCTGCAGCGTGTCGTTGCCGTCGCCCGCGCCGAGCACGTCGTTGCCCTCGCCGCCGTTGAGCAGGTCGTCGCCGGGTCCGCCGCCGATCGTGTCGTCCGCGAGGCCCCCGAGCAGCTGGTCGGCGCCGCCGCCGCCGTCGATCGCGTCGTTGCCCTGCCCACCCGCGATGGTGTCGTCGGCGGCAGCGGACGTGAGCACGTCGGCGCCGTCCTCACCCGAGATGGACACGGGCAGGTCGGCCACCGCCCACGCGACCCCGTCCTCCCCCGGTCCCGCCTCGATGCTCACGCGGCGGTAGCTCGAGTCCCTTGCGCAGAAGACCTCGACGACGTTGCCCGCGCTGTTGAGTCGGCCCGGCGAGCACAGCGGCGCGGGAAAGTTCATGCCGTAGGGGTCCCCGTCGTCGGCGAAGTGCAGCCGGCCGCGCGGATCGGTGTCCACGGTCAGCCGGTTCGCGACCCCCGCGTCCTCGTTGTGGAAGTAGAAGACGCCCCCGCGCACAGACAGCTTCGAGTCGGCCCACGCCGCGGCCGGGACGGCGAGCAGCGCGGACGCGGCGAGGACTGGAACGTTGCGACGCATCGCAACCTCCAACGTCCGCGCCGCCAAGAACTGGCGCAGGAAGGACGGGATGTCGATCAGCTACATCGGCGCGGTTCACGTGAACCGCCTCGCGGCTTGCGCTTTGCCTCATGCGCAAGCGCCTCCGGATCCACCGAACGTCGCTGAATCCGTCTCTATATACGGATTGAGCGACGTTCGGTGGGTTGCGCCTGCGCCTGAAGGCGCAAGCGCGACCTCGTCGCCCTACAGCTGCCGCAACGTCTCCGGCCGTGGGCTGTGACCGCTGTGCCCAACCGTCGACGCCGCCGGCAACCGCGATGCCACCCAGTTTGCAGGCGCGGTACGGTCGCGGGATGCGTTTTATTGTCGCCGCGCTACCGCTCGCTCTCGTGACCGTCCTCGCCGCCGGATGTGGCAGCAACGATGAGACCACCTCCTACACGACTCAGTCGCCGCCGAGCACGGCGCAGACCACCGGCGAGGAAGAGTCGACGCCGACGCCCGAGCCGACCGAGACGGCGACCGAGACGCCGGAGCCAACCCCCAGCCCGACCGAGGAGCCCACGACCGCTCCGGCCGACGGCGGCGGGGGCAAGGGCGAAGAGATCGAGATCGTCGGCACGGAGTTCGCCTTCGATCCCAACGAGGTGACGGCCAAGGCCGGCACGGTGACGCTCACGCTCGACAACCAGGGCCAGGCGCCGCACGAGCTCGTCGTGCTGGACACCGACACCGCGCCCGACGCGCTCGAGACGGGCGACGACGGGACGGTGCCCGAGGACGACGCGGTCGGCGAGGTCGAGGAGATCCCCGGCGGCGAGAAGGCCTTCACGACGATCGATTTCAAGCCGGGCAAGTACGCGCTGATCTGCAACCTGCCGGGTCATTTCGCCAGCGGCATGTACGGCAGCCTCGAGGTCCGCTAACCACAGCCGGGGCCGAGCGCGTGCGACGGCACGAGCTGATCACGGACACTTAGTCTCTGGCTGTGGTCGCTCTGGCGGTAGCTGTTGCCTTCCTAGTCGTTGTGGTCTCTCTGAGCCGGCAGCGGTCCGTCCGCGTCCGGTCCTGCTGTTCGGTCGGCCAGTGGCCGCCGGTCGATCTCATCGACGAAGGCGATGCGCCCAAGTCGAAGTTTATCCGGACCGCGTCGACACGGCGTCTCCCTCAAGGACTACGCCCCACCGGACTGGGCCGACGCTGCTGATTGGGCACCATCGGGCATAACGCGTGCTGGAGGCGACAGATCGGAAGCGTCACGCAGCACGTCTAGCCCAAAAAACCCGCTGGTGGCAGGCACTTTATAGAAAGCGCGAGACGGGGGTCGAACCCGCGACCTTCGGCTTGGGAAGCCGACGCTCTACCAACTGAGCTACCGCGCACGATTGGCGATCGTAGCTCAGTCAGGCCGCAGAACTGCGTGACTCGTGACCGCTCTCGCGATGACGCGGCCGGCCTGGGTGATCTCCGCTTCGGCGGCCGCGATCCGGCGGCCTGCGGTGATGCAGCGGCCGTGGCAGACGAGCGGTCCCGCCGGGCACGGCGGCGCGGACGTACTGCACGCTGATGCGCGACGTGCGGGGCGTGGACGCCGGCCGGGGAGGCTCCCCGTGAACAGCCCAGCCGGTGGCG
Source organism: uncultured Solirubrobacteraceae bacterium (assembly GCA_963759945.1). GTDB lineage: Bacteria > Actinomycetota > Thermoleophilia > Solirubrobacterales > Solirubrobacteraceae > DATLGB01. The sequence goes on along the minus strand of CAVXBH010000022.1, from coordinate 5,487 downwards.
CTGTCGAGCAGCGACGTGAGGTAGCCGCCGTGGGCGATGCCGGCCCCGTTGAGGTGCTCCGGCCGGAGGTCGGCCTCGAGGATCGAACCGGTCTCGTCGGCGCTGAGAACGCGAAACCCGAGCAGTGTCGAGAAGGGGCCCGTGTCGGTGCGCTCAGGCATCGGGGGCACCGTACCGGTGGACTTCGGCGCGGGGGTGTGGGAGGGTCGTCGCGTGGCGCTGCGCGCCTTGGTCCTGTTGATCGTTTCCCTGGTCGCTCCGAAGGCGGCGCTGGCGGCCGACGTCGAGGTGCAGGCGCCGACCGGGTTCCAGGTCGACGGCGGCTCGGTGACGACGCCGGCACTCGAGGCGGGCAAGACGTACCGGCTGGTCGCGTTCGGGACGTTCCAGGAGGTCGGGCCGAACATCACCTACGACTACGACTCCTGCGTACTGCTTCGGCCGACAACGCGACGATCGCGATCTGCCGGAACGAGCCGTCCGAGACGAACAACGCACTGTGGGCCGGCTATGTCGGCAGCGACGCCGCGCCGTTCCACCGGCTCTCCGGAAGCCTGCCGGCGTACAACCCCTCGCACCGCTACGAGATCTCGTTCGTGGCGACCCAGAGCGCGCCGCTGCGGTTCTTCGCGCACCTGACCGAGCTCAATCGCGAGTACCCCGGCCAGCTTGGGGTCGCGCTCTATCGGGTGGACGGCCCGATCGCCTGCCGGCGCGGCACCCGGCAGGGCTGCGGCGGCCCGACGCTCGCGTGGTCCTACACCGATGCCGCCGCTCGGAACGACCGTGTCCTATGAGCCTCCGGCACCCGGGAAGCTCGGCATCGCGCGCGGACCGCGGCTGCCTCCGGGGACGAAGCAGGTGACCGTGGAGATCACAAGCACCGAGGAGGAGCAGCTCGCCTCGCTGCAGACGGCTCCGAGAAGAAGGCGAACGCCGCGTGCTTCTACTTCTATCTCAACGCTCTGTACGACCAGCCGACCGGCGGCTCCGGCCCGTTCAACACGTTCCTGACCTGCCGCAAGGCGGTGATCAAGGTGCTCGGCCGCTGCGAGGTGCTGCGGCGTCAGCGCGGCGGTCCCGGCGTCTGCGGAGGCCCGGCGCGCCGAGTCGCCCACGCGTCGGCCGCCAGCTGCTCGTTCAAGTACCGCCAGCTCGGCAGGAAGTCGGCAACCCGGCCTCGTTCGCGACCTGTGAGCCGTTGCCGACCGGCGCGCGCTTCGTGCTCAAGAAAGCCCGCGGCGGGAAGTCGCTGACCAAGCTGCTCAAGCGCCCCGACTCATCCTCGCGATGCCAAGGCCGCCGAAGTGGCGGCCGACAGCACCATCGACGTCACCTGGACCGCGACCGCCTGAACGCCCATCGCCTGGGTAATCAGCAATTCATGAGAACCAGGTTCGCAATCGTCTGCATCTCGCTGATGGCCGCGGTTGGGTCGTCGGCCGTTCCAGCGCAAGCTTCCACGGAGTCCGCCTTCTGCGATCCGTTCGGCGCGGACCTGCTGCACAACGGCGTCGCCGGGACCGGCTTCCAGGGTCGCGGCGGCATCGCGCGCGAGCCGACCTTTCCGAGACACACGCAGACCTCCCCGCCGCGGCGAAGAACCGGGCGTCCGCGCGCTTCCGTGCAACGGTGCCGGTCTGGCTCCACGACGTCACCGCAGGAACGACCGGTGCGCTCACAGACGCCCAGATCGCTGCCCAGATCGACCTGCTCAACCGGACCTTCGCCGGCTTCTAGGGCGGCGCGAACACCGGCTTCCGCTTCGTGCTGGCGGGGGTCACGCGCACGACGACGCCACTGGTACTTCGCCAAATCCGGCGGCTCGGACGAGCACGCGATGAAGCGGGCGCTGCGCCGCGGCGGCGCCGAGACGCTCAACCTCTACGCTACGGACGGTGCCGGCTACCTCGGCTACGCGTTCTTGCCCGAATACTACCAAGCCCGGCCAGGCGTACCTCGACGGCATCGTCTTCAATTGGCAGTACGTGCCGAGGTCGTCGACCGACTACGCGGGCCAGTACGACCTCGGCTAGACGGTGACGCACGAGGCCGGCCACTGGCTCGATCTCGAGCACACGTTCTTCGGCGGCTGCAACGCCAAGGGCGACTTCGTCGACGACACCCGGCGATGCTGACCCCGACCCGGGGCTGCCCCGAAGGCAAGGACACCTGCCCGACCCGGGTCTCGACCCGATCCACAACTACATGGACTACTCCGACGACCCGCTGCTACACGGAGTTCACCGCCGGGCCAGGCCCAGCGGATGCGCGACTCCTGGCTGTTCTACCGAAGCCCCCGCTGAGCCTCAGCCGCACGTCGCGGTGGTGACCTTGACCTTGACCGAGAGGTCGCCGCCCTTGGTGTCGTAGGCGACGGTCCCGCGCTGCCCGACGAGGGCCTTGCCGGTGGAGGTCGGCAGCTTGAGCGTCTTGAAGCCCCAGGAGGCGAAGCCCTTCGAGGCCTCCGTCGAGCTTGCGGTCTGGCGTCAGCGAGTAGGTGCCGCCGCCCACGGTGAGGGTGGCCTTCCCGCGCGGCGCGTACTCTCGCGCGACGGCGTTGGCCTCCTTGGCGGCCGGCACCCTTGATCTGTCCGCTGACGAAGACGGTGAGGCCGGCCGGCGCCGAGAAGCCCTCGGCGTCGTAAGGGGCGTAGCCCGTGAGCTTCGGCTTCTGGGCGGCAGCGGCGCTCGCCACCGGCAGCGTCGCGACGAGCAGCAGAACGATCAGGCGCTTCATGGGTCAGGCCTCCACGGGGTCGCCCGCGCGGTCCACCTCGGCCGCAACGGGATGGGCACGCAACGCGTCGAGCCAGGCGGCGACGCGCGGGTATTCGTTGGCGGACGGCTCTAGGTCGCCCGCCACGCATCCATGCGCACGGCGAGCGGCATCGCGGCCAGGTCGGCCATCGTCGGCTTGTCGCCTCCCATCAGCCACGGGCCGTCCGTCCGCCCGAGCATGCCCTCCAGGGCTTCCAGCGCTTGGACAGGCGATCACGGAAGTGCTCGACGGCGTCGGGATGGTCGGTCGGCCCCACCCCGAACGCCTCGAGGCGCATCGACAGGAAGAACGGGACCGGCAGCTCGTCGTCGACCCAGCGCATCAGCCCGCGGGCGGCGGCGCGTTCCGCGGGATCGGCCGGCCACAGCGAGGGCTCCGGATACGTGTCCTCGATCGAGTCGCAGATGGCCGACGACTCGCGGATCGCGACGCCACCGACTTCGAGGACGGGCACGCGGTTGGATGGGTTGAGCTCACCAGGCGCGGCTGGCGCTTGACGGCCTGGATCTCGAGCAGCTCTGGCTCGACGCCTTTGAACGCGAACGCGACACGCACTTTGCCGGCGAAGGGAGAGGCTGCCAGGACCACAGGCGCGGGGTGTCGGACATGATGCGCGACCCTACCCTCAACGCCATGCGCTGGGTCGTGATCGGGGTCGCCGCGTTGCTCGTCGGGCTGCTCGCCTACGGCATCGTCGAGCAGGGCGCGAAGACAACCGCGAGCGCCGCGCTGGAGATCGGGGAGCGGCCGCCGAACACAGCCGAGAGCCTCCCGGCTTGGCTCGGACGCCACCGGCACGCTCGACGACTACCGCGGCAAGGTCGTGCTCGGAACTTCTGGGGCTCGTGGTGCCCGCCCTGCACGGACGAGCTGCCGCTGCTCGAGAAGACGCACAGGAGTTGGCGAAGTGCGGCGGGACCGCGCTCGGCACAACTCGCTGATAAGTCCGAGGCGGCGCTCGAGTTCGTCGACGACCTCGGCATCACCTTCCCGAGTCTGCGTGACGGGGAAGGCGACGTCGGCGACCAATGGGGCGCAGCGCAGTTCCCGGAGTCACTTTTGCTCGACTGCGAGGGCAGGTCGTAGCCCCGAGCCAAGGCCCGGTGACCCAGGCGTTCATCGACGACCAGGTCATCCCGCTCACCCGGCGCGCTACGCGATGAGGTGCGCGCTCGTGATCCTGGCGGCGCTCGCGTCGATCGCGGCGATGCCGCAGACGACGCTGCCCGATGTCGAGGACGAGGTCATGTGCGTCGCCTGCGGGACAGCGCTGAACATCTCGCAGGCGCCGAGCGCCGACGCCGAGCGCAAGTTCATCCGCAACCGGATCGCCGAGGGCCTGACGAAGGACCAGATCAAGGATGCGCTGGTGGCCCAGTACGGCCCGAAGGTGCTCGCCGAGCCGCGGCAGTCGATCGCGTGGCTGATCCCGGTCCTGATCGCCGTGCTGGCGCTGACGGCCGTTGCCTTCACCGTGCGCCGCTGGCGCAGCCAGGCCGACCCTGAGGACACTGTCGCTCCCCTCGCCGACGCGGATGCAGACCGACTCACCGCGGACATGGCGGCGTACGACCGATGACCGGCAACGAGGTCGACGTCACCTTCTTCGCGGCGTTCGCCGTCGGCTTCGTGTCGTTCATCTCCCCGTGCGTGCTGCCGCTCGTGCCGGGCTACCTGAGTGCGGTCTCGGGCGTCACTCCCAACGAGATGAAGGAGGGCAAGAAGGTCCTCGGGCCCGCCGTGATCTTCTGCCTTGCCTTCACGGTCGTCTTCGTCGCACTCGGCATGACCGCAACCGGGCTCGGGGCCTCGCTGGCGGACAACCGGGGGACGCTCGAGACCGTCGCCGGCGCGATGATCGTCGCGCTCGGCGTCTTCTTCGTCCTGACCCCCTTCGTCCCGCGACTGAACCGCGACTTCCGCGTCGACGCGCTCATGAGCCGCGCCGGCTCGGGTGGCCCGCTCGTCGCGGGCGCCGCCTTCGCGATCGCGTGGACCCCGTGCGTCGGGCCGACGCTCGGCTCGATCCTCACGGCCGCCGCCACGAAGGAGAACGTCGACCAAGGCGGGCTGCTGCTGGCCGCATACTCGCTGGGCCTGGCGATCCCGTTCCTGCTCACCGCCGTCGCCTTCACGCGGGCGACCACGGCCTTCCGCTGGCTACGCGATCACTACGTCGTCGTGACCGCGGTCTCCGGCGTGATCCTGATCGGCATGGGCCTGCTGCTGCTGACGGGCGAGATGACCCGTCTCAACAGCGAGGCGCGCCAGTTCTTCGATGCGCTGGGCATCGGCGGGCTCTACGAGCTCTAGCTACTTCCCCCGGAAGAAGTCCGAGCCGTTGCACGTTCAGCTCCGACGCCCGGTTGGTCGGAGGCGGCACCGTCGGGCATCGAGAGGAAGCGTCCGGCCGCGAGCTACGGCTCGCAGGGCCGAGAACTTCGCCGTCCGTGGCGCCTGAGACATCCCATGGATGTATCAGGCGCCATAGCCGGTGGCAGCCGGCCGGCCTGTTGTCCTCGGTGCCTCCGGCCGGCGCCCACGCGGCCGATCGGGGCCCGAGCGACTATTACCGGGGGAAGTCGCTACATGTCGTCCGGCGCCTCGACCCCGAGGAGGTCGAGCGAGCGCGCGAGGACGCGCTGGGTGGCGGCGCAGAGCGCCAGCCGGAAGGCCTCGTTGTCGGAGCCGACGACGTGGCACTG
>CAVXBH010000021.1:0-48085 GCA_963759945.1 uncultured Solirubrobacteraceae bacterium | reverse complement strand
TTTGGTAGCGAGAGTGGTAGCGAGCGCTTTCTCGGGTCATTTGGTGAGAAAGGATTTGGCTCTGTAGAGCCAAGCGCGAGACGGGGGTCGAACCCGCGACCTTCGGCTTGGGAAGCCGACGCTCTGCCAACTGAGCTACTCGCGCGTGAAGCCGCGATCGTAGCTCAGTCCGGGCGGAGAACCGCGTGGCTCGTGACCGCTCTGGCGATGACGCGGCCCGCCTGAGTGATCTCGGCTTCGGCGGACGCGATCCGCCGGCCGGCGGAGATGCAGCGGCCGTGGCAGACGAGGGTCGCGCCCGGGACGGCGGCGCGCACGTACTGGACGCTGAGAGACACGTGCGGGGCGTGGACGCCGGGCGGGAGGCTCGCGTGGACGGCCCAGCCGGTGGCGCTGTCGAGCAGCGAGGTGAGGAAGCCGCCGTGGGCGATGCCGGCGCCGTTGAGGTGCTCCGACAGGAGCTCTCCCTCGAGGACGGCGCCGGTCTCGTCGGCGCTGACGACCCGGAAACCGAGCATCGAGGAGAAGGGGCCGGTGCCGGTACGGCCGTCGTCGGTCTCCGTCATGGCGGGCGACGCTACCGGCCGGCTGGTTTGACTAGGCGTGCACCCCAACTTAACCTTCGCGGGATGGCGGCGGTGGCTCATGGCGGGCTCGATCACGCGACGCGGTGGTTCGGGCTGCGATTCGCAAGCAGGGAAACCGAACGTGACTACCGCGAGTGGCGGCTTGGCACCGCGACGCCGTTCGCGCGGATCGGCTACGTCGGATCGATCCCGAGCTGGACCATGCTGCTGGCGGGCGTCGCCGTGTTCGACCTCGACTCGCTTGCGAAGGGCGCACCGCCGATCTTCGCGTGGATCGTGACGCTCGTGCTGCTCACCGTGCTCACCTACCGCGAGCGGTTCGAGCGCTGGACCGCGCCGCTGGCGGCGACGGCCAACTGCGTGGCCGGCTTCTTGATCGTCTGGCTCTTGTTCAGCCTGCTCTTCGCCGACCCCTCGGTGCAGTGGCGCGCCGGGGTGATGACCGGCGGACTGCTGACCGTGATGTTCTTCGGATTCGCGGTCTTCCGCGTGCCGCCGGCGATGGCGATGGCAGCGGTCACGCCGTACGTCGCCTACGCCTCCTACCGGCTCTACGACGCCAATCAGGCCGGTGACCTCACGTCGGTCCAGGCGGGTGGGCTGGCCGCCGTGCAGTGGATCGCCTACCTGGGCGGCGTCCTCGTCTGCATCATCATCGAGATCGTCACCAGGCGGTCGTTCATGCAGCACGAGATCATCAGCCGCCAGCAGGAGCAGCTGCGCCGCAGCCGAGAGGCGATCCGTCGGTATCTGCCGCCCTCGGTGGCGCGGCACATCGAGGCGGGCAACAGCGCGGGCATCGAGGAGCCCGTGCGGCGACGCGTCACCGTCCTGTTCGTCGACCTGGTCGGGTTCACGATGCTCGCCGATCGGGTCGAAGCGGAGGTGCTGACCATCGTCGTCGACGACTACATGTCGGCGATGGGGCAGATCGTCGACGACTGCGGCGGCACGGTGAGCGAGTTCGGCGGCGACGGCTTCATGGCGATGTTCGGCGCTCCCGACGAGATGGAACCGGAGGAGCAGGCCGTGAGCGCCATCCGGGCGGCCCAGGCGATGCAGGCGTGCCTTCCGTCGCTGCAACGGGCTTGGTATCGGCTCGGCGCGACCGAGCCGCTGGAGACGCGCATCGGGATCAACAGTGGAGTGCTGAGCGTGGGCAGCTTCGGCTCGCGCGGACGCATGACCTACTCAGCGATCGGGCTGCAGGCCAACATCGCCGCGCGGATCCAGACCCAGTGCGAACCCGGCCGGATCCTGGTGAGCGACTCGTGCTGGCATCTGGTCAAGGACCGCATCAGGTGCGAACCGCGTGGCGAGGTCGCGTGCCGTGGCGTGCACTACCCCGTGCGGGTTCATGAGCCGGTCGCCGACGCGGCGGATGCCCTTCTGGAGATGGGTATTGAACAGCCGGCGGCGTGAGCGCCGTCGCCCGCCCCCTCAGCCGCAGGTGGCGGTCATCACCTTGATCTTCACCGACAGGCCGCCGCCCCTTGTGCCGTACTCGATGGTCCCGCGTCGCCCGACGAGGGCTCTCCCTGTCGAGGTCGGGAGCTTGAGCACCTTGAAACCCCAGGCGGCGAAGCCCTTCGAGGCATCGTCGAGCGTACGGTCGGGAGTGAGCGAGTAGCTACCGCCGCCGACCGAGAGGGTCGCCTTCCCGCGTGGCGCGTACTTCTTGCGCGCGGCGTTCGCCTCCTTGACGGTCGCACCCTTGATCTGGCCGCTGACGACGACGAAGAGGCCTGCGGGCGCACAGGTGCCGTCGGCGTCATACGCGGCATAGCCCGTGAGCTTGGGCTTCTGGGACGCGGTGGCGCTCGCCACCGGTAGCGTCGCGACGAGCAGCAGAACGAACAGGCGCTTCATGGGTCAGGCCTCCACGGGGTCGCCCGCGCGGTCGACCTCGACCGCCACGGGATGGGCACGCAACGCGTCGAGCCAAGCGGCCACGCGCGGGTATTCGTCGGCTGAAGGCTCGAGTTCCGAGCGCCAGGCGGGCAGGCGGACGGCGAGCGGCATCGCGGCGAGGTCGGTCATCGTCGGCTCGTCGCCGCCCATCAGCCAGGTGCCGTCCGTCTTGGCGAGCATGCCCTCAAGCGGCTTCCAGCGCTTCGACAGGCGCTCGCGGAGATGCTGGACGGCGTCGGGGTGGTCGGTCGGCCCGAGGCCGAACGCCTCGAGGCGCACGGAGAGGAAGAAAGGGACCGACAGCTCGTCGTCGACCCAGCGCATCAGGCCGCGAGCCGCGGCGCGCTGGGCCGGGTCCGCCGGCCAGAGCGAAGGCTCCGGATAGGTCTCCTCGATCCAGTCGCAGATCGCCGACGACTCCCGGATCGCCACGTCGCCGACCTCGAGGACGGGCACGCGGTTGGACGGGTTGAGCTCGCGCAGGCGCGCAGGACGCTTGACGGCGTGGATCTCCAGCAGCTCGGGCTCGACGCCCTTGAACGCGAACGCGACACGCACTTTGCCGGCGAAGGGAGAGAGCTGCCAGGACCACAGGCGCGGGGTGTCGGACATGACGCGCGACCCTACCCTCAACGCCATGCGCTGGGTCGTGATCGGGGTCGCCGCGTTGCTCGTCGGGCTGCTCGCCTACGGCATCGTCGAGCAGGGCGCGAAGACCACCGCGAGCGCCGCGCTGGAGATCGGGGAGCGACCGCCGAACACCGCCGAGACGCTGCCGATGCTCGGCTCGGACGCGACCGGCTCGCTCGACGACTACCGCGGCAAGGTCGTGCTCGTGAACTTCTGGGGCTCGTGGTGCCCGCCGTGCACGGACGAGCTGCCGCTGCTCGAGAAGACCCACAAGGAGATGACCAAGGCCGGCGGGTTGGTGCTCGGCATCAACTCGCTCGACAACACGGAGGCGGCGCTCGAGTTCGTCGACGACCTCGGCGTCACCTTCCCGAGCCTGCGTGACGGAGACGGCGACGTGGGCGACGAGTGGGGCGCCGCGCAGCTCCCCGAGTCGTTTCTGCTCGACCGCGAAGGCCGGGTGGCCGCCCTCATCCAGGGCCCGGTGACCCAGGCGTTCATCGATGACGAAGTGCTTCCGCTGACCCGGCGCGCCACGCGATGAAGCGTGCGCTCGTGATCCTCGCCGCGCTGGCGTCGATCGCGGCGGCGCCGCAGACCACGCTCCCCGACGTCGAGGACGAGGTGATGTGCGTCGCGTGCGGGACGGCGCTGAACATCTCGCAGGCGCCGAGCGCCGACGCCGAGCGCGAGTTCATCCGCAAGCGGATCGCCGAGGGCCTGTCGAAGGACGAGATCAAGGACGCGCTGGTGGCCGAGTACGGGCCGAAGGTGCTGGCCGAGCCGCGGCAGACGACGGCGTGGGTGATCCCGGTCCTGATCGCCCTGCTCGCGCTCGTCGCCGTCGCCTTCACCGTGCGCCGCTGGCGCCGCGTCGCGCCGGAGGAAGACCCGCCACCCGCTGGGCGACGAGGACGCGCACCGCATCGAGCAGGACATGAGGCTCTATGGGCAATGAGGTCGACGTCACCTTCTTCGCGGCGTTCGCGGTCGGATTCGTGTCGTTCATCTCCCCCTGCGTGCTCCCGCTCGTGCCGGGCTATCTGAGCGCCGTCTCGGGGGTCACGCCCAACGAGATGAAGGAGGGCCAGAAGGTCCTCGGGCCCGCGATCGATCTTCTGCCTCGCCTTCACGGTCGTCTTCGTCGCGCTCGGCATGACCGCGACTGGCCTCGGCTCGTCACTGGCCGACAACCGCGGGACGCTCGAGACCGTCGCCGGCGCGATGATCGTCGCGCTCGGCGTCTTCTTCGTCCTCACCCCGTTCATCCCGCGGCTGAACCGCGACTTCCGCGTCGACGCGCTCATGCGCCGCGCCGGGTCGGGCGGGCCGCTCGTCGCGGGCGCCGCCTTCGCGATCGCCTGGACCCCGTGCGTCGGGCCGACCCTCGGCTCGATCCTCACGGCGGCCGCCACGCAGGAGAACGTCGACCAGGGCGGCCTGCTGCTGGCCGCCTATTCGCTGGGGCTGGCGATCCCGTTCCTGCTCACCGCCGTCGCGTTCACAAAGGCGACGAGCGCCTTCCGCTGGCTGCGCGACCACTACCTCGTCGTGACCGCGGTCTCCGGCGTGATCCTGATCGGCATGGGCCTGCTGCTGCTGACGGGTGAGATGACCCGCCTCAACAGCGAGGCGCGCCAGTTCTTCGATTGGCTCGGCCTCGGCGGCCTCTACGAGCTTTAGCTACATGTCATCGGGCGCCTCGACCCCGAGGAGGTCGAGGGAGCGTGCGATGACGCGCTGGGTGGCGGCGCAGAGCGCGAGGCGGAAGCCCTCGTTCTCCGAGCCGACCACATGGCAGTTCTCGTAGAAGACGGCGAAGTCGCGCGCGAGGTCCAGTGCGTAGGTGGCGATCCGGTGCGGAGCGCGCCGGTCGGCGGCCTCCCCCACCTCAGCGCCGAAGGACACGAGCTTCTTGATCAGCGCGCGCTCGGCGGGCTCGAGCGCCATCGCCGGGACGGCAGACGGTTCGACGCCGCCGCGCGCGAGGATCTTCGAGATCCGGGCATGCGCGTACTGGACGTAGTAGACGGGGTTGTCGTTGGACTCGCGCGTTGCGAGGTCGAGGTCGACCTCGATCGTCGTGTCGTGCGAGCGCGCGAGCAGGAACCAGCGCGCCGCGTCTGTGCCGATCTCGTCGATCAGCTCGTCGAGTGTGAGGAACTCCCCCGCGCGCTTGCTCATGGAAACGGGCTTGCCGCTGCGCACGAGGTTGACGAACTGCATGATCAGCAGCTCGAGCCGGTCCGGATCGCCGCCGAGCGCCGCGTAGGCGGCCTTCTCGCGCACGACGTAGCCGTGGTGGTCGGCGCCCCAGACGTCGATCAACCTGTCGAAACCGCGCTGGCGCTTGTCCTGGTGGTAGGCGATGTCCGGCATCAGGTATGTGAGCGAGCCGTCGGACTTGACGAGCACGCGGTCCTTGTCGTCGCCGAAGTCGGTCGTGCGCAGCCAGATGGCGTCCTCGGCGCGGTAGGTCTGCCCGAGCTCTTCCAGCGCGGCCAGCGCTTCGTCGATCTTCGAGGGAGTTCCCGCGTACAGCGTTCGCTCGCTGAACCAGACCCCGAACGGCTCGACCCGGAAGCGATCGAGGGTCTCGCGCATCCCTGCGAGCACGTGTTCCATGCCCGCAGGGCCGAGGTCGGCCAGGTCCATGGAGCCCGAGCCCGGCACCCGCTGGGCGATGTCGGTGACGTAGTCGCCCAGGTACTCGTCGGGCTCCTCGCCGAGCGCGCGCGACTGGATCGCGGCGGCGAACTTCTCGATCTGAGCGCCTGCGTCATTGACGTAGAACTCACGTGCGACCTCGTGGCCGTGGAAGGCCAGCAGCCTGCAGATCGCGTCGCCGTAGGCGGCGTTGCGGGCGTGGCCGAGGTGGATCGGCCCGGTCGGGTTGGCGGAGACGAACTCGACGTTGACCCGCTCGGCGACCTCGACTTCCCCGCCCCCGTAGGCGGCGCCCGCATCGAGGATCCCGGCGAGGGCGTCGGCGTACCAGGCGTCGGCGAGGAATAGGTTCAGGAAACCTGGGCCCGCGACGTCGACCTTGATCAGCCGGTCGGAGAGCCGGTTCGCGACCGCCTCCCCCAGGCGCTCGGCGACGGCGCGCGGCGGCTCACCCAGCGCGGGCGCGAAGAGCATCGCCGCGTTGGACGAATAGTCGCCGAAGTCGACCTTCTTGGGCCGCTCCAGTGTCGGCCGCGAGCGCGAGGACGCTCCGAGATCGGCGGCAGCTGCTTCCAGCGCGGCGCGGAGTTCGTCAAGGGGAGCCATCAGGCGTGATGGTATGGCTCGCCCGCGAGGATCTTGTGAGCGCGGTAGAGCTGCTCGAGCAGGACGACCCGCGCGAGCTGGAACGGCAGGGTGAGCGGGCCGAGCGACAGCGACTCGTCCCGGCCGGCCAGCTCGGTGCCGAAGGGGCCGCCGATCACGAGGCACAGGTCGCGGCCGGACTGGCGGCGTTCCTCCAGCCAGCGGGAGAGGGAGACCGAGTCCCGCGCGCGGCCGCCCTCGTCCAGCACGGCGACGTAGGCGCGCTCGGGCACCCGGCGCTGCAGTGCGGCGTCGTCGGCGACTTCGATGATCTCCACGCGCGCGTAGCGCGAGAGGAGCTTCTCGTAGTGCTCGACGTCGTCGGCGAACGGCGCCCGCAGGCGGCCGACGGCGAGGATCACGATGCGGATCGCAGTGCCTCCTCGGCGATGCCGATCCGTTCCAGGGTCGTCGGATGGCTGCCGAACACGGCGCGCACCCAGCGCGGCGGCTCGGGCTCGGCCACGTTGCGCACGCACAGTTCGCGCTGCAGCGAGATCTGCGTCCGCGGGTCCCGAACGATGCCCATCGCGAAGGCGTCCGCGCGGCGCTCGGCCCGGCGCGAGAACGCGTTGATGAGCACGCCGAACGGCACCCCCAGCGCCCCGGCGGCCAGCAGCAGCCGTGGGAGGGCCGAGGCGTCCGGCGCCGGTCGCGCGATGCGGTCGACGGACCAGCCGAAGGCCGGCGCGAGCGCCGCGGTCAGCGCCAGCGCGCGCAGCACGTCGCGATGGCGGACGTGGGCGAGCTCGTGGGCGACGACGAAGTCGACCTGCTCCTGATCGAGGTCGCGAAGCAACGTGTCGTAGAGCACGACCCGCTTGGTCGGGCCGAGGCCGGTGACGTAGGCGTTGGAGGCGGTCGTGCGGCGTGAGGCGTCCATCACGAGAACGCGGTCGACCGGGACGCCCGCTTCGTCGGCGATCCGCCCCACGCGTTCGCGCAGGTCGGGCTCGGCGGGCTCGAATCGGTTGAAGATCGGGTCCAGCAGTGCGGGTCCGACGAACAGCGACAGCACGCCGAAGCCGACCGCCCCGCCGGCGCCGGGCAGCCACCAACGGTCGCCGTAGCGGCGGACGGCGCCGACGACGAGGGCACCGCTGCCGGCCGACAGCCCGGTCCCGATCGCCTGCGCCTTGAGCAGGTCGACCGCCCAGCCCCGCCACGACTGCGTCACCAGTCCGACCCGCACCGACCGCTGCCGCGCGACCGCCGACAGCGGCAATCCGAGCAGCGTCAGCCCGGCGCCGATCCCCGCCGCGACGACGGCCGGCGAGCCGTTCGGCGGGCGCCGCACGAGCGCCGCGAGGGCCGCCACGTCGAGTGCCGTGCCCGCCAGCGACAACGCCCGCTGCCCGCGCCGGAAGCGCCGTGCGCGGTCCAATTCGGGCTCGCTGAAGTAGTCTCGCGCGTTCGCTTTCGGGGGTGAGGAGCGCCGCACCGAGGGCCAAGCTACATGCAGATCGCCATCGTCACCGACGTCCACGGGAATCGTCCCGCCTTCGAAGCCGTGATCGCCGCTGCCCAGGAAGCGGGCGCGGAGGAGATGTGGTGCCTGGGCGATCTCGTCGGCTACGGCGCGGAGCCGGACGCCTGCGTGGAGCTCGCCAACGACCACTGCTCCGTGTGCCTGGCGGGCAACCACGACCTCGGTGTCGTCGGCGTCCTGTCGCTGGAGGACTTCAGCCGCGGCGCCCGTATCGCCGCCGAGTGGACGGCCGAGAACATCTCGGACGACACGCGTGAATTCCTGCTGGCGCTCACGCCGAGCGCCGAGGCCCACGGGTACGGCCTCTTCCACGCCTCGCCACGCGACCCGGTGTGGGAGTACGTGCTCAACACGCTCACCGCCGAGCTCTGCATGGACTCCACGGACTTCAAGGTCTCCTTCATCGGGCACTCGCACGTCGCGCTGTCCTTCCATCGTCCGCCGGGCGAGCCCACGGCCGGTTCGACCCGCCGGGAGGGCGACGAGCTCGACCTCAGTGCAGGCGAATGGCTGCTCAATCCGGGTGGCGCGGGCCAGCCCCGCGACGGCGATCCGCGCGCCGCGTGGTTGCTGCTCGACACGGACACCAACACAGCGCGCTGGCAGCGGTCGGAATACGACATCGCTGCTGCACAGGCCGCTATTCGGGCCGCTCGCCTGCCCGATTCGTTGGCCGACCGGCTCGCCTTCGGACAGTGACCATGCACGTGGCCTGGTGTAGCTAGCCTCGACCCGTTCGCTGTGCCTGCTTCCCGTCTCATCACAAGCTTGGCTCTGGCGGCCTTCGTGCTGCCCGTCGCCGCCTGCGGTGAAGCGGAAAAAGGCCTGCTGACCAACAACCAGGCCACCGAGCTGCTGGACAAGGTCGAGCTGGCCGAGAAGGCGCTCGACGCGGACGAGGGCGGTTGCCAGACCGTCGCGCGGCGCGCCGAGGAGGGCATCGAGGTGGCGAACTCCCAGAACGGCGTCTCCACGGAGCTGCGCAACAACATCATCCAGGGCTTCCAGCGCGTCGCCGACCGCGCGGAGCTCGAGTGCGAGCCCGACGAACCGGAGAAGACGGCCACGCCGACGCCCACGGCCGAGCCGACCGAGGTGCCCACGGAAGAGCCGACGGAGGAGCCCACGCCGACGGCCGAGCCCACCGAGGAGCCGACGCCCGAGCCGACGCCGGAGCCCACCGAGGAGATCCCGACGCCCGAGCCGACCGAGGACGAGACCGGGAGCGTGCTCGCTCCGGAGACGGGACCGAGATGAGCGTCGCCGAGGACCTCTTTGCGGACCGCTACCGCCTCGAACGCCGCCTCGGCGTCGGCGGCATGTCGACCGTCCAGCTCGCCTTCGACACGCGCCTCGAGCGCTACGTCGCGGTGAAGCTGCTCGCCGAGCACCTGGCGGCAGACGACGGCTTCGTCCAGCGCTTCCGCCGCGAGGCGCTCGCCGCCGCGCGGCTCGTGCATCCCAACGTGGTGCAGGTGTACGACTTCGGCACCGACGAGGCGTCCGCTCGCCAGTTCATCGCCATGGAGTACGTCGAGGGCCACTCGGGCGCTGAGCTGCTGCGCGAGCACGGCCGGCTGTCCGTGGAGGAGGTCGTGGACCTCTGCGCCCAGGCCTGCCGCGGCCTCGACTACGCGCACCGCAACGGCGTCGTGCACCGCGACATCAAGCCGGGCAACCTGCTGCGCAACCCGGAAGGCCTGGTCAAGATCGCCGACTTCGGCATCGCCAAGGCCGCCGACGACTCGGACATCACCCGCGTCGGCGCGGTCATCGGCACCGCCGCCTACCTCGCGCCCGAGCAGGCCCGTGGCGAGCCGGCCGGCCCGCCGTCTGACCTCTACGCCCTCGGCGTCGTCGCCTACCAGCTGATCGCCGGCCGCCTCCCCTACGAGGGCGCGTCGCTGACCGACCTCGCCCGCCAGCAGGAGGAGGGCCCACCGAACGAGCTCTACGAGGTCCAGCCCGACTGCCCGGTCGCCCTCAGCACCGCGATCGGCCGCGCGCTCGTGTCCGACCCGGCCCAGCGCTACGGATCCGCCCCGGAGATGGAACGCGCGCTCCGCGAGGGTCTGCGCGGCGTCGCCCCGGCACCCATCGATGCCGCGACGGTCGCGCTCTCGAACACGGACGCCACCCGCGCGATGCCCTCCCAGCCGCGCACCGCCCAGACCCAGGCCGCCCGCCGTCAGCTCGAGCCGCTCGCCGAACCGCCACGGGCGCGCCGCGAGCGCGAGGTCGTGCGCGAGCCCGAGGTCCGCGAGCGCAAGCGCCGCAGCCTCGTCCCCTTCCTCCTCTTCCTCGTGATCGTTGCGATCCTCGCTGTCGGCGGCTATTACCTGGCCACGCAGGGCTCCGGCGTCACGACCAGCGAGTTCACCGGTGACCTCCGCTCCACCCTGTCGGACCTGCGCGACCTGATCGAGTCGAACGTTCCTTAGTTCCGGCTGGTTGGGGAGGGAAGTCGGCGCCGCGCAAAGCCGGTTCGGCGGAACCGCGCTCTCTGCGCTCAGGCGGTTCCGACAGCCCGACCGGAATTCGCCACTGGCGGATTTCGGTCGCATGCCGACCCTTATTCGCCATTGGCGAAATCGGAGCCGCCACGGCCGCGCAGCTACTGCTGGGCCGCGCCAGTGATGGCTGCTCGTCAATCAGGGGGCCTGGCCCCGTGATTGACGGAGGCCCTTAGAGCAGTCGAGCGGCCGGCCCGTGCATGGCGCGCGCCTCACTCCAGGCAGCCCCGTACGGCTTCGGCCTGCGGTGTCTCTACGCCACTGTCGAAAGCGACCACTGCCGGCCCGAACGTCTCGTTCGTTCCATACTCGGGGACGTCGGAGGCTGCGTCCTTGGCAGCCGCAGCGTCCGGATAGACGTACACCATGCTGCGCAGGCCTCCCCCGGTGACGACGACGGTGTGCTCGGCACCGTAGGACCCGTCGCTCTCCGTTGCCTCGAGGCCATCGCCTTGGGCGCAGGTGATGAACTCGGCGGCGGGGTCGCCACCACCGGCATCCTCGCCACCACCGTCACCGTCACCGCCACCCCCGCACCCGTCGCCGACCACGACGACGACCACCGCCCCGACCACGGCGCATGCGCGTCTCATTCGGCGATGCTCCCAGACCGAGCGTGGGCCCGCAAGATTCTCGATGGCGTCGGCTCAGGGTGCTGCGCCGGCTCGCAGGGCGGCGGCGTGTGCGTCCAACCGACCCTCACTGATCGCCGCGCGTAAGCCGGCCATCAGGCGTTCGAGGTAGGCGAGGTTGTGGAGCGTGAGGAGACGCATCGCGGTGATCTCGCGTGCCTTGACGAGGTAGTGCAGGTAGCCGCGGGTGTAGCCCGCGGCGCAGGCGGGGCAGGGGCAGCCCTCCATCAGCGGCTCGTGGTCGTCACGGAAGCGGGCCTTGCCGAGGTCGATGCGCCAGCGGGCGTCGGGCTCGGGGACGACGGCCATCCCGTGGCGGCCGAGGCGGGTCGGCATCGCGCAGTCGAAGGTGTCGATGCCGAGCTCGGTGCCGCGGATGAGGTCGTCGACGTCGCCGATGCCGAGCAGGTGGCGGGGGCGTTCCTCGTCGAGCTCGTCGATGGCCCATCCGACCACCTCGTACATCTGTGGCTTGTCGGCGCCGAGGGAGCCGCCGATCGCGATGCCGCCGGTGCCGCGGGCGGCGACGGCCTGGGCCGAGGCGCGGCGCAGGTCCTCCTCCGTTCCGCCCTGCACGATGCCGTAGACGATCTGGCCCTCCGGACCGTGCTCCGAGTGCCACTCCAGGCAGCGGTCGAGCCAGCGGTGGGTGCGCTCCGTCGAGCGGGCGGTGTAGTCGCGGCTGACGTGGAACGGCGTGCACTCGTCGAAGACGAGCGCGATGTCCGAGCCGAGCGCGGCCTGGATCTCCATCGAGGTCTCCGGCCCCATGAAGTGCGTGGTGCCGTCGATGTAGGAGCGGAAGGTGACGCCCTCCTCCTCGATGCCGAGGATCTTCCCCTGCCGGTCCGCCCCCGCGGAGGCGCGGCCCTTGATCTCGTCGGCGACGTTGCCGTGGCCCATCGAGAAGACCTGAAAGCCGCCCGAATCGGTGATGATCGGGTGCTCCCAGCGCATGAACTCGTGGAGGCCGCCGAACGCGCGGACGCGCTCGTGGCCAGGACTCAGGAACAGGTGGAACGTGTTCCCGAGCACCATGTCGTAGCCGAGCGCGCGAACGTCCGCGGGCTCTAGGCCGCGGACGACGCCCTTCGTCGCCAGCGGCACGAACGCCGGTGTGCGGACCTCGCCGTGGGCGAGCCGCAGCGTGCCGGTGCGCGCCGCGCCGCTGCGCGCGTGGATCTCGAACGCCACGCGCGCAGCGTAGGCGTGCGCTCTAGGACGAGGTCGACTCGATGGTGGCCGGCTCGTCGCCGACCGAGATCTCGACGCGGCGCGGCTTGACCCGCTCGGGCTTCGGCACGCGCAGCGTCAGGACGCCGTCGACGAACTGGGCGGTGACGGTCTCTGCGTCGACACCCTTCGGCAGGGTCAGCTGGCGCGAGAAGGCGCCGAAGGCCCGCTCCATGCGGATGAACCGGTCCGAGGACTCGTGGTGGTCGGACTTGCGCTCGCCGGAGATGGTGAGCAGCTCGTCGACGATCTCGATGCGGACGTCCTCCTGGCTGACGCCGGGGAGGTCAGCGCGCAGGATGTACTCGTCACCGCGCTCGATCAGGTCCATCGAGGGGTTCCAGCGATGGACGCCGAACAGGCGGTTCATCTCCGACTGCAGGGTCGAGAGCTCGCGAAGGGGCTCCCAGCGGACGATGGTCATGACTAAGGCCTCCTTAGGAGAGTTGCGGGTGGATTCCGGGGCTCATTGTGCCCGGCCCGCATTATAGAAAACCTCAGTGGGGTTCTGTCAAGTCTTGGTGCAGGCGACCATTGAGTCGAACAACTCTCGGAGCCGTTCGAGATCCGCTGGCTCGCAGTGGCGCAGGAAGCGCTCGCGCACCGTCTCGGTGAGCGTCGGCTGCGCTCGGTCGATCAGCTCGAGGCCGGCCGGCGACAGCACCGCGTAGCACCCGCGGGCGTCGTCGCTGCAGGAGCATCGCGACAGGTAGCCGCCACGCTCCAGGCGATCGACGAGGCGGGTCATCCCGGAGCGCGACAGGCCGGCGTGCTCGGCCAGGTCGGCCATCCGCAGGCGCTGGGACGGCGTGCAGCGCAGCGCCCCGAGCACCTCGTACGAGGTCAGCGAGAGGCCGTGCTCGGCCTCGAGCTTGGCGTCCAGCTCGCGGCGCATGGCGGCGTGGACGCGCAGGAATCCCTTCCATGTGGCCAGCTCGGCCTCGGTGGGAACGGTGGCGTCCTGAACGGCCATGCGCCAGGGATTGTAGGTCGGCTAGTCGTCGAGATCGCCGGTGAACATCCCGAAGGCGGCGCCCTGAGGGTCCGTGAGCACCGCGATGCGCCCTGAAGGCAGGTCGATCGGGCCGACGTGGACCTGGCCGCCGTTCCCCTCCGCCGTCTTGACGGCGGCGTCGATGTCGTCGACCGCGAAGTAGACCATCCAGTGCGGGGGCGTCTCCTCGCCCATCGCCTCCGGGATCTTGGCCACGCCGCCGTTCATCCTCTCGCCGACGCGAACGACGAAGCGGTCGTTCTCCTCATCGTCCCCCACCTCCGCGGCCTCCCAGCCGAACACGTCGCAGTAGAACTCGACCGCCTTGTCGACGTCGTGCGTCTGCAGGTCGTTCCAGCTGAAGGCACCGTGCGCGTTGACGAGCTGCGCACCGATGGTCTCGCCGGCCTCCCAGATCCCGACCACCGCGCCGCTCGGGTCCTGGATGAAGGCCATCTTGCCGGGAGGGCCGATGTCGACGACGGGCTGGACGACCTTCGCGCCCGCCTCCTCCGCCTTGCCTACGGCGTCCTCCGCGGATTCCGCCAGGATGTAACTGTTCCAGTGCGGCGGCTGGTCCTGCCCACCCATGACCCCAGCGGTGCGATTCCCTTCGATCTGTCCCATCGAGTAGACCGCGCCGTCGCCCATGTCGTTGTCCTCGTAGTCCCAGCCGAAGAGCTCGGAGTAGAAGGCCTTGGCGCCATCGGCGTCGGAAGTGATGAGGTCGACCCAGCAGAACGTCCCGGAGTCGTACGAAGTGCGCGTTGCCATTGCTGCCTCCCTGTCAGTCGGCGAGCAGCGAACGACCGCTCATCGCCTTCGGTTTCTGCAGCTCCATCAGCTCGAGGATGGTCGGAGCCACGTCGGCGAGGATGCCCGGTCCGTCGAGAACCACACCCTTGCGTGTCACCACGAAGGGGACGGGGTTCAAAGAGTGCGCCGTGTCGGGCGAGCCGTCGGGCTCGAGCATCTCGTCGGCGTTGCCGTGGTCGGCGGTGACGACGGCGGTCCCGCCGCGCTCCTTGATGGCGTCGAGCACCTTCCCCAGGCACTCGTCGACGGCCTCGCACGCCTTCACGGCCGCCTCGATGTCACCCGTGTGGCCGACCATGTCCGGGTTGGCGAAGTTGATGATCGCGAAGGCCGGCTCGTCGTCGCGCCAGCAGCGCACGAACGCGTCGGCGGCCTCGTAGGCGCTCATCTCCGGCTTTTCGTCGTAGGTCTTGACGTCGCGCGGCGAGGGGACGAGCTCGCGCCTCTCACCCGGATACGCCTCCTCCTCACCCCCGTTGAAGAAGTACGTGACGTGCGGGTACTTCTCCGTCTCGGCGACGTGCAGCTGCTTCAGGCCGGCGTCGGCGACGACCTTCGCGAGCGTGACGGACGGCCGCTCGGGCGGGAACATCACCGGGTACGGCTGGCCCTCGGAGTACTGGGTCATCGTGATGTAGCGCGAGGGCTCGTGGTCGAGCTTCTCGGTGATCTCGCGCATGCGGTCCGGGCGGAAGTTGAAGCAGACGACGACATCCTCGTCGCGGATGCGTGCCTCCTCGCCCACGAGCGTCGGCTCGATGAACTCGTCCGTCTCGTCGCGGTCGTAGGCGTCGTGCGCCGCCTCGACGGCGGTGTCGACGTGGTATTCAGCTTCGCCGTCGCGCAGCAGCTCGACCGCCTTCTCGATCCGGTCCCAGCGCTTGTCGCGATCCATCGCCCAGTAGCGCCCGACCACCGAACCGACGCGCGCGGCCGATTCGTCGAGCTTGGCGAGGAAGTTGCCGGCCTGGGTGGGCGAGACATCGCGGCCGTCCGTGAAGGCGTGGACGACCAGGTCGTCGACGCGGTCCGACAGGAAGTCGATCAGCCGAAGCAGATGCTGGTCGGACGAGTGCACGCCGCCGTCGGAGGTCAGGCCGATCAGGTGGACGCGGCCGGCGCTCTCTGTCGCTTTGAGCAGCGCCTCGTTCTCGGAGAAATCGGCTTCGTTGATGCGCACGAGGTCCTGCTTGACCACGGCCCCCGCGCCGAGATTGAGGTGACCGACCTCGGAATTGCCCATCTGGCCCTCCGGAAGGCCGACGGACTCGCCGCAGGCGGTCAGCGACGTCACGTCGTAGGTCTTCAGGAGCTTGTCGAAGACGGGCATGCGCGCCTGGGAGACGGCGTTGCCGGGGCCGGGCTCGGCGATGCCGAGCCCGTCGAGGATGACGAGCGCTACGGGCGGCACGCCTCGACGATCGCCGCAAAGGACTCGGGCTCGAGCGACGCTCCGCCGACGAGGAAGCCGTCGATGTCGGGCTGGGCGATCAGCTCGCCGGCGTTGTCGGGCTTGGCCGAGCCGCCGTAGAGGACGCGCACCGTCTCCGCAGCCGCCTTGTCGAACGTGCCGACCAGCGCGCGCACGAAGGCGCAGGCCTCCTGGGCGATCTCGGGTGTCGCCACCTTGCCGGTCCCGATCGCCCAGATCGGCTCGTAGGCGATCGCCAGGTCCCCGAGGCGCTCCGCCGGGACCTTCTCGAGCGCCTCCAGCACCTGGTGGCGCAGCTTGCGCTCGGTGTCCCCGGCGTCGCGCTCGTCCTCCGTCTCCCCGACGCACAGCATGGGAGCGATGTCGGAGTCCAGCGCGGCAGTCATCTTCAGCTGCAGCGCCGAGTCGGACTCGCCGAAGTACTGGCGGCGCTCGGAGTGGCCGAGCAGGACGCCGTCGACGTCGAGCTCGGCGAGCATCGGGCCCGACACCTCACCCGTGTAGGCGCCCGAGGCGGCCTCGTGCATCGTCTGCGCGTAGACCCACACGCGCGAGCCGCGCGCGGAGTCGACCATCGCCTGCAGCGCCGTGAACGGCGGGCAGATCGCCACGTCGACGCCGTCGGAGCTCGAGACGCGAGGCAGCAGCCCCGCGATGAAGGCCTCGGCCTCCTCGACGGTCTTGTGCATCTTCCAGTTGCCGGCGACGAACGGGGTTCTCATGAAAGTGCCTCCACTCCGGGAAGGGACTTCCCCTCGATCAGTTCCAAAGATGCGCCGCCACCCGTGGAGAGATGGTCCACGCGGTCGGCGAGACCGAACTGCGCGATCGCGGCGGCACTGTCGCCGCCGCCGACCACGGTCGTGCCGGGCGCTTCGGCGACGGCCTCGGCGACCGCACGGGTCCCGGCCGCGAACGGCTCGAGCTCGAAGGCACCCATCGGGCCGTTCCAGAAGACGGTGCCGGCGCCCGCGATGACCTCCGCGTAGGCGCGGGCGGTCCTGGGCCCGACGTCAAGGCCCATCCAGCCGTCCGGCACGTCGACGCCGTCGGTGTCCTGGGTCTCGGTGTCGGCGGAGAACTCGCGGCCGAGCCGGAGGTCGACCGGCAGCTTGAGCTTGTCGCCCGCGTCAGCGAGGGCCCGCTGGGCCGGCTCGATGCCCTCGGCCTCGCAGAGCGAGTCGCCGACGTCGTGCCCCTGCGCCTTGAAGAACGGGAAGCACATCGCGCCGCCGATCAGCACCGTGTCGGCGCGCTCGAGGAAGGCGTCGATGACCCCGATCTTGTCCGTCACCTTCGCGCCGCCGACGATCGCGACCATCGGCCGGGCCGGGTTCTCGAGGATCTTCGTCAGCGTCTCGACCTCGCGCTGGAGCAGGCGCCCGGCGGCGTGTGGCAGCAGGTGCGCGACGCCCTCGGTCGATGCGTGCGCTCGGTGGGCGGAGCCGAAGGCGTCGTTGACGTAGACGTCGGCCATGTCCGCGTAGCGCTGCGCGAGCGCGGGGTCGTTCTTCGTCTCGCCCTCGTGGAAGCGCACGTTCTCCATCAGGGAGACGTCGGCCTGGTCGTCGTCGAAGGCGACCCGCATCTTCATGAGTTGCTCGAGCCGGTCCGCGACAGGCTTGAGCGAGAACTTGGGATCAGGCCCCTTCGGGCGGCCGAGATGGCTGAGCAGCACCAGCCGCGCGCCCTCGCGCCGCAGCTCCTCGAGCGTCGGCAGCGCGCCGCGGATGCGGGCGTCGTCGGTGATGTTGCCGTCGTCGTCCAGGGGGACGTTGAAGTCCACCCGGACGAGGACGCGCTTGCCGCCAAGCTCTCCCAGGTCGTCGAGCGTGCGCACTTAGAGAAGGCGCTGCACGAGATCAACGCAGCGGTTCGAGTAGCCCCACTCGTTGTCGTACCAGGAGACGGCCTTGACCATCGTGCCGTCGATCGCGACCGTCAGCAGCGAGTCGAAGATCGACGAGTGCGGGTTGCCGACGATGTCCGTCGAGACGATCGGGTCCTCCGTGTACTCGAGGATGCCCTTCAGCGGGCCGTCGGCGGCCGCCTTCATCGCCTCGTTGATCTCCTCGGCGGAGGTCTCGCGCTCGGCCTCGAAGGTGAGGTCGACGACGGAGCCCGTCGGGACGGGCGCGCGGACGGCGAAGCCCGAGAGCTTGCCGTTGAGCTCGGGCAGGACGAGGCCGACGGCCTTGGCGGCGCCGGTCGAGGCGGGGATCAGATTGAGCGCGGCGGCGCGGGCGCGGCGCAGGTCGGAGTGCGGCATGTCCTGCAGGCGCTGATCGGCCGTGTAGGCGTGGATCGTGGTCATCAGGCCGTGCTTGATGCCGACGGCGTCGTTGATCACCTTGGCGAACGGCGCGAGGCAGTTCGTCGTGCACGACGCGTTGGAGATGACGTGGTGGGAGTCCTTGTCGTAGTCGGACTCGAAGTTGACGCCGAGGACGACGGTGATGTCGGGCTCGGTGGCCGGCGCGGAGATGACGACCTTCTTGACGCTGCCGCCCAGGTGCTTTGAGGCGTCGGCCTTCTTGGTGAAGAAGCCGGTGGACTCGATCACGACCTCCGCTCCGAGGTCGTCCCAGGGCAGCTCGGCCGGGTCGCGCTCGGAGAGGACGCGCAGCTTGTCCCCGTCGATGATCAGGTCGTTGCCGTCGACCTCGACAGTTCCGGGGTACGGGCCGAGGATCGAGTCGTACTTCAGGAGGTGCGCGAGGGTCTTGGCGTCCGTCAGGTCGTTGACCGCGACGAAGTCGATGTCAGCCTTCGCTGCCTTCGCAGCGCGGAACAGGTTCCGTCCGATGCGGCCGAAGCCGTTGATGCCGACGCGTACCGCCATGTGTCCGAAAGCTCCTGAAGGTCGATGATGGGGAGTCCCGCAGGACCCTACCCGGCGACGTTCTCCTCGTACGCCGCCGTCATGCCCTCCGAGACCGCTCCCATCTGCTCGCGCAGCGCGCGGACCTCGCCCGCCAGCTCGCGGCCCTTCGCCGCTCCGGTGGTGGCGCCGACGCTGACGATCTGGCCGCGGATCGTGTCCAGCTCGACGAGGATCCGTTCCATCTCGTCCCCGAAGCGCCCGAGCTGCGCCTCCATGCGGCGCAGCGTGCTCAACTGGGTCGCAAGCGCCTCCTTGAGCTCCACCCGCCCGGTGTCGGCGTTGACCTCGGCGAGGCGGCGTTCGACCTTGACCGGCGGCGTGTCGCGCAGGGCGTCGGCGAGCGACTGCGCGCGGCGCGCCGTGTCCTCCAGCGCGGCGAGGAAGCCGTCGACCTCGGCCTGGACCTCCTCCGCCGGCACGTCGTCGGTGGCCGCCAGGGCCTCGCGGATGCGCTGCTCGCGCTCGCGGGCGGTCCGCACGATCTTCGCGATGCCCGGCGTCATGGTGCGCTCGTCGAGGGGCTTGGCACCCGAGGCGATCGACTTGCCGCCGCGCCGCTTGCGCTCGCGCTCGAGCACCTTCTGGGCGACGTCGGAGTCGAGATAGGTGCGCACGGCGCCCGCTGCGTAGATCAGCGCGGCGACCGGGCCGAGGATCGGCAGCGCACCGGCGACGATGCCGACGATCGCCACCGTGGCACCGAGCGTGACGTTGAACGGGTCCAGCAGAGCGTTGCCGATCAGCGCCTTGTTGTACTGCTCACGCGAGTAGGGCTTGTCGGCCACGACTCCGAAGGGTCGCATGTCGGTTGGTGTTAGGGTGCCCTAACACGATGAGTGTGTTCGCGTCCCTCGCCTCTCAGCGCTGCCCGAGTGTGGACGCGATCCTGATCGGGCTCTGCGAGGAGCTGCACGGAGTTGACGCCCATGCAGTCGAGGCGCAGCTCGACGACGAAGCCCGCGTGCTGTTCGGACTCTCCGGCATCGACGGGGATGGCCAGGCCGACGAGGCGGGCCGCCTGATGGAAGAGTGTCTCGGCTACCGCTCGGACTACGGCGATCCGCGTGGCCTGCTCATCGACCACGCGCTCGAGCGTCGCTACGGACATCCCTTGATGCTCGCCTGCATCGGGCATGAGCTCACGCGACGCGCCGGCATGACGACCGTGGTGCTGTCGAGCGCGAGCGCGTGGATCCTTCGCTTCTGCGCCCACGGGAGCACGGCGTACCTGAGCTTCGGCGAGCCGCCGGACGGCGACGACCCGATCCGACGCCACTGCTCCCACGAGCTCGCTTACGCGGCGCTGGTCGGGCTCGAACACGGCTACCGCCGCGTCGGCCGCCTCGGCTGCGCCCGCCACGCCGGCGAGCTGCGCGGCCTGCTTCCGGTTGACGCGACGTAGGGGTAGCTTCCCCGGACGGTGGTCCTGGACAGACTCGAGGTCCCGATCGTGCTGGCCCCGCTCGCCGGTGGCCCGGCGACCGTCGCGCTCGCCGCGGCGGTCAGCGAGGCGGGCGGCCTCGGCTTCCTCGCCTCGGGCTACCTGACCCCAGCAAAGATGCTCGAGCAGGTGAGGGAGCTGCAGGCGCAGACGCAGCGGCCGTTCGCCGTGAACCTCTTCGTGCCCTCCCCCGCGCCGGCCGACCCTGCGGCCATCGCCGCCTACGCGGACCGCCTCGCCGCGGACGGGCTTCCAGTCGGCGAGCCGCGCTTCGAGGACGACGGCTTCCACGAGAAGGTGCGGCTGCTGCTCCAGTCACCGCCCGCCGCGGTCTCGTTCACCTTCGGCCTGCCGCCCGCGGCGGTGGTCGCCGAGCTGCGCTCGCACGGCACCGAGGTCTGGGTGACGATCACGACCCCGGGCGAGGCCGAGGCGGCGGTCGCCACCGGCGCGGACGTTCTTGTCGCCCAGGGCGTCGAGGCGGGCGGCCACCGCGGAGGCCTCGCCGACGATGGCCGGGACCACCCGGTCCTCGATCTCCTCCGCGCCCCGGTCCCGGTCGTGGCGGCGGGCGGCATCGCCACCCCGGAGGCGGTACGCGCGGCGCTTGACGCGGGCGCCTCCGCCGTTGCCGCCGGGACCGCCTTCCTCCGCTGCCCCGAGGCCGGCACGAACCCGGCGCACAAGGCCGCCCTCGCCACGGACACCCCGACTCGCCTCACCCGCGCCTTCACCGGCCGCACCGCCCGTGGCCTCGTCAACGCCTTCATGGAGCGCTACGACACGGTCGCCCCGGCCGGGTACCCGGAGGTCCACCACCTCACCTCGCCCCTGCGCGCCGCCGCCCGCGAGCGCGGCGACGCCGACGGCTTCAACCTCTGGGCCGGCGCCGCGCACGCCCACGCCCGCGAGGAACCCGCCGCCGCGGTCGTCGCCCGCCTCGCCGGTTGACGCAACGAACGTCGGTGGGTCCCCCTCTTAGTAGTGCGCTCACCGACGTTCGGTGTGGTCGGCGTCAGGACTGGTACAGGCCCGGGCGCTCGATGAAGAGCTGGTGGTCGGGCCGGGACGGGGGCGCGAAGCCGAAGCGGGCGTAGAGCTCGTGGGCGTCTGCGGTGGCGAGGGCCCAGCGGCGCAGACCCTGGAGGTCCGGATGGGCGAGGACGGTTTCGACGAGCCAGACGCCGAGGCCGCGGCCGCGGTGGTCCGGGTCGACGAAGACGTCGGCGAGGTAGGCGAAGGTCGCGTTGTCGGAGACCACGCGCGCGAAGCCGGCGGGCGCTCCGTCCGGCGCGTACAGCCCGAAGTTCAGCGAGCCGGCGATCGCGCGCTCCACCGTCTCGCGCGGGATGCCCGGCGACCAGTAGGACCCGGTCAGGAAGGCGTGGACGTAGTCGACGTCGAGCCGCGCCGGGTCGGTCGAGATCTCGTAGCCGTGCAACTAGAAGAACGAGCTGATGGAGCGGTACACCGACTCGATGTCCTCGGTGCTGCCCTCGTAGGCCTTGCCGCCCGTGGCGGCGGCGAGGGCGGCGAGCTGCTCCTGGGCGCCGGTCGCGCCGGCCGAGTACGCGATCGTGAAGAGACGCACCTGGTCTGCCGAGTCGCCCTGGCCCTTCAGCGCCTCGAGCGCCTGGTCGTAGGAGCGTGACGAGTCGGTGTCCTCGCCGTCGGTGAGCAGGACGACGGCGTTGATGCGCTCGTCGTCGCCGAGCTTGCGAACGGACTCGAAGCCCTCGACCGCCGCGTCGTAGAAGGCGGTGCCGCCGTCAGCGATCAGGTTGCGCACGGTCCGCTTGAGGTCGTCCCCACCGTCGGAGAAGTCGCGCAGCGGCAGCGCGACGTTGAGGTCCTGATTGAAGGTGAGCAGGCCGACGCGGTCCTGGCTGCCGACCTCACGGAAGAAGACCTCGAGGCCCTCCTTGGCGCGCTTGAGCCGGTCCTCGTCCTGCATCGAGCCGGACGTGTCGAGGATCAGCAGGATGTTGGCCGGCTTGCGGTCCTGGCGCCAGGCGGCCTTCGCGGCGGCGAGCACCTGCGGCTCGGGCAGGCCGAGGACACGCGCGGGTTGCTTGGGGTCGACGCCGTGCGCGTCGTCGATCGGGGCGACGGGCTTCGCGTCGAAGTCGGCGGGGCGGAAGCCGCCCTCGGCCGCCACGGCCGGCGTGATCTCCTTCGCGAGGAACTCCTGGAAGAGCTGCGCGCCCTCGCGCTGCTCGGGGGACACCCACGGCGCGTCGAGGATGATGAAGGGGTTGTCGGAGAAGAACGTGCCCTCCTCCGGGTAGATGGCGACGAGCTTCGGCTGACCGCCGCGGTCCTCGTTGAACGCGACGAGCGTGGCCTCCTCCATGGCGACCGCGGACGCGTAACCGAGGCCGTTCTCGCGCATCTGGTCGGCGATGAAGAGCGTCGTGTCGCCGTAATGGACGATGGACTGCTCGATCGCCTTGACCTGCTCGCGGACCGCCGCCGACTTGATGTCGTCGACCGTGAGGCCCTCCTTCTTGCCCGTCGCCGCGTAGTACTCCGCGACGACCGCCGAGAGGCCGGAGGTCGAGTAGTCCGGGTTGGTGTGCACGAGCTTGAACGGCCCGTACTCCGGGCGGCCGTAGTCGGCCCAGCCGGTGCCCGACGTCGCAAGGTCGAGGATGTCGGAGAAGCCGATCGGCTTGTCCGGGTAGCCCAGCGCTTCCGCCATCGGCTCCCACATCGCGAAGACGAGCGGCGTGCGCACGATGCTCGGCGACTCCTCGGGCGCGAGCGCGCGGTCGGCCTCGAAGTTGAGCAGCCGGCCCCACAGCGAGGAGGACGGCGTCCACACGACGGGCTCGTACTCGCCCTCGGCGATCTTCGTCTGCGTGTCGCCCGACGAGCGGTTCTCCGCCTCGACGAAGACCGCGCTTTCCGCCCACCTCGGCGCCGGAGTCGTTGAACGCCTTGACGAGCGGGAGGAGCAGCGGCTCCTTCTCCGGCGAGTAGGCGAAGGAGATGACGACGGAGCCCTCTGGCGCGCGCTCCACAGGAGCGTCGGTGGACCCGCCACCGCCGCCCCCGCCGTCGTCGCCGCCCGAGAAGACCAGGGCGACGCCGATGGCGAGAACGGCGACGACGGCGATGAGGATCTGACCGGGCTTCAATCCGGGGTAAAGCTACCTGCCGATTCGGAAGCTCACCTTGTGTCCGCCGCGGCGAACGACGCGGGACTTGACGGTGCCCGGGTAGCTGACGCTGCAGGTCACCTTGCGCTTGCCGGTGGTCTTGCACGTAACGCGCGCGTCGCGGCCGTCACGGCCGGCCGGTCCGGGGTCGCCCTGTGGCCCGGGGACGCCGTTGGTGCCGTTCGTGCCGTTCGTGCCGTTCGTGCCGTTGGTGCCGTTGCTGACCCGCCGGGCCCGACGGCACCGGCGCTGCCGTTGGTGCCGTTGGTGCCCGTTGGTCCCGTTCGTCCCGTTGGTGCCGTTCGTGCCCGGGCGCCGGGGGTGCCCGGTGCGCCCGGAGCGCCCGGGCGCGCCGGGAGGGCCAGCCGGACCCTGGCGTCCGCCGCCGACCACGACGTTGGTCGGCGTGAGGCCGTTGAGCACGCGGAAGATGTCCGTCTGGTCGAGCGTGCCCTGGATGTTGGCCGCCTGCGGGCCGCGTCGCCCAGACCGGCACCTCAGCGCCCGTGTGCGCCTGCGAGCCGCTGGTCGTCGCGTCGGTGCCCGTGTCCGCCGTGCCGTAGGCGACGCGGATCGGCGCGCCGTCGATCGGTCTGCACCGTGCGCGTAGGACGCACCCGTCGCCGGCTTGGCGCCCGCGTTGATGATCTGCGACGTGTGCGCGTGGTCGGCGGTGACGATGATCAGCGTGTCCGGGTTGTCGCGCCTGGTAGTCGAGCGCGACGCCGATCGCGTCGTCGAAGGCCAGCGTCTCGCCGATCTGCCCGCAGATGTCGGCCGCGTGGTCGCGCTTGTCGATCGAGGCGCCCTCGACCTGGAGCGTGAAGCCGTCCGGTCGTCCTGCTCGAGCAGCTCGATCGCCTTCGTCGTCATCTCCGGCAGCGACGGCTCGTTGCGCGCGGTCCTGCGGCTGGCAGCGCGTGGTGTCGGTGCCGCCCTTGACCGTGCGGGTCGAGCGTCCGGGTTGCGCGGTCAGGAAGGCGTCGGTGCGCGCGAACAGCGGCTTGTACTCCGTGATCATGTTGCCGGGTTGAAGAGACCGATGAGCTTCTTGCGCGCGCCGCCAGCTCGAGCGTGACTCCGCGGCCAGCGCCGGCCTTGGTCGTCGAGGTACCTTGTAGCCCTTGGTCTGGGCGTAGGCGATGACGTCGTCGCTGGCCGCCGGCGACGAGCTTCTCGCTGGTAGCCGGCGCGCGCCGCCGCCCAGGTAGAGGTCGAAGCCCTCGTCGACCTGCTGCTCGGCGATCGAGCCCAGGCCGGGCGGGTTCGCCGTCTTGGCCTCCGACGGCGCACGCTGGTGCGCGTGTCGGCCGGGCCCTGGCAGGCGCGCTGGGAGATGTGCGAGCTCGGCGCCGGCCGGCGTCGCGTCGGTGATGTCGGCGGTGGAGACGTTGCCCGTGGCCTTGCCCGCGGTCGCGGGCGATCTCCATGTAGGTGCGTGTAGCCCGCGTTGGAGCCGGGGACGTTGTCGGCCGTGGACGGGCCCTGGGACAGGCGGCCGTCGCTGCGTCCGCTTGCCCGTCGACCACGCGGTCGCGGTCGGGGCGGAGTCGCCGGCGTAGTTGGGCAGCGTAGTTCGGGCCGGGGCCCGGGCTGCAGCACGTAGTGGATCGAGCTGCCGCGGAACGGCAGGCGGTCCATGTTCAGGCGGCCGGCGGCGCCCTTGCCGTAGTAGCGGGCCAGGGTGACCTCGGACGTCGCCCATGCCGTCGCCGACCAGCAGGATGACGTTCTTGGGCCGTGAGGAGTCGATCTTGGCGGCCAGGGCCGCCGAGTTCTCGTCGTCAGGGCCTGCTCCGGTGGCGACCGCGCCGGCTGCGGAGAGCGCAAGTGCCACTCCCGCGGTGCCGGTCATCGCCTTGTGATGGATTCGCATGCCCCGCAATCTGCTCGGGGACGCGGCCCGCGGTGTTGCCGCGCCGTGATCGATTCGTGACCGAATCGTGAACCGGGAGCGGCTCAGCGCCAGGCGAGAGCGCGCAGCCGAGATGCCGCCCGACAGCAGGTCCACCAGCAGCCGCGGTTCGAGGGCGCCGACCGGGATCGCCGCCGTGACGATCTCGCGCTCGGGACCGGTCTCGGTCTCGGCCACCGCCGCCTTCGGGAAGCGCGCCTCGAGCGTCCGGCGCGAAGGCGTGGATCTCACGACGCAGATGCGGCGCGCCGCAGATCCGCAGCTCGGCGCCGGCCAGGCCGACGCCGAGCGCCGAGTCGAAGCCCATCGTGCCTGGGCCGAGGAGCGTTTGCGCGGACGTGTCACCGAGGCACGACTGCGCCGCCGAGGTGGCGCGGTCGATCAGGACGTTGCGCGCCGGCGTCTCCGCGGCCGGCGTGACCGCCCGCTCTCCGACACGGACCTGGGCCGGCGTCGCCTCCGGGCCGAGGATCGCGCTCGTCACCCGCCCGTCGCCGACCGGCAGGTCCGACGCGGCGAGCGCCTCAGCGTTGACGTAGTCCCAGCCTCCGCTCGGCGGCCGCGCTGGCCGGGATCCGCACGAGCGTCGCGACGGTCGCCGGCGCGGCGGGTTGCGCCTGACCGGGCGGCAGCGGCTCCTGCTCCTTCGTTAGGCGCGGCGGCGACGTAGGCACCGTCACCGTCACCGTCACGACCCCCGCAACCGGCGAAGACGACGAGTGCCATGAGGGTGAGAATCGAGCGGCGCATGAAATGGGCGCAACCGGTAGTGCCGGGCCGGCAGAGGAGGAGAGCCGGGATACCGGGGCCGGTCGCGCGTCAGGGACTCTGCCGCGCCTCGCGCGGGCAGATGTGAAGAGGTCGTCGCCCGGGTTGTGTCGGTTAACACTTCTGAAAGGCCGATCCGCTTGTCTATCGGCACGGTTAGGGTCTAGTAAGGACCCGTTACGCGGCACGGATGCTGTGGGACCCGAACTTCAGCCCCATGACCATCCGTCGCTCCGCCACCACGGGATTGGCCCTTGCCGGGCTGGCTGCGCCTGCCGCTTTGGCGCAGGAGCCACCCCCCACGCCATCGGCGAGCACGCCGTCCGAGATCACCCTGCCCACCGGCCCTTCGGGTCCGACAGGCTCGCCGTCGGCCACCCCGACGCCGATCGAGAACTCGCAGTGGCCGACGCCGGACCCGACGGCTGCTCCGGCTGAGCAGCGCGACGAGGAGGCCCGTGAGCGCGCCCGTCGCAAGCATGCCCTGGACCGTCAGCGCGAGCGTGCCGAGAACCGCGACCGCGAGCCCAAGAAGGACAAGAAGAAGAAGGAGAAGGGCAAGAAGCACGGTCGTGACGAGTCCGACGGCATCCCGCAGGCGCCGGCCGGCTGGGAAGGCCTTCCGGCGACCCGTGTCTCGGCCGCCGCGCTGGACGCCTTCCGTATCCCGCCCTTCCTGCTTCCGATCTACCAGGCCGCCGGCATCCAGTACGGCGTCAACTGGGAGATCCTCGCCGCGATCAACGAGATCGAGACGAACAACGGCCTGAACATGAACATCTCCACCGCGGGCGCGCTCGGGTGGATGCAGTTCATGCCCGCCACGTGGCGCGTCTACGGCGTGGACGCCAACGGCGACGGCCTGCGCGATCCGTACAACCCGGTCGACGCGATCTTCGCCGCTGCCCGCTACCTGCGTGCCGCAGGCGCCGACACCGACATCCGCACGGCGGTCTTCGCCTACAACCACGCCGACTGGTACGTCGACGACGTGCTGCGCCGCGCGCAGGAGATCGCCGCACTGCCGGCCCCGCTGGTCGGCGCGCTCACGGGCCTCGCCCAGGGCCGCCTGCCCGTCGGT
Organism: uncultured Solirubrobacteraceae bacterium; assembly: GCA_963759945.1. GTDB lineage: Bacteria > Actinomycetota > Thermoleophilia > Solirubrobacterales > Solirubrobacteraceae > DATLGB01. The sequence continues at coordinate 21,286 of CAVXBH010000021.1, read as the reverse complement.
GCTCCGGCCACCGCGGCCAAGGGCCGCCCCGGCGACCGCTTCGCGACGCTGCGCACGCGCTCCGGCGCGCCCGCCGTCGCCGTCGTCGACGGGCGCGTGACCCGCATCGGACACTCCAACCGGCTCGGCAACTACCTCGAGCTGCAGGACGTCTACGGGAACCTCTTCACCTACGCGCACCTCGGCAGCATCGCCGCCACCCACCCGGTGCCCCGCCGCGCGCTCAACCCCGACGCCCCGCAGCTTCCCGCCGACGACCCGGCGCCAACCACCGCGGCCAGCGACACCGCCGTCACCCCCACCCCCGCCCCCGATCTGAAGTCGAAGCCGAGGGGTCATAGGCCCTCGAAGTCGACTGCAGATGCGTGGGCGCAGCCGCGCAAGGAGCGGCTGTTCGCTCGGCCCGGACGCCCCAACGCGCGGCGCAGCGGCGGCATCGTGCAGCTCGCCGAGAACGCCTACCGGCCGCTGGCGGGTGCCGTCCTCAAGCTCAACAAGCGCGACTACGAGGCCAAGGCGCTTCGCAAGGGCTCGCGCGTGCTCGCCGGCTCGATCATCGGCCGCATCGGTGAGGGTGGCGATCCGCACCTGCGCTTCGAGATCCGCCCGGCCGGCAAGGGCGCGCCGCGGATCGACCCGCAGCCGATCCTCGACGGCTGGAAGCTGCTGCAGTCGACCGCCGTCTACCGCGACGAGGACCGCAAGGCGCTGCCGACGATCGGCCAGGCCCTGCTGCTGGGCAAGCCGGCGCTCCAGCGGATGGTGCTCAACGACCCGCGCATCGACATCTACCCGTGCGGCCGCCAGGACGTCCGCACCGGCGCCATCGACCGCCGCATCCTGGCCACGCTCGAGTACCTCGCCTCCAGCGGCATGAACCCGTCCGTCAGCTCGCTTCGCTGCGGCCACTCCTTCCTGACCACGTCGGGCAACGTCTCCGAGCACACGACGGGTAGCGCGGTCGACATCTATGCGCTCAACGGCACGCCGATCCTCGGCAATCAGGGACCGGGCACGATCACCGATCGCGCCGTCCGCGCGCTGCTGACCCTGCAGGGTCCGATGGCGCCGCACCAGATCATCACGCTGATGGAGTACGAGGGTTTCCCGGCCGCCTTCGGCATGGGCGACCACGCCGACCACATCCACGTGGGCTTCCACCCGGACGCGGTCGACCGTGGCGGCAGCGTCGGCGGCGCGCCCACTCTGGCCGCCGGCACGTGGCCCGCGCTCGTGCGCCGCCTCGCGGCGATCGAGCAGCCGCAGGTCGCGACGCGCCCCTCGCGCTTCGCCCTTCGCGTCGGCCGCTGAGTGGCGTACCAGCTCGAACTCGAAGAGGGGACGGCGGTGGACAACGCCGTCCGCGAGGTGGCGGCCGAGCAGCTCGCCGACGCGGTGCGCAACCTGCGTGAGGAGCGCGTCACCGATCCGGTGACCGCGGTCCACGAGGCCCGCAAGGACCTCAAGAAGACGCGGTCGGTCCTGCGCCTGGTGCGCGGCGGGATGCCGTCCGAGGCGCGGCGCGCCACCAACGACGCACTGCGCGAGATCGCCGCCGGCCTCGCGGGCGTGCGCGACGCCGACGTGATGGCCCAGACCGCGGGCAAGCTGCACGAGCGCTTCGCCGGGCAGGTGCCGGCGCGGGCATTCACCACGGTCAAGCGGCGGTTCGCGACGCAGGCCGCCCGCTCGCGCGACGCCGCTGACGGCCTCATCTCCGAGGACGTCGTGGGCGCGCTGCAGGGCCAGCTCGCCGACGTCAAGCACTGGCCGCTCGCCGACCTGGATCGCGACGCGCTCGCCGCGGGCGTCGCTCATGGCCTATGGCCGCGGCCGCGAGGAGTTCCTCGCCTGTCGCAGGGAACCGACCGTCGACGGCCTGCACGAGTGGCGCAAGCGCGTGAAGGACCTCTGGTACCACGCGAAGCTGCTCGAGAGCACGTTCCCCGCGATGTGGTTGGCGCTGGGCGACGCGGCGCACGACCTGTCTGATCTCCTGGGCGACGACCACGACCTCGGCGTCCTGGCCGAGCGCATCGGCGAGCAGCCGTGGCCGGTGTCGGTCGACGCGGACCGCTTCGTCGGCTTCTGCCACGAGCGCCGGGCGGAACTGCAGCAGGACGCCTTCGCGCTCGGTGCCCGGCTCTACGCCGAGAAGCCGAAGGCGTTCGCACGGCGCGCCCGCGCGTATCTCACCGTCTAGCCGTCGAGCACGATCGCGACGAGCGCGACCAGGCCGTATGCGCAGATCCCGCCGACGATCAGGCCCAGGTTCTGGCCGGCCCGCAGCGGGGTTCCGTCTCGCATCGCCGCCTCGTAGCCGCCGCGGCGCTTCAGCGCGTGGGCGGCGAGGGCGACGCCGCCCACGATCGGCGGCAGCGCCACGACCCAGCGGGACACCTCGCTGTCGAAGGTGAGCGCCTTGGCCGCGGCCAGCCCGCCCGCGACCAGTGCCAGCGCCGTCCGCAGCCACGACAGGAACGTCCGCTCATTGGCGAGCGTGTAGCGGTAGTCGGGGTCCGGCACCCCACCATCATGGCGGTCCTCCTACGGACCGGCGGTCAAGACGTGCGCAAGCTCTGACCGGGCGGCACCGTTGGGTGGGTATGTGGATCCGCGCCGTCGCCATCGCCGCCACCTCGATCGTGAGCATCTCGAGCGCCGGAGCGCCGGGAGACTTCGACAGCGGCGGGTCGGGCCTCTCGATCGCCACCCGGGCGGAGGTGTCCCTGTCCGGCGACGGGCGCTTCGTGGCCTTCGAGTCCGACGCCGGGACGCTCGCGCCGGGCGACACGAACAACCGCGCCGACATCTTCGTCCGCGACCGGGAGAAGAACACGACCGTGCTCGCTTCCGTCGGCACGGACGGCCGTCAGGAGGTCGGTCAGGCGAGCCGGTCCGCCGTGCTCTCGCGCGACGGTCGCTACCTGGCCTTCATGTCCTTCGCCAAGCTCGAGGACGCCGACACCAACGGCGCCGCCGACATCTACGTCCGCGACCTCGTCGCGGGCACGACCGCGCGGGTCAGCGTCGGCACGGAGGGCCAGCAGGGCGACAACGCGAGCGTGAGCCCGTCCATGTCGCCCGATGGCCGGTACGTGGCGTTCTCGTCGATCGCCACCTCGCTGACGAGCGCCGACCCGGACAACCTCGAGGACATCTACCTGCGCGACCGCGACACGGACGCCGACGGCGTGATGGACGAGCCGGGTGCCGTCAAGACCACGCTGATCAGCGTCTCCAGCGAAGAGGTCAAGGAGAAGACCACCAACCAGTTCCCGGCCGTGTCCGCCAGCGGGCAGTTCGTCGTCTTCCAGTCGCTCGCCGACGAGTGGGTCCCGGGCGACGCCAACCGCGCCGACGACATCTACGTGCGCGACACCGTGGCGGGCACGACGGCGCGGGTGAGCATCGGGTTGGGCGGGGCCGACACCAATCAGGAGAGCGGCGAGGCCTCGATCTCCGACGACGGCCGCTACGTCGCCTTCTCGTCGCAGGCGAGCAATCTGGTCACCGGCGACACCAACGAGGTGCGCGACATCTTCGTGGCCGACCGCGCCACCGGTGCCATCACCCGGCAGTCGGTGTCCTCTTCCGGCGGGCAGGGCTCGGGTCGCAGCTCCGGCCCGCAGATCTCCGCCGACGGCACCGTGGTCGTCTTCGAGTCCGAGGCGGACGGGCTCGGACCGCACTCGTCGCACCCCGACATCTACGTCCGCGAGGGCAGCGAGACGTCGCTGGTGAACTTCGCGAAGGACAACGGCCCGGCCGACGCCTCGAGCTGGTCGCCCGTCATCTCGGCGGACAAGCGCTTCATCGCCTTCGCCTCGTTTGCGAGCAACTACGTCGACGGCGACACCAACAACAAGTTCGACGTCTTCGTGCGCGGGCCGTACGAGCCCGGGGGTGCCGGCGGCAGCCCCGACCGGCCCGCGCTGCTGCCGCGCGGCGCCGTCAAGGTCGGCAAGCTCGGCAAGGGTTTCGTCGTCGGCTTCAGCGCGCCGGCCGCCGGGACGCTGACCCTCGCCGGGAACGTGCCGCAGGCGCTTGCTCGCAAGCTGCGGCTGGGCGGCCGCGTCGTCGTGCGCGGGACCGCGACGGTTACGGGTGCTGGCGTCGTCAGCGTCAAGCTCAGCGCCACGAAGGCCGGCCGCAGGCTCGCCCTCACCCGGCGGACGCCGACGATCACCCTCGGCGGGATGTTCGGGACGACACCCGTGGCCGGGTCGGTGAGCCTGAAGCGCTAGGCGCCGGGGCGCACGTTGGCGCGTTCCACGTCGCGGTGACGAACGGTGAGGAAGAGCCGTTCGTCGTTCGCGAAGCGCCGCGCCAGCTCCTCGACGATCGCCACGGAGCGGTGACGGCCACCCGTGCAGCCGATCGCGACCGAGAGGTGCGACTTGCCCTCGGCGACGTACTCGGGAAGCAGGAACTCCAGCAGCGGCTCGACGTGCGCGAAGAAGGCATCCAGCCGCCCGTCGCGGGCGACGTAGTCGACGATGGACTGGTCGAAGCCGGTGAGAGGCCGCAGCTCGGCCTCGTAGTGCGGGTTCGGCAGGAAGCGCACGTCGAAGAGGAGGTCGGCGTCGCGCGCGGGGCCGTGCTTGAAGCCGAAGGAGGTGAGCGTGACGGAGAGGCGGGCGGGGTCCGCCGGATCGAGCAGGTCGGCCGCCACCTTGCGGCGCAGCATCGCGGTGCTCATGCCGGTGGTGTCGATGAGGAACTCGGAGCGCTGACGGACCGGTTCGAGCAGCTCCGCCTCACGCCGCACGCCGTCGACGACGTCTCCGAGCTTGGCGGCGAGCGGGTGCCGGCGGCGCGTCTCCTTGTAGCGGCGCACGAGCTCTGCCTCCTCCGCGCGACAGGAAGAGGACGCGGTTGCCGATGCCGGCGGCGTCAAGCTCGTCGATCACCGCGGCGAGCCGCTCGAAGTAGGTGCCGCCGCGCAGATCGGACACCACGGCCGCGCGCTCGACGCTCGATCCCCGGTGGGTGAACAGGTCGGCGAGCGACCGGATCATCTCGGCGGGCAGGTTGTCCACGCAGAAGTAGCCCGCGTCCTCGAACACGTTCATGGCCGTCGTCTTCCCCGCGCCCGAGAAGCCGGAGATGATCACGAGGTCCTGCAGCTTGGACACGCCGAGGAGTCTCCCCTACCGACCGGTCCGATTCAGGTGCGCGTACAGGTCCCGGCCCACCTTGGCGGGGACACCGGGCACGCTCTCGAGCTCCTCGCGCGGCGCGGCGAGCACGGCGTCCGGCGAGCCGAAGTGCTTCAGCAGCGCCCGCTTGCGGGTCGCGCCGACGCCCGGCAGGCCGTCGAGGACGGACTCGGTCATCGCCGCGTCGCGGCGGTTGCGGTGGTGGGTGATGGCGAAGCGGTGCGCCTCGTCGCGCACGCGCTGGAGCAGCTGCAGCTCGGGCGTGTCGTGGGCGAGCAGCAGCGGCGCGGGTGACCCCGGCGTGAAGACCTCCTCGATCCGCTTGGCCAGAGAGATCACGGCGACCCCGCGCTCGCGCAGGTCCGCCAGCGCCTCAAGCCCGGCTGACAGCTGCCCCTTGCCGCCGTCGATGACGATCACGTTGGGCAGGGCCGCGAAACTCGCGTCGCGGTCCTTGTCGTAGGGCGAGAGCTCACGCTGCTTGGTGAACTGGGCCGCGCGACGGCGCAGCACCTCCCCCATCGCGGCGAAATCGTCGGACCGGCCCGGCTCGAGGTCGCGCACGCGGAAGCGGCGGTAATCGGACTTCTTCGGCGCGCCGCCCTCGAAGACGACCATCGACGCGACGGGGTGCGTACCCATCAGGTTGGAGATGTCGAAGCACTCGATCCGGACGGGGAGCGAGTCCAGGCCGAGGGCCGACTGCAGCCCGTCGAGCGCCTCCACGCGCTGCTGGCGACGGCGCTCGGCCTTCAGCTTGTCCTGGTCGAGCGCCAGCCCGGCGTTGCGCTCGGCCAGATCGAGGATGCGGCGCTTGGACCCGCGCTCGGCCGCGCGGATCTCGACCCGTCCGCCGCGCCGCTCGCCGAGGATCTCCGAGAGCACGTCGAGCGCCGAGCCCTCGGCGACCTCGGGTCGCACGACGATCAAGCCGGGGATCGACAGCGCGCTTGCGTAGTACTGCAGCAGGAATTCCTCGGTTGCCCGGGCGACGTCGTGGCCGGCCTCGTTGACGAGGTAGAACGACTGCCGATCCGCGAGCACCCCGTCGCGGACCTGGAAGACCTGGGCGTTGGCCTCGGCGCCGTCGATGGCGACCGCCACGGCATCCATCGACGACGCGCCGCCCGTGCTCGCGTCGGTGACGCGCTGGCGCTCGAGCAGCGCGCGGATCGACTGCAGGCGGTTGCGCTCGACCGTCGCCTGCTCGAAGTCCTGCTCGCCGGCGTGGAAGTACATGCGCTTCTCGAGGTCCTTCTCGATCTCGCGGTAGCGGCCCGAGAGGAAGGCCATCACACCGTCGATCGACTCGCGGTACTCCTCCTTGGTGACGTAGCCGACGCACGGTGCCCCACAGCGCTTGATGTAGTAGTCCAGGCAGGGCGAGCCGGAGTGGCGACCGGGGGTCGGGCCCTCGCAGGAGCGGTAGTTGAAGATCTTTCCGAGCAGGTCGAGCGTGTGGCGCGTGCGCTTCGCCGAGCTGTACGGGCCGAAGTACGCGCGCTCACGCCGGTGGCGCTCGCGGGTGAAGTAGACCCGCGGGAACTCCTCGTCGAGGCTGATCGCGATGTAGGGATACGACTTGTCGTCGCGCAGCCGGATGTTGAAGCGCGGCTTGTACTGGCGGATGAAGTTCTGCTCGGTGAGCAGCGCCTCGGTCTCCGTGTGGACGACCAGGTACTCGATGTGGTCGACCTCCTTCGGGAGACTCGTCGACCCATAGGTCGTCGGGTTCGAGAAATGGCTCGCGACCCGCTTGCGGATCGACTTCGCCTTGCCGACGTAGACGACCTTGCCGGCCTGGTTGTAGAAGAGGTAGACGCCCGGCTCGTCGGGGAGGGAGCGGCGCTGTTCGAGAAGATCCGCCACTCCCTCCAGATTAGGTGCGAACCCGCGCCTACTTCTTGGCGTCGACGGCCTTCTGCAGCTGCTGCTTGTTCATCGACGACCGGCCGTCGATGTTCTTCTGCTTGGCCTCGTTGTAGAGCTGCTCCCTGGTGCGGCCCTTCTCCTTGTTGGTCCCGGAGCGCTCACCGCCGCGCTGGCTCGACGACTTGGAGTCCTGCGTCGACGACTTCGACGCCTGCTGGGTCTTGCCGGCACGGGCGCGGTCCTTGTTGACGGTCCGCGAGGCGATCTCCGCCGCTGTCTTCTCCGACTTGCCCTGGTCCTTGACGGACTCCTTCACCTTCTCGTATTTGCGGGCGTCCTTCGTGCCCTTTTTGACTCCTGCGGGTGGCATGCGGCATCGCTACCCGGACGCGTTCTCGCTCAGTACTGGCGGTTGCGGTCGTCGGAAGCGCGCAGATGGCTGGTGAGGGCGGGGAAGGAGCGGGCGATGCCACGAGCTACCGCGGCTCCGCGCCGCAGCCCTCCGTCGAGGGCGGGTCGCTCGGGGTGTGTGCTCCAAAGCGCGTATAGCGCCGGTTAGAGCACACACCTCGCGGATCCGCACGCGGTGTGTTGTCTGAGTGTCCCGTTCGGGCCACTTGGACCACACACCCATGGATCGCGCGGGTTGAAATCGAGGTAGCTCGTGGCGCGCCTGGCCTCTCCCCCTCCCTCACCAGCCGATCGCTACGGCCTCGTCACTTGACCAGCTTTACGGAGAGGCCGGCGCCCGCGAGGTCGCCGGCGCCGCCCATGAGGCCGAGGATCTGGGTGACGTAGGCCTGGGTCTCGGGGTACGGCGGGACGCACATGCAGGCCGCGACGGGGACCGGGCCGGCGTTGTAGGCGGCGAGGGCCAGGGGCACCGAGGCGAATTGCGACAGCAGGTCGTGCATCAGGTGCCCTTGCGCGTCGATTGCCGCCGGGGCGTCGAACGGGTCGGCCAGCCCCATGCCGGCGGCGGTGGCCGGCATGAATTGGGCGATGCCCTGGGCGCCGGCGCCGCTCACCGCGAACGGGTTGAAGCCGCTCTCGACGTAGAGCTGGGACGCCAAGAGGTTCGCGGACACGTTCCAGCGCTGGGCGGACCCGGCGATCTCTTCGGCGTATTCGGCGGGCACGAAGCTCGGGAGGGCGCTGCGGCCGTCGCGGGTGAGGCTCATGGAGCTCGGGTTCCGCGCCCAGCCCCAGTGCCAGGGTTCCCATGGATACCTGAGGATCCAGCCCTGGGACGGTGCGTTGGCGGCGAGCCAGTCGTATGCGGTCGCCGGGCCGATGTCGAGCTCGGTGCCCAGCCGGTGCAGCGAGGTGCCCGGAGGCGCGACCCAGCGCGGGTCCGGGTTCTGCGCCCACAGGATCGCCTGCTCGGCGTCGGAGCGCCAGGCGGAGGAGATCAGCAGCGTGACGCCGTCCGCGGCCGCCGCCGCGGCGAGGCGGTCGAACGCCTCGGCGACGTCGGGGCGCATCTTCTGCCCCTGACGCTCGGCGAACGGGCCGGCGTACTCGCCGCCCGTCGCGCCCGTCGCGTAGAGGGCGCTCGCGGAGAGCTCGGCCTCGGCGCTCGCCAGCACCTCGGTGCTCGCTCGGGCCTCGCCGCGCTCGACAGCGATCTCGCGGCGGACCTCGACCCGGATCCGGATCGGAGCCATCTCGTCCGCGTCCGGGAAGGAGACGGCGACCGTCGACTCGCCGTTGCGAGAGGCGACCTCGCGCGCCGCGGCCTCCCCCAGTTCGAGGTAGCCGGCCTTCGAGAGCTGGGTCGGGCCGACGCTGAACAGCCGCGGGTGCGCGTCGAGCATCGCGCGGGCGCCGGCCAGGGCGGCGAGGTCCGCGGACCGCTGCGCATCGGAGCGGCCGCCGATCCCGCGTGCCACCGCGCCGAGCACGAAGGCGCCGATGAGCAGGCCGCAGAGCCCGCCGAGGATCAGCAGGGCGGCCTGGCCACGCTCGCCCCTCACGCCGGCTCCAATGAGAGGCGAGCGAGGCCGAGTGCGGCCACTCGGCGCGCGAGCCAGCCCGTCGGAGGATCGAGCCGGGTCGCGGGCGGGCCGAGCGCGGCGAGCGAGGCAAGCGCGAGGTCCGCGTAAGCGCCGGACGGCGCCGCCAGCAGCAGGAGGTCCGCTTGCGCGAGCATCGCATCGAGGCGCGCTTCGCGCTCCGGCACCGCGACCACGGTCGGCGCCACGGCAGCGGCTCTCCACATGACGCGCTCCGGGTCCTCCTCCAGGTGGACATGGCAGAGCGCACCGGCGGCAACTGCATTCATGCCCTGGTCGCGTAGGCGGCGGGCGAGCGCCCGCGCCGCCGGAATCGCCAGCCGCGGCGCCGGAGGCTGGCAGGAACACACGACGCTTGCCCGGCCCCGCAGGCCGGCTGCGACGCCGCCCGCAACCGCGGCGACGTCCGCCGGCGAAGCGAGGATGCCGACCAGGCCCGGAGGCGGCGCGGGCGCACGCCGCACGGGCGCAGGCGCGAGGAAGAGTTCAGCCAGGCGAGCGGTCACGGCCCCGCCGACTCCCCGTCACCGCCGCGAACCACCGTGCGCGCGACCGGCTCCGCCTCCGAACCGGCATCGGCACGCGCCGTCGCGGCCAGCAGATCGCCGAACCAGGGAGCAAGCGAGCGCGGACGGACCGTCACGCGCACGTGTCGCCCTTCGATCTCGAAATCCGAACGCTCGATCGAGCCGCCCAGCGCGGCCTCGACCGCCGCCCGCGCGTCCGCGTCCTGCAGCAGGGCGACCGCACCCGCCTCAGCGGCCGCCGACGCCCGCTCCTGCGCCGTGCCGGCCGCCAGGAACTGGACGACCGCGGCGACCACGACCGCCACGACGGCGATCAGTGCCACGAACTCGACCGAGGCCTGACCCTTCACTGCTGACTCGCGAACGTCGCGTGAGCGGTCAGCGTGCCCAGCTCGAGGCCCGGCACGATCGACGGGATCTCCAGCCGCACCTCGACGCCCCGGCCCGTCTCCTCGACGACCACCCGGTCGTCCAGTGACGACGGGAGCGCAGCGCGCGCGGCAGGCAGCAGGTCGACCCCCACCGCACGCGCTCGGGCCGCGGCCCGAGCCGCCGCCGAAGCCGACCAGCGCGCGTGCCCCGCGAGCGTCAGCTGCCAGCCCGCCGCCAGCAGCAGGACGACCACGGGCAGCAGCACCACCAGCTCCACCGCCGCCTGACCGGACTGTCGTCGAAGGGAACCCAACACACGGGAAAGGCTCCCGGGTGCCGTGTTACCGATCTAGACCGAGGTGTTGCGAGTCTGTGTCAGTACTCGCGCCAGCGACGCACGACGGTCATGAGACCGAAGACGGCGGCGCCGATCAGCGCGAACCAGATGAGCACGTACGGGCCGGACTCGTCCCACAGCCGCCCCGTCGCGATCAGCGCGAACACGAGCAGCGTCGCGCTGCCGTAGAGCAGCACGCGCGTCTGCTCGGGAAGGTCGAACAGAGCGACGCGATTCTCCATGTACATCCGGTAGGCGAAGAAGCCCAGCCCGGCCAGGAAGATCACGGAGATGATGTTCGAGACCGTGTCGCGTGCGGTGAGGCCGCCCGGCGCGAGCGTCACCAGGGCCGCGAGGCCGAGGATGATGGCGACGTTGCGGGCGGTCTTCATCCGCCCCCAGCTTACGCCGGGACGGGAACGACGGGCGCGACGACGGGCGGCTCGGCGACCGCGGGTGCCTCCTGCGCCTCGACCGCGTCTGCGGGCTGAGCGTCGAACCGGTAGCCGACACCGAAGTGGGTGTGGATGTAGCGCCAGTCCGACGACGAGCGTTCGAGCTTCTGGCGCAGCTTGCGCACGAACACGTCGACGGAGCGATCGCCATGGGCCATCGCGTAGCCCCAGACCCGCTGGTAGATGTCCTCACGCTGGAGGACATGGCCTTCAGCCCCCGCGAGCAATTGCAGCAGCTCGAACTCGCGCCGGGTGAGACCGACGGACTCCCCGCGGACGAATGCCTGGAATTGGTCCGGCCGCACATCGAGTTCACCGGCGGAGACCGCGGCGCCCGCAAGGTCGCCCTCGGCCGCACGGCGACGGCGGGCGACGGCCTCGACCCGCGCGATCAGCTCTTCCGGATGACAGGGCTTGGTGAGCCAGTCGTCGGCACCGAGCCGCAGGCCGCGCACACGCTGGCCCACGGAGGTCCGGCCGGTCACGACGACGATGCCGAGGTGCGGCAGCTTGGCCGCGACCGACTCGAGGTACGACCAGGCCTGGGGACCCACCACGGTGAGATCGATGATCAGCGCGTCGAGCCGCAAGGCGATCAGCGCGTCGACCGGCAAAGGACCGCCCGTTATCCGGTACTGCCAGTCCAGGCCGTCCATGCGCTTCGACAGGACCTGGAGGAACCCGGAGTCCGTGTCGATCACGACGACCTGCAGCGCGGTGTCCTTTCCGGGCGTCATCTCTGCACAGGGTAAGCCGAAGCGCGGCGTTGGTTACCCCGGCCGGTCACAAGTCGTTAACGACTTCACACCGCAAAGCGCCGCTATTTGCGGGCGGAACGCGAAGCGTCGGAGAACTCACGGAACAAACCGGTCTCCACGAAAGCCACCTGCTCGCCCACATCGACGGCGTTGTCGCCGATGCGCTCGAGCGCCCGGGCCATCAGCATCATGTGCATCGCCCACTCGCGCCGGTCCTCGTCCGTGCCGATCGCCACGGCGCGCGCGAACACCGCGCGGTTGAGCTTGTTGATCTCTGCGTCCTGTCGGACGAGGTCCTCGGCGAGCTCGACGTCGCGCAGCGCGAAGGCCTGCTTGCACTGCAGCGCCTGCGACCGGGCCAGCGCGCCCATACGACTGATCATGTCGAGCATCTGGTCGTCCGTCGGCGGATTGTGACCGGCCAACGGGACCAGCTTGGCGATGTTCACGCACTGGTCGCCCATGCGCTCGATGTGCTTGATGACGTGCAGCAGCGCCGCCACGACCCGCAGATCGCCCGCGACCGGCGACTGCAGCGCCAGCAGCGAGAGGATCGACTGATGGACCTCCAGGAAGCGGCCGTCGACGCGGTCGTCGTCGAGGACCACCATGCCGGCGAGCTCCACGTCCTGGTGGCGGACCGCCTCCACCGCGCGATCGAGCGAGTCCACGACCATGTCGATCGCCCCGAGCGCGCTCGACTCGAGCTCCGTGAGCTCCAGGCGGAACTGGATGCGCAAGGCGCTCGGCTCCTCCATCAGCACGTCACCTAGCCGAACTTGCCGGTGACGTAGTCCTCGGTGCGCTTGTCCTTCGGGTTCGAGAAGATCTGGTCCGTCTCGTCGAACTCGACGACCTCGCCGATGCGGTGCCCGGCGTCGGCCATGTTGACCGTGAAGAACGCCGTCCGGTCCGACACGCGCGCGGCCTGCTGCATGTTGTGGGTGACGATCACGATCGAGTAGTCCGTCTTGAGCTCGAGCATCAGGTCCTCGATGCGTGCGGTGGAGATCGGATCGAGCGCGGAGCAGGGCTCGTCCATCAGCAGGACGTCGGGCGAGGTGGCGAGCGCACGCGCGATGCACAGGCGCTGCTGCTGGCCGCCGGACATGCCGAAGGCGTTCGTCTTGAGGCGGTCCTTGACCTCGTCCCACAGCGCCGCGCGCTTCAGCGCGTTCTCGACGATCTCGTCCATGTTGCCCTTCATCCCGACCACGCGCGGGCCGAAGGCGATGTTGTCGTAGATCGACTTGGGGAACGGATTCGGCTTCTGGAAGACCATCCCGACGTGCTTGCGCACCTGGACGGGGTCGATGTCCTTGCCGTAGAGGTCCTGCTCGTGGTAGACGATCGAGCCCTCGACGCGCGCGCCGGGGATCAGGTCGTTCATGCGGTTCAGGCAGCGCAGAAACGTCGACTTGCCGCAGCCCGACGGGCCGATCAGTGCCGTGATCTCGTGCTTGCCCATCGGCAGCGAGATGTCGCGCACGGCGAGCTTGTCGCCGTAGTAGACGTTGACGTCGGAGGCCTCGAAGATCGGCGCGGCCATGACCTTCGGCTTGGCGGCGACCGTCGCCGGCTCGGTGACCGGCACGACGGGGTCCTGACGCTCTGTCATCTCACCACTTCTGTTCATAGCGGTTCCTCAGGTAGATGGCGATCGAGTTCATCGCCAGCAGCAGGACCATCAGGACGATGATCGCCGCGGCGGCGAGCTCGATGAACTCGCGGTTCGGGTCCTTCGAGAAGGAGAAGATCTGGATCGGGAGAGCCGTGAAGGAGCCGAACAGGCCGTCCGGGTTCTCGCGGATGATCGACGCCGTCCCGATCACGATCAGCGGCGCGGTCTCGCCGATGGCGCGCGACAGGGCCAGGATGACCCCGGTCGCGATGCCGGAGATCGAACCGGGCAGGACCTGCTTCCAGATCGTCTGCCATTTGGTGGCGCCGAGCGCCATCGAGCCCTCGCGGATGGACGGCGGGACGGCGCGGATCGCCTCGCGGGCGACGATGATCACGACGGGCAGGACGAGCAGCGACAGCGTGATCGCGCCGGCCATCAGTACCGGCCCCATGTCGAGCGGCCCGCGGACGATGAAGGCGAGGCCCAGGATCCCGTACACGACCGAGGGCACGGCCGCGAGGTTCTGGATGTTGACCTCGATCAGTCGGTTGTACCAGCGGTCGCGGTCTGCGTATTCCTCCAGATAGACCGCCGTCGCGATCCCGATCGGGACGACCAGTGCGGCGCACAGGCCCATCAGGTAGAGGGTGCCGAGGACGGCCGACTGGATGCCCGAGCGCTCAGGGACGATCGAGCGCTGGTTCTGGAAGAGGTCGATCCCCAGCCGGCCGTCGCCCTGCGTGACGATCCGGACGAGCAGGACGACCAGCACGAGGCCGGAGATGCCGACCGCGCCGTACATGGCGAGCCGGAAGAGGCGCTCCGCGATGGAGCCGCTCTTCTGGCGCAGGGCCGCGGCGGTGCGGCCCGCGTCGGCGGCGATCGCGGCGCCGGAGGCGAGCACTACTCGTACACCTGCCGGAAGCGGCGGACCGCCCGGATCGAGAGGCTGTTGAGCACCAGCGTGAAGACGAACAGCAGGGCTCCGACCGCGAAGATCGTGTAGTACTCGATCGACCCGGTGGGGGCGTCGCCGGTGGCGGTGGAGGCGATGAAGGAGGCCATCGATCCGCCCGACTCGAGCGGGCTCCAGACCACCTCGGGCAGCAGCTGCCCGGCGCCGCCGGCGAGCAGGATCACGAGGGTTTCGCCGACCGCGCGGGAGGCGCCGAGGATCAGCGCAGCGACGATTCCCGACAGGGCGGCTGGGAAGACGACCCGCAGCGCGACCTTCATGCGCGTCGCGCCGAGCCCGAAGGCGCCCTCGCGCAGGGAGCGCGGGACCGCGCTCATCGCGTCCTCGGCGACCGAGGCGATGGTGGGGAGGATCAGGATGCCGACGATCAGGCCGGCGGAGAGCTGGTTGAAGACCTCGACGTCGAGCCCGAGGAGGTCCTTGAGGATCACCGGGGTGACGTAGGTGAGCGCGAAGTAGCCGAAGACGATGGTCGGCACGCCGGCGAGCACCTCGAGAACCGGCTTGATCGTCTTGCGTACCCGCGGGGTGGCGTACTCGGCGAGGTAGATCGCGGTGAGCAGCCCGAGTGGGATTGCCACGAGCAGGCCGATGCCGGTCAGGTAGAGCGTGCCGATCATCAGCGGCACCGCGCCGAAGGACTGCTGGTCGCCGGCGAGCTGTGGCGTCCACTTGCCGCCGAACAGGAACTCGGAGAAGCCGACCTCCCCCAGGAAGTTGATCGTCTCGCGGGCGAGCGACAGGACGATCAGGGCCGTCGTGACCACGGACAGCGCGGCGGCCAGGAAGAGCGCGATGCGAATCGCGCCCTCCCCGGCCGCACGCCGGCCACTGGGTCGATTGAGGACGACCCCGTCGGTCATGTGACTAAGCGCCCTCCGCCTTCGCGACGGCGTCGGCCGCGGCCGAGCCCTGCTCGTCGGTGAGCGGGACGATGTTCGCCAGCTCGGCGATCTCGGACTGGTTCTCGACGATGTAGTCCATGAACGCCTTCACCTCGGGGCGCTTGATCGCCTCTGCGCTCGGATACGTGAACAGCGGACGCGAAAGCGGCTTGTAGGAACCGTCCTGGATCGTCTCGGCGCTCGGCGCGACGCAACCGTCGCCCGCGTCGACGCTGACCAGGTTGAGCTGGTCGGCGTTCGACTGGTAGTACGAGAAGCCGAAGTAGCCGAGGCCGTTGTCGGAGCCGGCGACACCCGTGACGAGCTGGTTGTCGTCCTCGGAGGACTCGTAGTCGTCGCGCGTCACGCCCTCCTCGCCGTTGATGACGTCGGTGAAGAAGTCGAAGGTGCCCGAGTCGGTGCCGGGGCCGAACAGCGCGTAGTCGTCCACCTGGGAGCCCTTGTTCCAGATCTCCTTGAGCTCGTCCGTGGTCAGGCAGTCGAGCTCGAGGCCCGTGCTGGTGACGACCGCGATGCCGTCGTTGGCGATCTGGACCTCGGAGTAGTCGACGCCGCCCTTCTTGCACAGCGCGATCTCCTCCTCCTCGATCGGCCGTGAGGCGTTGGAGAGGTCGGTCTCGCCGGCGCAGAACTTCTCGAAGCCGCCGCCGGTGCCGGACTCGCCGACCGTGATGGAGACGTCCGGGTTGTCCTCCTGGAAGAGCTCGGCGGCCGCCTGGATGAAGGGGAAGACGGTCGAGGAGCCGTCGATCTTGATCGTGCCGGTGAGGGCCTCGCCGCCGTTGTCAGAGGCGGTCGCGGTCCCTTCTTCGTCGTCGCCACAGGCGGCCACTCCGACCGCGAGCGCCGCGGTTGCGGCGAGGATGGAAAGTTTTCTCATGTTCATGACCACCAGCCTCTAGGCCGATGGGACGGATCCTGTTACCGGACTGTGGCCGTGATGTGAAAGGGGTGTGAACGCCGGCTCGGGCGAGAAGCGATAACCGAAGCCGAAGTGCGTGTGGATGAACCGCCACTCCGGCAGCGCGTCCGTCAACTTGGCCCGCACCTTGTGGACATAGACGTCCACGGAGCGGTCGTCGTGGCGCAGCGTTCCGCCCCATACGGCCTCATAGAGCTGCTCCCGCGTGACGACCCGGCCGGCGCGCTCGGCGAGCGCGGCCAGCATCTCGAGCTCCCGCACGGAGAGGTTCATCACCCGGCCGCGAGCGAGCGCCAGGTGCTCCTCGGGGCGGATCTCGAGGTCGCCATGGTGAAGGCCCACGGCCCGCACCTTGCCTGCCTCAGGACGTCAGGCGGTTATCAGGATGTGAACGCCTCGTACAGCGCGTCCAGCTCGGCCTGCGCCTCCGCGGCGCGGCGGCCGGTGAGGTTGGCCAGGCGCGCTTCGAGCGCCTCGATGCGCTCCTCCACGGATCCCGGGTCGCGCGGGCGGCGCTCGCGCTGGGCCTTCGGCGGCTCGGCCTCGCGCTCGGCCCTCACGCGCACGTACTCGGGCCAACCGCCCACGTAGGAGTGCAGCGTTCCGTCCTCGACGGCCACGGTCCTCGAACCGACGGCATCCAGCAGCGCGCGGTCGTGGGAGACGAGCAGGACCGCGCCCTTGAAGTCCTGCAGCGCGGCCTCGAGCGCCTCGCGGCTCTCGAGATCGAGGTGGTTGGTCGGCTCGTCGAGCACGAGCACGTTGGCGCCAGAAGCGACCAGGCAGGCGAGCGACAGGCGCTGGCGCTCGCCGCCGCTGAGGCCGTCCACCGGTTTCTCCGCCGCCTCGCCGCTGAACAGGAAGCGGCCGAGCAGCGCGCGCGTCTCCATCGGCTTGAGCCCGGTGGCGCGCTGGGCGGACTCGAGCACGGTGCCCGTCGCGCCCACCACCTCGGCGTGCTGGGAGAGCAGGCCCATCTGCAGGTTGTGCCCCTTGCGCAGCTTCCCGTCGTCGAGGTCGTGCTCGCCGGCGAGCACTTTGAGCAGCGTCGACTTGCCGGCGCCGTTTGCGCCCACGAGCGAGACGTGCTCGCCGCGCTCGAGCCAGAACTCGGCGTCGGAGAGCAGCACCCGCGCGCCGTCGCCGACCGACACCTGCGCGTCCTCGAGCTCGAAGATCACGCGGCCCGTGCGCTCCGGCTTCTTGAAGGTGAAGCCCAGCGCGGCGCCGTCGCGCGGATCGGTGGAGAGCTTCTTGACCTTGTCGAGCTGCTTGGCACGCGACTGGGCCTGCTTGGCGCGGGTGCCCGCGGAGAAGCGGTCGACGAAGCGCTGGAGCTTGGCGATCTCGGCGCTCTGCTTCTCGATCGCCCGGCCGAGGGCCAGCTCGCGCTGTGCCTTCTCCTGACGCCAGGCGTGCCAGGTGCCCTTGAAGAAGCGCGCGCGGCCGCCCTCGAGCTCGAGGACGGAGGTGCCGACCGCTTCCAGGAACCAGCGGTCGTGGGCGACGAGCACCACGGCGGCGTCGACGTTCTGCAGGTAGGCCTCGAGCCACTCCAGCGCGGTGATGTCGAGGTGGTTGGTCGGCTCGTCGAGCAGCAGCAGGTCCGGGTCGCCGCTCAGCGCGCGGGCCAGCGACGCGCGCGTCAGCTCGCCGCCGGAGAACGTCGCCAGGTCGCGGTCGAGGTCGTGATCGGCGAAGCCGAGGCCGTGCAGCGTTGCATTGACACCCTCGCGCCAGGTGTAGCCGCCGGCGTGCTCGAGGCGCGCCTGGGCGCCCGAGTAGGCGTCGAAGACCGTCATGTCGCCTTCTGCCATGGCCTGCTCGAGGCGGGCCAGCTCCTCCTCCAGCGCGATCAGCTCCGCGCAGCCCGAGAGCACGTAGTCGCGCAGGCTCGTGCCGTCCTCGCGGGGCGGCCGCTGGTCGTGAAGCGCCACCTTCGTGCCCTTCGTGAAGGTCAGCTGGCCGCCGTCGAGCGACGTCTCCCCGGCGAGGATCCGCAGCAGCGTGGTCTTGCCCGCGCCGTTGCGCCCGGCGAGCGTCAGCCGCTCGCGGCGCTCGAGCTTGAACGAGACGCTGCGGAAGAGCGGTGTGCCCGCCATGTCCTTGGCGAGATCTGACGCCTGGGCGACGGCCATCAGCGATAGGCTACGAACCGCCATGAAGACCCTGGCCATCACCCTCACTTCGTTCTTCCTGATCGCGCCGGCGGCGTTCGCGGATGCCGCGAACGATCACGGCGAGGGCTGGTTCGGCGAGACGGACGACCTCTCCATCACGCTGGCCGGCTTCGTGCTGATCGCCGGCTTCCCCCTCTTCATCCTCCTGGCGTCGCTGCTGCTGTGGCGTCTGGAGAAGCGCAAGGACGCCCGCAAGGCGGCGGCCAAGGCCCGCTCGCTGCGCGCGGACGCCCGCGGCGGCTGGTGAATACGAGCTACGAGCGGCGCGGCGCCGCCGGGCTGCTGACGATCGAGCGGCCCGAGCGCCGCAACGCGATCGACGGGCCGACCGCGAACAAGCTGCTCGAGCACTACCACGAGTTCTGCGAGGACGACGAAGCCCGCGTGCTTGTCGTCACCGGGGCCGGCGACGACGCGTTCTGCGCGGGCGCCGATCTGAAGGCGATCGAGACGCTCGAGCCGGACGCCCGCAGCGGGCCGCTCGGCTTCACCCGCACCATCTGCCCCAAGCCGACGATCGCCGCGGTCAGTGGCTACGCGGTCGCAGGAGGCTTCGAGCTCGCGCTCTGGTGCGACCTGAGGATCGTCACGACGTCCGCGCAGTTCGGCTGTCTGGAGCGGCGCTGGGGCGTCCCGCTGATCGACGGCGGCACGCAGCGACTGCCGCGGATCGTCGGAGAGGGCCGCGCGCTCGACCTGGTCCTCACCGGCCGGCTGGTCGATGCCGAGGAGGCACTCGTGATGGGCTTGGTCACCGAGATCGTCGAGGTCGGCGCGCATGTCGACCGGGCGCTCGAGCTGGCCGAGACGCTGGCCGGCTTTCCGCAGGACACGATGCTGTCGGACCGCCGCGCCCTGATCGAGGGCTCAGGGCAGCCGCTCCACGACGGGCTCCGGCTCGAGGCCCGGGTTGGCCGCGATGTTCTCGCCACCGGCGTCGCGGGTGCCGGGCGGTTCGCCGCCGGCGCCGGCCGTGGCGGCTCTCCAGCCTGAATAGAGCAGGCCGGCCAGCAGGCCCCAGAAGGGAGCGCCGATGCTCGCCGCGGTGATGCCGGACGCGCCCACGACGAAGGTGATGACCGCCGCCTCGCGGTGGTCGGGATCCGCAACGGCGCCGGCGAGCGCGCCCCCGAGCACGCCCAGCAGCGCCAGGCCGGCCACCGCTTCGACGATGACGGCGGGCGCGGCGGCGACGAACGCCGTGGCGACGCCCGCCGCGAGCGCGAGAACGAAGTAGGCGAAGCCGGAGGCCACCGGCGCCACCCAACGCTTTCTTGGGTCCGGGTGGGCGTCCGGGCCGGCCATCAGCGCGGCGGTGATCGCCGCCAGGTTCATCGCGTGGGCGCCGAACGGGGCGGCGACGACTGTGCCCAGGCCGGTCCCCACCAGCAGCGGCCGCAGCGGCGGCCGGTATCCGAAGCTCGGCCATCACGCCCATCCCGGGGATGTTCTGGCCCGCCATCGTCACGATGAACAGCGGGAGGGTGATCGAGATCAGCGCGCCAGCGGTGAACTCGGGGGCGATGAGCAAGGGCTCGGCGATGAGGTCCGACCCGAGGTGGACCGGCCGGTCGATCAGAACGGCGACGATCGCCACGACGAGCGCGGCCGGGACCGCCCACAGCTTGGCGAGACGGTTGAGCACGACCCAGGTGAGGATCACCGGCGCGGCAAGGGCCGGCAGCTCGACGGCAGCGCGCACGGGCGCGAGGCATAGCTCGAAGACGACGGCGGCAAGCATCGCGCTGGCCAGCGGCGTCGGAATGCGGGCGATCGCGCGGCCGAGGAGCCCCCAGGTCCCCGCGAGCGCGAGCAGCACACCGCAGACGATGAACGCGCCGACCGCCGCGGGGAAACCACCGTCCACGGGTCCGGTGGCGACCAGCAGCGCGGCGCCGGGCGTCGACCAGGCGATCGAGATCGGCATCCGCGTGCGCCGGCTCAGCACAATGGCGAGGGCGCCCATCACCACCGCAGAGCGCGACGCAGCGCGGACGCCGCCTGCTCCTGCGTCGCGCCCACCGCCTCCAGTCCGGCGAGCACGACGGTGAAGGAGCTGGCGAACCCGACGAAGGCTGCTACGGCGCCCGCGAGAACGGGCTGCTTCATGGCGCTAGAGGAAAGCGCGTCCGGGATCGACAGCAGCGCCGCGGACCCGGATCTCGAAGTGCAGGTGCGGCCCGGTGCTGAAGCCCGTCGAGCCGACGCGACCGATCGTGTCGTGGCCGACGACGCACTGTCCCTTGCGCACGTTGATGCTCGAGAGGTGCGCGTAGAAGGTCGCCACCTTCTTGCGGTGGGCGATCACGACGAGGTTGCCGTAGCCGCCGGAGTCGTAGCCGGCGAAGGTGACGCAGCCCCGCCCCGCCGCGCCGACGCGCGTACCGGCAGCCACGGGATAGTCGACGCCCGGGTGCCAGGTGTTGGAGCGCGGGCCGAACGGGTCGCCGATCGCGCCGCCGAGCGGGCGGTAGAACTCGAGCGGCGACTGCGGCGGCCGCTTGTTGAGTGCGCGGCGGGTCGCCGGGCCGGCGGCACCGTCGGCGCCCAGATGCGCCCAGCGCTGGAAGCGTTGAAGGGCGGCGATCGTCCGCGGCCCGGCGACGCCGTCCGCGCCACCGTTGGGGAAGCCGTGCCGGGCGAGCTCGAACTGCAGCCGGGCGACGTCCCAGCCCCGCCGGCCCTGCACGATCGTGCGCGTCCCCCACTCGGGTCGCCCGCGCTTGCCGAGCGCGCGCCGCGTGGCCGGCCCGACCACCCCGTCGACCGTCAGGCCGTTGCGCGCCTGGAAGCGCCGCACCCCACCCTTGGTCCCGGGACCCATGATCCCGTCGACGTCACCGCCGTAGGTGCCCGCCGTCCGCAGCGCGACCTGGAGCGCGGCGACGGCTGCCGCGCGAGCGCGCGTCAGCAACCGACGGCAGCGCGACGGAAAGCAGGCAGAGAGCACCGCGAACCGGCGCATCTCGTACTGCTTCGCGGCAAATCGGACCGCCCCTTTCCGCTGGGCGCCGCCGTGCAGGCCAGCAAGGGTCCTGGCTGCGGTCATAACCGCGATGAGGACCCAAGCTGGACCAGGTTGCGCCTTTTGGAGGGTGATCACGCTCGAAATCGCGCAAGCTGGCGGGCTCCCCCGCCCTTACCTGCCCATCTGCGCGTTCACAGCCCTGTAAAAGCGGTC
>CAVXBH010000020.1:0-9235 GCA_963759945.1 uncultured Solirubrobacteraceae bacterium | reverse complement strand
ACGATGGAGCCGGCCACGCGCAGTGCGACGTCCTGCCCCCGCAGCGCGTGCGCGCTGGTGAGCACGGTGTCCGCCGCCACCACCACGCCCGACCCCTGGCCCCAGCCGCGGCCCAGGCCGACGACGCTCGGTCCGACCCGCTTGGCGATCTCCGCAACTTGCAACATGCAAGTGACTAATCTACCCGGGCGATGATTTCTCCGCTGGCAGACGCGCTCGAACGGATCGGCGACCGCTGGACCCTGCTCGCCATCGCCGCGCTGCTCGACGGGCCCAAGCGCTTCAACGAGCTGCAGGAGGCGATGGGCGGCATCGCGCCCAACATCCTCTCCGCTCGCCTGAAGGCGCTGACCGAACGCGGGCTTGTCGTCCAGCGGCCCTACTCGGAGCGCCCGCCGCGCTTCGTCTACGAGCTGAGCGCCTCGGGCTCCGACCTGGCGGCCGCGTTACGACTGCTCGCCGACTGGGGCGCGCGGTCCGGCGACGCGGAGCCGTTGCGGCGCTGCGAGACGTGCGGGCAGCCCGTCGCCGACGGCGACGAGCCACTCGAATACGTCTGACGCCGGCTAGAAGCCCGGGGGCGGTGCGGAGCTCGCCGGCGGCGCGGCGGGCGGGGCCATGGCCGGCTCGGGTGCCGGTGGTGGTGCCGGCGGCGCGGGCTGTGAGACGTCCGCGACGACGGTCGGCTCGAGGTCGAGCACCGGAAGTGCGGGCGCCGGAGCCGGCGACGAGGCCGGCATGGGCGGAGCCTGCGCCTCGGCCTTGGCCGCGTTCGAGGCGGCCAGGTGTCGCAGGCTCTGGTCGGCCTGGACGAGCAACTTGAAGTCGTGCGGCGACGAGGCGACCGTCATCGCCTCCTGGTAGGTGATGCGACCGGCCTGCAGGTGCTTGAGCAGGTGCTGGTCGAAGGTCTGCATCCCGTAGAACTCGCCTTCCTTGACGACCTCGTGCATGTGGCCCGTCAGCTGAGGGTCGAGGATCGCGTCGTGGACGCGACCGGTCATGACGAGGATCTCGCAGGTCGCGACCCGCCCGTGGCCGTCCGAGGTCTTGACGAGGCGCTGGGAGATGATGCCCTTCAGCGTGCCGGCGATCATCGCGCGGGCCTGGCCGGCCTGGTGGGGCGGGAAGAAGTCGATGATGCGGTTGATCGCCTCGACCGCGTCCACCGTGTGCAGCGTGGAGAGCACGAGGTGGCCGGTCTCCGCCGCGCTCAGCGCGGTCTGGACCGTTTCCTCGTCGCGCATCTCGCCGACGAGGATGACGTCGGGGTCCTGGCGCAGGACGCGCTTGAGCGCGCGCTTGAAGTCCGCCGTGTCCTGGCCGACCTCGCGCTGGTTGATGATCGACTGACGGTCCGGATGCAGGAACTCGATCGGGTCCTCGAGCGTGATGATGTGCTTCTTCATCGTCCGGTTGATGTGGTCGATCATCGCCGCGAGCGTCGTCGACTTACCGGAGCCCGTGGTGCCCGTCAGGAGGATGATCCCGCGCTCCTCCTCGGCCAGCTGGGTGATCACCGGCGGTAGCAGCAGGTCCTCGACGGACTTGATGTTGACCGGGATGGCGCGCATGACGAGCGACACGTAGCCGCGCTGACGGAACGCGTTGACGCGGAACCGGGCGAGACCCTCGATCTGGTAGCTGAAGTCGACCTCGTTGTCGCGTTCGAACTCGCCCAGCTTGTTCTCGTCGAGCAGGATCTCCCGCAGGACGCGCTCGGTGTCTTCTGGCTTGAGCCGCTCGGACCCCTCGATGGGCAGCATCGAGCCGTGGATTCGGACGATCGGCTGCGAGGGGATCTTCAGATGAAGGTCGGAGCCCTCGTGGACGATGAGGTAGCGGAGCGCGTCGTCGATGTCGAACATCTCAGGTCTCCATCGGCGCGGGTCCCGCCGCTCTTTAGGATGCCGCGGCATGAAGCTTGCCGCGCTGACACTGACCGCCCTCGTCGTAGGCACCGCTCCGGCCGCGGCCCAGGGCACCGCAACCGCCTCGCCGAACCGGGCGGGGCTGGGCGCGCGGCTGCATGCCGAGCTCGACGCGACGCAGCCCCCGCTGTCGGGTCGCATCCCGCGCGAGACCGTCCTTTCCGTCGACGCCGGCTACGTCTTCGACGGCCGCGCCGTGACACGCCGTTGCACGCCGGAGCAGGGCGCCGCCGACGCCTGCCCCGCCCAGAGCGGCTTCGGCTCCGCCAAAGTGGTCGGCACCTACGGCGGCATGGACGTTCCCGTGCCGATCAACCTCTACCTCGCGCGCCCGCTGCAGGCGGGCGACGTCGCGGGTTTCGTCGCCACTGCCGAGGTCCTCGGCTCCAACTACTCCGCGACCGGACGCCTGGTCCGAGTCGACGGCAATCTCACCGTCGTGCTCCCCACGCCCGGTCCGGACGCGGCCGCGTTCGGCGTGACGCTGAAGTCCATCACCGCCGACATCGGCCTCACCCGGATCGTCAAGAAGGGCCCGAAGGGGAAGCGGCGCAAGGTGCGCATCCCGCTGCTGCGCAACCCGAAGACCTGCACGGGCACCTGGGCCGCTTCCGCCGCCTTCACCTTCTCCGACGGCAGCACCGCGACGCTCGACACGCCGATCGCCTGCCGGTCCTAGGCCTCAGAGCGCGTAGCGGACGACGGTCTTGATCGACTTGGTCGGTCAGGCGACATCGCGAAGCTTCTGGGCCTCCGCGAGCGACTGCAGCTTCTTGAGCGACTGGTTCTCGATCTGGCGGATGCGCTCACGGGTGACGTTGAACGTCCGGCCGACCTCGTCGAGCGTGCGCGGGTGCTCGCCGCCGAGGCCATACCTCAGCTCGAGGACGCGGCGCTCGCGGTAGGACAGGTTCTCGAGGGCCTCGCGCAGCGCTTCCTTCGTGAGGATCTCGGCGGCGCGCTCGTAGGGCGATTCGGCGCGCTCGTCGGCGATGAACTGGCCGAACTCGGACTCCTCCTCGTCGCCGACGGGCTTCTCGAGGGAGACCGGAGCCTGGGCGGAGCGCTTGATGGACTCGACCTCTTCGGGCTCGATGCCGGTGACGTCGGCGATCTCCTCGGCGGTGGGCTCGCGGCCCAGCTCCGTGACGAGCTTGCGCTCGGCGCGGCCGATCTTGTTGAGCTTCTCGACGACGTGCACCGGGATGCGGATCGTGCGCGCCTTGTCCGCGAGCGCGCGGGCGATGGCCTGGCGGATCCACCAGGTCGCGTACGTGGAGAACTTGAAGCCCTTGCGGTAGTCGAACTTCTCCGCGGCGCGCACCAGGCCGAGCGTCCCCTCCTGGATGAGGTCGAGGAACGGCAGACCCTGGTTGCGGTAGTTCTTGGCGATCGAGACGACCAGGCGCAGGTTCGACTCGACCATCTTCTGCTTGGCGTCGAGGTCGCCGCGCTCGATGCGGCGGGCGAGATCGACTTCTTCCTGCGCGGTGAGCAGGCGGACCTTGCCGATGTCCTTGAGGAACAGCTGCAGGCTGTCCGTCGTCATGTCCGGCCGCAGGTCCAGGCCGGCGGCCTTCTTGCGGCGGGACTTCTTGTCGACCGCGCGCTCCTCCTGAGCGGCCGTGTGCGCCGGGTCGATCTCCTCGACGAGCTCGATCTCCGACTTCTCGAGGTAGCCGTGCAGCTCCTCCATGTCGGACTCGTCCATGTCGAGCTCCGCGACAGCGGTCGCGATTTCGGCATGGGTGAGGACCCCGACCGTCGTGCCCTTGAGCAGGAGGGTCTTGACCTCCTCGAGTTCCTGCAGATCGACTACTGACAAGTTCTGACTCCTCCGAGCTCCGTCCCCGTGTGGAACGACCTTAGGGGGCGGGACGGCGGTGAGTCTAGGCGTTTTCTCAAGGGAAGTTCAACGGATTTGACAGCTTCAGGCTATGAATCTGAATCGGCCTCGCGCGCGCGGACCTTGAGCGCCGACGCGACTACAGTTTCCGCCGCATGGCGGAGAAGGGGAGCAAGAAGAAGAAGGGCAAGGGCGAGGCCAACGTTCTCGGCTCGCTGCCCACCACGCGGCCAAATCGTCTGGGCCGTCATGCGCCCAAGCGCGCTGCCTCCGCCGCGGTCGCCAAGCCCGCGCCGGCGAAGGCCGCCAAGGCCAAGGCCAAGGCAAAGCCGAAGCCCGCGAAGCCGGCGCCCGTCGTCAAGGCCGCACCCGCACGGCCGAAGCCTGTTCGCTCGGCGTCCGCCAAGCTCGCAGCACCCGCCCGCCAGGCCGACGCCAAGCGCGCTCCGGCGCGCGAGGAGAAGCCGCCCAGCGGCACCGAACTGGTGACAACCGTCGTGCAGGCCGCGGGCGAGCTCGCCACCGTCGGCCTGTCGATCGGCGGTCAGATCGTCAAGCGCGCGATCGACCGTCTGCCCAAGCCCTAGCGGCTCCTCCGCTCGGGTATATTTCCGCCCGCCGAACCGCCCGGAGCGCTCAACTCCAGGCGGACGGGGGAACCAGTGGGACCGTGAGGTCCCGGGGGCGAATCGGCCGCTGCTGCGGCCGTAGCGAACTTCGCGAGCCCGTCAGCTCACCTCGCAGGCGATTCGAGCACCACTGCATGCGAGCCCTGCGCCCGATAGCCCTGTCGTTCTGCGCCCTCATGGCCGCCACGGCGTTCGCCGTGCCCGCGTCCGCGCAGACTCCCTGGCGGCGCCGCCGCCGAGACCGGGCCGATCACGCTCGTCACCGCTCCGCAGGGCCTCGTCGGCCGGGCCAAGCTCTTCACGGGCACCGCGGGCCGCTCGGCCGCCGGCAAGTCGATCACCATCGAGCGCTACGACGCGCTCTCGGCTCAGTGGTCGATGCTGACCCGTGCCACCATCGCCGACGACGGCTCCTTCAGCGCGCGCTGGAAGGCCGACCGCCCCGGCCCCGCCCGTGTTCGGGGCCGCATCGACGGCACGACGGCGACCGCCGCCACGAAGCCGCCGGAGGTCGCCATCACGCTCTACCGCGCCGGGCAGGCGACCTGGTACGGCCCGGGCTTCTACGGCAAGAAGACCGCTTGCGGCCAGACGATGTCGCGCACACTGCTGGGCGTCGCGCACAAGACGATGAAGTGCGGCACGCAGGTCGAGCTCCTTTACCGTGGTCGAACGCTGACCGTGCCCGTGGTCGACCGTGGCCCCTACAACGGCGACTTCGACTGGGACCTGACGTACGCCGCCTCGCAGCAGCTCGGCTTCCTCGGTTCAGGCACGATCGGCACGCTCACGCAGGCCGATCGCCGCCGCCGCCGCTGAGTCCTAGGCGCTCTCCAAGTAGGCGACCATGCGACCCGTGAGCGCTTCGAGCGCCGCGCTTGAGGCCGCGGGTGCGTGCGCCCGACTCTCGAGCAGTGAGTCGATCCGATCGGCCACGGCTGGCGCGTAATCGCGCGCGATCCGCGCGCCGGCCCGCGTCGCCTCGCGCACCGTCTCGGGGTCCAGCGTCCAGAACGCCTCGAAGATGCGGTCGCGGTCGTCGTCGGGTGGGTTGGACACCGGCGGCTCCCACGCGGACAGGCAGACGCCGAAGCCGGGCGCGTCGATGACGACCGCCCACTCGTGACCGATGGCCGCCTCGGACTCGATCGGTACCTCGACGGGCACGCCCGAGCGCAGCTCGCCGGGACGCTCGAAGTCGGCGAAGACCGCCGCGAGATCGGCCGACAGCGCCATGCGCTGGTAGCGGTGCGCGACCGAGCGGTAGTGCTGGACGCGCTGGAACGCGCCCAGAATGACGGGCTGCGACGCACTCGCCATCGTCTGGTCCTCGATCGCACGCGAAAGCGCGATCAGCGTGCGCTTGCGCAGCCGGCGCGTACGGCCCTCGTGGGGCACGGAGCCGAAGATCGTCGGGTGCGCGTTGATGGGCGCCGAGCGGGCCCGCTCGATCGCGGCCGCCACCGAGATGCCCTCGCGGCGGAACTCGACGACACGACGCACGGCGTCGACGTCATCGGCCGAGTACACCCGGTAACCGGAGGGCGTTCGCGCCGGGTTCGGGAACCCGTACCGCTGTTCCCACATGCGGATGGTCCCGGCGGCGACCCCTGTCCTCTCCGCCACCTCTGAAATAGGCAGTCCACTCATGGATCGTCGGGGAGTTGTACGGGTACGGTCGGCGCATGGATCGCTCTCCAGGTCCCATCCTCCTGACCGGCGCCACGGGTTACGTCGGCTCGCACCTGCTGCGCGCGCTCACCGAGCGCGAGCACGAGGTGCGCGCCCTCACACGACGCCCGGGCGGCGCCGACTTCCCGGAGGGCACCGACGTCCGCAAGGGGCGATGCGCTCTCCGGCGACGGGCTCGACGAGGCGCTCGCGGGCGTCAACACCGCCTACTACCTCATCCACAGCATGGGTGAGGGCGAGGACTTCGAGGAGGCCGACCGCCGCGCCGCGACGAACTTCGCCCGCAAGGCCAAGGAAGCCGGCGTACAGCGGGTCATCTACCTGGGCGGCCTGGAAGGCGATTCCGCCCATCTGCAGTCGCGCGCGGCCACGGCCAAGGCGCTCGAGGAACACGGGCCGCCGCTGGTCCACGCCCGCGCGGCGATGGTGATCGGCACGGGCAGCGCGAGCTTCGAGATCGTTCGGCATCTGGTCAACCATCTGCCGTTCATGATCGCGCCCCGGTGGGTCGACACGCGCACCCAGCCCATCGCGATCGAGGATGCCGTCGGCGCCCTGATCGCGCTCGCGGAGCACGAGGACCCACCCGCGGAGGTGCAGCTCGGAGGCTCCGACGTGCTCACGTACCGTGAAATGATGGCGCGGTATGCATCGCTCACCGGCCGCCGGCACCGCCCGCTGATCAAGGTGCCGCTCTTCACCCCGAAGCTGTCCTCGTACTGGGTGGCACTGGTGACGCCGGTGAAGCTGGGACTCATCCAGCCGCTGGTCGAGGGTCTGGGCGCCGAGATGCTGGTGTCGGAGAAGCCGCCGGCCGGCATCAACGACGACCCGATGGGCTTTGACGCCGCGGTCAAGGCTTCCCTGTAGCCCGTGCCGCTCCTGAAGCGCCGGTCACAGACGGTCGGCAAGTCCGTCATCGCCGATCCCGAGCAGCACACGACCATGGATCGCAGCGGCGCCGTCCGGTCGATCCAGGCCGCCAACCTCGACATGCCCGAGGACGAGCTCCAGAAGCTGTGGACGCCGCAGTCGCTCGAGCGCCTGGCCCGGACCTACTGGTGGTACCTGTCGCGTACGACGCTCGGCCTCGTACGGGTGCACTACCGCGACGACGAGCGCGCGGTCGTCTTCCTGATGCGGCCGTTCGTGCTGCTGCGCTTCCACCCGCCTGAGTACGACATGTCAGGTGAACGCGGCGTCGTGAAGTGGCGCATCCGCGACGGGCTGCTCGTCGCGCGCAAGGACGACGGCTACCTCGAGATCGACGTCCGCCGCGGCGAGCCCGAGCACGAGGGGTATGGCCGCATCCACGTCGAGGTCGAGGTCGCGAGCTTCTATCCCCGTCTCGCGCAGCCCTTCAAGTGGTTCTACGTGAACACGCAGTCGCGCATCCACGTGATCGTCACCCACGGTTTTCTCAAGCGGCTCGCACGGCTGGAGCTCGAGGAGTCCGCGGTCGGTCGCTTCTCCGACGAGGACATCGAGCCCGAGAACCGCAACATCGGCTCCACGCCGTGGAAGGTCGTGGGCGCGCTCGCCGCTTCGGTGCTGCTGGTCTGGGGCGTGCTGCTGTACGCCTTCAGGCGCGACTAGTTCCTGTCAGCAACCGCAGCTTCGTGCGGTCGTGACGGGAGTGGATGCGCCGCACCGTGCCGGACCGTGAGCGCATCACGAGCGACTCGGTGGTCGCGCCGCGCGCGCCCTGGTAGCGGACGCCCTGCAGGACGTCGCCGTCCGTGACGCCGGTGGCAGAGAAGAAGGCGTTGTCGCCGCGAACGAGCTCGTCCTGTGTGAGTACCCGGCTCAGGTCGTAGCCGGCGTCCTCGGCGGCCTTGCGCTCGTCTTCGTCGCGCGGCCACAGCCGCCCGACCAGCGCGCCGCCCATGCACTTGGTCGCGCAGGCGGAGATGACGCCCTCGGGGGTGCCGCCGATGCCCCACAGCAGATCCACGGGTGAGCGTTCCGAGACGGCCAGCAGGGCGCCGGAGACGTCGCCGTCGGTGATCAGCCGGACACGGGCGCCGGCATCGCGGATGGCCTTGATGCCGTCCTCGTGGCGCGGGCGGTCGAGCACGACGGCGGTGACGTCCCCGACCTCCACCTCGCGGCGCTCGGCGATCAGCCCCACGGTCTTCCCCAGGTCGCGATCGAGATCGAGCAGGTCGGCGATCTCCTCGCGGCCGGCCATCTTCTCCATGTAGACGCACGGGCCGGGATCGAACATCGAGCCCTCCTCGGAGAGCGCGATCACCGCGAGCGCGCTCGGCATGCCCAGCGCGCACAGGCGGGTGCCCTCGAGCGGGTCGACGGCGATGTCCACAGATGGCGGCGAGCCGTCGCCGACGCGCTCGCCGTTGTGCAGCATCGGCGCCTCGTCCTTCTCGCCCTCGCCGATCACGACGACGCCGTCCATGCGGATCGTCCCGAGCACGGCGTGCATGCCGTCGACGGCGGCCTGGTCGGCGGCGATCTTGTCGCCCCGGCCCACCCAGCGGGCGGCCTGCAGCGCAGCGGCCTCGGTCACGCGCACGAGCTCGAGCGCCAGGTTGCGGTCCGGCGAGTCCCCGTTGGCCCGGCGGTCGGCAGCGCCCTCGCGGCGCTCCTCGCGACTCATCCGTGGTTCCTCTCGTGGCCGGCGGCCGTGATAGCCGCAGTGCCGGCGCCGCGTGGCAAGGACGCAGGACCGAAGGTGTGCCCTTGGCACATCGAGGTCCGAGGACGCCGCCACGCGGTGATCGGCGCCCGGGTAGCACGGTCGGTGGTCGCGAGAGGGGCCACTAAAGGACGCCCGGCGGCTTGCGGCGCCGTTCGGACTGGCTCGAGCGCAGCGCGCCGCCGACGGCGATCGCGATCGAGCCGAGGAGCGCGAGGTACCAGCCGAGCCCGAGGCTGACCTGACCGTCGGGCTCGCCGGGGCGCGAGATGACCCCGTGCCAGAAGACCAGCGTCACCGCGGTGAGGCCGATGACGGCGGTCAGCTCACCGCGCGGCCACGAGAGCTCGTGGTTGCGCAGGACGATGTACAGCAGGATGATCGGCGCGAGCGCCGCCAGGAGCAGGAGGACGCGCGTGATCGAGTTCGTGTCCCAGATCGACGCGTCGACGCGACCGCCCGCCACGATGGCGTTCGGATT
>CAVXBH010000019.1:0-54963 GCA_963759945.1 uncultured Solirubrobacteraceae bacterium | reverse complement strand
CCCCGATGCCGAAGGGGGTGCCGGAGGCGGGGGGCTGATCCTGCAGGCCGGAGGCGGGGCCCCCTTTCCAATTGTCAGACATCGCGTCCCGTCAGGTCGTCGTAGGTCTCGCGGCGCACGACCACGCGCGCATCGCCACCCGAGCAGAAGATCACCGGCGGCCGCGGGATGCCGTTGTAGTTGTTGGCCATCGCGTGCCCGTAGGCGCCCGTGGCCGGCGTGACGAGGACGTCGCCACGTGCGGGCGCCGGCAGGCGCACCGCGTTGACGAGCACGTCGGTGGACTCGCAGTGCTTGCCGACCACCTGGAAGATCTCGTCGCTCTCGGCACCGACGTCCGATCGGCGATCACCGCCTCGTAGCGGGCGCCGTAGAGCATCGGCCGCAGGTTGTCGGACATGCCGCCGTCCACGGCGACCAGGCCACGCTTGACGTCCTCCACGGAGTACAGGGTGACGCCCGCGTTGGCGACCAGCGCCCGGCCGGCTCGAGCATCAGCTCGATGTCGTCGCCGAGTTGCCCGTAGGCGACGTCGGCGACGGCCCTCACCCAGTCGCGCGGGGACGGCGGCTCCTGGTCGACCGTGTACCCCGCCGCCATGCCGCCGCCGAGGTCGTAGACCGCGAACTCCCCGAGCCCGGCGAGGGTCTCGACGGCGCGCACGAACGGCTCGGCGTCGAAGAGCTGCGAGCCGAGGTGGAAGTGCAGTCCGACGATGTCGACGGAGTCCGGCGGATCGGCGATCAGCTTCGCCGCGGCCTCCGGGTCGAGCCCGAACTTCGAGCCCTCCTGCCCGGTCATGATCCCGGCGTGGGTGTCGGCCTCGACGCCGGGGACGACGCGGACCAGGCAGCGCTGCCCGCGGACGCCCAGCTCGGTGAGCTTCTCGGCGTCGGAGCCGTCCAGCACGATCAGCCCGACGCCCGCCTCGACGGCCGCCTGCAGCTCGGCGTGCGACTTGGCGTTGCCGTGCATGACGACGTCGCCCGGCTCGAACCCGGCCTCCAGGGCCAGGTGCAGCTCGCCCCCGCTGGCGACGTCCACCATCAGCCCCGCCTCCGCGAAGATCCGCAGCGCCGCGGTGCAGGGGAAGGCCTTGGAGGCGTAGACGATGCGGGCCGGGCCGTCGGCGAACTCGGCCGCGCGGGCGCGAAGGTCGTCCTCGGCCACCACGTACGCGGGCGTGCCGAACTCGCGGGCGAGCTCGAGCGCGTCGCAGCCGCCGACCGACCAGCCGGCCGTCGCTCACCGAGGAGTCCTGCGGGTAGACGCTCTGGACCGTCATCATGCGGCGGGCCACTATGTCAGGTAAGCGCCGGCTCCCCACCCCAGCAGGTCCTGCCGAGCAGGGCTTCCACGGCGACCTCGCCTACACGCTGTGGCTTCCCGAGGAGAGCCCTGGGGCGGGCTCGTGGTCCTCCACGGCGCCGGTTCGTGCAAGGAGAACCATCACGACATGGCGCGGGTCGCCCGCGCGGCGGGTATGGCCGCCGTCTGCTTCGACCAGCGCGGTCATGGCGCGACAGGCGGGACGTTCGACACCCGCATGCTGTCCGACGTCGCCGCGATCGCCGAGCTCGTCCCGCGCCCCCTGGCCCTGCGCGGCTCGTCGCTCGGCGGCTATCTGGCCATCGCGGCGGCCGAGCAGGCCGGCGCCGACGCGATCGCCGCCATCTGCCCGGCGCCCGGCTACGGCCTCGGCTCGCTCTTTCCCGACCTCACCGGCTTCTTCTCCGAGCACGACCTCGGGCTGATCGTCGAGCAGTCCGAGACGCCGCTGCTGCTGATCCATGCCGAGGGCGACGAGCGCGTCCCGTTCCGACTGTCCGTCGACCTGCACGAGCGCGCGGCCACGCCGAACAAGAAGCTGATCCTGATGCCGGGCGGCCACCACCGCTCCGTTCAGCACGACCCCGAGCTGCAGGGCGAGACGATCCGCTTCCTGCGCCGCTCCCTGAGCGCTTCCTGAGAACCCGGCCACGGCGCCACGCCAGCGTTCAGGCGGGCGTGACCTCCGCTGCGGTCCGCTCGCCGCTGACGCAGCGAGCGCGCGACGACGCCGAGGTCCGTCGCAACGGGCGCGCGACGGCGCCGCGGGTGCGCGCAAGCCAGACGGCACCGGCGACGATCATCGCCGCCGAGACGAGCTGGGCGGTCGTGAGGCCGATCAGCGCGTCGGTGTTGCGGCGCAGGAACTCGACGAGGAAGCGCTCGAGGCCGGCGAGGATGAGGTAGAGCGCGAACAGGCGCCCGGGTGCGAAGCGGTCGCGCAGGTGCCACAGGACAAGAGCGCTCAACCCCATCCCGAGCGTCTCGTAGATCGGGGTCGGATGCACCTCGGCGTCCGTCGGGACCACGCCGTCGGGATACGCCATCGCCCACGGCCCGTCCCACGGCTTGCCGTAGTCCCCGTCGCCGGAGACCTGACAACCGACGCGACCGACCGCGTAGCCGAGCGCGAGCGCCGGCGCGCAGATGTCCAGCAGCTCGAGGTTGAGCATCCCCTTGCGGCGCGCCCAGATGCACACGGAGATCGCGCCGCCGATCGCGCCGCCGTACCAGGTCAGTCCCGAACCGCCGAACAGCGTGCCCAGGAAGTCGTCGGACAGGTCGTCCGTGTGGTCGGCGACGTACCAGAGCCGAGCACCGATGAGCCCGCCGATCAGCGCGGCGAAGATCATCTCGTAGGCGTAGTCGACCGGCTTGTCGATCTCCTTCAGGCGCGCGGCGACCACCAGGCCGGACGCGATGAAGCACAGGCCGAAGGCGAGGCCGAACGTCTTGATCGATATGCCGAGGATCTCGATGTCCGGCTGCATCTGCCTCCGACGCTATACCGAACGGATGGACTCACGACAGCTCGCGGACCTGACCGTCTCCGCCCAGGGTCTCGGCTGTATGGGGATGAGCGCGTTCTACGGCGACACGGACGAGGCCGAGTCCCTGCGCACGATCGACCGCGCGCTCGAGCTCGGCATCACGCTGCTCGACACGGCCGAGATGTACGGCCCGCACACCAACGAGCGGCTCGTCGGCAAGGCGATCGACGGCCGCCGCGACGCCTTCCAGCTCGCCACCAAGTTCGGCATCAGCCGCGGCCGCGACGACGACGGCAACCTGACCATGGGCAACGACGGCTCGCCCGAGAACGTGCGCCGCTCGATCGAGGGCTCCCTGGAGCGTCTCGGCACCGACCACGTCGACCTCTACTACCTGCACCGCGTCGACCCCGGCGTGCCGATCGAGGAGACGGTGGGCGCGATGGGCGAGCTCGTGAGCGAGGGCAAGGTGCGCCACCTCGGGCTCTCCGAGGCCTCGGCGGACACGATCCGCCGCGCGCACGCCGTCCACCCGATCGCCGCCGTCCAGTCGGAGTACTCGCTGTGGACCCGCGACGTGGAGGCGGAGGTGCTGCCGACCTGCCGCGAGCTGGGCATCGGCTTCGTCCCCTACTCCCCGCTCGGCCGCGGCTTCCTCACCGGCCGCTTCGAGCGGCCCGAGGACATCGGCGAGAACGACTTCCGCCGTCACAACCCGCGCTTTCAGGAGTGGGAGGCCAACCAGGCGATCGTCGCCAAGGTGCGCGAGCTCGCGGCGAGCACGACTGCACGCCCGCCCAGCTCGCGCTCGCGTGGGTGATGGCCCAGGGCGACGACGTCGTGCCCATCCCGGGCACCAAGCGCGTCAAGTACCTCGAGGACAACGCCGGCGCGGTCGACGTGAAGCTGTCCGCGGACGACCTGCAGCGGATCGCGGAGGCGATGCCCGACGCGGTCGGCGACCGCTACGACCCCGCCGGCATGCGCTCGGTGAACCGATGATCCGCCGCGGACGTCACCTTCACCTCCGGCGGGGAGACGCTCGCCGCCTGGCTGTACCTGCCGGCCGAGGACGCGGCGAACGTGCCCTGCGTCGTCATGGCCCACGGCTTCGGCGGGACGCGCACCGCGCGCCTTGACGCGTTCGCGGAGCGCTTCGCCGCAGCCGGACTCGCCGCCGTGGTCTTCGACTACCGCTACTTCGGCGACTCCACCGGCGAGCCGCGCCAGCTGATCGACATCAAGCGCCAGATCGACGACTGGCGCGCCGCGGTCGCGTTCACGCGCACGCTGCCCGAGGTCGACAACGCAGCGCATCGCGGTCTGGGGCACGCTCGTTCTCCGGCGGCCACGTGCAGGTGATCGCCTCCGAGGATCCCGGCATCGCGGCCGCCGTCTCGCAGGGCTCGTTCGGCGACGGCCTCGTGACGCTGGCCGGCTTCGGGATCGTCCCGTCCCTGAAGCTGACCTACCACGCGCTGGTCGACCAGATCGGCGCGCTGCTCGGCCGCCCGCCGCACATGATCCCGATCGTCGGGGAGCCCGGGACCACCGGAACGATGACCACGCCCGACGCCAAGCCGGGCTACTTCAAGCTCGTCGACGGCGAGTGGCGCAACGAGGCCGCGGCCCGCGTCGGCCTGCGCGTCGGGCTCTACCGGCCCGCCCGCCGCGCCGCGCAGATCACGTGCCCGTGGCTCGTCGTGGTCGCCGAGCAGGACGCCATCACGCCGCCCAAGCCGATGCTCGCCGCGGTCGAGCGCGCGCCCAAGGGCGAGCTCAAGACGCACGCCTGCGGGCACTTCGACATCTACGTCGGCGAGGTCTTCGAGGCCAACGTCGCCGACCAGGTCGAGTTCCTGACCCGCGTCTGAACCCACTTGGTGGCGCGGATGATCCTCTACACCTGCGAGCTCGCGGGCTTCGCCGGCGGCCTGCCCGGCCCCGTCGCCCACCCTTGTGGCCGGGCGATGAAGGCGCTCGATGACGCAGGCCACCAGTACGAGCACGAGACGGTCAAGGGCGGGACCCTGAAGCTGTGGACGCTCCCGGCCCGCGGTCGCGATCGCGCCGCGGTCGAACGCCTCAGCGGCCAGCGCGCGGTGCCGATCCTGGTGCTCGACGACGCCAGGTCATCACGGGCTCCGGCGCGATCGCGCGCTGGGCGCGCGACACCGCCGGCCTAGAACGGTGATGACGGAGCGGATGCCGTCCTGGGCGTGCATCAGGTCGAAGCCGCGGTTGACCTCGTCGAGGGTCAGGGTGTGTGAGATCAGCGGCGCGACGTCGATGTCGCCCGCCAGCGCCCGCTCGATCAGCTGAGGCACCTGGTCGCGGCCCTTGACGCCGCCGAAGGAGGACCCCGCGATGCGGCGGCCCTGGATCAGCCAGCGCGGGATGACGTCGAGCGTCTCCCCCTTGCCGGCGACGCCCGCCACCGTGCACAGGCCCCAGCCCATGCGCGCCGCCTCGACGGCCTGCGCCATGACGGAGACGATGCCGGTCGCCTCGAACGTGTAGTCGGCGCCGTAGCCGCCGGTCTCCTCGATCACGCGCTGGACGGTGTCCGCGTCGGCGATCCAGGTGTCCGTGGCGCCCTGGCCCTCGGCCAGCGCCAGGCGCTCCTTTGATAGATCAACGCAGATGATCCGTTCCGCTCCTTGGAGCCGGGCGCCCGCGACGGCACCGAGGCCGACGAGCCCCGCGCCGAAGACGACGCAGGTCGAGCCGGCCGTCACCTTCGCGGTGTTCATCGCGGCGCCGAGGCCGGTCGAGAGCCCGCACGCGAACGGCGCGGCCTGGTCCATCGGCATGTCCGGGTTCACCTTCGCCAGCGCGATCTCGGGCATCACCGTCGCCTCCGCGAAGGTCGAGGTGCCCATGAAGTGGCGGATCGGCTCGCCGTCGCGGGACAGCCGCGTCGTGTGGTCGGGCAGGTAGCCCTGGTTCTGCTCGGCGCGGATCGCCATGCAGAGGTTCGTGCGGTCGTCGACGCAATGCACGCACTCGCCGCACTGCGGGCTGAAGAGCGTGACGACGTGATCGCCCTTGGCCACTGACGTGACGCCCTCGCCGATCTCCTCGACGACGCCCGCGCCCTCGTGCCCGAGCACGCACGGCGCATAGCCCGACGGATCTGCCCCGGAGGCCGTGTACATGTCGGTGTGGCAGACGCCGCAGGCCTCGAGCGGACGAGCACCTCGCCGGCCTTCGGGCCCTCGAGCTCGACGTCGGTGACGTGGAGCGGCTGCCGAACTCCTCCAGCACCGCGGCGCGGATCTTCATGATCCGCAAGCTATCGCGAGCGGGCTCTCTCTTTTTTGCACGCCGTTACCCACATCTCAACACTATCACCAAGCATCCCTTACACCACAACCATACCTCCCTTACACTACCTGTGCGATCTGCACTTACACTTACCCCTACATCCCCCACAACCATTCCTCCACCCTCTACACCCACCTCCCCCCCACCATCACCCCTCCACCCCCCCCCCCCACCCACCCCCCCCCGCCGTCCGGCGCATCAAGCCGTACCTCTCGAGGTCAGTGGAGATCAGCGCGCGACGTCGATGTCACCCGCGAGCGCACGCTCGATCAGCTGAGGCACCTGGTCGCGGCCCTTGACGCCGCCGAAGGATGATCCCGCGATGCGGCGGCCCTGGATCAGCCAGCGCGGGATGACGTCGAGCGTCTCCCCCTTGCCGGCGACGCCCGCGACCGTGCACAGGCCCCATCCCATGCGCGCCGCCTCGACGGCCTGGGCCATGACGGAGACGATGCCGGTCGCCTCGAACGTGTAGTCGGCGCCGAAGCCACCGGTCTCCTCGATCACGCGCTGGACGGTGTGCTCGTCCGCCACCCAGGTGTCCGTGGCGCCCTGGCCGCGGGCGAGCTCGAGGCGCTCCTCGGAGAGGTCGACGCAGATGATCCGCTCCGCTCCTTGGAGGCGGGCGCCCGCGACGGCGCCCAGGCCGACGAGCCCCGCGCCGAAGACGACGCAGGTGGAGCCGGGCGTCACCTTCGCGGTGTTCATCGCGGCGCCGAGGCCGGTCGAGAGCCCGCAGGCGAACGGCGCGGCCTGGTCCATCGGCATGTCCGGGTTGACCTTGGCCAGCGCGATCTCGGGCATCACCGTCGCCTCCGCGAAGGTCGAGGTGCCCATGAAGTGGCGGATCGGCTCCCCGTCGCGGGAGAGGCGGGTCGTGTGGTCGGGCAGGTAGCCCTGGTTCTGCTCGGCGCGGATCGCCATGCAGAGGTTGGTGCGGTCGTCGCGGCAGTGCACGCACTCGCCGCACTGCGGGCTGAAGAGGGTGACGACGTGGTCGCCCTTGGCCACCGAGGTGACGCCCTCGCCGATCTCCTCGACGACGCCCGCGCCCTCGTGCCCGAGCACGCACGGCGCGTAGCCCGACGGGTCCGCGCCCGAGGCCGTGTACATGTCGGTGTGGCAGACGCCGCAGGCCTCGAGGCGGACGAGCACCTCGCCGGCCTTCGGGCCCTCGAGATCGACCTCGGTGACGTGGAGTGGCTGGCCGAACTCCTCCAGCACAGCGGCGCGGATCTTCATGATCCGCAAGCTATCGCGAGCGGGCTACAGGTAGCCCATGGGGTCCACCGGCGGCGCCGTTGATGCGCGTCTCGAAGTGGACGTGCGGGCCGAGGCAGTGGCCCGTGCAGCCGGAGCTGGCGATGACCTGGCCCTGGGAGACGCGTCTGCCCGACGGACACGGCCAGCGAGGTGTTGTGGGCGTAACACGTCGACAGCCCGCCGGTGTGGGAGATGCAGATGTAGTTGCCGTAGCCCGAGACCGGGCCGGCGATCGCGACGGTGCCGCCCAGCGAGGCGACGACGGGCGTGCCCGGAGCCGACGGCGATGTCGACGCCCTCGTGCATGCGGCCCCAGCGCAGGCCGAAGCCCGACACGATCGGGCCCGCTGACCGGCCAGATGAAGCCGCCCGAGCCGGTCTGCACCGGACCGATGGCGGAGGTGTCGATGCCGGCGAGCTTGGCCTGGATCTCGGCCTGCTTTTCCTCGAGATCGGCGAGGTTGCCCTCCAGGTGCTCGCGGTGGCCGCGCACGCCGGCGAGGACCGTGTTCTTCTCGGCGCGCGCGTCGGCGTACCCGTCGCGGCGGCTCTCGAGGTCTCCGCGCACCTGGGCGACCTCGTCGCGGCGCTGCTCGACGATCGCGGCGACCTCGTCGGCCTCCTCCTCGAGGTCGGCGAGGCGGCCTTCCGCGTCCTCGGACTCCGCCTTGGCGTCGGTGACGCGCGACGATGATGCGGCGGTCCTGGCGGCCGATGCGGCGGGTGAACTCGGCGTTCTCGAGCAGTTCGGCGAAGCCGTCGGAGTTCAGGACGACGGTGAGCATGTCCGGGCTGTCGGCCTTGTAGAGGTCGACGAGCCGCTGGCGAGAGCTGGGCGCGCCCCTCGACCAGCCGGGCGCGCAGCCGCGCGAGGCGGGCGCGCTCCGAGCGCAGGTCGTCCTGGATCTGGCCCAGCCGCGCGAGCTTGGCGTCGAGGTCGGCCTGCAGCCGCGACTCCTGGCCCTGCAGGTCGGTGATGTCGGCCTGCAGCGTGTTGATGCGGTCCGTGTAGCCCTGGACGTCAGCGGTCAGGACCTCCTCGCGCCCAACGCACGCTGTCGATCTCACCCTGCTTTTCTTCGATGCGATCGGTCAGCGACGCGGCCCCTCCCGACACCGGCGAGACCGCCAGCAGGACTAGGCCAAGCGCCGCTGCCGCGATGGACAGACGGAGCCGCATGTCCGCCGCAGGCTAGGCCGAGGGGCTAAAGAGGGCCACGCCTGCAAGAAACGCTGCACCTTGCAGGGTTTTCTGCAGACGCGGTCCCGGCTCGGCCGGCCCGCCGGAGATGGCCGCGACGATGCGTATACTTACGGATCGTAAGTAGCATTGTCAGTGCCTAACTTGGATCGGAAGATGCAAAAGCTCTCCTCATTCGGTCGCGACACCGGCCTCCAGGTCCGGATGGCGACGGTCATGCTCCTGCTCGGCGCGGTCTACGTCGTGTTCGTCGGCGCGCTCCTCACCGCCGGCGTCGGCGCGGGCATCGTGCTCACGATCGCGGTGGGCCTCGCCCTGCTGCAGCTGTTCGCCTCGGACAAGATGGCGCTGGCCGCGATGGGCGCCAAGGAGGTCACGCCCGCCGCAGGCGCCCGAGCTGCACGCGATGATCGAGCGCCTCTGCGTGCAGGCCGACCTGCCCAAGCCGAAGATCGCCATCGCCAACACGCGCATGCCGAACGCCTTCGCGCTCGGCCGCTCGCCCAAGAACGCGACCGTGTGCGCGACCACCGGGATCATGGAGATGCTCAGCCCCGCCGAGCTCGAGGGCGTCATGGCCCACGAGCTCACCCACGTCGCCAACCGCGACGTGATGGTGATGACGCTCGCCGTCCTTCTTCGCGACGATCGCCGCCTACATCGTGCAGTTCGGCTTCTACTTCGGCGGCGGCTGGGCGGCGCGCGACGACGAGGACGGCCTCGGCTTCATCGCCGTCTTCCTCATCTCGCTCGCCGTCTACGCCGTGTCCTTCTTCCTGATGCAGGCGCTGTCGCGCTACCGCGAGTTCGCGGCCGACCGCGGCGCGGCGATCATCACCGGCCGCCCGAGCGCGCTCGCCTCGGCGCTGATGAAGATCTCCGTCCGGCATGCACCAGATCCCGCAGCAGGACCTGCGCGCGACCTCGCAGCTCGCCGCGTTCTACATCTTCCCGCCCGGC
This sequence comes from uncultured Solirubrobacteraceae bacterium, assembly GCA_963759945.1. GTDB lineage: Bacteria > Actinomycetota > Thermoleophilia > Solirubrobacterales > Solirubrobacteraceae > DATLGB01. Next base: position 45,393 of record CAVXBH010000019.1, on the reverse strand, counting down.
GCAAGAGCGCGCTCGGCGAGCTCTTCTCGACGCACCCGCTCGATGGAGAAGCGCATCGCCGCCCTGCAGCGCCTCGAGGCGCCAGCTGCAGTCCGGCGGCTAGCTAGCCTCCGGCCATGGGCTTCCTCGACGCCCTGCGCGGCAAGAACAAGCTGCGCCAGCCCACGACGACCGGCTGTTCGCCATGAGCACGGCGGTCGTCACGATCGAGACCGAGGGGCCTGAAGCCCACCGGCAAGGCGGCGATCGTCTTCCAGCCGCTCGAGACCGCCGACTTCGAGGCGATCGTCAAGGAGATGGAGGAGCTGCTGCACGCACGGGCGACGAGACCGGGCACCACGATCACGACCGAGGACGACCAGTTCGGCTACCGCTTCATGGTCCTCGCCGACCCCGACTTCGAGGACCTCGTCGTCGGCCTCAACGCCGTCAACGGCGCCCTGCGCGACGGCGGCTACGCCGACCGCGTCCTCTGCGCGGTCTTCCCGTTCAACGACGACCAGGGCCGAGAGGTCCACTGGATCTACAACGTCAAGCGGGCGACCTACTACCCGTTCGCCCCCGCCGGCGGCGCGCAGCAGCGCGACAACGAGCGCGAGCTGCGCCTCAAGGCCCAGCTCGAGCGCGACCTCCCGATCGAGCCCGAGCTGGCGCGCTGGTTCCCGCTCTGGGACGTCCCGCTCTAGCCGCCGTCCGCCGCTCGGCGGCTGGATCGGGGATCGCGTCGCGCCCGAGCGATGGGTGGCATCGCACCCTCCGGCGGCCTCCTCCTCCACCGACGTCGCTGAACCCACCACCTAGGGGGGCTGGGCGACGTTCGCTGTGAGGGTGGCGGGTTCCGAGCGCTGAGGAACCGCTGTCCTCCGCGGTGGCGGCCGCCAGTACGGCGCTAGCGAGGTCAGTCGGGGATCAGGCCGTCGCCGGTGAACTCGGCCTGCGCCTCGGCGAAGGTGAGGTCCGGGGGCGGGATGATCACGTCGGACTCCTCGAGCTCGTCCTCGCCGAGGGTTGAGCCTTCGGTCCGGACGAGGTCGAGCATCTGCTCGAACAGCTCGGCGAACCTGGTCTCGTCCCCGGCCTCGACGGCCTCGACGGCCGTGTTGTCGAGCTCGTTGAGACGGTCGACGACCCCGTCCTCGAGGCGGTACTGCGCCTCCGTGGCGATACGGACGATCACGCCGTGCCCTCCTGGGTCTTCTGCTCCAGGGCGGGCGCCTCGGTCGCTGAGCCCGTGCCGAGCTCCGCCTTCATGCGGGCGAGCTCGTCGTCGACCGCCGCGCCGCTCGAGAGCTCGTGCAGCTGCTTGTCGATGTCGTCCTGGCCGTCGCCGAGCATCATGCTGTCGTCGAAGGCGCCGGCCGCCTCGAGCTCCTCCATCGCGCCGGCGCGGGCCTTCATGTTCTCCGTCTTGTCCTGCGCGCGCTGCATCGCGAGACCGACGTCGGCCATCTCCTCGCCGACACCGGTGGCCGCCTCGGAGATCTTCACGGAGGCCTCGGCGGCCGAGTACTGCGCCTTGATGACCTCCTTCTTGGTGCGGAACTGCTCGAGCTTGGTGGCGAGCTTCTGCTGCTTGTCGATCAGGCCCTGCTGCTGGGCCTCGAGCTCGGCGACCTGCGTGTCGAGCGACTGCAGCTCGGTCTGGGCGAAGTTCTTGCGCTCGAGCGCGGTGCGGGCGAGGTCCTCGCGCCCCTGCGAGAGGGCCGTGCGGGCCTGCTGGTCGAGCTTGGGCGAGCTGCGCCTGGATCTTGTCGGCCTGCAGCTGGAGCCGCTTCTTGGCGGTGACGACGTCGGCGATGCCCTTCTTGACCTGCTGGAGCATCTCCATCTGCCGCTGGTAGGAGTAGTCGAGCGTCTCGCCCGGATCCTCCGCCCGGTCGAGCATCTTCGAGATCTTCGCCTTGATGACGGTCGACATCCGTCCCATCACGCCTGGCACGAGCTTCCTCCTAGGTAGGGCCTCACTGGGCCCCCACACTACCGGGGGTCAGAAGCCCAGCGGGTGGCGCTTGACGAACCCGGCGCCGCCGCGGAGGTTCTTGCGCCAGCGCGGACCCTCGCCGCTGGAGACGCGCTCGCCGGCGGCGCTCGTGTCGAGGCGCAGCCCGGCGATCTTGACCCAGATGTGGCCCGAGTTGGCGAACGTGGTGATCCAGCGGCCCTTGCCCCTGGCCTGCCACTTCATGAACGAGCCGGACGGCATCGGGGCGTCGAGCAGGCCACCGCCGTGCAGCGCGTAGGAGACGGTGCCCGAGCAGTCGTAGCCGTCGTCCTGGAAGGTGTGGTTGTGGCCGCCGCCGTACTCGTACGGCCGGCCGACGATCTCGTTGGCCGCGAAGATCGCGTTCTGGACCGCGACGGGCGCGTCGGCCGGAGCTGCGGCGTAGCCGGAGCGCAGGCGCTTGGCGCGCGTGCCGGGCACGAGAACGCGCGGAGGCGCGGCGGGGTCGTAGCCGTATGCGGCTCCGCCCGAGGAATCGGTGCCGGGTGCCGCAGCGGACTGCTGCGGGTCCGAGGGATCCGCACCGCCGGTTGCGGCGGTTTGCGCGTTGGCCGTCGCGGAGACGACCAAGAACGACATCGACGTCAACAGCAGGGCGAGTCCCCGCATATCCATGAACCTCTTTCATCAGCCTGCGGGGTTAGCTGACGGACTACCGCGGAAAGAGCCGCGGCCCGCTCAACGCTGAGCGGTTCGCCCCAACTGATTGGTTCCCCCGTTCCTTGGCTTCGTGCCAGGGATTCGGCATGTTCATCCTGCGACCTGCGTCGCAGAACGTAGCAGGAACGTCGGCGTTCAACACAGGAACCTTTAGCCCGGCGTCGTACGGTCCGCCCATGAAGGCACTGCTGTTGATCGCCCTGGCGGCGCTGTTGGTCGGGTGCGGCGGCAGCGATCCGGCACCGCCGCGAGAATCCGAAGGAGGACCCGCCCGCGCCCGTGCTCGGACAGCGCGAGGACGACGACGAGGCGGCCGTGGACCTCGGCTTTCCGGCCTTCGCCACCCGCAACACCACGCGCGTGGGCGGAGCGGACGCGGTCGCCAACGCCGCGGCCGTCGCCCAGGCCGTCTACCCCGGCGCTGCGCCGGACTCCCGCCCGGGCGCGGTCACCCTGGTCGACGCCGATGACTTCGAGGGCGCCGTCTCCGCCGCCCAGCTGATGGCGCCGCCGCTGCTGGCGCCGATCCTCTACTCCGAGGACGGCGAGCTGCCCGAGGCGACCGCCGATGCGCTCGACGCGATCGAGCCGACGGGCGCCGAGGAGGCGGGCGACGCCGCGGTGGTCCGCGTCGGAGACGCGGCCGCCGAGGCGCCGAGCGGCCTGGACTCCACCGACGTCGCGGGCGACACGCCGGCCGCGCTGGCGCGCGCGATCGACCGCTTCGCGACGGCCGCCGCCGGCGAGCAGTCCCAGGAGGTCATCGTGGCCAGCCTCGAGGACCCGGAGTTCGCCATGCCCGCCGCGGGCCTCGCCGTCAAGACCGGCGCGCCCGTGCTGTGGACGGAGGCCGACGAGGTCCCCAAGGAGACGGTGGCCGCCATCGAGGCGCGTGACAAGCCGCGCATCTACGTGATCGGGCCGGAGGAGGTCGTCTCCGACAAGGCGTTCGAGGCGCTGGAGGAGCTCGGGCCGACCGAGCGCGTCTCCGGCGAGGATCCGATCGAGAACGCGATCGCCGTCGCGCGCTTCGCCGACGGCCCCTTCGGGTGGAACGTCGTCGACCCCGGTCACGGGCTCGTCTTCACCTCGCTGGACGTCCCCGAGAACGCTCCGGCCGCCGCCGCGCTGAGCGGTTCCGGCAAGTACGGGCCGCTGCTGCTCGTCTCCGAGCCGGACGCGCTGCCCTCCGCCGTCGAGGGCTACCTGCTCGACATCCAGCCCGGCTACGACACCGATCCGGTGCGCGGCGTCTACAACCACGGCTGGCTGCTCGGCGACGAGGACGCGATCGACGTCGCCGTGCAGGCACGGATCGACTCGCTGCTCGAGATCCAGCCCGTGCGCGACGCGGGGTAATCTCCGCGGGATGGCCGAGGCCGAGCAGCCGCGCCGCCTGGCGCCCGAGCACAACGTGAGCGTGGAGGACGTCCGCCAGCTGATGGGCGCGTCCACCCCCCATTTCGCCTACCAACTGCGAAACCGCATCGCCAAGCTGATCCGTGACCTGCCCGAGGGCGACCCGGCGCGTGCGCTGGGCCTGCAGGAGATCGCGCGGCTGGAGCGGCTCGGCTTCACGGGCGAGACGCGCGGCGAGCAGGGCCAGGACGGCGAGGAGACGCTGCGCTCGGTCAACCCGGACGCGGGCATCCGCCGCGTCAGCGGGGCGCGGGCTCCGCTCGGCGGCCACCAGATCTGAGCAGGAGGGCGGCGCCGAGCAGGGCGCCGACGAGTGACCCCGCGAAGATCGCCACCTTCGCCTGGTCGACGAGCACCAGGTCGTCGAACGCCAGCGTGGCGATGAACAGGGACACGGTGAAGCCGACGCCCGCCAGTGCACCCACGCCGACGAGGTCGCCGCGGCGCACTCCGTCGGGGAGGGACCCCACTCCGCTGCGGTCGGCGACGAGGGCGGCTCCCCCGACCCCGACGAGTTTGCCGGCCACGAGGCCGAGGAAGACACCCCACGCGAGCGGCGCCGCGACTGCGTCGGAGAGCACACCGCCTCCGAGCTCGATGCCGGCGTTCGCGAGCGCGAAGAGCGGGACGACGGCGAAGGCCGTCACGTGGTGCAGCCGGTGCTCGAGGAGCTCCAGGACCCTGCGCCCGCCGACAGGATGCGCGGGCGTCAGCAGGCCGAGCGCGACACCGGCCACGGTGGCGTGCACGCCCGACTCGTGCACGGCGAACCAGCACGCGAGCCCAAGCGGCACGTAGGCCGCGATCCGTGCGACGCCCGCCCGCTGCAGCGCGACCACGGCGAGGAGCGTCGCGACCGCGGCCCCGAGCCACGGCAGCGATACGCCACCGGAGTAGACGAGCGCGATGATCGCGATGGCGAGGATGTCGTCGACGATCGCGATGGCCAGCAGCAGGATCCGGATGCCCTCCGGGACACGGTCTCCCAGCAACGCCAGCACGCCCATGACGAACGCGATGTCCGTTGCGGCCGGGATCGCCCACCCCGCCGCTCCTTCGCCGCCGCCCACCACCGCGACGAAGACGAGGGCCGGCAGCAGCACGCCGCCGACGGCGGCGAGCGCCGGCAGCGCCGCCGTCCGCCGGTCGCTGAGCTCGCCCGCCGCCACCTCGCGCTTGATCTCGAGGCCCACGACGAAGAAGAACAGCGCCATCAAGCCGTCGTTGACCCAGTGCCGCAGGTCGAGATGCAACGGCCCGACGTGTGCCTCGGTGAGCCACAACGAGCTGTAGCCATCACCGGCGACGTTGGCCCACGCGAGCGCCACCAGCGTCGCGGCGAACAAGGCGAGCCCGGAGCTCGCCTCGTCGTGCAGGAACTCCCGCACGTTGTCGAGCTTGCTCACCCTTCGACGAAGCGCTCGGCGATGGCGCGGAAGAACTGCCCGCGCGTCAGCACACCCTGAACGCGACCCTCATGCACGATCGGCACCACGAGCACCCGGTGGTGCAGGAAGATCTCGGCGATCTGCGTGTCCGCGTAGTCCGCGTCGACGTCGACGTGCTCGGTGTTCATGTGCTGGCCGACCGTCTCCGTCCGGCACGTGTCGCGCTTCTCCAGCGCCTGGTCGAGGGACTTCGAGAGGAACGCCGCCGACCGCAGCTCCTTCAGGTAGCCGGGAAACAGGGCGGCCATGAATTCCCGCTCGCCGAAGATCCCGACGTAGCGCTCGTCCGCGTCCACAACGGGCAGGGCGGGCAGCCCGCTGTCGAGGACCTTGCGCACGGCGTCGGCAAGTGCATCGTCGACGTGGAGCGGATCCGGGGTCTGGAGGGCGTCCTCCGCGTAGCTGCGTGGGCTCATGCGTACCTCAACATGATGTATCCGGTCGACAGGATCAAGGACACGAACGTCACCGGCGCTCCGTATTTGAAGAACGTGCCGAAGCTGATCGGGTTACCGGCGCGGGCGGCCATGCCCGACGCCGCCACGTTCGCGGCCGCGGCGACGATCGTCAGGTTGCCGCCGAAGCACGCCCCGAGTGCGAGCGACCACCAGTAGGCGTCGTCGGAGCCGCCGCCGAGCTGGTCGACCACGGGGATCATCGCCGCGGTGAACGGGATGTTGTCGACGATGCCGGAACCGACCGCGGACGCCCACTGGATGCCGAGCAGCTCAGCCGTGCGATCACCGCCGGTCACCGACGCGATGCCGTCCGCCACCTCCTCGAGTGCGCCGGTCTCCTCGAGCGCGCCGACCATGACGAACAACCCGATCAGGAAGAACAGCGTGGGCCACTCGATGCCGCCGATCGTCTCCTGCATGTCCTGGCGGCTGACCAGGAGCATCAGGCTCGCTCCGGCAATCGCCACGGTCGCCGGCTCGAGATGCAGCGACTTGTGGAAGAAGAACAGGAGGATCGCGCCCAGCAGGATCGGCACGGTCCGCTTCGCCTCCTCGGGCTCCTCGATCGAGCGGCGGGCGTCGAGGTCCATCATCCGCTCCCGCGCCTCGGGTTCGATCTGCAGGCGGTCGCGGAAGACGAAATAGAGCGCCGGGAGGATGACCGCGCACGTGACCACGACAACGGGCGCGAGGTTGCCGATGAAGGCCCCGAAGGACAGGCCCGTGTGACCGGCGATGAGAATGTTGGGTGGATCGCCGATGAGCGTCGCCGTCCCACCGATGTTGGAAGCGAAGATCTCGGCGATGATCAGCGGCATCGGGTCGATGTCCAGCGCGTCGGCGAGCAGGAACGTGATCGGGACGACGAGCAGGATCGTCGTCACGTTGTCCAGGAACGCCGAGAGCACGGCGGTGGTGATCGTCAGCGACAGCATCACCGCGATCGGCCGTCCCCGGGACAGCTGGCCCGCCCGGATCGCCAGCCACGTGTAGACGCCCGTGGCCTCGGTCATCCGGACCATGATCATCATGCCCAGCAGCAGGCCGATCGTGTTGAAGTCGATCGCCTCGATGGCGGTCTCCTGATCGAGCGTCTGCGAGATGACGACCAGTGATCCGCCCAGCAGGGCGATCTTGGTGCGGTCGGCGCGCTCGGACGCGATGATCGCGAGGGCGACGGCGAAGATGAGGATTGCGAGCAGCACGAGGAGTGGTGCCGACCAGTCTTCCCGGCGCGCCTGGGGCCAGCGTAGCGTCGGCTCGCGCCGGTAGTTTTGACCGCCCGTGCGTGCCGGCATCTTCATCGCCTACTGGCCCTGGTTCACCCCGGAGGAGCAGCTCGAGCTGACGATCCTCGCCGACGAGCTCGGCCTGGACTCCGTGTGGGTCGCCGAGGCCTGGGGGCAGGACGCGGTGTCGCTGTCCGGCTACCTGGCGGCGCGCACGGAGCAGATCGCGATCGGCACGGCGCTGATGCAGATCCCGGCGCGCCCGCCGACGGCGACGGCGATGGCGGCGGCGACGATCGACGTGCTGTCCGGCGGGCGCTTCCGGCTCGGGCTCGGCGTCTCGGGCCCGCAGGTCTCCGAGGGCTGGTACGGCGTGCCGTTCGCCAAGCCGGTCACCCGCACGCGCGAGTACGTGGAGATCGTGCGGATGGCGCTGGCGGGCGAGAAGGTCGTCTACAAGGGCAAGGCGTTCGAGCTGCCGCTGCCGGATGGCCTGGGCAAGCCGCTCCGCCTGCTGGCGACGCCGGTCCAGCGGCCGATCCCGGTCTACCTCGGCGCGGTCGGGCCGAAGGCGGTCGAGCAGGTCGGCGAGATCGCGGACGGCTGGCTGCCCTTCATGGTCGACCCCGAGAGCGCGGACGCCCTGTTCGGCCCGCTGAAGGTCGGGCTCGAGAAGGCCGGGCGCACGCTCGCCGACATCGACGTTGCCGCGGCGGTGCCGGTCGGGCTCTCCGACGACCTGGACGCGGCGCGCGGCGCGGTCAAGCCTCTGCTGGCGTTCTACATGGGTGCCATGGGCGCCAAGGAGAAGAACTTCTACGTGGAGCTGGCCGAGCGGGCCGGCTTCGGCGACGAGGCACGCCGGGTCCAGGCGCTCTGGCTCGCGCGCGAGCATGCCGCGGCGCTCGACGCGGTCACCGACGCGCTGGTGGACCGGCTGGCGGTGGCCTGCACGCCCAGCCAGCTCGAGGGGCGGCTCGCCGCCTACGCCGACGTCGGAGTCGACACGCTTGGTCTGCGTCCCCTGCGGGCCGGATCGCCCGGCGATCGTTCGTGCGCTGGCGGCGACACTTGCCTGAGGGTCTCGCCGGGCCCTTTCCCGTCGGCCGCTACGCCGCCCGGCTGCGCGACCAGCTGCGCTCCTTCGCGCGCGTCCAGCTCGTCGGCGAGGTCGTTGGCTTCAAGGTCGGCGGCGCTCGTGTCTATTGGGAGCTGCGCGACGCGCTCGGCGCGATGCCGTGCTCGATGTGGCGGACGGACTGGGAGGCGCTCGGCCTGCCACCGCTGGGCGACGGAGCGCAGGTCGTGGTCGCCGGCGGCTGCGACTTCTACCCGGGCTCGCGGACCGCTTCGCCCGGGTTCTCCTTCTCCGTCTTCGACGTCCGCCTGGCCGGCGAGGGCGACCTGCTGGCCCAGCTCGCCGCGCTGCGCCGCCGCCTGGAGGCGGAGGGCTTGTTCGCGCCCCAGCAACACCTGGAGCGCCCGGTGCTGCCACGTTGCATCGGCGTGATCACCGGCGAGAACGGCAAGGCGCGCGACGACGTCCTCGCGGGACTGCGCCGCCGCGGCTGGGCGGGCCGGCTCGTCTGGGCCTTCGCGCCGGTGCAGGACCGCCACGCGGCCGGGGCGATCAGCCGCGCGCTGGTGGACCTCGCCGCGCAGCCGGAGGTCGAGGTCGTGATCGTCGCGCGCGGCGGCGGCTCGCTCGACCGACCTGTTCGCCTTCTGTGACGAGGCACTGTGCCGGACCGTCTCGATGCTGCGGATCCCGGTGATCGCCTCCGTCGGCCATCACACCGACCGCACCCTGATCGACGACGTCGCGGCCGTCTCCTGTTCGACGCCGACCCACGCCGCCGAGGCCGCGGTCCCGCTGCACTGCGGCGAAGCCCGCGCGCGACTGTCCTCTGCCTCGGGCCGCTTGCAGGCACAGGGCCGCCGCGCAGTGGTGACCCGTGCGCGGACGCTCGCCGCTCTCTCGCGCGCGCCTGCAGTCGCATCGTGGAGCGCCACCGTGGGCGACTGCACCAGCAGCTGCGGGAGATCCGGGCGAGCGCGGTCCGCGGGCTCGACGCTGCGCGACCGCGACGCTCGTCGTCCGGCGCGACCGTCCTGTCGCGCAAGGCGGCGGCGACGCAGCTGGCCGTCGAGCGCCGGACAGGCCTCGACGCGGCTGGCGCTCGCGCTGGAGGCGCACCACCCCGAGCGCACCCTGGAGCGCGGCTACGCGCTCGTCGAGGGCCCGGACGGCGAGCCCGTGGTGTCCGCCGACGCCGCGCGTACTCTCGATCACATGACGTTGCGCCTCCACGACGGCACGGTCGAGGTGGAGCCCCGATGAGCGTCGAGGCCACCGAGCAGACCTACGAGACCGCCTCCGCCCGCATCGAGGCGATCATCCGCCGCCTGGACTCGGGCGACGCCGGCCTCCGCGAGACCCTGGACCTCTGCCGCGAGGGCCGCGCCCTCGTCGAGTTCTGCGCCGCCGAGCTCGAAGCCGTCGGCGCCGGCCTCGAAGAGCTTCGCCTCGACGAGCTCGTCGCCCGGCTCGAGAGCTAGCCGCTCACCACTTCTGGCTCCATGAGCCGCTAGGGGCGGAGGGGAAGCCCGCCCGCGAGCCCGCACTCCGGGCCAGGACGCTCTGACGCGTCGGCGCTCCAGCCCTCTCACGCCGCACCAATCAGGGTCCGGCTGTGACGCCTGAGAAGCGCGGGTCGGCATCCCGGCCCTCGAGCGTCCCGCAAGGAGCAGTTCTGCTCGAGGGCGGGATGACCGGCCCGCGCCAGCGCTCCTCACGGAGCCCTACCGCGGGGCATCCGGCGCGCGCGAGAGCGTACTTGGAGTCGTCGCCGGGGAACAGCTTCGAGAGCTCGTCGAGCCCGCGGATCTTGGCGCCTGAGTAGCTGCCGTCCTTCGCGCCGGACTGCGAGTTCTCCTCGCGGGCGCGCCGCCGCTTCTCGTCGCGGGCCTTGTCGTCCTCGGCCTTCTGGCGCCGCCGCGCGTTGCGCGACTCGCGGTCCAGCAGGTCGCGCTTGGGCAGGATGACCTCGGCGGCGACCTCGACGTCCAGCGACGCGATCACCTCGGCGGCCAGCGCCTGGCCGATCGCCTCGGACACGGCTTCGTCGGAATCCGGCCGGCGACGTGCCCGGCGAGCGGTGTGGACCGCCCGCGCCAGTGACTTGCCGGCGTGCGCCGATACGGGCCGCCGCGCGCCCTTGCGGTACTCGCGCACGCCCTCGACAGTCTCGTCGCGCACCTCGTTGGGCAGCGTCCGGAACAGTTCCTTGAGCTCCTCGACGTCCGCGCCCTCGCGCGCCATCGCGGCCACCGCACGCAGCTCCGGCCACGGCAGCGGCTCGCGCGGCCGCGGAGGCCGCTTCGGCCGCGGCTTCGGTGCGGGCGCGTCGGGGGGAGGCTGGCCCCCCACGACCGGAGGCGCCTCTCCGCCGGAGGCGGCGGGCGTTGCGAGGGCGACCGGCTCTTCCGTGGGCGGCTCCGGGGGTGCCTCGGGCTCCGGCTGGCCTTCCACGACCGCGGGGGCCTCTCCGCCGGACGCGGCGGGCGTTGCGAGAGCGACCGGCTCCTCCGCAGGCGGCTCCTGAGGCGAATCGGACGGGCTGGCTTCCTGAGCCGCGCCAGGAGGGGTCGGTGCGGCGGCCGCGACGGATTCGTCGACGGGTGGTTCCGGCGGAGCCGGCGGTGCTTCCTCCGCGGCCTCCGGCGGCGTCGGAGGCGGTGGTGGCGGCGGCATGGGTGCTTCTCCACCTGAGGCGGCGGGCGTCGGAGCGGGCGTGGGCTCCTCTGCCGGGGTGTCCGGGGTGGGGTCGGGTTCCGCCATGGGCGGTGCCTCGCCGCCGGATGCGGCAGGGGTCGCCGCCGGCTGGAGGGCGTCCGGCTCGGGGGGATTCTCGGGTGGCCGCTCGTCGGTCACGCGCCACAGTCTGCCGCACGCGGCTTGCATACGCCTCGACGTGGTAGGACCGCCGACAATGCTGGTTTACAAAGAGGCCGATGGCGTCGTCTGCATCGGGCAGGCTGCGCACTCCTGGGTGTCGGGTCAACTGGTCCGCAAGTGGGGCAACGAGCGCTTCGAGCGACCCGCCCCGCTGGCCGAGGTCTGCCTCGGTGCCGAGCAGCACGACATCGGCATGGCCGACTGGGATCGGCGGCCCGAACTCAACACGGAGACGGGCTGGCCGCTGTCGTTTCTCGAGCTGCCGGCGGCCACGCACATCGCCCTGTGGACAGACGCTCCGGATCGCGTCCTCTCGCAGTCGCCCTACGCGGCCCTGCTCGTCTCCATGCACGGCCGCGCGCTGTTCGAGGCGCGGCGGCAGACGCCGGAGATCGAGCGGTACGTCCGGGAGCAGACGGCGTTGCAAGCCGACCTGCTCGAGCGGATCGGGGAGAGCCCGGAGCGAGCGCGGCGCAACCAGCAGCTCGTCTGGACGGCGGACTTCCTCGCGCTGGTCGGGCTGATCCCCGAGTGGGCGCCGGAGACCCAGGAGGGGCACGACCACTCGTTGCGCATCGACGTCGCCGGGCCGCGGATCGTGACGGTCGACCCGTGGCCGTTCGCGGACGAGCAGATCGCGATCGCCTACCCCGGCCGTCGGCTGACCGAGCCCAGCGCCACCGAGCAGGAGCTGCACGCGCGTCTCGCCAGAGCCCCGTGGGTGAACGTCCCGGTCACCTGGCGACCGGCGTAGGCCACGGCGGCACGCGGCTAGGGTCTCGCGGCCGTCAAACTCCAAAGGAACCAGAACCTGTGTCAGAGACAGTTGCCGTGGTCGGCAGCGGGGCCATCGCCTGTGGGCTTGCCTCGGTGGCCGCCGCAAAGCTCGGGAAGGCGACGCTCGTCGCCCGCTCCGACGCCTCCGCCGAACGTGCGCGGGCGCAGACCACCAAGGCCATCACGCGGCTCGAGGGTGACCCGGACGCCCTGACCATCACGACGGACCACGGCGCGCTCGCGGGGCACACGTACGTGATCGAGGCGATCGTCGAGGAGCACGACGCCAAGGCCGAGCTGCTCGGTCGCCTCGACGCCGACGCCGACGACGACGCGATCCTCGCCAGCACGACCTCGTCGCTGAACGTCACGCGCCTGTCGGAGGCCAGCGGCCGGCCCGAGCGCTTCGCCGGCCTGCACGTCTTCAACCCCGTGCCGCGCATGGAGCTGATCGAGCTCGCCTATCCCGACGCGGCCTCCGAGGACACGCGCAGCCGCACCCGCGCGCTGTGTGAGGCGATCGGCAAGACGGGCGTCGACGTCGCCGACAAGCCCGGCTTCGTCGTCAACCGGCTGCTGTTCCCGTACCTCTTCGACGCGGTCACGGTGATGGAGGAGCAGGGCCTCGAGCCCGAGGCCGTCGACACGTGCATGAAGCTGGGCGCCGGGCACCCGATGGGACCGCTCGCGCTGCTGGACTTCGTCGGCCTCGACGTCGTCGATCGCGATCGGCGAGCAGGTCGGCGTGAAGATCCCCGCCAAGGCGCGCGAGCTGCTCGAGGCCGGCCACCTGGGCCGCAAGAGCGGCAAGGGCTTCTACGACTACTCCTAGGCACCCCTCAGGCCGCGTTGAGCGCGCCTTGAGGTAGGCACGCCACTCTTCCGGATGCGACCGAGAACGAACCTTCAGTCGCATTCCCCTCCAGAGAGAACTTCGCGGCCGGCTCGCTCCCCTGAGCCGGCCGCGAACGTTTCTCGGGACTGATCCTCCCCAGGATCTCCCTCTCTCCTCCGTCAACCGCCGCCACGTTGGTGACCAACAGCTACCGGTGAGAAGCTCCCAAGGTAGCGCGCCGGAGCGCTTGTGCAAATTCGCGCAAGCGTTGCGATTTGCTACTAGACCGCTGCAGCGCTATCAGCGGCGGGCGTCGCCGCGCGGCGCTCGCGGATGCGGACCGCCTCGATGCGGTTCTCGCGCACCGACTCGACCCGGATCGAGTAGCCGTTGTGCTGGATCGTGTCGCCGCGCTTGGGCAGCCGGCCGAGCTCGCCGAACACGAAGCCGCCGACCGAGTTGTAGGCCTCGGAGTCATTGGGCAGGTCGAGCCCGTAGTCGACGAGGTCGGTGATCGCGACGTGGCCGCGCACGAACCAGTCGCCGTTGGCGAGCCGGCGCACCGCGCCGCCGAGCGGGTCGGTCTCGTCGGCGATCTCACCGACGACCTCCTCGACGATGTCCTCCACGGTGACGATGCCGGCCGTGCGGCCGTACTCGTCGATCACGAGCGCCATCGACGCGCGCTCGCGCTGCAGGTCGGCGAGCAGGTCGTCGAGCGGCTTGGTCTCCGGGACGATCGGCGCGTCGCGCACGAGCTTGTCGATGCGGCCGCTCGGGCCCTCCGCCATCAGCACCTGGGCGAGCTGGTTGGCGTGCACGAGCCCGACGACGCGGTCGGCGTTGTTGTCCTCGGTGACGAGCAGCCGGGTGTGGCCGCTCGAGACGCAGCGGCGCAGCGCGGTCTCGACGTCCTCGGAGACGTCGACCATCACGAGCGCGGGCGCCGGCGTCATGACCTGGCGCGCCTGCTGCTCGTGCAGGTGGAAGACGCCCGAGAGCATCCCCGCCTCGCCCGCGTCCAGGTGCCCGCCGATCATCGACTGGGCGATGATCGCCTTGAGTTCCTCGGGCGAACCGCCCTCCTCGAACTCGCCGCCCGTGTTGATGCCGACCGCGCGCAGCGCACGGTTGGACACGCCGTTGAGCACGGCGATCATCGGGCGGAAGGTGCGCGTGAACAGGTACAGCGGGCGCGCGATCCGCAGCGCCACCGTGTCCGCCTTTTCGATCGAGTAGATCTTCGGGATCTGCTCGCCGATGGTGATGTGCAGCGCGGTGGTGATCAGGTAGGCGAGGCCGATCGAGACCCCCGTGGAGACCCCGTCGGGGACGTCGTCACCGAAGAAGCCGTGGAAGATCTCGCCGATCGCCGGCTCGCCGAGGAAGCCGATGCCCAGCGATGTCAACGTGATTCCGAGCTGGCAGGCCGCCAGATAGCGGCTCATGTCGTCGAGCAGCGTGAGCGTCAGCTTCGCCCGCCGCGAGCCCGTGTCCTCCGCGACCTCCTCCACCCGCGAGCGGCGCACGCGGACGAGCGCGAACTCGGCCGCGACGAAGAACCCGTTCAGAAGGACCAGGATCAGGACCGCCAGCAGCGCCAGGACGGTCATCGAGACGCCGACCGGACGCAAGCTAGGACTTCGAGGTTTGTCGTCGTCAGGCATCAGGGCGACGGCGTCATCGTAGAGGGTGAGTGCCCGCCTCGGCGGCTTTTACGACCTTCGCGACGAATTCGGCCCACGGCCGCCTACGGCGCCCTCAAAGCCAGACGGCGCTTGAAGATGTTCCTCGGCCCGTCGCGGTCGTCCTCCCACGCGACGATCACGTTGTTGCCCGGGAGGTCGGCGATCGCGGGGCGCCAGGAGTTGACGTTGCTCCCGCCGGCGTCGTCGACGCGCACCCGGTCGCCGCCGATCAGCGTCGCCACGATGTCGGCGGTCGGCCGGCGGTGCGACTGCCAGGCGACGCCGACCTGCCCGCCCCTGACCTGCGTGGCGGACGGGGAGAAGGCGTTGCGCTGCCCGCGGCCATCCTTGTCGATGCGCTCGTTGACCTGGCCGACGCGCGCGCCGAAGATGTCGTAGAGCGGGCTGATGCCCGAGTCCGTGCGCTTGCGGAAGTCCGTCCACGCCACGTACGGGTCGCCGCGCAGGATCGCCGCCTGGGGCGAGTCGTTGAGTGCCTCGACCTCGTCGGCGGAGTTGTTGACGCGCACCTGCGGCGAGAAGCTGTCCCCGCGGTCCTCGGACACGCGCGCGTAGATGTCCCACTTGTAGTTGCGGAAGTCGGCCCACGTGATGACGATCTGCTTGTAGTTCTCGACGATCGAAGGTGCCCAGGCGTTGTCGAGCTGCTCGGCGAACGCGACGGGCCGGCCCTGGTCGAGGCGCTCGGGGAAGTCCCCCACCACGCCGCCGAAGACCCCGTACTCGCCCGGCTTGTCGTCGATCCAGACGGCGTAGGCGCCGTCGGAGCCCAGCGCGACGATGTCGACCTTGTCCTGGCTGCCCTTGCCGGGAGCGATCCGCCTGGCGCGACCGGCACCCTCGGCCGCCACGACCTTGCCGTCGGCGTTCGTGTAGGCCAGCCACAGCGACCCACCGGCGCCGACGCTCACCGACGGGGACGTGCCGGCCCCACGGATCCGCGGCTTGGTGAACGTGCGGCCCGCGTCGCGTGAGATCGCGGACCGGATCGTCCGCCCTTGCTCCCACGCGATGTAGACCTTCTTCTTCTTGGAGGCGATCGTGACGTTGCGCTGGTCCTTGCGGGCCGGCGCGATCGGCTTGTCCTTGTTGCGCTTGGCGGGCCGGTAGGGCGGTTCGACGCCGACCTCGACGTCCTGAACGAGCACGCCCTCCTGCTGCATGCCGGTGCCGACCGCGGCCGCACCCGCGGCGCCGAGCTGCGCGCGGCGCTCGGCGATCGGCAGCTCGACAGGATCCGGCGCCAGGTAGGGCTGCACCTGCGCGAAGCCGGGAGCGGGCTGCTGGCCGACCAGGCCGCCGAGCGGTCCGCCCGGGAAGGGCTTGACCGCGATGTGCGACTGGGCGTCGGCGGAGAAGTCGTAGAGATCGCCGGTCATCTCGGGGAGCGCCAGCGCCTTGAACGAAGGATGGCGCAGCAGATCGGAGTAGCCCGACGCCTTCAGGGTGTCCGGCGCCCATGGCCCGGTCGGGCTCACGGTGTCGCCGACGAAGAACTCCGGCTGCACGAGGATCTCGACCCCGGCGCGGTCCAGGCGGCTCGTGACGTCCGGCATCCAGGCGTCCTTGGAGGTGACGAAGCCCAGCTTGCCCACCGGCGTGTCGACGGCGGTCAGGCCCGCGGGATCTCCCGGTACGAGGTCGAGCGCCCCGGGCAGCTCGACCGGCGTCAGGTACGCCTTGACCTGCTTGGAGACGAGGTGCCCGTCGGGTCGAAGAGCAGGACCATGTTGACCGGCTTCGGGGTGGTCGCCTCATAGGCGTACTCGCGCCCGGGCTCGTCGGGGTCGCCCAGCAGCGCGACGCGCCCCGGGTCGGCCTCGACGCACGGCTCCCCACCGGCGGGCGGGACGTAGGTCTCCAGGTTGCGGCAGACGATCTTCCAGTCGCGCGCCATGTTGACCCCGGCGGCCAGCCACAGGTCGTAGCGGTCGGCGAGCTCGGCGAACGACTCGACCGCGACGCGACCGAAGGTGTCGGTCAGCCCGAGGGCGAGCAGCCGGGTCGGAACCCCGCGCTGGGTGAGCTCGGGGTAGCGCTGGGCGTAATAGGCGCTCGGCGTCGCGTAGGCGGCCGCGAGCTGGATGATGCCTCCCTCGATGCCGCCCGCCTGCGCAGCGGGCGTGCGAGCGGGTGCGCCCCGGGCACCGCTGAAGGCCGCCAGCAACCCGATGTCCTCCGGCAGCACCGCAAGGTCGGAGTCGCGCCCGAGCCGCGGCACCGGGGAGAGCATCCCGTCGAGCTTGCCCAGGTACGCCTCACGCGAGGCGATCCAGTTGAAGTCGATCCGCGGGCCGACGGCGATGACGCGCGTCGTCTTGGCCTCGGCCGTTCCAAGGGGGCAGGCCCCCTGGAACGCGAGCGCCGCCGCGGCGAGTGCGATGAGGCGTTTGAGGCTCAGAGCGCTTCGAGGGTCTGCGACATGTCCAGGTCGGCCTGCGTGACGCCGCCCGCGGAATGCGTCGAGAGCGTCAGCCGGACCTTGTTCCATCCGTGAACGAGGATGTCCGGGTGATGGTTGGCCTCCTCGGCCGCCTCCGCCACCTTCTCGACGTGGGCCATCGCCGCCTTGAAGTCGTCGAACTCGAGGTCGCGGACGATGGCGTCGCCATCCCGCAACCAGTCCGTGTCGGCGACCGCGGAGTCGACTTCCTCGTGGTTGAGCGTCTCGGCCATGGCGTCTATCGTCGCAGGCATGCAGGCGCTCCTGGTCGGTGCACTCATCGCGGCGTCCGTTCCCGCACCGGTTGTGCGCGGCGGCGGACCGAGCGCGCCCTCGGACCCGAAGGTCGCGATCGCCGCCTCCGCCAAGCCGCTGGCGGGCAGGAAGTTCAAGGTTCTCAACGCCAAGAACAAGGTCGTCCTGCGCGGCAAGCTCAAGAAGGTCAAGGGCAACCCGGATCCTTGGCGGCATGCCGCGTCCGCCGACTGGAGCAAGGTCGCAACGCCCGGCAGCTACCGCATCAAGGCGGGAGGAGCGACGTCGCGGCCGTGGCTCATCGCCTCCGGCCGGCCGATCGAGGAGCTGCTGCGCATCTACGCCGTCAACAGCGACGGCAACGAGCCCAACCCCGTCTTCGGGCCGTCGCACCTCAACGACGCCACGCTCAAGGGCGGCGGCAAGATCGACCTCGTGGGCGGCTGGCGCGACGCGGGCGACATGCTGAAGTTCACGCAGACGATCGCGGAGTCCGTCTCCTACCTGCACATCGCCGCGCGGCTGGCTCCTGAGCACGCGGACCAGCTGAAGGCGACCGCGGCGGTGGGCGTTCGCTGGCTGAAGAAGGCGCACCCGTCACAGAACGTCTTCGTCGCCCTCGTCGGCGACGACCGCGACCACTCGACCGGCTTTCGCGACCCCGCGGGCGATGACGCCAACACCGAGGAGGGCGTCGGCAAGCGCATCGCCTACCCGAGCATCTCCTCCACGGTCCTCGGCGAGGCCGCCGCGGCGCTCGCGCTCGCCGGCGAGGTGGACGCCGCCAAGCAGTGGTACGAGCGCGCCGTGTTGACCAACTCCGAGGTCGACATCGACGACCCAAACGTTCCCGACTTCTATCCGGAGGACTTCTTCCACGACGACCTCGCCTTCGCCGCCGACGCGCTGTGGCGCGCCACGGGCGAGCAGAAGTACCTCGACGACGCCGGCAAGTGGCTCAGCTTCGGCTCGGAGAACGAGCTCTACAGCGGCATCGTGGTCGGCAACCCCCGCCCGCTCGTGGCCGCCGACCTCTGCGGCGGGCTCGGCCTTCCGGCCGCCGGCACCGAGCCGATCCGCGAGCTCGCCTGCGAGGACGTGCGCAAGACGATGGACGCGATCCGCAGCCGCATTGCCGAGCGCGCCTTCGGGTCCCCCGGCATCTACACCTTCGGCTGGGTGCAGGACAACAACGCCGCGGGCGTCCTGGCCGCCGCCGCCGAGCGCGCCGGTGTCGCCGACGACGGCTTCGAGATCGCCGCCGCCGCGCGCGACTACCTGCGGGGCCGCAACCAGTGGGGCCGCTCCTTCGTGGTCGGCACCAAGCCTTTCCAGGCCCACAATCCCCACCACTCGGCCTTCCTGAAGGGCAACCCGTCTGAGCTGATGGCGGGCGCGGTCGTCGGCGGCGCCGTCAAGAGCTCCGACGTCACCGACGCCGGCCTGCCCGCCGCCAAGGGGAAGTTCAACGGCGCAGGCCTCGTCTACGAGGACAAACGCGAGAACTACGTGACCTCGGAGGTCGGCCTCGCCTACTCCGCCCCGGCCGTGCTGCTCGCCGCCTCACTCGGCGGCTGACCCACCGAACGTCGGTGAGTCCCCCGCTAAGTAGTGCACTCACCGACGTTCGGCGTGGTGGACCGGTCGATCCCGTTCCCTCCATGCCGCAGTTGGCTTAGCCTGCCACGCGCATGCGAGTTGTCTCCCTAGTCCCCTCGGCCACCGAGATGCTCTTCGCGCTCGGCGCGGGCGACGACGTCGTCGGCGTGACGCACGAGTGCGACTATCCGCCGGAGGCGCTGGACCTGCCGAAGGTGACGCTGGACAAGCTGCCGCCGGGGCTCGGGCCCGACGAGATCGACGCGGCCGTGCGCGCACACACCGAGCAGGGCGAGGCGATCTACGAGCTCGACGCCAAGGCGCTGCGAGCCCTGCAGCCGGACCTGATCGTCACCCAGGCGCTGTGCGCAGTGTGCGCGGTGTCGGCCGACGATGTGCGCGCCGTGGCCAAGGACATCGAGTCCGAGCCGACGGTGCTGTCGCTGGATCCCGATGACGCTGGGCGAGGTCCTCGCCGACATCGGCATCCTCGCCAACGCCATCGACCGCCCGGACGCCGGTGTCGCGCTGATCGACGACTGCGCGACCCGCATCGATGCCGTCCGGCTCGCCGTGCGCGGCGCGCAGATCCGCGGCGTCGCCGCGCTGGAGTGGCTCGACCCGGTGTTCGTCGCCGGGCACTGGGTGCCGCAGATGATCGAGTACGCGGGCGGCATCGACCTGCTCGGCCTGCCGGGCGAGCGATCCGAGACGGTCGACTGGGACGCCGTGAAGGACGCGCAGCCCGAGGTCGTGATCGTGATGCCGTGCGGCTACGACGCCGAGCGCGCCCAGGAGGAGGCCTACGACTTCGGCGACGAGCTCGAGGAGCTCGGCGCCCGGCAGGTCGTCGCGGTCGACGCGTCCGGGCCTGTTCAGCCGGCCGAGCCACCGGCTGGTGGACGGCATCGAGACGCTCGCGCACATCCTGCACCCCGACCGGGTTCCGGCCGCTCCCAGCCGCCCGCTCGAGGTCGCGCTGTAGCCCCGCACCGCGTCCTCTTCGTCCACTCGAGCGCGGGCCGCTACGGCGCGGACCGCGAGCTCGCGGTGCTGGCAGAGACGCTCGACCGCGACAGGGTCGAGCCAACGGTGCTGCTGCCCTTCGAGGGCCCGCTGGCCGACGACATCCGCGCCGCCGGCGTCGACGTGCTCTTCGGTGAGCTCGCCGTCGTGCGGCGCGAGACGCTCGCTCGCCCGTGGCGGCTGCTCTCCGCCGTCAGGAGGACCCAGGGGCCGCTGCGGCGCCTGGTCGCCGAGCGCGGCATCGACATCGTGCAGGCCAACACGTCCGTGATCCTCGGGCTGCGCGGGCCGGCGCCGAAGCTCGTGATCCACGTCCACGAGATCTATCCGCGAGGTCCCGGTGGTCTGGCCCGCTTCCGCCGGCACCTGATGAAGGCGGACGCACTCGTGTGCGCGAGCGAGGCCACGCGCGACGGCGCTCGGCGCGGGCGAGGTCATCTACGCCGGCGTCGCGTTCGACGCGCGCAAGGCCGACCGCGCCGCTGCGCGCGCGCGAGTTCGGCATCGAGGACGACCGGTTCGTCGCGGCGGTGCTGGGCCGCATCTCCGCATGGAAGGGACAGGAGGTCTTCGTCGACGCTCTCCAGCCGGACGATGATCGGCCTGGTCGCCGGTGACGCCTGGCCCGGCCAGGAGCAGCGCGCAGAGGCACTGCGCCGGCCGAACACCCGACTGCTCGGCTTCCGCGACGACGTCCAGAACGTCTACGGCGCGGCGGACGTCGTCGTCGTCCCCTCCACCTCGCCCGACCCGCTGCCCAACGCCGCTCTGGAGGCCCTCGCGGCGGGCTGCTGCGTCGTCGCCGCGAACCACGGCGGGCTGCCGGAGATGATCCGCGATGGCGAGACCGGCGTGCTCGTGCCGCCGGGCGATCGAGCGGCCCTGGCCGCCGCCCTCGCCGAGCTACGCGACGACCCCGAGCGGCGCACGCGCCTCGGCGAGGCCGCCGCCGCGGACGTCCGCGCGCGCTTCCCGCGCGACAACCCGGCGCGGCGCTTCGAGGAGCTCTACGACGCGCCTCAGGCGAACACGACGCTCGCCGACGAACGCGACGCCCGCCGCGAGCACGCACACGGCGACGCGGCAACGCGATGCCGCGCCGCGCGTGTCTGCGCCTGATCCATCAGGAAGCCCGCGAGCGCGCCGCCGACCAGCCCGCCGACGTGGCCGGCCACCGAGACGTTCGGGATGACGAAGCCGAGCGCGAGGTTGATCAGGATGATCGGGCCGATGCCCGACTGCATCGGATCGATCCCGCGGGCGCGCTGCATCATGAACGCCGCGCCCATCAGCCCGAAGATCGCGCCGGACGCGCCGACGGTCACGCCGTTGGGCTGCAGCAGCATCACGCGCGAACGAGCCCGAGCAGCAGCGAGGCGAAGTACAGGCCGCCGAAGCGCCACGGCCCGAGCGACGGCTCGAGCAGGTTCCCGAGGAACCAGAGGATGTACATGTTGAAGCCGATGTGCAGCAGGCCGGCAGTGCAGGAAGCCGCTCGTGACCAGCCGCCAGTACTCGCTCGTCGCCGGACCAGCGGCCCGTACAGGCCGTAGTCCGTGAAGAAGTGCCCGCCCGCGCGCCGAGGCCCGACTGCGAGCTCGTCCCGAAGAAGATCAGGACGTTGATGCGCGATCAGCCCGATCGTCACGCGCGGGCGCGCGTCGTACTGCGCTCGCACGTTGCGGACCTGCGTCTTCTGCTTCGAGCACTCCGGGCAGCGCATGCCGACCGGCGTCGGCGTCATGCAGTCCGGGCAGATCGGGTTGCCGCAGTTCGAGCAGGACACGCCGGTCTCCCGGTTCGGATGTCGGTAGCAGGTGGCCATCGCGGCCGAGGAGGGCTACGGCCCGTTCCTAAGCGGGACGGGCGAGGATGACCGGCTGCGGTCGTCGGAGCCTGGGAGCCGCCCTCGGGCTCCTCGGTCACGAGCACCGCCTCGACGTCCTCGAGTGACCCGGGCACGTCCACCGAGGCCGTGCCGTCGCTGCTCGTGCTGAACAGCGCGTTGGTCGGCGCGGGCGCCTGACCCTCGTGCTGCAGCCACACCTGGTAGACGCGGCCCGGGCCCGGCGGGTCCAGGTTCTCGACGACCAGCGTGGCGTGACCGCCGTCGCCCTTGTCGATGAGCTGCGCGTCGCCGAGCTGCGGCGTTGAGGACGCGCTCGTCGTCGCCGCCGAGCAGCGACCGCGCCGGCGCCGCCGATCACCACGAGCAGCGTCGCGGCCAGCGCGAGCGCCGGACGCCAGTCCAGGCGCCACCGCGCACGGCGGCGCGGCTCGGGCGTCGGGAGCGGTCAGCGCGGACAGCGGCGTTGCAGCAGCTGCGCCTCGGACTGCACGATCGCCATGATCCGGCCCTTGAGGTCGGCGGCGGCGACGAACTGCTCCGGGCGAGTTCGGGCAGCGCGTCGACGGCGACCGCGCAGGCGGTCGACCTCGGCGCGCAGGAGCTCGTCGTCGTCGAGCTGCGCGCTCGAAGGCCTCGTGCTCGTCGGGCTGAAGGGCGCCGAGCAGGTAGGCGCCGACGTCGTCGAAATAGTTGTAACCGCTCATGCCGGGAACGCCTCCGGTCCAGTTCCGCGCGCCACCAGCGCGTTGCGCATCTTCTCAAGGCCCAGACGCATGCGGCCCTTGATGGTTCCGATCGGCGTCTTCGAGCATCTCGGCGATCTCGGAGTGCGAGAACCCGCCGAAGTAGGCCAGCTCGATCACTTGGCACTGCTCTGCGGGAAGGGTGTCCAGCGCGGCGCGCACGGTGCGCGCCTCGTCGCGGCGGGCCGCCTCGACGTCCGTGCGCTCGGGCGCCTCGAGGCGCTCGGCGATGTCCTCGTCGCCCGTCCGGCGCTTCTCGTGGACGGTCGAGCGCGCGCAGGGCGTCGATGGCGCGGTGGTGCACGATGCCGAGCACCCAGGTGCGCACGCGTGCCGCGGGCCCGGTCGTAGCGGGCCCCGGAGCGCCAGAGGTTGAGGAAGGCCTCCTGGACGACGTCCTCGGCCGCGACGCGCTTGCCGACCATCCGGTAGGCGAGCGAGAAGGCGACGCCGGAGTGGCGCTCGTAGACGACCTCGAAGGCGCGCGGCATCGCTACGGGCGACGAGGTGCATCAGATCCTCGTCGGCCAGGTCGCGCAGGTCAGCCATCGTGGGAGTCCCTACGCCGTCGAGCGGCCCGCATCGGATCACAAGCCGGCGCCGGCCCTCGTCGATGATCTTCGTCGGCTTCGCGCGCGAGGTCGCGCACCGTGTTCTCCGCCAGCTCGAGCACGTTGTCCGAACGGCGCGGCGCTTGTGGCGGCGGCGCTGGGTGCGCACGAGGACGAGACCGACGGCGGCGGTGCCGCCCACGGCCGCCGCGGCGATGGTCGGCCCCCAGTTGCGCGGGTCGCGCATCGTGGTGAGCTCCCAGCCCTCGAGCTCTTCGGCGGCGGCGTCGACCAGGGTCGTGAGCCGCTCCTCGAGCCGGGCCTCGAGCTCCGCGGGCGGATCGACGGGCGCGAAGGCCTCGCGCAGCAGCGTCTCGAAATCAGCCATCAGGAATCGTCACCGGCCCTTCCGCTTCCTTGACGAGCCCCTCGAGCTGCCGGATGGAGCGGTGCATCAGCACCTTGGTCGCGCCGTCGGAGCGGCCGAGCGCCCGCGCGATCTCGCGGTTGTCCATCCCGAGGGCGAAGCGCATGATCAGCGCCTCCCGCCGGTCGTCGGGCAGATCCTGGACGCACTCGAGGATGCGCGCCAGCTCGTCGCGGTGCTCGACGAGGTCTCCGTGGTGTGGGTCTCCGCCAGGACGCCCGCGTCGTCGAGATTGCGTCTGCGGCTTGCGCGAGCGGTCGCGGTAGAAGTTCGCCGCGAGGTTGTGCGCGATCCGGATCAGCCACGGCCGCAGCGGCCGGCCGTTGGATTCGCGCTGCGCACGCTCGAAGTGCCGGTAGGCCTGCAGGAACGTCTGCTCCGTCAGATCCTCGGCGTCGTGGTGGTTGCCCACCCGGTAGTACGAGTACGAGTAGACGTCCTTCAGGTGCGTCCGGTACAGCTCGGAGAAGTCCGCGTCGAGCTTTGCCTTGTTGCCGGCGGCGTCCACGCATGCAGGCTACCTCTAGGCAGCGACGCGCTCGACCGTCGCCTCGCGGCCCGCGACGGCGCAGACTTCCCGCAACTGCCGGGCAAGGCCGCGGTCGTCGGTCGCGAGGACCAGGGTGTCGTCGGTGACGGAGCCGACGCGGGCGACGCGCCCCTGCGGGACGCTCAGGTCGCCGGAGCCGGCCGAGCAGTACGCCGGCGCGTTCGGGGATGGCGCTGACGTCGGCCACAGGACCGGTGAGCACGACGAGGTCCGCGTGGGCGACGTCGCGGGACAGCTCGAGGCCCGCGCGTTCGAGGAGCTTGGTGAGCGGCGCCGCGAAGGCGCCGTCGCCGATGACGGCGGCGCGGCGCAGCGGCGGCATGCCGCCGAGCCACTCCCACTGGAGCATCACGCACGGCCAGATGCGGTCGGTGACGGCCGCGGCGAGCTCGCGCGTCGGCGCTTCCACGCGCGGGAAGGTGAGCGGGCGCGCCGATGCGGACGCGCACCTTGCGCGGGCGGATGCGCCAGCCCTTGCGCACGTCCTCGGTGCCGATCAGCGCGACGGGGACGATCGGCACGCCGGCCTCGAGCGCCAGGCGCCCGACGCCGCGGCGCGGCGCGCCCGAGCGAGCCGGGGCGGATGCGCGTGCCCTCGGGGAAGATCAGGACGCTGTCGCCGCGGTCGAGGATGGCGCGCGCGGTCTTGAGCATCTCGTTGTCGCCGGCGCCGCGGTCGACCGGGAAGGCGCCGAGCGCGTTGAGCAGCCAGCCCTGCCAGCTTGCGCTCGAACAGCTCGCGCTTGGCCACGTAGTAGAGCGGCCGGCGCGCGATCGTCGCGATGATGAACGGGTCCAGGAACGAGCGGTGGTTGGCGGCGACGATGTACGGGCCGTCGGCGGGATGTGCTCGCGGCCGATCCGCGAAAGACGGAAGTACAGGTGGAAGAACGGCTGCAGGACGGCCCGCACGAGCCAGTAGACGATCGGCTGAACGCCCTTCTGCCGGGCGCGCTCGTGCAGTGCGGCGTGTTCCATGAACCTGTCAGCATTACCCGTGCGCGGTCCTCGTTACAGTCCGACGCGTGGACCGACGACGCACGAGTGCTGCGCGGCGCCCTCGCCGGCGCCGTCGCCGCCGGCGTCTGGGCAGCGCAGCAGCCGCTCGACAAGCGCGTCTTCGGCGTCGACTACGACGACGCCGAGTTGCTCGGCGCGGCGATCACGCGCCGCCGCGGCACGGTCGCGACGTTCGCGATCGGCCACGCGCTGCACGTCCTCAACGGCGCCGTCTTCGGGGCGGCCTACGCGGCCGTCTCCCCGCGCCGTCGGCGGTCCGGGCCCGGTCCGCGGCGCGCTCGCGGGCCTGACCGAGCACGCGGCCACCTGGCCGCTCACCCGGTTCCTGGGCGCGGTCCACCCCGCCGGCGACCAGTTCCCCCAGCTGTGGGGCGACCGCCGCGCGCTCGCCCAGGCGACCTGGCGCCACCTGCTCTTCGGGACGCTGCTCGGGACCATCGAGGAGCGCCTGAACCCGCCCCCGGGCGAGGCCGCGCCGGCCGACGAGGACCACTCGACGACCAACGGGCACGGCAACGTCGAGCACCTGATCGTCACCCGGGCGTGAAGGCCCTCATCACTGGCGGCACCGGTTTCGCCGGCCGCCACCTCGCCGAGCACCTGTCCGCGCGCCGGCGACGAGGTCCTCCCGATGTCTCGCGGGCGACCGGCACCGACCTGACCGACGCCGAGGCGACGCGCGACGCGGTCGCGCAGCCGCGCCCGACGTCGTCTACCACCTCGCCGCGCAGGCCCACGTCGGCCGCGCGTGGGAGGACCCCACCGGCACGCTCAGCGGCAACGTCGCGATCGCGGCGAACGTGCTGGAGGCCGTCCGCGCCGCCGCGCCGGGCGCCACGGTCTGATGGCGTCGTCCGGTGAGGTCTACGGCCGGCCCGAGGCGCTGCCCATGACGGAGACGATGGCGCTGCGCCCGCAGAACCCGTACGCCGTCTCGAAGGCCGCCACCGACCTGCTGGGGCGCTTCTACGCCGACGCCTACGGCCTGCGCGTGGTGACCGCACGCGCGCTTCAACCACGCAGGGCCCGGCCAGGATCCGATGTACGCCATCGCCTCTTTCGCCCGGCAGGCGGCGATCGGCGACACGGTCGTCACCGGCAACCCGGACACGCGCCGCGACTACACCGACGTGCGTGACGTCGTCCGCGCCTACCGGCTGCTCGCCGAGCGCGGCGAGGCCGGCGAGGCCTACAACGTCTGCTCCGGACGGACCGCCTCCGCGCGCGAGCTCGTCGCCGCGCTCGGCGCGACCCATCACGAGGTCAACCCGGACCTCGTGCGCGCCAACGAGGTCATGGAGGTCCGCGGCTCGCGCGAGAAGCTGACGGCCGCAACTGGCTGGGAACCCGAGATCGACCTGGAAACCACCCTGCGCGACACGGTCGCCTGGTGGCGGGAGCATCCCGAAGGGCCGTGAGCGTCGCCGACCTCACCGAGCGGCTCATGCGCATCGACTCGGTGAACCCCTCGCTCACCCGCACCACCCACCCCGCGGCCGGTGAGTGCGCGGCGGTGGCGGCCGTCGTCGACTGGGCCGCCGCCGAGGGCCTCGGGACCGAGGTGCTGGAAGCGACACCCGGACGCCCGTCCGTATTGGTTCGCGCGAGCGGGACCCGAGCCGCCCACCCAGGCCGCACGCTGCTGCTCTGCGGTCACCTCGACACGGTCAGCGTCGAGGGCATGGCCGAGCCGTTCGCCGCACGCCGCGAAGGCGACCGGCTGTACGGGCGCGGCGGCTACGACATGAAGGCCGGGGTGGCCGCGGCGCTCGTCGCCGCCCGTGACGCGGCCCGCCTCGGGCTGCGCGGCGACGTCGTCGTCGCCTGCGTGGCCGACGAGGAACACGCCTCGCTCGGCATCCAGGAGGTGCTGCGCGCCGTGACCGCGGACGCCGCGATCGTCACCGAGCCGACGGAGCTCGAAGTCGTCGTCGCCCACAAGGGCTTCGTCTGGGCGGAGATAGTCGTCGAGGGCGTGGCCGCACACGGCTCGCGCCCGGACCTCGGCCGGGACGCGATCACCGCGACCGCGCCGGTGCTCGAGCGCATCCGCTCGCTCGACGAGACGCTGACGACCCGGCCGGAACACCCGCTGCTCGGCCGCGGGTCCGTGCACGCCGGCACCATCACGGGCGGCGTCGAGACCTCGTCCTATCCGGCGCGCTGTGTCGTCACCGTCGAGCGCCGCACGCTGCCGGGCGAGGACGCGGCGACCTTCGCCGCCGAGCTCGAGGGTCTCCCGGCCACCATCGGCCTCGTCCGCGACCCGTTCGCGATCGACCCGGAGCACGAGCTGGTCGGGCTCGTTCGCAACGCCGCCGGCGGCGCCGAGGTCGCCGGCGCGGCCTTCTGGACCGACGCCGCGTTCATCGCGGCGGCCGGCATCCCGACGGTCCTCTACGGCCCGGCCGGAGAGGGCGCCCATGGCGCAAACGAGTGGGTCAGCGTCGCCTCCGCGGAGCGCGTCGCGCAGACGCTGGTCGCAGTCGCGGCCGACTTCTGCGCCTGACGACGCGTCCAGCGCGACCCGCCGGATCAGCGCCGGACTCGACAGACCGCATCGGATCGGCTTCTTAGTCCGGGTCCGATCTGACGCAGTTCCTGCCGGCCGGGGTCAAACTGACCTGGATGCGTGGCCTCCTCGACCAGCGGCCGGTCCGAACCAGCGTGAAGGAAATCCCATTAGGTGCAACCTGCCGCCGTGCGCCGCGCCCGCTTGCTTACGCTCGCTCGCTGACCGGCGCCAACGATGCTGGCGACCTTGCCGTTCTTGGCAACTTCAATCAGGGGCCCGTCCCTTTTGCGAAGGGCACAGACGCTGGTCGCAGTCGCGCGCGACTTCTGTGCTTGACGCTCAGCGCGACCGTCCGTTCCGGGCTAGAGCGCGCAGATTGGGCAGGTAGGGAGGAGGGACCAAGTCGCGACGGTTGCCCGTTGCTGCGCATCCGCGTCGCAACGGCTCCGGTCTCGGCGAACCGAGTCGGATCGGCTTCGCACTCCGGGTCCGATCTGACGAGGTTCGTGGCGTGCACGCCCGCTGAGGGACTCGAACCCCCGGCCCCTTGATTACAAATCAAGTGCTCTACCAGCTGAGCTAAGCGGGCTCTTACTACTCCGATCCGGAGCCTACCCTGGCTCGGATGCTTCGCCTTGCCCTGGTTTCCCTGGCCCTGCTGCTCGGATTCGTCGCCGCCGGTTGTGGCGACGAGGAGGAGCAGCCCGCCTCCGCACCTGAGACGACCGCCACCGCCGAGCCGACGCCGGCCGAGATCTCGACCGATCTCAAGGAGGAGCCGATGCCGGTGCCCTCCGGCGAGCCGCCCGCCGGGCTCGAGACGGAGGACGTCGTCGAGGGTGACGGCAAGAAGGCCTTCCCGGGCGACAAGATCTCCGTGCAGTACACGGGCGTGGCGTTCTCGACCGGGCAGAAGTTCGACGCCTCGTGGGACCGTGGCGGCGAGCCGTTCGTCTTTCAGCTCGGTGGCGGACAGGTCATCCCGGGCTGGGACCAGGGCATCGCCGGCATGCGCGAGGGCGGCCGTCGCGTGCTGACGATTCCGCCCGATCTCGCCTACGGGCCGCAGGGGTCGCCGCCGACGATCGGTCCCAATGAGACGCTGATCTTCGTGGTCGACCTCGAGAAGGTGCGCTGACCAAGCCGCCCAACCAGCGGCTGCGGGAGGTTCTCGACGAACTGCCCGCGCTGATCCTCGTCCTGCGGGGGCCCGAACTGATCGTCGAGCTGGCCAACCCACGGCGACGTGGGCTGCCGCAAGGCGCCGATGTCGAGGGCCTCACCGCAGAGGCGATGCTCGAACACGCGCTCGCCGACCCGGCCACCCGGACCGGGTATCTGGAGGCCCTTCGCCACACGTTCAGGACTGGTAAGACGCAGCGGCTGCTCGAAACGCCGCTGCACTTCGCCGGCGACGACGCGGTCACCTTCTGGGACGTGGTCACGGTGCCGCTGCGCGCCGCCCCCACGAGCGCGCCCGACGGGGTTGCGCTGTTCGCCAACGACGTCACCCGGCTCGTCGAGGCGCGGACCAAGGCCGAGGAGACCGAGCGGCGCTTCAACGTCCTGGTCGAGGCCGGCGTGATCGGCGTGACGGTCTCCGACGGCACGCACTTCTTCGAGGCCAACGACGCCTTCCTCGAGCTGGTCGGACGCTCCCGCGAGGAGCTCGGCCCGAACGGGATCGAGTGGACCGCGATAACCGACCCGACCTACCACGACGCCGATCGCCGGGCGCTCGCGGCGCTGCTCCAGGACGGCGCCGCCGGCCCGTATGAGAAGGCGTACGTGCGTCCCGATGGCACCTCCGTGTCCGTGCTCATCAGCGCCGCCCGCGTCTCGGACGACCCGCTGCGGATCATGGCCACCACCTACGACCTGTCCGCGCGCAAGGCGGCGGAGGCAGACGTCGCCGCCCTGCTCGCCCGCACCCGGCGGCTGCAGCAGATCACCGCCGCGCTGTCAGCGTCCAACACGGCGGTGGCGATCGCTCGCGCGGTGGTCCATCACGGCCTTGAGGAGCTCAGCGCGTCCGCGGGGATCCTCGTGCGGGCGGAGGCGTCGGCGACCGTCGAGCACGCGGTCGGCCTCCCGCTCGAGCTCGTGAAACGCTGGCGCGACTTCCCGGCCACGCTGCCCGAATCGCTTCGCGCGCCGAGCGGCATGCCGGAACCGGCCGGGGAGCTGCTCGAAGGCGGCCTGCTCATCGCCGTGCCGATCATGGGTGCCGACGGAGCCGCGCTCGGCACGCTCGCCCTGCTCTTCCGTGAGGAGCGCCCGCTCGCCGGCACGGACGCCGACTTCCTGGTCGCGCTGGCGTGGCAGGCCGGGCTCGCGCTGGACCGCATCCGCCTCTACGAGGACCGCGCGTACGTGGCCCGCAAGCTCCAGGAGGGACTGCTGCCGCACCGGCTCGATGAGGTTCCCGGTCTCGAGTCAGCGGTCGTCTACGAGTCGATCTCCGGCGGCGGTGAGGTCGGCGGGGACTTCTACGACCTCTTCGAGGCGGGCACCGAGCGCTGGCTGGCCTGCGTCGGCGACGTGTGCGGCAAGGGGACCGACGCCGCGGTCATCACCGGCCTCGCCCGGCACACGATCCGCGCCGCCGCCCACTCGAGCGACAGCCCTGCTGAGACGCTCGCCTTCCTCAACCGCGCGTTGCGGCGCCACTCCTCGGTGCCGTCCTTCTGCACGGTCGGCTGTGCGGCCATTACGCCCGCCGACGACGGCGGCCGCTTCACCATCCGCCTCGCTTCCGGCGGTCACCCCTTCCCGCTCGTGCTCCGCGCCGACGGTTCGCTCGAGGAGATAGAGGTCACCGGAACGATGCTGGGCGTCTCGGACACGCCAGACCTCGCCGACGTGCCGCTGACCCTCGCGCCGGGCGACGCGCTCCTGCTCTACACGGACGGAGTCACGGACGCCCGTCGCCATGGCGGCGAGCGCTTCGGGGAGGAGCGGCTGCTCGCGGCCGTCCGCGGCGCTGCCGGCGCCAGCGCCCGCGAGATCGCCGACGCTGTCGAAGCCGCCGTGCGCTCGCATCTGCCTGGCGCCTCGGCCGACGACCGAGCGGTCGTCGTGCTGCGCGTCAGGCCTGTCTGATCCGGGTCGCGAGCGCCGGATGACCGGCGGCCTCGAGCGCGCCGGGCAGCGCCCCCAGCAGCAGGCGCCGCACCGTCTCGCGATCGAGCTGATCACGGCGCACCCAGTCCAGGCAGACGCCGTCCATGAACCACAGCCAGCCCGCGACGGTGGCACGCACCTCGGGGGCCGGCGGCGCGCCGTCCTCCAGCCGCTCGAGGATCATGGCGATCGTCGTCTCGCGCACGCCCTCGACGATTTCTCGCACCTCGGCGACACCATTGGCGGACTGCAGGAGCTTGCCGTAGGCCTCGCGATTGTCGTCGACCCACTCGAGCCAGGCGCTCAACGCGGCGGCGAGCTGCTCGGCCGGAGGCGCTGAGGCGTCCGGCCGGACGCGCGCCGCGAGCTGCGTCGCGGCCTCCTCCATCGTCGCGATGAAGTACGCCTGTTTGGAGGGGAAGTAGTGGTAGAGCAGGGCTTTCGAGATCCCCGCCTCACGGGCGATCATGGCCATCGACAGTTCGTCGTAGGGCCGCGTGCTGAAGAGCTTCCGGCCACATTCGAGCAGCGCCGCACGCCGCTCATCGACGTGCAGACGACTGAATCCCGATCCTCGAGTGGTCATAGTGCTGACACAACCCTCTCGTATCGTGCCCCCGATGGTCAAGCCGGTACGCCCATCCTCTACAGACGAGGAGATCCTGGCGGCGGAGCAGGCCGCCGTCGAGTCCCTGCTCGACGACGAGCAGCGGATCGCCGCCGTCGGCGCCGAGCTGCGCCTCGGCTTCGCGCGCGATGGCCGCGATCGGGCCCGCGGTGACCATCTTCGGATCGGCCCGGACGCCGCCCGACCACCCCGAGTACGCGCAGGCGCGGACGCTGGCCCGGCGAGCTGGGCGAGGCGGGCTTCCCGATCATCACCGGCGGCGGGCCCGGGGCGATGGAGGCTGCCAATCTCGGGGCGCAGGAGGCCGACGTGCGATCCGTGGGGCTCGGCATCGAGCTGCCGCACGAGGAAAAGCTCAACCGCTACGTCGACCTCCCTCTGATGTTCCACTACTTCTTCACGCGCAAGGTCATGTTCGTCCGCTGGGCCTGCGCGTTCGTGATCCTGCCCGGCGGCTTCGGGACGCTGGACGAGCTCTTCGAGGTCCTGACGCTGCGCCAGACGCAGAAGATCCGTGCGCGCCCGGTCATCCTCGTGGGCACGGGCTACTGGGGCGGCCTCACGGATTGGCTGACCGACACGGTGCACCGCGACGGGAAGATCGACGCCGCCGACGTCGACGGCCTGTTCTGCACCGACGACCTCGACGAGGTCGTCAGACGGATCTCAGCCGACGCCCCCCGCTGACGCCGCGACCAGCCACGTGCCGTCGTCGAGGCGCGACAGCTGGCCCTCTCCCGACAGGTTCGAGAGCGCGATCGACACCGTCGGCCGACGCGCGCCCACCAGATCGCCCAGCGCGCGGTGCGTGAGCGGCAGCGGCACCCGCAGGCCGTCAGGGCCGATGTTGCCGACCCGGCCGCCGAAGTGGCGCAGCAGCGAGACGATCCGGTCCTCGACCCGCGGGAGCTGGCAGATCGCGCCGGTCACCGCGATGCGGTGCTCCTGTGCGTTCAGCCGGCGGAGGATCTCGACCATCAGCTGAGGCCAGCGCGCGGCGGCCTGCAGGAAGCGCCGGTCGAGCACCGCGAACACGCTGCGGCTGCTCGGCCACGAGCCGCTGTTCGGCAACGAGACCGTCGACGTCGGGCGGCCATGGCAGCAGGACGTCGCCTGCGACCAGCAGCTCGCCGAGCGCCCGGTCCTGGTGCCCGACGGTCTTGCGGACGAGGCCCTCCGTCAGCAGCAGGCCGAGCGTGCCCGGCGCAAGGGCGTCTATGTCCGGCGTGAACGGACCAGGTTCGAAGCTGAGGTCCTCGCAGGTGAGCAGCCGGACGGCCAGGGCGCGCTCATTGGACGGGACGCACCCGGCAAGGTCGGCGTCGTGCGCTAGCGGACGGATCAAAACGTTCTCGACTCGGTTTCTCTTGGACGAAGAGAACCAACTCCGCCACCGCCAGGGATGACGCGTCTGTTCCGGCTACGACTGCCTGTTCGCTACCTCCAGAGACCTGGCGGCGCGAACCAGCGGCGGGAATTCTAGCGCTCAGACGAGCGTTTCGAGGTGCCAATGATCGCCGTGGCGACCGAGCGTGAGGTGATGCTCCCCGTCGGCGGTGCGCACGACGAACAGGGCCTTGTCGTCGTCGGTGCCGGGCGGATCGATCACCTGGACGAGTTCGATGCTCGTCACCTCGACGCCGGGGCGCTGAGCTGGTGAACGAGGTGCGAGCGGCGGCGGTGACGCGGGCCGGTTCCCAGCCGTTGTCGGCGGCGTGGGCGGCCGCGAGGTCGCGATTGGCCTGCTCGATCTCGAGGGCGAAGTCGGCAGCGCCGGCCTCGGTGCGGCGACGGACCCGCGCCGCGCCGACGAGCGCGAGCAGGGCGAAGACCGCGACCACGGCGATCACGACTATTTCGAGTGTGCTCACTTTTCGTAAGCCTACAGCAGCACTTCGCGCTCGGCGAGGTGCGCGCCGACCTTGCGCTTGACGCGCTGGAGCGCGTTGTCGACGGTCTTGCAGTCGCAGCCGAGCAGCTCGCCGATGTCCACGTAGGAGTGGCCGTCGAGGTAGAGCGAGAGCACGCGCGACTCGAGGTCGGAGAGCACGGTGCACAGGCAGGCGACCAGCGAGCGCAGTTCCTCGGTGGAAACGGCCTGGTTGGCCGGGTCCCAGACGGGCGAGCCGGGCAGGATCTCGTCGAGCGTCGGCTCGCCGCCGTCGGCGGAGGCGCCCGCGGGCGAGGAGGAGAACGACACGTAGCCGTTGAGCGGCGTGTGCTTGTTGCGCGTGGCCGTCTTCACCGCGGTGATGATCTGGCGCGTGATGCAGAGCTCGGCGAAGTTGCGGAAGCGACGACTCGCGGTCCGAGCGGAAGTCGCGGATGGCCTTGTAGAGGCCGACGAGCCCCTCCTGGATCAGGTCCTCGCTGTCGCCGCCGACCAGGAAGTACGACGAGGCCTTCAGGCGGACGAACGAGTGGTAGCGCTTGACCAGTTTGTCGAACGCGTCGGTGCTGCCCTGCTTGGCGAGGGCGAGCAGGTAGTGATCATCAACCTCGACCTTAGCCTGAGACTTAGTCGCCAGCGCCCGGCGGAAGCGGTGCGAGCCAGGTCGAGCGGAACGTTCGTCGTGGAGACGTGAGGCCGTCCAGTTGGGCCGGCGCACGGCTGGACCCGCGCCTGCTGCGGGGCGAATGGGAATGGTGTTCTGGCCACGAGCGTTCCTTCCCAGGCCGTCAGGCCGCGGTGGTCGTGGCGCACTCCTCCCCTGGCGCCTTATTGGAGTATCTCGCCGAGCGAGCTAACCCTCGACTTGAGGCGCAGAGTTGCAGGGTTATGACCCGCTGTCAAGGCGCTGCTGCAAGATTTCGTACATCAGCACCGCCGCCGCGGCGCTCACGTTGAGCGAGTCGAGCCGCCCCGCACCGGCAGCGCGATGAGGTCGTCGCAGGCGCTCGCGACCCGCGGGCGCAGCCCCTGGCCCTCCGCGCCGAGCACCAGCACGACCCCGCCGCGGTAGTCCGGCGCCGCGGTAGGCCGGTCCGCGCCCCGGCCGCGGCGCCGTAGCTCCAGGCCCCGGCCCGCTTGGCGTCGGCGAGGAAGTCGGCGAGGTTGCGCACCCGGGCGATCGCCAGATGCTCGACCGCGCCCGCCGGACGCCTTGCACACCGCCGGGGTGACCTCGGCGGAGCGGCGCTCGGGCATCACGACGCCGGTGGCGCCCACGACCTCGGCCGTCCGGCAGACCGCACCGAGGTTCTGCGGGTCGGTGACCTCGTCGAGCGCGACAGCAACGGGTCGGGTCGCGGCGAGCAGCGCCGCGGCGTCCGCGTACGCGTAGTGCGAGACCTCCGCGCACATGCCCTGGTGGGCGTCCGAGCCGCAGCGCTCGGCGATCTCGTCGCCGCGTCGCCGGGTTGACGCGCGCCTCGAGAGCCACGGCTCGCGCGCCGCGTTCTTCGCGGCCCAGACCTGCTTCACCCGCCGCCGCCCGCGCAGCGCCTCGCGCACCGGGTTGCGGCCGTAGACGATCACGCGCCGGGTGCAGTCAGTCGGCCCGTCGGGACCGTCGCGGACCTCCCAGCCCGCGTCGCGCAGCTCGTCGCGCAGACGGTCGGCGGTCGCGAAGTCGCCCGCTGCACGCGCCTGCCTCGCGCTCGCTCGGCGAGCTGCTCGAGCTCCGGCGGCGGGCCGGCCTCCGCGTCCAGCAGGTTCTCGAGCCCGAGCACGGCCGAGCATCTCGCGCAGGTGCGCGTCGCCGGCGCCGTCGCCGGTTGGCCGCGCGCACCCACGCGTGGGCGGCCGCCAGCGCGCGCGGGGTGTTGAAGTCGTCCGCGAGGGCGTCGAAGAAGGCGTCGCGGTGGACGCGCCAGGTCCGCCGGCGAATCGCCGCGCGACAGGCGGCGCCCCGCCTCGCGGAACGTCTTCACCCGGCCGGCGGCGTCCGCAAGCACGTCCGTCCGCCACGGCGCGGGGCTGCGGTAGTGGCCGCCGCGAAGTACACGATCAGCGTGTCGCGGCCCACGCTCTCCAGCGCGTCGGCGAGGCCGACGATGTTGCCGAGCGACTTCGACATCTTGTCGCCCGAGCTCGATCATGCCGTTGTGCATCCAGATGCGCGCGAGCTGCTCGCCGCGGGCGGCCAGCGTCTGCGCCGCCTCGTTCTCGTGGTGCGGGAAGAGCAGGTCCGAGCCGCCGCCGTGGATGTCGAAGTCGCACCCCGAGCAGCGACCTCGGCCATCGCCGAGCACTCGATGTGCCAGCCCGGGCGCCCGGCGCCCCAGGGGGCGTCCCAGCTCGTGTCCTCGCCCGGCTTGTTCGCCTTCCACAGCGCGAAGTCGAGCGGGTCCTCCTTGCGGTCGGCCCCCTCGATTCCCTCGCCCTGGTCCATCTGGTCGACGTCGCGGTGCGAGAGCTCGCCGTACGGCGGCATGCGAGCGGACGCGGAAGTAGACGTCGCCGTCGACGGCGTAGGCGTGACCGCGGTCGATCAGCGTCGCGATCAGCGCGATGATCTCCTCGATCGTCTCGGTCGCCAGCGGCTCGACGTCGGGCCGGCCGAGGCCGAGGCCGTCGGTGTCCGCGGTGTACGCCGCCGTCATCTCGCGCGCAAGGCCGGCGGAGTCACGCCCCTGCGCCCGGGCGGCGTCATAGATCTTGTCGTTGACGTCCGTGACGTTGGCGACCAACGTCGCTTCGAGGCCTTCGTGCTCGAGGAAGCGCTTGAGCAGCGAGAAGACGACGTAGGGCCGGGCGTTGCCGACGTGGATTCGGCCGTACACCGTGGGTCCGCAGGCGTAAATGCCCACACGGCCGGGTTCCCTGGGCTCGAGGGGGACGACGCGGCCGGTGCGGCTGTCATGGATGGTGATTTGGCGCAAAATGCGGATGTTGGCGCGAGTGCCCCGCTAAGGCTACGGATAGCGTTCCCACAAGTGACTGAGCGTCAGAACGGTGGTGTGACCCGGGAGGTCGAGCGCGCGTTCAACTCCCTCCCGGAGCGATTCCTCGGCGCGCCGCGCCGGCTTCGACGCCACCTGGCACTTCCGTCTCGGCGACATCGGCCGTTCCTGGGAGGTGCGCTGCACCGAGCACGGCGCCCGCGTGCGCGCGGGCCGGGCCGGCCGCCGGCCCGACGTCACGATCGGGACCGACGGTCAGACGTGGCTCGAGCTGCGCGAAGGTGTCCTCAACGGGATCGAGGCGTTCTCGGACCGTCGGCTGTACGCCCGCGGCGATCTGGACCTCGCCCTGGGGTTCGAGGGCCTCTTCCGTCTCAGCGGCGACCGCCCGCCGCTGCTGCGCATCCATGACGTCCCGGTCGGCCCGCACCGCATCTCCACGCTCACCATGGGCGAGGGGCCCGATGTGCTCGCCATCCACGGCCTCGGCGCGACGAAGGCATCGATGTTCGACGTCGCCGCGGGCCTCGCGCGCGCCGGCTACCGCGTCCACGCCCTCGATCTGCCCGGCTTCGGCGGTTCCTCCAAGCGACCAGGCCCCTACGGCCCCGACTACTTCGTCCGCATCGTGCACGGTGTCATGGACGAGCTCGGCATCGATCGCGCGCACTTCGTCGGCAACTCGATGGGCGGCCGCGTGGCGATCGAGATGGCGCTCGCCCATCCGGAGCGCGTCGGGGCGCTGGCCCTGCTGTGTCCCGCCGTCGCCTTCGTCAAGCGCGACCTCGCGCCGCTGATCCGGCTGCTGCGGCCCGAGTTCACCCTGCTGCCGCACTCCATCGGCCGCAAGCGCATCGAGGCGCAGTTCTGGAGCCTCTTCGCCGATCGCGACATGGTCGACCCCGTTCTCGGCGACGTCGTGGCCGACGAGTTCGAGCGGATCTACCGCAACGCGGGGGCGCGGCTGGCCCTGGCCGCGTCGGGCCGCTCGCTCTACCTGTCCAAGCCGTTCGGCGCGGACGGCTTCTACCCGCGCCTGTCCGAGCTGCGCTCCCCCTCCCTGTTCGTTTGGGGGACCCACGACCGGCTGATCCCGGTCAGCTTCCGCAAGCACGTCGAGCAGTGGCTGCCCGAGGCCGAGCACGTTGTGCTCGAGGGCTGCGGCCACGTCCCCCAGGTCGAGCGCCCCGAGCACACCGAGGGCCTCATCCGGCGCCACTTCGCGCGCGCCGAGGCACTGGGAGGAGCGGCGCCGCGCGCGCCCATCAACACGCGCGGCGCCGAGCAGAGAGCTGCCTAGCCCTCGCCCGACCGCGCATGCTCGCGGACGGACGAGGCGAAGCCGGCACGATGATGAACCGGCGGACCGCGGGCCGGTCGGCCACGGGGCGCTTCGCCAGCGGCAGCACCGCGAAGCGGCGGGGAGCGGACTCTGAGGGGAGGAGTTCATGGGGACAAGATTGACGGCCGCGGAATGCGCTGGGCATGGACGCCGGTCCGAAATCTGGCCTGCTCGACTTGGCCGGTCGTAGAATCGCCCGCATATGGACCGCGAGACAGGCCGCATCCAGCAGTCGAACGGAAATGGCAACGGCCACGGTGATCCGGAGGCGGCTCGTGCAGCGGCCGAACGGGCGATCGCGGAGTCGACGAGCGGCCGCGCCCCGGCCTGGCTGATCGGCGCCGGCGCCATGGCGGGCGACGCACTGTCGCTGCCCGCGCGCCTCGGCGCCGCGGCGGGCCGAGCGGTCGCGGGACGCATCCCGCTCGCCGACCTCGACGAGCGCGACCCGGACTACATCCGCGAGTCACTGCCGCGGCTGTGGCTGCTGGCCTCGATCTACTTCCGCGCCGAGGTGCGCGGCCTCGGGAACATCCCGGAAGAGGGCGGCGTCCTGATGGTGGGCAACCACTCGGGCGGCAACCTCACGCCCGACACCGGCGTCCTCACGCTCGCCTTCTGCTCCTACTTCGGCGTCGAGCGGCCCTTCTACCAACTCGCCCACAACCTGGTGCTCTCCATGCCCGGGTTGTCCTTCCTGCGCAAGTACGGCACGGTCGCCGCGTCGCACAAGAACGCGAAGAAGGCGCTGGCCTCAGGTGCCGCCGTGCTCGTCTATCCCGGCGGCGACTACGAGGTCCACCGGCCGATCTGGGAACGCCACCGGGTCGACTTCGACGGCCGCAAGGGGTTCATCAAGCTCGCGCTCGACCAGGACGTGCCGATCGTGCCGGTCGTCTCCATCGGCGGTCAGGAGACGTCGATCTTCCTCTCGCGCGGGGAGGGCCTCGCCAAGCTGCTGCGCCTGGACAAGGCGTTCCGCCTGAAGGTCCTGCCGATCTCGCTCGGCCTTCCGTGGGGCGTCAACGTCGGCGACATGCTCGGCCACTGGCCGCTGCCGGCCAAGATCATCGTCGAGGCACTGCCGCCGATCGACCTGCGCGAGGAGTTCGGCGACGACCCCGACCTCGACGAGGTCTACGAGCACGTCATGCGCCTGATGCAGGACACCCTCGACGCTCTCGCCACCGAGCGCCGCCTCCCCTTCATCGGATGAGAGTCAACGCCGACATCGTCATCGGAGCGCCCGCGTCGCGCGTGTGGGAGACGGTGTGCGACCCGTCGCGCGCCCTGCACTACATGGCCGGCATCACCCGGTGGGAGGTCGTAGGCGACCAGCGCGACGGCCTGGGCGCCCGCTACCGCATGCTGATGCGCGTCGGATCCGCGGAGATCGGCGGCCTCGTCGAAATCGTCGAGTTCGTACCGGAGCGCGACCTGGCCTGGGTGTCGGTCACCGGGATCGACCAGCGTGGGCGCTGGCGCCTGCGCGACGCAGGGGCGGGTGGGGCGAGTACCCGCGTCGAGTTCCGCCTCGCCTACGGCGTCGCCGGCGCCGGCGTGTTCGGCTACGTCGCCGAGCGGCTCGCCGCCCCCACCGTGCGCGGCCACCTGCGCCGCACGCTGCAGCAGCTCAAGCGCCAGGTCGAGCACGAGCAGCTGCGCGCGGCCGCCGAGGCGCGCCGCGCCGCCCGCGCGGCGTAAGTCCGAACTACATCATTGAGGGAGCAGGATCGACGCTGCGTGTCGCCTAGGTGGGGATATATGCCCCCAAGGCGACACAAACGGTCAGGAGGCGCGGGATTCGGGGCGGTCGAGCGTCGCGATCGCGAAGCACGCCGCGCCCTCACGTCTGCCCACGAACCCGAGTCCCTCTCCGGTCGTCGCCTTCACTGACACGCGGCCGGCGCCGAGCACCGTCTCGAGCGCCTCGCGGATCGCGTCGCGATACGGCCCGATCTTCGGCCTCTCGAGGCAGACCGTCGCGTCGACGTTCACCACGCGGAACCCGTGCTCCCCGAGGCCCTCGAACACCGCGCGCAGCAGGTCCAGCGAGTTCGCGTCCTTCCAGCGCTCGTCGGTGTCGGGAAAGTGCTGGCCGATGTCTCCCATCGCCGCCGCTCCGAGCAGCGCGTCGATGATCGCGTGCGTCAGGACGTCGGCATCGGAGTGGCCCGCGAGCCCCTCCTCGTGAGGGATGTCGACCCCGCCGAGGATCAGCGGGCGGCCCGGCGAGAAGCGGTGGCTGTCGACGCCGATGCCGGTGCGGATCACTCGGCTCCGACCGGTTCCATCCGGCGCTCCCGGCCCTCGAAGACCGCCAGCTCGCTGACCCCGACGTCCTCCAGCAGCGCCAGTGCCTGGTCGTAGCCGTAGCCGATGTGCTCCGGCTCGTGGGCATCGGAGGAGAGTGCGATGGGGCACCCGGCCTCGACGATCATCTCGAGGTAGGCCCGCGCCGGGTAGATCTCGCCGACCGGTTTGCGCAGGCCTGCGGTGGAGACCTCCACGGCGATGCCGACCTCGGCGAACGCCTCCACCGCCGGCTCGTAGTAGCGGCGCGGGTCGGCGTCGGGACAGGCGTGCTTGTCGCCCCACACCTTGACCAGATCGGGGTGGGCGATGATGTCGTAGAGCCCGCTGCGCGCCGACTCGGCGAGCGTTTCGAAGTAACGCTTCCAGACCTTGTCGGGCGCCTCGCCCCGTCCCCAGACGTCGAAGGCGCCGTGCATGTCGACCGCACGGCCGCCGAGGAAGTGGACCGAGCCGATCACGTAGTCCCAGTCGAAGCGCTCGAGCAGATTGCCCATGCGGTCCTCGCGGCCCGGCACGAAGTCGGCCTCGATGCCCAGCCGCAGATCGGTCTCCTCGCGGACGAACTCGACGTAGTCGTCGATGTCGTCTGCGGCGCTCTGGCACCAGAAGGGGTGATCCCAGACGTCGAGAGCGGCGTGGAAGCGGTGGATGTGCTCCGAGACGCCCAGCTCGGTGATCCCGGCTGCCTCGGCAGCCTCCCGGTAGCGCCCCGCGTTCTCTGAAGTGAAGTACTTCTCCGCCTCCGTGCCCTTCGTGTCCGGGCGGAGGTGGACGTGATAATCCGTCAGCACCGTTGCGACAGTAGCCACTCCGCGACGGCCAGATCGTGCGGGGTCGTGACCTTGAAGTTCGACGCCGGAGCCTCGACGATCCCGACCCTTCCGCCCGCGGCCTCGACGAGCGATGCGTCGTCCGTCGCGGCGGCCAGGAGGTCGTCGGAAACGTCCAGCGCGCGCTCCAGGATCGCCCGCCGGAACGCCTGCGGCGTCTGCACCGCCCACAGCCGCGAGCGGTCGAGCGTGCGCGCACCTCGGTCGTCGCGCCCCTTGATCGTGTCCGTCACCCGCGCGGCGGCGACGACCCCGTCCCACTCGCTCAGCGCCGCCACGCAGGCGCCGAAGAGCTCCGGCGGCACGAGCGGCCGTGCGGCGTCGTGGATGACCACCACGTCGCACGCCGGCAGCGCAGCGAGGCCGGCACGCACGGACGCCGAGCGCACGGCCCCGCCCCGCACCGGATCCCCTCGTAGCCCTCCGGCACCACCACGGACGAAGGGGATCCCCGCGGCGCGGAGCGCGTCCTCGGACCATTCGACCATGGGGCGACCCGCCAGCTCGACGAACGCCTTGGGCCGGACGCGCCCAGGCGTTCGCCGCTGCCGGCGGCCACTACGACTGCAGCTGCGTTCAACTCGTAGCGGTCGCGACGTTCGTCGCGATGCAGCAGGTCGTCGAGGTGCGCCTCGGTCTGCTCCTCGTCCATATCGAGCGCGTAGCGCATCTCGGACGCGAGGATCTTCTTGGCGCGGGTGTACATCTGCTTCTCGCCCGTCGACAGGCCCTTTTCCTGCTCGCGGACGGCGAGGTTGCGGACGACCTCGGCCAGCTCGTAGATGTCGCCGGTCTTGATCTTGTCGCGGTTGTGCTTGAAGCGCCGGTTCCAGTTCTTCGGCATCTCCGAACAATCGGCGGTCAGCACGGCGAGAACCTTCTTGACCGTCTCCTCGTCGATGATGTGACGAAGACCGGCCTTGCCTGCGTTGCACGACGGCACCATGACCGTCATGTCGTTGTGGAGGATCTGGATCGTGAGGTACTCGCGCGTCTCACCGAGGATCGCCTTCTGTTCCTTCTTGACGACCTGGCCGGCACCATGGTGCGGATACACGACGTGGTCGCCGATCTCGTAGACGAGCTGCTCGGTCTCGCGCGTGATCTACGAGGGTGATGTCGTCCGTGAACTCATCTTTGGTCTCAGTCTCAGCAGGCAGGATGTCCTCCTTGTCAGGGTCTGCGGTGCCGGACCGGTTTCACGTCTGCAGGTAACGGTCGACGAGGTTGATCTCCTGCAGCCTGCGCAGGCCCTCGCGAATGTCCTTGGCGCGGATCTCCCCCACGCCCTCGACCGTTTCCAGTGCCGCGTCCGCGGCGGCCAGGATCTCGTCCA
The DNA here is from genome assembly GCA_963759945.1 of uncultured Solirubrobacteraceae bacterium. Taxonomy (GTDB): domain Bacteria; phylum Actinomycetota; class Thermoleophilia; order Solirubrobacterales; family Solirubrobacteraceae; genus DATLGB01. Next base: position 3,500 of record CAVXBH010000019.1, on the reverse strand, counting down.
GGCCGCCGAACTCGCGGACGATGTTCTGCACGACCAGCCGCGGCAGGCGCGGGATGCGGCCGAGCACGCGGTAGCCGCGCGGCGAGACCGGATAGTCGAGCGTGTTGACCTTGCGGTCGTAGCCGAGCAGTTCGGCGAGGCGGCCGAAGTCGAGAAGGTCCTGGTGGGGCAGGCGCGTGATGCCGTCCAGCACGCCGGCGAAGAGCTCGTCGGCGGGGTCGGCCAGGTAGTCGTGCAGCAGCGCGGCCTTGTCGCCGGCCACGCCGACCATCGTCTCCTCGAGCTGCATCTCGATGAGCCGGCCCTCGCGTGCCGAGCTCGACGATGTAGCGCTCGATCTCGACCGCCATGCGCGTCACGAGCTCGGCGCGCTGGAGGACGGTGAGGACGTCGTGGAGGGTGACGCCGCCCTCGAACTCGAGCGCCGTCAGGCGGGTCGAGACCTGGTCGAGGCGGGTGCGGTACTTGTCGAGCGTCGCCAGGGCCTGGTTGGCCTTGGCCAGGACGACGGGGATCTCCTCGAGGATGTACTTGCCGCCGTCGACGTAGAGCGAGACGACCTCCCGGCGCTGGGAGACGGCGATGACGATCGCGTCGGTCTGCTTGGAGACCCGCTCGGCGGTGCGGTGGCGGGTGCCGGTCTCCGCGGTCAGGATCGTCGGGTCCGGCATCAGCTGGGTGTTCGCCCAGGCGATCTTCGTCGCGTTGGAGTTGACGACGATCGCGCCGTCCATCTTCGCCAGCTGGTAGAGCAGCTGGGGCGAGTAATCCATGTCCAGCTGCATGCCGCCGCTGAACAGGAAGGCGAGCCCGTCGGGGTCGCCGATGACGATCAATCCGCCGGTGCGTGCGTGGACGATGTTGTCGATGCCCTCTCGCAGCAGCGAACCGGGGGCGACCATCTCCAGCGCCTTGACGAGTCGAGGATCCTGACGCGCATCGAGCTCATTGAGTTCTTCAACTGATCTCGACGTCATCCGCTAAGCCATTTTAGCAGTTCCTTCAGCTCAAATTTAGGGCGTTTTCCCTGCTACAGAGCCAAATTCGGCGCTTGACGGGCGGGGAAGCGTCTGCTACGCCGCTGCCGCGGAAGGCATGGAAATCGCCGAACCGAGGGCCCCGCGGAGGGTGGGCGCCGTCGACCACCTCCGAGGCCGAACTTCGAGGCCTCGGCGGTGCGGCGGTCGGCGTGCGCGACCGAGCGCACCTCCCCCGTGAGGCCCAGTTCGCCGAAGGTGGCGATCGGGCGGTCGCCCCGTTCGAGGACCGTGCCCTTGGTGGCGGAGGCGACGGCGAGTGCGATTGCGAGGTCGGCGCCCGGCTCGTCGATGCGCACGCCGCCGGCCACGTTGACGAAGACGTCGGCGCTGCCGGTGGCCACGCCGCCGTGGCGGCTGAGGACGGCGAGGACGAGCGCCAGCCGGTTTCGGTCGATCCCGTTGCAGACGCGCCGGGGCGGCACCATCTCGCTCGGGTTGACCAGCGCCTGCACCTCGACGAGCAGCGGGCGGGAGCCCTCCATCGCCGCGAGGACGACGCTGCCCGGCGCCCTCGTCGCCTCGCTGACGAACCGGCTCGAGGCGTCCTGCACCTCGACCAGGCCGATGTCGCGCATCTCGAAGACCCCGAGCTCGTTGGTCGAGCCGAAGCGGTTCTTGAGCGCCCGCAGCGTGCGATAGAAGCGCTCACGCTCGCCCTCGAACTGGAGCACGCAGTCCACCAGGTGCTCGAGCACGCGCGGACCCGCCAGCGCGCCCTCCTTGGTGACGTGGCCGACGAGCACGACCGCCGTGTTCTGGCGCTTGGCCAGGCGGGTGATGCGGTCGGCGACCTCGCGCACCTGCCCGACGCTGCCGGCCGCGCCGGTGAGTTCGGCGGCGACGAGGGTCTGGACGCTGTCGATGACGCAGACGTCGGGCCGCTCGGCCTCGATCGTGGCCAGCACGGTCGCCAGGTCCGTCTCCGCCAGGGCAGGAACGTCCAGCGCACCCTCGCCGAGCCGCTCCGCCCGCAGGCGCACCTGGGCGGCGGACTCCTCCCCCGTGACGTAGAGGACGCTGCGCCCCGCGCCGGCGAGATTGCCGAGCGCCATCGCCGTCAGCGTCGACTTGCCGATGCCCGGCGAGCCGCCCAGCAGGATCACCGACCCCGGCACGACCCCGCCGCCGAGGACCCGGTCGAGCTCGCCGATACCGGTGTGCATGCGCGCCACCGACTCTGCACGTACCTCGCGCAAAGGCACCGCGCGGGCGGGAGCGACCGGGCCGCCGCCCTTGCGCGCCGATTTCACCGGCGCGACCTCCTCGACCAGCGTGTTCCAGTCGTTGCAGGCCGGGCACTGGCCGTGCCACTTCGCGGCGGAAGCACCGCACGTCGAGCAGGTGAACACGGTCCGCGCCATGTGCTGAACCTAGGTCTTGGGCCGGACGTTCAGCGCAACGAATTCAGGACGTCGGCGACGACGTCCTCGGTGTCCTCGATGCCGGCGCTGAGCCGGATCAGGCCGGGCCCCACGGCGTCGGTGCCCCAGCGCGCGCGCCGCTCGGCGGTGGTGTGGGCGCCGCCGAAGGACGTGGCCTCCTCGACGAGCTGCGCGCGGGCGAAGAAGGCCGTCGCGGCCGCCTCCGAGCCGAGATCGAAGCTCACCAGGGGCCCGAAGTGGCGCATCTGGCGATGGGCGACCTTGTGCTGCGACGGATGGAAGACGGGGACCTCGAGCGCGTCGGCGATCGCCTGCGCGGTGGCCGACGCTCGCGCGAGCCTCAGCTCGAGGGTCGCCAGCGACCGGTGGGCGACCCAGGCCTCGAAGGGCCCCAAGATCGCGCCCGCGCGGTCGCGGATGGTGCGTACGGCCTCGAGGTCGCGGCCCGCGACGACGCCGTAGAGGATGTCCGAGCCGCCGCTGAGCCCCTTCGTACCGGCACTCACGGAGAAGTCGGCGCCGAGCGCCAATGGCGCCTGACCCAAGCGGCGTCGCCACGGAGTTGTCGACGGCGACGAGCGAGCCCTGCCGCGTGCGCCGCCTCGCAGACCGCCGCGATGTCGACGACCCCGAGCAGCGGGTTCGACGGCGTCTCCACCCAGACGAGCTCGCCCTCCCCCAGCGCGTCGAGGTAGGCCTCGGTCGTGGAGGCGACGAAGCGCGCGTCCGGATAGAGGGTGCGCAGCGTGTAGTAGCCGTCGGCCGGCGCCAGCAGCGGCCGGCCGCACGCGCGGACGACCGCGTCGCACGCCGCCATGCCGGAGGCGAACACGAGCGCGTCGCCGCCCTCGAGCGCGCCGAGAGCCGCCTCCAGCGCGGTCCACGTCGGTTCTCGTAGCGGCCGTAGCCCGACCGGTCCGCGGGACCGGCGAGCGCGGTCGGCGCGTTGAGCGCCACGGGCGGCCCGAACGCCTGACCGGCGCGGACCGCCCGGGTGCTCGGGCCTCTATTCAGTCGTCTCTTCCGGGACCGCGGGCGTGTCGAGGGCGCCCTCTTCGGGCTTCGGATCCTCGTCGGC
>CAVXBH010000018.1:0-47126 GCA_963759945.1 uncultured Solirubrobacteraceae bacterium | reverse complement strand
GGGTGACGACGAGGCGGAGCTCGCGCTGCGCTACGGCGACCGCGTCTACGCGTTGATGCCGCTGGCCGCCGCCGACCTCGACTACATGCTGCGATGCACCTGCGCGATTCGCGCGCTTGGACGGATCTCCTACGCCGCGGAGCCAGCGGCCGCTTGCTCGAGGGCAACGAGGTGGCGGTCGCCTTCGTCGACATCGTCGGGTTCACCGCGCTCGGCGAGGAGCTGCCCGAGGACGACCTGCCGACATCGCCGGCCGGCCGAAGCGATCGCCGAGGCGCATGTCGGCGGCCCGGTCCGGCTCGTCAAGACGATCGGCGATGCGGTGATGGTCGTCTACGCGACCCCGCGGCGCTGACCGCGGCAATGGTGGCCCTGGCCGAGGCGGCCGAGGCCGACGCCGTTCTGCCGTCGGTGCGCACCGGCATCGCCTGGGGTCGTGCCGTCGGCCGGCTCGGCGACTACTACGGCCAGGCGGTCAACCTCGCGGCCCGCCTCACCGCGCGCGCCCGGCCCGACTCGATCCTCGTCACGAACAGCCTGCGCGACGCCTTGGGCGACGCCGCGGAGAACTACTCCTTCACGGAAGCCGGCATGAAGCGCTTCAAGGGCATCGCCGAGCCGGTGCCCGTGCTCAGGCTCAGGTCCGGCAGCGACGCCGACGACGGCCTGAACGACCTCGATCGTCTTCGCGCCGCAACCCCGGTCGAGTGCGTTGGGCGCACCGAAGCCGCGGCGCGAGCCACCACGCAGACAGGGCACGACCCGGTCCCCACGCGTCAGATCGGGTGGGATCGCGACCATGAACCTGGCGACGCCGTTGGCGCGCGTGCGGCCGACGCCGATGCGCTCGGCGGTCGTGCTGCCGTCCTTGAGCCGGTACAGCCCGACCCGACCCGCCCTGCGCAGTCCCTTCGTCCTGCCGATCCGCAGCGTGGCGAGCACGACGAGGTCCTCGTCGGTCGCCTTGTACTTGACGGAGATCGGCGGCACCGCGTAGACCTTGGCCGGCGGGTAGACGACGCCGTCGGAGACGAGCCGCAGCCGGGTGTTGCGGGTGACGGCGGTCGCCACCCCGAAGCCCGTGCGCCGGGACACCGAGCCGCCGACCGTCTTGTAGCCGCGGGCGCCGAACGGGAACGGGTCGGCCTGCAGGTAGACCGCACGCGGCCCGACCAGCCCGTGGCCGTCGGAGACGACCTTGCCGGTGATCGGCACGCTTTCGCCCGTGGCGACGACGTTGCGCGGGAACGTCGCCCGCAGGCTGAGCGGGCCCTCCGCCGCGTTGCGCAGCGCGGCCAGGCCGCTCCACGGTCGGCACGAGCAGCAGGCCGGGGGCGACGGCGACCGCGGACGTCCGCGCCGGGGCGTAGGCGCCGTCTCCGGGCAGGAAGCCGGTCCAGCGCTCGGCGCCCGTCGCACCGTCGAGCGCGGCAAGCACGAGGCCGGCGTCAGCGGTCGCGGCGACCTCATAGACCATGCCGTCGACGACGGCGGGGCGCAGGAAGGTGATGCCGGGCAGCGGTGGGTTCCAGGTCCAGCGCGGGGCGAAGGTGCCGGCGTCGCGCGCCTGGAGCGCACTCTCCGGAGCGCCGATCGGGTTGGCGAAGAGCAGTCCCGCGCCGGCCGTCCCCGGGCCGCGCGATGAAGCGACCACCGTCCCGTCGCCGGCGAGGAAGGTCGGCCCGTCCTCGCTGATCACCAGGCCGCCTGTGAGCAACGTCCGCGTGCCGGTGTCCTGCGCGCAGCCGGACCGCCACTGCGCCGTTCCGAGCGCCACGTCGAGCGACGCGCCACGACAGGCGCCGCTGGCATAGACGCGTAGCCCCGCGGCCGCAGGGCGCGCGCCGGTGATGCCGACAGACGTCCTCCACAGCTCGGACCCGCTCGACGCCGCACGAGCGACGATCGCGCCTGCGGCGTTGCCCGTCAGGAGCACGCCGTTGACCACGACCGGGCCGGTGGAACCCGGATCCGGGTCGCCCCATTGCGACCGTCCCGTCGCGGCATCGAGGGCGACGACGCCCGCCGGCCCCGCGAGGTAGACCCGTGAGTCGTCGGCCGCGACCTCGACCGGTCCCGTGATCGGGACGGCCCACTGGCGGCTCCGTCGGATGCGTTGAGCGCGACGACCTCGGTCGCGGTCTCGACGACGACGCGCGAGCCGACCGCGACCGCGGCCTGAACGGCGCTGGCCGGGACCTGCCACGCCAGCTCGAGCGGAGGACGCAGGCCGGTGCCGGCCCATTCGTTTCGATGCGCGGCGTCGCCACCGAGCGTCGGACTCACCGCGCCGGCCGTCGGCGGCGGAGTCGCGGGAATCAGCTGGGCGGAGGCGGGCGCCGCGGCGAGCGCGGCCGCGGCCGCGGCGCCGAGCAGGACCTGGCGGAGTCCGAGCATCGGTTCGCGGTATACCGCGCTCGTCGCGAAGTTGTCGTTATTTCGACCGTTTGGCGACGAGGTCGGTCAGCGAACGGGCCGGGTCAGCGCCTTGACGAACTCCTCGAGCTGCTTGGTCGTCCAGCACTCGTAGGCCTCGCAGTGCTGCTCGTAGGCGGCGATCACGGAGTCGCCGTAGTTCCAGTACAGCCGCGGCTCCGGGTTGAGCCAGATCGTCCGGCCGGCCCGCTCGGCGACGCCGGCGAACAGGTCGGCGCGCGGGTCGCGGCCGTTGGTGCGCGCGTCGCCGAGGACGATCACCGTCGCGCGCGGGTGCAGGTCGTCGTCGACCATGCGCGAGGAACTCGCGCCACACGCGGCCGTAGTCCGTGTAGCCGGAGACGTCGGCGACGCCCGCGTCCTTGGAGATCGCTTCGGAGACCTTGCGGAAGGAGCGCTCGCGCTCGAAGACGTCCGTCACCTCGGAGATCCGCTCGACGAACACGAACGAGCGCATCTTGCGGAACGAGTCGTGCAGCGCGTGCATGACGCTGAGGAAGAAGACGGACGCGCTGGTGACCGACGTGGAGACGTCGCAGAGCACGTAGATCTCCGGCCGGCGCGGGCGCTTGGGCCGGAACTTCAGCTCGACGGGGACGCCGCCCGTCGACAGCGAGGCGCGCATCGTGCGGCGCACGTCGACGTGGGCGTGCTTGCGTGGCCGCGCGTCTCGTGGCCCTGGGTGGCGAGGCGGCGCTTGAGCTGCATGACGACGCGGTGCACCGCCGCGAGGTCCTGCAGCGGCCCGGAGGGCAGCGCGCGGTCGAGCTCGTTCAGCGGCCGGGACGGCGGCAGCTGCTGCGTGCGCTCGATCTGCGCGCGCTCGAGCTCGCGCCGCAGCAGCCTCTCGAAGCGGCGGATCTGGTCGCGCGTGAGCGGCGGGGGCGCCTCGCCGTCTGGCGGGCGGCGGGCCGGGCTCGGACTTGAGGCCGAGCGCGCGGCGGATGCGCTGGACGTCGACGCCGAGCACGCCCGAGCCCTGGCCGTGCTGGCCGAAGGCGGCGATCGCCAGGCGGGCGAGGTCGCGCATGCGCGCGACTCGTCGCCGTCGCGGATGGCCTGCTCGACCGCGTCGCGCAGCGCGTCGAAGTCGAGGCTCGGCGGTCGCCGTCGCCCTCCGTCGTCGCCGCCGGCCTGTCGTCCGCCCTCCTTGACGCCGCGGGCGACGGCCTCGCGCCTCCGGCGGCGCGGAAGAAGAAGCGCTCGAAGACGAGGTCGAAGACGCGCCGGTCCTCGGGCGACTTGGCCAGCGTCGCCGCGAGCGCCTCGCGGAACTGCTCCGGCTCGGTCCAGCCGACCTCGTGCAGCGCGGCGAAGCCGTCCAGCAGCTCGCACGTCCCGAGCGCCATGCCCTCGCGGCGCAGGTCGTCGCCGAAGCGCCAGCAGCTGGGCGTCGAACGCGGGGTCACGCCGCGGCGAAGCCGAGCTTCACGCCGACGCGCTCGGCGACGATGTCGAGGTCCGTGCGGTGCTTGACGATGATCGACATCGTCGACCTTGAAGACCTCGGGCGTGATGTCGTCGGCGCCGAGCAGCAGCAGCGCGCGGGCCCAGTCGATCGACTCCGCGAGCGACGGCGGCTTCTTGAGGTCGAGCTCGCGGACCATGGCGACGACCTCGACCATGCGCTGGGCGACGGCCGCCTGGATCTCGGGCGCGTGCAGGCGGACGATCTCGAGCTCGTGCTCGGGCGATGGGTAGTCGAGCCACAGGTACAGGCAGCGGCGCTTGAGCGCCTCGGTCAGCTCGCGCGAGTTGTTGGACGTGAGGAGCACGACCGGCATCGTGCGCGCCTCGATGCGGCCGAGCTCGGGGATCGAGATCTGGAAGTCCGACAGCAGCTCGAGCAGCATCGCCTCGAACTCCTGGTCGGTCTTGTCGATCTCGTCGATCAGCAGGACGACCGGCTCCTCGGAGGAGATCGCGTTCATCAGCGGCCGGGCGAGCAGGAACTCCTCGCCGAAGATGTCGTCGTGGACGGTGTCCCAGGCCTCGCCCTCGCGCTCGGCCTGGATGCGCAGCAGCTGCTTGCGGTAGTTCCACTCGTACAGGGCCTTGGCCTCGTCGAGGCCCTCGTAGCACTGCAGCCGGATCAGCGTGCGGTCGAGGTACTTGGCCAGCGCCTTCGCGAGCTCGGTCTTGCCGACGCCGGCCGGGCCCTCGACCAGCACGGGCTTGCCGAGCTGGATGGCCAGGTAGGAGACGAGCGCGGTGGACTCACCGGGCAGGTAGCCGACCGCCCGCAGGCCCTCGGCGACTTCCTGGACTGAAGCGGGCTCCACGGGCGTAACTCTAGGCTCCGTCAGAGATGCTGGCCGCCGAGCTCGTCCCCAGCGGGGACCCGAACCTCGCGCTCTTCGTCGGCATCATGCTGGCGGGGTTCGTGGTCGGGACGATGGGCCACGTCATCCACTCGCGGACCATGATCATCCTCGGCATCGTGATGATCTTCCTGGCCACGATCGTCCTCCCGCTGCTGATCTTCCGCGGCGGCACCTAGCCAGCGCGCGGGCACCCGACGCAACCGCGTCAGATCGGCCCCGGAGTCCGGGTCCGATCCAGCGCGGTTCGTCGCGACCGAGGCGAATCCGACGCGATTGGAGAACGAGCAGGTGAGGAGGCGAGGGTGGCGTACGCTCCGCTCAACCGCGTCGGCCGGTTGTCGGTCGGCGCCAACCGCGTCAGATCGGCCCCGCAGTCCGGGTCCGATCTGACGAGGTACAGGATGCTGCGGCCCGATCGGACCCCTAGCGCTCCTGCAGCAGGCGACTGATGAGCGCGAGCGGCGCCCACGCCTCGCGCCCTCGCCGAGCGACTGCATAGGTGCGCAGCTCTGCGATCGGGTCGTGCAGCTCGAGCATCCGAACGCCGTCGTGTCGCGGGAATCCGGCGGGCAGGAGCGCGACACCCCGGCCCGCGGCGATGAGGTCCTGCACGAGCTCGAGGCTGTCCACCCGGTGGGTGAAACGCGGCCGGCAGCCCGACAGCGCGGCCAGCGCCAGCACGACGTCCTCGTCGGCCGAGTCCCGGGAGTTGACGATCCAGTCCGCGTCGGCGTACCGGCGCACGACCTGCGGGGCGGGCTCGTCGGCGCCGGGCGCGTCACCGGCCTGCACACCCAGATGCCACCGCGTGGTCCAGAGCGGCTGCGCGGCCAGTTCTGCGGGGAAGGTCCGCGGCGCGAGGTTGTAGTCGTAGACGAGCGCGAGGTCGACGTCGTCGTCGGCCAGCAGGGCCAGCGCCTCGGGTGCCTCGTGCTCGCGGACGTGCAGCTCCACGGCGGGGTGGGCGCGAGCGAGGTCGGCCACGACGGGCAGGAGCGAGCGCCGGATCGCCGTCGCGAAGCCGGCGACGCGGACGGTGCCGGCGGGCTCGGCAGCGGGATCGAGATCGGCCTTTGCCGCGTCGAGCGCGGCGAGGATCGTGACGGCGTGGTCTGCGAGGCGCCGGCCGGCCGGCGTCAGCCGCACCATCCGTCCCGCGGGCTCGAACAACGGCGTGCCCGCCTCTCGTGACAGGAGATGCAGCTGCTGGGACACGGTCGAGGTCGTGTAGCCGAGCTCCTCGGCCACCGCGCGCATGGAGCCACGCCGGGACAACTCGAACAGGAGGCGGAGGCGGCGTGGGCTGATTGTTCGATGATAACGAACGATCACTTGGACAAGTCAACGTGGACACGGACGATCCGAACGCCGAGAATGGACGCATGACTCCGAGTCGCACCGGCGCCGGCATGGCCCTCGTGGCGATGCTCTGCGTGCAGCTGGGCGTCGCCGCGTCGGTGGGGCTCTTCGACGACATCGGGGCGGAGGGCGCCGCCTGCCTGCGGCTCGCGTTCGCCGGACTCATCCTGCTCGCGTTCGTCCGTCCCCGCCGGAGCGCCTTCAGCCGCAGCGGCTTCATCGCGGCGCTCGGGCTTGGCGTAGCGATCGCGGTGGTGACGATGTGCTTCATGGCCGCGGTGGACCGGATCCCGTTGGGGACGGCCAGCGCCCTCGAGTTCCTCGGCCCGCTCAGCGTGGCCGTCATGCGCGGCCGGGGCGGCACGAAGGTCTGGCCGGCGATCGCCGCGATCGGGGTGCTGCTCCTGACGGAGCCCTGGCACGGAGCGCTGGATCCGGTCGGTGTCGCGCTCGCCCTGACGGCGGCGGTGGCGTGGGCGTCCTACATCCTGCTGTCCCAGCGCGTCGGCGACGAGGTCGCCGGGCTGCAGGGGCTCGCCGTCTCGATGGCGACCGCCGGGCTCATCTCGAGCGCCGTCGTCGGGCCCGGTCTGGTGGGCGACCTGACTCCTGCCGTGCTCCTGGCCGGCGTCGGCCTGGCCATCCTGCTCCCCGTCATCCCGTTCGCGCTCGAGATGCTCGCGCTGCGCCGGCTGACCGTCACGGCCTTCGGCACGCTGATGAGCCTCGAACCCGCGATGGCCCTAGTGATCGGTCTGGTCGTCCTCGGTCAGACGCCGGGCCTGGCGGCCGCCGCCGGAATCGGCTTCGTCGTCGTGGCCGGGATCGGCGCGGAGCGCACCGGGGCGCGGCCGTCCGCTCCTGGCGCGACTCGGCGGCCAGGCGCGCGCCGCGGAGCACGAACGCTCCTGCGAAGGTCCGCAGCAGCCAGGTCATGACCGCCGGGCGCGAGACGACGTGGTGGCGCACGATCAGGAACTCGGCGCTCACGGGCGGCACATTGCCACCCCTCCGCGGGTAGCGTGCCGCGCATGGCCGAAGCGACCACCGCCGTCTCGTCGTTCTCCAAGGCCCTCGTCCTGGGGGAGATCCACGAGGACCTCGTCTTCCCGTATCCCGTCCGCCGCGACGACGCGGAGGAGGAGAAGATCCGCGGGCTCGTCCGCGCCTTCCGCGACTACGCGGCCGAGAACATCGACTCCCGCGAGATCGACACCAAGGGCTGGATCGAGGATCAGGTCTATTCGGACCTCGGCGAGCTCGGGCTCATGGGTCTGTACGTGCCGGAGAAGTACGGCGGCGCCGGCCTCTCCCAGACGGGCTACGCGCGCATGTTCGAGTCGATCGGGCAGGTCGACGGCTCGCTCACGGTCGCGCTGGGCGTGCACCAGTCGATCGGCATGAAGGGCATCGTCCTGTTCGGCTCCGACGAGCAGAAGGAGCGCTTCCTCCCCGACCTGTGCTCGGGACGCAAGCTCGCGGGGTTCGCCCTGACCGAGCCGCAGGCCGGCTCGGACGCCTACAACGTCCAGTCGCGCGCGGTCGCCAACGGCGACGGCTCGTGGACGCTCAACGGCGAGAAGCGCTGGATCGGCAACGGCGGCCGCGGCTCGGTGTTCGTCGCCTTCGCCCGCACCGAGGTCGACGGCAAGGACCGCCACACCGCCTTCATCCTCGAAAAGGGCATGCCCGGCTTCGAGGCCGGCGAGCCCTACGACACGATGGGCCTGCGCGGCAACAACCTCTGCCCGCTGTATTTCAAGGACGTCCGCGTCCCGCCGGAGAACGTGCTCGGCGAGCCCGGCGAGGGCTTCCGCTACGCGATGCAGATCCTCAACAACGGGCGCATGTCGCTCGGCACGGGAGCCGTCGGCCTGGGTAAGAAGCTGCTCGACCTGACCATCGATCACGTCACGACGCGCCGGCAGTTCGACCAGCCGATCGGCGACTTCGACATGGTCGAGGACAAGATCGGCTGGATGGTCTCCTACCTCTTCGGCCTGGAGTCGCTCTCGTACATGACCACCGGCCTCGTGGACGCCGGCGTCGAGGACTACTCCGTCGAATCGGCGATGGCCAAGGTCGCGGGCACCGAGTTCGCCTGGTACCTCGCCAATCGCGCGTTGCAGCTCAAGGGCGGCGAGGGCTACATGCGCGACCAGCCCTTCGAGCAGGTGCTGCGCGACATCCGCATCTTCCCGATCTTCGAGGGCGCCAACGACGTCCTGCGCTCCTATGTGGCGCTGTCCGCGCTCAAACCGCTGGGGGAGGAGCTCAAGGTCCTCGGCGAGCTCGACCTCACGGATCCGATCGGCACGCTCGGCGCCCTCGGCGGGTACGCCTTCGGCCGCGTCCGCCGCGAGGTGCGTCCCGAGTCGATCACCAAGGCGCACCCCGCGCTCGCAGACGCGGCCGACCCGGTCGCCGACCAGGTCAAGCGGCTGCGCGACGAGGGCGAGAAGCTGCTGCGCAAGCACGGCCGCGACGTCGCCAACCAGGGCATGTCACACCGGCGCTTCGCCGACTCCCTGTGTGACGTCTACGCCCAGATCGCGGTGCTGTCGCGCACCACGGCGATCTTCGAGGAGCAGGGCGTCCAGGCCTCGGGCCAGGAGCAGTTCATCGCGGACTCGTTCTGCCGGCGCGCCCAGTCGCGCGTCAACGGCCGTCTGGACCAGCTGCACTCCAACGACGACGCCACCATGCACTCCATCGCCCGCCTCGCCTACAAGCGCGGCGAGTACGGCTACGCGCTCTTCGACGACTGATGCTGGGCCGCGCGCGCGCCTGGATGCGCGCCCATCCCGTGGCCGTGACCATCATCGGAACGCTGGTCGTCACCGGACTGCTTGCAACCGGGCTGTGGAACAAGCGCGACGACTTCGCGGACGCGTTCTCCAGCGCCTCGGCGGTCACGCTGGCCGCCGCCGTCGGCACCCAGGTGGTGTGGCTGCTGGCGCGCAGCGAGGCGTGGCACGTGTGCGTCGAGGCGGCGGGTGGGAGCGTCGACCGGCGGCGGCTGTACCGGGCCGCGGCGGTCGGCTACGTCGGCAACATCTTCAACAGCACGGTCGGCCTGGGGATGAGGATCGCGGCGCTGCGCAGGTCGGCGCCGGACCACAGCCCGCTGCCGTCCGTCCTGATCGCCGCGGAGCTGCCGATCGTCGTCGTCGAGATCGCGCTGGCCGCGGTGCTGTGCTTCACCCTGATCTCCCCGCTCGGGCTGCCGTGGTGGGGTGCCGTGGCGATCGTGCTCGGTGCGACGGCGGCCATCGCGGGCGCCGGGCGCTTCGTCCGCGATCGGCGGGAGGGCTTCTGGCAGGGCCTCGACGTGATGCGCGGCCTCAAGAGCCGCAACGTGATCATCGGCCTCGTGATGTTCGCGACCGGAGCACAGGTCGTCCGCAACATGATCGTGCTGGAGGGCATCGGGATCGACATCTCGGTCTTCGACGCGGTGGCGCTGCTGATCGCCTCGGCCGCCGTCGGCCTGTTGCCCGTCGGGCCGACGCTCGGCGCCGCCACCGCGGTGCTGATCCTCGGCTCGAACGGCGTCGCGGCCGTCGCCGCGGCGGGCGCCCTGCTGACCGCCACGGGCGCGATCGGCACGCTGCTGTTCGCCACCTGGGCGGTCGGCGACCGGCTGCGCAGGCACAAGCCGCTGCCGCACTCGCCCGCGGAGGTCCTGGAGGAGCCTTAGAAGAGCTTGCCGTCGGGCGGCGGGGGCGGGGGCGGCTTCGGCCGCACCGGCTGCGCCCGCTCGAGCGGCGGGGGCGGGTCGCCCTCCCACTCCGGGCGCGGCAGCGCGCGGGTGACCGCGTGCGGGTCGACGGGCTCGCGTCGTGAGCGAAGCCGCCGGGTGGGTTGCTCCCACGTCGGGTCGTCCGCGGCGGGGTTGGGTGGCTCGGGGCGGCCCTCGAGGCGCATCGCCTGCCCGGCGAGCGTCAGTGCGACGCCGACGCCCATCGTCACGAAGAGACCCCACTGCACGCCGACCGAGCCCTGCTCGACGTCCGGGCGGTCGAACAGCCGCCAGACCATCAGGAAGACGGTCCAGCCGCCGGCCATCGTGACCGCCCAGCCGTCGCCGCCGGGCAGATGGAAGGCGCGCTGCTGGGAGCGCGCCCAGAGCAGGTAGAGGATCGCGGCCGCGACGAGCAGGACCGCGGCCTCGACCCAGGAGAAGGCGCCGAACGCCGTCAGGTTGTTGCGAAAGAAGCGGCTGTCCTCGAAATAGCTCTCCCGGTACCAGGGCAGCAGCATGCAGAGCACCAGGGCGATCGCGGCCGCGCCCGCTCGCATCTGCACGTTGGAGAGGCCCTTGACGTTCAAGAGATCGGGATCTCTTGAACGTGGTCGTCGTCACCCGAATCGGATCCGCTCCCACCAACCCGCGGGAGGCGCTCGAGGCGATCGAGGTACCAGTCGATCAACGCGCGAACGGCGAGCAGCAGTTCGCGGACCGCCTCGGCCATCTGCTGGGAGAGCTCGGCCGGGATGGCGTCGCGCAGCGCGCCGAGCAGTCCGACGATCGCGCTGAGCTCGCCTGTCGCCTGTGCGGGCTTGTGGGCTTCGGGGACGTCCCAGCCGCGCTCGGGCACGTCGCCGAGGCGTTCCCGGAAGGCCGCGTCGGCGCGCTCGGCGCGTTCCTGGGCCTCGCGCACGAGCTTGTCCGCCGCCGCGTGAGCGGCGTCGATGTGCTGGCGCAGGTCGCGTACGTCGTCGTCAGGCACCGACGGCCTCCGGCTGCGGCTCGAAGCAGACCACCAGCGCGCCGTCGGCGAACGACGCGGAGGTGGGGCGCAGGCCGGCCATCGACGCGGGCAGCTGGATCGTTCGGCGCGCGTCACCGACCCGGACCACCAGCTCGAGGCCGATCTTCTTCAGCGAGACATCGCCCTTGCTGGCGAACGGCAGCTCGAGGCGCAGCTCGGCGCGGTCCCCGTCGCTCGAGTAGAGCTGCTGGGTGACCTTGGCGTGCAGGACGGCCGCCGGATCCGCCTCGGCGAACAGCTCGCCGCCGAGCCGGTCGAGCATCTCCGGCCCCATGACCTCGCGGTCGAAGTACGGGGCGCGCAGCACGGGAACGGGGGCGAAGCCGGACTCGACCAGCTCGAGCTGCTCGGTCTGCAGCGCGCGCCACTGGCCGAAGTAGGTGCCGTCGACCTCGGCGGGGAAGACGCGGTTGACCACCACCGCGTCTGTCAGGTATCCGAACAGGTTCAGGTAGGTGAAGGTACGCATCGCCTCCTTGACGACCATGCGGTCCGGCGTCATGACGAGCCGCAACGAGGTGTGCTCGGCGTCGCGGAGGATCTCGTTCATCGCCACGAGGTTGCGAATCAGCTCCTGCACCTCGGCGAAGACGCGCTCGTCGGGCAGGTTGACGTCCAGGAACGCGCGGGCGAGCGGCCGGGCCGCCGCCAGCAGCTGGTGCTCGCGGCCGAAGACCTTGTCGAGCCACCAGCGCGCGACGTCGGGAAACGACAGCAGGCGCAGCGTCTCGCCGGTCGGCGCGCAGTCGACGATGACGGCGTCCCACTCACCCGACTCGACGTGGGACTTGATCTGCAGCAGGCTGAAGAGCTCGTCGCCGCCGGGAGGGACGCTGAGCTCCTCCGCGGCGATCCTGTCCATCCCGCGCTCGACCAGCATGCCGCCGAGCCAGTCCGAGACGCTCGACCAGTTGCGCTCGAGCTCCTCCTGGGCGACCACCTGCTGCGCCCACAGACCGCCGCCGAGGTCGACGGGCCGCGAGCCCACCTCGGTCTCGAGCACGTCCGCCAGGGAGTGGGCCGGGTCGGTCGAGAGCACGATCACGCGCTTACCGGCCGCGGCTATGGCACGGGCCGTCGCGGCGGCGACGGACGTCTTGCCCACGCCGCCCTTCCCCGTGTAGAGGATCGTCCGGGGCGCCATGCGGCGAGTCTATTTGCGAGTGATCGAGACGGTGAAGGCTCGCGACGCGCTGTTGCCGGCGAGGTCGGTTGCGCTGACGCGGACGTCATAAGCGCCGCCGCGCGCCTTCTTGGGCGGCTTGACGGTCAGGCTGTGCCGACCGAAACCGAGGGAGGCGCTGTAGGCGTAGACCTGCCTGCCGCCGCGCGACAGGGTCACGCCGACGCGTGAGATCTTCGAGACGCGGAAGGTCAGGGCGCTCTCCCGGCCGGCCACGAGGCGGCGGGTGAGCACGGCCACCGCAGGCGGTTCCTCGAGGTACCGGGTGAAGTGCTGCTCGGCGCCGCAGTGGACCCGCTCCGCGGTGCGGTTGCAGAGATCCTCGAGGAAATCGCGCAGCAGCACGTGGTAGTCGAGGCTCGACTCCGAGTAGCTCGACCCGCGCGCGTACAGCGACCAGGCGCCGGTGTCGTAGGTCGGCACTTCTACCCGCGCGCGAGCATCCCCGGCTTCGAAGAGCGCTCGCGCCTTCTGGAAGCCCGTCTGATTGGCGAACTCGTCCAGGCCGTTGAGCGATTGGATGAAGCCGTTGAGGATCCGCAGGCTGGGGGCGAAGGAGTACTGCGCGTAGTGGTCGCCGGGCCCCGCGACCGGCACCCGCACGCCGGCGGGCGTCCGGCGTTCGAAGAGCTTCAGCCCGTGCCAGAGCTCGGGAAAGACCTCGGACTGGACGCCGGTGCGCGCGGCCGCGCGCGAGAGCGCCTGCAGGCCGGTGCCCTGGGCGAGGCTCGACACCCATGCGGGCGCGCCCCCGCCGAAGTCGAAGTAGTACTCCCACGCCAGCGCGCCCGAGCGCCAGACGCCGAGCGCCATCAGCTCGTCGAGCATCTTGCGCGTTCGGTCGGAGTCCGCCCGTGAGGTCACGAGCGCGTTGAGCTTGCCGAAGTTGGCCAGCGGGTGAAACTGCAGTCCCTCGCCCGGGAAGTACTGGAAGATGACCTCGGAGCCGGGGAAGGAGACGCGCTCGCCGGACGGCAGCAGCGGGCCGCTCGACCACCACTCCCGGTTGCGGCGCAGGATCAGCCACAGCGGGTCCAGGCGTGAGCGCTTGAGCATCCCGCGCGCCGCGACGGAGCGGATGTTGTTGAGCGCGCCCGTCATGTCGAGCCGGCGGGCGCCCTCGAGGCCCGCTGCGAAGCGCTCGGAGGTCCGGTACTCGTCGCGGTAGGAGCGGTACTCCTCGCGGGTGATCGCGCCGGTGTCGCGCATCCGGCGCACCACGACGAGCGGCGCGTCGCCGACCTTGGCAAAGGACCTCGTGCGCACCGCGCGGTGCGCCGGTTCCGGGGTCGTGTCGCGCGCGGCGACACCGGGATCGAAGCGCGTTCCACCGCCCAGCAGGCGGATGTTGTCGGCCCGTGCCGGAGCGGCCGTCAGGCCGCACAGGACGAGGGTTGCGAGCACATAAATACGCCGGTTTCGCACCTGTCGCGATGGTAGGCTCGCGCGTCCCCTCATCACGTTTGGAGAAAGACTTGCAACGCATCCTGCGCTACCTGCTTCCGCTCGCGCTGCTGATTGCGGCGATGGCCCTCGTTGCCTGCGGTGGCGACGACACCGAGACCGCCGACACCGGCGGCACCGCGGTCGAGACTGAAGATCCCCAGGCCATCCTCGAGCAGACGTTCTCCGAGGAGGGCGACAAGAAGGTCGATTCCGGTCGCTTCGACCTCGCCATGACGGTCAACGCCGAAGGCGGCGGCTCGCCGCTGACGAGCCCGATCGAGATCTCACTCGGCGGTCCCTTCCAGAGCCAGGGCGAGAAGGAGATTCCGAAGTTCGATATCGACGTCTCGGTCTCCGGCATTCCCGGTCAGGACACCATCGAGGCGGGCGCGACCTCCACGGGTGACGCCGGCTTCGTCGCGTTCAACGGCCAGGAGTACGCCGTTTCCGACGAGGTCTTCCAGCAGTTCAAGGCCGGCTTCGAGCAGGCGCAGGCCGAGCAGACGGGCGACCAGCCCACGCTCGCCTCGCTGGGCATCGAGCCGCAGACGTGGCTCACGGACCCGCAGACGGACGGCGACTCGACGGTCGGGGACACCGACACGATCAAGATCACGGGCGCCATCGACCTCCCGAAGATGCTGGCCGACGTCAACGACCTGCTGTCCAACGCCGACTCCCTCGGCGTCCCGGACACGGGTCAGCTTCCGACGGAGCTGACCGACGAGCAGATCCAGCAGGTCGAGGACACCGTCAAGACGGCGACGGTGGAGATCGAGACCGGCAAGGACGACTCGATCCTGCGCCGCATGGCCTTCGTGCTCGACATCGAGGACCCGGCCGGCTCCGGCGGCAAGGCGAGCATCGACTTCGATCTCTCGCTGACCGATCTCAACGAGGAGCAGGAGATCGAGACGCCCGAGGACACGAAGCCGTTCGACGAGCTGCTCGGGCAGTTCGGTGGCCTGGGCGGCCTGGGCGGCCTCGGCGCACTCGGCGGCTGAGCATCCTCTCATAGCACGCGCGGCGGGGTCCAGAGCCCTGCCGCGCGCCGCGTCGTAAGCTCGCGGCGCCAATGCGCAGGTTCCTCTTCTCGGGCGAGGGTTGGCCCTATCTGCTGGTCCCGTTCATCGCGATCGCGATCGTGCTGGAGATCACGCACGCGAGCGCGCTGATCATCTTCGCCGCCTCGGCGCTGGGAGTCGTCCCGACCGCCGCGCTGATGGGGCGCGCGACCGAGGAGCTCGCGCACCGCTCGGGGCCGGGCATCGGCGGCCTGCTGAACGTCACGTTCGGCAACGCGCCCGAGCTGATCATCGCCTTCTTCGCGCTCAACGAGGGCCTGCAGGAGGTCGTCAAGGCCTCCCTGATCGGCTCGATCCTCGGCAACGTGCTGCTGGTGATGGGCGCGTCGATGTTCATCGGCGGCCTCAAGTACGAGCGTCAGACCTTCGACCGCACCGCCGCCAGCTCGCAGTCGGGACTGCTGCTCCTGGCGGCCGTCGCGCTCGCCATGCCGGCGGTCTTCCAGCTCGTCCACGGCGATGGCCTGCCGCGTCCGGTCGAGGAGTCCCACCGCTTCTCGCTGGACGTCGAGCACCTGTCGATCGCCGTGTCCCTGTTGCTTCTCAGCGCCTACGTCGCCGGGCTCATCTTCTCCCTGCGCACGCACAAGGACCTGTTCAACCCGCACAACGAGGACTCAGACCACGGCGGCGAGATCTGGTCGGTGAAGCGCGCTGTCCTCATGCTCGCGCTGGCCGGCATCGCGGTCGGCGTGATGTCGGAGATCCTGGTCGGCTCGATCTCCGAGGCCTCCGAGGACATCGGCCTGTCGCCGTTCTTCGTCGGCCTGATCGTGGTCGCCATCGTCGGCAACGCCGCGGAGCACTGGGTGGCGATCCTCTTCGCGACCAAGAACAAGATGGACCTGTCGGTCAACATCGCGATCGGCTCGTCGGCGCAGATCGCGCTGTTCGTGGCGCCGGTGCTCGTCCTGCTCAGCTTCTTCATCGGCGAGTTCCCGATGTCGCTCGTGTTCAACGGCTTCGAGCTCGCGGCACTGTTCTTCGCGGTGCTGATCGCCGGCCACGTCGCCAACGACGGCGAATCGAACTGGTTCGAGGGCCTGCAGCTGCTGTCGGTCTACGCCGTCTTCGGCGTGGTCTTCTTCTACGTCTGACCGGGGTGGTCCATCCCGGCGGGGTCCACGACTTCGAGCTTGGTTCAACCCGCGAGGTCGTGCAGAGCGTCCGGTAGCCGCTTCAGGCGACTTCGACACCGCCCGGAGCTCTCGCTCCCCTCCTCAGTGACTGCCGTTCGTCGGCGCCCGAACCAGCCGCAGAGCTAGCTGAGATCCGCGATCTGGCGCTCGACCTCGGCGTCGACGTCGAGCGGCTCCTGCCCGCGGTGGGCGCGGCGGTTGTTGCGGGCGATCACGTGCTCGCGGATCTCGGCGCGCATCGACTCGTCGATGTTGGGCTTGATGAGCCGGGCCAGCTCCTCCTCGACGTCGACCTCTTCCAGGCCGGCGGCCTCGCGGCGCGCGTTGCGGGCGGTGAGCATCTGCCGGATCTCCTCGTCGCGCTCGGCGACGTTGATCGCGCCGGGTGCCCGCTTGGCCGCCTCGTCGTCGATGAAGAAGCCGCCCTTGCCGATCTGGTCGTAGGCGTCGGCGGAGATCACGAACGTCCAGATCGCCACGATCACGCCGACGGCGACCGTTCCGAAGAGCACGTAGACGAAGGCGTCCTGCAGCACCGCCCACAGTGTGGCACTCGGCGATACCGCCATTCGGCCAGCCCCGTTGCCTTTCGCCACGAGCGGGGTATCCTCGACCAAGCCAATGTTGACTGACCAGTCAATCGTCTAGGGAGAAGCCCACCGTGGTTGATTTCACGCTCACCGACGAGCAGAAGGCGTTGCGCGAGATGGCGCACGACTTCGCGGAGAAGGAGATCCGCCCCGTCGCCTGGGAGTACGACAAGGAAGGGACCTGGCCGGAGGACGTCCTCAAGAAGGCGTTCGAGCTCGGTCTCATGAACTCGCACGTCCCCGAGGAGTACGGCGGGCCGGGTGCGAACTACCTCGAGGGTTGTCTCATCGAGGAGGAGATCGCCTGGGGTTGCTCGGGCATCGGCACCTCGCTCAGCGCCAACGGCCTCGCCCTGGCGCCGCTCGCGATCGGCGGCTCCGAGGAGCTCAAGGCCAAGATCTTCGAGCGACATCACGAGCGAGTACACGCTCGCCTCGTTCTGCCTGACCGAGCCGGACGCCGGCTCGGACGTCTCGGGCATGCGCACGACCGCCGTCAAGAAGGGCGACAAGTACGTCCTCAACGGCTCCAAGTGCTTCATCACCAACGGGTCGCACGCCGACTACTTCACCGTCTACGCCAAGACGGACAAGGAGGCCGGCCACCGCGGCATCTCGGCCTTCATCGTTCCGAAGGACGACACCGTCACGGTGGACAAGAAGGAAGACAAGATGGGTCAGCGGGCGTCCAACACCGCGACCATCACCTTCAACGACACCGAGATCCCCGCCGAGAACCTCATCGGCGAGGAGAACAAGGGCTTCAAGCTCGCGATGATGACCCTCGACCGCACGCGCCCCGGCGTGGCGGCGATGGCGATCGGCATCGCGCGCGCGGCCTTCGAGTTCGCGACCGACGTACTCCAAGGAGCGCGTCCAGTTCGGCGTGCCGATCGCGATGCACCAGGCGATCCAGTTCATGATCGCCGACATGGCGACCAAGGTGCACCTGTCGCGCCTGGCCACCTGGAACTCGGCCGTCCTGCTCGACCAGGGCCGCCGCAACACGATCGAGTCCTCGCACGCCAAGCGCTTCGCCGCGGACTCCGCGATGGAGGTCACCACGGACGCCGTGCAGGTCTACGGCGGCTACGGCTTCATCAAGGACTACCCCGTCGAGAAGCTCATGCGTGACGCCAAGATCATGCAGCTCTACGAGGGCACGGCGCAGATCCAGCGCCTCGTCATCGCCCGCGAGACCCTCCTCCCGCGCCGTATCGAGGAGCCCGTTCCCGCTTAGTGCCATCCTGGGGCTCGTGAAGAGCGAGCCCCAGGACGCAGTGCAAGCCGCGGTTCGTCTGGACTCGACCGCCGGCCCCGGCTCCCAAGATCCTCTTGATCGGCGACCTGCGCCGGGGCGGGCTGCTCCCGCTGCTGATCCTCCACTTCGTCGCCGCCGAGCCGTGCTACGGCAACCAGCTCATCGAGCGGATCTCCGAGCTGACCGCCGGCGCGCTGGCCGTCAACCCGAACACGATGTACCCGCTGCTGCGCAACCTCGAGGCGAAGGGGTTCGTCGCCGGGGAATGGGAGCACCCGGAGCGCCGCTCGCGGCGCTACTACCGCATCACGGACGCCGGGGCCGCCGAGTGCGCGGTGCTGCGCGAGGAGGTCGAGCCGCGGCTGGACCGCATCGGCCGCTCGATCCGCGCCATCCGCGCGAGCTGATGCCTGACGATGCCTGAGAGTCGTCGTCGCGGTCGAGGTGCCCGGGCCCGAGGACGCCGCGCTGGAGCTGTGGGACGACCCGCGGCGCTGGCCGGCCTTCGTCGACGGCTTCGGCAAGGTCGTGCGCGTGGACGAGGGCTGGCCGGCGCCGGGCACCGGCGATCGTCTGGGCGTCCGGCCCCCACGGGCCGGGCCAGACGCGCGAGCGTTCCGTGGAGCCCGGGGTGCGCACGGTGGAGACCGAGCAGCTCACCGGGACGCTGAGCGCCGGCTACTTCGACGGTCGCTTCCACGTGTCGCTCAACTACCAGCTCAAGGAACGGACGCCCTACACGTGGTTCTTCGTCCGCCGGTCGCTGCGCGACTCGCTGCGCCGCACGGTGGAGCGCTACGCGATCGAGCGCCGCGCGGACGCCGAGCTCGTCAGCTGAGGCGACGCTCTCCGCGGCCGGCGTGTGGGCTCGGGCTCAGGCGGGCGGGAGGGCGGGGGCTCGTCGACGATCTCGAGGTGCCCCTCGAGTCCCGACAGCTCCAGCACTCGATCCAGGAACTGCGGCCCGCGCACGATGACCATCCGGCGGCCGTCCTGCTCGGCTCGGGCCTGGGTGCGCATGACGAGCCGCAGGGCCATCGAGTCGATGAAGTCCAGCTGGCGCATGTCGAGCACGATCGTCGGCCACTTCTCGCCCTCGACGGCGACGAGCGCATCGTCGAGCGTCGGCGCCGAGTAGAGGTCGAGATCGCCGCGCAGCCGGAGCTGGACCTGCGTGGTGTCGTCGCTGCGCTCGACGCTGAACTCGTTCATGACAGGCCGAAAACTACCGGAGTGCGGCGGCGAAGTAGCCTGCCGTCGATGTTCGTCTCACGGGTCGGAGTGATCGGCGACGAGGCGCTCGCCGCCGCGGTCGCGAAAGCCGGGTTCACGCTGCTCGACGAAGGCGACCTCGGATCGGCCGACCTGGTCCTCGAATCAGGCACCGAGGATGTCTTCGCAGACCTCGACGAGCGCACGCCGAGCCACGCGATCCTCGCCGCCACCAGCGCGCGAGCGGGCATCACCGAGCTCAGCGACGTCACCACCCGCCCCGAACTCGTCGTGGGCCTGCACTTCCTCGCCGGCACCCGGCTCGTGGAGGTCGTAGAGGGCGACGACACCTCGCCCGTCACGGCGCAGACGGCCGCGAACTTCGTGCAGGCACTGCGCCGACAGCCGGTGCGCTGCGCTGAATCCCCGGGCCTGATCGTCAGCCGCATCGTCCTCGCCGCGGCCGGCGGCGAGGGAGCCGGACGAGGTGTTCGCCGCGGAGGCGCTGGAGGCGGCTCGCGCCGACGACGAGCTCGCCGACTTCCTGGTCGAGGCCTACGGCGACCGGTTTGCCCGATGAGCACCGCTGAGCTGCTCGCCCTGGCCGAGGCCTGCGCCCTGCTCGAGGAGGGCGTCGCCGGCATCCGCGACATCGACGCCGCCATGGCCGTCGGCGCCGGGATGAGCCCCGGCCCGTTCGCGCGCGCTGACCAGACCGGCCTCGACACCGTCCTGACCGAGATGGAGGCATCCGACGACGAGGCGCTCACGCCCCCGCCCGTCCTCCGACGGCTCGTCGCGCAGGGCCGTTTCGGCGTGGCCGCTGGGCAGGGCTTCCACCCGTATCCGCTCACCGGCGACGAGGGCGCTGTCCGTTTCGAGGTCCGCTCGGGCGTCGGCATCGCCTGGCTCGCCAACCCGCCCGCGAACTCGATCTCGGCCGACGTCGTCGCCGGCCTGCGCGGCCGTGTGGGCGCGCGTGCAGGAGGAGGACGTCCGCGCACTGGTCATCGTCTCGGCCAATCCTGGGCTCTTCTGCGCGGGAGCGGACATCCGCGCGTTTGCCGCGATGGACGACCCGGCTGCCCTGCTCGACGACGTGCACGGGCTGTTGCGCGAGTTCGAGGGCTCTCGCGTGGTGACGGTGGCCGCGGTCAACGGGCTCGCCCTGGGCGGCGGCTGCGAGCTCGCGATGGCGTGCGACGTGCGCATCGCCTCCAGCTCGGCCGTCTTCGGCCAGCCGGAGATCAACCTCGGCATCATCCCCGGTTTCGGTGGCACGCAGCGGCTGCCGCGGTTGGTCGGGCCCGCCAAGGCGCTCGAGATGAACCTGTCGGGCGAGTCGATCTCCGCCGACGACGCCTACGAGCACGGCCTCGTGAATCGGGTCGTCGCCGACCACGAGCTGTTCGACACCGCCCTGCGCTGGGCCCGGGAGCTGGCGACCAGGGCGCCGGTCGCGATCGAGCAGATCAAGCGCGCCTCCACCGCCGCCGGACTCGACGTGGGATTCGACGCCGAGAAGGCCGGCTTCGCGACCGCGTTCACCTCCGACGACGGCCGCGAGGGCATCGCCGCCTTCATGGAAAAGCGCAAGCCCGAATGGCGCGGGAAATAGTCAGCCCGCTCCACTAGGTGCCAGGCACTTTTCTGAGGGTGGTCGAGGGTTGAGCGCGGAGCGATTGGCGGAGCTGCTGTGTGAGGCGGACGGCAGCGCGGTGGCGCTGACCGGCGCCGGCGTGTCCGTCCCATCCGGCATCCCCGACTTCCGCTCGCCCGGCACCGGCCTGTGGGCCAACGTCGACCCGATGGCCGTCGCGCACATCTCCGTCTTCCGCCGCGACCCGGAGACCTTCTGGAGCTTCTACGGCCAGCGCTTCGCGACGCTGGGCGACAAGGAGCCCAACGGCGCGCACCGTGCGCTCGCCGCGCTCGAGGAGCGCGGCCTGCTCGCAGGCGGTCGTCACGCAGAACATCGACGGCCTGCACACGGCGGGCGGCACGCACGACCTGATCGAGGTGCACGGGACGATCGCGACGGCCTCGTGCCTCGAGGACCGCGAGCGCTACGAGCTCGCCGAGGTGCGCGAGCGCCTGGAGGCCGCAAGCGACGGCATCCCGCGCTGCGACGCCGGCCACCCGCTGAAGCCCGACGTCGTCCTGTTCGGCGAGCTCCTGCCGGAGGCGGCGATCGAGCGCGCCTTCGCGCTGGCCGCGGGCGCGCGGCTGCTGCTGTGCGTCGGCAGCTCGCTCGAGGTCCATCCGGTGGCCGGCCTCGCCGACATCACGCTGGGCGCGGGCGGCGCGGTGGCGATCGTCACCGCCGGGCCGACGCCGTACGACGACCGGGCGATCGTCAAGCTCGACGGCGACGTGGTGGACGAGCTCGAAGCCGTGCTGGCGGCACTGTGAGGCTCCTCCTGCCCTTCGCCTGCGCGGCGATCCTCGCGCTGGCCGGGTGCGGCGAGGACAAGCCGGAGCTGCCCACCTCCGGGCCGGTCTCGACGGTCACGCCGCCGCCGGCCAACGACCTCAAGCTCGATCTCACCACGGCGGTGCGCGAGCTCGAGACCTACTACTTCGCCGAAGGCACCTACCCGGAGGACGAGACGCTGCTCGGGCCGGCCTTCCCGCTCACGGTGACGGTCAAGGAGGCCGGCCCCGAGGGCTTCTACATCGCCGCCTACGACGACCAGGGCACCCGCTACGCGATGATCCGCGCGGAGGGGGAGGAGGACCGGCGGATCTGCGACCCGCCGAGCCCCGACGACTGCCCTAACGGCGAGTGGTAGGAAGGGGGCCCGCCAGCGGGCCTAGGTGTGGAACGGTGGCCCGCTGGTCACCCCTGTCGCTTCGCGACCAGCACGAGGCGCGCCGCCGCCGTGAGCCCCGGCCAGCGTGCGCTCGCGGACCACGTCGAAGTCTCGCCATCGCGGCCGCGAGCCGCTCGCGGCTGAGCGTGTGCGGCTCGGTGACCGTCGGCGCGTGTCCGAGGTCGACGTTGACGATCGCCGTCCCGCCGGGCCGGAGCAGCCGCGCGATCTCCGCCAGCGCAGCCTCCGGGTCGTCCACGTGGTCGATGCTGTTGCGCGCGACGACGACGTCCACCGAGCCGCTCGTCAGCGGGACGGCTTCGATGCCGACGGAGAGGTAGATCGCCGGCGAGTCCTCGATCAGCAGGCCGGCTTCGCGATAGCGCTCGGCCAGCGGATCGACGCCGATGCTCACCCGCGCCGGGCAGGCGTCCGGAAAGCCGAGCGGCCCCGGCCCGACGTCGACGACGACCTTGTCGAGGAAGAAGTCAGGATCGTCGAGGCCGGCCTCCTCGTGGACCCGGATCACCTCCGCGCGGGCGATCTGCCGCCGCCGCCCGGCGTAGTCGGTGGCGACCGGCTCGTGCTCGCCCAGAAAGCGGGGGACGTCACCCGGGTTGAAGCCGCCGTCGCGGATCACGGGGTCCCACTGCTCGACCCACCAGCGCAGCTCGGCGTCGTGCTTGGCGGCCGCACCGCGCCGGGGGATGCGCATCAGTAGGAGGCGGAGGCGGAGCGGGCACGCAGCGTGGATTCGAGCTGCTCGAGTGCCTCGGTGATGGCCGTGACCGTCGCCGCCGCTGGGCCGCCCCGCACCGCCTCGCTCGCCGCGCGCTCCAGCGCCACGCGGTGCTCGGCGAGCAGGTCGAGCCGTCGGGCGACCGGCTCCTGGCTGCGGAAGGCCGCCAGCTCGTCGAGGGCGGCCTCGACGGCGAGATGGACCTGCAGCGCCGCCTCGCGCGGGCGACCGCGATCGAGGTCGTTGCGCGCGCGCAGGGCCAACTCCTCGCAGGCGAGCACGGCGTCGCGCCCGCCGAGGATCGCGGCGAAGCGCTCCTGGGTGCGCAGGGCGGCGTCCCGCGTGGCGCGCTTGCGGCGCCCGCGCCGGCCCTCGCTGTCGCGCGGGAGATCACGCGCGTCGGTCCACGCCCCTTCGGCGACCTCGACGCCCGCCCCGTAGCCGGCGCGGATCGTGAGGGCCTGGCGCGCCGTCACCTCGCGCGCGTACGGGTCGGCGGCCGCGGCGCGGAAGGCGCGCAGCGCTCCGTTGAGGACGTCGAGACCCTCCTCGATCGCGTCGCCGGCGCCGTCAGCGGCCGTGCTCTCCAGCCAGGCCGCGGCGTCCTCCTCCGAGACGGCGGTCGTCTCCACCAGCGTCGCCCGGCTCAGACCGGTTTCCGCGGGGATCGACTGCACCGGCGGCTCGCGGCCCCAGCGCTTGGAGCCACGCCCGACCTTGGTCTCCCATGCCTCGAAGACGATCACGTGGTGCGCTTCCTCGCCGGCGTGGTCACGCAGCAGGTAGCGGCCGTCGTCAGGCCCCAGCGGCCAGGCGTACTCGAACTGGACGAACCTGAAGAAGGTCGGGTCCGTCAATCGCCGAGCGAGTCGCCCTTGCCCTCCACCACACGCAGCGCGGCGTCGGACGGTTCGGCGGCGACCACCGGTTCATCGATCTCGTTGAGCCGGTCGACGAGCTTGATCCACTGATCTGGCCGGAGCGTCGCGTCGATCTCCCGCGCGGCGCGGCGATTGGTTCCGTACAGCGGCTGGAACCCGACGTGGATGTGATCGTCGTGATCGCCCATCGCAAAGGTGTTGTCCGCGCCCTCGAACTCCATCAGCGAGATGATCTGGGCCGGGCGCATCAGGCCCTGCAGGGTGGTCAGGCGCTGGACCACGATGTCGGTGATCGACCGGAGCCCTGGTGGCCGAGGATCGGAACGCCGTTGATCTCGGCGATGTCGACGGCGTTGCCCGAGGAGTGATGGGAGACGTTGCCCGACGAGGTGTAGAAGGAATGCCCGCACCGCAGCGACGTGACGCTCGGCTTGAAGCCGCTCGCCGAGAGGAAGGCGAGCGTCGCGAGCACGCGGCGGTCGACCTGGCCGAGCTGGATGTCCTCACGGCCACAGCCGTAGATCTCGATGCGCGGGTCGGCGAGCACGAGGCGCTGCAGCGACGACTTGTCCATCAGCAGCACCTGGCCGATCGACGGCTGGCTGCTGTCGGAGAACGGGTTCCTGCCGGCGGCGCGGTAGATGGCGGTGGTCTCGAGGAGCTTCCAGCCGTCGAGGATCGGCTTGGGATCGATCTGCGGCGCGCCGCGACCGGCGGGGCGGATGGCGAAGGTGAGGTGCGAAGCGGCCTCGGGCGTGGCCTTGCCGATGCGGCCCAGGACCGTGCCGGCGACGACGCGCGAGCCGGCCTCGAGCGGCTTGAGCGTGAGGTCCTCCGCGTCCGTGTTGGCCCCGAAGACGGAGGAGACGGTGCGGCGGAAGACCTCGCTGTCGGCCGCCGGTGCGCCGCGATCCGGGTTGGCGAACAGGCGCACCTTCTCGGCGGCGGGCGTGGGTTCGGCCGTCGGGGCGGGGGCCGCGTCCGATGCGGGCTTGTCGGGCGCGGCCTCGGGCTCGTCGTCGAGCTCGGGCGCCGGGGCACGGTCCTCGCGCGCGACCGGGTACTGCTCGGCGACGGAGCCGAGACCCGTGTACGTGTACGTGTTGCCGTACACGTCCTCGAGCTCGACGCTCGTGTCCGTCACCTTGAGGATGCGGCCGTCGTTGACGGCGATCACCTGCGCGTCCTCGCGGGCGAAGACGTCGATCTCGCGCCGGGTCGGCGAGGACTCGACGACGCCGTAGCGCTCCTCGCGCTCCTGCTCGGCGAGATCGTCGGCGTAGGTCGCGCGGGCGGCGACGGGGAAGCGGCCCTGGGTCAGGCCCGTGAGCGAGCTGACGAAGTTGGACGGCAGGCCACCGATGACGCGGGCACGCAGCAGCACGGAGTCGACGTACCAGTCGGCGTGGTTGTACGCGAACACGGCGCGGCGGATGTCGGTGTCCGCACCCGCGGCCTTCAGATACCGGGCGGCGGCGAAGATCGCGTCCACCGGGTTGTACGGGTCTTTGAAGCCGTCGCCGTTGGCGTCGACGCCGTACGCCTTCCACGAGCTCGGAATGAACTGCATCCACCCGAGCGCGCCCGCGGAGGACACGTTGAGGTTGCGGCCGTAGTCCGTCTCGATCTCATTGATCGCCGCCAGAACCTCCCAGCGCACGCCGTACTCGATCCCCGCGGCCTGGTAGATCGGCAGCAGGAACGGCGGGATCCGGAACTTGTCGATGAAGAAGTTGGGAACGCCGAGGGGCGCCGCGCCGGGCATGGCCAGCGAGAAGGCGGGGTTCTCGGGCGTGGGGGAGCCGTCCTCGTTGCGGCCCGGGTTCTCCGGGTCGGGCGTGCGCCGCTCGCCGGCGGCGTTCTGCTCCTCGAGCGCGGTGACGAGGTCGGGCACCGTGCCCTGCTCGCCGGACGGGCGCCGGAGCACCGTGTCCTGGTCGGACTGCTGGTCGCCGTCGGAGCCGGGCGCACCGACGGGCTCGCCACCGGCCTCTGAGGTCGGCGCCGGCGGCGCGTCGACGGTCGGGAGCGGCGGGGTGGTCGGCGAGGTGGTCGGCGTGCCGGTCGGCGCGGTGACCTCCTGGACGCTGACCATCGGGAGATCGAGACCGGGGAAGGCGACCTCGTCAGCCGGCGTCTCGACCGGGATGTCGAGCGTCAGCGTCACCTGCGCACCGCCGACCATGGTCACCACGAACGTCCGCTGCGCGGCGTATGCCGGGGCAGCGGTCAGCCCCACGAAAGTGGCGACGACGCTCGTTAGAGCTAGCGCGGTGAGCTTGCGACGATTCATTTCCCCTGCATTCTCCCCCGTTGCCGAACCCGGCTGCGGCCACGAAAGACCGGCCGTCTCAGCTCCAGAACGAGGACGGAAGCTACTTGAGGGTCATTTGCAAAGCAATGCGGAACCGTTAACGCGAAGTTGCGATGGGGCGTAAGTAGGGTTGCCCCACATGAGTGACGACGCCAAGCAGCTGCGCGAGCGGCTTTCCAAGCAAGGCGAGCAGGCGCTGGGAAAACTCGCCCAGGACCTGCTCGACAACCCGCTCGTCTCGAGCGCGCTGACCCGCGCCTTTGACGCGCGCGAGCGCGCGGTGCAGGCCCAGGAGGTCGCGATGGGGGCGCTGAACATCCCCTCCGCGGCCGACATCGAGCGGCTGACGCGCCGGCTGCGGTCGGTCGCCTCGCGCCTCGAGGGTGTCGAGGACGCCCTCGATCGCCTCGATCGCCGACTCGAGGCCACGCTCTCGAAGCTCGAGGCCCAGGCCGAGGCGAAGCCGGCCCCTGAGACGAAGCCGAAGTCCAAGCCGAAGGCTAAACCTAAGCCTTAGACAGTGCTGCGAGGGCAGTCCGGCCGGCCTCGTGCTCGGCCGCGTGCAGCTCGTCCTCGCTCAGGGAGTCGTCGACGACCACCAGCACGGCATCGGCTTCGATGCCGGCCGCCGTCGCCGCCTCGAGGAACCCCTCCGTCGTCATGTCCTGGGTGTCGACGCCTGGTCCCGTCCCACACGACGGACCCCGCCGGCAACGTTGCGGAACGGCAGGTGCCGACCCTGATCATCCGGCGCGCGCCGAGGGCCACCAGGTCGCGCACGACCGCCGCCGCGCTCGGTCCGCCGAGGCCTGAGCTCTGCACGGTGAGCAGCTCGCCGTCGGCGGCCGTCCCCGAGTAGCCCCAGAGCCCGCGCGCGTGGTTGAGCATCATGGGCTTGTCCGTCAGGGCGTTGGCAAGTCGCATCGCCCGGGCGGGGTCGCCGGGAACCAGCACCCGCTCGGCCACCGGCTGATGCGGCCGCAGGTACACCGGGCCCGCTGTTTCTGCTGCTCCGGTAGGCTCGCGCGCCATGGCCAAGAAGTCGAAGAAGACCAAGAAGTCGTCGTCCGACGGCATCCGCGACGCGGTGGAGCGTACCTTTCAGGGTGCGGCCGGTGGCGCTTCGGGCGCCCAGAAGCGCGTTCAGGAGGTGTTCGATGATTTCGGCACCGCGCTGCTGAGCCTCCGCGAGGCGATCGACGAGCGCCGTGTCATCGACACGCTCGAGACCCTGCGTGACGAGGTTCGCGGGCTCGTCAGGCGCGTCTCCGCTCTGGAAGGCTCGCCGCAGGCCGCGCGCAGCGCCGCCTCCCCTCAACCCCCCCAACTCGCTCCTCGGCTCGCGCAAGCCCGCCGCCAAGCGCAAGCCGGCCGCTCGTAAGAGCGCTGCGAAGCGCAAGCCCGCCGCCAAGCGCAAGCCGGCCGCCCGCAAGTCGGCAGCGAAGCGCAAGCCTGCCGCCAGCAAGCCGGCCGCATCGACGAGCAAGCCCGCCGCCAAGAAGCCGGCGGCCCGCAAGACGGCCGCCAAGCGCAAGCCCGCCGCGAAGAAGCCGGCGGCAGCGGCGAAGCCGAAGCCGAGCGCGTCCTAACCGCACCTGATGGCGGGCTACGAGTCCCCCGACCAGTTCCGCGAGGTCCTCGACAAGACCTTCGCCATGATGAGCGAGGACCCTGAGATGGGTCCGAAGCTCAAGGCGGCGGACACCCCCCAGCGCTTCGAGTTCGCCGATCTCGAGCTGGTGGTGAACGTCCGCGCGACCCGCGAAGGCGAGGAGGGCAACCTCCTGTGGAAGTGGTCGGACGAGGTGGACTGGGAGCCGCGCGTGCGGATGTCCATGTCCTCCGAGACCGCCAACCGCTACTTCCAGGGCACGGAGAACATCGCCATGGCGATCGCGCGCCGGAACATCAAGGCCGGCGGCGACGTCAAGGCGGCGTTGGCCATCATGCCGATCACCAAGCCGGTGTTCGCGCGCTACCGGGAACTGGTCGAGGCGGAGTATCCGCACCTGGTCGCCTGATCTTCGTCCGCGAGCAACGATTTCGGTTGACAGGGTCGCGCTCGAGGAGTAGACCTGAGGGCACCAGAAGGTCGGGAAGTCGGGGCTCGGGCCCCGGCAAGGCGTCGCCAGTCAGACGAACGCCGCCGACCAAGGAAGCGGGCCGCATTGCCCGCGTACGGCGGGGCCGTCGAAATGGCGACTCCGCCGTTTTTTCGCCATGACTGAGCTCCCCACGCTCGCGGAGGTTGCGGCGCAGATCGACGTCAAGCCCGCGACCCTGCGCCGCTGGGTGCGCGACGAGGTCGTCCCCCTGCGCGACGACCGCTGGACGCCGGCGGCGGTGGCCCACGCCCGCATCGTCGCCAGGCTGCGCAACCGCGGGTATCCGCTGAAGACCCTGCGCGAGGCGTCCAAGAGCGGTCGCCTGGCCTTCGGCTACATGGAGGACATGTTCCCGCGCCCCGACGGGGCGTACACCCTCGCGGAGGCATCGCGGGAGACGGGCCTCGAGCCGGCGATGATCGAGCGTGTCTGGGCGGCCATGGGCATCTCCGAGGTGGAGCTCGAGACCATCTCCGAGGACGACCTGCAGCTGCTGCGCTACATCGCGGCGGTCGTCGATGCCGGGCTGCCGACCGTCGCCTTCCTGCAGCTCGTGCGCATCTACGGCCAGTCGCTGCGGGCGATCGCCGACGCCGAGGTCCGGCTCTTTCATCTCTACGTGCACGAGCCCCTGATCCGCGACGGCGTTCCCGGGCTGCAGATGGCCGAGGAGATGGAGGACCTCGCGAGCGACCTGCTGCCGCTGTCGGCTCCGATCATGGACCACCTGCACCAGCGCTTCCTCGCCCACTTCGTCGAGCAGGACGTTGTCGGTCACTTGGAGAGTGATGCGGAGAACTCTTCCGACCTGGACCTCGGTCGCCTGCGCGTGGCGATCGCCTTCGCCGACCTCTCCGGCTACACCCGGCTGACCGAGGAGGCCGGCGAGGAGCACGCGCTGGACACCGTCGAGCGCTTCGTCGAGAGCGTCGAGGCCACGCTCCCCGACGAGGCCCGCGTCGTGAAGACGATCGGGGACGCGGTGATGGTCGTGTCCTCGGACGCGGCAGCGCTGGCGGAGTGGGCGGTCGGCTTCCAGGAACTGCAGTCCGAGCGGCCGCTGCCCCGGATCGGCATGCACGCAGGGTCGGTCCTCTACCGCGACGGCGACTACTTCGGCCGCGCCGTCAACCTCGCCGCTCGCGTGGGCGCGCGCGCGGCCGGACGGGAGGTGCTCGTCACCCGCGACGTGGTCGACATCGGGTCGCCGCACCTGACCTTCCAGCGCATCGGCGAGGTCCGTCTCAAGGGCTTCGCTGAAGCGACGGAGCTGTTCCTGGCGCGACCCGAAGGCGCCGGCCTGAGTGCTCGTCCTGCTCTCGGGCGGACGCGACTCGGTCTGCCTGCTCGACAAGCTGCGCTGGCCGGCCCTCCACGTCAACTACGGGTTGCGGCCGGAGGCGGACGCCGACGAGGCGTTCTGCCGCGAGCTGTGCGAGCGGCTCGGCGTCGAGCTGCACCTGCATCGCGCCGACGAACCGACCGGCAACCTCCAGGCCTGGGCGCGGGACGTCCGCTACGCGGTCGCTCTCGAGCTCACCGACGGCGACGTCGCGACGGGACACACAGCGACAGATCAGGTGGAAGGGGTGCTCTACCGGCTGGCCGCGTCGCCCGGGCGCCGGGCCCTGCTCGGCATGCGCGAGCGCGAGGGCCGGGTCGTGCGGCCGCTCCTGGGGATGACCCGCGAGGACACGGCGGCGTACTGCCGCGAACGCGATCTCCCCTGGATCGAGGACGCCTCCAACGCGGACCCGCGCTTCGCGCGCAATCGCGCACGCGCCGACCTGATCCCCGCCCTGCGAGCGCTGCATCCCGCCGCCGAGGCCAACGTCCTGGCGACGATCGAGATCCTGCGCGCCGAGGCGGAGGTGCTCGACGGACTCGTCGCCGAGTTCCTGCGCGGGCGCACGAGCGTGCCCGCCGCCGAGCTGCGCGCGCTGCCCGAAGTCGCTGCGGCGGCTGGTGTTCATCGAGCTCGCCGGCGCGCCCGTCGGGCACCGGGTCGACGAGGTCGTCGCACTCGAGCACGGGGAGGTCCACGTCGGGTGCGGACGGCGTGCCGTCGTCCGGGGCGGCGCGATCGAGATACTTTCTCTGACTTGAGCTTCCACGACCCGGCCATCGGCGAGACGATCATCCAGGCGGACGAGCTCCAGCACCGCATCGCGGAGCTCGGCGCGCAGATCACGGAGGACTACGAGGGCCGCGAGCTGCTGCTCGTCTGCGTGCTCAAGGGCGCCGTCTTCTTCCTCTCGGACCTCATGCGCCACATCGACCTCCCGTGCGAGGTCGACTTCATGGCCGTCGCCTCCTACGGGTCGGCGACCGAGTCCAGCGGTGTCGTGCGCATCCTCAAGGACCTCGACATGGCGATCGAG
Organism: uncultured Solirubrobacteraceae bacterium; assembly: GCA_963759945.1. Taxonomy (GTDB): domain Bacteria; phylum Actinomycetota; class Thermoleophilia; order Solirubrobacterales; family Solirubrobacteraceae; genus DATLGB01. The sequence goes on along the minus strand of CAVXBH010000018.1, from coordinate 17,083 downwards.
AACCGCGACGTGCTCGTGGTGGAGGACATCGTGGACTCCGGGCTCACGCTCCAGTACCTGCTGCGCTCGCTGCAGACCCGCAACCCGGCATCACTCGAGGTGTGCGCGCTGCTCACCAAGCCGAGTCGCCGCGCCGTCGAGGGCGAACAGGCCCGCTACATCGGGTTCGAGATTCCCGACAAGTTCGCCGTCGGGTACGGGTTGGACCATGCGGAGAGGTACCGGAACCTGCCGTATGTAGCGGCGCTTGCAAGCTCATAGCGTGCCCTAACCTCTTTGCAAATGAGCCGCTTTTTCAAGAGCGCCGCCTTTCCGATCCTGATCGTGATCGTGCTGGCGTTCTTCGCCTCGAAGCTGATCTCGGACTCGTCGAGCAAGCGACAAGCCCGACTTCGGTCAGTTCTACGAGCAGCTCGACGCAGGCGACATCGAGTCCGCGGTCTTCAACCCGAAGGACTTCTCGCTGGACTACACGCTGCGCGGCGGCCAGAAGTACGAGGTCGGCGTGCCGGGCGACGCCTACGCGTCCATCCTCACCAACGAGCTGCGCCAGGCGGAGTCCGAGGACCTGCTCGGGTCCTTCGACGTCAAGCCCGCGCGCTCGAGCGTGATCCTCAGCCTGCTCACCTACGTGCTGCCGTTCGTCCTGTTCTTCGGCCTGTGGATCTTCCTGATGAACTCAGGTCCAGGGCGGCGGCTCGAAGGTGATGTCAGTTCGGCAAGTCGCGCGCCAAGCGGATGTCCGTCGACTCGCCCAAGATCACCTTCCGCGACGTCGCGGGCGCGGACGAGGCGGTCGAGGAGCTGCACGAGATCAAGGAGTTCCTCGAGAACCCCAAGAAGTTCCAGGCGCTCGGCGCGCGGATCCCGAAGGGCGTGCTGCTCTACGGGCCTCCCGGCACCGGCAAGACGCTGCTGGCCCGCGCCGTCGCGGGTGAGGCCGGCGTTCCGTTCTTCTCCATCTCGGGCTCGGACTTCGTCGAGATGTTCGTCGGCGTCGGCGCGAGCCGCGTGCGCGACCTCTTCGAGCAGGCCAAGCAGAACTCGCCCTGCATCATCTTCATGGACGAGATCGACGCCGTCGGCCGCCATCGTGGCGCCGGCATGGGCGGCGGTCACGACGAGCGCGAGCAGACGCTCAACCAGCTCCTCGTCGAGATGGACGGCTTCGAGGCCAAGGACAACATCATCATGATCGCGGCCACCAACCGGCCCGACATCCTCGATCCCGCGCTGCTGCGCCCCGGCCGCTTCGACCGTCAGATCACCGTCGACCGTCCCGACCGCGGCGGCCGCCGCAAGATCCTCGAGGTCCACACGCGCGGCAAACCGCTGGGCAAGGACATCGAGCTCGACGAGCTCGCCGGCCAGACCCCGGGCTTCACCGGCGCCGACCTCTCCAACCTCGTCAACGAGGCCGCCCTGCTCGCCGCGCGCAACGGCAAGAAGGAGATCGGCCACAACGAGCTCGAGGAGGGGATCATGCGCGTCGTCGCAGGTCCCGAGAAGAAGACGCGCGTGATGAGCGAGAAGGAGCGGCTGATCACGGCCTACCACGAGATGGGCCACGCGATCGTCGGCCACTACCTCGAGCACTCCGATCCGGTCCACAAGATCTCGATCATCTCCCGCGGCCAGGCGCTCGGCTACACGATCTCGATGCCGACGGAGGACAAGTTCCTCACCACGCGCGCGGCGCTGCTGGACACGATGGCGATGACGCTCGGCGGCCGCGCCGCGGAGGAGATCGTCTTCAACGAGATCACCACGGGCGCGTCCAACGACCTCGAGAAGGTCACCGCGACCGCGAAGCAGATGGTGATGCGCTTCGGCATGAGCGAGAAGCTCGGCCCGCGCGTCTTCGGCCACGACCACGGCATGCCGTTCCTCGGCCGCGAGTTCTCCTCCGAGCCCGACTACTCGGACGAGATCGCGCGCGAGATCGACGACGAGATCCGCCGCATCGTCGAGGGTGCCCACCAGTCGGCCAAGGACATCCTCACCGAGCACCGCGCCAAGCTGCAGACGATCTCCGAGCTGCTGCTCAAGCGCGAGACGATCGAGAGCGGCGAGTTCATCGCCCTGCTCGACGGCAAGTCCGAGGAGGACGTCTTCGGGCCCGACGAGCCCGCCGGCGGCACGCCCGAGCTCACCGCTCCCGAGCGCCCCGCTCCGCGGCCGCTGCCGCGCCCCGGGTTCGCCTCCGAGGCCCGCGGCCTCAGCCTGCCTGAGAAGCCCGACCTCGCTTAGCAGGCCTTTTCCGCACGACCCCCTACGCTGAAGGGGCGTGCGGCATTCGCCGCCGCGAGATTTCCTCTTGCTCCTGCAGTTGCACTCTTGGGCGATTGAGGTCTCACCGCCCTACATAGGAGTTCCATGCAGTCACGCAGTCCTTCGCCGATCTCGGCGTGTCCGCACCTGTGGTGCGCGCACTCTCAGAGCGCGGCATCACCACACCCTTCCCCGTCCAGGCCATGGTCACGGCCGACGTGATGGCTGAGCGCGACGTGCTCGTCAAGTCGCCGACGGGCTCGGGCAAGACGCTCGCCTTCGGCATCCCGCTCGTCGATCTGGTCGAGGCCGGCGGCCTGCCGGCCGTGCTGATCCTCGCGCCGACCCGCGAGCTGGCCACGCAGATCGTCGACGAGCTCGACTCGATCGCCCGCGCCCGCTCCGTGAACGTCGTCGCCGTCTACGGCGGCGTCGCCATCTCCCCGCAGATCAAGGCCGTCAAGCGCGCCGACATCGTCGTCGCCACGCCCGGCCGGCTCATCGACCTGCTCGACCGCCGCGCGATCCGCCTCGACCAGATCGAGGCGCTGGTCCTCGACGAGGCCGACCGGATGCTCGACATGGGCTTCAAGCCCGCCGTCGACCGGATCGTCCGCGAGACGCCCGACTCCCGCCAGACGCTGCTGTTCTCGGCGACGCTCGACGGCGAGGTCGGCAACATCGCCAAGGCCTACACCCGCGACGCCGTGCGCCACGAGTACACGCCCGCCCTCGAGCTGCAGGGCAAGGTCGAGCACCGCTTCATGCGCGTCGCCCACGAGGACAAGGGCGCCACGCTCGTCGACCTCCTGCGCGAGGCCGACCGTGCGCTGGTCTTCGTCCGCACCAAGCGCGGCGCCGACCGGCTGGCCAAGCGGCTCGCCAAGAGCCGCGTCGACGCCGTCGCCATGCACGGCGACAAGTCGCAGGGGCAGCGCCAGCGCGCGCTGGCCAGCTTCGACAGCGGCAAGGTGACGACGCTGATCGCGACGGACGTCGCCGCTCGCGGCATCGACGTCGACGACATCACGCACGTCATCAACTACGACTTCCCCGGCGGCGCCGAGGACTACGTCCACCGCGTCGGCCGCACGGCGCGTGCCGGTCGCAGCGGCGTGGGCGTCACCTTCGTGCTCGCCGAGCAGGGCGCGGACGCGATCAAGATGGGCGCCGGTCTCGGCCTGGAGCGCGAGCTCGAGGCCGCCGGCTTCGTCGCCAAGCCGCAGAACGGCGGCGGCAACGGCCAGAACCGCAACCGCAACCGGAACCGCAACGCGCGGCCGGGCCGGCGCCGCGACCGCTAGACGCAGCGGCGTTCCAAGGGGCCTGCCCCCTTGGAACGGGACTAGCGTCGGCGCCCGTGTCCTTCCGGATCATGGGCGTCGTCAACGTCACGCCGGACTCGTTCTCCGACGGCGGCGACTTCCTCGACGCCGACCGCGCGGTGGCACACGCGCGGGAGCTGATCGCCGCCGGCGCCGACCTGGTCGACGTCGGCGGGGAGTCGACGCGGCCCGGTGCCGAGCCGGTCGCCGCGGACGAGGAACTGCGCCGCGTGGTGCCGGTGATCGAGCGCCTCGCCGGTGTCGAGGTCTCCATCGACACCTCGAAGGCGTCCGTGGCGCGCGCCGCGCTGCGAGGCAGGCGCGGTGCTCGTCAACGACGTCACCGCCCTGCGCGGCGACCCGGAGATGGCGGCCGTCGTCGCCGAGGCCGGCGTGCCGTGCTGCCTGATGCACATGCGCGGCGAGCCGCGCACGATGCAGGACGACCCGCGCTACGACGACGTGGTCGCCGAGGTCAAGGCCTTCCTGGAGGAGCGGATGGCCGCCGCCGTCGCCGCCGGCATCCGCGGAGGAGCGCATCGCGCTCGACCCTGGCATCGGCTTCGGCAAGACCGTCGCGCACAACGTCGAGCTGCTGCGGCGTCTCGACGAGCTGGTCGCGCTGGGGCGGCCGATCGTGATCGGGGCCTCGCGCAAGCGCTTCCTCGGCACCATCACCGGCCGCGAGAACGCCGCCGATCGCGCCGTGGCCACGGCCGCCGCCAACGTGCTCGCCTACGAGCGCGGGGCCTCGATCTTCCGCGTGCACGACGTCGCGCCGACGCGCGACGCGCTGCTCACCGCCGCCGCGGTGCTAGGCGGCTGACGACCTCTAGGACGTTCCCCGACGGGTCCGTGTGGGTCCCGGCGGGCAGCTCGTCGCTGACGGCGGTCGCCTTCAACAGCCGGGCGGTGCCGGCCGGCGCCTGCGGGGCGCCCTGGCTCTCCCAGATGTTCGCGCCGAGGTGGTGGTGGTAGCCGCCGACGGAGAGGAACGTCGCCTGCGGGCCGAGGCTCGCCATCACGTCGAGACCGAGGTCGCGGTAGAAGGCCTCCGTCGCGGCGATCTCCGCGACGCGCAGGTGGACGTGGCCCATCACCGTGCGCGTCCGCAAGCCCGGCGAAGGGCTCGCTCCGGATCGACGGTCGCGAGCAGGTCGTCGGTGTCGAGCGGCACCGTCGTCATGAGCTCGGCCACGCGGCCCTCCCACTGCTCGCGCGGGCGGTCGGCGTAGATCTCGATGCCGTGGCCGTCGGGATCGCGCAGGTAGAGCGCCTCGGACACCGCGTGATCGGACATGCCCGTCATGGCGATGCGGTCGCGGGCGGCATGGACGAGCCAGCGGGCAAGGTCCTCCCGGGTCGGGCACGAGCAGCGCGAAGTGGAAGAGGCCGCAGTAGCCGTCGGCCGGCCGGGCGCCGGGCTCCTCGTGGAGCACGAGCAGATCCTCGCCACCGCAGCCCAGGGCGCCGCCGCCGTGATCGTCGGAGGCCCGAGCGCGATGTAGTAGGCGACCGACTGCTCGAGCGACGCGACGGTGAGATGCACGGCACCAAGACGAAGCATGCCCCGATGCTACGTTGCGCCGCCTATGGCCGACGACGATTACGACGACGATCTCGACGGCGACGAGGAGGGTGACGGACCCGAGCTGACGACGACGATCGAGATCGTCGGCCTGTCGCTCTACACCCAGCACGGCGTCTCGCAGGCCGAGCGCGAGATCGGCCAGCGGCTCGTCTTCGACGTGCGCTTCGACGTCGGCGAGGTCGACGCCCTGGTGACCGACCGCGTGGAGGACACCGTCGACTACGGCAAGGTCTGCGAGGAGATCGCGCTGGTCGCGCAGCAGCGGTCCTACAAGACGCTCGAGCGGCTGTGCGCGGTCGTGGCGGAGCGGCTGGCCGACAAGTTCGGCGCCGAGTCCGTCTCGGTCAAGGCCGCCAAGCCCGAGCCCCCGATCGCGCTGCCGGTCGAGGAGGTCTCCGTCGAGGTCTGGCGCGAGGAAAGTGAGCTTTGACGCGGAAACGGCCCTCGCGCCGGTCGAGGAGTCGCGCTGGCGGGGGACGGTCCCCGAGACGTGGTCGATCGGCAATGGGCCCAACGGCGGCTTCATGGCCGCGCTGGCCGCACGCGGCGCGCTGCTGGCGGCGGGAGCACCGCCGCGGTCGCTGACCCTGCACTACCTCGCCCCACCCGCCTTCGCGGAGATCGACGTCATCGCCGAGGTCGTCCGCGCGGGCCGCTCGGCGACCTTCCTGCGCATCACGCTCGCGCAGGAGGACAAGCCCGTCGTGCTCGCGATGGCGGTGTGCGGCGCCTGGTACGACGATGCGCCGAGCTGGTCGGACCTCGAGCCGCCCGAGGTGCCGCCGCGCGAGGACTGCTTCCTCATCGATCCCAGCCGCTCCGGCGTCCCGCCGCTGCAGGGGCGCTACGAGACGTACGTCGCGCACCGCGACCCGGCGGACCGGCCGATCCGCATCAACGGCCACATCCGCACCCGGGAAGCCGCACCCGGCCGACCATGTCGCGCTGGCGGCGATCAGCGACGCCTTCATCCCGCCCGCCTTCTTCCGGACGCAGGAGCCGGTCTTCGTGCCGACGCTCGAGCTGACGATCCACTTCCGCGGCATCCCGCCGGAGGACCCGCATCCGTTCGTCCGCCAGTTGACGGTCAGCCGGTTGGCGGGCGGTGGCGTCGTCGAGATCGACGGCGAGATCTGGAGCGAGGACGGGCGGCTGCTCGTGCAGTCGCGCCAGCTCGCGCTCATGCGGCGGCGCTGATGGTCGGCTACCTCGGGCTGGGCTCGAACGTCGGCGACCGGCGCGGGCACCTCGCCGCTGCGGTCGACCTGCTGCCGGTCGAGGTGCTCGCGTCCTCCTCGGTCTACGAGACGGAGCCGGTCGGCGAGGTGCTCGATCAGCGCGCGTTCTTCAACGCCTGCCTGCGGATCGAGACCGACCTCGAGCCGGAGGCGCTGCTGGACGCTTGCAAAGCGGTCGAGCGTGCGCGCGGCCGCGAGGAAGGCGGGGTCCGCCACGGCCCGCGGCCGCTGGACGTCGACCTGCTGCTGCTCGGGGACCTCGAGCACCGATCCGAGCGCCTGACGCTGCCGCATCCGCAGGTCTATGCGCGGGCTTTCGTGGTCGTCCCGCTGGTCGAGCTCGGCCTCGACCTGACCGTGCCCGACGACGGCGACGTGCGCCTCGTCGGCCCGCCCCTGATCTAATCGGGGTCGTGCTCGCCCTGGCCCTCGCGGCCGGTGTCGCCTGCGCCGGCGTCGCGCACCCCGATTGCACGCTTTCCGTGGCCTCGCTCTCCGAGGGGCTCGACAGCGGGGCTGCCGTCGTCCGGCTCGGCCCGGGGCCCTTCGAGGGCGGGATCGTCAGCGACCGCTCCGTCGAGATCGCGGGCTCGGAGGGGACGGTCATCCGCGGCGGACTCGAGCTGACCGGCGCGACGGTGCGGGTGTCCGGCGCGCGCATCGAGGGCCCGCTCGCGCTCGGCACCGGCGACACCACGCTCGCCAACCTCGATGTCGAGGACGTGCGCATTCCCGGCGGCACGGTGTCGGCGACCCACCTCACCGTCATGGGCGACCTGACGGTCGAGGCCGGCTCCGCACATGTCACATCGTCGGCCTTTGCGGGGACCGCTCCCGATCGAGGTGGACGACGGCGCCGAGCTGGTCGAGGCGTTCAACGCGCACGTCCCGGATCCGCGGGCGGTCGATGGGTTCGGTGCTCGTGGATGCGGGCGACCCCGCGGCCCTGGCGCGCTTCGAGCCCTTCGAGGACGCGGCCGGGGCTCCGCGGATCGCCGACGGCGACGGCGACGGCGATCCTGCGGCGCGACATCGGCGCCTATGAGGCGCAGCCGCCGGCCTACGTCCCCCCGGCGCAGAACGTGCTCGTCGAACGGCGGGGCGGAGGACGGCCTGGCCGGGTGGTCGGGGACCTTCACCGCCGAGGCGTACGGCAGCCCGCTGCTGCCCACCCGCCACAGCGGGCAGGTGCTCGGGGGCGGGCACAGCTTCTTCAGCGCGGCCGAGGCGGCCGAGGCGGATCTCTTCCAGCGCATCGACGCCACGGGCGCGGCCGACCCCATCGACGCGGGCCTCGGCCGGGCGACGCTGGCGGGCATCGTCGGCGGCTACGGGGCGGACGCCGACACCCTCGTCGTCCAGGCCGTCTTCAAGGATCCGGAGAACCGGACGCTCGGGCGGATCGTCCTGCCGGCGGTCACCGCGGCCGACAGGCTCAACGGGACGAACCTGCTGCCCCGGTCGGCGCTCGCGCCGATCCCGCCGCGCACGCGCGCCATCGACGTCCTCCTGCACGGCGCGCGCGCCGCCGGCTCCTACACCGATGCCTACGTCGACAGCCTTGCGCTCGCGCTGAGCGTGCCGGGCGTCCCCGTCGCGCCTCCGGGTGAGCCGACGGACCCGCCGGTGGACGGCCTCGAGCCCTTCGACGGTGTGGCCGTCCTGACGGCCCAGCCGCGATTCACCCGCGGCGGCGTCGCCTCGGTCCTGCTCGCCTGTGCGGACACCACGGTCGGCGCCTGCCGCGGAACGCTGGCGCTCCGCGCGCGCGGTCGCGCGATCGCCCCTCGGGTCGGCTTCGCGGTCCGTCCCGGCATCGTCAAGACGGTGAGCGTGCGGTTGTTCGAAGGTGCACCGCGGCCGCCTCGCCAAGCCGTCCTGGCCGTCCAGTCCTTCGACGGTCAGGGCCTCATGCGGCGGGCGACCGTGCCCGTCAGCCTCGTGCTTCCAGCGCGCCGCGGCTGACGTGGCCGGGGTACACCGCAAAGAGCCGGCGGGCGTGGTCGGCGCACGGCCGGCCGGCGAACAGCGGTTCGAGGTCCTCGAGCGTCATCAGCAGCCGCACGCTTGCGAACACCTGTAGGTCCGCGGCGGTCTCGGCTCCCAGCGTGCCGTCGGCGATCCAGCCGTCGATGCGCTCGACGTCGGCGGGCAGCTGGGCGAGGTCGGCGCGCACCGCGTCCGGCGTCGACCTGATTCAGGCGGCGCTCGAGGAAGGCGACGGCGCCGGCGAAGGCGCGCGCGACGGGCAGCGGGGTGGGCGGCACGAGCTTGGCGTCGGCGACGTAGCTCTCCTGTGCTCGCTTGTCCCGCGTCAGCGCGTGCCAGATCACGCGGCGCACCAGCGGCTGCAGCTCCTGGTCACCCCACGCCTCGATCTGGTCGCCGCCCGGCCTGTTGTCGAGCGACGGCTCGGGGTGGCGCTCCTCGAGCGCGCGCAGGATGGGCCGCGAGCCCTGCACCTTGTGGCCGTCGTCGAAGACGATCCCCGGGACGGTCCGCTGCCCGAAGCGCAGCTGCTGGGCGACCACGTGGAAGGTCGGGACGAGGTCGATCCGCTTGTAGGCGACGCCCTTGAGCTCGAGCGCCTTCATCACCGTGGCGCACGGATGGGAGGCGGGAACGACGTAGAGCTTCGTCATCGTCCGCCATCCCACATATTCTCCCGCTTCGTGCTGCTGGTCGTCGACGTGGGCAACACCCAGACGCACTTCGGCGCCTATGACGGCGACCGTCTCGTCGAGCACTGGCGCTTCGCCACCGTGCGCGAGTCCACCTCGGACGAGCTCGGGGCCGCGCTGCGCAGCCTGCTCGCGCTGCGGGCACTCGGGTTCGACGACATCGAGGCCTCGATCGTCTCCTCGACCGTGCCCGCCCTGCGACCGGAGTGGACGGCGATGGCGGCGCGCTACCTCGGCCACGAGATGCCCGTCGTCGGACCGGCCATCAAGACCGGCATGCCGATCCGCATCGACAACCCGCGCGAGCTCGGCGCCGACCGGCTCGTCAACGCCGTCGCCGCCTACGACGCGCTCGGCGGCCCCTGCGTGGTCGTCGACCTCGGGACGGCGCTGACCTTCGACATCGTGTCCGCGGAAGGCGAGTACCTCGGCGGCATCATCGCGCCGGGCGTCGAGATCTCGATGGAGGCGCTGACCTCGCGCGCCGCCGCCATCCCGAAGATCGACCTCGACCCGCCCAGGACGCTGATCGGCAAGGGAACGGTCGACGCGATCCGCTCCGGCGTCGTCTACGGCTTCGCGGCGCAGGTCGACGGCATCGTCACGCGCCTGCGAGCGGAGCTGGGGGAGAGCACGGAGGCGATCGCCACCGGCGGGCTCGCCCACGCGATCGTGCCGTTCTGCGACACGATCTCCGAGATCGACGACGAGCTGACCCTGCGCGGGCTACGCCTGATCTGGGAGCGTAACCGGTCATGACCGTCTCCTGACAGGCCTACGGCGAGGTCGCCGCCGTACGGGCGGCACCGTCTCTCGCCGGTGCACTCGCCGGCGCGACCGTTCTTCCTGGACTGCACACCTTCGCCGGCGCCGTCGTCGAACACCGGCACGGTGACCCTCGACGCGCAGGGTGACCCGAACGCCGTCTTCGTCTTCCAGGTCAACGGGCGATGGCGATGGCGACCGGGAGTCACGTCGTCCTGGCCAACGGCGCCCGTCATCGCGGGTCTTCTGGCAGGTCAACGGCGCCGGCGCCGTCGGAGCCAACGCCGACGTTCGCCGGAACGCTGATGGCGCTGGACGCGGTCGCCGTCGGGCAACGGGACCATGTTCAACGGCCGCGCCTTCGCCCGCAACGGGGCTCTGACGCTCGACGCCAATGAGTTCTACAGCGCCCCGCCCGCCGTCACGATCGACGGTGGCGCCACAGCGATCACGACGGACACGACGCCCACCATCTCCGGCACGACCGACGTCGAGGCGCCGGGAATCGTCACCGTCACGATCGCCGGCCAGACCCTCACCGCGACCCCCTCCGGCGGTGTCTGGTCCGTGACCGCCGGGATCCTCCCCAACGGCGACCTACCCGGTCGTCGCCTCGGTTCGCGACGCCGCGCAGAACCACGGGACGGCCTCTCAGCGACTCACGATCGACACGGTCCTGCCCGCCGTGTCCATCCTCGGCGGACCTTCCGTCTTGACCAACGACCCGACCCCGACCATCTCCGGTTCGACCGATGCCGCCGCCGGCACGCTCGTCCGCGTCAACGTCGACGCGCAGACTTTGATCGCCGTGACGCAGTCCGGTGGGACGTGGAACGTGACCCCGACCGCGCTGCGCCGACGGCACGCGTTCCGGTGACCGCCTCGGTCACCGATCCGGCCGGCAACGAGGGCATCGCGACTTCCAGATCGCTCACCGTCGACACCGTCGCTCCCGCCGCGACGATCACCGGCGGTCGGACGCTCTGACCAACGACGCGACGCCCACGATCTCCGGCACCGCCGAGTGTCGCGGCCGGTACGCCCGTGACGATCGACCTCGCCGACGAGACGCTGACGGCGATCGTCGCCGATGGGCGGCGCCTGGTCGGCGACTCGCCGCGTCCTCTCCGACGGCCCTCACCGGGTTGTCGGATGTCGGTTGCCGACGCCGTCTGCCAATGCGGCTTGACTCCATCCAGACGCTGACGGTCGACACGGTGTCGCCGCTCGTCGCCATCAACGGCGGGGCGACGGCGACGATCGAGCGACGCCGATCCGACCATCACCGGGACGTCCGACGCCGCGACGCACACCTACCGATCACGGTGTCGATCGGCCGGCCAGACGATGACGACGCTCGTACAGCTCGAACGGCACGTGGAACGCCACACCGAACTTCGTCGGCGATGGTCTTGTGGCCGGTGGTCCGCCTCGGCTTCCGACCCCGCGGGCAACGTCCGCTCTCGCGAGAGCAGACCCTCACCATCCACCGAGGCGATCCAGACCCCCAGCCCCAGCCCCAGCCCGAGCCCAAGCCACGCCTCAGCTGAGCGCAACCAGGCGTAGTTCGGGCGTTCATCGTCCGTTCACGCGCAACAGCTCCGGGGCCGGCCTCGGGCCGGCGCGCGGCCCGAACTAGAGCAGGCGCGGTAGCTCGCGCATGTCGGTGAACTCGCGGCCGTAGTGCAGGACGCGCATGCCGGCGGCGCGCGCAGCCTCGACGCCGGCGTCCGAGTCCTCGATCACCACGCAGTCGGCGGGGTCGAAGCCCATGTCGGCGGCCGCGTGCAGGAACAGGTCGGGCGCCGGCTTGCCGCGCTCGACGTCGAACGCGCTGTAGATGCGGCCCTCGAAGCGGTCGTACAGGCCGGTGAGGCCGAGCGTGAGCCGCAGCTTTGCGTGACTGGCGCTCGAGGCGACGCAGGTGGGGTGGGTGATGGCGTCGAGTGCGACCTCGATGCCGTCGATGGCGCGCGAGCTCGCGGCGGAAGGCCGCGTCGCGCCGCGTGTCGAAGGCGGCGTCGAAGCCGTCGGGCAGCGGGCCGCCGAGCAGCTCCGTCGCGCGAGCCGTCAGGTGCCGGCGGTCGCGGCCCATGAACTCGGCCATCGTCTGCTCGAGGGTCAGCTCGAGCCCGGCCTCGGCGAGCGTCTCGGCCAGCGCGGCGTTGGAAAGGGGCTCGGAGTCCACGAGCACCCCGTCGCAGTCGAAGATCACCAGCACGCCGCTTACCGTACGAGGCGTGCGAGTTGACCGATCCATGGACGCTGGGCGGCCTGCCGGTGCCCAACCGCGTGGTGCTCGCGCCGCTGGCCGGGATCGGCAACTGGTTCGTGCGCCTGCAGGCGCGGCGCTACGGCGCGGGACTCGTCGTCTCGGAGATGGTCTCCTCGCACGCGATCCACTACCGCAACGAGCGCACGCTGCGCGAGCTGCTGCGCATCGATGAGCGCGAGCGGGAGGCCGGGCCCGGGTCCGATCGCGATCCAGCTGTTCGGCCACGACCCGGAGGTGATGCGCTCCGCGGCGGCGTCGGTCGCCGAGGCGGGCGCCGACCTGATCGACCTCAACATGGGCTGTCCCGTCCCGAAGGTGATGAAGACGGGCGCGGGAGCGGCGCTGCCGAAGGACCCCGCGCGGGCGGTCGAGATCGCGCGCGCCGCGGGCTCCGCAGGGCTGCCGGTCACCGTCAAGCTGCGTGCGGAGGGCGTCCCGGCCGCGCGGGCGCTCGTGGAGGACGGCGCCGTCGCCGGCATCACCTTCCATCCGCGCAACGTCAAGGTCCGCCACAAGGGGACACCGGACTACGACCTGGCCGCGCAGCTGGTCGCCGAGCTCGCTCCCGTGCCGGTGATCGTCTCGGGCGGCATGGCCGGCGCGGAGCACATCCGCTGGGTGTTCGAGCACACCGGCTGCGCGGCCGTGATGCTGGCGCGCGGCGCCCTCGGCAACCCGTGGCTCTTCGAGGAGGTGCTGGGCACCCGCTCGCAGGCGCCTGACCCGGCCGAGATCGTCGCCGAGTGGCTCTGGGTGCTCGATCGCGGCGTCGAACATCTCGGCCCGGAGCGTGCCGCGAGCTATCTCAAGAAGTTCCATCCCTGGTACGTGGAGCGCCTCGGAGCGGGCAAGGAGACCCAGAATCTCCTGCAAAGAGCCACGTCCGTGGACGAGCAGCGCACGGTGATCGAGGGCCTTTCCCCAGTGCTATCCTCGTCGGCCGCCTAGCCCGCCCACCGGCGGGCTTTTGTATCCCCGCCTCTTCCAGGAAGACCCATGCAGAAGGACGTCATCCTCACCCCCGAGGGGCTCGAGAAGCTCAAGCAGGAGATCGAGTTCCTCTCCGTCGACAAGCGTCGCGAAGTCGCCGAACGCATCAAGGAAGCACGCGAGTTCGGAGACATCTCCGAGAACTCGGAGTACGACGACGCCAAGAACGAGCAGATGATGCTCGAGGCGCGCATCGCCTCCCTCGAGGAGAAACTGCGCTCCGCTTCCGTGATCGACGCCTCTGAGCTCGACACCGACGTCGTGCGCGTCGGCGCCACGGTCAACGTCAAGGACCAGAACTCCGACAAGGGCGACGTCTTCATGATCGTCGGCTCGACCGAGGCCGATCCTTCGGCCCAGCCCAAGCGGCTCTCCAACGAGTCGCCGGTCGGCAAGGCGCTGCTCGGCCACAAGAAGGGCGACGTGGTCGACGTGACGCTGCCCACGGGCAAGGCCCGCAAGCTCAAGATCACCAAGATCGCGGTGTAGTGGACCCACTCGTCGAGCAGCGGCGGGCCAAGCTCGCGGCGCTGCGCGACGCGGGTATCGACCCCTTCCCTCACAACTACGAGGGCGTGGTCCCGAGCGCTTCGGTCACCAAGGAGGGCTCGTACCGGATCGCCGGCCGGGTCGCCGCTCGTCGCGGTGGCGGGAAGGCGATGTTCCTGGACGTCGTCGATCGGGCGGGGCGCATGCAGCTCCGCGCCGTCCGGGAGGAGCTCGGCGACGAGGTCTTCGATCGGCTGAAGAAGCTCGTCGACCTGGGTGACCTGATCGGCGTCGACGGCGAGTACTTCGTGACGGACACCGGGCAGGCGACGCTGCGCGTGACGGCGTTCGAGGTGCTGGCCAAGGCGCTCCGGCCGCCGCCCGAGAAGCACCACGGCGTCAAGGACACCGAGCTGCGCTACCGGGCCCGGGAGCTCGACCTCATGTCCAACGAGGAGTCGCGCGAGGTCTTCCTGACGCGCGCGAAGCTGATCTCCGGCATCCGGCGCTTCCTCGACGACGAGGGCTTCATCGAGGTCGAGACGCCGGTTCTGCAGCCGCTGTACGGCGGCGCTGCCGCGCGCCCGTTCACCACGCACTACAACGCGCTGGATCAGACCTTCTATCTCCGGATCGCCACCGAGCTCTACCTGAAGCGACTGATCGTCGGCGGGCTGGAGCGCGTCTACGAGATCGGCAAGAACTTCCGCAACGAGGGCCTGTCTCGCAAGCACCTCCCCGAGTTCACGATGCTCGAGTGGTACGAGGCCTACGCGGACTACAAGCGACATCGCCGCGCGCTTCGAGCAACTGGTGTACGCCGTCTCGGACGACGAGCGCTTCAAGCCGCCGTGGCAGCGCCGGACCTTCGCCGGAGCCATCAAGGACGAGACCGGTGTCGACATCATGGAGTCCGCGGCCGCTGCCGATCCTCTTGGAACACTGAGGGAGGGAGCCCGTGCGGCCGGTGTCGAGATCCCGGAGCACGAGACGACCTGGGCGCTCGGGGTCGATCACCTGCTGACGAAGTACGTCGAGCCCAAGTTGATCGAGCCGACCTTCCTCTTCGATTACCCGGTCGAGCTGTCGCCGTTCGCCAAGAAGCACCGCTCCGAGCCGGGCCTCGTCGAGCGCTTCGAGGCCTACGCGGGCGGGATGGAGATCGCCAACGCCTTCACCGAGCTCAACGACCCCGACGACCAGCGCGAGCGCTTCGAGCAGCAGCGCGCCTACGCGGCCGCCGGCGACGAGGAGGCGCAACCCTTCGACGAGTCCTTCCTCTCGGCGCTCGAGCACGGCATGCCCCCCACGGGCGGCATCGGCTTCGGCATCGACCGGCTGACGATGCTTCTCACGGGACGGGACACCGTCCGAGAGGTCGTCCTCTTCCCGGCCCTCCGCTCCGAATAGCGCGAGCGTGTCGCCTTGGGGGCATATATCCCCACCTAGGCGACACGAAGTCGAGTGTGTGCGGCGTTGAGGTCCAAGATGACTTCGTCGGGAGTCTCGGTGAGGTCGCCGTAAGTGAACCGCAGCGTGATGCGGCCTTGGCGGAAGTTGCGCCGATCACGCCTGCGGTCCTCGCGGAACGCGATGCGTCCGCGGTGGGAGTCGTAGCCGTCCACCTCGACGATCAATCCGAGCGACGGCCAGAGGAAGTCGACGCGACCGCCGGCGCCTCGGCGCTGCCGTTCAGGCGGCGGCAAAGTCGACCGGGCGCAGATTTCGAAGAACAGCGCCTCCGCGGTCGAGTCGGTCTTGCCCTGGCCGGCGACGTAGGTGGACAAGGCCTTGCGGAGCTTGCCGCTCCTCGCATATTCACTGAGGGCGACGAGATCGAGGCCGTACCGCCGCTCGCCCTCTCGCAGAGCTGATTTGAGCGCCGCCGCGTCCACTCGCCGCGCGATGTCGTCGTAGGTCCGGAACAGGCTGGTGACCGGAATGTCGTCGATCTCGTCGTAGTCCTTCTCGTGCAGCGTCCGCGAGCGATGCACGCGGATGTCCGATGGTGGCTTGGTCATGCGATGCGCGGGCACGACCACGTGCGGGTCGCCGGCATCCTCCTCCCCTACCTGCCAAAGGGCGGCGGCCGAATCCCAGGCGAGGAGAGCGCCTTTGCCGCATGCGAGCACCGCAGCCAGCCATTGGCTCGTCCGCCTCGGCTCGTCCGTGAGAAAGTAGACGCCCTTGTGAGCGAGGAAGAGGTGCTCGCGCCGCCGGAGCGTGCGCCGCGTCTCCTTGGAGATGCCGTTCGCTTCGAGCGCCGCGACGGAGACCACCTCGTGGATGGCCAGCGCCTTCAGTTCGTGTCGCCTAGGTGTGGACATATCCCTCCTAGGCGACACACGCCGGCTTTGGCGCGGCCTATTCGTCCAGGCGGCTAGCCGCGCTTGGCGGTGTAGGTCCCGTCGGCGCTGCAGATGCCCTCGACCTTGATCGAGCCGGTGACCTTGTTGCCCGAGAAGCGACCGGTGACCGTGCGCTTGTCGTCCTCGATCTCCGGGTCTCCCTGGAAGACGACCTTGAAGCGGTTGCCCGTGATCTTGGCCTTCTTGCCCTCGCTGCCGGCGGGCGGGAAGGCGACGGTGATCAGGAAGTTCTCGAGGCCGCAGGACGCGTAGATGGAGGCGACGAAGCTGACCACCTTCCCGTTCTTGACCTTGACCTTCACGGGGGCGGTGTCCTTGTCGATCGTCCCCTTGTAGGTGCCGTCGCTGACGGCTTGGGCCGGCGCCGCGACGGCCGCGGAGGCGAGCAGGGCTAGGACGAGGGATCGGGTCATACACAAGTAACGGGCTACCGGTCGTCTGACTTTCGGTTTAGGCTCGCGCCATGGACCTCGAACCGGGCGAGCAGATCATCTTCGAGGGGCACCCTTCGTGGCGCTCCATCCTCGGCTTCTATCTCAAGGGCCTCGTGCTGGTGGCGATCGTGGTGGTCGTGCTGGTGCTGCTCGACGAGACCGGCATCGCCGCCGCGGCCGGCGCCGGCATCTTCGTCCTGCTGCTGATCATCGGCTACGTGAAGCGGCTGTTCACGACCTACACGATCTCCAACCACCGGCTGCACATCCGGCGCGGCATCGTCTCGCGCTCCGAGCAGCAGACGCAGATCAACCGCGTCCAGAACGTCAATACGTCGCAGTCGGTGCTCGAGCGCCTGATGCAGGTCGGGACCGTCGACTTCGACACCGCCGCCGGCGACGACTATCAGTTCGCATTTGCAGGGGTTGCAGACCCCGGCGAAGTGGTCGAGTCCGTGCACCGCGCACAGCGTGAGGCGGACGCGATGACGTCCAGGCCCGTCGGGTAGAATGAGTCATGGCCGCAAGCCGTCCCCCGACCCGTAGAACGCGTGCCGGCGACTGTGCCGTCACGAGTGTTCTCGCGGTGCGGGGGTTTTTCATTTCCGGGACCACGCACCGACCCAGCGCTGACCCAGCAGGAAGGTAGTTTTCA
>CAVXBH010000017.1:0-78811 GCA_963759945.1 uncultured Solirubrobacteraceae bacterium | reverse complement strand
CCATGACCGCGCCCATGGCCAGCGGCAGCCGGCCGGCGTTCGCCCGCAGGCGGCCCAGCAGCGAGCGCCCCGCCTTGAGGACGATGAAGACGCCGACCGCGGTTCCCAGCGCGTAGCCGAGGCCCGTCACGAGCCGCTGCGCGTCCAGCTCCTGGGACGCCGACACCGTCAGCACCGTGGCCAGCACCGGCCCCGCGCACGGGACGTACAGGAGCCCGAGCGAGGCGCCGAGCAGGATGCCCGAGCCGAAGCCCTCCTCGCCGACCCCGCGCGCCCGGCCCGCTCGGCACCAGCCGGGAGAGACAGCCCTCCACGCGCGCAGCCAGCGGCGGCACCAGCAGGACGATACCGAAGACCAGCAGCGAGACGATGGCGACCATCCGCAGCAGATCGTCCGGCAGCCCCAGGGCCGAGATCACGTACGCGAGCGCGAGGGTCGTGAAGGCGAACGAGCCGGCCAGGCCGATCGCGATGCCAAGCGGCCGGCGCGGCCGCCCGTCGCCGCGCCGCCGAGGGCGAGCGGCAGCACGGGCAGCACGCACGGCGAGAACGCCGTGCCGAAGCCGGCGATCACCGCGAACAGGGTGGCGAGGACGAACTCCATGGGCAGCGTCAAGCGTCTCCTACGCTGAGCAGACCGTTACGGACGCGCTCCCCTTAGACTGGCCGCCGTCTCACCATGGCGCACCTGTTCATCTGTCCCAATTGCGGTCGCCGGTCCTCGGAGACCGAGCGCACCGCCGGCTTCCGCAACACGCCGAAAGGCTGCTCGAACTGCGGCTTCGGCGTTCCTCTTCGAGTTGCTCGACGACTACTACCCGGCGCCCAACGCCGCGTTCTTCACCTGCGACCAGCAGGGCCGGATCATCGCCTGCGGGCGCGGTTCGAAGGAGCTGACCGGGCTCTCGGACGAGAAGACGATCGGCCGTCCGGTCAACGACGTGCTCGGCCTGCAGTTCGACGAGCGGCGACGACCCGGTGTCGACCGCCCTGGAGTGGGGCGTCCGCCAGTTGGCCAAGCCCGTGAGTGCACGCGGAGGGCGATCTCCCTGCAGCGCGCGTTGCCGACCTCTTCCCCGCCTACGATGACGACGGCGGGCTGCTCGTCGATCTTGACGCCCCAGAAGGCCAAGTAGCCCGCCGGCGACCCTGTCCATGTCCGAGCGTCGTCGCAACCTCTTCATCCTGCTGCTCGTCCTCGGACCTGTCGCCGGCGTCGATCGCGGTCATCGCCACGAAGAAGACGCGGCTCGGCCTCGACCTCCAGGGCGGCGTCTCCCTCGTCTACGAGGGCAAGCCGGCCAAGCAGGCCCAGATCATCGCCAGGAGGCGATCGACCGGGCGATCGAGATCATCCGCGAGCGCGTCGACTCGCTCGGCGTCGCGGAGCCCACGATCCGCCAGGCGGGCCAGGATCATCAGGTCGACCTTCCGGACGTCACGAACGCCGCGAACGCCGAGGACCAGGTCGGCACCACGGCGCAGATGTACTTCTACGACTGGGAGCTCAACCTCCTCGACGACGACTGCCAGACCAACCCGGACACCCCGTACACGTCCTCGACGGGCACCTCGCAGATCAACGGCTTCCGCAACGCGGTCATGGCGGCGTCCAATGCGACCCGTACGAGAGCGAGAACACCACCACCGCCTCCGACGAGCGCTACTACGGCTTCCTCAAGACGGGCCAGCCGGTCAACGGCGGGCAGCCCGAGCTCGAGGAGAAGGACCTGTGGACGGAGGAGGAGGGCGGCGAGAAGCCCGAGGGCGCCGAGGCGATCAAGGTCCCGGCCGGGATCCTGCTCGTCCAGGCCGAGATCCCGGACGCGACCGAGCAGAACCCGGATCCGGAGCGACCGGACGCCTGGTGGATCATCCAGGACGAGCCGGCGCTCAACGGCGAGGACATCACCAACCCGGAGCAGAACTTCGATCAGCGCACCAACGACGCGATCGTCACCATGGACTTCACGGACGAGGGCCGCCGTGACTTCCAGCGCGTCACGGAGGAGCTGGCGATCCGCGGCGCCGACAACGGCATCGGGCCGGACTCGATCAGCCAGTCGATGCACTTCGCGATCGTGCTCGACAACGAGCTCGTGTCGGTGCCCTACATCGACTACCGCGAGAACCCCGAGGGCATCGACGGCCGCACGGGCGCGCAGATCTCCGGCTCGTTCACCGTCGAGTCCGCGCAGGACCTCGCGAACTTCCTCAAGATCGGCGCCCTGCCGGTCCGCCTCGAGCTGATCTCGCGCTCGCAGGTATCGGCCTCGCTGGGTGCCCAGGCGCTCGACCAGGGCCTGGAGGCGGGCATCGCGGGCTTCATCATCGTCGCGCTCTTCCTGATCATCTTCTACCGCGTCCTCGGCCTGATCGCGGTCACCGCGCTGGCCATCTACGCGCTGTACTTCTTCGCGATCGTCAAGCTGGTCCCGATCGTCCTGACGCTGCCCGGGATCGCGGGACTGATCCTCACGCTCGGCGTCGCGGCGGACGCGAACATCGTCATCTTCGAGCGCGTCAAGGAAGAGGTCAGACTCGGGCGCTCGACGGGCGCCGCCATCGCCGAGGGCTACAAGAAGGGCATCGGCACGATCCTCGACGCCAACGTCGTCACGCTGCTCGTCGCCTTCATCCTCTTCATCCTCGCCACCGCGGGCGTCGCTGGCTTCGCCTTCGTCCTCGGTGTCGGCACCATCGTTTCGCTGTTCACCGCCGTGCTCGCCACGCAGGCGATCCTGCTGTCGCTGCGCGGGACCGACCTGCTCAAGTCCAAGAGCGCCCTGGGCGCCTCGGGCGAGGGCCGGCCGATCCGGATCGACTTCATCGGCCGTTCCAAGATGTTCTTCTCGGCCTCGGGCGTCATCCTGCTGATCGGCGCCCTCGCCATCGCCGGCAAGGGCCTCGAGCTCGGCATCGACTTCGAGGCCGGCACCCGCATCCAGGCCGCGCTGTCTGAGCCCGTCGCCGTCGACGACGTCCGCGCGACGATCGAAGAAGCCGGCTTCGAGGGCGTCGAGGTGCAGGCGCTGACGGAGTCAGAGCTCGGCGACAACGTCGTCCAGATCTCCACGGCGCAGCTCGAGCCGCCGCAGGTCGATCGCGTCGAGGCCGCGCTGTCGGATGCCTACGGGATCGAGGGCGCGCCCTCGTCGGATTCCATCGGGCCGACGTTCGGTCAGTCGGTCGCCAACTCGGCGATCGTCGCCATCATCGCCTCACTGCTGGTGATCGCGGTCTACATCGCGCTCCGCTTCCAGTGGAAGTTCGCCGTGCCGGTGCTCATCGCGCTGATGCACGACATCCTCATCACGGGCGGCGTCTACGCCCTGGTCGGCCGGGAGGTGACGGCGTCGACTGTCGCGGCGCTCCTGACCATTCTCGGTTTCTCGCTCTACGACACGATCATCGTGTTCGACCGAATCCGGGAGAACGTCCCGCGCATGCCGTCGGCGACCTTCTCGCAGATCGTCAACCGCTCCATGTCCGAGGTCATCATCCGGTCGCTCGCGACGTCGTTCTGTACGGCGCTGCCGATCTTCGGCCTGCTTGGTGTTCGGTGGCGAGACGCTCAAGGACTTCGCGTTCGCGCTGCTCATCGGCACGCTTTCGGGCACCTACTCGTCCGTCTTCATCGCCGGCCCCGTGCTGACCCTCTGGAAGGAGCGAGAGCCGATCTACAAGGCGCGCACGGCGCGGATCATCGCCGAGCACGGCACCGTGCCCGCTTACGCGGTCTCGACGGCGGGCGCGCCGGTCGACGTCGCGCCGTCGCAGCGGCGTCGCGTTCCGGTCACGGCCGATCCGGGCCAGGGCGTGGGCAAGGAGGAGTTCGACGATCTGGTCGCCAACCTCGGCATCGAGTCCAAGCCGACCGTCGCCCCCGGCCGCCCGGCCGGCGGACGCCGCGCGAAGGCACAGTCTGAATCGGACGGCGAGGACAAGGACCGCAAGCCGCGCAACACCCGACACGGGAGACCTCGCTGATGGGTGGCCTCGTCTGGGTGATGGTCGGTCTGGCCCTGTGGCATTTCACGGTGTACCTGCCCGACCGCTTCTGGGCCGGAATCGTCGGTGCCCTGCTGGGCGCCTGCATCGGTGCCTTCATCTCTGGATTGCTGATCTCCGGGCTCGACATCCCGGGCAACGATCAGATGGACCTCGGGACGGCGATCATCGCCTTCCCGGGCGCGCTGCTGGGCCTCGCCCTCGTGTACTTCATCGGGGTGCGCCAGGAGCAGCTCGAGGAAGCCGCGCGCGGCGGCCTCGCCCCGCGCCGATAGCCGGCGTTCCGTCCGTGCGCGCGCGTAGATTCGCGCGGTGGCCGAGTCCCGATTCGAGATCGCTCCGTACGACTTCGCAGCCGCCGCACGGCTCGAGGACGCGCTCGGCATCTCGGGGGTGACCGCGCAGATCCTTGTACGGCGCGGCTACGCGGACCCGGCAGCGGCTCAGGCGTTCCTGGACGCTGACGTGCGTCATCCGCTGTCGGCGTTCGTGGGATTGGCGGCGGCGGCCGAGGTCATCGGGCGCCACGTGCAGTCCGGCTCGCGGATCACGATCCACGGCGATTACGACGTGGACGGAGTCTGCTCCACTGCAGTGCTCGTGCGCGTCCTGCGGACCCTGGGCGCGCGGGTGGACTGGTACCTGCCGTCGCGGACCGAGGACGGCTACGGGCTGTCGAGCGCCACCATCGACCGGCTCGTCGCTCGCGGGACGCAGCTGCTTGTGACGGTGGACTGTGGATCACGTCGGTGGATGAGGTCCGCAAGGCGCGCGACCTCGGCATCGAGGTGGTGGTGACCGATCATCACGCGCCGCGAGCCGACGGGCGGCTGCCGGAGGCGACTGCCCTGGTGCACCCGCGGGTCGAGGGTGGCAACCCGTGGGGTGAGCTGTGTGCGGCGGGCGTGGCGTGGAAGCTCGCCGGTGCGTTATTGGAGCTGGCGGGCCACGATCCAGCGCTCGCCGACGTGGATCTGGACCTCGTCGCGCTCGCGACGGTGGCCGACGTCGTCCCTCTCCTTGATGAGAACCGGACGCTGGTCCGGCTCGGGCTGGGTGCGCTGAAGCGCACGAACAAGCCCGGGCTGCGTGCGCTGATGGAGGTCGCGCGCGTGGATCCGAGTGCGGTGGACGCGACCGCCATCGGCTTCCGGCTGGCGCCCCGGATGAATGCGGCGGGGCGGGTCGCAAGAGCCGATGCCGCCCTGGAGCTCCTGCTCACCGAGGACCAGGGCCGGGCGCGTGCGGTCGCCGAGGAACTGGACGTCCTGAACCAGCGGCGGCGTGATGTGGAGACGCGCATCCTGTTCTCCGCGGAGGCGCAGGTCCGCGAAGCGGGTGACGCGCCGGCGTACGTGCTCGTCGGGGAGGACTGGCACCCCGGGGTCATCGGGATCGTCGCCTCGCGCATCGCCGAGCGGCGCATGCGGCCGACGGTCCTTATCGCGATGGACGGCGAGGAGGGCACCGGCTCGGGCCGTTCCGTCCCAGCGTTCGACCTGCTCGGCGGCTTCGAGGCGGGCGCCCGCCACCTGCTGCGCCACGGCGGCCACCGCGCCGCCGCAGGCCTCACCATCGCCCGCGGGGACATCGCTGCGTTCCGCGAGGCGTTCTGCGCGCACGCCGCCGAGGTGCTCCGGCCTGAGGACCTCGTGCCGGTCGAGCGCGTCGACGCCGTCGCCGGCGCGGACGTGCTGGGCATGGAACTGGCCGAGGAGCTCAAACGCCTCGAACCCTTCGGCGCCGGCAACCCGGCCGTGTCGCTGATGGTGCCAGCCGCCGTCTGCACGGACGGGCAGGCGATGGGAGAGGGCGAACGTCACGTGCGCTTCCGGATGGGCGCGGCGCGGGCGGTGCGCTTCGGCGAGGGGATCTCCTTGCCGGAGGGTCCGGTGGAGGCGAGCGTGCGGCTGGAGATGAACCATTGGAACGGGTCCGTGGAGCCCAGAGTGCTGCTGCGGCGCGCGAGGGCCTGCGATTTGGGCATTGAGGTGGTGGGTGCGGACGCCCCGTTCGTCGCGAGGGCGCTCCGATTCGCCAATGGCGAATTCGGGTCGCATAGCGACCACAGTTCGCCAATGGCGAATCGCGACGTGCGGGGGGTGGGCGTGGCGGCGACCATCGCCGATCTCGTGGCCACCGGCGATCGCGTCCTGGTCGTCTGCGCGCACGCTGCGCATCGGGCGGCGGCGCTTCGCGGGCGCGTCGGCGGGTTCGCGATCACGGACTGGCACGAGGCTGCAGAC
This sequence comes from uncultured Solirubrobacteraceae bacterium, assembly GCA_963759945.1. Taxonomy (GTDB): domain Bacteria; phylum Actinomycetota; class Thermoleophilia; order Solirubrobacterales; family Solirubrobacteraceae; genus DATLGB01. The sequence continues at coordinate 72,554 of CAVXBH010000017.1, read as the reverse complement.
CACGCATCCGGCTACGACCACATCGTCGCGCTCGATCCCTCACTCCTCGATGCCGAAGAACGACTGCCGGGTGACGGGCTCGTCCACTTGGCATGGGGCGACCAAGAACTATCCTTCGCCCAAGCGATCCATGAGTGGGAACACACGCTTCTCGACCCGATGCGGCAGCTCTACCGCGACCTCCGCAACGGCGTGGACCCGGAGCAGGCGCTCAAAGGCCGCGGCCGCCAGCCCAACACGCCGGCCCTTGCAGGACGTCTCTTGCGAACCCTCGCCGAGCTCGATCTCCTCTCCGTCAATGACACGTCCTTCAGCCTTCGCCCCGAAGCACCGAACAGAGTCGACCCATCGAGCTCCAAGACCTTCATGGAGAGTCAGGCATGGCTGAGCCGGACACTGCCGATGGCGGCCTGACCGAGGGGTTCCTCGAGAATCGCGAGGTCGGGACCACCGAGGAGGACAGCAACGTCGTCCTCTCGGACGTCCCCTCCGATCTCACCGAGCTCGAGCGTGACCTGCTGCGCGATCTCTTCGCGATCGTCTCCGAGCACACCGATCAGGACACGACGCCGATCAACCGGCGCCGGCTCGTCGACGCCTTCGTCTTCGCCTGCGAGCACCACGCCGACCAGCGGCGCAAGTCGGGCGAGGAGTTCATCACCCATCCCGTCGGCGTCGCCAAGATCTGCGCCGGCATGCGCCTCGACGAGGCGACGCTGTGCGCCGCCCTGCTGCACGACACCGTTGAGGACACCACCGCGTCCCTCACCGAGGTGCGCGAGTCCTTCGGCGACGAGGTCGCCGACATGGTGGACGGCGTCACCAAGCTCACGGGCGTCGTCTTTCAGTCGCGCGACGAGGCGCAGGCCGAGAACTACCGCAAGATGCTCGTGGCGATGGCCACGGACATCCGGGTCATCCTGATCAAGCTGGCCGACCGCCTGCACAACATGCGCACGCTCGGGTCGATGCCCAAGCAGAAGCAGATGGACAAGGCGCGCGAGACGCTCGAGATCTACGCGCCGATCGCGCACCGGCTCGGCATCCATGCGATCAAGTGGGAGCTCGAGGACCTCGCCTTCGCGACGCTGCACCCGCGCAAGTACCAGGAGATCAAGTCGCTGGTCAACCAGCAGCGCGACGAGCGCGAACGCTACGTGGCCAAGGCCGGCGGCTACCTCGAGCAGGAGCTCGAGGCGCTCGGCATCCACTCCGAGATCTCAGGCCGCGCCAAGCACTTCTACTCCATCTACACGAAGATGACCAAGAAGGGCCGCGAGTTCAACGAGATCTACGACCTCACGGCCATGCGGGTGATCGTCGAGTCCGTGAAGGACTGCTACGGCGCGGTGGGCGTCATCCACTCGCTGTGGAAGCCGCTGCCCGGGCGTTTCAAGGACATGATCGCCATGCCCAAGTTCAACATGTACCAGGCGCTCCACACCACGGTGATCGGGCCCGAGGGGCGGCCGCTGGAGATCCAGATCCGGACGTCGGGCATGCACGAGCGCGCCGAGTACGGCGTCGCCGCGCACTGGAACTACAAGGAGGGCTCGGCGGAGGCCGCCGACGCCGAGGACGTCAAGCTCAAGTGGCTCAAGGCGCTGCTCGAGGATGAGTCCGAGCTCGACGCCGAGGACTTCGGCGCGGCGCTCAAGGACGAGCTCGTCGACGAGGAGGTCTACGTCTTCACGCCCAAGGGCGAGGTCAAACGCCTGGCCCACGGCGCCACGCCGCTGGACTTCGCCTACGAGGTCCACACGGACGTCGGCCACCGCACCGTCGGCGCCAAGGTCAACAACAAGATCGTGCCGCTGCACTACCAGCTGCAGTCCGGCGACATCGTCGAGGTGATGACCGCCAAGCGCGAGCGCGGGCCTTCGCGCGACTGGCTCTCCGTCGTCAAGACCACCCGCGCCCGCAACAAGATCAAGCACTGGTTCAAGCAGGAGTCCAAGGTCGACTCCGAGCACACCGGCCGCGAGCTGCTGCAGGAGCACCTCAAGAAGGCCGGCCTGCCCGCACAGAAGATCGCGGGCTCGGCGCTGCTGGCGGACGTGATCCGCGAGCTCGGCTTCAAGAAGGCCGAGGAGTTCTACGTCGCCCTCGGCGCGGCCAAGGTCTCACCCAAGACCGTCACCAACCAGGTGATGAAGCGCCTGAAGGCGGGGGAGACCGCGGTCGACGAGCCGACGGCCGCCGAGGCGCTGCACCCGCGCCGCACGACGCCCGCCGACCGCACAACGCGCTCATCGTCGAAGTACGGCATCAAGGTCGAGGGCGTCAACGACGTCCCGCTGCGGATGGCCAAGTGCTGCCGCCCGGTGTCGGGGGACCCGATCCTCGGCTACGTCTCGCTGGGTCGCGGCATCACGATCCATCGCACCGACTGCCCGAACGCGATCGCCCTGCGCAAGGACCCCGAGCGCTTCGTGCCCGTCGACTGGGACGGCGACAACGAGACGTCCTTCCGGGTCGAGATCCAGGTGGACGGCTGGGACCGCCACCGCATGCTCGAGGACCTGTCGCGGACCTTCGCCGAGGCGGGCGTGAGCATCATCGAGGCGCGTTGCACCGTGGTGGACCCGATGGTCCGCAACCGCTTCGTCGTCGAGGTCGCCGAGGCCCAGTCGCTGAAGACGGTCATCACCCGCCTGCGGCAGATCGAGTCGGTGTTCGACGCCTACAGCGTCACGCCGACCGCCGGCTGACTCAGCAGGCGGAGGCCCAGCCCGGTCAGGACGAAACCAAGGCCGGCCAGCGCGATGATCTGCAGCTCGAAGCCGGTGAAGGGGAGGTAGGTCGCGGGGGTTGATGCCGTCACGCCGGGGCTCCGGGCGCCGGCCACGGTTCCGTTCAGGTCGCCGTTGCCGCCGCCGGTCTCCTCGTCGATGACCTCGGCGGTAGCCGTCGCCGTCGGCTCGGGGGTCGTGGTTGCGGTCGGGGAGGGGGTGACGATCGGTTCCTCCGTCGGCTCGGCGGACGGCTCCGGGGTCGGCGTCACGGTGGGGACGAAGTACTCCGAAAGCCCCGGGCAGGTGCCGTTCGGCGCGGGGATGAGGTCTCCGGGATGGCTCTCGTGACCGTCGAGGTTGCTCGGGTCCTTGAAGCCGGCGAACGTGTACGGATGTTCGGGGTCGCCCGTGGCATGGCACACGCCGACCTGCTCGTCCGGTTGGGCGCCGGCACCGCAGCCGGTGGCCGGCGCGGGGATCAGGTCGTTCACGTGGTCGAAGTGCTCATTGAGCTGGTTGTCGGAGATCGTGATCGTGACCGCCTCGTAGGTGCCGTCGGTGAGGGCGTGGCAGAGCGAGAGCGTCGCGCCGGTCGCCTCGGCCGTGGCGGCGGGCGTCGCCGTCGGCGTCGCGGCCTGGCGCGCAGCGGTCGCGGTGGCCGTGGGTTCGGCCGTTACGACGGAGGTGGGTGACGGGACGACGGTGGCACTCGGTTCGGGCGTGAGCGCCACCGTCGCCGTCGGGGTCGGGGTTGCGTACACGGTCACGGCGGGCGTTGGCTCGGCCGTGACCGCGGGGACGGGTGTCGATGTGGGCTCCGGCGTCGGCGTCGGGTCCTGCGCAAGGGCAACGGTGCTCGAGATGAGCAGGGTCAAGCCCAGCCCGGAAAGAGCACCGGCGGTCCGGCGTAGACGACTGCCCACATCCACACGCCGGGTATCGGCCATCCGTCCAGCCTGCTTGAGCGGCGTTCAGCCGAGGTGGGTGGCCCCGAAGGCCAGCCCGAGGCCCGCGAGAGCGGCGAGGGCGACGATCACGCGGTCGCGCCCGAGACGGTGGGCCTGGACCAGCAGCGATCCTGCGCCCAAGTAGAGGAACATCCCGGCGAAGAAGGCGAGCAGGACGCCCAGCGCCGCGTCCGGCAGCGTGATCAGGAGCCCGAGCGCCGCGCCGGCGATCGGCGCCGTCGCGTCGACGGCCAGCCAGGTCAGGGCCTGCCGGCGACTGTGCCCGCTCGAGAGCAGCAATGTGACCGTGTTCAGGCCGTCCGCGAAGGCGTGCAGGACGACCGCGACGGACACGAGGATGCCGACCTCCTGTGACACCTGGAACGCGGACCCGATCGCGAGGCCGTCGAGGAACGCGTGCACCGAGAGGCCGCCGGCGCCGATCTGACCCGCACGCGGGTTGCAGGCGACGTCCTCGACGTGCACATGCCGGAAGATCTTGTGTTCGAGCAGCGCGAAGCCGGTGACCCCGGCGACGACCGCGGCCAGCACGCCGGTCCCGCCCAACTCGAATGCCTCCGGCATCGTCTCGAACACCGCGACGCCCACCATCGCGCCGCCGGCGAAGCCCATCGCCAGGTGCAACCGGTCGCCGCGCCGCAGCACGGTGAGCCCGCCGACCAGGCGCGGGAAGACCGCAGCGGCCGCGAAGGCCAGCGCGACCATCAGGTGCAGGCCTCGCAGCGGCCGTGCAGCGTCAAGGAGTGGCCGGAGACCGCGAAGCCGGTCCGCTTCTCGACGACGGCCTCGTCGACCAGGCATCCCGGCACCGCAGCCACGACCCCGCAGTCGTCGCACACGATGTGCTCATGGTGGTGGCCGGCGGACTCGAAGCGCGCCCGTCCGTCGCCGACCTCGAACCGTTGGGCGCGGCCCTCATCGCACAACCGGACGAGCGCCCGGTGGACAGACGCCCGATCGGCGGGAACGCGGCGCTCCTCCAGGGCGGAGTGGGCCTCGTCGACGGTCCACGCATGCCGCTCACCGAGTAGTTCGGAGACGGCGTCGCGGACGTGGCTCGGACGGGCCATGGCGGGCAGCCTAACGCAATGTCATTGCAAAACCTGAAACAAGCGGGCAGGCCGCTCGTTTCAGGAGACGACGCGCAGGGCCCGCGGGCGGACCGTGAACTCGGCCTGCTCGAAGGCGCCGACGTAGTCGCCGTCGACCTGCACGGGGACGTCGCGGCCGTCGGCGGAGCGGACGGTGATGCGCTCCGCACCGCGGAAGCAGGTCACGCGGCGGTGGTTCTCGATCTTCAGGCGCTTGGACAGCGCGCGCAGGAGCACGGTGGGGATGTCGATCGCCGCGGCTCGTTCGAGGATCGCGCCGCCGAGGTCGCCCGAGTCGAGCTCGAGGCCGTCCACCAGCTCGATCGGGAGCGAGCGGAAGTACGTGTAGGGGTCGGCGTTCTGGATGAAGGCCGAGACGCCGGCGACCTCCTTGCCGTCGATGTCCGCGATCAGCTTCGGCGGGTTGATCACGTAGCGGCGCATGAAGACCCCGACGGCGGAGACGGTGTAGAAGCTCGGGCCGTAACGGGCCTTGAGCTTCGGATGGGCATCCACGCGTCGGACGACGCTTGCGTCGAGGCCGGCGCCGGCGGCGAAGGTGAACAGGCGGCCGTTGACCTCGCCGAGGTCGACCCAGCGCGGGTGCCAGTCGTCTGCGATGCGCAGGAGGTGCTCCGTGGCGTCCACGACGTCACGGCCCACGCCGAGCATGCGCGGGTAGACGTTGGTCGCGCCGCCGGGCAGGCAGGAGAGCGGCGTGTCGGAGCCGGCTAGGCCGTTGGCGGCCTCGTTGATCGTGCCGTCCCCGCCGAAGGCGACCACCACGTCATAGCCCTCGCGGGCGGCCTCGCGGCAGAGCTCGGTGGCGTGCCCGGAGCGCTGTGTGTCGATCGCCTCGACCTCGTAGCGGCCCTGCAGCGCATAGACGACCAGATGCTTCAACCGGTCCGAGACCGTCGTCGCATACGGGTTGACGATGATCAGCATCCGCTTCATGGCGGCGGGTGCCGTCAGTGAGGCGGCGCGTTCGAGCCGGGCGAAGTCGTCGGTCGTGCCGCTGGTTCTACTAGAGGAAGCCACGCTTCCGGAAGTAGTACAAAATGCCGCCCAGGGTTACGCCCATCAGCGCAATGACGGCCCAGAAGCCGGCGACGTCGCCCTCGCCGGGGACGTGGACGTTCATCCCGAAGATGCTTGCCACGAGGGTCAGCGGCAGCAGGATCGCGCTGAACGCGGTGAGGACGCGGAAGACCTCGTTGCCGCGATGGGCCAGCACCGCCTCGTTGGTGCCCTCGAGCGCCTCGACCACTTCCTTGAAGTTCTCGAGCATGTCCCAGATGCGTTCCCACGCGTCGTTGATGTCGTCGAAGTAGATGTCGAGGTCATCGGGGATGTAGCGCGCCTTGTTGCGCTCGAGATCGCGGAAGGTGGCGCGCTGCGGGCGGACGATCTTGCGGAAGTTGATGATCTCCTGCTTGACGTTCGAGATGTCGCGCACGAGGTCCTCGGACCGGCCCTCGAAGATCTCCTCCTCGATGCGGTCGAGCTTGTTGCCCATCTTGCGCAGCATGGGGAAGGAGGCATCCACACAGGAGTCGATGATCCGGTAGAGCAGGTAGCCCGAGCCGTTGGAGAAGTGCTGGTCGCGGATCTCTTCGGAGGCGCGGCACTGCTCGAAGAGGAACTCGACCGGGCGGACCTCCTCGTTGGGAAGGGTGATGACGTAGTCCGGCCCGATGAAGATGTCGAGCTCGGCGGCGTTCAGGCGGCCGAAGCGCTTGTCGAACCGCGGGAAGTGCAGGACGATGAAGAGGTAGTCCGGGTACTCGTCGACCTTCGGCCGCTGGTTGCGCGAGTAGACGTCCTCGTAGTCGAGCGGGTGGAAGTCGAAGCGCTCCTCGAGCCACTTCTGGTCGGCGGCACGCGGCCGCTCGATGTTGATCCACCGGAGCTCTGGCGTCTCGACGATCTCGAGCCGCAGCGTCTCCTCCCGTGCGTGCTGGAGGTCGTCAGCGGTGATGTCGTGGCGTAGGCGCCGGCCGATGCGAGGCTTGGGAAGACTCGGCATAACGACTGGGAGGCTCCTTCGGCGTCACAGGAAGGAAGCCTACCCGAGCACGACCTGGGTATGATGCTTCTCGTATCGCATCAAGAGGGGTGGAGGGATTGGCCCGATGAAACCCCGCCAACCACCTGACAGCGCCGTGCGCGGTCAGGAAAGGTGGCAACTCCAACAGGCAACCACATACATGCCTGGGAGATGCGGTCGGGGCGCTCCCTCTTCGGCACGGCTCCCCTTCCGCACAACCCAGGCGGAAGGAACAGACAGACGCCATGCCGGCAGATGCCCTGAAGTGCAAGGAATGTGAAACGCAGTATCCGCTCGAGGCGCGGTTCGTCTGCGAGCGCTGCTTCGGCCCGCTCGAGGTGAGCTACAAGGCGCCGACCGGTGGCGCCGACGAGCTCCGCCGCCGGATCCAGGCCGGGCCGCTGAACCTGTGGCGCTACGCCGACTTCCTCCCGCTCGAGCGCGGAGTGCCGTCGCACTCGCTGCACACCGGCTTCACGCCGCTCGTGCGCGCGGACCGGCTCGCGGAGCGCATTGGTCTTCCGGACACGGAGATCTGGGTCAAGAACGAGACGGCCAACCCGACGCACTCCTTCAAGGACCGCGTCGTCTCCGTCGCTCTGGCCCGTGCGCTGGAGCTCGGCTTCGAGACCCTGGCCTGCGCCTCCACCGGCAACCTGGCCAACGCCGTCGCCGCCCACGCGGCCGCCGCCGGCCTGGACTCCTACGTCTTCATCCCCGCCGACCTCGAGGAGGAGAAGATCCTCGCGACGGGCGCCTACGGCACCAACGTCGTCGGCGTGCGCGGCAACTACGACGACGTCAACCGGCTCTGCACCGAGCTCGCCGGCGAGCACGAGTCGTGGGCGTTCGTGAACATCAACATGCGCCCGTACTACGCCGAGGGCTCGAAGACGCTCGCCTTCGAGGTGATCGAGCAGCTCGGTTGGGAGGTGCCCGACCGGTTCGTCGGCCCGATCGCCTCCGGCTCCCTGTTCACGAAGGTGGCACGCGGCGTGCGCGAGTTCCGCGACGCCGGCCTCGTCACCGGCGACGATCCCACGTTCAACGGCGCCCAGGCCGAGGGCTGCTCGCCCGTCGCGCAGGCCTACGCCGCCGGGCAGGACTTCTGCCGACCGGTCAAGCCGGACACGATCGCCAAGTCCCTGGCCATCGGAAACCCGGCCGACGGCCCGTACGCGATCGACCTCGCCCGCCGCACCGGCGGTTCGATCGACTCGGTGACCGACGACGAGATCCGCGCGGGCATCCGCCTGCTGGCCGAGACGACCGGCATCTTCACCGAGACCGCCGGTGGTGTCACCACGGCGACGCTGGCCAAGCTGGCCGAGCGCGGCGACATCGCGGCCGGCGAGCGCGTCGTCCTGCTGATCACGGGCGACGGCCTCAAGACGATCGACACCGTGCGCGGCACGTTCGACGTCGCCGAGATCGCCCCGACCGTCGACGCGTTCGACGAGGCGTTCGCGCTCGTATGAGCGTGAAGGTGAAGATTCCGACGCAGCTGCGCGCCGTCACCGGCGGCGCCGCGGAGGCGACGGGGGAGGGCGCCACGGTCGCCGAGGTGCTTGCTTCGGTCTATGAGGAGCACACGGAGCTGCGCGAGCGGATCGCGGGGGAGGACGGCGAGCTGCGCCGCTTCGTCAACGTCTACCTGGCCGGGGAGGACATCCGCTTCCTCGACGGACTCGGGACGCCGGTCCCCGACGGCGCCGAGCTGACGATCCTGCCGGCGGTCGCGGGCGGCTAGATAGGCTCGCGCGGTGCGCTGGAAGCCGCGGAAGGGAGACAACCGAGGAGTCATCGACCGCCGCGGCGGCGGGGGCGGCAGCCGTGGGGCGGTCGCGGGCGTGGGCGGCGGCCTGGGCATCGTCGGCGTGATCATCGTCGTGGCGATCCAGCTGCTGGGCGGCGCGAACCTCAACCTCCCGCCCGGCTTCGAGTCCGGTCTGACCACGCAGGGCGGCGAGCCGATCCCGCCGGGGCAGGACCCCGACAAGGACCTGCGCGACTTCAGCGCCTACGTCTTCAACGACGTCCAGGACATGTGGGCGAAGTCGATCGACGGCTACGAGCGCGCCGAACTCGTGCTCTACAGCGGCTCGACCTCGACCGGGGGCTGCGGGACCGGGTCGGCTGCCGCCGGGCCGTTCTACTGCCCGGCCGATCGGCGCGTGTACCTGGATCTGTCGTTCTTCAAGCTGATGGAGCGCGAGCTCAACGCGCCGGGCGACTTTGCCTGGGCCTACGTGATCGGTCACGAGGTCGGCCATCACGTGCAGAACCTCGTCGGCACCTCTGAGAAGGTCCGGCGGCTGCAGAACTCCAACCGCGACGAGGCCAACGAGCTGTCGGTCAAGCTCGAGCTGCAGGCCGACTGCTTCGCCGGGGTGTGGGCGCGCAGCGTCTTCGAGCAGCTCGAGGCCGGCGACGTCCAGGAGGCGATGAACGCCGCGGAGGCCGTCGGCGACGACGCGCTGACCGGCGGCCGCGCGAGTCCGGACTCCTTCACCCACGGCAGCTCGGCACAGCGCCTCGAGTGGTTCGAGAACGGTCGCGGCGAGGGCGAGCCCGCCGACTGCGACACCTTCCAGTGATCACTCGCACCAACGAGTTCCGCCACCGGCTGCGCTTCCGGCTGTGGTGCCTGGCGCTCGGAGGACGGCTGCGCCGGGTGGGCGGCCGCCTCGAGGTCGACGCGCCGCACGGTGCTCGGATGGACTCCTGGCCGCACGCGCACATCCCGCGGGCGGCACCGTCTACCTGCGGATAGGTCGCGGAGTGAAGCTCGGCCGCGCGACTCATCTCGACCTCGCCGGCGGCGGCACGCTCGAGCTCTCAGACGGGGTGATGCTCTGGCACGGCGTCCGGCTGCAGCTCGACGGCGGCGCGATCCGCCTCGGCGCGCACACGGAGGTCCGCGACGGCGTCGTCCTGAAGTCCAAGGGGGAGCTGACCGTCGGCCGGGAGACGGTGCTCTCCTACGGCGCGACGGTGCACTGCGCCGAGCGCATCGAGATCGGCGACCACGTGGCGATGGGGGAGCGCGTCAGCGTGCTCGACTCCGACCACACGCACCATCGCGACGAGCGGCCGGTGCTTCAGCAGCCGGTGAAGATCGCCCCCGTGCGCATCGGCTCGAACGTCCTGATCGGGGCCAACTCGGTCATCCTGCGCGGGGCACAGGTGGAACCGAACGGGATCGTGCCCGCCGGCTCGACCGTCCGCGCTACGCCGCGCGCCTGAGCGGCGCGAAGTCGTCCGGCCCGAGCAGGTCGCGGGCGAAGGCCTCCGCCATCGCGTCGGCCAGCGCCTCCATTGACTCCGCGACTGAGCGCTCGTAGGCGGCGACGATCTGCTCGCGCGAAGCGATCTGTCGTTTGTCGAGCTCGGCCATCTCCGCCTTGGTGTGGCACGCCTGCATCACGACGAAGCACTCCGGGCAGCGCAGCTCGACGAGCAGCTCACCGCCCTTGCGCTGATCGGTGCGCAGCGGCTGGACGAGGTCCGAACCGCAGCCCGGGCACGTCGACAGGGCGGCCATGGTGCGAAGCTACGGCCCTCGTCGGACGGTACGTTGACCGGATGCAGGAGACATGGGACGCCGTCGACGCCTTCGCCGAGGAGCAGCTCATCCCGCAGGACGAGGCGTTGCGGATCGCTGCGGGCGGCATCGGTGTCTCACCGGCGCTGGGGAAGCTGCTTCATCTGCTCGCCCTGTCCGTCGGCGCCCGGCGGATCCTCGAACTGGGAACGTTGAACGGCTACTCCGCGATCTGGATGGCGCGAGCGCTGCCCGCCGACGGCGAGCTCGTCACCCTCGAGCTTGATCCGGAGCGCGCAGCCATTGCGCGCGAGAACGTCGAACGTGCTGGTGTCGGATCCCGCGTCGACATCCGCATCGGGTCCGCACACGACACGCTGGCCGAGCTCGACGGTCCCTTCGACCTCGTCTTCATCGACGCCGACAAGGCCTCGATGCCGGCGTACTTCGAGGCAACGCTGCCGCTCACGCGGCCGGGAGGGCTGATCATCGGCGACAACACCGTCCGCGGCGGCGCGATCCTCGACCCGCCCGACAAGAGCTCAGCCGGCGCCCGCGCCTTCTATGAAGCAGTGGCGGCCGACCCGTCCGTCGACGCCACCGCCGTGCAGACCGTCGGCGTGAAGGGCTACGACGGCTTCGTGCTCGCGCGCGTCAAGCCCCAGCCGTAGAGCGCCGCGGCGACCGCGGTCGCCAGATTCAACGACGACACGCCCGAGCGCATGGGCAGCCGCGCGCGGATGTCCGCGCGGGCGAGCAACTCCTCCGACAGTCCATGGCGCTCGGACCCGAACGCCAGCACGGCATCCTCCGGCACCGACTCCACCTCCTCGCCATCAGGGTGCACCGCAACGAGCAGCCGTTGTCCGGTGCCGAGACTCCATCGATGGAGTCTCGGCACCGGACAGTGGAGGACCGGGAGGGCGAAATGGAGGCCGGCTGCGCCGCGCAGCGCTTCGGGGTGCCAGGGGTCGCGGTCGCCGGTGGTGATCACTCCGGCGGCGCCGGCCGCGGCCGCGACGCGGATGCAGGCGCCGAGGTTGCCGAGGTGGCGCGGGTTCTCGAGCAGGACGACCGGGCCGTCCGTGCCGATCTCGAGCTTGGGACGCTGCGCCCAGGCCACGACGTCGCCGTCCGTGCCCGCGAGCAGTGCACGCATCGGTTCGGCGACGTCGGGCGCGAGCCGCTCCGGGAGGTCGCCGGGGTCGCCCTGCGCGGCCGTGATCACTGCGCCGAAGCGCAGCGCGTGCTTCAGCGCGTGGAAGCCCTCGAGACGGACGACCGTCTCATCCTTCATGCCGCTCCTCCTCGAGCTCGATCCGCTGCGCGTGGGATCGGGTAGGGCAGCGTCGCGACCGCGATGAGAATGCCGAACCGCAAGAGCTTGAAGTGCGCCACGAGACGCACAGTCATACCCACAGCGCCGGCCGGGCGACGACCCAGAAGGGTCAACACGCGGCCGCCCTGCAGTCGGTGCTGCTGATCTGCGCCGTCGCGCCGGCGACAGGTGCCGTCGCCGCGCTCGCCCTAAGCCGGTGGGTTCAGCTTCTCCTCGAGGCCCGACTTGGCGTCCGAGCCGGCCTTCTGCAGGCCCATGGCGAGGATCGGCGTCCCGAGCTGCTTGATTCCCTTGAGTTCGAGGTCTGCCTTGTAGGTCACCTTCGCACCCGACTCGTGCGGCTCGACCTCGATCGTGTCGACGGAATGCAGGCTGTCGTTGCCGCCCTCGAGCACGAAGCGGTGCGGGGCGTCGTACTCCGTGACCTCGTAATCGAGCTCCATCTCCTGGCCGGCGACGCCGGAGAACCGCAGCTTGTACCTGGTGCCGACGCCTCCGTCGCCAGAGACGCGGTCCGCCGATTCGCAGTTGGGGTCCCATTCCGACGTGTGGGTGAAGTCGGCCATGTACGCGAACGCGGCCGAGACGTCCTTGGGTGTCGTCACTTCTCCGGTGTAGGAAGGCATACGCCTGCGGCTACCGCGTCGTCGCGGAGCTTGAACTTCTGCACCTTGCCCGTGACGGTCATCGGGAACTCGTCGACGAACAGGACATGGCGTGGCACCTTGTAATGGGCGATGCGACCACGGCAGAACTCGCGTACGTCCTCTGACTGAAGGTTGGCGCCTTCCCGCAGGATGACGAAGGCGGCGACCTCCTCGCCGTAGCGCTCGTCGGGCAGCCCGACGACCTGGACATCGGCGATCGCCTCATGGGAGAAGAGGTACTCCTCGACCTCGCGGGGATAGACGTTCTCGCCGCCGCGGATGATCATGTCCTTGGAACGGCCGACGATCCGCAGGTAGCCCGCCTCGTCCATGGTCGCGAGGTCGCCCGTGTGCATCCAGCCGGCCGCATCGATCGCCTCGGCGGTCTTCTCGGGCTCGTCGAAGTAGCCGAGCATCACGCTGTAGGCGCGGGTGCAGAGCTCGCCCGGCTCGCCGCGCTCGACGATCCGGTTCTCCGGATCGACCACCTTCACCTCCACGTGCGGGTGCACGCGGCCGACGGTGCCCACGCGCAGGTCGAGCGCGTCGTCGGCGCCGGTCTGGGTGGACACGGGGGAGGTCTCCGTCATGCCGTAACAGATGGTCACGTCGGTCATGTGCATCCTGTCGATGACCTTGCGCATGACCTCCTCCGGGCACGTCGCGCCGGCCATGATCCCGGTGCGCAGCGACGACAGGTCGTAGCTGGTCGAATCCATTTCCGAAGCTCGGCGAGGAACATCGTCGGCACGCCGTAGAGCGAGGTACATCGCTCGTCGGCGACCGCCTGCAGCGTGGCCGCGGGCTCGAAGGCCGGCGCCGGCACGACCATGCAGGCGCCGTGGGTGACGCAGCCGAGGTTGCCCATCACCATGCCGAAGCAGTGGTAGAAGGGGACGGGAATGCAGACCCGGTCCTCGTGCGTGTACCGGCAGCCCTCGCCGACGAAGTAGCCGTTGTTGAGGATGTTGTGGTGCGAGAGCGTCGCGCCCTTGGGAAAGCCCGTCGTGCCGCTCGTGTACTGGATGTTGATCGGATCGTCGAACTGCAGGCCTGCCGGGAGCTCGGCCTGCTCCGCCAGGAGCTCGTCCCAGCCATCGGTGCCGATGAAGACGCGTCCGCTCGAGTTCCGGGCAGTTGGGGGAGACCTCCTCGACCATCGCGACGTAGTCGGAGCTCTTGAAGTCCGTCGCTGCCACGAGCAGCTTGCAGCCGGACTGGTTGAGGACGTACTCGAGTTCGGAGGTCCGGTAGGCGGGGTTGACGTTGACGAGCACGACACCGGCCTTGGCCGAGGCGAACTGCACCAGCACCCACTCGGCACAATTGGGCGACCAGATGCCCATACGATCACCGGGGGACAGTCCCGCGGCGACCAGGCCGCGAGCGAGTTGGTTGACCCGCTCGTCGAGCTCGGCGTAGGTCCAGCGGATGTGCTGGTGGCAGACGACGAGCGCCTCGCGGTCCCCATGAGCGGCGACGGCGCGCTCGAGGTTCGCGCCGATCGTCTCACCGATCAGCGGCGTGTCGGAGGACCCGTGCGCGTAGGACAGCGCCACAGCGCCGCAGGTTACGGATCGCGGCGTTCGAGCGCGTGCACCGCGGGCCCCTCGAGGACGGAACCGTCCACATCGAAGCGCGAGCCGTGGCACGGGCAGTCCCAGCTCGTCTCGGCGGCGTTGAAGCGCAGCAGGCAACCCAGGTGGGTGCAGCGCAGCGAGACGCCCTGCAGCGTCCCGTCGGGGTCGCGGTAGAAGCCGGCCTTGCCTGTCCCGTCGCGCACCACCCGGGCCTCGCCAGGCGGGACATCCTCGGCGTCCGAGACCTCCGCGGGCGTGACGCGGTCCGCAGCCATCAGCGCGCTGAACTTCCCTCCGAGCTTGGCGACCTCGGGAGTGGAAGTGAGCGAGATCCGGCTGGGGGTGAAGGTCGACGCCCACTCGTTGTCGCGACCGGCCACGGCGTCGGCGAGGATCCGCGCGGCGAACGTCCCGCCGGTGAGCCCCCACTTCGCCCAGCCCGTGGCCACCCACAGGCGCTTCGAGCGCGGGACGAGTGGACCGATCATCGGCAGGTGGTCGTAGGGCACGGGGTCCTGCGCGGACCAGCGGCCGGCCGGCGCCTGCACGTCCCAATGCGACCGCGCGAAGGTCTCGAGGGTCTCGAAGCGCTCGGCGGTGACGCCGCTCTTGCCGGCGGAGTGGCCCTCGCCGCCCACGATCAGCACGTCTCCGTCCCACTGCAGCGAGCGACTCGTCGAGCCGGCGCTGATCGCCATCGCCTGCGGGAGGTCGCCGGATACGCGGACGGCGGAGCAGTAGGAGCGCGTCGCCTCCAGGCGGGCGAAGAACAGCCCGCGGTCGAGGATCGGGTAGTGCGTCGCGATGACCACCTGGCCGGCGCGCACCGACGCCGAGTCCGTGTGCACGACGCACGGGTCGCCCGCGTCGACGCTCATGACCCGCGAGCGTTCGTGGATGGTGCCGCCCGCCTCGACGAACGCCTCGGCCAGCGCCCGGACGTGCCGCACGGGATGCACGAAGACCTGGTCGTGCAGCCACACCGCGCCGGCCACGGAGTACGGGAGGCCGGCGTCCTCGTCGCGCCATTCGACGTCGAGGCCGGCGGCCTGCGCGGCGTCGAACTCACCCGCGACGGACTTGAGCTCGTCGGCGGAGGCGGCGAAGGTGACGGCGGGGCGGCGCTCGATCAGGTCGGGTGACAGTGCGGCGACGTCCTCCACCGCGGCACGGCTGGCGGCGGCGTAGACGGCGGCCGTCTCCTCGTCGTGGCGGCTGCGTGATCGTGCTGAGCATCGTGCTCTGCAGTGCGGTCACCTTCGCGGTGTTGTTGCCCGTGACGCCGGTGGCGATGGTGCGGGCCTCGAGCAGGACCACCCGCGCGCCGTCCTGCTGGATGCGCAGAGCGGTGGTCACGCCCGCGATGCCGCCGCCGACGACCACGACGTCCGCTTCCGCCTCGACGGCGAGGGAGGGTCGTTCGGCGGGCGCCGGGTCGGCGAGCCAGAGGGATGAGTCGGCGGAAGTGGTCACGCCGGAGCGCTGCCCGCCAGGGGACCGAGTTAGGCGTCGAGCGGCGCGTCACCGCGCACGACGTCGCCGCCGGCGGCCATCGCGACGCACAGCGCGTCAGCCGCGCGGGTGAGTACATCGCTCGGGTGCTCGGCGGGCTCAGCCGCCGCGACGCCGAAACTGGCGGTCACCGGGAGAGCGAGCGTCGGCGTGTCCAGCGGCTCCGCGACGAGCGCGGAGCGCAGGTCGTCGGCGCGGGCCAGCGCGGCGTCGTAGGTCGCTCCTGGCAGCACGATCGCGATCGAATGACGATCGAAGCGCACGAGCACGTCGGAGACTCCAGCGGCGCGGCGCAGGCGTTTGGCGAACGCGCGCAGGACGTCATTGGTGACCTGATGGCCGTGCTCGGCGTGAATCGGGTCTGCCTCATCGAGATCGGCGATGACCACGGCGAACGGCCGCCCGACGCGGTGCGCGGCGGCCGCCTGGCGCTCCAGGACCTGGGGGAGATGGCGCGGACCGGGCAGCCCGGTCACAGGGTCCGCCACGGTGCCGACCCCGCTCGGGCGCTCCACGGCGGCATCCACGCGCTCGAGCAGATGCTCCACGGCGAACGGCTTGCAGACGTAGTCGTTGGCACCGCGGTCCAGGGCGCGGCGCACCATGTCGGGATCGGCCCAGGCGGTCACCATGACGACGGGGATCGCGCGGAGCTGGTCGTCGGACTTCAGCGTGCGCAGGACGGTGAGTCCGTCGACGTCAGGTAGGCCGATGTCGAGCAGGATGACGTCGGGGCGCTCGCGCTCCGCGGTGGAGAGCGCGGTGAGGCCGTCTCCGGCCTCGAGCACGGCGCAGCCGTCGCCGGAGAGGGCGATCGTCATCAGCTGCCGGATCACGGGGTCGTCCTCGACCACCAACGCCGTACGCGTCATCTCCCTATGTCATCGGACGAAACGCTCGGATCCACGAGGATCTTCGCGTGGGACTCCGGATCCCCGAGGGCGTCGAAGGCCGCTTCGACGCCGCTGAGGCCCACCCGACCGGTCAGCAACGGCCGCGGATCGACCTTGCCGTCGGCCAGCATGTGCAGCGTGTCTCGGAACTCGAGCGGCGTGTAGCCGATCACGAAGCGCAGGTCGATCTCCTTGTTGATCCCGATCGCCGGTGTGATCGTGTCGGGACCGACGCACACGCCGACCACAACGACCCGCGAGAACATCGGCGCGCCCTCCAGGATGCTCTCGATCACGCCCGGTACGCCGACGCACTCGAAGATCACCGGGTGCTTGGGGTTCACGCCGAGCTTGTCCGCGAGACGGAAGACGGGCCACGGGCCGGTCGGGAGCTTCGACAGCTTCTCCGTCGTGCCAACGGCGAGCTCGAAGACCTCCGGCGCGGTGTCCAGGTGGTTCTTGCCGCGCGCGCTGGCGGCGTCGTAGGGCGACTCGCTGGCGGGATCCACCACGACGTCGGCGCCGCAGCGCTGAGCGAGTGCTCGACGGCCGGCTGAGTAATCGCTGGCGATCACGGTCCTCACGCCCTGCGCCTTGAGCATCAGGATCACCCCGAGGCCGACGGGACCACAGCCGATCACGACGGCGACGGTGCCCTTGCCGACCTCGCCCCGGCGGACGGCGTGGTAGGCGACCGCCATCGGCTCGGTCATCGTCGCGATGTCGGGGTCGAGGCCGTTCGGGACCGGCAGCATCAGCGCCTCCTGCACGAGCACCTGCTCGGCGTAGCCACCGGGCGCGGAGGGGGAGAGGCCGGTCGGGTCGATGCCCTGCGGGCCGCGCAGCAGCGGGAAGGCGACGACGGGCGTCCCGGTCGCGACCGACTGTTTGGACTTCGGCCCGTACTCGGCGACCGTGCCACAGAACTCGTGGCCGAGCACGACGGCCTGGGAGGACCGGCCGAGGCGGTCGTAGCCCATCTTCTGAGCCATGTCGGCCCATTCGTCGAAGCCGTGGCGGGCGTGCAGGTCGGAGCCGCAGATGCCGCAGCGCAGCACCTCGAGGCGGACCTGCCCGGTGGTGGGCGTGGGGTCCGGCAGGTCGGTGACGGTGAGTTCCGCGTCAAGACAGGTGACAGCGCGCATCCGCGGGACCATAATCCGCCGCATGGAGAGGATCAGCCCCGCCGTCTATCGACGGCCCGCGCAGCGCAACCCTGCAGGCGCTGTGCGACACGTTCGTGCCGCCGCTCGAGTCCGACAGCGCGGACCCGGTCGAACGCGACTTCCTGCGGCGCGGGGCGTCCGACATGGGCGTCGCGGCGCAGATCGAGGGGCTGTTGGCGCAGGCCATGCTGCCCGAGGAGATCGAGGCGCTGGGCGGGCTGCTCGACGCGCTCGCCGCGGAGGGCTTCACCGACGCGCCCCTCGAGGCGCGCACCGCGATCGTCCACGGCTTCCGCGACGCCGACCCGGCGGCCAAGCTCGGCCTGCAGCAGGTCAAGGCGCTGACGGTCCTGTTCTTCTACGCGCTGCCGGACGCGCAGGGCTCCAACCCCAACTGGGAGGCGATCGGCTACCCCGGCCCGCGCTCCGCGCCGCCGTCGGCCGACGCCGCGCCCAAGACGCTCTCTGTTGTCGAGGTCTCCGGCGACGCCGCGACCCTGAGCGCTGACGTCTGCATCGTCGGCTCGGGTGCCGGCGGCGGCGTGGTCGCGGCCCGCTGCGCGGCGGCCGGCCTGCGCGTGCTCGTGCTGGAGATGGGCGCGTACCGCAACGAGCAGGACTTCAAGCAGCTCGAGCTGCCGGGCTACCTCGAGCTCTACTACGGCGGTGGCCTGGCCGCGTCGGAGTCGGGCTCGATCTCCGTCCTGGCCGGTCAGACGATGGGCGGCGGGACGGTCGTCAACTACATGAACTGCGTCCGGACGCCCGGACGAGGTGCTGGCGGAGTGGACGGCCGCGGGGCTCGAGGGCCTCGACGACGGCTTCGTCGCCGAGCACATGGAGGTCGTGCTCGAGCGGCTCGGGGCCAACACCGAGATGACGGCGCAGAACGGCATCCACACGCGGATGCTCGAGGGCTGCGACACGCTCGGCTACGAGCACCGGCCGATCTGGCGCAACGCGTCCAACACGGACGACCCGATGAACTGCGGCTACTGCTCCTTCGGCTGCCAGCAGGGGTGCAAGCGCTCCGCCATGAAGACGTGGCTGCAGGACGCGTCTGACTCGGGCGCCGAGGCGCTGCCGGGCTGCCACGCGGACCGCATCCTGGTCGAGGACGGCCGGGCGGCCGGGGTCGAGGCGACCGTCACCCACGCGGACGGGTCGACCACCGCGGTGACCGTCGAGGCGCCCACCGTCGTCGTCGCGGCCGGTTCCATCGAGTCGCCCGCGCTGCTGCTGCGCTCGGGCATCGGCGGGCCGGCGGCGGGCAAGCACCTGCGGCTGCATCCGGCCTTCGCCGTGATGGGCGTCTACGACGAGCCCGTCGACGGCTGGTACGGGCAGATCCAGTCCGCGCTGTCGGACCACTTCCTCAAGATCGAGGAGGACTGCGGCTTCCTGATCGAGGCGACGAGCGTGCAGCCCGGCCTGCTCGGCGCGTCGTTCCCGTGGACCGACGGGGCGATGCACAAGGAGCTGATGCAGACGCTGCGCTGGCAGGCGCCGTTCATCACGGTGGCCCGCGACCACGGCTCGGGTGAGGTGGTCCTCGACGAGCACGGCCGCGCCGTCGTGCGCTGGGACTTCGAGGACGCCGTCGACCTGCGGCTCGCCCGTCTGGCGAACGTCGAGCTCGCGCGGCTGCACCGCGCCGCGGGTGCGCAGAAGATCTTCACCCTCCACAGCGCGCCCGTGATGTGGAACCAGGGCGAGGACTTCGACGCCTACCTGGAGCAGGTGGAGACCGCCAGCTACGCGCCCAACGACGTCACCTGCTTCACGGCGCACCAGATGGGCTCGTGCCGGATGGGATCCGATCCGGAGACCTCCGTGGCCAACGGCCGCGGCGAGCTGCACGACGTGGCCGGCGTCTGGATCGGGGACGGTTCGGCCTTCCCCAGCGCGCCGGGCGTGAACCCGATGGTCACGATCATGTCGCTCGCGCACCGGACGGCGGGCCACATCATCGCGGAGGTTCCCGCCGCGGTCTGACGCGGAGATTTAGCCCGTGCCTAGGAGCGGTGCCGATGGTTGGTGTGTGCTGCGCATCCTGGCCCTCGTCCCGCTCCTCGCCGCCGGCGTCGATCTCACGCGGGCGCAGGTGCTGTGCGGCACCAGCGCGCAGACCTGCCTGGAAGCCGCCGGGCGCGGCTGGATGGGCCCGCTCGCGGTCGTGCTCGTGCTTGCGTACGGGCTCGCGGCCGGGGTGTGGCTGACCCGGCGCAGCCGTCCCGTGACCCCGGCGCCGTTCGTCCGCACGTGGGCGATTTCGACGGCGACGCTCGTCACCGTGCTGAACGCACAGCAGGCGACCGCCGGCGTGCTCACTCCCGGCGGGTTCCTCGGCACGTTGGTGCTCTGTGTCGCCGCCGGCGCGCTGTTGGCGCTGGCGCTGCGGGCACTGGATCGGCTCGCCGAGCTGGTTCCGCAGGCCGTCCGGGCGCTACCGAAGCCGGTCGCCCGCATTCTCGGCATCAACCCGCCGCCAGAACCGGTCTACGTCACGGTCGACGGCACCCGCCGCGGCCGCGCACCGCCCTCCGCCTGATTCGCCTCGCTCGACGCCCGCGCTCCGAGCGCGCCCGTCCGTCCGAATCAGACCCAAGGAGCCTTTCATGTCACCCACCCGCGCCCGGCGGCTCGCCGCCGTCCTCGCCTGTGCGGTCGTCGCGGCCACCGCCGCAATCGTCGTCTCGTCCTCGAGCGGTCGCGAGTCCGCCGAGCCCGCCGCGCCATCCAGGCTGCTCGCCGGCATCCCCGAGCACAAAGGCGTGCTGGGCGACCCGAGCGCACCCGTGACCGTCACGGAGTTCGTCGATCCGCAGTGCCCCGTCTGCGCCGCGGCCGCACGGCAGATCCTGCCCACCCTCATCCGCGACTACGTCAAGCCGGGGAGGGTCAAGCTCGACGCGCGCGTCCTGTCGTTCCTCGGTCCCGACTCGGTCACGGCCGCGCAGTGGGCGGACGGCGCCCGCGCGCAGGACCGGCTGTGGCCGTACCTGGAGACGTTCTTCGCGAGCCAGGGGCCGGAGAACTCCGGCTACGTCACGAAGGAGTTCCTCGCCGATGTGGCCAACGCCGCCGGCCTGGACCTCGCGGCCGCCGCCGAGCACGCGGCGTCCGAAGCGGCGAACGACGCCGTGGCACAGGCGACCACAGAGGCCCGGCGGCGCGGGGTGACCGGCACGCCGACCTTCCTGGTCGACGGGCGGGCCGTCGCGACGGACAAGCTGTTCGAGGCGCTGCCGCGATGAGAGCCGCGACCGTTGCGATTGCCGCGCTCGGCGCCGCCATCGCCGCCTACCTGACGCTGGCCGGGCCCGACCCGGCCTGCGTCATCGCCCATGGCTGCGCCGTGGTGCAGTCCTCGACGTACGCGAAGCTGGCCGGGATCCCGGTCGCCGCGCTCGGCCTCGCCGGATACGGCGTGATTCTCGCGGCGCAGGTCCGTGACACGGAGGCGGCGCGGACCGTCGCCGCGACCACGGCACTCACCGGCGCGGGCTTCTCGGGCTGGCTCACCTACGTCGAGGTCTTCCGCCTCGAGGCGATCTGCGCGTGGTGCGTCGGATCGGCCGTTTGTATGACTGCGCTCGCCGTTCTTTGCACGGCACGCATGCTTGGCGCGTTCGGCGGGGTACAACCACGCCAGTTCACCACTCAAGGAGGAGAGGCATGTACATCGGAATCGGAACGCTCCTGATCATCGTGATCCTGATCGTCCTGCTCACCTAGGGAACGGAAGCGCAACTCCGGGGGCGGATGCGCCCGACAGGATTCGAACCTGTGACCTCTGCCTCCGGAGGGCAGCGCTCTATCCAGCTGAGCTACGGGCGCGCGAGAGCGGTCAGTGTACGTTGGCGCGCGTGCGACTGGCGATCATCTCCGACACCCACATGCCCCGTGGCAAGCGGCGGCTGCCGGATGCCTGCGTCGCCCGGCTGAAGGCCGCGGACGCGATCCTGCACTGCGGCGACTGGATGCGTGCGGAGGTCGTCACCCAGATCTCGGGCTACGGCCCGCCGGTCTACGGGATCCGCGGCAACGTCGACGAGCCCGGGCTCGGCCTGCCCGAGCGGCGGCAGGAGACGCTCGGCGGAGCGACCTTCGGGATGGTGCACGACCCCGGTGCGGCGCGGGGGCGGCTGGAGCGGCTGCGCACCTGGTTCCCGGAGGCGGACGCGGTCCTGTTCGGGCACACCCACCAGCCCGAGCTCGGGAGGGAGGGCGATTTCCAGATCTTCAATCCCGGTTCGCCGACCGAGCGCCGTCGCGCGCCCTCGCACTCCATGGGGGAGGCGGAGGTCCGTGACGGGCGGGTCGCCTTCGAGTTGATCGAATGGACCTGAGCGTCCTCTTCGCCGGCACGGGCGGCTCGGCGCCGACCGCGCGGCGCGGGCTCCCCGCGGCTCTGGTCTCCGCCGGAGGCGACAGGCTGCTGTTCGACTGCGGCGAGGGCACGCAGCGCCAGTTGCTGCGCTCGGCGGGGCTGCCGGACCTCGACGCCGTCTTTCTCACGCACTTCCACGCCGATCACTGGCTCGGACTCCCCGGCATGCTCAAGACCTTCGATCTGCGTGCGCGGGAGAAGCCGCTCGCGGTGTACGGGCCGGCGGGTCTCAAGCAGTTCATGGGAACGATGGAGCGCGTCGTGGGACGGACGCGGTATACGGTCGAGTACGTCGAGCTCGAGCGCTTCGACGAGGTCGAGTTCGACAGCTACGTCGTGCACGTCTTTCCCAACGACCACCGGCTGCCGGGCGTCGGATACGCGTTCGCCGAGGACGATCGGCCCGGGCGCTTCGACCCAGAAGAAGCGGCGCGGCTGGGCGTGAAACCCGGTCCGGACTTCGGCCGGCTGCAGGCGGGGGAGACGGTGGACGGCGTCAGCCCCGAGCAGGTGATCGGCGAGGATCGCGGCGGCCGGCGGATCGTCTTCTCCGGTGACACGCGCCCGTGCCAGGAGGTGCTCGAGCACGCGCGCGAGGCCGACGTGCTCATCCACGAGGCGACCTTCACCGACGAGGAGCTCGACCGCGCACGCGAGACGGGGCACTCGACGGCCCGTCAGGCGGCCGAGATCGCGCGCGATGCGGGCGTCAAACTGCTCGCCCTCACGCATCTCTCCACGCGCTACTTCCCGCGCGACATCCGCGACGAGGCACGGACGACCTTCGCGGAGACCGTCGTGCCGCGCGATTTCGACGTCATCGAGGTCCCATTCCCCGAGCGCGGCGCGCCCGAGCTGATCAAGGCCGCCGACGGTGGGATGGGGGATTTCATCCCTTAGCACCCTGGTGGCCGGCGCCGCCGGCACGGAGGATGCGTGACATGAGAGTCATCGGCTTGACCCTGCTCGCCGCCTTGGCGCTCGCCGCACCCGCGGCGGCCGCCAAGCCCGACCTGATCGTCTCCGCGGGCCAGGCCTCGATCAGCGGGACGACCATCTCCGGCTCGTTCACGATCAGGAACAAGGGTGGCCGCGCTGCCGCGTCCTCGGCGGTGGTGGCCATGGTCTCACCGGGCTACGCCAACGAGGCCGTCACCAATCCCGAGCTCAAGGGCATCAAGAAGCAGGGCAAGCGCACCGTCTCCTTCAGCGCTGAGGTGCCCGCCAGCCTCAAGCCGCTCGCCTATCGGGTGCGCGCGTGCGCCGACCCGTACGGCGCCGTCGGCGAGCGCAACGAGAAGAACAACTGCCGCAAGATCGCCGACGTCGTCCTGGGCGGCGGCTCGGGGCAGGCCGCGCCGGCCACGCCCGCTGGCCCGGTCGAGTACACGAAGGAGTCGCCGGTCCAGCTCGAGAGCGGCAGGAGCAGCTACTGGGTCCAGGTCCCGCAGCTCTACGACGACAGCCACAAGACCCAGGTCCCGATGCTCGTCTGGCTGCACGGCTGTGGCGGCGACAGTGGCGGCGACATCTACACCGTGTCCCCGACCGAGAAGGCCCGCTACCTGGCGATCGCGGTCGGCGGCCGCGACGGCGCCTGCTGGGACGTCAACAACGACTCGGCGCTCGTGCTCGCTGCGATCGAGAACGTCAGGACGCACTTCCAGATCGACCCTCGCCGGATCGTGCTCGGCGGCTTCTCCTCCGGCGGCGACCTCGCCTATCGCACGGCCTACTTCAATTCCGACAAGTTCTCGGGCGTGCTGGCGGCGGGCACGGCGCCGTTCCGCGACACCGGCACTTCGCGGGAGGCCGCCCTCGCCGCGGCGACCACCAAGTTCCACGTGGTCCACCTCGCCCACCTCGACGACGAGGCCTATCCGATCGCCACCGTCCGCGAGGAGACCGACGCGCTGAAATCCGCCGGCTTCCCGCTCGAACGCGTCGAACGGCCCGGCATGCACTACGACGAGAACACCGACAAGAACATCCAGGAGGTCCTGCTCCCGCACATGGCCGACGACTGGACCTCGCCCTTTTAGCGACCACATTTCGCCAGTGGCGAATGAGGGTCGCTATGCGACCCTTTTCCGCCACAGGTCAAGGATTTCGGCCGCTGTTCGGCCGTGGTGGACGTGGACGTCGGCCCATCGGCGTCGCAGCGTGAGCAATCCAGCCTCGGCGTGGAGCTTGTCCCGAACGACGTCCGCAGCACGCTGACTGGGCTCATCGTGCTGGCGGCCATCGGTCTCAACGATCAGCCGCGCGGCGGGCCAGTAGAAGTCGACGAGGAAACCGATCGGGCTCGCGTTGACCTCCGGCGCGGGCAATCGGTACTGGCGAACTACTCGGTGAAGGAAGGCGATCTCGAGCGGCGACCGCGTGGGCTCAACGCCGAGCAACAGGCCTGAGATGACACGGCTTGGGCGGTTGCGCAACGAGAGCTCGAGCAGTTTCGGGTTGAAGAGCCGGCGGAACTGGAGCTGCCGGAACGCCCATTCGAGTTCCTCTTCAGTGAGCTGTTCGTGCGCGATGTCGACCATTGTTCGCGACGGGCTCGTCATTGGGATCCCATGCCAGATATCGATCTCGTACGGGGCGAGAACGGCTCGATGGAAGTGAATGCCCGGTCGTTCTCGGTGGCTCGTTGGCGGCACCGTCACGTCGATTCGCGGTCCCACCCCGTCGCGGATCTCGCGGGCAGTCGCTGCACAACGATGGCTCAGAACGGCGTCTGCTCCGCCCGCGAGAACGGCACCGTGCCAGTCCCCCAACCGACTCGGCGCCAGGTGGCCGAGGGCGTAGACGCCATTGTGCACGCGGTGCAGATGTCCTGCGCGGACGGCGCGCTTGACCGCGCTGGCCTCCAACTCGCCCTCCTCGGTGAGCTGTTTGAAGGTGATCCGTCCGTTCTGAGTCGCGGCGATGGCGGCAGCTTTGGCGAATTTGGGTCGCATATAGACCCCTAGTCGCCAATGGCGGAATTTGGTCGGACCAATTTCGGCGACGGCCGGGGTGGGTGGTACGTTGCAGACGTCCTTTAACCCGGTCCCGAGAGGCCAGGAAGGAGTAGCCGGATGCAGGAGAAGGTCGTCCTCGACGCTGATGATGTGCGCCGGACGCTGGTGCGTATCGCGCACGAGATCGTCGAGAAGAACGCTGATCGCCCGGTTGCTCTGGTGGGGATCCACCGCCGTGGCGTCCATCTCGCTCGCCGGCTGCACCAGTTGGTCTGCGACCTGCTGGAGGCCGAGGTGCCGATCGGGGACCTCGACATCGCCTTCTACCGGGACGACCTGGAGCTGCGGTCGCCGGTGGTCAATGCAACGCACCTGGACTTCAGCCTGGCCGAGCACACGGTGGTGCTCGTCGACGACGTGATGTTCACGGGCCGCACCGCGCGCGCCGGGATCGAGGCGCTCTTCGACTACGGCCGGCCCGACCGGGTCCAGCTGGCCGTACTGGCCGACCGCGGCCATCGCGAGCTGCCGATCCGGCCCGACTACGTCGGCAAGAACCTTCCGACCGCTCGTGCCGAGCGCGTCAACGTGCGGGTCGCCGAGATCGACGGCGCCGACGAGGTCACGATCTCCGAGCTGCAGGAGGTCGCCGCATGAGGCACCTGATCTCCATCGAGGACCTCGAGCGGGAGGACATCGAGCGGATCCTCGACCGGGCCCGCTCGTTCACCGAGGTCTCCGAGCGCCAGGTGAAGAAGGTCCCGGCGCTCAGGGGCCGCCGCGTTCTCAACCTCTTCTACGAGGCGAGCACCCGCACCCGGTCGAGCTTCGAGCTGGCCGCGAAGGCGCTCAGCGCCGACGTCATCAACTTCGCGTCGAGCGGATCCAGCGTCGAGAAGGGCGAGTCGCTCAAGGACACGGTCCAGACGCTCAGCGCCTACCAGCCCGACCTGATCGTGGTGCGGACGCCGTACGTCGGTGCCGCCGGACTCGTCGCCGGCTGGTCGACCGCGAGCGTCGTCAACGCCGGGGACGGCAAGCACGAGCACCCCACCCAGGCGCTGCTCGACGTCTACACGCTGCGCGAGCGGCTCGGCTCGCTCGACGGGGCGAACATCTGGATCGTCGGCGACGTCATGCACTCGCGCGTCGCGCGCTCGAACGTTCTCGCCTTCACCAAGCTCGGCGCGCACGTGACCGTGTGCGGACCGCCGACCCTGATCCCGCGCGGGATAGAGGCGCTCGGCTGCGACGTCGCCTACACGCTCGACGGCCTGCACGAGGCCGACGTCGTCTATGCGCTGCGGATGCAGCACGAGCGCATGGCCGACTCCTTCGTCCCCAGCCTGCGCGAGTACGCCGCCGTCTACCAGATCGACGGCCGCCGACTCGGACCGCGCCAGCTGCTGATGCATCCCGGCCCGGTCAACCGCGGTGTTGAGCTCGCCGCCGAGGTGATCGACTCACCGCAGGCGCTGATCAGCCAGCAGGTCGCAGCGGGCGTGATCGTCCGGATGGCGGTCCTCTACGAGTGCCTGGCCGGCCGGCTCGCGCCCGCCCCCGACCCGCAGCCGGTCGCTTCATGAGCCTCTTCCACAAGGACACGCCCCAGAGCGAGGTGCTGATCCGCGGCGCCCGCGTGCTCGACCCGCGCGCCGGGGTGGACACCACCACCGACGTGCTGGTCCAGAACGGCGTCATCGCGGAGATCAGCAGCGACCTGCAGACCAGCGGCGAGGTGCTCGACGGCGCCGGCCGCCATCTGTTCCCGGGCTTCGTCGACCCGCACGTGCATCTGCGCACGCCGGGCCAGGAGCACAAGGAGGACCTCGACTCCGGCACACGAGCCGCGGCCGCCGGCGGCTTCGTCGCCGTCGTCGCGATGCCCAACACCGATCCGACGGTCGATTCCGCGCCCATCCTGCGGGCGCTGGTCGAGCAGGCCCGCCGCGAGGCGCGCATCCCCGTCGGCTTCATGGCCTCGATCACCCGCGGCCTCGAGGGCGAATCGCTGACCGAGATGCACGAGCTGCGCGAGGCCGGCGCGCTCGGATTCACCGACGACGGCAAGCCGGTCGCTCGCGCCGCGATGCTCCAGAAGGCGCTCCAGTACCAGCGGCTCGTCGGCGGCGTCATCGCCCTGCACGAGGAGGACCCGTCGCTCTCCGGCGCGGGCGTCATGCACGAAGGTGAGGTCTCCGCGCGCCTGGGGCTCGCGGGGATCCCGAGCATCTCCGAGTCGACGATGATCGCCCGCGACGCCGCGATCGCCGAATACGAATCCGGCCGCATCCACATCCAGCACCTCTCGGCGGCAAGCTCCGTCGCGGCGGTCCGCGAGGCGAAGGCGCGTGGAGTGCAGATCACCTGCGAGGCCAGCCCGCACCACCTCACGCTCACGCACGATGTGTTGCTCGCCAAGCTCGACACCCGCTGCAAGATGAACCCGCCGCTGCGCACCGAGGCCGACCGCCAAGCGCTGATCGAGGGGCTGCGCGACGGCAGCGTCGACTGCATCGCGACCGACCACGCGCCGCACGCACGTGAGGAGAAGGAGGTCCCGTTCGAGCAGGCGCCGATGGGGACGACCGGCCTGGAGACCTCGTTCGCCGCGGTCTACACCGAGCTCGTCCTGCCGGGCGTGCTCGACCTCGGCCTGGTGGTGGACAAGCTCAGCTCGGGCGCCACGAGCGTCGGGCTCGAGCTCCCGCGCGTCGAGGTCGGCGCCCCGGCCAA
Organism: uncultured Solirubrobacteraceae bacterium; assembly: GCA_963759945.1. Lineage (GTDB taxonomy): Bacteria > Actinomycetota > Thermoleophilia > Solirubrobacterales > Solirubrobacteraceae > DATLGB01. Next base: position 44,940 of record CAVXBH010000017.1, on the reverse strand, counting down.
CCTCTGCCTGGTGGATCTGGAAGCGGAGTGGGAGGTCGGCGAGGCCGGCTACGAGAGCCGCTCGGAGAACTCCTGCTTCGCCGGGCGCACCTTCAAGGGCAAGGTGCTGGCCACGATCGCCGCAGGGTCCGTCGTCTACCGCGAGCGCGCGTTCGCGCTCTCCGCGGCATGAGCGGCTACGTCCTGCTCGAGGACGGCACCGTCTTCGAGGGCGACCTGCTCGGCTCGGAGACCACCGGCGAGGTCGTCTTCACCACCGGCATGTCCGGCTATCAGGAGTCGGTCACCGACCCCTCGTTCAACTCCCAGATCATCACGTTCACCTACCCGCACATCGGCAACTACGGGGTGAGCGAACGCGGCATGGAGTCCGACCGCATCCACGCGCGCGCCGTGATCATGCGCGCCGCGATGAACGGCGATGACGCACCCTCGGCCGACGCCGGGTGGCTGGACTGGCTGGCCGAGCACGGCATCCCCGCCATCACGGAGGTGGACACGCGTGCGCTCGTCCGCCACATCCGCGACGCGGGGGCGATGAAGGGCGGCCTGTTCTCCGCCGAGACCTCCGTGGACGAGGCGCGCCAGCGCGTGGCCGCCGAGCCCGACATGGTCGGCCGCGACCTGGCCCGCGAGGTCACGGTCCGCGAGCCCACCACACACGGCGAGGGCGGCCGCATCCGCCTGATCGCCCTCGACACCGGGATCAAGCGCTCGATCATCCGCAACTTCACCGAGCGCGGCGTGCAGCTCGAGCTCTACCCCTGCACCACCGGGGCGGACGAGCTCATCAACGCCGGCGCCGACGGCGTCTTCCTCGTGCCGGGCCCGGGCGACCCGGCCGCGCTGGACTACATCGTCGACACCGTCAAATCGCTCGTGCACCGTGGCCAGCCGGTGTTCGGGATCTGCCTCGGCCATCAGCTGCTCTCGCGCGCCGTCGGCCTGGAGACGTTCAAGCTGCCCTTCGGTCACCGCGGCGCCAACCACCCGGTCAAGGACGTGCGCACGGGCGCGATCGCGATCACCAGCCAGAACCACGGTTTCGCGGTCGAAGGAAAGGCCGGCCAGCGCCTGCAGACCGAGTTCGGCGAGGCCGAGCTCACCCACGTGTCCCTCTACGACGGGACGATCGAGGGCATCCGCCTGCTCGAGGCGCCCGCCGGCTGCGTCCAATACCACCCCGAGGCCGGACCCGGCCCGCACGACTCGGTCGGGTTGTTCGACGACTTCATCGCCAACTTCGAGGCCGCACATGCCTAGGCGCGACGACATCTCGAAGATCCTGATCCTCGGCTCCGGGCCGATCGTGATCGGGCAGGCCGCGGAGTTCGACTACTCCGGGACGCAGGCCTGCAAGATCCTGCGCGAGGAGGGCTACGAGGTCGTCCTCGTCAACTCCAACCCGGCGACGATCATGACCGACCCGGAGTTCGCGGACGCGACGTATGTCGAACCGCTGCTCCCGGGCCCGGTCCGCCAGGTGATCGCCCGCGAGCGGCCCGACGCACTGCTGCCGACCCTCGGCGGCCAGACGGCGCTCAACCTCGCCAAGGCGCTTTCCGAGGACGGCACGCTCGAGGAGTTCGGCGTCGAGCTGATCGGGGCCAAGCTCGACGCGATCAACTGCGCCGAGGATCGCGAGCTGTTCGCCGACGCCATGCGCACCGCCGGCCTCAAGATGCCGGGCTCGGCGATCCTCCACGACATCGACGAGCTCGGACCCGTCGTCGACGCGCTCGGGCTGCCGCTGGTCATTCGGCCGGCGTTCACGCTCGGGGGGCGTGGCGGGGGCATCGCCCGCACGCAGGCGGAGGTCCGCCAGGCGGTCGCGACCGGCCTGGCCGCGTCGCCGATCCATCAGGTGCTGATCGATCAGTACCTGGCGGGCTGGGGTGAGTTCGAGCTCGAGGTGATGCGCGACCAGGCGGACAACGTCGTGATCGTCTGCTCCATCGAGAACATCGATCCGATGGGCGTCCACACGGGCGACAGCGTCACCGTCGCGCCGCAGCAGTCGCTGACCGACCACCTCTACCAGCAGCTGCGCGACCAGGCGATCGCGGTCATCCGCGCGGTCGGCGTCGAGACGGGCGGCTCCAACGTGCAGTTCGCGGTCAATCCCGAGACGGAGGAGATCTTCGTCATCGAGATGAACCCGCGGGTGTCGCGGTCCTCCGCGCTGGCGTCGAAGGCCACCGGCTTCCCGATCGCCAAGATCGCCGCGCGCCTGGCCGTCGGCTACACGCTCGACGAGATCCCCAACGACATCACCCGGGCGACTCCGGCCTCGTTCGAGCCGACGATCGACTACGCCGTCGTCAAGTGGCCGCGGTTCGCCTTCGAGAAGTTCCCCGGCGTCGACCGCCGCCTCTCCACGCACATGAAGAGCGTGGGGGAGGTGATGGCGATCGGCCGCACCTTCGGGCAGGCGTTCGCCAAGGCCATGCGCTCGCGGGAGCTCGACGTCCCGGCTGATGTCGCCGGCGACAAGGGCGAGCTGCTCGACCACTTGCGCGTTCCGTCGGCCGAGCGCTACGACATGCTCTTCGAGGTCTTCCGCCAGGGCGCCACCGTCGAGGAGGCCCACGAGGCCACCGGCATCGACCTCTGGTTCCTGCGCGAGCTGCGGATCCTGGCCCTTGACCCGGGCGCGCCGTTCACGGGAGAGCGGTCCTTCAAGTCCGTCGACACGTGCGGCGCCGAGTTCGCCGCCGAGACGCCGTACTACTACTCGGGCTGGGAGCGGCGCGCCTCGCACGAGGTCCGCCGCGGCGACAAGCCGAGCGTGATGATCCTCGGCTCGGGGCCCAACCGAATCGGCCAGGGCATCGAGTTCGACTACTGCTGCGTGCACGCGGCGATGACCGTGCGCGAGTCGGGCCGTGACGCGGTGATGGTCAACTGCAACCCGGAGACGGTGTCGACGGACTACGACACCTCCGACCGCCTGTACTTCGAGCCGCTGACGCTCGAGGACGTGCTCGGGATCGTCGAGGTGGAGCAGCCGGAGGGCGTGATCGTCCAGTTCGGCGGTCAGACGCCGCTCAAGCTCGCCGCCGGCCTGCACGCCGCCGGCGTCCCGCTGCTGGGCACGAGCGTCGAGGCGATCGACCTCGCCGAGGACCGCAGCCGCTTCAGCGCCCTGCTGGACGAGATCGGCGCCAAGGCACCTCCCTACGCCTCGGCACGATCGGCCGACGAAGCGCTCAACGCAGCCCCGAACGTGGGCTTCCCGCTGCTTGTGCGCCCCAGCTACGTGCTGGGCGGCCGCGCGATGGAGGTCGTCTACTCCGAGGAGGGACTCACCGACTACCTCCAGCGGGTCCGCCCGGAGGGCAAGATCTACCTCGACCGCTTCATGGAGAACGCCATCGAGGTCGACGTCGACGCCCTGTGTGACGGCGAAGACGTCTGGATCGGCGGGATCATGCAGCACGTCGAGGAGGCCGGCGTGCACTCGGGCGACTCCGCCTGCGTGCTGCCGCCGCACTCGCTCGGCGGCGAGGCGATGGAGCAGATCCGCTCGCTGACCCGCGACATCGCTCTGGCCCTCGGCGTCGTCGGTCTCATGAACGTGCAGTACGCGCTCTACGAGGACGACGTCTACGTGATCGAGGCCAACCCACGCGCGTCGCGGACCGTCCCCTTCGTGAGCAAAGCGACCGGCATCCCGCTGGCCAAGATGGCCTGCCGGGTGATGCTCGGCGAGAAGATCGCCGACCTCAACCTCCCGCTCGATCCGACCACCGACCACGTGTGCGTCAAGGAGGCGGTGCTGCCGTTCGACCGCTTCCACGGCTCGGACGGCCTGCTCGGCCCCGAGATGCGCTCGACCGGCGAGGTCATGGGCGTCGCCCACGACTTCCCGACGGCGTTCGCGAAAGCGCAGGCGGCCGCGGGCGTGGCACTGCCGGCCAGCGGCACGATCTTCCTGACCGTGGCCGACGCCGACAAGCCCGCGGCGGTCGGCATCGCCGGGATGCTCCACGACCGCGGCTTCGACATCGTCGCCACCGGCGGAACCGCGCGAGCCATCGCGCGCATGGGCATCCCCGTCGAGCCGCTCAAGAAGATCGCCGAGGGCTCGCCCAACGTGGTCGACTGGATCGAGAGCGGCCGCGTCGACATGGTCATCAACACGCCGAGCGGCCGCGCCGCCCGCTCGGACGGATACGAGATCCGCCGCGCCGCGGCGGCCAAGGGCATCGCCTGCATCACCACGCTGACGGGCGGCATGGCGGCCGCGCGCGCGATCGGCCGCGGCTCCGAGCCGGCGGTCGTCTCGCTGCAGGAGATCCACGCGCAGCCGTCGACCGACCTTGAGCGCATACCGACACATGCCGCTCCGGCAACCTGACGGTGTCGGTATGCGTGGGATGACGGCTCGGACGATCGCCCCGCTCGGGCGCCGTCTCGTGGACGTCACCGGGCGGCAGGCGCTCGGCGCCTACTTCGTCCTGCAGTGCGCGGACGAGGAGGGACCCCGCCCGCAGGCCGGGCAGTTCTACATGCTGGCCGCGGCCGAGCGCTGGGGGGCGGGGGAGGACGAGCGGCCGTTCCTGCCCAGGGCCTTCAGCGTCGCCCGCTACGTCGAGGACGGCTGTCGGCTGGAGTTCATGCTCGAGGACGTGGGGCCCGGCACCCGGCGTCTCGCGGAGCTGCGCGAGGGTGACGGCCTGTGGATCCTCGGGCCGCTCGGCACGCCGTTTGCCGGGGTGGGTGGGGACGAATCCCTGCCGCCGGTGCTCGTCGGCGGCGGCATCGGGACGGCGCCGCTCGTCATGCTCCGCGACCGCTGGCCGGACGCCAGGGTGATCCTCGGCTTCCGCGGTGCCGAGCACGCGCGCGGCGCGGACCTCATCCCCGGCGCCGAGGTCGCGACGGACGACGGGTCGGTCGGCCATCACGGCCTCGTCACGGACCTCATCCCGGAAGGCCACGAGATCTTCGCGTGCGGACCGCCGCAGATGCTCGAGGCGATCCGCGCCCTGGGGCGCCCCGCCCAGCTGGCGCTCGAGGCGGGCATGGCGTGCGGATTCGGGGCCTGCTTCGGCTGCGTCGTCCCGCTGCGGGACGGCAGCTACATCCGCCTGTGCGTCGACGGCCCGGTCGTCGACGCCGCGGAGTTGGCGGTGGTGCATGGACACTGAATTTCGGCCTCCAGTCGTCGCAAGCTCCTCCTTCCGGACGACGTCACTGTGCGGCATCCCGCTCACCACCCCGGTCATCAATGCGAGCGGCACATTCGACGTGCTCGCGGCGACGAAGGCGTTCGGTGGGGCGATCTTCGAGCGCTTCCCCTTCTCCGCCTATGTCACCAAGACGGTGACCTTGGCTCCGCGCGCCGGCAATCCCCCGCCGCGGCTGTGGGAGCTCGGCGCCGGGATGATCAACTCGATCGGCCTGCCGAACAAGGGCATGGAGCGTTTCCTCGCGGAGGACCTCACCGAGATCTGTCACCTGCCCGTCCCGGTCATCGTCAACGTGATGGGCGGGACCGCCGATGAGTTCGCGCCGCTCGTCGAGGCCTTCGGTGAGCGCCACGAGGTCGCGGCGCTCGAGCTCAACGTGTCCTGCCCGAACGTCAAGACCGGCCTCGACATCGGGGCGGTCCCCGCGGAGGCAGCCGCGCTCGTCGAGCGCCTGCGCCCGCTGACGCCGAAGCCGCTGATCGTGAAGTTGACGCCCAACACCGCGTCGCCCGCCGCGGTCGCCGCGGCGGTGGAGGCGGCCGGCGCCGACGCGGTGTCCCTGATCAACACGCTCCGGGCCTCCGCCCTGCACCCGCGCACGCGCGAACCGTGGCTCGGCGGGAAGACCGGCGGCATGTCCGGCCCTGCAGTGCGGGCCGTCGCGCTCGCTCAGGTCACGGCCGTACGCGCGCAGTGCGCGATCGACATCGTGGGCATGGGCGGCGTCCAGACCGGTGCCCATGCACGTGATCTGCTCGACGCAGGAGCCACCGTGGTCGCCGTCGGCACCGAGTCCTTCCGCGACCCGCTGGCGGGCGGCCGGATCGCCTCGGAACTGGCTGCTTTCTGACGGCGCGCGCCGCAGGCGTCAGCACTTATCCCGCAATGTGCGGGTTTTTCTGGGCGGGCTGAACGAGCATACTTCTAAACATCCTGCAAATCAGGCCAAAACGTTCGATGAGCCTCCATGCGATTAGACCTCAACTTGAGGTCGAGCCAAATTCGCTGCGATTCGGTTGATCAGGGCGTCTGGCTGTGTAGAGTGCCGCTCCGTGCCGCCAGCCGTCAGAACGCCAATCAAGCCCTCGGTGGCGGCCCCCGAGAGGTCCTTGCAACAGCGGATGGATGCGCTGCAGCGTGCGAACGACATTCGCACCCGGCGCGCGCAGCTCAAGCGTGATCTGAAGGCGGGCCGCTCCTCCATCCACGAGCTCCTTCTGGAGCCGCCGGAGTTCATCGAGACGGCCAAGGTGTTCGACATGCTGCTCGCGGTTCCGAAGTACGGGCGCGTGAAGGTCAACAAGGTGCTCGTCAACTGCCGCATCTCCCCGAGCAAGACCATCGGCGGGCTCTCGCAGCGCCAACGGGCAGAGCTCGTCGGCATGCTTCGTAGGCGTTAGTCCCCCGCCGTCCGGCGCACGCGCAAGAATGCCGCGCCCATGGCGCGTGTCTTTGTGATCACCGGCCCCTCCGGGGTCGGCAAGGGGACGCTGATCCGGACGCTCCGCGAGCGCATCCCGGAACTCGAGCTGTCCGTGTCTGCCACGACCCGGTCCCCACGACCCGGCGAGGCCGATGGCGTCGACTACCACTTCCTCGACGACGCGGAGTTCGAGCGTCTCGTCGCCGAAGGGGCGTTCGTCGAGCACGCGCGCTATTCCGGCCGGCGCTACGGGACGCTCCGCTCCGAGCTCGAGTCGCGCACGGCGGCCGGTCACCCGGTCGTGTTGGAGATCGAGGTGCAGGGCGCGCGGCAGGTCGCGCAGACCATGCCCGAGGCCGTGCGGATCTTCATCGCGCCGCCTTCGGACGACGCGCTGCGCAACCGGCTCGTGGGTCGAGGCGATACTGCCGCCGAGGACATCGAGGACCGGCTCGCGACCGCGCGCGCCGAGCTCGAGGCGCAGGAGGAGTTCGGGCACGTCGTCACCAACGATCGGCTCGAGCAGGCCGCGGACGATCTCGTGGACCTCGTCCGTAGCTACACTGGGTCCCAATGATCTCCCCGCGCGTAGACCGTCTGCTCGACCACGTCGACTCCAATTACGCGAGTGTCATCGTGGCCGCCAAGCGCGCGCGACAGATCAACTCGTACTACCACAACCTCGGTGAGGGCTCCTTCGAGGAGTATCCGCCGCCCATGGTCGAGACGCACTCGAAGAACTACCTCACCATTGCCCTCGAGGAGACCGCTCAGGGCAAGCTGAAGTACCGCTACCGCTAGGACGACTCCAGTGGCCCGCATCCTCCTCGGGGTGACGGGCGGCATCGCCGCCTACAAGGCGCTCGAGCTGACGCGCCTGGCGATGAAGGCCGGGCATTCGGTGCGGGTGATCCAGACCGAGGCGTCCACGCGTTTCGTCGGAACCGCGTCCTTCGCCGGCATCACCGGAGCGCCGGTGCTGATCGACGAGTGGGAGCGCGATCCGCTGCGCGGGGTCTTCCCGGGCCAGGAACCCCCGCCGCACGACCCGCTCTCGCACTTGGAGCTCGTGCACTCGGCGGACGTCTTCGTGATCGCGCCGTGCAGCGCCAACACGCTCGCCAAGCTCGCGGCCGGGCTGGCCGACAACCTGCTGACCGCCGCGGCGCTCGCATGCAGGCGACCCGTCGTCGTCGCCCCCGCTATGAACGACGCGATGTGGGAGCACGCCGCGACCCAGGACAACGTCGAGCGCCTACGCGCACGGGGAGTCACGGTGCTCGAGCCGGGAACGGGTCCGCTTGGCTCGATCGGCGAGCACGGCGCGGGCCGCCTGCCCGAGCCTTCTGAGCTTCTCCTCGCAGCCGAGAACGCCGCCCTCGCCCTCCCGGCCGACCTGGCCGGGCTCGAGGTGCTCGTCACGGCCGGCGGCACCCGCGAGCCCATCGACGCCGTGCGCTTCGTCGGCAACCGCTCCAGCGGCCGGATGGGCTTCGCGCTCGCCAGCGAGGCCGCCCGTCGCGGCGCCCGCGTGACCGTCGTGGCCGCCAATGTCGGCCTCCCGCGCGACCCGCGCGTGGAGTACATCGACGTCGAGACCGCCGCCCAGCTGCGCGACGCCTGCGTCAGCGCGTTCGCGCGTGCCGACGTCCTGCTGATGGCTGCCGCCGTCGCCGACTACCGGCCGGCCGAGACCTTTGCCGGCAAGGTCAAGAAGGACGAGCAGGGGGAGGATCTGACGCTGCACATGGAACGTACGGATGACGTGCTCTCGGAACTCTCCGGTCAACGCCGCGAGGGTCAGATCCTGGTCGGGTTCGCCGCCGAGGCCGGTGAAGGCGCCGTCACCTACGGTCGCGGGAAGCTCGAGCGCAAGGGGCTCGACGCCGTCGTCGTCAACGACGTCGCCGCGCCAGGCATCGGCTTCGACAGCACGGAGAACGCGGTCACGATCGTCACCGCGCAGGGCGACACGACGGTGGCCCGGGCCTCCAAGGACGCGGTCGCACGCGCCATCCTCGACATGCTCGTTAGCCAACGCACATCATCTGGCGTGAGGGTGAACAGCTAGATGGGAACCGTGGACGGGTCGGAGGTGCAGGCGGCGGCTGATGTCGCCCGCCGGATCGGCGAGAACATCTCGAAGGCCGTGCAGGTCCGCGACGATGTCCTGCACCACGTGCTGGTGGCGCTCCTCGCCGAAGGCCACGTGCTCGTCGAGGACTATCCCGGCGTCGGCAAGACCGCCCTCGCTCGCGCGCTCGCCAAGTCGCTCGACTGCCAGTTCGCCCGCGTCCAGTGCACCGCGGACCTGCTGCCAGCCGACATCGTCGGCACCAACGTCTACAACCAGCGCGAGGGTCGCTTCGAGTTCCGGCCGGGCCCGATCTTCTCGAACATCGTGCTGGTCGACGAGATCAACCGCGCCTCGCCGAAGACGCAGTCCGGCCTGCTCGAGTGCATGCAGGAGCGGTCGGTGACCGTCGACGTGCACACGCACGAGCTCGCCCGCCCGTTCGTCGTCTTCGCCACCCAGAACCCCGTCGAGTACGAGGGCACCTATCCGCTGCCCGAGGCCCAGGTCGACCGCTTCATGGTCCGGATGTCAATGGGCTACCCCTCGGCCGAGGCCGAGGCCGACATGCTCTCCGACCACGAGGGCGGCGACCGCGTGCTCACCCTCGAGCCGGTCGCCGGCCGCCAGGAGGTGCTCGACGCCCAGGACGCCGCGCGCCGCGTGCACGCTTCGAAGGCACTGCGCGAGTACATCGTCGCGCTGTCCGCTGCGACGCGCGCGGACGACCGCGTCGAGCTCGGCGCCTCGCCGCGAGCGGGACTGATGCTGCTCCGCGCCGCCAAGGCCCAGGCGCTCATCCAGGGTCGCGACCACGCCCTCCCCGACGACGTTCAGGAACTCGCACCCGCGGTGCTCTCGCACCGCTTGATGCTGATCCCGGAGGCGGCCGGGGTCGCCCGCGAGGCCGTCGTCGCTGACGCACTCGCGACCGTCCCCGCCCTCTAGGGGAATGCAGTGAAGTCCGCCGCCGGCTGCGTCGCGCTGGGGGCCTTGCTGCTGCTGGTCGCGGGCACGTTCGACGCCGAGCCGTTCTACGTGACGGGCTCGGCGCTCGTGCTGCTCGGCACTGGGGCAGCGGCGTGGATCGGCCTCGGCGGCTGGGGCGCGAGCATGCACCGGACGATCGGCGCGCGCAGCGTGATGGAAGACGAGAAGCTGCTCGTCGAGCTCGAGGCGCGGGCGGGCCGGCTACCGCTGCCGCCCGGCTACATCGACGAGCCGCTCCTGGCCCAGCCCGACATCGTCGAGGCCGGCCGGCGTGTGTACCGCCTGCGCGTCGAGGCGTCCTTCGCGCGACGCGGGCGCCGGCGCCTGGAGCCGGCGACCCTCGTGCTCCGGGACCCGCTCGGCCTTGCCGAGCGCCAGATCAGTTCGGGCGAGCCCGAGGAGGTGCTCGTGCTCCCACGCATCCATCCCGTGCAGACGACGGCCGCGGGTGGCGACGACTCCGGGGTGCACTCGCGCGCGCTGTTGACCACGGCGGCCGAGACCGAGATCGACGGTCTCCGCCTGCACATCGAGGGCACGCCGGCGTCGCGCATCCACTGGGCGAGCCTCGCCAAGGGCGGCGACATCATGGAGCGCAAGATGGTCGCGGAGGCCGATTCGCGGCCGCTCGTGGTGCTCGACCCGCGCGGCGCGAAGTCCACGGAGGATCTCGACGCAGCCGTCCGCGCCGCGGCGTCGCTCACCGTGCACTTCGCCAAGCGCACGGGCTGCGCGCTGCTGATGCCGGGAGACCGGCGGGCGCAGACCGTCGAATCCGACCTGGCCGCGTGGCCGTCCGCGCACGTACGGCTCGCGCTGCTGGACGCGGAGTCCGGCCCGGCGCTCAGCGCCGCGCAGAACCGGCGCGGCCTGATCCTCTTCGTCTCCGCGCGCGTCACCGACCGGCCGCCCCGCGGCCTCGGCCGCACGCCCGGCGGCCTCGTGATCGTCGTCCCCGGCCTGGTGACCAACAGCAAGCGCCGGCCGCTCCTCGAGGTGGCCGGATGCACCGGCTACCTCGGAGCCCGTGCCGGCGCCGCGGCCGCGCTGGAGGCCGTCGCTTCGTGAGCTACGGCCGAACCGTCGCCTTCGCTGGTCTGGCGGGGTTCGGTCTGCTGCACTGGATGGCGCTCCTGGCGCCTGCCGAGCCGGTGCGCGCGGCGGTGGCGCTGGCCGTCGCGCTCCTGGTCGTCGCCCGCCCGATGCTGTTGGCGCTCGCGCTCCCAGCCGCGCTGCTGGCCGGTGGCGTCCAGGTCCGGGAGCTGTGGCCGGGCAACTGGGACGAGCTCGCCGCCACGCTCGGCGCCGGCGTCGACCTCGTCGGTTCCGTGCAACTGCCCTACCGCGGCAGCGATGCGGCGGTCCGGCTGGTGCTCGGCGTCGGCGGCGCGCTGCTGGCCCTGAGCGCCGCGCTCGTCGCGCGCCGCTGGTGGCTGCCCGGGCTGCTGCTGCTCGGCTGCCTCTACGGCATCCCGTCGGTGGCCGTCGGCTTCGACGCTCAGTTCGCTCGCGGGGCCGTGCTCGCCGTGCTGATCGTCGCCTACGTGTGCGCCGACCGGCTGCGGGTGGATGACTTCGCCCCGGCGATGGGACTGGCGATCGGCGTCGCCGTCGTCGCCCTGGCAGCCGCGCCGGCCCTGGACTCCGACCGTCCGTGGTTCGACTACGAGGCGTTCGCCGCGCGCGGCGGCGACGACGGCACGACCTCGTTCAAGTGGGAGCACGACTACGGCGCCCTCATCTGGCCGCGGGAGGGGCGCGAGATGCTGGAGGTCGCCTCGCCACGGCGCACCTATTGGAAGGCCGAGACACTCGACCGCTTCACGTCCGGGCACTGGTCGCGGGACCCGACGGCCGGAGCTCCGCTGGGCGGGCAGAACGTCGGGGTCGACGCGGACAACCGCGCCCGCTGGAGCTACGACATCGCGGTCTCGGTCCGCGGACTTGAATCGGACACGATGCCGCTGGCCGCCGTCGCGACCTCAGTCGAGATGGCCGGTGAGACACCGCGGCTCGAGGCGCCCGGCATCTGGCACGCCGGGCGCACCCTCAGGAGCGGCGACAGCTTCACCGCGCGCGTCTACGTCCCCGATCCCAGCGCCGGCGAGCTGGCCGCGGCCCCCGCGCCGCTGACCTATCCGCGATCGATCACCGAGAACCTCTCGATCGAGGTGCCGCGTCGCGGCCGCGAGAACATCAGCGTGGTAGTCCGCGGCTTCGGTGACAGTCCCCAGGCCGACTACTTCGACGCGGCCTACGCCGACGAGCAGCTCCGGGAATCGTCGCTCGGCCGCACCTGGGATCTGTCGCGCGAGCTGCTCCAGGAGTCCGAGACGCCCTTCGCGTACCTGCAGGCGGTGCGGCGCCACCTGAGCACCGGGTTCTTCTACGACGAGACCCCGCCACGCGAGTCCTCGACGCTCGACGGCTTCCTGTTCGAGTCGCGGATCGGCTTCTGCCAGCACTTCTCGGGCGCGATGGCGCTGATGCTGCGCATGGGCGGCGTGCCCGCCCGGGTCGCCGTCGGCTTCGCACCGGGTTCCTTCGACGAGAGCTCGAAGCGCTACCTCGTTCGCGACGTGGACGCCCATTCGTGGGTGGAGGCCTGGTTCGAGGGGATCGGCTGGGTCGTCTTCGATCCGACACCGGCCGCCGCGCCGCCGCGCTCGCAGGCGCTGCCGGGAGCGATCACTGCGGGGGTGGGGGACAGGCGCGACCTCGGCACGACCCAGAGCGCCGGCACGCCGCGTCGAGGAGACCGGGCGCGGGCCGCTGATCGCCCTCGTGTTCGTGGTGCTCGCCGCGGGCGTGGCGGGCGGGTGGTCGCGCGTGGAGCGGCGCCGTCACCCGGGCTCGGAGCTCGAGCGGGCGTTGCGCGCTGCGGGTGTGGCTCTCAGGCCTGGCTCGACGTTGTCGGCTGTCGCAGCGGGCCTGCCCTCGGGTGCACGCCGCTACGTGTTGGCATTGAGGAAGGGGAAGTACGGCGGTGGCCCGGGTCCCTCGGACCTGGACCGTCGTTCGCTCCGGCGAGCGCTTGTGGCGGGCCGTGGCCCGCTCGTCCGGCTGCGCGTCTGGCGCGCCCTCCCGCCTGTGTCGCCTAGGGGGCGTATACGCCCACCCAGGCGACACAGCCGGGCGTAGAATCAGGGTGTGGATTCGACGCTACGACCTCTACACGCGCGGTATGCGCCTGTTGGAGGACGGGGACCACCACGCGGCCGCCGTTCCCCTCCAGCGCGTGCGCGATCTCGAGCCGGACAAGACGTCGGTGCGAGAGGCGCTGGGACGGGCGCTGTTCGGTGCGCACCGGTACCGCGAGGCCGAGGAGGAGTTCTCCGCCGTCGTCGAGCGCGCGCCCACCAATCACTACGCGCTGTTCTGCCTCGGCCGCGCCCTGCAGCAACAGGGCCGGCACGCGGAGGCGCAGCAGCCTCTGGCGCTCGCGTCGAGCCTGCGGCCCGACCGCGCGGACTACCGGGAGTACCGCGACCGCTCGCGCCGCAGGGCCGCCTAGGGGTGGCGCAGGCGGCCGGACCATTGCGGACTACAGGGGTGAGTAAAGGCCGCCGAAGCCGGGCCCCCCGATGGTCTCCGTGCTAACCTGATCGAACACTTTTCGCTGGGCCGCAAGGTCTTTGGAAAGCGGGCTTCAGCCCGCTTTTTCTTTGGCACAACACGGGAGAGGAGGACCGATATGAGCAACATCCAGGAGCGCATCGAGGCGAAGCTCGCCACGACCGATCCCGATGTCGAGGTCCTGCTCGCCGAGGTGCTCGGCGGCACCACCGTGCGGCTCTTCATCGACCACCCGGAGGGCGTTTCGCTGGGTCTGTGCGAGCGCGTCACGCGCAACCTGCCGGAGATCCGAGAGAAGTACGCCCTCGAGGTCTCCTCGCCGGGCACCGAGCGTCCGCTCTCCAAGCCCGAGCACTTCCGTCGCTTCGTCGGCCGCACCGCCCGCGTCCGCACACGCGGCGATCACGACGGGCGTCGCAGCTTCACCGGCGAGCTGCTCGGGGCGGACGAAGCATCCGTCACCGTCGCGGCCGATACCGGGGTGGTCTCCATCCCGTACGCCGAGATCCATCGTTCACACCTCGTCAAGGACTGAGAGACACATGTCCCAGGAAATCGTCGACGCGGTCAAGGCCCTCGGGGCCGAGAAGGGCATCGCCGAGGACAAGCTGATCGGTGCCCTCGAGGACGCGTTGCTGTCCGCCTACAAGAAGCTGCCCGGTTCCTCGCGCTACGCCCGCGTGATCATGGGCTCCGACGACGGCGAGTTCCGTGTCGAGCGGATGATCATCCCCGAGGAGCTCGAGGACGAGCTGCTCGACGAGGTCGAGGCGGAGGCGTCCTTCGAGGAGGGCATGCGCCGCGTCGATCCGGAGACGGGCGAGGTCGTCATCCCGGAGGCGCCCGACATCCCGCTCGAGCGGCTCATGGAGTACCGCGACCAGATCGAGTTCATCGACGACACGCCGGACAACTTCGGCCGCATCGCCGCGCAAACCGCCAAGCAGGTCATCCTGCAGCGCATCCGCGAGGCGGAGCGCGACATGATGTTCGAGGAGTACCGCGACCGTGTCGGCGAGCTGATCACCGGCATCGTCCAGCAGACGGACTCGCGCTACACGCTGGTCCAGCTGCGGGAGCGCGTCGAGGCGCTGCTGCCGAAGTCCGAGCAGGTCGACGGCGAGCGCTACGACCACGGTCAGCGCATCAAGGCCGTCATCAAGGACGTCTCGCACTCCACACGCGGGCCGTCGATCATCGTCAGCCGCCGCGACCCGGAGCTCATCAAGGCACTGTTCGAGCTCGAGGTGCCCGAGATCGCCGACCAGCTGGTCGAGATCACGATGGTCGCCCGCGAGCCCGGCTACCGATCGAAGATCGCGGTCGTCTCGCACGCCGACGGCGTGGACCCCGTCGGCGCCTGCGTCGGCCCGCGCGGCTCGCGCGTGCGCATGGTCGTCTCCGAGTTGCGCGGCGAGAAGATCGACATCATCCCCTACAACGACGAGCCCGCCCGGTTCGTCGCCAAGGCCCTCTCGCCGGCCCGCGTGCGCGAGGTGCTCGTCGACGACGAGGCCAAGCAGGCGACGGTCATCGTCCCGGACGACCAGCTCTCGCTGGCGATCGGGCGCGAGGGTCAGAACGCACGGCTCGCCGCCCGCCTGACCGGCTGGCGGATCGACATCCGCTCCGAGACCGAGTTCGCGACGGAGGCCGAGGAGGACGACGGCACCGGCGACGTCGAGAGCGGCCGCTGCGCTGCCGTGAACCGCAACGGGCGCCGCTGCCCGAACGCGGCCCTGCCGGGTTCCCGCTACTGCGGCATCCCGGGCCACCAGGCGATGGAGTCCAAGGAAGGCGATCAGCTCCCGGCCTGAGCGCACCTGCGTGGGCTGTCGCTCTCAGGCGCCGCAGGCGGAGCTCGAACGCTTCGTCGCGGTCGCCGGGCAGCTCACCCACGACTCGGCGCGGCGGATGCCCGGGCGCGGTGCCTGGTTACACCCCGATGAGGCCTGCTGGAAGCTCGCGCTCGAGCGCAGGGCCTTCGCGCGCGCCCTGCGCACCCGCATAGACTCAATGGAGACTTCATGGCGAAGAAACGCGTAAACGAACTGGCCAAGGCCTACGACCTGCCGCCCACCGAGATCATCTCCCGGCTGGAGAAGGCCGGTGTGACGGTCAAGGGCGCCGCGTCGGGTATCGACGAGACGATCGCCTCCGCCGCGATCGAGGGCAAGCCCCTGCCGTCGGCCAACGGCGCGAAGGCCGCGAAGGAGGAGCCCAAGGCTCCCCGCAAGCCGTCCACGCCGGTGAACCTCTCCGCCCGCCGCCTGCAGGAGCAGAAGGAGCGCGAGTCCCAGGCGCGCAAGGGCATCGACCAGAGCCGCGGCGGCAATCGCGGCCAGCGTCCGACGCAGCGCGGCCCCAAGCCGCCGCCGGGTCCCGGTGGCGTCCGGCGCGTGGTCATCGACTCGCAGGCCGCTCGCCGCTCGAGCGGCCCCGGCGGTCCCGGCGGCCCCGGTGGTCCCGGTCGTGGCGGTCCGCAACAGCGGCGCCCCGGGCGCGGTGGCGGTCGTCGCCGGCGCCGGATGTTCGAGGACACGGAGCCCGCACCGCTCAACGCGGCGCAGACCGGTCCCGAGATCGTCCGCATCAACTCCGGTTCGACGGTCGGCGAGGTCGCCGAGTACCTGTCCATCTCGGCTGCCGAGATCATCAAGAAGCTCATGAACCTGGGGGAGATGGCAACCCTCACCCAGACGCTGCCCGACGACGCCATCGAGCTGCTGGCCGGTGAGTTCGATCGCCAGGTCGAGATCGTCCACGCCTCGGACGAGGTCGACGACGAGATCGAGTACGACGACTCCGAAGAGGATCTCATCGAGCGCCCGCCGGTCGTCACGATCATGGGTCACGTCGACCACGGCAAGACGTCACTGCTCGACGCCGTGCGCCAGACCGAGGTCGCAGCCGGCGAGGCCGGCGGCATCACGCAGCACATCGGCGCCTACCAGGTGCGTCACGAGGGCAAGGCGATCACCTTCCTCGACACGCCGGGCCACGAGGCGTTCACCGCCATGCGTGCCCGCGGCGCCCAGGTGACGGACATCGCCGTGATCGTGGTCGCCGCCGATGACGGTGTGCGCCCGCAGACCCGCGAGGCGATCGACCACGCCAAGGCCGCCGAGGTCCCGATGATCGTTGCGGTCAACAAGATCGACAAGGAGGGCGCGCAGCCCGAGCGCGTCCGCACCGAGATGACCAACCTGGGTCTGCAGCCTGAGGAATGGGGCGGGGACACGATGTTCGTGGACGTCTCCGCCAAGGCCAAGACGAATCTCGACGAGCTGCTCGAGTCGATCGTCCTGCTGGCCGAGGTCGAGGAGTACGAGGCCAACCCAGAGGTCGAGGCCTCGGGCGTCGTCATCGAGTCCAAGCTCGATCCGGGCCGCGGCCCGCTCGCGACCGTGCTGGTCCAGCGCGGGACGCTGCGCGTCGGTGACGCGCTCCTCGCCGGAGGTCACTGGGGCCGCGTGAAGGCGATGTCGAACTACCTCGGTGAGCGCGTCAAGACCGCCGGCCCGTCCGAGCCCGTCGAGGTGCTCGGCTTCGACTCCGTGCCCGACGCCGGTGAGAACGTGCGCGTCGTCGAGAGCGACAAGGTGGCCCGTTCGCTGGCCGCCGACCGCGCCCACCGCCTCAAGACCGAGGCGATCGCGCGCCGCCAGCGCCGCCGCGTCACCCTCGAGAACATCTTCGATCCGACCTCGGCGTCGGGTGGGCAGCTCAACCTGCTCATCAAGGCGGACGTCTCGGGCTCCCTCGAGGCCTTCCTGGACGAGATCGCACGCCTGCCGCAGGACGAGATCACAGTCGACGTGGTCCGCGCGGACGCCGGCGGCATCAGCGAGTCGGACATCAACCTGGCCTCGGCCACCGACGCGATCGTCATCGGCTTCAACGTCCGTCCTATCGGCGAGGCCCGCCTGCTGGCCGAGAAGGAGGGCGTGCAGATCCGCACCTACTCGGTCATCTACCGCGCCTTCGAGGACATCCGGGATGCCATGCAGGGCATGCTCCGCCCCGAGGAGGTCGAGGAGACCGTCGGCGAGGTCGAGGTCCGCGATCTGTTCCGCGCCTCCAAGATCGGCGTCATCGCCGGTTGCTACGTGACCGAGGGCAAGGTCACCCGCGGGGCGTCCGTGCGCCTGGTGCGCGACGGCACGGTGGTGTGGACCGGCGAGATCGAGTCCCTGCGTCGCATGCAGGACGACGTCCGCGAGGTCGCCACCGGCTTCGAGTGCGGCATCGTCCTGCGCAACTACCAGGACGTGAAGCAGGGCGACGTGCTTGAGGTCTTCGAGACCAAGCAGGTCGAGCGCCAGCTCGCGTAGTGCCTCCTTCTGGGAGGATGCGCAGGGTCGATGAGGCGATGCGGGAGGTCCTCAGCGACACCATCGGAGCCCTGAAGGACCCTCGTATCGGGTTCGTGACCGTGACCGCCGTCGACACTTCTCCGGACCTGCGCCACGCGACCGTCTGGGTCTCGGTGCTCGGCGACGCGTCGCAGCGCAAGCTGTCGCTCGCCGGCCTCGCGTCCGCCCACGGCCTGCTGCAGCGCGCGGTGGCCTCGCAGCTGCGGCTCAAGAACACGCCGACGCTCGCCTTCGAGTACGACGACACCGCCGAGCGCGCAGAACGGGTCGAGCGATTGCTCGCAGAGGCCGATGACAACCGCTGAGATGGACGCCGTCACCGCCGCAGCTGGCCGGAGCGCAGAAGCTCCTGCTGGTCACGCACGAGCATCCCGACGGTGACGCCCTGGGCTCGCTCGTCGCGATGCAGCTCGCCCTGGCGCAGATCGGCAAGGACGCGATCTCCTACATCGACGCCAGCGAGTTCCCGCTGCCCTACGAGTACCGCTTCCTCACCCTCGAGGGTGTCGCGCGCCAGGTGCCCACCGACCTGGACGAGCGGACCGTCGTCTTCCTGGACTGCGGCAACATCGATCGAAACCCGTTCGAGCCCAACGGGGCCCGCGTCGTGAACGTCGACCACCACCACGACAACACGTGCTTCGGCTCGGTCAACCTCGTGGTGCCGGACGCCTCGTCGACCGCCGAGATCGTCTGGACCCTGCTGGCACCGCTCGGCGTCACGCTGACCCGCGAGATCGCCGAGGCGCTCTACGTCGGACTGGTCACCGACACCGGCAAGTTCATGTACGAGAACACCGGCCCACAGGCGCACCGCATGGCCGCGGCGCTGCATGAGGCCGGCGTGGAGGCGCAGGAGATCTACCGCCATCTCTACGAGAACATTCCCGAGGCCAAGCTCGACCTGCTCGCCCGCGGCCTGCACAAGCTCGAGCGCTACGACAGCGGCACGCTTTCCCTGTCGTACCTGTCGCGTGAGGACTTCGAGGCCTCCGGCGCGGAGGAGAACTACACCGAGGGTCTGGTCGATCACCTGCGCGCGCTCGACGGGACCGTCGTCGCCGCCCTGGTCCGCGACCGGCTCGGCGCCGGCGAGGACGGCATGCGCAAGGTCTCCCTGCGGGCGACGGACGACCGGGTCGACGTCTCCGCCATCGCCCGTGCCTTCGGTGGCGGCGGCCACCGCCGCGCCGCCGGCTTCACCACCGCTGCCGCGTTGCCCGAGCTCGTCGACCTCCTCCGCCGCTCGCTCGCGGAGCAGCTCAGTCTCGTTGCCTGACGGCGTCCTGCTGGTCGACAAGGAGGCCGGCGTCACGTCCCACGACGTCGTCAACCGCGTCCGCCGCGAGCAGGAGAAGGGCGTGCGCGTCGGCCACGCCGGGACGCTCGATCCCTTCGCGACCGGGCTCCTGCTCGTCCTGATCGGCCGGGCCACCAAGGTGCAGCGGTGGCTCATGGGGCTGGACAAGACGTATGAGGTCGAGGCGAGGTACGGCTATCGCTCGACGACGGGCGATCGGGATGGGGAAATCACCAAGGGACGGACTCCTGAGTCGCTGGAGTTGCCGACCGGAGTGATCCGCCAGACGCCACCGGCCTACAGCGCCATCAAGATCGGCGGCAAGCGTGCGTACAAGATGGCCCGCGCGGGTGAGGTCGTCGAGATCCCGGAGCGCGAGGTCACCGTCCACGAAGCAACGAGAGTGAGATCTTGCCCGGAAACCGGGCAATATCTCACCCGCGTTTCCTCCGGGACCTACATCCGCTCCCTCATCGCAGACCTGAACGATGCCTACTGCCAGGAACTGCGGCGGACCGCGATCGGGTCCTTCCACGTGTCGGACGCCGGCACCTTCCTTCCCCTCAATGACGCAGTTGGCTTCATCCCGGAGATCCGGCTGACGGGAGACAGCGCACGCAAGGCGACCCACGGAGTCGCAGTCGAAGGCGAAGCCGATGACATCGTCCGCCTCACCGACGACGACGGTCTCATAGCCCTGGCCGAGCCAAGAGAAGGCGGCATGCTCAAGCCGGTCGTAGGATTCCGGCCCGGATGAAGGTGACGTGGCTCCCCGACGCCGAACGGCGCGAACGACGTCTCGCCGTGGGGGAGTTCGACGGCGTCCACCTCGGCCACCAGGCCGTGATCGGGGACGCCGACACGGTCCTCACCTTCGACCCGCACCCGCGGGCCGTGGTCGCCCCCGACGCGGCGCCCAAGCTGCTGACCCCGCTGGCGATCAAGGCCGACGTCATGCAGGGTCTCGACGTCGAGGAGCTCGTGGTCATCCCGTTCGATGGCGCGTTCGCCGCCCAGAGCCCTCAGGCGTTCATCGACGACGTGCTGGTCGGTGGCCTCGGCGCGCGCGAGGTCCGGGTGGGCGAGAACTTCCGCTTCGGCCACAAGGCCCAGGGCGACGTCGCACTGCTGCGCGCGCAGGACGCCTTCACGACCTCCGTCGCCGACATGGTCGAGGTCGACGGCGAGATCGTCTCCTCGACGCACATCCGGGGCCTGATCGTGGCGGGTGACGTCGAGCGCGCGGCGCGCTTCCTCGGGCTGCCGTTCCACCTGCGCGGGATCGTCCAGCACGGTGACAAACGCGGGCGGACGCTCGGTTACCCGACGGCAAACCTGGTTCCGGACAACGGCCTCTGCTACCCGGGGAACGGGATCTATGCCTGCCGCGCGGCGCTCGAGGTCGACGGTGAGTGGAAGTGGTGGCCGGCCGCGGTGTCGATCGGCGTGCGCCCGACCTTCGTGACCGGCCGGGGCGTCCTGATCGAGGCGTTCCTGATCGGCTATGAGGGCGATTGCTACGGCCGGGAGCTGCGCCTCGCCTTCCTGCGGCGGATTCGCGGCGAGAAGCGCTTCGACTCCGCCGACGCCCTGGTCGAGCAGATGGAGCGCGACACGACGTTCGCGGCCGAAATCGCTGGCTGACGCGCTACTCTCCTCCGTCGCAGATGACCGCCCTTACCGCAGAAGAGAAGCAGGAAGTCGTCACCAAGTTCGGCAAGTCCGAGACGGACACTGGTGCAACCGAGGTGCAGATCGCGCTGCTCACGCGCCGCATCAACCACCTCACGGAGCATCTCCGCGAGCACAAGGGCGACCATCACTCGCGTCGCGGCCTGCTGATGCTGGTCGGTCGCCGGCGCCGGCTGCTGAACTACTTCTCCAAGAAGGACCTCGAGGGCTACCGCGGTCTGATCCGCGAACTCGGCCTTCGCCGCTAGTCCAGACCGGCTGAGCCGTGGCGGTAATCGCACCCGGCACGCCCGCGCCAGAGTTCACGCTCGCGCGACACGACAGGAGCAAGTTCACCCGCGAGGACCTCGACGGGGGGACGACCGTCCTCGTCTTCTATCCGTTCGCCTTCTCGGAGGTCTGCACGGATCAGATGCAGGTCTACCAAGAGGTCCTCGGCGAGCTGGCCGAGCGCGACGCCACGATGTATGCCGTCTCCTGCGACGCCTCGCCGGCCCAGGAGGCCTTCCGCATGCAGCTCGGCGTCGACATCGAGCAGCTTTCGGACTTCGAGCCCAAGGGGGCCACGTGCGAGGCCTTCGGCGTCCTGCACCCCGGCGGCTTCCCGCAGCGCGCGCTGGTGATCACCGGCCCGGACGCCGTGGTCAAGTGGAGCTATGAAGCACCGTCGCCCGGCGACCTCCCCGGCGTCAACCTGATCTTCGACGGACTCGATCACGTCGTCTGAGCTGACCTCGGCCCCGCTGCCGCCCGTCGGACCCCAGGACCGGGTCCGGGGCCGGGAGGGTGCACCGCTGGTCGTCGTCTACGCGAACTTCGAGTGCCCGTACTGCGCGGTGGTCGAGCAGCGGCTGCGCACGCTCGACGTCCGCGTCTGCTTCCGCCACTTCCCGGTGCGCACGCGGCATCCGCGGGCGTGGCCGGCGGCCCAGGCCGTGGAAGCCGCCGCCGTCCAGGACGCCTTCTGGCCGATGCACGACGCGCTCTTCGACGATCAGGGCCGCCTCGAGGACCCGCACCTGTGGGCGCGGGCGAAGACGCTCGGCCTCGACGTCGATCGTTTTCACGCCGACAGCCGCTCCGACGCCGCCGTCCGGCGCGTCGAGCGTGACTTCCGCACCGGCCTGCGCGCCGGTGTCGTGACGACGCCGACGCTCTTCCTGCCGGATGGCACGAGCGCCGTCGGGCGCCCGGACGAGGCGTTCTGGCAGCGGCTCAGCTAGGCCCGCCGCCGGTCACCACGCCCGGCTCGACCGTGAAGTCCAGCTCGCAGTCGAACGCCTGCCGGGCGACCTGACTCGCGACCCCGAGCTCCTGCGTGATCGGGTGGGAGTCCCAGGGATGGATGGTGACGCGCACGGGCGCGCCCACCGGCCTGGCCTTGACGGAGTGAAACAGCGCGCCGGCCTCCACGACCGCCTGGTAGCAGGCGCGCGCCCCGTCGTCGGCGTCGCGGAACTGCTTGAGGAAGACCTGGTTGCCGCGCCCCGCCAGCGCGGACTTCATCAGATGCTCAGCGAGCGTCAAGCCGGGGAGCTGCAGGTCACCCTCACCGGTGAAGAGGTCGAGCAGCCCGGGCACGAGGACCTTCGCCAGGTCGGCGATCCCGTCCAGGGTGGGTCCGTCGGAGTCGTCGCCGGCCTCCTGTTCGAGCTCGATGATCGGGTGCCACTCGGCGTCGCCTCCCGTGAAGTCGCCTCCGAAGGTCCGGATGGTCACGTGCTTGCCGGCCCCATCGGCCGGGTCGAAGCGAGCCAGGCTCTTGTTGTAGCCGTAGACGTCGCGGCCGCCGATCAGCGAATAGGGGTTGTCGACGAACACGTAGGGGGCGAAGAAACCGAAGCGATCGGCCACGAAGACGCCGAGGCGTTCGCGGCCCGCGACGACCGGAACCCATAAGCAGCCGATGCCCTCGCGCACCGAGCCCCATGTGTCGTACGGCGGGCGCGTGCAGGTGATGCTGTCGAAGCGGCCCACCTGGCAGAGCACGATGCCGCCGATCGCCCGGTACTCGACCTTTCCCCGGGCCGGCACCGTGAGGGCGCGCTCGACAAGCGAGTCGAGCTTGTCGGCATCGGCGTCCAGGACGAGCGCGCGCAGCTTCCCGCCCTGGCTCAGAAACGGCGCCGGGCTGTCGACGCGGCCTCCGTACTCGACGTACTCGGGCATCGTCATGAGTTGATCCATCCTGGGTCGCGGCCGATCGGCGGGGTCATCTGCGGAGGCTCGAGGTCGGGGCCGGGCGGCGTCGGTGGGAGCACACGGTGGATCAGCGCCGCTGCCGCCTCGACGCCGGAGATCGCCGCGGCCTCCACGCAGCCGCCGTCGATCCCGTTGCGGGTCCAGTCCCCGGCGGCGACGAGATTGGCGAAGCCCGTGTCGCCGGAGGGCAGCCGGTCCTGGATCGTCCCCGCGCAGGAGAGGACATAGAGCTCGGTCCCGCCCGTGTTCGCACGCCAGTACTGGTCCTCGAGCGCAC
This sequence comes from uncultured Solirubrobacteraceae bacterium, assembly GCA_963759945.1. GTDB lineage: Bacteria > Actinomycetota > Thermoleophilia > Solirubrobacterales > Solirubrobacteraceae > DATLGB01. Next base: position 21,835 of record CAVXBH010000017.1, on the reverse strand, counting down.
CCTCGAGATGGTCGTGCTCGTAGAGCGGCAGCAGTCCGGTCAGGTCGCGATCGAGGAACTCGACGGCGTTGGCGTGCACACGGGCGGTGGCCTCGGCGTGAGACTCGTCCCGATGGTCCAGGACGCCGCAGAAGTACGCGATCGACTGGACGTCCTCGCTCCCGCCCTCCCGTTCGAGCAGGTGCGTCATGTCGCAGTAGGTGTCCAGCGGCTCGACGAAGCAGCTCGCCACCGTGCGCGGCCCGTCCTTCCATCCGAGCTCGTGGGCCGGCGTCTTCAGCCAGAGCTGGAACGCCTGGGTGCGCACCGTGACGGCGGTCGCCAGGGCGCGGTCGAACGGCTCGGAGCGCTCGCGCAGCTCATCGACGACACCGTCCAGCCCGCCCACGGAGATGCCCAGCACCACGTCGTCGAAGTCCTTGCCGCGCACCAGGGTCTGCACGTGCCGATCGAGTGGGTTCAGCGCGTACTCGAAGTCGACGCCCTCGTGCGTTGGAGGCCAGCTGCTTCCAGTCCGGCTGCGACGGCCAGCACGGGGAGGCCGTGCACATCCACGAGCGGCAGGTACTCCTCGCCCTTCAGCTCCGCCTGGCGGACGACGTCGACCTCGGCGATCAGGTCATCTTCGGGATCGACGCCGAGCCGTGTCGCCGCGGTGAAGAACTCGAAGCGGACGCCGCGCGCTCGCAGCACCTCGTAGAAGGGCCCGAAGACCGTGTCGCCCATCCCGGCCTGCATCTTGTAGGCGATGTGACCCCGGTAGGTGAACACGAGCCGCAGGAGATCGCTCACCGCGGCGCCGGCGGAGATGTCGGCCTTGGCCACGTCGCCGTCGCGGAACCCGAAGGCCACGTCGTAGAGGGCGCGCAGGATCGGTGCGCGGTTGGCGGGCGTCGTTCCCAGCGTCATCGATCGTGCGCCGTGGCGGCGCAGCCAGTCGCTGAGCTCCTCGGCGTTGATCTGGTCGAACGAGCCGCCCTCCGCGAAGACCTTGTCCTCGACGAGTCCGTGCACGGTGGCGGCCATGACGTCCAGGCAGGTGAGGAACAGCCGGTACGCCGCGTCGTCCTCCGCCTTGCCCTGCCAGGCCTTCCAAGTGGCGTCCCGGAAGCCGTCGATGAGCCGGACGAGCGCCTCCTCGGCGATCTCGCCGCCACCGAGGCTGGGATCGACGCCCGAGCTCACGGCATTTGCGAGCTCCTTCGCCGCTTCGAGGAGGTTGCCGGAGACCGCCTTGGCCAGGGTCTTGAGCGTCCCCTTGAGCTGCTCGACCTTCTCGTCCATCCAGCCCCAGACACCTTCTTCGCCCTTCTCCTGTGGCGTGTCCTCGTCGACACGGTGAAACCACTCGAGCATGAAGTCCGTGGCGAACTCGGCGATCTCCCAGAAGCCGGGCAGCGCGTGCCCGTCGCCCGGCCGGCCGTCGTTCTCGGGCCAGCGCATGCAGAACCCGCGCCAGCCGTCGCCCTCCCGGTCGTAGAGCACGATGCCGTCGCAGGGGGTGAACGCCTCCTCGAGCGAGGCCAGCGGCACGTCGGCCGGCCGGTCGAGCTCCTCGTAACAGGCGCGCATGACGCGAAACGCGGTGTCGTAGAAGCCGAACCACAGGTGCAGGCCGTGTTCCTCGATGCGGCCGCCGTAGTCGAGGTTGCGCCCGCTGGCGCCCTTGCCGCCGAGCCGGTGACCGGGCTGGACGACGGTCACCTCGAACTGCTCACGCAACGCCTGGGTGGCCGTCAGCTCGTACGCCGCGACCATCGCGCCCACGCCGCCGCCGAGCACGAGCACCCGGCGCCTCATTGTGTGACCCCCGCCACGCGCGCAGGCTAGTCAGAGGTGCGCCGATACGCAAGACTGCGCGCGCGATGTTGGCGGGCAGGCTGCCATCCGCCGTGCTGCGGGCACGGCGGCCCGGACCGATCGCCGGCCGCGAGAGCGAGCTGGCGTCTCTTACGGACGCCTTCGCGGAGGCCCAGGAGGCGCGGCAGACCGGGCTCGTGCTGCTCGAGGGAGAGCCGGGGGCGGGGAAGACGCGCCTTGCGGCCGAGCTGGCCGCGCAGGCGGCCGGTGCCGGTGCCCTCGTGTGCTTCGGGCGATGCGACCCCGAGGTTCCGGCGCCGTTTCGGCCGTGGATCGGGGTGCTCTCGGATCTCGACGCCGAACTCCCGGAGGCCGATCCGGCACTCGACGCCGATCCCCACGCCCAGCGCCACCGGCTGCTGGCCGCGACCGTGGAGCTGATCTCGACCGCCGGGCAGTGGGCTCCGCTGTTGATGCTGATCGACGACCTGCAGTTCGCCGATCGCGCGTCGCTGCTGCTGCTGCGGGAACTGCTGGACGGACCGGACGCGCCGGTGCTGGTCGTTGCGACCGTCCGCGACATCGAGGCAGATCACGGCGAGCCCTGGCGTGCGCTCGGTCCTGACCTCCGGCGCCGGCCGACGACGAGCTCGCTGCGCGTCGGAGGACTCGACCTCGCCGCCACGCGACTGCTCGTCGGCGGGCAGCTCGACGCCGAGGCCGTGCAGGCCGAGACCGGCGGTAACGCACTTTTCGTGGTCGAGCTGCTGCGCCACCACGCGGAGTCGGCCGGCGAATCGACGGCTACGCCACGGTCGATCGCGGAGCTGGTCGGCCGGCGCGCGGCATCCCTCGGCGAAGAAGTCGCGCGCGTCGCCCGCTACGCGGCGGCGCTCGGGCGCAGCTTCGACTTCGAGCTGCTCGTGCACGTCGTCGACCGATCTCCCGACGAGGTCCTGGAGGCACTCGAGCACGTCTGTGCCGCGGGACTCGCCGCGGAGGTCGTCGATCATCCCGGCTGGTTTCAGTTCTCCCACGGCGTGGTGCAGCACGCGCTGGCCGGCGAGCTCACGGATCTGCGCCGCCGGCAGCTGCACCGCCGTGCGGCGGAGTGGCTCGCGGGCGCCGGCAGCCGTGACGTCGTCCGCACGGGCGAGCTGGTCCGGCACTGGGCCGCGGCGGGCAGCGACTTCGTCGCGCAGGCCGGCACGGCGCTCATGGAGGCGGGCGACCGTGCGCTCGAGGTCGTCGCCTTCGATGACGCGGTGCGCGCCTACGAGCAGGCCCTGCGCCTGCACGAGCGCGCAACGCCGGAACCGGATACCCGGACCATCGAGTTGCTGCTGCGTCTCGGAGACGCCGAACGCCGCGCCGGGCTCGACGGATACTCCGAGCGTCTGCTGCGAGCGGCCGACCTCGCGCAGACCCAGGGCGACACCCAGCGGCTCGTGCGAGCGGCGATCGCCAACTCGCGGGGGCTGACCGCGGACTTCCACGGCACGGACCGGCGCCGCGTCGGAGTGCTCGAGGCGGCACTTGCCGCGGTGGGGCCGGAGGCGCTCGCCGATCGGGCCCTCCTGCTCTCCGTGCTTTCCAGCGAGCTCTTCGCCAACCGTGAGCGCCGGCTCGAGCTCGCCGACGCGGCACTGGAGGCCGCGCGGTCCGCCGGCGACGACCGCGTGTTGGCCGAGGTGCTGTTCCGCCGCTGCCTGACCATCGCCGAACCGGCTTCCGTAGCCGAGCGGCTGCGCCTTGCGGCGGAGCTGCAGCGGCTCGGGGAGCGCCTGGACGACCCGCTGGTGCGCCACCGGGCCGCCGTGGAGCGCGCCCGCGTGCTGTTCGAAGCCGGGCGGGCCGACGCCGCCGACGAGGCCCGGCGCGTCATCGATCTCGCACCGGACGTCGGGACGGCCCTGGCGCGTTGGCAGGCGAACCTGCACGAGGCCATCCTGCTCCAGCGAGCGGGTCGCTACGAGGACGCTGAGTCGCTGGCCCAACGCGGCGCGGAGCGGGCGATGGCCCTCGTGCCCGATGCATGGGCGATCTTCGCCACACAGTTGCTCCCGATCCGCTGGGACCAGGGCCGTCTGGGCGAGCTGGCCGACTCCGCGGCCCACGCGGCCGAGCAGGCCGAGGCAGAGCTCGGCTACCGCGCGCTGGTCGCGCTCGCGCTGGCCGAGGCAGGTCGCGATGAGGAGGCCCGGGCCTGGATCGACGCGGCGCTGCCCGAGGACCTGCCGACGGCCGACAACGTGCTCTGGATGACCTCCGCGGCGCTGTGGTCGGAAGCCGCGATCAGCCTGCGACACGCCGGAGCCGCCGAGGTGATGCTCGAGCGGATCCTCCCGTGGCGCGAGCAGTACGTCTTCACCGCCGTGTCCCTGCTCGGCAGCGTCGCCCGGCTGTGCGCCGGGCTCGAGGCGCTCCTCGGCCGCCACGACGACGCCCGCCGCGACTACGCGCTCGCCGAGACCGTCGAAGCCCGCATCGGAGCGGTCGGTCCGATGGCGCGCACCTGGCTCCAGCACGGCCGGTGGCTCATCCGCCAGGGGGAGGAGGAAGCCGGCCGCGAGCGGGTCCAGCGCGCCCGCGACCTCGCCGCCGAGCACCACCTCGCCGGTCTCGTCACCACCGCCGACGCCGCGCTGAACCAACCGGGCAGGCCGGTTGTTTCAAGCGGTTCGCTGCGCGCGTCGCTGCTGCGGGAGGGAGACGTGTGGACGCTGGTTTTCGATGGCGGCGTCACCCGGCTGCGCGACGCGAAGGGGATCCATCACATCGTCCGGCTGCTGTCGGCGCCCGGCGTCGAGATCGCGGCTGCCGAGCTGGCGGGGGAGGGCGCGGCCGCATCGGCGGAGAGCGGCAGCGCCGGTCCCGCGCTCGATGAGCAGGCCAAGCGCGAGTACCGCGCCCGCGTCGCCGAGCTGCGCGAGGAGATCGACGAGGCGGAGTCCTTCAACGATCCCGAGCGGGCCGCTCGTTCCCGTGAAGAGCTCGAATGGATCGGCAGCGCGATCGCCTCCGCCGTCGGCCTCGGCGGCCGCGACCGGCCGCAGGCCTCCAACGCCGAGCGCGCCCGCGTCAACGTGACGCGGGCGATCCACTCCGTCGTCCGGCGGATCGGCGAACACGACGAGCGCGCCGCTCGCGTGCTGTCGGACTCGATCCGGACGGGCGCGTTCTGCGTCTACGAGCCGGATCCGTCGCGCCCGGTGGAGTGGGCGCTGCCCGACTGAACATCGTTCATCGCGAACTCACGCCTTCAGGAGTGCAGGCCAAAAACGTCCGCACTACCAGGAGGCTCGAATCATGTCCGCACTCATCGTCGGTACCGACGGCACGCCCGAACTGGACCGCCGTGTCCGCGAGGCCGCCCACGTCGCCCGGGCCCTCAGCGTCCCGCTGCACGTCGTGTGCAGCGTGGAGCCGCTGTCGGGCGTCGCCCAGCGCCAGATCGACCGCTCGCTGCCGGGTGACCTCTCGCACATGGCCGGTCGCAAGGGCCAGCGGCAGGCGGCCGTGCAAGCCGTGCGATCGCTCGTCGGCGACCGCTGCGAGCTGCACGTCACCGCGGTCGATTCGCGCCTCAAGCCCGCCCTGCGCGACGTCGCCCGCACGGTCGGCGGCGAGCTCTACGGCACCAGCGGCCGGCGCCTGCGCCTCCCGGTCATCGCACTGCGGGCCCGCGCGACGGCCTAGGCCGTCGTACCGACGAAGACCAGCGCGACGTCGTCGCGCAGCGGCCCCGCGTTGAGCTCCTCCACGCGGTCGACGAGGTCGCGCACTGCCCGGTCGGCGTCCTCGCCGGGCAGGCCGACCTCCTCGACGATCTCGAGCAAGCCCTCCTGCCCGAGCCGTTCGGTCCCGTCGCGGCGGCCCTCGATGAGGCCGTCCGTGTAGAGGATCAGCGACCAGCCCGGGTCCAGCGCGACATCGGTGGTGGTCCACTGGGGGCCGTCGAGCACGCCGAGCGGCGGCCCGCTGGGGTGGTCGACCAGCGAGCGCGGCGTGCCGTTCGCAGGCAGCAGCAGCGGGGCGGGATGCCCGGCGCAGCACAGCGTCAGTCGGTCGCGCTCGGGCTGGACCGAGACACAGGCGACGGTCGCGAACAGCGAGCGCACGGGTCGCTCGGCCTCGAGCACGTCCTGCAGCAGCGTCAGCACCTCGACGTCGTCGAGTCCGGCCAGCACGAGCGCCCGCCAGGCGATCCGCAGGCAGACGCCGACCGCCGCCTCGTCGGGCCCGTGCCCGGCGACGTCACCGATCAGCGCGCGCAGGCAGCCGCCCCGTTCGACGATGTCGAAGAAGTCCCCGCCGAGCAGCGACCGGCGGTTGCCCGCCACGTAGCGGGTGGCGATCCGCAGCCGCGGGTCCTGCACCAGCGGAGTCGGCAGCAGCCCGCGCTCGAGGCGCGCGTTCTCGTCCGTCTGCACCTGCGCCAGCGACAGCTCTCGGCTCTGGGCGTCCGCGCGGCGGCGCTCGACGGCGTAGCGGACCGACCGGGCCAGCATGTCTCCGTCGACGTGGCCCTTGCGGAGGTAGTCCTGGGCGCCGGCGGCCAGCGCCTCGGTCCCGCGACCGTCATCGGACATGCCGGTCAGGACGAGGATCGCCAGGTCGGCCGCGGCGGCCCGCAGGCGTTGGAGGCCTTCGAGACCAGTGGCGTCCGGCAGATTGAGATCCAGCAGCGCACAATCGAAGCCGGAAGCGATGGGCTCGGCGTCGACGAGCCGCTGGACGTGCGTCAGTTCCACGTGCGCGCCGGTCTCCTCGAAGAGCAGCCGGACGATCAGCGCGTCACCCTCGTCGTCTTCGACGAGCAGTACGCGCAGCGGCGGCAATGTCGCGCCAGCCGTGACGCCCTCCCGTTCCTGCCAAGCCGAGCCGATGCGCGGACTCTATATCCGCCTGGCCACCTCGGTGTACCGATGGTCGAAGATCCGGTTGAGGTCGCGGCGGACGAACAAGGTGTGTGCCAACGCGCCAAGCGGCCCGAACGGCAGCGCGTAGCGGACGGTGTCCGTCATCTGCGTGGTGCCATCGGGGCCAGGTGAGAAATCGTGCGTGTGGTGCCACAGGGCGTAAGGCCCGCGCATCTGCTGATCCACGAAGCGCACACCGGGCTCCCAGACCTCGATCCGCGTCAGCCAGCTGATGGGCAGGCCATGCAGGCGCAGCTTGTACTCGATCAGGGTGCCGACGCCCATCTCGATCGGCCGCGGCGTGACGATCCGGAACGAGAGATACGGCGGAGTGATCGCCTCGAGGTTGCCCGCGTCGGCGAAGAAGGGGAAGACGTCGTCGGGGGTGCCGGGAAGCGTCTGCTCCCGGCGCAACGTTGAATAACCGAACACTCAGGCGGTTACGGGCGCGGTGCGCTCGCGGATCCCCGCGGCGGCGCAACCCTCGTGCAGGCCGGCGAGGCCGCCGAACGCGAGCAGGGGGGAGAGGGCGCCGGTGCCCTCGACGCCGGCCCCGGCGGCGCGCTGGGCCGCCCAGGCCATGAAGCTCGCTGTGAAGTCGTAGGGATCCGGGCCGTCGAGGGTGGTGGTGGCGAGCAGATCGCCGTCCTCGGAGTAGGCGGTCGACACGAGTCGCGAGCTTCCGGGCGTGTCGCTGCGGTCGGGGAGCAGCGAAGCAACTCGCTCGCCGACTCCCTGCATCACCGCGCGCGAGCCCGGCAGCTTCTGGGCAAGGCTGGTGGCGAGGGACATTGCCTGAACGCCGCGCGCGAGGGGACCCATTCCGAGGTAGGTGTTGACCTCGGTCAGGCGGTCGTACGCCAGCGGCAGGGTGAAGTGCTCGGCGCCGCCGGCGCTGATGGCCTGGCCGGCGCCCTCGAACGAGCGGACGCGGGCCGCTCCGCGTTCGGTCACGATGCGGCCGTCGCGGAAGGCGAAGCCGGGGTCGAGCGTCGCGCCGACCATCGACTCCTTGGTGCCCGCGCTGGCCGAGGCGCCGCGGACGAAGTAGCCGACGTCGACGCGTACGGCGTCCGGGCCGGCGTCCTCGAGGGCCAGGGCGGACGCCAGCGCGCCCGGGACCCAGTCATAACCCAGGGCGGTGAGCAGCGAGGCGCCGCTGCGATGAGCGGGCGGGCCGAACTCCTCGAAGACGCGGCGGATGAAGGTCGGCTCGCCCGTCGAGTCCATGTAGACGGCGCCCGCGGCGATCGCGGCCCGGACCGCGACGCTGCCGTACTTGGCGAAGGGACCGACCGTGCTCACCAGCACGTCGCCCTCGGAGACGAGGCTGAAGACGCTGTTCTGACGCAGGGCGTCGGCCCAGGCGACATCCGCCTCGCCGTCGAGCCGCGCGGCGAGGCGCTCGAGGCGCTCCCGGTCGCGGCCGGCGAGCACCGGCCGCACGCCTGCGGCCACCAGCCGCTCGGCGATCAGCGTCCCCGTGTACCCGCTCGCTCCGTAGACGATGACCCGGCCCGACATTTGCGCGCGCAGGCTACCGGTTGGGCATCGCTAGGATCTGCGCCAACGACTACCGAAGCGTAAAGAGCGCAGAGGGGCCCGTCCACAAGGGACGGGAGAGAAAGGACCATATGTCTGACGTGACCCGCGTCACCGTCGAGATCGGCGGCAGCGAGATCTCGTTCGAGACGGGCAAGCTGGCCAAGCAGGCCTCCGGCTCCGTCGTCGTCCAGCAGGGCGACACGGTGGTGCTGAGCACCGCCACGGCCGGTAATAAGCGCGACGTCGACTTCCTGCCGCTGACGGTGGATGTCGAGGAGCGCATGTACGCCGCGGGCAAGATCCCCGGCTCGTTCTTCAAGCGCGAGGGTCGCGCCGGCGAGAAGGGCACGCTCGTCGCCCGCATGATCGACCGCCCGCTGCGGCCGCTGTTCCCGAAGGGCTGGAACTACGAGACGCAGCTCGTGACGGTGCCGCTGAGCATCGATCACGTGCACCCCTACGACATCCTCGGGATGAACGGCGCCAGCGCCGCCCTGATGGTGTCCGACATCCCGTTCCCCGAGCCGGTCGGCGCTGTGCGCATCGGCAAGGTCGACGGGAACTTCGTCGTCAACCCGACCGAAGAGGACCTCCACGAGGGTCGCTCCGATCTCGACCTGGTCGTCTCCGGCACCGCCGAGGCCATCCTCATGGTCGAGGCCGGCGCCTCCGAGATCTCCGAGGCCGAGATCCTCGACGCGCTCGACATCGCCCACGACGCGATCAAGAAGCTCGTCGCCGCGATGAACGAGCTCGGCGAGAAGGTGGGCAAGCAGCCGAAGATCGAGGTCGTCTCCCCGACCGTCCCGGCCGAGCTCCTTGAGCAGATCAAGGGCGAGTTCCAGGGCAAGCTGGACGAGGCCACGCAGGTGATCGACAAGCTCGACCGCCAGAACGCGACCCGCGCGCTGCGCGACGAGGTCATCGCGCGCTTCACGCCCGACGAGGGCGCCGACGACTACGCCGAGGCTGCGTCCAACGCATCCGTCGCCTTCGACAAGCTCGAGAAGGCCACGATCCGCCAGCGCATCGCGGTGGACAAGAAGCGCCCGGACGGCCGTGGCACGCAGGAGATCCGCCAGATCTCGATCGAGGCCGGACTGCTGCCGCGCGCGCACGGCTCCGCGCTGTTCACGCGCGGCCAGACGCAGGCCATCTCCGTCGTCGCCCTCGGCACGACGCGCGAGGGGATGCGCATGGACACGCTCGGGCTCGAGACGGAGAAGTGGTACTTCCACCACTACAACTTCCCGCCGTTCTCGGTGGGTGAGGCCGGCTTCATGCGCGGCCCCAAGCGCCGCGACATCGGCCACGGCGCGCTTGCCGAGCGCGCGCTGGTCCCGATGATCCCGTCGCAGGAGGACTTCCCCTACACGATCCGCGTCGTGTCCGACATCCTCGAATCGAATGGGTCGTCTTCCATGGCCTCGGTCTGCGGCTCGAGCCTCTCATTGATGGACGCCGGTGTGCCGCTGAAGGCGCCGGTGGCCGGCATCGCCATGGGCCTCATCAAGGAGGGCGATGACTACGTCGTCCTCACCGACATCGCCGGTGTCGAGGATCACCTCGGCGACATGGACTTCAAGGTCGCCGGCACGGAGAACGGCATCACCGCTCTCCAGATGGACATCAAGATCACGGGCGTCACGTTCGAGATCCTGCGTGACGCGCTCACCCAGGCGCGCGAGGCACGGCTGGACATCCTCGGCCAGATGGCGGCGGTGATCGCCGCTCCGCGCGAGACGATGTCGGACTACGCGCCGCGCATCTCGTCGATCAAGATCGATCCGGACAAGATCGGCCTGCTGATCGGCAAGGGCGGCGAGACGATCCGCTCGCTGCAGGAGGAGTTCGAGGCCCAGATCGACGTCGACGACACCGGCCAGGTGCGCGTCTACGCCGCCACTGGCGCCCAGGGCGACGGCCTCGTCGCGCGCATCAGCTCGATGACCAAGGAAGTCGAGATCGGCGATTCGTTCACCGGCAAGGTCGTCAAGACGATGCCGTTCGGCGCATTCGTCGAGCTCGCCAAGGGCACCGACGGCCTGCTGCACATCTCCAACGTGTCGCCCGGCCAGCGTGTCGAGACCGTCGAGGAGGTGCTCGAGAAGGGCCAGGAGATCGAGGTCCGCGTGGTCGAGGTCGACCGCGAGCGCGGCCGCATCGGCCTGCGCCTCGCCGACGACCCGGAGGTCGCCGGCAAGGACGCCTCCGAGCTGGCCGGTGTCGGCTCCGGGGACCGCGGCCCGCGCAGCGGTGGCGGCGACCGCGGCCCGCGCCGCGAAGGTGGCGGCGGCGGCCGGGGCGGCCCGCGTCGCGAAGGTGGCGGCGGCGACCGTGGCGGCCGCGGACGCGACCGCGACCGCCCGCGCCGGGACAACGACCCCGACCGGGGCTAGCACTCCTGACCCAGCATCAGCTCACCGAGCTGGACTCCGGCCTGCGCGTCATCACCGAGCGCATGGACGGGGTCCGCTCGGCGGCGCTCGGCTTCTTCGTCGCCAACGGCTCACGCGGTGAGGCGACGGAGGAGGCCGGGCTGTCGCACTTCCTCGAGCACCTGCTGTTCAAGGGGACGGACAAGTTCGGCTCGGTCGAGATCGACCGCATGTTCGACGGCTGGGGCGCAGAGCTCAACGCCGGCACGGACAAGGAGTCCACGACCGTCTACGCGCGCATGCTCGACGCGCACGTGCCGCAGGCCTTCGAGGTGATGGCCGACATGGTCGCGCGCCCGGCGTTCAACGACGTCGATCCGGAGCGTCAGGTCGTCATCGAGGAGATCGCGATGTACCTCGACGACCCGCAGGACACCGTCTTCGACGTCCTTGGGGAGGCCGTTTTCGGTGACCACCCGCTGGGCCGGTCGATCATCGGCCGCGCGCCCGTGATCGCCGACACGCCGGTCGACGTCATCCGCGACTTCCACTCCGCCCGCTACATCCCGTCGCGGATCGTCATCGCGGCCGCGGGCAATGTCGACCACGACGCCATCGTCGCGCTCGCGGAGGCTGCCGGCTTCGCGGGCGCAGCGGACGGGGTCATCACCCCGGTAGGTGCGCCCGCCGATCCGGCGCCGCAGGTGCGCTTCCAGCGAAAGGACACCGAGCAGGTCCACGTGACGCTCGGCGGGGTCGGCCTCGCCCGCGGCGACGACCGGCGCTTCGCCGCTCGCGTGCTCGATGCGATCTTCGGTGGGCTGTCGTCCTCGCGCCTCTTCCAGGCGGTCCGGGAGGAGCGTGGGCTCGCCTACAGCGTCTTCTCGTTCGCGGGCCAGTTCTCCGACACGGGCCAGATCGGGCTGTACGTGGGCACGCGGCCGGACAACCTCGTCGAGGCGATGTCGGTCATCGGAACCGAGCTCGACCGGATGCGTGAGGATCCGGCGACCGAGGAGGAGCTCGAGCGTGCGAAGGAGAACGTCAAGGCGCGCATCATCCTCGGCCTGGAATCCTCGGCCGCGCGGATGAACCGTCTCGGCGGGTCCACCCTGTTCGGCCTCCCGCTCCTCGAGCCGGAGGAGCTCATGAAGCGGATCGACTCGGTCTCCCTCGACGACCTCCGAACGCTCGCAACCGAGTTGTGGGCGCCGGAGCGCCTGTCGGCCGCCGGCATCGGCCCTGACGAGGACGCGTTCCGCAAGGCCGTGGCCGCGCTGTGATCCGCGTCGCAGTGGCGGGCGCCGCAGGGCGCATGGGCCAGGCCGTCTGCGCCGCCGTCGAGGGTGCGAGCGACATGGAGATCTCCGGTCGTGCGGACCCGACGCTGAACACCACGATCGCCGACGTGCTCGACGGCGCCGACGTCCTCGTCGACTTCACCCAGCCCGATCAGGCCGCTGCCAATGCGGGCCAGGCCACCCACGCGGGTGTGCACGTCGTCATCGGCACCACCGGCTTCTCCGAGGACGAGCTGCGCGCAGCCGTCGAGGGCGCTCCCGGCAAGTGCTTCTGGGCCCCGAACTTCGCGATCGGCGCCGTGCTGATGATGCAGTTCGCCGCTGAGGCCTCGCAGCACATGCAGTCGGCCGAGATCGTCGAGTACCACCACCCCGCCAAGCTGGACGCCCCGTCCGGCACCGCCAGGCGCACCGCGGAGCTGATGGAGGGCGACGTGCCCATCCACTCCGTGCGGCTGCCGGGCCTCGTCGCCGACCAGGAGGTCATCCTCGGCGACGTCGCCCAGACGCTGCGCATCACCCACATGACGACGGACCGCACGAGCTTCATGCCCGGCGTCCTGCTGGCGATCCGCTCCGTCGGGGCGCTCGAGGAGTCACTGGTCGTGGGCCTCGAGCACCTCTTGTGATTCGTCACTCCTCCTCCTCCGAATCACCTACTTGGTGAGGCGGCCCACCGAGGCCGACATCCCTGCACTGGTCGCCGTCCATCGCGCCTCCCGCGCGGCCGCCTACGCCCACCTCGGCACCCCTGACGAGGCCGTCGGTCCGCACGTGACCGTCGAGCACTGGCAGGAGTGGCTCGGGCGCTCCGGCGTCTGGCTCTGGGAGGCGGAGGGCGAGATCCTCGGGTTCTCGAGCGTCGTCGACGACATGCTCACCGGCCTCTACGTGCTGCCCGAGGAGGCCGGCGTCGGCATCGGTACAAGGTTGCTCAAAGCCGCGGTCGCCGACGGCGCCCGCCAGCTCTGGGTGTACGCGGACAACCCGGGCGCCCGCCGCTTCTATGAGCGCCACGGCTGGTCCGCCGAGCCCGACTCCCTCCACGTGGGCGACGGGTGGGCGCTCAAGGCCCCGGCGCTCCGGTACCGCCTTGCCTAGCTTCGCCGTCACCGACCACGCCGCCGAGCGCTTCCTCCAGCGCGTGCGCGGCGTGCTCGACCCGAAGGCCGAGATCGTGTCGCGCGTGGCGTCGGCATGGGCGGCGGGCCGCACCGAGGAGGCCGAGCGCGCCACCGTGCGCGTCAAGGACGAGCGCCGGCCGGACGTCATCTACATCTGCCGCTGGGACCGCCCGCGCGACGAAGTCCTCGTCGTCACGCTCTGGGAGGAAGGCGACGACGCCGCCGTCCCACGCCGCTTCACCGACGCGCTCCGCGGCAACACCTAGAGACACGCCGTCCGGCTCGAAGTCGTCCAGACTTACCGTGGCGGTAAGGATCGACGACTTCGGTGGGCCGCCCGCGTCGGGGAGGGCGAAGTCGCCGATAGCGGCCACTACGGACGCTTTGGACGACCTCGGCGGTCGGAGGCGCTCCGCGACCTGCGAAACTAGGCGCCGTGCTGCAGGGAATGCTCACCGCGATGGTCACCGCCTTCACGCCCGATGGGGCCGTGGACGAGGACGGGACCGTTGCCGTCGCCCGGCATCTGCTCGACAATGGGTCCGATGGGCTCGTGGTGTGCGGGACGACGGGCGAGGCCTCGACGATGACCGACGATGAGCATCTCGGCGTCGTCGGGCTCATCAACGAGCAGTTCGGCGCCGACGCGCTGATCGTGGCCGGGGTGGGGTCCAACGACACCCGCCACGCGGTCCATCTGACCGAGCGGGCGGCCGCTCTCGGGGTCGACGCGCTGCTGAGCGTCACGCCGTACTACAACCGCCCCAATGCGCGCGGGATCAAGCTCCATTTCGAAGCGGTCGCGGAGGGCGCCGGCGGCGTGCCCGTGATCATCTACAACGTGCCGCCGCGGACGGGAACCAATATGCCGCCAGACCTACTGGCCGAGCTTGCTCAGATCGACGGGATCGACGGGCTCAAGCAGTCGAACAACGACGAATTCGCCCTGGTCGACGGGCTGGCGGTGTTCGCCGGCAACGACGACATCCTCGCCCACGCGATGGACATCGGCGCGGCGGGCGGCATCTGCGTCGCGACGCATCTCGTCGGCAACGAGATGAAGCAGCTCATGCAGGAGCCCGACCGGCGAGCGGAGATCGACTCCGCACTGCAGGACGTCTACTCGGCCTGCTTCTGCACCAACAGCCCGGCGCCGACGAAGGCCGGCCTGAGGCTGCTCGGCATCGACACCGGCCCGGTCCGCCTGCCGTTGGCTGACTGCGACGAGCACGAGATCGAGATCGTGCGCACGGCGCTGGCCGGGGTCGGGGTGCTCGCTTGAGCGGGAAATTGCGTGTCCTCCCGCTCGGCGGGCTGGGGGAGATCGGCAAGAACATGACGGTCGTCGAGTACGACGGCCGAATCGTCGTGGTCGACCTCGGCCTGCGTTTCCCGACGCCAGAGATGGTGGGCATCGACCTCGTCCTGCCCGACTTCACCTATCTGCGCGACAACGCCGACAAGATCGAAGCGTTCGTCATCACCCACGGTCACGAGGACCACCTGGGCGCGCTGCCCTGGGTCCTGCGCGACCTCGGCCAGGACAAGGTGCCCGTCGTCTACGGGGGCCAGCTCACGATCGCCATGGCGCGATCGAAGCTGGACGAGCACAAGCTCAAGGAGGTCGAGCTCGAGGTGCTGCCGGTGGGCGAGCCGGTCAAGGCCGGCCCGTTCGAGATCGAGCTGATCCACATGACGCACTCGATCCCCGACGCCTGCGCGGTCGCGCTGACGACGCCGCTCGGGACGATGCTCATCACCGGCGACTACAAGTTCGACCAGACGCCCGTGGGCGGCTCGCCGGCCGACACCTCTCGCCTGGCGGAGCTCGGCCGCGACGGCCTCCTGCTGCTGTGCGGCGACTCGACCAATGCCGACCGGCCCGGCTGGTCGCTGAGCGAGTCGATCGTCGGCCCGCACCTGCGCGAGCAGGTCATCCGCGCCAAGGGCCGCGTGCTGGTCACGAGCTTCGCCTCGAACATCCACCGCGTGCAGCAGGTCATCAACGCCGCGGTCGAGACCAACCGCAAGGTCTGTCTCGTCGGCCGCTCGATGCGCAAGAACGTCAACATCGGCCGGACGTTGGGTCACATCAGTGCGCCCGAAGGCATCTTCATCCAGCCGCGCGACATCAATTCGCTGCCCGACGAGAAGGTCGTGATCATCCTCACGGGCTCCCAGGGCGAGCCGCTCTCCGCGCTTCGCCGGATGGCCTATCGCGACCATCAGTCGATCGAGCTGCACTCGGGCGACACGGTGATCTTCTCCGCCACGCCGATTCCCGGCAACGAGCGTTCGGTCAACGAGGTCGTCGACAGCCTCTACCGCATCGGCTGCACCGTCGTCACCGCGGCCGACGCCCCGATCCACGCCTCCGGTCACGGCTATCAGGAGGAGATCAAGCTGATGCTCAACCTGACGCATCCCAGGTACGTGATGCCGATGCACGGCGACTTCAAGCGCCTCCAGCTGCACGCGGACCTGGCCAGAGCCGTCGGCGTGCCCGACGAGAACATCTTCTGCCTCGACAACGGCCTGCCGCTCGAGATCACTGCGAAGGGCGCCCGCCCGGGCAAGCAGGAGAAGGCCGGCATGATCTTCGTGGACGGCGTCGAGATCGGCGACGTCGCCGACGTCGCGCTGCGCGACCGCCGCATGCTCTCCGGAGACGGCATCTTCATCGTGGTCGCCACGGTCTCGGCGAAGGACGGCTCGTCCGTCGTCCCGCCCGAGGTCCTGGCGCGCGGAGTGCCCTTCCTGTCCGACAACTCGGACGTCTTCCTCGACGAGTTCCGCGAGGCGGTGGAGGACGCGCTGGACCGCGCTGCCGAGCAGCAGATCTCAGACGTCGAGCCGCTGCAGCAGCTCCTTCACGACGACCTGGCGAGCTTCGTCTACGACAAGCTCAAGCGCCGGCCGATGGTGCTGCCGGTGGTTGTCGAGGTCTGAGCCCGAGCACGCCCGCCATCAGGACGAGGACGATGACGCCGATGCCGGCGACGAGATAGGTCGTCGCCGCGTCCGTGATCGCGGTGAGGACGCCGCCGATCGCGAAGCCGACGCCCGGCATGGCAGCGCCGATGGACTCGAGCAGACCGCTGACTCGTGCCTGGAGATTCAGCGGGGTCTCCTGCTGCAGGAGGGTGACCACGGCCACGAGCTGGCTGCCGTTGCCGATCCCGCCGACGATCGAGAACGCGGCGGCGGGCGCCAGGTCCCGGACGAGGCCCATGCCGAGATAGCCGACGCCGACGAGTCCGGTGGCGAGCAGCACGAGACGGAAGGGATGCAAACGGCCGCCGAGGATGAAGATCGCGCTTCCGAGCACCATCCCGCCGCCCCAGGCCGCCATCAGGACGCCGAGGCCGACGTCGCCGGCGTCGAGCGTCTCCTTCGCGTAGACCACCTCGATCGGGACGATCAGGGTGAAGAGCACGTAGCGCCAGAGCCTGCAGCGCCGAGTAGGCCGCGCAGCATCGGATTGCGGCGGACGAAGCCGAGCCCTTCGCCGAGCCGCTCCCGGAAGGGCTGGCGTTCCTCCGCGGCGACCGGCAGCCCCCGGCAGGTCAGCATCAGGATGGCGACGAGCGCGAATGAGCCTGCGTCGATCAGCAGCGCGGTGCGCACGTCTGATTCCCCGACCAGCACGCCGGCGGCGACGGCGCCGACGACGGTCGCGACGGAGAAGGCGACGTTGACCAGCGCGTTCCCGTGACGAAGCAGTTCCTCGGTGCCGAGCGTGGCTGCGATCGCGCCGCGCGTCAGGCCACGCCCGGTCAGGGCGAGGGTGCCGTCGAGCAGCGCGAGCGCGAGCACGAGCGACAGGACGAAGTCCTCGGCGAGCGCCGCAAGCGCCGCGAAGCAGAGCGCTTCGACCGCATACAGCGCGGCGAGGGTGCGCCCGGCCGCGAGCTGGTCCAGGCGTGCGACGAGAGCGGGGGAGACGAAGGCCGGAAGGAAGCGCGCTGCGACCAGCAGGGCGGTCGTGGCCAGCGGATCGCCCGTCTCGTCGAAGACCAGGATCGCCAGCGCGATGGCGCCGACGACGTCTCCCAGCTCGTTGGCGAAGTACGACCCGAGCAGCCTTGGAAAGGGGGAAATCCGGAGCGGTCGGAGCATCCCCACGCCGTCGCAATCTAACGGTCTTCGACATTGCCGCAAATTGGGGCTAAAGGTTTTGGTGCAACGTGCCGAATCGCGCTAGGTGAGGGTGCGGCCTCAAACGGTGGTGGGCTTCAACGCGGCGTTGCTCGCGGCTGCTCTCGTCACCGCAGTCGCCACCACCGGGCCGGACGACTGGAATCCGATCGGGGTGTTCGCGGCACTGGTCTTCCTCGCCGTCGGCAGCGATCTGCTCGCCTTCCGGGTTCGCGGCCTGCACCTCTCCGGCAGCTTCGCCGCGATCATCCTCGCCGCCGTCCTGCTCGGCCCGGCGCCGGCTGCGATCGTCGGCCTCGCACCCATCCTGGTGAGCGTGTTCCGCGAGCACCCGAGCTTCAACGCGCTGATCTCGAACTTCGCGGTCTACGCCGTCTTCCCGATCGCCGCCGCGCTCGCCGTCAAGGCCACGAACCTCATCGAGCTCGACGACCTCGCGCTCGCCGGTGTCTCGATGGCGATCTTCGTCGGGGCGAGCTGCCTCAACTTCGCCCTGATCTACACGCCGCACTGGCTGTGCGAGGGCTGGTCCTGGCGCAAGGGCTTCCGCGACATGTTCTGGCCGGTGCTCCCGGCGCAGCTGGGCATCGGACTCGTCACCGTCGCCGTCATCTACGCCGAGCGCTACGTCGGCGCGAAGGCGATCGTGCTGTTCGCCCCGACGATCCTCGTCTTCCAGTGGCTGCTGCGGACGGCGATCTTCTCCCACGAGCGCGGCGAGCAGCTCGAGGAGCGCAACCAGCAGCTGGCCGCGCTCCAGTTCGGCCTGATCTCGACGACCATGAAGACGCTGGCCCTGCGCGACCACATGACCGCGCGCCACTCCGCCGCGGTCGCCCGCTACGCGCGGGAGATGGCGAGCGCGCTCGGCCTTTCGGCCGAAGAGCAGGAGCTCTTCCACACCGCCGGCCTGTTCCACGACATCGGCAAGTTCATCTTCCCCGACTCGATCCTGCTGGCCAGCAAGGGCCTGACGGATGAGGAATTCGCGATCGTCCGCAGACACCCCGAGGTGGGGGCGGACCTGATCGCAGAGATCGACGGCTACGGCCCGGTCGCCGACATCGTCCGCCATCACCACGAGCGCATCGACGGCCGCGGCTATCCCTTCGGCATCCACGGCGACCTGATCCCGCTCGGCTCGCGCGTGCTCGCGGTCGCGGACGTGTACGACGTCCTGACCGCGCGCGACACCTACCGGGAGCCGGTGTCGACGAGCGAGGCGTTCGACGAGCTGCGCCGGTGCGCCGGCTCTCAACTCGATGCCCGCCTCGTCGAGGTGTTCATCGAGCTCGTCAGCCGCCGCGGCCTGATGTTCAGCCATTCGAGCGCCGATGACTTCGAGGCCGAACTGGCCCTGGAGCGGCGCGTCAGCGACTACGCGGCACCGCGTGTGGCGGCCTGAAAGAAATCGCTAAAGGTTTCCCCGGAGCCGCCGATAGGACCCCTGAAACGCAAAAGGGCACCCGAGGGTGCCCTTGCTTCACGACTAGTTACGCCAACCCATGGTGTTCCCCTCCGTGGTGATGGTTTCTCAGGAAGGTGCTGCAACACCGGCCTGAGTCAGTTGTCTGGTCTACAACGGTCTGCCAAATTCCCGCAGCCGTCATGAAGTAAACCGCTTTGGGCCCCGGAAACTGATGGGGTCCAAATCGGTTTTGTGGACGAATGGTCGATATTTGGCTCTAGAACAGGCGTCTAGACGCTATAGCGGCAACGCGCCAAGTTGTCAGAAGTGTTCAAGTTCTGACAGATACAGACGAACGCGAGCGTTCAGAAGCGGCTTCCGGCAGACGAACGACGAAGCGAGCGCCGTAACCGGAGGTCCCCGCGTCGAGCGCCACGCTGCCGCCGTGCGTCTCCGCGACGGCGCGCACGATCGACAGGCCGAGGCCGCTCGAGCCACCGCGATCGGCGGCGCCGCGGACGAAGCGCTCGAAGATCCGCGGGGCGATGTCGGCGGGGACGCCGGGGCCGTCGTCTTCGACGATCAGCAGGACATCGCTGCCGTCACGCTCGATCGTCGCCCGGATCTCGGTGCCCGGGTCCGTGTGCTTGAGGGCGTTGTCCATCAGGTTCAGCGCCAGGCGGTGCAGCTCGTCGCGTGCTCCGTCGACGATCGCGCCCTCGGACACCGTGAGCACCAGCCGGTGATCGCCGGACACCGGCTCGAGTTCGGCGGCGGCTTCGACGAGCACCGCGGAGAGGTCGACGGGGGAGTGGGGGACCTCGCGGCCGGCGTCCGCGCGAGCGAGCAGCAGGAGGTCGGCGACCAGCCGCCGCATCCGGCGGGTCGAGCGCAGAGCCGCGGCTGCGGTGTCGCGCTGATCTCCCCTCAGCTCCTCCTCGAGCAGCTCGAGATTGGACAGGACCGCGGTGAGCGGCGTGCGCAGCTCGTGCGAGGCGTCCGCGACGAACTCGCGCTGTCGGGTCAGGGCGGCCTCCGTGTCCGCCCGGGCGTCGTCGAGGGAGTGGAGCATGTCCTCGAGCGTGTCGGCCAGCTCACGGACCTCGTCGTCAGCCAGTGGCTTGGGGATGCTCAGCGTCGGGTCGCGCGTCCGCTCGATACGGCGTGCGGCATCGGAGAGCTGGGCGACCGGTCGCATGGCGCGTCGGGCGTTGGCCAAGCCGGCGAGCAACGCGAGCGCCGAGCCCGCCAGCACGCCGATGAACAGGAACACGCGGATGCGCGCGACCGTCGCCTTGACGTCCGAGAGCCGTCGCGCGTATTGCACGTACAGCGTGCCGGCGAAGCTCACGTTGATGGCGCGTGTCTCGACGCGGTAGCCCTCGAAGTCGATGCGGCCCTCGGAGGGGACCCCGAGGTCGGGCGCACCGCTGGACTTCTTCAGCGCGTGCCCGGCGATATCGACGATCCGCACCACCGCGTCCTGCGGGCCGGCGTACAGGTTGAGATCGGTGATCGGGCACGGCAACCCGGCCTGGCACACGAGATCGCCGTTGACGTACTGGAGGGGGAGGTTGTCCCGCAGCTTGTCGGCCGCACGCTCGACCTGCGTGTCGAAGTCGCTGTAGACGCGGCGCTGGGTCAACACGCCGACGATGGCGGCGAAGCCCATGAGGATGACCAGCGTCAGGACCGCAGAGCCGCCGGCGAGCCGCCAGCGGATCGGCAGCTTCCTATACGCGGAGAACGTAGCCCGCGCCGCGGACCGTGTGAAGGAGGCGGGGTTCGCCATCTGCTTCCAGCTTGCGCCGGAGGTTGGACACGAAGACCTCGATCGTGTTCGTGATCGAGAAGGGGTCATAGCCCCACACCTCGTCGAGCAGGCGCTGCCGCGAGATCACCAGGCGCTCGTTGCGCATCAGGTACTCGAGCAGTTCGAACTCGCGCTGCGTGAGGTCGATGGCACGCTCGCCGCGGCTGACCTCGTGCGTGTCGGGGTTCAGCGACAGGTCGCCGACGGTCAGCGGTGCCATGCCGCGCGGCGGCCGACGCCGCAGGAGCGCTCGCAGACGAGCCAGGAGCTCCTGGCGCTCGAACGGTTTGACCAGGTAGTCGTCGGCCCCGGTGTCGAGGCCGGCGACCCGCGATTCGAGTGCGTCGCGTGCGGTCAGCATCAGGATCGGCACGTCCTCGCCGTCCGTGCGCAGCCGCTTGGCGACCTCGATGCCGTCGAGCCGGGGGAGCCCGAGATCGAGCACCATCAGGTCCGGCAGGAAGGCGTGGAAGGCGTCGAGTGCCGAGACACCGTCACCGGCGACCTTGACCTCGTAACCCTCGATGCGCAGCGAACGCTGCAGCACCTGGGCGATGTCCTCGTCGTCCTCGACGACCAGCACGCGTGCGGGGCGAGCATCCATTTCTAAAGACGATAGGTCTGGGAATCCGTCGGGGCGGCAGGTTTTAGCCCGCCTTTCACGAAGGGTCTCGGGCCATGCCGCAGCCCCGTCGCAAGCCCGCCCCGCGCAAGAAGCCCAAGAAGAAGGCGCCGGCCCGGCGCTCCGGGCTCCCGCGCCTGGAACGCCACCACCTCGACCTGCTCGGGCTCGCCCTCGTGGCGCTGTCGGTCTTCTTCGCCTTCGTCATCTGGCTCGACTGGGACGGCGGCCGCGCGGGGGACTGGGCGGTCGACGGCATGCGCTACGTGGTCGGCGCGCTGCACATCGCGGCCCCGATCGCGCTGATCGTCGCCGGCGGCTGGCTCGTCCTGCAGCCCGTTCTGCCCGCGATCCGCCCCGTGCGCGCGGGACTCATCTGCGCCTTCCTCGGCCTCGAGACCGCGCTCGCCGCGGGCACGCTGGGCATCGGTCCCGGCGGGATACGGCCGGAGGACGTCATCTCCAAGACGTTCGCGAAGGAGCACGGCGGCATGGTCGGTGAGGCCATCTACGCGGGCGTCTCCGCCGGCCTGGGCAACGTCGGCGTGCATCTCGTCGCGATCTTCTTCCTGCTCGGCGCGGCCCTGCTGCTCACCGGCGCCTCGATCGCCGGCGTCGTCAAGGCGACCAGCGACACCGTGACCACATCCTCCCGCCGCGTGCGTGAGGAGATCTCCAAGCGCCGCGTCGTCGACGACCTGGCCGACCTCGAGGAGGAGGCAAAGCCCGCGCGGGTGCGCAAGCGCGCTCCCAAGCCCGCTCCT